>NZ_CP086380.1:205000-1405000 GCF_020889625.1 Deinococcus radiophilus
GACGAGGTGCTGTTTGAATCGCTGCTCGCTCAGGAAGTTCAGACTGCAGTGGTACAGGCACTGCTAGAGCGTGTGCCAGAGGTGGTATGTGTCAGCATTCGCGAACGTGGAGAGGGCTTTTATGCCCAGGCAGGCTACGCGGCGCTGGCCAGCCAGAGCGATCACAAGCGCGACCCTGCAACCATGAACGCGCTGTCACTGAATGAAGTTCTCTCGCAACCCTCGCTCAAGCTGGCCCTGCGTCATCCAGAGCTTTCTCCTGCCGACTTGCTCGGCGAGTTACGGGCGCTGGGGCTGAGCGGGTTTCACGCCACCCACAGCGGTGCGCCCTTTGTAGAAATGGCCGCCGCGGGCATCACCAAGGCGGCAGGTCTGGCCCAGCTGTGCGAATGCCTGGACGTGCACCAGGCAGAGGTACTGGCCTTTGGAGATGCCCCCAATGATGCAGAAATGCTGGCCTGGGCCGGACATGGTGTGGCGATGGCCAATGCCCATCCTGAGGCCAGGGCTGCTTGCTGGGCAGCGCAGGGGGGAGTAAATGCGCCGCCTGAGCGATACTTTCCCTTCTATATCGCAAGTCTGCCCAGGAAGCGCAGCAGCTCATAGGTGAAGCGTCCTGGTTGGTCGCGCTGGGTCCAATGACCCGCGCCACCAAAGATCTGTAGTTCTGCTTCTGGAATCCGCTGGGCGGCCTCTTGCGCGGAGGCGAGGGGCACACCCACATCACGGTCGCCGTGAACGAGCAGCACCGGAAGCTGTAACTCTGGCAGTCGCCCACGGAAGTCAGTTCTCAGGCCAGCGGGTTGTATTTCGTCGCGCTGAAATTGCGCGAAGGCATGGGCAGTGGCGGGGTTGGTCAGTGCTTGTTGTACCTCGGCCACCAGCTGTGGAGTAAGGGCCACATGGTTATAAATAAAGGTGCTGAGTAGTGCCCGTACCAGCAGAGGAGAGCGGGCCAACCAAGTATGCGCGCCGCCTGTGCCGGTTGGCAGGCGGGCCAGGCCCACCGCCAGCTGGTGATAGGGCGACCATTGCGCCAGACCGTATGATCCCACCAGTACCAAGGCACGCACACTGGCCGGATGTTCCAGAGCTTGCGCCAAAGCCAGCGAACCACCCATAGAAATACCAACCAATACAGGGGACGAGAGCTTTAATTCCTCCAACAGTTGGGCCAGTGCTCGGCTCAAGTTGGGCCGGGTTGAGGGCCACGCCGCGGGCGGTGACTGCCCATAGCCTGGCATATCTGGGGCAATAACGCGGTAACCCGAGGCCAGTAATGTCGGAAGGACTTCCCCCCACGACAGCCAAGCATGGTCGGTCCCACCCCCGTGCAGCAAGACCACAGGTTCACCTGTTGCAGGCCCACCAGTCAGAAGGCTAAGATGTGTGCCGTCCGGCAGGGTGTGCCATTCGCGCCGTAGCGGTAGCTCTGGCATCAGGGCCGCCGCTCCTGCCACTCACGCAGCATTACAGGAAAGAGCTCTAGCCACAGCGCATAAAAGTCGCGCATCTCTTCTAGTGCGGTAGGGTCGGCACCTTCGGGAAGGGTCTGTAAGCCTTCATCGGCCAGGCCGTGCAGGGTCTGTAACTTGCGGTTCCCCTGTTCGGTCAGGGCAGCCCAGGCGCCGGGTCGGGCCCGGTAACGTCCGGCCCGCTCGCCAGGATTGGGCACGTTCTCGCTGAGGCCCATCAGCTTGAGGTGCTGCAAGGCACCACTGATGGCAGCCCGGCTGACTTGTAACTGGCCCGCCAGCTCGGCTGGAGTGTGGCCAGTGGCAGGAGCCTGGAGCAGAGCACCCAACACCCGTCCGGTCATCCTGGGCATCCCCAGCATTTCAAGCAGCATTCCGGCGCGCTCAACAAATTGAGAATTGGGCATGCTGCCAGGTTAACAAATTTCAGAAATCAGTGAAATTTAAGATCTGATCGATTCGTGCCACCTCAGGTCTTGGGGAGAATGAAATGCACCCCGGAGTAGAGTCGGGCTTTACGTTCTAGGCGTAAACTGGAGGGATGCCCGGCTGTTCCTTCGTTCTCTCTCTCGCTGCCGAGGAGGCCCCATGTCTGTGACCCACAAAGACCGAGTCCTGCGCGTCAATTCCGAATTTCAGCCGTCCGGCGATCAGCCCACCGCCATCGCGACGGTGGTGGATGGCCTGGAAAGTGGCCTGCGCTATCAGACGCTGCTGGGCGCAACTGGCACAGGTAAGACCTATTCCATGGCCAAAGTCATTGAGGAAACCCAACGCCCGGCGCTGATTATGGCCCCCAACAAGGTGCTCACCGCGCAGCTCGCCGCCGAGTTCCGCGAGTTCTTCCCAGACAACGCCGTCGAGTTCTTCATCTCCTACTACGACTACTACCAGCCCGAAGCGTATGTGCCGGGCAAGGACCTTTTTATCGAAAAAGACGCCAGCGTGAACCAGGAAATCGAGCGTCTGCGCCACTCCACCACCCGCAGCCTATTGACCCGGCGCGACGTGATCGTGGTGGCGTCGGTCAGTGCGATCTACGGCCTGGGCGACCCGGAGGAATACACCGCGCTGAACCTGGTTCTCAAGGTGGGAGACCGGGTGGCCCGCGAAGAAATTCTGGACCGCCTGATCGGCATGCAGTACGAGCGCAACGACATTGAGCTGATGCCGGGGCGTTTCCGGGCCAAAGGAGAGATGGTGGAGGTCTGGGCCGCCTACGATGAGCAGCCCACCCGCATTGAACTGTGGGGCGACGACGTAGAGCGCATCAGCATGGTGGACCCGCTGACCGGCGACCGCAGCAGTGATCTAGACGGCACGGTGGTCTATCCGGCCAAGCACTACGTGTCAGGTGCAGGCAACGTGGAGCGGGCGATCAGCACCATCCAGGGCGAACTGGATGAGCGGCTGGAGTATTTCATGTCCACGGGCAAGCTGCTGGAGGCCCAGCGCCTCAAGGAGCGCACCCTGTATGACCTGGAGATGCTCAAGGTGCTGGGCCACTGCTCCGGCATTGAGAACTACTCGCGCCACATTGACGGACGCCGCCCCGGCGAGACGCCGTACACCATGCTGGACTACTTCCCGAGCGACTTCATTACCTTTATTGACGAGTCGCACGTGACTGTCTCACAGATTGGTGGAATGGCCAACGGCGACCGCGCCCGCAAGCAGACCCTGGTGGATCACGGTTTCCGGCTGCCGAGCGCGATGGACAATAGGCCGCTGAACCTGGACGAGTTCTGGGCCAAGACCGGGCAGGTGGTCTTCGTGTCGGCCACGCCTGGCCCTTTTGAGCGCGAGAACTCTGACCAAATCGCCGACCAGATTATCCGTCCCACCGGGCTGGTGGACCCCCCCGTGACGGTGCGCCCCATTCAGGGGCAAGTAGACGACCTGCTGGGCCGCGTCCGTGAACGGGCTGCTGTGGGCGAACGCGTGTTGGTGACCACCCTGACCAAACGCATGGCCGAGGACCTGACCGAATATCTGCTGGAAAAAGGCGTGCGGGCGCGGTACATGCACTCGGACATCGACAGCGTAGAGCGGCAGGTCATCATCCGTGATCTGCGGCTGGGTCACTATGACGTGCTGGTGGGGATCAACCTGCTGCGCGAGGGCCTTGACCTGCCGGAAGTATCGCTGGTCGCCATTCTGGACGCCGACAAGCCCGGCTTCCTGCGCTCTGAGCGTTCGCTGATCCAGACGATTGGCCGCGCCGCCCGCAACGTGAACGGCGAAGTGGTGCTGTACGGCGACAGCATCACGCCTGCTATGCAGTTTGCGATGGATGAAACAGCCCGCCGCCGTGAAAAGCAGCTGGCCTACAACGAGCAACATGGCATCACCCCGCGCACGGTGGTGAAAGGCGTGCGCAACGTGATTCGCGGCGAGGAAACGCCGGATGAGATCAGCAGCGAAAATGTCGGGGATGACCGCGACGCCCTGACCGCGCAGCTGACCGAGCTGGAACTGAGCATGTGGCAGGCGTCCGAGGATCTGGACTTCGAGCTGGCCGCGAACCTGCGCGATCAGATTCGGGCGATTGAGGCCAAGTTGCAGGGCAAGGAGTTCAAACAGGCCACTGTGCCGGGGCAGAAGGTACGGCGCAAGGGGCGGCGATGAGGCAAGCGCAAAGAAACAGGTTGGCCGAAATCCGCGCCCGCCTTCAGGCCGCCCGCCCTGGTCCCTGGGAAGCCTGGGTAGAAGGGCCAGATGACGCAGGTGACAGCTTCATACGGATATGGGACGGTGAGCGGCCCGTAGACCTCTACCTTTCGGGAGATTCTGGCCTCGTCCCAGAGACAGATTATGAATTCATCGCCCATGCCAGAGCAGACATTGAGTTCCTGTTGGGCTTGCTGGAAGAGGGTGGACCCGAATAAAACCAGCTTTGGCATAGGTTACGGAATGTTACGGGGAGTGGTGTGCAGCAGCCAGGGCCAGGGCGCAGAACCCAGCACAAAGCCCAGAAAGCCTACCTGCGCCAGCAAATCAGCGCTCTGGGCGACCCCGAACCCTTGCGCTGCGCTGAAGTGCATATTGACAGCAACGTCGCTAAGCATGAGCAGCAGCGTCATCACCACGCCCTAGCGCGGACGCCACAGCAGCAGCGCGATAATGAGTAGGTCAATAAAAGTGGGCGATGTCCAAAACGCATTTTCCAGTGTGGAAGCGTGGGTATAGGGCATCCAGCCGCCGAGCCACAGGTCACGGGCATGGTTCAGTGCGGCTCCGCCCAGGCAGATGACATACAACAGAATAAAAGTGCGGTACATGGTTATCTGCCTTCTGAGCAGGAGAGCTAAGGTAGCACCGAGCGCAGCCAGCTGCCTTTGATATGGACCTCCGCTCCATTACGACACAACCCACAAAGCACCCCTTGCGTCTCCATACCGCAGAATCCGCATTTTTTCCTACTCCCGTTGCCCCTGGATGAATCGTTGCTTTTTACGATTCATCCGGAACCCGTCTGAGCTCTAAAAGTCAAGGCTTCAGCGCAGGCCACTGCCTGTCCGTCTGCTTGAAGGTGGCACCGAACCGCAAACGGGGAGTGGGCATCAACGAAAGCCTTGCCAAAGCGGGGAAGGGGCCATCAGTCCAGAGGTTCAGACCACGATGCGCTTGAACTCTCCGTCGTCGCCACGGGCCGGCAACTGGCCGTAAGCCAACTCCTGCTCCACAACCTGCGCGGCGGCCTCGCCGTAATCGGTGGCGCTGCGTTCCTCGCCTTCGGTGGGCTGCACCACCACGTCAAAGCCGCGCATTTCACCGTCGGCGTCCTGGTGGCGCACTTCGATACGCAGCAGGCCGTCTTCCTGGCTGTGGTTTAGGCTCAGGCCATCGCGGGGGGCTTTGGTGTAGGCGGCGTCAAAGGCTTGCTGAATTTCAGTCATGTTCATGGCCCTCAGTTTGCGGCGTAGCCGGGGCGCGGGGGTGTGCCCCGATCTGAATCAATCTTTAGGGCATCAAGGAGATGTGATGTGTCCTTGACAAGCGGGGCAAAGACGTGCAGGGCAAATTAAAAGCGGTGGATACAACCTAGAGTTTCGCCGCGCAGCGTCGCCCTTCTGCGCGGACCGTGGGAGATTCTCTGGAAAAGGGACAGCGCCGGAGAACCCATCAGCCGCAAAACAAACATAAAAAACGCCGCCCTAAAGCGACGTTTCTTATTTGATCTTGGTGGAGGCTAAGAGATTCGAACTCTTGACCCTCCGCTTGCAAAGCGGATGCTCTCCCGCTGAGCTAAGCCCCCTCAGCGCTGAAGAAGCTTAGCATGCCCAGCGGAGATTTGGCAAGCCCTGGCGTGGTGGCACGGGCCAAGGGCGGACGCTGTCCGTTACTCTGAGCGCTATGACGCGCATCAGCTCCCGTTCGGGTTTATCGGATACCATCGCTGCTGTGGCCACTGCGCCGGGTCACGCGGGGGTGGGCGTGGTGCGAGTGAGCGGCCCGGAGGCGCTTGCGATTGCTGATGCGCTGTTTGCGGGGCGGCGGCGGCCCAGTCAGACGCCGGGTGGACGGTTCCTCTTTGGTGGGCTGCTGGGTGCGGGCGGCGAGCGGCTCGACGAAGGACTGTGCCTGGTGTTCCGCGCTCCACATTCCTATACCGGAGAGGACGTGGCCGAGTTTCAGACACACGGCAGCCCGGCAGTGCTGGGCGAGGTGCTGACGCGGGCGCTGGAGCTGGGCGCCCGCACCGCCCGCCCCGGCGAATTCACTTTGCGGGCGTATCTGGCGGGCCGACTGGATCTGACGCAGGCCGAAGCGGTGCTGAACCTGGTCGAAGCCGACACCGAAACGGCCCGCAAGCAGGCCACGCTGGGCCTGTCCGGGGCGCTGGGCGAGCGGGTAGACGCGGTGGCCCGTGACCTGACCCTGACCCTCTCCAGCATCGCTGCCCTGCTGGATTATCCGGATGAAGGCGTACCCGAAGAGGAGCGCCAGACTCCACTGGCCCGCGCCGAAACCGAGCTGGAAGCGCTGCTGGGGACTGCTCACGCGGGCCGGGTCGCCAATCAAGGAGCCCGCATCGCCCTGATCGGTGCCCCCAACGCGGGTAAATCCAGCCTGCTGAACGCCCTGCTGGGCTACGAGCGGTCCATCGTGACGCCGATTGCGGGAACCACTCGGGACTATCTGGAAGCGGGCCTATCGCTGGCCGGAGTGCCGGTCACGCTGGTGGACACCGCCGGGCTGCGGGATACCGAAGACATCGTGGAAGCTGCCGGAGTGCAGCAGGCCGTTCGCCTCGCCGGGGGCGCGGACGTGGTGATTACCCTGAGTGACGGCTCACAGCCGCGAGAAGCATTGCCGCTGGAACTGCCGCCGACCACCCGCGCCATTCACCTCCGGACCAAGGCCGATCTGCCTGCAGCCTGGACTGATCCGGAGGTCCTGGAGGTAAGCGCCGCGACGGGAGCGGGCCTGCCCGAACTGCGCGAACGCCTGGGCACCGAGCTGTTGGGCGATGTGTCACGCAGTGAGGCGTGGCTGGGCAGCGAGCGTCAGGCGGACGCGGCCAGGCGGGCACTGGAGCATGTGCGCCTGGCCCGCCAATTGCCCGACGACTTGGCGAGTATTGAACTGGAAGAGGCGCTGCTGGCGCTGGCCGAATTGACCGGGCGCGACGTTCAGGATGACGTGGTGGACGCAGTCTTTCGTAATTTCTGCGTGGGGAAATAGCGACAAGGTCTCTGATGTTCAGGCTCCACTGAACCATCATGCCTAACTCATCCTCTGGCTAGAGACACTTGATAGATTGAAATATGTACAAAGTCACATATGGTGTGATCCTGACGGTGGCCCTATTGGGAGCTTCAGCGCTGGCCGGTGGCGAGCAGCAGTTGGCCGTCTCAGATCCAGCTGCGCCTTCCGGTTCCACACAGATGGTGAGTATTCCGGCCTTGCCACTGACTGGCCCTGGCCTGACCCTGCCACGAGCTGCTTCGGTGGCCCATGCTCTGGAAACAGTAGACACGACCCTGACCCTGGGTGATTTTCAGAGTCCGGCGCAGTGGACCTACCCATCCCAGGCTGCTGATCCTGTGCCGGCGGTTCTGCTGATTCACGGTTCCAGCCCCGCTGATATGGACTTCACCTATACCGACCCACAGGGCAAGCCCATTTCCAGCATTTTTAAGGATATTTCTCAGGCCCTGGGTGAAGGCGGCGTAGCCAGCTTGCGCTACAACAAGCGCTACGTGAGTGGACCTGGACAGGTGAACTATGAGCGCTTTTACGGTGAGGCTGACCTGCACACCTTCCTGGCCGATGCCCAGACGGCGCTGGACGCGATGCGGAAGAATCCACGTATAGATCCGGAGCGGATTTACATCTATGGCTGGAGCGAAGGCAGTACGGTGGCCACCGAACTGGTCCGCCGTAACCCGGATGTGGCAGGCCTGATCGTGCAGGGGCCGGTGACGCTGGACTGGGATGACCTGTTTGAAGCCCAGTTGACCGATGTGCAGTTGCCCTATTTGCGTCAGGTTGCCCCTGACGGCCTGACCGAGCAGAACTTGGCCAGTGTCCTGAGCGCTCCTGGAGGCGGCCTGGTGGCCCGGAATGCAGCGTCTTTCACGTTAGATCCCAGCAGCTTCGCGGGGGGTGCCCCCAAGCTGAACCCAGTCTTTGATCAGGGGGGCGACGGAGTCGTAGATCTGGAGGGAGACTATCTCACGGGAGTGCGGAATGCATTGGCCGAACAGATCAACTCACCGCAGGGTTTTCTGAACATCTACAGTCCGGCGCGGGCCCTACCCAGTGTGACCGATCAGGCGCCTCATCTGAAAGTGCCTGTTCTGATCTTGCAAGGTGAGAACGACGCCAACACGCCCCGCCAGTACCTGACCCGCCTGACCGACGCTCTGACTAGCGCAGATGTCCCAACCACGGTGCGTATCTACCCTGGTCTGGGTCATAGCCTTGGCCCGGCTGACAGCATGATTACAGACGACTTTGCGCCGATCGCACAGGAGCCGCTGAGTGACTTGGTGGAGTGGGTCAGGGACCAGTCCGGGCTGGAATAAGGTGGGAGGCTGGCTGGCGCAAGCTTACCGCTCTGTGTCCGCCAGCCCCAGCACTGCCAGCTCGCCGTTGCCACGCATCGCGTCTTCAAAGGCCTGCGTGAACCCTTCTTGGTCCTCTGGGTAGACCTGCACGGGCAGGGTCACGCCGCTAGGGGTGTACTCCTCTTCACCCTTGGTGACGTCCCAGGTGTCCAGCAGATGATACAACGCTCCCTGGTCAGCGAAGCCTATGCTGAGGCGCAGTTGCCACCGAGGGCGCACCTCAAAGCGGGGGGCGGTCCGCAGGCACTCCGCTGCCGCCCCACCGTAGGCCCGGACCAGCCCACCCGTGCCCAGCTTGACCCCGCCGTAGTAGCGAACCACGATCACCATTACGTGCTGAACGCCCTGGCCCTCAATGGCCCGCAGGATCGGTGCGCCCGCCGTGCCGCCGGGTTCTCCGTCGTCGTTGAAGCGGTACAGCTCCCCAATCCGGTAGGCCCAGCAGTGATGGGTGGCATCCGGGTATTTGGCCCGCAGCTCGGCCAGGTAGGCCAGGGCCTCTTCGGGGGTGTCGGCGCGGCGGGCATAGGCCAAGAATTCACTGTTCTGGGCGACCTCGGCGTGCCGATAGGGCTGGGCCAGCGTGGTAAATGGCGCTGGAAGCGCGGGACCCTCAGTCACAGCAATCCTCGGCGTTGCAGCTCGGCGCGGGCCTGATACAGCACCAGAGCGCTGCTGGCGTCGTGGATCTCACCGCGTTCCAGCAGGTCGTATGCCTCCGTCAGCGGCAGACAGAAGCGCTCAATCGTTTCGGTGTCCTCATGGTGCATCTCGCCCAGGGTCACGCCCAGAGCCAGCGCCGCATAGAAGGTGACCCCGCTGATGCTGGGCTGCGGATAAAAACCCGGCAGCGCCACCCATTCTGTCGCCTGCCCGCCGACTTCCTCGCCCAGCTCGCGTACTGCGGCGTCCAGCGGCTCCTCACCGCGTTCAATGCCCCCAGCCACCACCTCAGTGATGGTGGCCCGCAGCGGGTAACGGTACTGCCGGATCAGCACGGCCTCGCCCGCCGCAGTGATAGGCAAGACAAAGACGGCCCGTGGCCCTCGGCGGCGGTACTGATAGTCGGTCTGCACGCCGCCCGGCAACTGCACACGATCTTCCCACACGGGACGAATCCCCGTGATCAGCTGGCGACTGCTCAGGGTCTGCCAGGGCTGCTCGTCGTCCTCGGTGAGGCGCGCCCAATTGGGGTGGGGCTGAAAAGGCATGGACTCAGGCTAGCAGCTTGAGGTTGCCGCCGCAGAGCATTTGCCTTGCTTAGCGCTCTGCGGCGGCAACCATGGGCCGCCCCGTGGTCGATACTCGTGTCCGCTCGCGGGGCAATTACAGCACCCGGTACATCCAGCCGTGCTTGTCTTCCAAGCGGCCATACTGGATGCCAGTCAGGGTGTCGTAGACCCACTGCGTCACGTCGCCCTGTTGCAGCTCTACTTCACCACCTTCAAAGCCTAGCTTACCGATGGGTGTGACCACGGCTGCCGTGCCGCAGGCGAACATTTCGGTGACTTCACCCGCGCGAATGTCTTCGACCAACTTGTCAAAGTTGATGCTGGTTTCCTGAACATCGCGGCCCTCGCCCCGCAGCAGCTGGATAATGCTGGAGCGGGTGCCGCCTTCAAGGATGGTGCCGGTCAGGGCGGGCGTCTGCACGCGGCCGTCCTTGCGGACCACGAAGACGTTCATGCCGCCCAGCTCTTCCAGGTTGGCTTCTTGCACGGCGTCCAGATAACAAACCTGAGCGTAACCTTTGGCCTTGGCTTCCAGCTGAGACAGCAGCGACGCGGCGTAGTTGCCGCCCGTCTTGGCAGCGCCGATGCCGCCAGGTCCAGCACGGTGGTATTCACGGGTCACCCAGATATGGACTGGCGCAAAGCCGCCCGTGAAGTAGGGTCCGCTGGGACTGGCAATGACCATGTACCGGACCGACTCGCTGGGACGAATGCCCAACCCGGCACCGTCACCGAACATAAAGGGGCGCAGGTACAGGCTGCCGCCTTCCACGCTGGGCACGTATTCCTGGTCGGCCCGGATCAGGTCCACCAGTGAGGCCATGAAGTCTTCGGCGGGTAGTTCGGGAAGGGCCATGCGCCGGGCAGAAGCTGCCAGACGCGCTGCGTTGAACATGGGCCGGAACAGCCAGACACTGCCGTCCGCGTGACGGTAGGCCTTGAGGCCCTCGAACACTTCCTGAGCGTAGTGTAGTACGTTGGCGCTGGGGTCCAGCGGAATGGGGCCGTAAGGCAGCAGTTTCGGTTCGGTCCAGCCGGTGTCGGCAGTCCAGCGAGCACTGGCCATGTGATCACTGAACTCTGCGCCAAAACGCATGTTCTGCATGATCTTTTCACGGTCAGCGGCGCTGCGGGGGTTGGAATCCTCGCCTTTCACATAGCGGCCCAGCACAGTTTCAGCGGTGGGGGCGGGCAGAGTGGCGGCGTCTTCTAGGGTGGTGGGACGGGGTGCAGTCATGGGGATCTCCTGGGAACTTCGGGGTTCCGGAATAAGGCTGTGGATGCTCAGATGAGGGAAACGCTCCACAGTGTAGCGGGCAGACCGCAGCGCTGGCCAGGTTCTGGCCTGGCCAAGGGACAGTTCAGAGCGCCTGGTCAATGTCGGCCATAAGGTCCTGCACGTCTTCCAGGCCTACCGTCATGCGGATGGTGCCAGGGCGCACGCCAGCGGCCTCACGCCGCGCTTCGGGTACGCGGCCATGTGTGGTGGTCCAGGGATGTACCACCAGGGTGCGGGTGTCGCCCAGGTTGGGGGCGATCCGCAGCAGTTGCAGCCCCTCCAGGAAGCGGGCAGGGTCCGGTACGTCGAAAGTCATGATGGCGCCCTTGCCGCGTGGCAGGTACTTCTGTGCCGTCTCGTAGGATGGGTGGTCTGGCAGGCCGCAGTAGCTTACGCTGCTGACTTTCGGGTGGCTGCTGAGCCACTCGGCCAGGGTCTGGGCTGTGACACACTCGCGGTCCAGGCGCACGCCCACCGTTTCTAGGCCCTGCGCCAGCAAAAAAGCCGAGTGCGGCGCCAGTGTCATGCCCAGTTGACTGCCTCCCAGCCAGCGTTGCCGGACGGCCAGGACGCGGTCCCCATGCAGCCCCAGCAGGCTGTGCTCGCCGCCCTCGGTAAACATGGGGTTGGCGCTCAGCTCACGGGTTGCGTTCACGCTGACGCTGCCGCCCATCACACTGCCGTGCCCGCCAGCCCATTTGGTTAGCGACTGCACGCTCATGTCGGCCCCGTGCGCCAGCGGTTGTATCAGGTAACCTGCGGCGCCCACTGTATTGTCAATGGCCAGCAGTATTCCGGCGTCATGGGCAATCTCAGCCAGCAGCTCTATGTCGGCCACGTCGCCGCTGGGGTTGGAAATCATCTCGGCCCACAGCAGGCGGGTGTTGGGCTGAATGGCAGCCCGCATCCCTTCAGGGCTGCCGTCGGTAAAAGTCGTCTCGATGCCCATCAGCGGCAGTACGTTTTGCAGCAGGCCTACCGAGCCGCCAAACAGTGTCGGTGCCGAAACGATATGGTCCCCGGCGCGGCAGACACTCATCAGTGCAGTGAAGGTGGCAGACTGTCCGCTGGCGACCGCCAGGGTGTGATCGGCCCCTTCCAGGCTGTTGATCCGCTCTTCCAGCATCCGCACTGTGGGGTTCTGCAGCCGGGCATAGCTCAGGCCACCGCCCTGGATGAATTCTTGCTGGGCTTCTTCCAGCGAGGTGAACTGAAAGGCCGCCGCCGCATGCACCGGAAAACCGATGCTCTGACCCAGGCCGCGTGGAATTGCGCTCTGTACAGCGCGGGTGGAGTAGTCCCATGGGGGTATGGTTGGCGCTTCGTCATGGCCCATGGCCTCACTGTAGTGCATGGCCCAGGCTGCTCAGTTGGCTTGGCCGGACACAGGAAACCCACAAAAAAACCCGCACCGAAGCGCGGGTGGGTAAGGGTAGAGTCGAACTTCAGTCCGTGCCAGCGGGCGCGGGTGGGATCGGAGGCATGTCGTTGCCCACCGAGAAGCCCTGGATTTCGCCTTTGACTTTGGCTACTGCGTCACGCACCACATCGCCGGTAATCAACTCCTGGCTCAGCAGGGCGTCGCTCACCTCGTGCATGGCCTGGCGGTACTCGCTGACGATCTCGCGGGCGCGGTCATAGGCCCGGCTCAGGATACGCTTCACGTCCTCGTCCACCAGCTGCGCGGTGTGCTCGGAGTAGTTGCGGGTCTTGGCCATGTCTTCGCCCAGGAAGACCGGGCCGCCGCTGTCGGGGTTCAGGGCCATGTTCGCGAAGTTGTCGCCCATGCCCCACTCCAGCACCATCTTGCGGGCCATGTTGGTCGCTTTGCGGAAGTCGTCGGCGGCTCCACTGGTCACACTGCCCATAAAGACTTCTTCGGCGGCGCGGCCACCCAGGGCCACGACCAATTGGTTTTCCAGCTTTTCCTTGCTCATCAGCACGTTTTCTTCGGGCAGATAGAAGGCGGCGCCCAGCGCCCGGCCACGCGGGATAATGCTGACCTTTTGGAGTTTGTCGCTGCCGGGAATCACGGCGGCGGTCACGGCATGTCCAGCCTCGTGGTATGCGATCGCTTTTTTCTCCGTGTCGCTAATGGTGAGTGAGCCGTTTTCCAGCCCCAGAGTAATCTTGTCCAGGGCGCGGTAAAAGTCACTCATGCCGATCTGCTGCTTGCCGATACGGGCGGCTTCCAGCGCCGCTTCATTGGCCACGTTCTTGAGGTCGGCGCCGCTGAAATAAGGGGTGGACTTGGCAATCTCTTCCACGTTCACGTCTTCAGCCAGTGGCTTGTTGCGCAGGTGCACCTTGAGGATCGCCTCACGCTCCTTGAGGTTGGGCAGATCAATCGTCACCTGACGGTCAAAGCGGCCAGGACGCAGCAGCGCCGGGTCCAGGACATCAGGGCGGTTGGTCGCGCCCAGCACGATGACGTTGCTGGCCTTATCGAAACCGTCCATCTCGCTCAGGATCTGGTTGAGGGTCTGCTCACGCTCGTCGTGTCCGCCACCGATGCCAGCGCCACGCTTGCGCCCGATGGAATCAATCTCGTCAATGAACATGATCGCGGGGGCATTCTTGCGGGCGTCTTCGAACAGGGTCCGTACGCGGCTGGCCCCTACGCCGACGAACATTTCCATGAACTCGGAGGCGCTGACGCTGAAAAAAGGCACGTCGGCTTCACCGGCGATGGCGCGGGCCAGCAGGGTCTTACCGGTTCCGGGAGGGCCGACCAGCAGCACGCCCTTGGGAATCTCGGCACCGATCTGGTGGTACTTGCCAGGATTCTTAAGGAAATCCACGACTTCCATCAATTCTTTCTTGGCTTCCTCATGGCCGGCTACGTCAGTAAACTTGGTTTCGACCTTATTTTCCTTGCCGTACTTTTTGGCCTTGCTCTGGCCGAACTGCATCATGCCGCCCTGCGAGCTCTGGGCGCGAATAAAGAAGAAGTAGATCAGCGCGCCGAACAGAATCAGCGGCAACAGGCTCAGGACGATGTTGAGCCACTGGCTGGGTTCGCGGAAGTTGACGGTGACGCCCTGCTCACGCAGCGCTGGGATCAGTTCATCGTCACGCACTGCCGAGCTGGGTGAGAGCTGCACAGTGACGCCCTCGACTTCGCGCTCCTGCGCCTGGGCACCAGAAGGGGTATCCACGGTCACGGAGGTCGGGCCGACCAGGTCCACTGTGGCCCGTGAACCGACAATATCTACCCGCTCGACGCGGTCAGCGTTCAGCAGATCCTGAAATTCGGAATAATTGACTGTGGGCCGCCCGACGTTGGCCGTCTGTGAGTACATCATCATCAGCGCCAGCACGAACAGGACGATCAGCCAGGGATTGAGCTTTTTCAAAAGAGAAACCTCGGAGGTCTGAGAAGTGAAAAGGGGGCATGGATTCCCACTGGGAGGGCAGCGGCTTTGCCGCCTGGTCCATGCGATATGCCGCTTCAGGGCAGTTGGGTCAGTCTACCAAGGTGCAGTTACAGAGATAGAGGTAAAAAATACCCCGCTGCACCGGATCGCCTGAGCCATTTCTTAACCGACATGGTTCTGGGCAGACAACTGATGCGGGGTAAGCAGGCCAGCAGACTCAGCGCCGCGGGGTTGGCCCTGATGAAACATTCGCTTCGGTCGGCGTGCCTTCTGGGGGCACGGTTCCCTGATCCCCAAGTAGAGGATTGGGCCGCAGACCGCTTTGATCAGGGGCAGGCTGGGCGGGCCTGAAGGCCGGGGCTTCTTGGGCCGTGAACTCACCGCGTTCCGACTGTGGAACCGGGGGGGCTTGTTCGGCCTGGGTCTGGGCATTTTTCATCCAGCCATAAGACCGGATGGCATCTACCATCAGCCAGATGGCGACCGCGCCCCACAGTGCGGTGGGCAGCCAGTTCTCCGCCATGGCGTAGCGGTAGGCCGGAATCAGGGCCAGCACACCCAGCAGCAGGCTGAAGTAAAAGACGATATGGGGAGGTGGGCGGCGTTTGCCGAGCATGGAAGCAGTGTAGCGCCCGACTTCTCACACTCCCCGTACACGGCCCGCCCCCGTAGACTGGGGGCCATGAGTGCCCCTACAGACATTCCTCAGGTTCTGGTGATGGTCAGCGGCAGTGTGGCGGCCATCAAAGCCCCGGCCACGCTGCGGCGCCTGCGTGAGCAAGGAGTGCAGACTGGGGTGATCGCCACCCAGGCCGCCCTGCACTTCGTGACCGAGCTGAGTCTGAGTACTGCTGGAAACTGCCGGGTCGCCACTGACCAGACCTGGTTTGCGCCGCAGCCGCAGGCGCAGCACCTGACCCTGGCCCGCTGCGACGCGGCTGTGATCGTAGGGGCGGGGGCGGACGCCCTGGCCCGCGCCGCGCAGGGCCGTGCCGAAGACTTGCTGAGTGCCACGCTCCTCAGCGTGCGGGCGCCAGTGCTGTGGGTCCCGGCCATGAATGAGGCGATGTGGCAGCACCCCGCAGTGCAACGCAACGTCGCGCAACTGCGGGCAGACGGGCATCATTTCCTGGGACCAGTCTCCGGGGCCTTCGGGACTGCTGGTGAGGGAGCCGGCATGGGCCGCATGGCTGAGCCTGAAGACATTGCAGCGCAGGTGGTGGAGCTGCTCAACCCGTCACAGTCCACCAAGCAGGATATGGCTGGCCTCAAGGTCGTCGTTTCGGCAGGACCGACCCGCGAATACCTGGACCCAGTGCGCTTTATCAGTAATCCCAGTTCTGGCAAGATGGGTTTCGCGGTTGCTCAGGTGGCCGCCAGTCGCGGGGCTGAGGTGGTGCTGGTGAGCGGTCCGGTGAACATGTCCACGCCCACCGGAGTGAGACGCCGTGATGTGGAAAGTGCCCTGGACATGCAGCGGGCTGTAGAAGAAGCTGCCGCTGCCGCTGACCTGGTGGTCATGACCGCTGCCATTGCCGACTACCGTGCCGCCGACCTCAAGACCGAAAAAGAGGCCAAGGGAGGTGAGACCAAAACCATTGAACTGGTCAAGAACCCAGATATCCTGGCGGGGCTGGGTGAGAAGAAGGGTGAGCGTGTACTGGTGGGATTTGCAATGGAGACTCACGCTGGGGTAGAGCGGGCCGCTGACAAGGCGCGGCGTAAAAATGCCGATTTCATTCTGCTGAATTACCCGACCCAGGAGGGTACGGCCTTTGGCAGCGACGATAACCAGGTGACGCTGGTCCGTGCTGACGGCAGCTCGCAGCCCTGGCCGCGCCTGAGCAAACTGGAGGTGGCCCGGCGATTGCTGGACGAGGCGCTTGAAATTCACCGTCAGCGGGTGGGTGACCGGTAGCTGTTTTCAACACACGGCTTTTGCCTTGAGGGGGTAGACCGCACCAGTGCAGCGCGCCTGCGCTACACTGGCCGACGCGTGGCGCGCTGGGGTCGTGAACTGCCCTGCATAGTAGGACGGATGTCTGTAGATTTATTCAAACAATCTGCATAAAATAACAATGTGTTATCCAAAGACCAACGTCAGCGACTGATTCAGGACATCATCACGCGTGAAAGCATCTCCACACAGGCCGAGCTGGTTGAGCGTCTGCGCTCCGATGGCATTGCCGTGACCCAGGCCACCGTCAGCCGCGATATCAATGAGTTGCGGCTGGTCCGGCTGCCGGTGGGAAAGGGGCGTCACCGCTACGCTCTGGCCAATGTTCAGAGTGAACTGGACCTGACCGACGAAATTACCCGTTTATTTCAGAATTTTGTCCATGACATTGACCATGGCGAAAATATCCTGGTGATCAACACGGCTGAGGGTCATGCCAGCGGGGTGGCGCTGATGCTGGACCGCCTACGCCGCGACGACATCGTGGGGACCCTGGCCGGTGAAAACACCATCTTATTGGTGGCCCGTACCACCGCCGAGGCCGAAGCGCTGGTCGAAGAGTTGCACGAAATCATGATGGGCTGAGTACCCGACTCCCTGGGTTACGGAATATCTTCCTCATCCAGGGTGGGGATGTTGCCGATGGGGAGTTCGACATAGGCCTGGGTGCCCTGTCCAGCCTGACTTTCCAGCCAGATGCGTCCTTTATGCGCTTCGACAATAGAGCGGGCAATGCTGAGGCCCAGACCAGCGCCGCCCCGGTCACGGCTACGCGAATCTTCCAGGCGGTAAAAGCGGTCGAACAGCTTCTCCAGCTGATCAGGCGCGATGCCAGGGCCATTGTCGCGCACACTCAGCCGCACATAACCAGGCTTAGGGACTTCAGAGCGCAGGTCAATATGCTTGGCTCCGGCCTTGAGGGCGTTGGTGATCAGGTTGTTGAGCACCTGCCGCAGACGGTCGGGATCAGCCTCAAATGCGGTGTCCTGGCCGCTGACCCGCAGCACCGCATTCTCAGCATCGGCCAGCGGGGACAGTTCACGTACGATTTCATGCAGAAAGATCTGGGCGAAGACAGGTTGCAGCCGCATGGTCAGTACACCGCCGTCAGAGCGGGCCAGCTGCAGCAGGCTGCCGATCAGATCGGTCATACGCTCCGATTCACGCTGAATAATCGCCACGCTCTCACGCTGTTGCTGATCCAGTTCGGTGCGGCGCAGCAGGTAGGTGGCATGCCCGCCGATGGCTGTGACCGGAGTGCGCAGCTCGTGGCTGGCATCACTGGTAAAGCGGCGCTGGGTTTCAAAGCTCTCTTCCAGACGCTCCAGCATTCGGTTAAAGGCCACCGCCAGGGCCTGCACTTCGTCATTGGAGTGTGGCATAGGTACGCGGGCAGTCAGATTATTCGAGTCGATACTCTCGGCTGCCCGCCGAACCGCGTAGAGTGGGCGCAGTGCCAATCCAGAGAGGGCAAAGGCCCCAAATGCCGCCAGGAAGCTGCCTACCAACAGCAGGCCCAGCATGATGATCTGAAGCCGGGCCAGCGTACGGTTCATGTTGCTCAGGCTGCGCCCCACATAGGTGATGGTCAGCATGTCCTGCGGAGGTGCATCTGCCGTGAGCTGCAAGGGGAGGGGGGTGAGCGCCACCAGCACCCGCATAGGCTCAGGGTCTGAGAATTGAGGCCGCACCGAGCGGTTGATCAGAATCTGGCGGCTGGGTGATTCCAACAACTGGCGCAGTTCATCCTGTGAAAGGGTCAGTGGCTCGGCAGGATCAATTCCCACCGGGCGTAGCCTTAGGGCGCCAGTTTGCTTCTTTACCCAGTCCAGCAGCGCTTGCTCACCGCCTTCGGCTCTGGCAGTCGCCCAATCGGCACTCAGATCTTGCGTCTGGGAGCGGGGAACCACCGGATCAATTTGAAGCACCGATGACGGAAAGCGGCTACGGGCCTCCGCCAGACCACTATTGCCTGCCCCCGTGCCGTCTTCCAACTCCAGCTTCAACTCTGGTGAGAGGGTCACAAACTGTGCATAGGTATCGGCCAAATCGGCTTCCAGGGACCGTTCCAGATCCTGGCGCATCAACTGCTGTACGGTCACTGTCGCCAGCAACAGCAAAACGACCAGCAGCCCGGTATAAAAGTAGGTCAGCCGCTGCCGGAGTGATTTGGCACTCCAGCGCCCGCGTAGGCCTGGCAGCATGGCGTTATTCTTCGCGCAGCACGTAACCGACTCCGCGCACGGTATGGATCAGGCGCCGCTCTCCGCCCTCTTCCAGCTTACGGCGCAGGTAACCGATATAGACATCCACCACATTACTGCCCCCGGTGTACTCCGGCCAGACCTTTTCCTCAATCTCAAAGCGCGAAAAGACCTTGCCAGGATTGCGGGCCAGCAGTTCCAGCAGCTCGAATTCCTTAGCGGACAGTTCCACGCGGCGGCCACCCCGGAAAATCTCGCGGCCATCCAGATTCATAACCAGATCGGCCACCCGAACTTCGCCAGTCACGGCAGGATTCACGCGGCGCAGGTGAGCACGCACGCGGGCCAGGAGCTCCTCTATCGAAAACGGTTTGATCAAGTAATCGTCGGCGCCGCTGTCCAGGCCCTCGACTTTGTCCTGAATACCGTCCTTGGCGGTCAAAATAATAATCGGTGTGTTGCTGGTCTTCCGAATGCGGCGGGCGACTTCCAGGCCGTCCAGCACGGGCAGCATCAGATCCAGAACCACCAGGTCAGGGGCAACTTCACGGAACTTGCTCAGGCCGGTGACACCGTCATAGGCCACATCCGTGCTGTACCCTTCCGCTCCCAGTTCCAATTCGATGAAGCGGGCAATTTCTTTCTCGTCTTCAATCACGAGAACCAGTGGCTTACGTTCCATACCCGCCAGTGTAGTCCGGTTCTCATGAGAAGGGGGGGTTGGGCCTTAACCTGCTTTCATCTGGCCTGCACCCATGGTGTGGGCAGTGCGCAATCTGAAAAAGCCCAGTTCGCCGCCGCACTGCTTGGCCTCAAAACCCTTGAGTGGTGGGAGCGACAGAGGTGAAAGCACGCTGTCCTGCCCGCCAGGGTCATGTTCCAGTCCGGCAGCCACCTGGGAGCACATCAGGGTTTCGCCAGGCTGCGCTGCGCTACAGAGGCGCTGTGCCAGATGCAGGGGAACCCCGCAGAGCCGTGGCTGATCGCCTGGCAGGGCCATAAGTGCTCCGGCGGCCAGACCTGCCCGCAGGTTCAGTTCTACGTTCAGCTGTTCGGCAAACGGTAGGCCTCGCGCCAGGCTGTGGGCTTGATGCGCTGCACTCACGGCAGCGTCGGCCTGATCCTGAGGCCAGCAGGCCAGGGCTGCGTCGCCCTGGAGTGGCTGCACCCAGCCTCCCCAGCCCCAGAGCAGGTCCAGGGTGGCGGTGCTCCATTCACCCAGAACTTCACTCCAGAGTCCCAGGGGCAGGTCCTGCACCAGCTGCGTCGAGCCGACCAAGTCGAGAATCAGGACGCAATACCGCTGCTCCTGAGGCATATGGATGGGGGGAAGCGTCAGATACATGAGGGCCTCCGGAGCTGGGGAGAGCTGGGGAAACCGTGCATTGGAACTGTTCCAACACGGACATTTCTCCTATTGTAAGAGACATGAGGAATGAATGAAAGTCCTCCTCAATCTTAGACCTCACTTGGTCGGTCTTGGCTTGTCCTTCCATGAGAGACAGCCCGATTTCAAGCCCGTTTATGCGCTGAGCGAGCAAGGCATACATGAACGAATAGGTCTACTCAAAGTGACCTACTCATGTTGTGGTTTCAGAGCACGAAGCCGTGCAGGGGAGAAAGTGTTTCAAAGTGCACCCAATCGCCAGGTTGGGCGTCGAGACGCCAGCACCCCCGTGGGTAGGGCGGTAATGCCGGGCGACTCAGCACCAAGGGTAGACCCGCATCGACCACCGTGACGCGGCGGTTCTGGGCGATCACTTGTCCCATGCCACGCAGGGCAGATCTTCCCACAGCTTCAGCCCAGGTCTGCTCGGGTTCTCCGGGAATCATCACACTGGTCAGCTGTGGATTGATCAAGCCATGCACGACGACCCGCCCAGGACCTGTAGGCAGATAGAGCCCACAGCGGTCCAGCAGATAGATGACCAGATCGCCACAGGCAAACTCCAGCAGCGGCGAGCCTTCCGGTTGGGGCAGCAGTAAACCCTGCGCCGCGTACTGGGCATAGGCCTCCGCGAAATCGGCGGGGGAAGTTTCCAGCGCAGCTTCTAGCATGTCCGTCCCTCTGCCTGTATGGTCATCCCGTCACCGTCCGCCAGGTCACGTCGGCTACCACACCCAAGAGCATCGTGAGGGCCAACCACATATTGGCATCGAAAAAAGCCACGTTGGCGCGGGTCAGGTCATCCGGGCGAATGATGGCGTGCTCGTACCAAAGAATGGCCCCCATCACGGCGGCAGCCAGGTAGTACCAACCACTGGCTCCCACCGACCAGCCCACTGCCAGCAGCAGAATGAAGGTCAGTGCATGGCTCCACTTGGCCATCTGCAGCGCACGCGGAATCCCGAAACGGGCCGGAATACTCTTGATGCCGTTTTGGCGGTCAAAGTCATGGTCCATCGTGGCATAAATGGTGTCCAGGCCGATCATCCAGAAGATGACCACCGCCCAGAGCAGCCAGGCCGGTAGTGCGAAGGCTCCGGTAACTGCGATCCAGCCGCCTGCTGCCGCCGCGCCATCGGTGATGCCCAGCCAGGCGTGACACAGCCAGGTAAACCGCTTGGTGTAGGAGTACCCAATCAGGAAAATGACGGCGATGGGCATCAGGGCGACCGCCAGCGGATTAAGCTGCCAGGCGGCCAAGAGGAGCACAGCCAGGCTGACCAGCACTAAGGCCCAGGCGGCCTGCGGCGACACCTTGCCGGCTGGAATCTCGCGGCTTGCTGTACGTGGGTTACGGGCGTCAATAAAACGGTCGATCACCCGGTTGGCACCCATGGCAGCGGTGCGGGCCGCCGCCATGGCCACCGTGACCCACAGCAGCACTTCCCAGCCAGGCCAGCCAGTTCCATCCTGCCAGGAGGAGGCCAGCAGCATCCCCGCATAGGCGAAGGGAAGGGCAAACACCGTATGTTCGAACTTGACCAGCTCCAGAAATTGCCGGGGGGTGTTTTGGGGGTCGCTGGTATGGGTAGTGGGGGACAGGGGCGAGCTCACGTCGGAGCAATCATAGTGCCTGAGGTGATCTGAACCATGACCCCCCTTCACAAACTGAGAAAGTCTGCTATAGTACCGAGCGCGCAAGGGAAGGCGAGGCGTAGCGCAGGCCGGTAGCGCACTTGGTTTGGGACCAAGGGGTCGCAGGTTCGAATCCTGTCGCCTCGACCAACACTCCCTTGCACAACTTAAGCGGGATTGGTGTAGTGGTAGCACAGCAGCCTTCCAAGCTTCTGGCCTCGGTTCGAATCCGTGATCCCGCTCCAATACGGCTCCCTTCAGGGAGCTTTTTTTGTGTTGCCTTTTGCCCTGGCCCAGAGCCTGCGCTATCATGACCGCGCTCAATTCAGGCCAAGATTGCACCCTTAGCTCAGCTGGATAGAGCAACCGCCTTCTAAGCGGTCGGTCGTAGGTTCGAGTCCTACAGGGTGCGCCAGAAAAAACCCCGTTGAGAAGCGGGGAGTTTTATTTTTGGTGGTGTGGGTGAGATCGGTGGAAGTGGCCTACGTGCCCAACCGGAAGTCAGTAACTGAGGTTGTCCTGTTCAAGGATGAGGCTCGGTAGCTTCTTGAACGGTCAACGCTCCCGCTTGCCAGAGCTCTGCGCATCACTGCGCCCTGGTTTGCCGCGTTGTATTTCCAGTTCACTCACCGGAACCCCAGCCAGCAGGCCCGATTCGGTCGCCAGGTCCACCTGGGCCGCCAGTGGGTGAAGTTTGATCACCTTGCCGCAAGCACCACTGCCGGTATGGCAAGCACGGCTGCCTTTGCGGGGCAGGTCGCGCAGCAGTTCATTGTACATATCGTGCTCGTACTGCAAGCAGCACATCAGCCGCCCGCATGGGCCGCTTAGCTTGTCGGGATTCAGCGGCAACTGCTGGTCACGCGCCATACGAATGGTAATCGGCGGCAACTCCTGCAAGAAGCGACTGGAGCAGTTCTCGCGTCCACAGGCCCCCAGTGCGCCCAGCACCACGGCCTGCTCACGCGCCCCAACGGCCATAAAGTTCACGCGGGCTGGGGTAAATGAGCGCACTTCGCTGATCAGGCCGCGCAGGTCCAAGCGTTCTTCGGCGGAATAACTGAGCGTGACCAGTGATTCGTCCAACGTGAATTCCAGTTGCACGATCTTGACTTTCAAACCCAGGCTGCGGGCGTGGGCCCGCAAAGCCCACTTGAGGTCTTCAGCCAGCTGGGCCAGGTGGGCTGCCGCCGCCAGATCTTCGGGGGTTGCCTCCCGCAGAAGCTGACCGGCAGGTTGTTGCTGCGCCTGTGGGTGGTCGGAGGGGATCTCGCCGCGCGTTTCGGCCAGTTCAGGGCCACGCTGACTCAGGACCACCACCGGCGTCCCACTGGGGTACGTCTGGTCACTGGTCACGGGGCATAAGGCCGGGCTGCGGGAGTACCTGACAAACTGCATCTTTCTCTAGCATGCCACGCCGGGGCAGTGAGGCCCAAAGGTCAGGTGACATTGCGTGTGAGGTCTTGCCGCAGTACTGGTGAGCCAGGCGTCAGAGCCCTGCCGGAACAAAAAAAAGACCCCGGTGAGGGGCCAAGGCAAAGTTGCCAGTGATGGTGCCAGCGGGGGGACTCGAACCCCCACGGTTTCCCGCTTGATTTTGAGTCAAGTGCGTCTACCAATTCCGCCACGCTGGCTGGGCACTAGGGAGTCTAACGCCCACTTGCGGCGCGGTCAACTCCGCTGAAGCAGGGGGCGGAGCGCAGGACGTCTGCGCTGCAGCTCGGTCAATCGCTGTTTCAGGTCGTTCAGCTCCCGACGGGCAGAAGCTGTAGAGGGGTTTTTAGACTGCAGGGCACTGTGCAGGCCTACGGCTTCGGCGGCCAGGCTTTCAAGTTCTTCCAGCTGTTCGAATGGATCCTGTTCCGTCTGGCGATTCTCCAACGTGTCCCAGATTGGCTCGGTACGGCTGGCCTGGGCGATCTGTGCGGCGTGGCGGAACTTGGCCCCCATCCGGAGCAGGGCACGGCGCAGCTCGTCGGCGTCGGCGTGACGGGCCTGAGCATCGTCACTGGCATCTTCCCGCCCATCCAGAACCTGTCCCAGCGATTCCAAAAAGTCACACAGCGCCTCGGCAGCCTTGTGGTAGCGCCGGGGCAGCGAGCGTACCTGCCAGTTGGGCCAGAGATGATAGGCGATCACCGCTGCCAGGACGCCCAGAGCCGTCAGCCACATCCGCTCCGGCATGGCCACTTCAACCTCCCAGCTGTTCAGCGCCGCAAAGCTGTAGACCGTGAAGCCCAGTGTGACCGCCAGGTATCCGGCATTCAGCGTAGCAATCACCAGGAAGCTGGACAGCAGCAGAATGGCTGCTGAGGTCTTATCAGACAGACCGATCACCTCTTGCAGCAGCAAGATCAGTGCCAGGGCGGCCAGGGTACCGGCCACCCGCGCCACCCCGCGGGTCAGCAACTGCTGGTAGTCCGAGGTGAAGATCAGCGCAAAGGTCATGACCAGCAAGGAGCTGTTCTCCCACGGCAACAGGTGACTGACATAGGTCAGCACTCCGATGGCGAGGCCATAGTACGCTGCGAACTGTACGCCGTGCGGATCATGCCAGGGCCGCGTCAGTTCCCGCCAGATCCGTTCCAGCGCACGCCGCTGCACGCTGAGGCCGGTATCGAATCCGGTGTGCAGGTGCGCGGCGGCCCGCAGCACACTCTTGGCTTCGCCTTCCAGGCCACTGGGGCTTTCAGCCAGGGCGGCTTGCCAGGCCTGCCAGTCGTCTGCGCTCAGCCGTGCCGTTCCGGATTCAATGCTCCCGGCAAAGTCCTCTAGGAGTTCGGCCAGGTGGTCAGTGACTTTGGTGAGTTGCTGCTGCTGCGGCGTTGGGTCATCCTCATCCACTCCGCCGTGGGCTTCCAGCCAGCGGGCTGCGCAGACCCCGTAGCCGGTCAGTGCAGCGTCCAGGTCGTACAGGGCGTCCAGCAGCCAGGTCAGTTCACGCTGCTGTGTCTGCCAGTGCGAGTGATACCGTTCGACGGTGATCACCTGTGCCTGGGCCAACGCGTCGCTGTGGTGCAGCATCAGCCCTGGGCGGGGCTGACCCGGCAGCTGGCGTACGCTGGCCGCCACATCGCGGTAGACGCCTGCAATCTGCTCACGTTCAGGTTGCATGGGTGGCAGCGACCACATCCAGTTCAGATAAAACATTTGCAGCAGCCCCCCAACCACAATGGCCAGGCCATGCGACCACCACAGCTCGGCAGGCAGGCTCTGTGACGCGTAGGACACCATGTACGACACGCTGATCGTTGCCAGCGACACGTACAGCGGGTTGGCCGCCGCAATCATGGCAAAGCCGAAGGCGAAGACGCCCACCACGGCCGCCGCCAGCAGCGCTTGTTCACCCACCAGCAGCCCCAGCGCCACCGACAGGCCCAGCATGCCAGTCATCATCAGCAGGGCGCGGCCACGGGTGCGCGACGGTCCCCCCACTGAAGCGATCCCGGCCATTAGCGCACCCGCTGCGGCGGCCAGAGCCAGCGGTTTGCCCAGGGGGCCCAGGGTGTTCCAAACCACCAGATATACCAGGGCAATGCCCACGGCTTCGCGCAGGGCCGGCCAGGGGGTAAGGTGGCTGCGCTGGACCGTGAGGGCTTGTTGCCACAGCTGCCGGGTGAAGAGTCGGTTCATGGGGCGTGACCTCCTGTCAGGTTGGGGGGTGTCCCTGACTGCGTCATTGTGCAGAACTGTAGGTCCTATAAATGATGACGGACTGATGAAGGCCTAAAGCGACTCCTCAGATGCCAGGGAGGAGGGCCACCCAGGAGTCGGGGTTTTCACTGAAAAGATGTGACTCAGCTGAGGGTCCTGGGCGGCGAAATGAGTTCCCCACTGAGCGAACTTCAACTGAAGCGGTGGCAGTGGTTCTGCCCTTGTTACGGTGGGGATATGAAAAAATTCATTCCACTGACTCCCTTTTGGTTGCTCCCGGGTGCCCTGGCAGGCGGAAGTGCTGCGCCCTTGCCTGCACCACAAATTGTCCACACCCCCGCCAGCGGAGACGCACCTTTGTCTGACTCGGTGCAGGTGGGAAATACCCTCTATCTGTCCGGCAAGTTGGGGCTAGATGCTCAGGGCAAACTGCCGGAAGGGGTGCAGGCCCAGACCCGTCAGGCCATTCTGAACATGCAGGCGTCGCTCGCCAAGCGGGGATTTACCCTGAACGATCTGGTGAAGTGCACTGTGATGCTGGCCGATATGAATGACTTTGCGGCGATGAACGAGGTGTACCGCGAAATGATGCCACAGCCTTATCCGGCTCGCTCGGCGCTGGGAGTCAGTGGCTTGGCACTGGACGCAGCAGTAGAAATCGAGTGTATGGCTGCCCACTGACGGCACTGAGTCTGAACTCCAGAACACCACCTTGACACGGGGTAGGCACAGTACCGCTATGAACCCTGCCCCCCCTGCCGTCACGGATGTACCGTCTCATGCGCTGGCCCTGCTGCGGTGTCAGCTGTCTGAAGTCATGACGACCGTAGAGGCCGATACTGCCGATGTGTTGCAGAGGTGGCAGCCCTGGCTCCAGCGTGCCAGCTATTGGCCCAGTGCCCATAACCTGGCCGCTTATCTGGCCCTGCGCCGCCATGACCTGCGCGAACTGCAAGCCGAATTGGTGAGGTGGGGGGTCAGTTCGCTGGGCCGCTGTGAGCCACATGTTCAGCCCAATTTACAGGCGGCAGTGGCAGCGCTGGCGGCCCTGGATGGTGAGCGCCCTGTTCAGTCTGTGTACAGCCAGTTCGCCGAGCTGTCCAGCCGTCTAACGCAGCACAGCGCCGAGCTGCTGGGTCAGGCCCAGGGTGGGGTCATGGTGACTTTCCCGTCGGAAGCAGCCACAGAGCCCGCGCTGGTCCACGACTTGCTGACGGCAGGCATGACTGTGGCACGGATCAACCTGGCACACGACGGTCCCACCGAGTGGGAAGCGATGCTGCACCACTTGCAAATGGCCCGTGAGCAGACCGGGCGGCCCTGCCGGGCCTTGATGGATCTGGGTGGCCCCAAGGTTCGCACCACTGAGCCGCAGTGGCCGGGTGAAGCGGCGCGCCTAAAGGTGGGTGATGAACTGGAACTCGGCGGGGACGTGGCATCGGCGTCCGGTGAGCGTCCCTGGGTAGGCTGCACACTGCCAGCTGCGTTAGCACAGGTACAAGAAGGCCAAGAGGTCTGGTTTGATGACGGCAAGCTGGGCACGGTGGTGGTGGCGACGCAGCCGGGCCGCCTCACCCTGCGTGTCACCCAAGCCCGCGCCAAGGGCGAGCGCCTCAAAGCCGAAAAGGGGATCAATTTCCCCGAGACGGCTCTGGAACTTCCTGCACTGACCGACCAGGACCGCCGTGACCTGCACTTTGCTGCCCAGCACGCCGATATGATCGGGTACTCCTTCGTGCAGACCCCACAGGACGTGCTGGCCCTGCTAGCAGCTCTGGACGCGGAAGGTGCGCCCGCCAGTCTGGGGATCGTACTGAAGATCGAAACCCGGCTGGCGGTGCGGAACTTTCCCGAGCTGATGGTCTGCGCCGCTGGGTCGCGTCCCTGTGGAGTGATGATTGCGCGCGGGGATCTGGCGGTGGAGCTGGGCTTCTCCCGCATGGCCGAGCTGCAAGAAGAACTGCTGTGGCTCAGCGAGGCAGCCCACCTGCCGGTCATCTGGGCCACCCAGGTGCTGGAAGCCCTGGTCGAAAAAGGCGTGCCTACACGCGGCGAATTTACCGACGCCGCCGGGGGGATGCGGGCCGAGTGCATCATGCTGAATAAGGGGCCATATGCGGTGCAGGCAGTGCGCGAAGTGACGGCCCTCAGCACCCGGATGCACCAGCATCAGCACAAGAAGCGGCCCCAACTCGGCATCTTGGAACTGTAATTAGTGGGCGGCAGTCCAGGTCAGGCGCATTCCAGCCAGGCGGAATCCGGCCCGCATCACATTGCGCTCACTGCCTGTTCCGGGTGTGACCATCACGGTGGCAAGGTCGGCCCTTTCCTGTTGCGCGGCATTCAGGCGAGCCGCCAGCAGCGCCGTTTGTAGGCCGCGTCCACGGAACTCTGGCCGAGTGGCGGTGCCGTGCAGGGCTGCCACGCCGCTTACGACGCTATAAGCTCCGGTGGCGACGGGCTGACCGTCTACCTTGGCCCACCACAGCCGCTTGCCGGGAGCCAGGGCCACGGCCCGCATGATCTCGGCGGTACTGGGGCCGAATCCCTGGGCGGCCAGCCCTGCCCAGTCCAGGGCGTTGTCTGTCTGGTGCATGTTGGGCGGTGTCAGAGGCAGGTCTTTCAGATCATGGGCGTACACGTGCAGCACATAAGTCAACTGAAATCCGCGTGCATTCAGCGCGGACAGCAGCTCCGGCGCGGCGTGCGATAGAGCGTGCACAGTCGGGGTCTGGCCATGACGGGCGCAAAATGCCTCGAAAGCGTCCCACTCAGTTTCAGTTGGGACACAGGTACCGTCGTGCCAGGCGGTGTCCAGCGGCGCAGCATCCTCAGTCCAGACGGCGACCAGGGGCCCGAACCGCTCCCAACCACCGGGGGACTGTGCAGCATGTGCAGCAGCCTCAGCCTGGGCGATGCGGGGCAGGAGGTGGGCGGGCATGGGGGCAGTGTAGGGCCGCAGACTGTAAATCCTCCTGTGCCATTTGGCGTAGCTGTACTCACAAGCTCATCACTAACGGGCGTGACGGTCAGCGAGTACCCTCCTGCTCTAGACTGCTAGGCAATGACTGGCAGTCCATCCATCCGCAACTTTTCTATCATCGCTCACGTGGATCACGGCAAATCTACGCTGGCCGACCGTATTCTTGAGCACCTGGGCGCGATGGGCGAGCGTGACAAGCGCGACCAGACCCTCGACACGCTGGAGCTGGAGCGTGAGCGCGGCATCACCATCAAGTCCACGCCGATTCGCCTGAAGTATGTCCGTGAGGGCGGTGAGGAGTACATCTTCAACCTGATTGACACGCCGGGTCACGTGGACTTCAACTACGAGGTCTCGCGTTCCCTGGCGGCCTGCGAGGGCGTGCTGCTGCTGGTGGACGCCTCGCAGGGGGTGGAGGCGCAGACCATCGTGAACGCCTACCTCGCCATCGACAACGACCTGGAAATCGTGCCGGTGGTGAACAAGATCGACCTGCCCGCCGCCGACCCTGAGGGCGCCGCGCAGGAACTCGAAGAGGTCATCGGCATTCCCGCCGAGGACGCCGTCTTCGCCAGCGGCAAGACCGGCGTGGGCGTGCCGGACATCCTCGAAGCCATCGTGGAGAAGATTCCCGCGCCGAGCGGCGACCCGGCGGCCCCGCTCAAGGCGCTGATCTTCGATTCTTTTTACGACGCTTACCAGGGCGTGATCCTGTTCGTGCGGGTGCTGGAAGGCACGCTGAGCCCCAAGGACCAGATTCACCTGATGAATGCGGGTAAAAACTTTGACGTGGATAAGGTCGGAACCTTCAGCCCCGGCCTGGTCGTGGGCGACACGCTCCCGGCGGGCGCGGTGGGCTGGGTGGCCGCCGGCATCAAGGACATTCAGGACGCGCAGGTGGGGGATACCCTGACCGGCAAGGAGCGGCGCACCGAGGAACCCTTCCCCGGCTTCAAGCCCGCGCAGCCGGTGGTGTTCAGCGGGCTGTATCCCACCGACACCGAGGACTACCGCAAGCTGCGCGAGGCGCTGGAAAAGCTGAAGCTGAACGACGCCGCCTTCAACTTCGAGCCGGAAACCTCCGAGGCGCTGGGCTTCGGCTTTCGCTGCGGCTTCCTGGGCCTACTGCACGCCGAAATCATTCAGGAGCGCTTGGAGCGCGAGTACGACCTGGACCTGATTGCCACCGCGCCCGCCGTGGTGTACCGGGTCACCCTGACCAACGGCGAAGTGTTCGAAACCCAGAACCCCGCCGAGTTTCCCACCCGTGACCGCATCGAGCTGGTCGAAGAACCCTACATCAAGCTGAGCGTGATGGTGCCCGAGGACTATGTTGGGCCCATCATGGGCCTACTGCAAGAGCGTCGGGGCAGCATGCAGACCATGAATTACATCGGCAAACGGGTGGAGCTGGTCTACGAGGTGCCGTTCGCGGAGATTCTCTACGACTTCCACGACCGCCTCAAGTCTATCTCGCGCGGCTACGCCAGCATGGACTACGAGCAGATCGGCTACCGCGAGGGCGACCTGCGCAAGGTGGACATTATGGTGAACGGCGACGTGATTGACGCGCTGGCCGTCATTGTCCACGAATCCAAGAGCTACAGCCTGGGCCGCAAGATCGTGGACAAGATGGCCGAGGTGATTCCCCGGCAGATGTTCCCGGTGCCGGTGCAGGCCACCATCGGCGGCAAGATCATCGCCCGCGCCACCGTCAAGGCGTACCGCAAGGACGTGCTCGCCAAGTGCTACGGCGGCGACATCACCCGCAAGAAGAAGCTGCTGGAAAAGCAGAAAAAAGGCCGCGCCCGCATGAAGCAGTTCGGCACGGTGGAGGTGCCGCAAGAAGCGTTCCTGGCGGTGCTGAGTACCGAGGACTAGAGGCTGCGCCGGAAAATCGTAGGGGTGGGCACAGCCTCACGGTTTTACGCAAGCAGACTGGCACAGCTCCGCAGGAGAGCGAGTGGGCACTGCTAACGTTGGACGCTCCACTCCGTTTTCCGGATAACCTTTAGCGGCAAACATCAACCGAGTGGGCGGCTGCGCCGTAGGCCCATCCGCTGTTGGGACGCCGATCTATAGCCTAGCCAGGGCCTGCTGCGCCGCCGCAAACTGGGGCCGCAGGCGCAGGGCTTCGGTGTAGGCGGCGCGGGCTTCGGCGGTGCGGCCCAGGCCCGCCAGGGCGCGGCCCCGCCAATAGTGGGCCTCTTCGTGGCTGGGAACGTCGCGCAGAATGTTGCCGCTCAGCCGCAGCACGTCGGCGTAGCGGGCCGTGCGGGTATAGGCCTCCAGCGGCCCGAAGGTGTACCACAGCGTGCGCCAGGGCAGGCCGCCCTGCACCCAGCTGGGGCGGGTGGGGTCCAGCGCCGGGTTGGGGGCCGCGGCAAAGGCCCGGTCAAAGTAGAGGCTGGCCATCCGTGCGTCCCCGATATTCAGCGCCGCCTGTCCTGCCGTCAGCCAGCCCACGGCGTCGTCGCGCGCCTGCGCTTCGGCCAGTGCCGCTTCCAGGTGACTCTGCTTGGCCACTTGCGGGTCGGCCTGATCGCCCAGCAGGGCCGTGACCGCCGCGCCCTGCTCCGGGGGATACACCGCCAGATAGGTGCGCCCGAAAGTCCGCCACAGTTCATCGAAGGCCGCGTAGTCCATGCCCAGCGGCCCCAGGTACGAGTCCAGTGCCAAGAATTTCTGCGCCGCGTCGTCGTAGCCGGTAGGGACCCGGAAGTGGCCCATGCCGCCGTCATCCGTCACGAACCAGGTGTGGACGATCACGGGAATCCCTTCGCTGAGCAGGCCACGGATCAGGTCGATGCTGCCTCCGGGGGCAAGGTGTGTGTCCAACCCCTGAGCGCGGGCGTAGGCAGCCAGCTCTGCGGGCGTCACGTTCACGTCGCCCGCAGCGGGGCGGACTGCTGGCGCGATGTCGTACTGGGTGTCTGGCGTTCCCCACACGCTCATGGCTGTCCCGAGGGTGGCCGGGCCGCAGTTGTTGAGGCGCTGGTACTCGTGACGCAGGCCAGGGAGACTGGCGCTGGCGGGCAGGGTTGGTGTGGGCGGTGCAGACACCTCCGCCGCGGTCACTTCAGGCGTGGGGATAACTTCCGAGCGGGCTTCTTCAGCGGCCTCGGTTGCATCTGGCGTGGGTGCGGCCTGTTCCTGTGAGGTGGCAGGCAGTGGCTCCGTCGCTGGGAGTGCAGGGGCGGGTGCGACTTCGGCGGGGGGCGGCGTGGCGGCGGATTCGGGAGCCGCTTGCAGCGTCTGTAGGCCCAGGGCCAGCGCTGCGGTGATCAGCAGTCCTCCCGCGAGCAGGGGGAAACCGTTCATGCTCCAGTCTGGCGGGCCGGGACAGACGGCAAGGTGAGCGACCTTCCGAGAGACTTCATGCTGCGGCGCTCAGGATGATCGGCACAGTCGGGGTGCGGCGTATACGCAAGACTGCGCGCTATGGCCGTTACCCCTCAGTCTGTCCGCCAGCGCCGCTGGCTCACTGTGCTTGCCGCTGGCACGCTGGCCCTGACTCTGGGCAGCTGCGCTGCGCTGAATCCTGTTCAGACCCTCAACCGTACGGTTTCCACGGCGGGACTCACGGTGCAAACCGACCTGGTCTACGGCAGCACCGAGCGTCAGAAGCTGGACATTTACGCCCCTCAGAATGTGCGGGGCGCGCCCACCGTACTGTTTATCCACGGCGGCAGCTGGGCCAATGGCAACAAGGAGGACTACCGCTTCGTGGGTGAGAGCCTGGCCCGCGCCGGCTATGTGGTGGGCGTGATGAACTACCGTCTGGCCCCGCAGTTCCGCTACCCCAGCTACATTCAGGACAGCGCCCAGGCTCTGGCTTTCTTGCGCTCACAGGCCGCCCGGTATGGCGGCAGCCCCGATAACCTGTTCCTGATGGGCCACTCGGCGGGGGCCTTCAACGCCGTAGAAACCGCCGTGAACGAGCGCTGGCTGCGCGAAGCGGGCGTGCCGATTTCGGCAGTGCGCGGTGTGATCGGACTGGCGGGACCGTACTCCTATGACTTCCGCGATTTTCCCAGCCGCAACGCTTTTCCCGAAGGCGGCCTGCCGGATGAGATCATGCCTGACCGTCATGTGCGCCCGGACGCGCCGCCACATTTGCTGCTGACGGCTGAGAACGATCAGACGGTTCACCCACAGAACGCCATCAACATGGAGCGCGCCCTGAGGGCCGCTGGTGCTCAGGTAGAGCGCCGCGAGGTGGCCCGCGTGGATCACGTCACCATTGCCGGAGCGCTGGCCCGTCCCCTCACCTGGCTAGGAAAGACCCGCGCCGACGTGCTGGAGTTTATCGAAGCCCAGCGTTTGCGCTAAAGGTCAGAGAAAGGTGCAGGGGCGGCAGCGGGGTCTGCCCCGGCCCACCCCCGAGCCTTTTGCCCTGGCCTGAGCGTCTATGCTCAGGCGCATGGCTGACTCCTGCTTCGCTGACACCGAATGGAACCGTTTCCTGACACTGTATGCCCAGGAGACGGGGAAGGCGGCGCGGCGCCCCGGCGGCGGCCCCTATGTCCCCACCTCCGCCGAGCTGACCTTTGCAGCGCGGGTGGCTTGGCGCAATGCCCCGCGCTGTGTGGGCCGTGCCTACTGGCCGTCCCTGGAGGTGCGCGACCTGCGGCATCTGCATGACCCGGTCGCCGTGTTCCAGGCGCTCCAGGAGCATCTGCGGTGGGCCTGGAACGGGGGCCGCATCCGCAGCATGATGAGCGTCTTCGGCCCAGAGGTGCAGATTCTGAACCCGCAGCTGCTGCGCTACGCCGGGTACGCCGACGGCCTGGGCGACCCGCAGAACCGCAAACTGACTGCGCGGCTGACGGAGCTGGGCTGGCAGCCCCCGGCGCAGCGTTCGGCGTTTGACCTGTTGCCACTGGCACTCCGGGTGGGCGCACAGACGCGGCTGTTCAGCTGGGACGCCGCCGACGTGCATGAGGTCGAGATCATCCACCCCGACGTAGGACCGCTGGGCCTCAAGTGGCACGCCCTGCCGGTGGTCAGTGACATGGAGCTGCGTTTTGGGGGCCTGACCTATCCCTGCGCGCCTTTCAACGGCTGGTATCTTCAGACCGAAATCGCGGCCCGCAACCTGGCCGACCGCAGCCGCTACGACGCCTTGCCCGGGCTGGCTGTGCAACTGGGTCTTGACACCTCGCGTGAGCGGACGCTGTGGCGCGACCGGGCGCTGGTTGAGATGAACCGCGCCGTGCTGCATTCCTTTGACCGGGCGGGCGTGCGGATGGACGACCACCATAGCCTGACCCAGCAGTTCGTGGCCTTTGAGGAGCGCGAGCGAGCGGCGGGGCGGCAGGTGAACGGCCAGTGGGACTGGTTGATTCCGCCGCTGTCCCCGGCCACCACCCCCGTCTGGGAGCGGCACTACCGTGAGCGTCCGCTGACGCCGGGGTTGTTTCACCGTGCGGGCACCTGTCCGCAGGCGCCAGCAGACATCCCCTAGCCCAGTTCCCACTTGTGCGGCAAAGCCTCCTCAGCCCAAAACAAAAAAAGCCCCCGGAAGTGGGGGCCTGATGGGGTTGCGGATTAGACGCCTTACTTGGCGTGTTACTTGAACTTCAGCGATTTCAGAATGGGGGTAAAGGTGCTGTCGCGGTTCACGGCGTAGGTGTTGGGGTTGTCAATCAGGTTAAAGGCAAAAGCGTTGTTGCCCTTGACGGCGCCCCAGAAGCGCACGCGCTTTTCCATGGTCTGGCCCTGAGCGTTTTTGCCGCTGATGGCGTACTCGATCTCTTTGCCAGCCACACCACCGTAGGTGGCGTCTTTGGCTCCCAGGCGGCGCACGGTCAGCCCCTGGAACTTGACCTTCTCATAGGAGCTGACCAGTTCGGGCAGCGTATCAATCGAAGCGTTGGTCTTGTTGACGGTCAGTTCGATCAGGGCACCGGGAGCTTTGCCCAGGTACACGCCGGAGCTGGCCTGCCCTTTGGGAGTCAGCACCTGCCAGGTCTGACCACTGGCTGCAGGCACGGTAAAGGAAAAGGGAGAGTTGGGGTCGTTCAACTCGTAACCCTGGGTCTGGGCCAGGCCAGGAGCGGCAATCATCACGGTGGCCACCGAGGCCAGCAGAGTCTTGGATACGTTCATACCCAGCACCGTACCAATCCCGTATGAGCGTTCGATTGGTTCAGGCTGACGCGGGCCTGACGGCCAGCTGGTGGGGTGCCCTCTAGGCCACCTTTTCCGCTGCTGGACCTTCATTTCGTTGCGGTCAGCGCCAATGCACGCGGTGTCGGCCACAGCCGCATCTTGGCCTGGCCCACCACGTCCTGTACCCGTATAGGACCGTAAGTCCGCGAGTCCAGGCTGCTGCCCACCAGGCGGTTGTCGCCCATGACCCACACTTCACCTGCGTCCAGAGTCAGCGGCCCAAAATCGTCCACATAGCCGGGCAGCGTGTAGCTTTCGGCCAGGGCCTGACCATTGACCACGACCCCACCTTTCCGCGCCTCCACGCGGTCTCCAGCCGTGGCCAGCACCCGCTTGATATGGGCTGGGCGGGTTCGCCACTCCAGTCCCAACCACTGGTGGTCCGCATAGGAATAAGGGCTACCTGGCGGGCCTCTGAACACCACGAGGTCACCGCGCTGTGGAAAATCCGGGTCCAGCCAGCGCGGATATTTCTGCAGCAGCAGCAGGTTGCCGCTTTGGAGGGTGGGCCGCATGGAATCACCGCTCACCCGTGCCAGTGAGACGCCGTAGGCCAGAACCAGCCCCAGTAGCGCCGTGAGCAGATAGGGCCAGCCAACAGCCCAGAACTGGTGCAGACGCGGGGGAGAAACAGTCGCGGGCATAACGCGTCCAAGTGTAGAGGCTGGGGATACGCAGAGGAGGATGTAGCCGCACAAGGCTTAGAGCCTCTTGATCTGTCTTGGTCTGCCTGCAGCCAGCCGTTAAGCTGGGAGGCATGAGTGAACTCAAAGTAGACAAGTATCAAGAAGGCAGCGGCGAAACCGCCAAGAAGGGTGACGTGGTGAGCGTTCATTACACCGGTACCCTGGAAAACGGCCAGAAGTTCGATTCCAGCCACGACCGTGGTGAGCCGATCCAGTTCGTGCTGGGTGGCGGTCAAGTCATTCAGGGTTGGGACCAGGGCATCCAGGGGCTGCGCGTGGGGGACAAGGCCAAACTGACCATTCCCAGCGATCTGGCCTACGGTCCTGCGGGCATCGCGGGCGTGATTCCCGGCGGTGCCACGCTGATTTTTGATGTAGAGCTGGTCGGCGTGCGCCAGGGCTAAGGTCCGTCTCTCATCCAACCTGGCTGGGCGTGGTCCCTGCCAGGTTTCTTGTTGACCCGTCCGGCTACACTGCCTCCATGAGCCCCAGACGCCAACGTACCCGCCGGGAGCCTCCGCGTGACCGCTACGAACAGCAGCGGGAGCGCAATGGCCGCTTCTGGAAGACGAATCTGCTGATAGACGCGGTGATGGCCGTCTTTGTGGCGGTGATGCGGGTGCTGGGGCGCTAGGTCAGAAAGCCCCCGCAATCTGCCACTGGTCCGCCCTCTATCATGCCCCCTATGGCTGACTTGACCCGCGCTGCACTGTCCCGCAAAGACCTGGTCCGCGCCCTGAACCAGACCGCCGACCTGCTGGATGTGCTGGGCAGCGATGAGGGCGGCTTCCGGGCCACCGCCTACCGCAGCGCCGCCCGCAGCCTGGACCGCTTGGAGGCCAGTTCGGAGGATTTACAGGCCACACAGTTTGCTGGCGTCCCCAAAGTGGGCAAAGGCATCGCGCAGGAGCTGCTGGCTTACCTGGCTACGGGCCGCTTTGCCCCACTGGACGAGGTGGCCGAGCAGGTACCCGAAGGGGTGCAGGGCCTTTTTGTGGTGCGGGGCCTAGGACCGAAAAAGGTACGCGCTCTGTGGGACGCGGGCATTGACTCGGTGCCCCGCTTGCTGGCGGCGGCCCAAAGCGGTGAGCTGGCTGGGATCAAGGGCTTCGGGGCCAAGGGTGCTCAGGCGCTGGGAGAGGCCGCCGAGTTCGTGTTGCGCTCGCAGGACCGTTTTCTGCTGTCCAGCGCCCTGCAAGCCGCCGAGGCTGCCCAGGCGCGCTTGCAGGCGGCGGGCCTCACCGCGCAGCCGGGTGGCGAACTGGCAGGGCAGCGCGACACCCTGAGCGGCGCAGAGTTGCTGGCCGGGGGTGACGCGGCAGCCTGGGCCTCGGCGCTGGCGGGGCTGGAAGGCTGGGAAAGCATCGGAGAAGAGGGAGGGACGCTGGTGGGCCGCCTGGCGGGGGTACCGCTTACGGTGCGCCCACGTGGGGCGGCACCGGCGCAAGCGGCTTATGCGCCCTTCGGTGAACCCGAACACGCGGGGCTACAGCTGCCCGATCCGGAATCGCTCATTCAGGTCAAAGATATCCAGGGGATGCTCCACACCCACTCGGTCTGGTCCGACGGCACGGCGACCCTGCGGGCCATGTTGGATGAAACGCTGCGCCTCGGCCACAGTTACCTGGGAACCGGCGACCACTCGCAGGCGGCGGCCTATGCGGGCGGCCTGGCCCCGGAGCGGCTGCGCGAGTACACCGCCGAAATCAGGGCCATGCAGGCGGAAGGCCTCCCCATCCTGGCCGGGGCCGAGGTAGACATCCTGGCCGACGGCTCGCTCGATTACCCCGACGACCTCCTGGCCGAGCTAGATTATGTGGTCGCCAGCGTGCATTCCAACTTCGGGCTAAGTCAGGCCGCGCAGACGGGGCGGCTGGTGCGGGCCGCTTCACACCCACTGGTCAACATTCTGGGCCATCCCACCGGACGCTTGCTGTTGCGCCGTGAAGGCTACGCAGTGGATATAGACGCCGTGCTGGAGGCCTGCGCCGCTCACGACACCGCCGCTGAGATCAACGCCAATCCCTGGCGGCTGGACCTGCGCTGGCAGGACGCGCTGCGCTGGCGCGGCCGGGTGCAGTTCTCTATCAACACAGACGCACATTCGCTGGGCGGCCTGCGTGACCTACGTTACGGTGTGATGATCGCCCAGAAAGCGGGTCTGACCCCGGCAGACGTGGTGAATTGCCTCAGCGCCGAGGACTTCCGCCGCTGGGCACGCGGCTAAAGTAGGGTCATGCACTATATCTGCAACGCTGACAACCATGACGTGACCGTCAACCTGGCGCTGGAAACCTATCTGGTCCGCAATCGCCTGGTGGACGGCCCGCTGCTCCTCTTTTACATCAACGACCCCTGCGTGATCGTGGGCCGCAACCAGAACACCATTGAAGAAATCAACCGTGAATACATCGATGAACACGGGGTACAGGTTGTGCGCCGCCTATCGGGGGGAGGCGCGGTCTACCAGGACGGGGGCAATCTCTGTTACTGCTTTATCAAGGACGATGACGGCTCGTTCCGCGACTTCGCCAGCTTTACGGGTCCGGTGGTGCAGGCGCTTCAGTACCTCGGTGCCGAGGAAGCTGCCTTGCGTGGACGCAATGATCTGGTGATCGGCGAGCAGAAGATTTCCGGCAACGCCATGTATGTGGCCGGGGGCCGGATGACCGCGCACGGCACGCTCCTGTACGACGTGAACTTGGGCAATGTGGCCGCTGCGCTGACCCCGCCCAAGGAGAAGATCGAATCCAAGGGCATCAAATCGGTGCGCGCCCGCGTCACCAACATTCGCCCACACCTTGCCCCGGAGTATCAGACACTCAGTACCGGCGAATTTCGCGATGAAATCCTGCGCCAACTGGCAGTCCAGAGTGGCGAGGAGATGGTGGAATACAGGCTGACGGAGGAGGACTGGCAGGCAATCGAGAAAATCCGCCAGGAATATTTCCTGAACTGGGACTGGAATTTCGGGCGCTCACCGGACTTCAGCCTCGAAAAGCGCTGCAAGTTCCCTGCGGGCCTGATTGACGTGCGGATGAACGTGGAGAAAAAGCACATCCAGGATATCCGCATCTATGGTGATTTCTTTGCGCAGGACGACGTAGCCGATCTTGAGCGGGCACTGACCGGGGTGCCGTACCGCCCGGAGGACATCACTGCGGCGCTGGAGCCGTTTGATTTGTCGCGCTACTTCGGGGCCGTGGAGCGGGATGAGTTCGTGCGTTTGCTCATCTGACCCTCCTCTGTGGCCCACCAGTTGCCCTGGGTCAGGGCCAGCGCCAGCGGCGGCATGTCTGGGGTAGCCCGGCCTTCGAATTCGTTCAGCAGTGCGTTCAGGCGGCGTTTGAATTCGGCAGCGTCGGCGTCGCCCAGCCGCAGTTCACGCAGGGGCAGCAGCTGGGGCGCGTCCCCGGTCCACAGGTCAGTCACCGGGCCGCTCCGGTTGCCCACCTCGAAGCGCCCGGCTTCTAGCCAGTAGCCCCAGTCGTCCCGCTCCTGCATGGACGCCTGGGCCACCTTGCCCACCAACTGGCGCAATCCGCCTCCATGTTGCTGCCAGAAAAATTCGGCCACGCTGGCGGCCCCGGTCTGGGCGTAGGGCACCAGCCAGGGCTGCGCAGCCTGATAAAGCCGCACGGGTCTGCCCCGGTGGGGGCGCGTGCCCACCTGCTGGGTGATGCCTGAGCGCTGCAACTTCTGCACCAGGCTGTAGGCGCGCCGCCCACTCAGGCCGCACTCCTGCGCCAGATCGCCCACGCTGAGCGGCCCCCGCATCAGCGCATGCAGCGCCGGCAGCAGGCGCGGGTCCAGCAACAAGGCAGCCTGCTGGGAAGTGGCGATGTGGGGGGTGGTCATGTCATGAGGGTAGCGCCCCTCAGCTTCCGCCCCGGCCTGTTGCCGGAAGCTCAACCCCGCTTTGCTGAGGGCATGTCCGCCCAATTTCCGCCGATATGGCACCACCGTTCCCTGATCGTCTGGCTGCTCAGCGTGGCCCAGAGCCGCTTTGGTTCAGCGCTGTCGGGGGTGGCGCTGAGTTTTCTGGTGCTGGACCAGACCGGGTCGGTGGGCAGCCTCTCGCTGACGCTGGCCCTGGCCTTTTTGCCGACCGTGCTGATGCCGCTGGCGGGCGTATGGCTGGACCGCCTGAACCTGCGGTGGGTGCTGATGCTGACCGACCTGGCCAACGCCGCGCTGCAACTCAGTCTGGGCGGCGCGGCGCTGTTGCTGGGCCATTTGCCGCCCGCGCTGATCTACGCCGCAGCGCTGTTGGGTGGGCTGGTGGGGGCCTGGTCACAGCCTGCGGCCCGCAGTGCGCTGCCCCGGCTGGTCCCACCTGAGGAGTTGACCCGCGCAGGTGGGCTGCTGAGCAGTGCGGTGCAGGTGGCCTTGCTGCTGGGCTTTTTGACGGGCGGCCTATTGGTAGCGCGGCTCGGCGCACCGCTCGCCCTACTGCTGGACGGCCTGACCTACCTGTTTTCGGCTCTGGCCGTGGCCGTATGGGTCAAGTTACCGGAGGTAGCGCCGGCGCAGCGCGAGGGGGCGGGCTACTGAACTGCGTTCCGGTTGGCGCTGGTTCGGGTCACACCCGCTGCTGCGTCCCTTACCGCTAGCGTTTTTGGTGCTGAATGCGGCGTATGCGCCGCTACAAGCCCTGGTCCCGGCGGCCATGCAAGACCTGGGTTACGGCGCTGCCGGATACAGTCATGTGTTGCTGGTGGAAATGCTGGGCACACTGGCAGCGGGCCTGCTGTTGGGGTGGCAGGGCGACCGCTTGCCACTGCGCGCCGTGGTGCTGGGCGGCTACAGTTTGGCGGCTCTGGGCCTCCTTTATCTGGCGCTGAGTGGCACATATCCGGCGCATCTCATCGCCGCGTTGAGTGTGGGCGCTGGCCTGGGCATCAGTGGCCCGCCGCTGATGGCGCTGGTGGGCCGCCAGGTGCCGCCCGAATTGCGGGGACGTGCATTCGGCCTGCTGGGAGCAGTCAGTATGTTGGGCATGCCGCTAGCCCTGCTGGCCGTGGCTCCCCTGGCTGAGCGGTGGTCTCAGGGCACGTTTTACGCGGTGGCTGCCGGGACGCTGGTGGGGTCGGCAGCGCTGCTGTGGCGGGCATTGGCCGCTGCATCGCTGCCTGACCCCAGCGTGGGTCACTCCGCCAGCAGCGCCTCTACGAACTCGTGAGCATTGAAGGGCTGCAGGTCATGGGCCTGCTCGCCCACCCCGATAAATTTGATCGGCACGCCCAGCTCCCGCACGATCGGAATCAGGATGCCGCCCTTGGCGGTGCCGTCCAGCTTGGTGACGACGACACCGGTCAGTGGGATCGCCTCGTTGAATTTCTTGGCCTGTTGCAGTCCGTTCTGGCCGGTCACGGCGTCCAGCACCATCCAGACCTCGGCGGGTTCGCCCGCGTCGGCCTTGCCGATGACGCGGTGGACCTTGTTCAGCTCCTGCATCAGGTTGGTCTGATTGTGCAGCCGTCCGGCGGTGTCCACCAGCAGCAGGTCGGTACCGCGTGCCCGGCGCGAGCTGGCCCCGTCAAGGGCCACGGCGGCGGGGTCGCCGCCCTCACGGCCCTGGATGACTGGAACGCCCAGGCGGTCGCCCCAAACTTCCAGCTGCGCCCCGGCAGCGGCGCGGAACGTATCGCCAGCAGCGAACATCACGCTCTGGCCATGTTCCATGTAGTGCTGGCCCAGCTTGGCGATGGTGGTGGTTTTGCCCACTCCGTTCACACCAATGATCATCACTACATGTCCGGCGGGCTGCACTGGCGAAGGCTGAACCGTGGGCTGAAACCAGGGAGTCAGGCCGCTGGTGTCTTCGGCCTCAGTTGCCTTTTTCGGCTCCAGTTGCTCAATCAGCGCGTCGGAGAGGGCCGCCATCAGATCCGCACGGCGGCTGGACTGCACGCTGCTCAGAATGTCGGCGGTGGCGGGACCACCCACGTCAGCGGCCAGCAGGGCGGCTTCCAGATCATCCAGCAGGTCGGCATTACGCCCGTAGCCGCGCAAGTCACGCCCCAGCAGGCCGGCATTCGTACTGAGCTGTATGCGGGTCTTTTGCAGGCCGCCGCGCAGCCGGGTCATCCAGTTGGTACCTTCTCCGGTCATGGTTCCCACCATAGCGCGTGCCCTGGGCCGTTTTCGGGGACATTTCCCTGCTTCTGGGTCAGCTCTGCTTCTGGTTCAGTTCAGCAGCCGGGGTGCACGTGGCTGCATGTCCCGGTGCAGCCGAATCAGCCGCAGTTTGAGGGCCGGCATACTAGAGCGCTCCAGCGGGCCTCGGTGCAGCGTGCGTTCGCCTTGCGGCGTGTCCAGTGTCAACACCGGGACATGGTGACCGTAACGGGCAATCAGCTTGTCGTCTCCGGCGATATCTACCTGCCGGAGGTCAAAGCCCCAAGCCAGCAGCCGGGCTTCGGCCTGCTGGCATAATTTGCAACTTTCGCGGGTATACAGCGTGATCTGGGGAAGAGATGAGGGTGCAGCGGTCTGACTCACGCCCTGCGGTGTAGCACGCGGGAGTGCCCCAGGGCCAGGGACATGATGTCTATCGTCTGAGAGCAAAGGCAGTCGGCTAGCTTCAAAGCCTCATCCTGTGCCTTGTTTGTGCCAGCCCAGCCTCTACACTGCCGCTTGATGGGTGGTCAGACCTTAGTGAAACGGAGCGCACGGGCCGCGTGGCTGTGGTGCGGCCTGGCCCTGAGCTCTGCGGCACTGGCAGCCGCGCCCACGCCTTTCCCAGCGGCCCCGCAAGCAGTGGCCGTGGTTTCACCTGTTTCCCTGACCGTAGAGCTCCGACCTGTGGCGGGCCATACCCGTGTGTTCGTCACCCTGCCCGCCGGAACTCCGGCCTTTGTGCCAGGGCTGAGCCGGGCGACGGGTCAAGCGGTGATCAGTTTGCCGTTTGACCTGCTTCCGGTGGAGGGCAACTTGGTGCCGGGTGGAGGCAGCAATGCCCTGAGTTACGGGGCAGTGGGCAGGCAGCTGACGCTCGGGCTGGGTGCTGGCTATGGCCGGGTGGAGGCCCAGTTCTGGCCTGCGGTAGGGGACTGGCCGCCCGGCGTGGTGGTGGACCTGTGGCCCGCCGAGAAACCTGCTGCAGCGGTCCGCCCAGCTCCGGTGGTCGTCCCGGTGCCTACGGCCACGCCAGTGGTCGCAGCTCCAGCTTCGGCCCCGCCTGCTCCAGTCCGTCCGGCTGGCCCGGTGCGGGCCACGGTGGTGCTGGACCCTGGTCACGGTGGCAACGACCCCGGTATGACCAGTCCCTGGGTCCGCGAGGCCGACATCAATCTGGATGTGGCGCTGCGCACCGCGCGGCTGCTGCAATCACATGGGGTGGCGGTGCGCCTGACCCGCCAGGCCGACGCCCACCTGCACCCTGACAAGGCTGCGGATTTGAACCTGCGTGCCCGGATGGCCACCACCGGGCAGGTCAGCGCCTTTGTCAGTATTCATGTCAATGCGGCAACTGACCCCGCTGCCCACGGCATCGAAACCTATTACTTCGGTCAGCCGCTGCCGGGGCAGGGCCGCAGTCTGGCGGTCCGCGAGAACGGGGGCGGTTCGCTGGGAGAATCACTCACCAGGCAAGCTGCGGGCGCAGCGCAGGGTGTGCTGGGCGACCTGCTCTCGCAGGCCAAGCTCAGCTTCTCACGGCGGCTGGCTGGGCTGGTACAAGCCGAGTTGGTCGCGGCCACTGGGGCGCGTGACCGGGGGGTCAAGACCGACGCTTTTTACGTCATCCGTACCCCGACCACCCCGGCCATCCTGACCGAATTGGGCTTTGGGTCCAGCCCTGCGGAGGGCGCACGGCTGGCTGACGCCGCGTACCGTCAGCGTCAGGCTGAGGCCCTGAGTCGGGCCTTGCTGCGCTTTCTGAACGCGGGTTGAATCAGGCGGTCCGCACCCGCTCCGGCACACGGCGTACCAGCAAGATGCCTGCCACGAAAAACAGTGCCGCCAGACTGAACACTGCCGTATAACCTGCTGTGCTGCCATCTGTGTTCAGCGTGTCCAGCAGTGTGCCCATCGGCAGACTGACAAACTGCGGAGCCACGAAAGCCACATGCCAGATGCCCATGTCGCGGGCGTAGGACTGCTCAGACGGCATCGCGTCGGCCCCCAGCGCCCAGTCCACGCTGGTAAAGGCCCCAAAGCCCAACCCGAACAGCAGCGCCAGCCCCAGCGCCAGCAGATAGTCTCCAGTGACGATCAGCAGGACGGCCGCCACCGCCATCATGGCTCCGGCCAGATAGATGACCGGCTTGCGCCCGGTGCGGTCGCTCAGCTTGCCTCCCACAAAGGCACTTACGATGCTCGCCACGATAATGGCGGCTAGCATGATGGAGGTACTTTGTTCGGCATCGCTCTGACGTAGGACATCGCGGTTGTAGTAGTTCAGGAACGGCTGCACCGAGTACTGCCCCAACGCGAACAGCACCCGCGTCCAGAACACCCAGAAGAACGGCCCATAGGCAAACAGCTCGCGCAGTGACATGGTGCGCTGTCCAGGCGTGGGCAGTGCCGCCTGATCCACCCCGGCAGCTCCGCGCAGGGTGACCAGGGCCGGCAAAGTCAGCACCAATGCGATCAGCCCATAGTTGGCGGCAGGGGGCAACCCGGCAGCTGCGACTGCGAAGGCGGCTGCTGCGGCCAGCAGTTGCCCAGTGGCCTGCAGCGTGGCCATGACCCCGGAGTAGCGTCCACGCTGCTCTACGGGAACCAGTTGCGGGATCAGCGCCGAGTAAGGCGCGGTGGCGTAGTTGTTGCCGAACTGTACCAGCAAAAAGCCCAGCACCAAGACCCAGAAGCCGATCATGCCCTGCAGCCAGGCCACCGCGCCGCCCATGACCGCCAGGCCCAGCAGGTTGACGGCCAGGCCCCAGCGCAGGTAGGGGAGCCGCTGGCCGGTGCGGTCACTCTGCGCTCCCACGATGGGAGGGAGAACCAGTGCCACCAGGGCCCCTACCGCCGTCAGCAGGCCCAGATAGGTGCCCTTGGCTCCGCCCTCACCCACAAACTGCACTACACCTGCTGGCATGGCGATCAGCAGCAGCACCAGCCAGTGAAAGGCGTTGCCGAACCAGAAAGCCGAGAGGGTCACCGGATGCGGCAGGGGCGCACGTGGGGCAGGTGAAGTGTGCTGGGACATCGAATTCGAGTATAGGGGGGAGCGGGCCGAGTCCGCCCTGTGAAAAGCGTTTGCCGTTGTCGTTCTGTGGCCCTCTACGCGACTTTCGCCATGCGGGCTGCACTAAACTGATGCCCATGACCGCACGCCCACGCACATCATGGCCGACCATGCTCGTTGGCGGTGCCCTGGCCTTGCTGGGGGCACAGCTCACCCCGGCACAGGCCCAGACTGCGGCTGTCCCGGCGCAGCAGACCGTACACTTGCCCCCAGCCCCCGGAACTGTGGTGGCCGTGATCGGACAGGGAGAGGCGGCACTGCGCGTCACCCGTGCAGATTTTGACCGGGCCTTCCGGCTGGCTGTGGCCGAACTGCTCAACCGCCAGGGCCTGCCGCTGCGTCAGGAACTGCTGGCCTCCTTTGCGCCGTCACGGGGGCAGTTTTTCGAGCAATTTGTCCGCGAAAAGCAGATCGAGTATCTGGCCCGTCAGGCCCTGCCCGATTTCACCTGGACTGGGCGGCCACGCATCGGGCCGCAGTCGTTTACGACCTCCGAAGCTTATCTGGAGTACCTGCGCGGCGCCGGCTACCGCGACGAAGCGGATTACCATGCCGAAGCGGAGCGCGGTGCCCTGATCGCGGCTTACCGCCAGAGCCTTCAGGAGCGCTTTGCCTTTAGCGACGCCCAGATCGAAAGTTATTACCGCCTGAACCGCAAGCAGTTCATTCAGCGTGACGAGGCCTGCGTGCGGCACATTTTGGTCCCTGGGCAGCCGCAGGCGCGTGACCTCCGCCAACTGCTGATCGGTGGTGGGGATTTCGCGCTGTTGGCGCGGACACAGAGCCGTGACCCCGGCAGCGCCGCGCAGGGCGGCGACCTGGGCTGCGTGACACCGGGACAGACCGTTCCTGCTTTTGATGAGGTCGTGTTCAGCGCAGCTCTAGGGCTGCCCCAGCTGGTCCGTACCGATCACGGCTGGCATGTCGTGGAGGTCACCGAGCGCCGGAGCGCTGGCCTGCTTCCACTGGACCAGGCGGCTGGACAGGTGCGGCAGACCTTGGCGCGGGAGGCTGCGGCCCGTTACCTTCAGACCTTGATTGATCGGGTGCCGGTCCAGTCTTACCCTGAGCGCGTGTCCTGACCCGGCTCAGCTGCCGAACGATCCCCTGCAGAAGCGGCCCTGTTCCTGCAGGTTGACGCCCCCTTCGGGAAAGAAGTTCAGCCCAGTGAGGGATTGCACCATGTCAGGTGTCACCTCATAGCGGCGGAAGTTGGTGTCGTTTGGCTGATCGGCGTTAGGAATCACGAAGGCACGTGCGTGCTTGTCCGACACCACCATCTTGAAGAGGGCTTGCGGTACGGCCACGCCATCTCCGATGGTTTCGGGAAGCTCACCGATGACCGGGCCACTCAGGACGAAGATGCCGCCCTGGTCTGCGGCGCAGTCGCGGGTCGCGCTTTCCAGGGCCGCCCAGACACCAGCGTTCATGCCGTGATTCTGCGGGACCATGTTGGTCAGGTAAAACGATTCGTTCATCGCCACTTCGCTGGATTTGAAATCAGCGGCAGGGGCCAGGTGGCCCCGGTCGTATCCACTGCGGCGGTAGTCGTTCAGCTCAGCGCTCTCGCCCGCCGGCAGGTCAGGATCGGCCATGAAATTGTCTTGCCGTTCCACATCGCCCCGGAATTCGGCGGGCGTCAGGAATTCTCCGACGACCAGCGGCACCTTGTGCCCAGGGTCATACACCGAAGCGTATTCCTGGCGGCACAGCAGCCGCGTCCCAGGTGTCTCAGGAATGGGGATTCCGGCCCGCCACTCGTCCTGGCACTGGATGGGGTCGCCGTACGCTCCCGGCACCGCCTCGCCGGGCAGACCGAGTTCATCGCAGCCATACAGGGCCGCAGCGCCGGCCAGCAGGAGACTGACCAGCGAAAGCATGGCTTTATTCACAGCAAAGCCGCCTTTGAGCAGGCCGTGAGAGAGGGAAAAAACAGCATTCCCTCAGTGTAGCGGCTACGCAGGACTGAACCTGAAGTGCCCAGCTTCAGGTCAACTCGCGCAGCACGGCCCGGCTGATGACCAGCTGCTGAATTTCGGACGTACCCTCGTAGATCTCGGTGATTTTGGCGTCGCGGTACAGTTTTTCGACGGGGTATTCGGCGCTGTAGCCGTTGCCACCAAAAATCTGCACGGCGTCGCGCGTCACTTCTACGGCGGCTTCACTGCCCAGCAGTTTGGCCATACTGGCTTCCTTGGAATAGTTCTGCCCCTGATCCTTGAGCCAGGCGGCCTTCAGGCCCACCAGCCGGGCCGCTTCCAGTTGTGTGGCCATGCGCGCCAGCTTGAAGGCCACCGCCTGATGCTGGGCAATCGGCTTACCGAACTGTTCGCGCTCGGCGGCGTATTGCGCGGCGTGTTCCAGGGCGGCCTGGGCAATACCTACCCCCAGCATCCCGATCCCGATGCGTCCCGAATCCAGGCTGGCCAGTGCAATATGCAGCCCCTGGCCCTCGGCCCCAACCAGGGCGTCCTCACCCACCGATACATTGTCAAAAGTCACGGTGGTGGTGTGCGCGGCGTGTTGGCCCATCTTGGCTTCCGGCTGCCCGAAGCTGAGACCAGGAGTGTCTTTTTCGACGATAAAGCAACTGACACCGCTCGCGCCTTCGCCGCCCGTGCGGGCCATGACCAGGTATACGTCAGCATGTCCACCTGAAGTAATCCAGGCCTTCGAGCCATTCAGGACCCAGCCGTCCCCGCTGCGCTCGGCACGCGCCTTGAGGTTGGCGGCGTCGCTGCCGGCGTGGGCTTCGGTCAGGCAAAAGGCCCCCAGCCACTCACCACTGGCCAGCCGCTGCAGGTAGTTCCCTCGCTGCTCGTCGGTGCCGTAGTTCAGGATCATTTGCTCCGGCAGGCCATTTTGCACACTGACAATCACGGCCACGCTGGGGTCGGCGGCGGCCACTTCGGACAAACACAGGGCGTAGGTCACGCTATCCAGGCCCGCGCCCCCCCACTGCTCGGGGACCGTGGCGCCCATCAGGCCCAACTCGGCCAGCCCGCGCAGCTGCTCGGCAGGCCAGCGGTGCTCACGGTCGTACTCGTGGGCCAATGGAGCAATCTTGCTGCGGCAAAAGTCGCGTACGTGTTGCAGAATCAGGCGGCCCTCATCATCCAGGGCAAAGTTCATCTGTGGCATCTGCCCAAGGTAGCACCCGTTCACAGGTCACCGCAGGTCGCTGAACCGCAAAGGAATCCAGTGAGGCGTGCGGCGCTCAGCTCGCTGCAAGCTTTTCGGTCAGTGCGACCTCCACGCCTTTGCCGCGCCAGCCGGGGGCCACCGCCAGTGCGTCGGCCTGTCCCTCGCAGCGCAGGGCAGCACCGATCACATGCCCTCCGGCAATCGCCAGGGCTACTTTCTGGGCGTCCGTGATTGGGTGCCCAGGCAGCAGCTTCTGGGCTGACTGGGCCAGCGCTGCAGACAGGGGCAGGGGAGGGCAGGTGACACGCACGCGGGCGGGCAGGCTCATTCGCTCCGGTCCTGTGGTATTCCGGCCACACCGCGTTCGATGATCGGCTGCCAGGCTTCGTAGTTGGTTTCCAGGCGCTCGGTTTGAGTTCCGCTGGCGTCCGTGATGGTCCGGGTGATGTACATAAATAGGCCGGGGCGTCCAGCCTCCACCTGTTCCGATACGCCTGGTGCCAGGCGGCCGGTGGCTACGATTTTGGGTGCTGGAATTGGTGCGCTGCCGGTGATGACCGCTTCCGAAACGTTGACGGTCCGGGCGGGTTTCTTGCCCCATAGCTCCACTTTGAGGGTGCTGCCTGCATTGTCGTTGATGGCCCGCACCACCAGCGGTGCGCCGGTGTCGTTGGTCATCTTCAGGTCCAGGCCGGGATCGTATACGGCGGCCTCGAAACCGGTTTGTGGTTCGTAGTAAGGCACGCGGTAAGAGTGCTGGTGCCGCTCCACGATAGGCAGGCCAGCGTTGTAGAGGCTACGGAAAGCGGTGGTGCTGACCTGGCAGACCCCGCCACCCAGACCATCCACCGTCTGTCCCCCGGCAATAATCAGCCCGCTGACAAAGCCCCCTTCTTCACTGATGCCGCCTACCGCGTCCAGAAAGCTAAAATCCTCACCGGGTGGGACCACGTAACCGTCAATTTTATCGGCGGCAATCTGGATGTTCTCGCGCCGGGCCTCGCTGCTCCCGTCATACACGCTTTCCCCGGTGGCCACCAGTTCCAGTGTGGCAGGGTCGGGGAGCTCGGCGACGGTATAGGTCGGCTCGGTGGCGCGACTGGGCCATACAGAGGTGGTTTTTTCCGGGTTCAAGACGTCCTGCTGAAAGGCTTCCCAGGCGGCCTCCTGCTGCACCTCGTAGCCGCTGCGGCCCTCCTGAGGAAGCCATTTGCCGCCCTCAGTGGACACAAAGCGCGCCGGATGTGCCGGACGGTCCACCTTGGCGAGCAGGGCGTCAAAAGTGGACTGCATGGTTTCTGGATCTGGTTTGATGCCTTCGGGGGTGACCCAGTACAGGTTGGCCACCTGCTGTTTGGTCAGGGCTACGGCTGTTTCAGAGCCTTGCAATTGCACGGTCATGGGACGGATCAGGGCATTGCCCAGCTTGGCTTGCTCTTGCAGGCGGCCAGGTGAGGCTTTGGATTCTACCGAGCGAAATTCGATATTGAGCTCGGTGAGGTCTGGCTGGGCCGCCAGTTGAGCGGCAGCGGCAGCCACGTCGGCCCGCTTCCCGGCGCGTCCCCCCTCTACTTTGTAGGTATAAGCCTCCGCGTCAAATGAAATTTTGCCGTCTTGCGGGGCAAACTCCAGGGGGCGAACCAGCTCGGCCAGGCGCGCTGCAGCCACGGTTTTGTTGACCTTTACCGGGGCACTCAGTTTGAGTTCGGGAGCATCTCCGAGCAGCCCAGTGATGCGCTGGGTCCACTCTTGACCTGCGGCGTAGCCCTGGGCTTGGTCAAGCGTACCCTGCAAGTCACGTTCCCAGCCCAGTTCTTCTGCGCTCAAGGTCCAGACTTTGTCGCCCGCCCGCACGGTCACTGGTGACGGTGCAGGCAGCTCACGGTCCAATCGACTCTGGGCCTCGCCCGGCTCCAAACCTCCTACCGCTACCCCTTCAATCTGGGTGCCAGCAGGCAGCCCGGTCGCAGGAGCCGACAGGCTCAGGGCCAGCGCACCTCCCAGCAAGACACTCAAAGCCGTGACACCCCAAAGCCAGGGCGTCCACTTGTTGCGGGTCGGACGTTTGGAAGGGGAAATCTGAGCAGCCATCACCTCAGTTTACCCGTGCCCAGAGTCTGATGTGGCCACTCAGGCCTTAAGGATCGGCCAGGGGCAACCGGGGTGTATCTCCCTCAACAGCCCCTGGCCACATTCCATTATTTTGCCTCGGTCAGGCAGACTTCTCTGACCAATCATTCTCTTTTTCTTCCGGCTTCTAGCACCGGTGGCCTACTGACTCAGGGTTCCGGCACTGGGGCTTCTTCTGCCTGGGCCTGGGCAGCGTCGGCAGCGGCAGTATCTACATCCACAGCCACTTCCTCACCGCTTTCCAGGTCCACGACAAACTGACTGCCCTCCAGCCGGACACGGGTCAGGATCTGCTCGTCACCTGCTGGCCGAGTGGAGGCATGCAGCTCTATGTAATCGCGCATAGGCGTGTTGATCACCTTGGAGGCCAACACCTCCTCCACCTGGAAAATGCCGCCTGAGTTGTTCATCGTGACGCTGATCCGCACGGGTTTGCTGGTTCCCGCTTCAATCACCACCTGATCCACAGCCAGCGCGCTGATGGAATGAATGTCTACACTGCCCATCCGGAACGCTTTCCGGCCCCGCCCCTTGGTAATGTCGGTCCCGTCGGCCACAGCGGTAATCCCCGCTTCAATGGTCAGTGGGGGAGGATTCAGGTCGTGGCAGTTGATCGCACCCAGGATGAATGACCGCACCTTGATGCGCTTGAAGGCATCGGCATAGAGGGGCGTCATAATCCGGTCCAGAATCGGAATGGCCAGATTGACCCCGTGGGCCTCGTGTCCGGCACGGTGGACCTGATTGCCAATGTCGTGCAACATGGTTCCCAGGATGATGACCAGCATCACGTCATCCCCGTCGCCGATGCCACTTTCGATCAGATCCGGCTTGACTCCAGCTTCCAGCAGCAGATGCGTGATGGTAATGCTGGCCGCGCCCGTGATAAAGGCGTGGACCCGTCCATGATCGTTATAGCCCAACTTGCGCATGGTGATGTAGTTGGCCATATCCCAGTGCGCCAGGGCTTCGGGATCGTTTTGCAGGGCCTCGAACGCGGCCAGCGCCCTAGGAAACTCGGCGAGGTCTGATCGCAACGACCGCTGAGCCGCCTCAATCAGCTTGGCTTTGGGCGTCTCGAAGCGGAGCTGTGACTCTGTTTCCTCGGCAGGGGGAAGGGGTGCTCCCATCTCCTGCGGATCACCCCCAGCCACCTCCAAGCGGAAACTCCCCTGAGCATGCCCCGGGTGCCTCTTCGGGCGTCTTTCAGGTTGTTCTGTACTGGCTGCGCCTCGACGGTCTTTCACTTATTCCCCCCGGAAGTCGGGCCTACGCTTGTCCAAAAAGGCGCGGGTGCCTTCTGCGAAGTCGGCGGTGGCGACGGCCATGCCGAACAAGTCGGCCTCAATTTCCATGCCCTCTTCTACACTGAGGTGCGCGCCCCGGCGCACCGCTTCTTTGATCAGCGCCAGCGAGATCGGCGCGTTCTTGACCATCTGCTCCGCCACTTCCCGGGCCTTGTTCAGCGGATCGTCGGACACGTAATTCACCAGACCCATCTGTAGGGCTTCTTCAGCGCCGACCTGGCGGCCAGTCAGCAGCAGATCCAGGGCACGTCCCATTCCAATCAGGCGCGGCAGACGCTGGGTTCCACCAAATCCGGGAATCACGCCCAGGCTGGCTTCGGGCAGACCCAGCTTGGCGCGGGGGGAGGCCACGCGTATGTCACAGGCCAGTGCCAGTTCCAGGCCACCACCCAGCGCAAATCCTTGGATACAGGCGATGGTCGGCAGTGGCAGATTGCTCAGTGACTGCATGACTTCCTGGCCGCCCAAGGATAGCTCACGGCCCATGTAGACGCTGTTCATTTCGCTCAGCTCGGCAATATCAGCCCCAGCCACAAAGGCTTTGTCGCCACCCCCAGTCACGATCAAGGCAGAGATTTCGGCATTTTCTGCAATCAGATCCACGGCTTGCCCAATTTCAGTGATGGTGTCTGAATTCAGCGCATTCAGTGCCTTAGGACGGTTGACGGTCAGCACCGCCAGTGGACCATGCTGATCCAGTTGCAGGTTTGAGAATTCGAGTTCATCAAAGAGGGTCATGCCCTTATAGTGGCACGTCGATCCCTCAGAGCACAGCCTGATCACTTTCCGACACTCAGGTTTGCGCTGCACATCAAAAAACACCCCATCTCTGGACAGGCCAGGGAAGGGGCGATCTTACAGGCCGTGAGGCCTAAACCGAATTAGCGGACGCGGACGCCTTGGCTCTTGAGCAGGCGGCGGGCAGTTGCGGTGGGCTGAGCACCCTGTGCCAGCCAGTGCTGAGCACGCTCCACATCCACCTTCAGGAAGTTCTCGGACTTCTTGCGGGGGTCGTAGTGGCCTAGGTTTTCGATGTATCCACCATCGCGGGGGCGGCGGGCATCGGCAACAACGATGCGGTAGTGGGGGTTATGGGCCGAACCAAAACGGGACAGACGAATTTTAACCATGTGATTTCCTCAGAAAAATATTTGAATTTGAGGGTTGCGACCCACAGGAATTAGGGCCTCGGATCAGTGCTGCGCCTCTTCCAGCAGCCACGCAAAAAAGCGCACTGCAAAAGCCTATCAGAAGGCCGGGGAGCTTGGCAAGCGGCGGCCTTCCATTCGGGTTGCTCCGCCTGCCCGGTGGGTGATAGACTGAGGTGTTACCGCGCTCCCGAAGCGCAGGTGAATCAGGAGGATTAGGAGTTCATGGAAGACAAGACCCAGACCCCCGCCCAAGAAGGTGGGATGACTCAGCCCGATCAGGGCAACGAAACCGTTACTGCGACCCAAACCGAACAGGTGCAGACCGAGCCAGTGCAGGAGCAACAGCCTCAGGCCGCTCAGCCTGAGGAGCGCGACTACCCCGAAATGACCATGGAAGACGTTCTGGCCAGCGAAGCGCAGGAGCCTCAAAATGTCAACCGTGGTGACATTGTCGACGGCACCATCGTGTTTGTCGGTTCCGAGGGCGTGGCTGTGGACATCGGCGCCAAGGTAGAGGGCATCATTCCTCTGACCCAGCTGGGCGACGAACCTGTAACCGTCGAGGAAGCTCAGGCAGAGTACAAGCCTGGCGACAGCATCACGACCTATGTGGTCCGCGTGGACATGGCCACTGGCCAGATCGTGCTGTCCAAGAAGCGTGCTGACCAGAACAAAGGTTGGCGTGTCCTGGAGAAGATGCAGGAAGAGGGTCAGACCTTTGAAGTGGACGTGCTGGAGAAAGTTCGCGGTGGTCTGGTGGCCCAGGTCGAAGGCATCCGCGCTTTCCTGCCAGCCAGCCAGGTGGATACCCGCCGGGTCAATGACTTGGACCCTTATGTCGGTAAGCCGCTGCAAGTTCAGCTGATTGAACTGAACCGTAAGCGTAACCGCGTGATCATCAGCCACCGCTCCATCCTGGATGCTCAGAAAGAGCAGGCCAAGATGGAAACCATGACTCACCTGGAGTCTGGTGCCGAGTTTGAGGGCACTGTGGTGGAAATCACCGACTTCGGCGTGTTCGTGAACCTGGGCGGCATTGACGGTCTGGTTCACCGCAGTGAGCTGACCTATGGCCGTTTCAACCATCCCCGCGAAGTGGTAAGCGTGGGCGATAAGGTCCAGGTTCAGGTCATTGACGTAGATGAAGGCCGTGAACGCATCAACCTAAGCATGAAGTCGCTGACCCAGGACCCCTGGGAAGGTGCGATGGAGCGCTACAGCATTGGTCAACGCGTTAAGGGTAAAGTCACCAACCTGACCAACTTCGGTGCTTTCATTGAACTGGAAGCTGGCCTGGAAGGTCTGGTCCATGTCAGTGAAATGAGCTGGACCAAGCGTGTGCGTCACCCCAATGAAGTCCTGACCGAAGGTGAAGAAGCCGAAGCTGTCATCCTGCGAATGGATCCAGCGGAGCGCCGCATCAGTCTGGGCATTCGTCAAACTCAGGAAGATCCCTGGAGCGCCCTGCCTGACCGTTACCCCCCTGGCACCCCCGTCAAAGGCCAGGTCACTGGTCTGACCGACTTCGGCGTGTTCATGGAGATTGAAGAGGGCATTGAAGGACTGATTCACATCAGCGAGCTGGATATCCAGCGTGTGAATAACCCTGCTGACCTGTTCAAGAAGGGTGACGAAATCGAAGCTGTGATCCTGAACATTGATCCTGTGGAGCAGCGTGCCAGCCTGTCACGTCGCCGCGCCATGGGTGGCGGTCCTGCTCCCCGTGAAATGGGAGGCGGTAACCGCGACTTCGTCAGTCAGGGTGGTGGAAGCCGTTCCGAGCGCTACAGCAGCGGTGGTGGCCGCCGTGGTGGCCGTGGTGCTGACTACAACTATTCTGCCAAGGATGCCAGCCAGGGCGGTAAGATCAGCACCAAGCTGGGTGATGTCTACGCCGATCTGTTTGCACAGTTTGGGATGAGCTCCGACAGCGACAAGACTGAGAAGGCTGAGACTGCCAAAGCTGATCAGGCTGCCGATGCATCTGTGGCTATGAGCGCTGGTGAGGCCGTTGAGCTGACTGAAGGATACGACAGCGACAGCAACACCCGTGACTGATGATCAAATACCTTATACAAACAAGTCGCTTGGATTTCTCCAAGGGACTTGTTTGTATGGAGAACTAAGAGCGTCCTAGGTGATTTTGCAGAGTTGGCCAGCAAAGTATAGAAAAAGGGGTGGACTGGAAGGTCCACCCCTTTGAAGCTTTGTTGAACTTATTTACGCTGACGGTAGCTGTCGCCAAAGCGCTTGGAGAATTTCTCCACACGGCCTTCGGTGTCCACGAAGCGCTCTTCCCCAGTCCAGAAGGGGTGAGAACCACTCCATACATCCACGTGAATTTCAGGACGGGTGCTTAAGGTCTCCATCACCACTTGGCCCTGGTAGATGATCTTGCAAGGTACTGCTTTAGGGTGCAGGTCTTTTTTCATAAGTTCCTCCTTGGCCACGTCATGTGCGTAGCAATGAACCTTAAAATTATATCATACCCAGAGGCCAGGCACGACCATATCTAAAAGATAGGCGATAAGAAATAGGCATCAATTATTGGAGCTGTTTCCTCTGGGCGTCCGCTATCCCACGTTCACTCAACACCTGAGGCAGTGTAGGGTATAAAAGCAAAGCAACGGCTGGAGTCCACTCCAGCCGTTGCTTCCGGTATTGACCACCTCATGAAGCTGTGATCAATTTGCTTATTACTTGATGACCTTGGTGACGACGCCAGCGCCGACGGTACGGCCACCTTCGCGGATGGCGAAACGCAGGCCTTCTTCCATGGCGATCGGCTTGATCAGTTCCACAGTGAACTCGACGTTATCGCCGGGCATCACCATTTCTACGCCTTCTTTCAGTTCCACAACGCCGGTCACGTCCGTCGTACGGAAGTAGAACTGGGGACGGTACCCACCGAAAAATGCGCTGTGACGGCCACCTTCGTCCTTGCTCAACACGTACACGTTGGCTTCGAACTGGGTGTGGGGGGTGATGGAACCGGGCTTGGCCAGCACCTGGCCACGCTCCACGTCATCACGGCTCACACCACGCAGCAGCACGCCCACGTTGTCACCGGCCATACCGCTGTCCAGCAGCTTACGGTGCATTTCTACGCCGGTCACGGTGGTCTTCTTGGTGTCGGTCAGACCGACGATCTCCACTTCGTCGCCCACTTTGACGATGCCACGCTCAACACGGCCGGTCGCCACGGTGCCACGTCCGGTGATGGTGAACACGTCTTCGACGGGCATCAGGAAGGCTTTGTCGGTATCGCGCTCAGGGGTGGGAATGTAGGAGTCGATGGCGTCCAGTAGTTCCCAGATACGGTCGACCCACTCGTCCTGACCACGGGCGGTCTTGGGGTTGGCCTGCAGGGCTTCGAGGGCCTTGAGGGCGCTGCCTTTGACGATCGGCAGATCGTCGCCAGGGAACTCGTAGTTGCTCAGCAATTCGCGGACTTCCATCTCGACCAGCTCAAGCAGTTCTTCGTCGTCGACCATGTCGACTTTGTTCATGAACACGACGATGTAAGGCACACCGACCTGACGGGCGAGCAGGATGTGCTCGCGGGTCTGGGGCATGGGGCCGTCAGCGGAGCTGACGACCAAGATGGCGCCGTCCATCTGGGCTGCGCCGGTAATCATGTTCTTGACGTAGTCGGCGTGACCGGGGCAGTCCACGTGGGAGTAGTGACGGTCAGGGGTGTTGTACTCAACGTGGCTGGTGTTGATGGTGATACCACGGGCCTTTTCTTCGGGGGCCTTGTCGATCTGGTCGTAGGCCAGGGTTTCGATGGTGTCATCCATGGCCGCAGCGGTGAAAGTGATTGCTGCGGTCAGAGTGGTTTTACCGTGGTCCACGTGGCCGATGGTGCCCACGTTCACGTGGGGCTTGGTGCGCTCAAACGTACCTTTTGCCATAAGTTCCTCCTTGGTTCTTTACCCCGGGGGGTAAGCCTTACTAGGATACACAACCGCCGAGCTTTGATGCATCAGCTGAGGCAACCTATCAGGCAAGATGACCAAAAAAAGTGACTTGCTCTATGTAGGGCAAGTCACGGTCTGGAGCTCCTGGTCGGAATTGAACCGACGACCTCTCCCTTACCAAGGGAGTGCTCTACCTCTGAGCTACAGGAGCGAAATCCACTGAAGATGTGGTGGTGGGCAGGGGCGGATTCGAACCGCCGTACTCGAAAGAGAACAGATTTACAGTCTGTCGCCTTTAACCACTCGGCCACCTACCCAATCGCTAACACATTGTACCTGACTCCGCTTGAAGAATTTGGAGCCACCCATCGGAATTGAACCGACAACCTTCCGATTACAAGTCGGGTGCTCTACCAGTTGAGCTAGGGTGGCGTCCCTTGTTCAACCCCTACCTGCTTGAGAAACAGGCGGTATCCCAGGTCAGAAGCTCGCCTTTTTCCTCGCTCACTTCCGGATGAGGATAGTAACACCTGCACGGTGAGGTGTCAACACTCCGCCCTCTAATCGCCCATAGCATGCCCAGTCTGCTCACTGACCGTGCAGTCGGTTGCAGGCTGAGGGCAGCTTTGCCGTTACACTGAGGAACTTGAGCCACCGCTGAACGGGCTTGATTTTGCGACGTGTAAAGAGCTGTGCAGGGGCTCTGTTTTGATTTCAGTACGACCCGCTGTGACGGCATTTCCAGAGCTGTGGAGTACTGAGCCCACAATGCACAGACAGGCCAGGTGGCTGAGCGGTAAAGGGTCACCAGAGTGACATGAACCGAGAGGGAGCGTAGATGGACCGAAATTGGCAAGCCCTGTGGGCCTATCTTTACCGGCACCGGAGGCAGTACATCATCGGGATCGTGGCAGTGGCCATCGCCAATGCACTGGCGTTGCTGCCGTTTTACTTTATTCGCCTGGTGATTGATGGACTGACGGCCCGCATTGAGGGTGGCAGCGCAGCAGCAATCACGCTGACTCAGATCGGCTGGTATGCCGCTGGTATTGCGATTTCCGCATTGCTCTCAGGGGCGCTGATGCTGGTGATGCGCCGGCAGATTATTGTGGCGTCGCGGGAAATTGAGTACGAGGTCCGGCGTGACCTGTTCGCTCATTTACAGACGCTGGATCAGGCGTACTTTGGCCGTGCCCGCACCGGGGACTTGATGAACCGCCTGACCGGAGATCTGGGATCAGTGCGTGAACTGCTGGGCTTCGGGGCCTGGCAGGTGGTCAACATCGCCGCGTCCTTCGCTACCAGTTTGGCCGTCATGTTCAGCCTCAGCTGGCAGCTCACCCTGGTCGTGTTGGCCCTGCTGCCCATCATCGTGGGGGCACTTTTTGTGCTGGCCCGTATGATTCATGCCCGGCATACCGCTGTGCAGGAGCAAAACAGCCTGATCGCTGCCAAGGCCCAGGAAAACTTCAGTGGGGCGCGGGTGGTCAAAGGCTACGCCATGGAGTCGCGCGAGTTGGAGGACTACCGCGCCATGAACTTGGAGCTGCTGCGCCGCAATATCCAGCTGACCAAGGTGGACGGGCCGCTGCGGTCCTTCACGTCGCTGTTGCTGGGCCTGGCCTTCGGTCTGGTACTGCTGGTGGGTGGACGTCAGATTCTTCAGGGCAGTGGTGAATTTACGGTGGGCATGTTCGTGCAGTTCGTGGGGACGCTGGACCGCCTGGCTTGGCCGATGATGATGGTCGGCTGGATCACATCCGTCAACCAGCGTGGTCTGGCCTCCTGGCGGCGTCTGGTGGAACTGTTCAACGCCCGCCCGGAAGTGGGACGGGTGCCGGACGAGGCCCAGACCTTGCCCGTTCGTGGTGAGCTGGAGCTGAAAGGGGTCAGCTTGCGTTACGGTGATACGGCGGTCCTCAAGGACATCGATCTCCACGTTCCGGCAGGTACATTCCTGGGCATTACTGGGCCGACCGGAAGTGGCAAAACGTCACTGGCGGCCCTGCTGACCCGGTTGGTAGACCCCACCGAGGGCCAAGTGCTGCTGGATGGACGCGATCTGCGGGCCATTCCCACAACTCAGCTGCGTGAAGTGCTGGGTGTCGTACCGCAGGAACCGTTTCTCTTTAGCGATACGCTGGCCAATAACATTACTTTTGGTCTAGAACACGAGCAACTCCCAGTGATTCCTACAGGGGTGAGTGTGCTGGATGTTTCACCGCCACCCGAGCTGCCCCAGAATCCAGATCAGGCGCAGGTGCTCCGTGCCGCCGAGCTGGCTGGTCTAGCAGGTGATGTGGAAGGGTTTCCCGAAGGCTACGGCACACTGCTGGGCGAACGCGGTGTAACCCTCAGTGGTGGGCAACGGCAGCGCACCGCTATTGCCCGCGCCATTGCCCGTGAGCCACGTGTGCTGATTCTGGACGACAGCCTCAGTGCTGTGGACACCGAAACCGAGCGACAGATTATCGATGGTCTGCGCGAAGTCAGTCGGGGCCGCACTGTGATCCTGATCGCGCACCGGATCAGTACCCTGCGCCACGCCGACACCATTGCCGTACTGGATGAGGGCCGCTTGGTTGAGCAGGGCAGCCACGCTGAACTGCTGGCCCTGGGCGGCCATTACGCCGAGTTGGACCGTTTGCAACAACTGAGCAGTGAAATAGAGGAAGACACGGGGCAGGCCACCGCATCTGGCGCTACGCTTGCAGGAGGACGCGCATGACCAAGCCCGAAAGCATCAAGCCAGACAATCAGGACTTGGATCTGGATCTGGTCAAGCGGATCCTGTGTTATGTGCGGCCTTATGGCACGCTGGCGGCGGCGGCCGTGGTGCTGACGCTGCTGCACTCGCTGATTCAGCCCCAGTTTGCCCTGATTCAGCGCGACGCCATTGACAGCTATCTGGTGCCGTTCGAGCTGGACCGTACTCTGGACACCGCAGCCTTGTTTGAAGGCCTGCTGCGGGTGGCCCTGGCCTATATGGGCCTGCGTGTCCTGGACTTCGCCATTCAGTACGGCTCTACCCTGGCGATCGGTTACCTGGGACAGAATGTGCTGCGCGACATTCGCGCCGATGTCTTCGGCAAGTTGCAGCGCCTGCACCTCGCCTACTTTGACCGTAACCCGGTGGGCCGCCTGATCACCCGCGTGACCAGCGACGTGGACGCCATCAACCAGTTCATCACGGGCGGCCTGGTCAGCCTGATCAACTCGGTCTTCCTGATCATTGCCTATGTCTGGATTATGCTGAGTGTCGACTGGCGGCTGAGCCTGATCAGCTTTACGGTATTGCCGCTGATGTACTTTGCCACCAATTTCTTCCGGGGCAAAATGCGTGAGGCCTTCCGCTGGACCCGGCTGGAGCAGGCCGTGGTGAACACCCAGCTGAACGAGAACATCACCGGGGCCATGACCGTGCAGCTGTTCGGACGCGAGGCCCGCTCGGCGCTGGATTTTGACCATGCCAACCGCCGCTTGCTGGCCGCCCATACCAACTCGGTCCACTGGTTCTCGCTGTTCATGCCCACGGTGGCCTTTCTGGGCCAGCTGGCCGTCGCGCTGGTGGTGTACTTCGCCGCCAGTTTCCTGCTGCAAGACCAGGCAGCGGGCGTGGTCGCTGGAGTGACGGTCGGGACCATCTTCGCCTTCGTGCAGTTCACCCAGCAGTTGTTCCAGCCGATTCAGGATCTGGCGGACGTCTTCAACAACTTGCAGGCCGCGATGGCGTCCAGCGAACGTATCTTTGAGGTGCTGGACGAAAAAGAAGAGATCAGTGACAAGCCGGGCGCAGCTGTGCTGGACCCCTTCGAGGGCCGGGTGGACTTTGAGAACGTCTGGTTCGCCTACGACCCGGCGGTTACGGCAGTCACCCCAGAGGACGATTCTCGCTGGATTCTGCGCGGCGTGGATCTGCACATCCAGCCGGGCGAAAGCGTGGCCCTGGTCGGTGCCACTGGCGCCGGCAAAACCAGTGTCACCGCCCTCGTCAGCCGCTTTTACGACGTGCAGCGCGGAGCGGTCAAGGTGGACGGCCATGACGTGCGCGACCTGGCGCAGTACGACCTGCGCCGCCATGTGGGCGTGGTGTTGCAAGACGTGTTTCTGTTTGCCGGAACCATCGCTTCCAACCTGTCGCTGGGCAACCCGGACGTGACCCAGGCGGATATTGAGTCGGCCTGCCGCTATGTCGGCGTGCATGACTACGTCATGAGTTTGCCCGATGGCTATCAAACCGAAGTGCGTGAGCGCGGCGCGGGCCTGAGTACCGGCCAGAAGCAGCTCTTGGCCTTTGCCCGGGCGCTGCTCCAGAATCCAGACATCATCATGGTGCTGGACGAAGCCACCGCTAATGTGGATACCGAAACCGAGCTGCGGATTCAGGCGGCGCTGGAAAAAGTGATGCAGGGCCGCACCTCTATCGTGATCGCCCACCGCCTCAGCACCATTGAAGGTGCCGACCGTATCATCGTGATGCGTCGCGGCAAGATTGTCGAAGAAGGGTCACACCGTGAGCTGCTGGCACGTGGGGGTTACTACTCACGGTTGCAGCAGCTTCAGTACGCCAGCCGTGCCTCAGATGGAAGCGGAGCGCAGGCTCTGCCGGAGGGTACGCAGTCACCCGACAAATAGGGCGCGCCTCGCCCTTGATTCAAGCAGGGGTCAAGCGCTAAACTGCTTCGGTTGAACCTGGGCCAGAAGGGTTGCTCTGTCCACGGTTTCGGCAGCCGCATCACCACCTGGATGCTGACAGGAGAGGAAGGATCCGGCCCAGTGGCTTGGGACCGACCCGCGGAGATGCAGGCACATTCTTTAGCCCCAGATAGGAGTGATTGAACTGCCAACTGTACAGCAGCTTGTCCGTAAGGGCCGCAAAACCGTGGCCAAAAAGACCAAAGTGCCCGCACTGAAGGGAAGCCCCTTCCGCCGTGGCGTGTGCACCGTCGTCAAGACCACCACCCCCAAGAAGCCCAACTCGGCCATGCGTAAGATTGCCCGTGTGCGTCTGAGCAGCGGCTACGAAGTGACCGCTTACATCCCTGGTGAGGGCCACAACCTGCAGGAGCGCTCTGTGGTGCTGATCCGCGGTGGCCGTGTGAAGGACCTTCCCGGTGTGCGTTACCACATCGTGCGCGGCGCGCTGGACACCCAGGGCGTTAAGGACCGTAACCAGGCCCGCAGCAAATACGGCACCAAAAAGCCTAAGGCTGCTGCCAAGTAATCCCGGCTGACGCCCAGGTGAGAAGCACTGCTGTGCTTTCCTGGGCCTCGCCTGTGTCGCTGGCCTGAACTGCCAGCCGCCCCTTTTATCCTGACTTTCCCCAAGGAGGACCCATCCATGTCCCGTCGCCGTAGAGCAGAAGTGCGCCAGCTCCAGCCTGACCTGGTTTACCAGGACGTGCTGGTGAGCGCCATGATCAACCGTCTGATGCAGGACGGTAAGAAGAACCTGGCCAGCCGTATTTTTTACGGAGCCTGCCGTCTGATTCAGGAACGCACCGGCCAAGAGCCGCTCAAGGTCTTCAAAGAAGCCTTTGAGAACGTCAAGCCCCGTGTAGAAGTTCGTAGCCGCCGTGTAGGTGGGAGCACCTACCAGGTACCGGTGGAGTTCGACAAGAACCCCCGCCGCCAGCAGAGCCTGACCCTGCGCTGGATGGTCAACGCTGCGGGCAGCCGCCCTGAGCGCACTGCGATTGAGCGTCTGGCCGGTGAAATCATGGACGCTGCCGAAGGCCGTGGCGGCGCCATGAAGAAAAAAGACGACGTAGAGCGTATGGCTGAAGCTAACCGCGCCTACGCGCACTACCGCTGGTAATTTCCTGCTGACCGGGGCAGGGGAAAATGGCCAGAAGCTGGCTGGGGTCCCTTGCCCCTTGGCATGAAAACCAATAGACCGAGAAACTTCACAGTCACTTCAACGTGCAGCGCGTGACACTCCGTTCACGTCAGGCTGCCAAGATGAGGGAGTTTATGACCACCAAAGCCCAGAATTACTTGCAGAATTTCCGCAACATCGGGATCGCCGCTCACATTGACGCCGGTAAGACCACCACCACCGAGCGTATCCTGTACTACACCGGACGTATTCACCAGATCGGCGAAACCCACGAAGGCGCTTCGCAGATGGACTGGATGGAGCAGGAGCGTGAGCGTGGCATCACCATTACCGCTGCTGCGACCACCGCCGAGTGGACCCGCTCCGGCACCGAAGACAACTACACCATCAACATCATCGATACCCCCGGCCACGTGGATTTCACCATTGAGGTGGAGCGTTCCATGCGTGTGCTGGACGGCGCTGTTGCGGTGTTTGATGCCTCGCAGGGTGTGGAGCCGCAAAGTGAAACGGTGTGGCGTCAGGCGGACCGCTACGGCGTTCCCCGCATCGCTTTCGCCAACAAGATGGACAAGACCGGAGCCAGCTTTGAGCTGGTGATCGGTGACATCAAAGAGCGTCTGGGCGCGATTCCTGCCCCGGTGCAGTACCCTATGGGCGCAGAAAGCGAATTCCAGGGCATCATTGATGTGATTCGCCGCCGGGCTTATTTTTACACCAACGATCTGGGCACCGACATTCGTGAAGAAGATGTGCCTGCCGAGTACGCTGACAAGGTGGAAGAGATGCGCGGCCAGCTGATTGAAGCCGCTGCCGAAGTCGACGAAGAACTGATGCTGATGTACCTCGAAGGTGAAGAGCCGAGCGAGGAGCAGTTGGTGGCTGCCCTGCGTAAAGGTACGGTCGAAAAGCAGATCTTCCCCGTGCTGTGCGGCAGCTCGCTGAAGAACAAAGGCGTGCAGCTGCTGCTGGACGCCGTGGTTGACTTCTTGCCCAACCCGCTGGAAGTTCCGGCGATCAAGGGCGTCGTGGTAGGAACCGAAGAGCAGGAAACCCCCGACACCAAAGAGTTCCCTGCAGATCCCGAAGGCCCTCTGGCTGCGCTGGCATTCAAGATTATGGCCGACCCCTACGTGGGCCGCCTGACCTTTGTGCGTGTGTACTCGGGCACCATGACCTCGGGCAGCTACATCTACAACGCCTCCAAGGGCAAGCGCGAGCGCGTGGGCCGTCTGCTGAAGATGCACGCCAACAGCCGTGAAGAAGTGCAGACCCTCAAAGCCGGTGAACTGGGCGCCGTCATCGGCCTCAAGGACTCCGGTACCGGTAACACCTTGATCGGTGACGGTGACCAAGAAGTGCTGCTGGAAAGCATTGATGTACCGGAAGCCGTGATCAAGCTGGCCATTGAACCCAAGACCAAGGCCGACCAGGAGAAAATGGGCCTGGGCCTGAGCAAGCTGGCCGAAGAAGACCCCACCTTCCGTGTGGAAACCGACGCCGAAAGCGGCCAGACCACCATCGCTGGCATGGGTGAGTTGCACTTGGAAATTCTGGTGGACCGCCTCAAGCGCGAGTTCAAGGTCGAAGCCAACGTGGGTGCGCCTCAGGTGGCCTACCGCGAGACCATCACCAAAGCGGTGGAAGTGGACTCCAAATTTGCCCGTCAGTCGGGTGGACGCGGTCAGTACGGCCACGTGAAGCTCAAGGCCGAGCCGCTGCAACCCGGCGAAGGCTTTATCTTCGAGAACGCTGTGGTCGGCGGCACCGTGCCCCGCGAATACATCGCGCCTGCCCAGAAGGGCATCGAGGAAGCCATGCAGAGCGGCCCCATGCTGGGCTTCCCAGTAGTGGACCTCAAAGTCACCTTGTACGACGGTTCGTACCACGAAGTGGACTCCTCGGAAATGGCATTCAAGATCGCCGGTTCGATGGGTCTGAAAGAGGCCGTCCAAAAAGGTGCGCCCGCCATCCTGGAACCGATCATGCGCGTCGAAGTGACCGTGCCTGAGGAGTACATGGGCGACATCATCGGTGACCTGAACAGCCGCCGTGGTCAGGTGCAGGGCATGGAAGCCCGTGGCAATGCCCAGCTGGTTAAGGCCTTTGTGCCGCTGAGCGAAATGTTCGGTTATGCGACCGACATGCGCTCCATGACCCAGGGCCGCGCCAACTACTCGATGTTCTTCGATCACTACAACCAGGTTCCCAACAACCTGGCTCAGGAACTGATCAAGAAGTAAGATCTAACCTCAGCCTCGTCTGAGTATGAAACCGCCCTTCCACTGTGGGGGCGGTTTTTTTTCTGTGGCTGGAGGGATGTACCGACTTCTGTCATGTCTGGCACGCCTTCAGATGTTCTTGGCGCGTACACTGGAGGCAATGACCATGCCAGAGACCTCTCCCTCCCTCCAACCACAGCGTCCGGTTCCTGAACAGCTGAAGTGGCTCACCATTCCCTTATTGGTTGAGCTGATCAGCAATGCGATTGCATTATTGCTTTTGCCCTTCACGCAGGAGCAATTGGTATCAAGGGTTCAAGCAACCCTGACCGAGATGGGCATGACCGATATTCAGCTGACGCCACAGCTGCTCCAAAGTACCCTCTGGACGACCTTCTTCATGCTGATGGCTTTGACCCTACTGCTGTATTACGTCCGTGAGGGAGTTAAGGCTGGTAAAGGTTGGGCCTGGGTCATGACCCTGCTGGTTGCAGTGTTCTCACTGTTCAATGTGCCCTTCGGGCCGATCATCAGTCTGGCGCTGTTTTACGGAGCTTTCCGACCAGAGGTGCGGGCGTACTTCGGGCGCTGAGATAGGCACTGAAAAGGCACGGCCTGGAATTCCAGCAGCCGTGCCTTTGAAGTTGAGCTTCTGAACTACTCTTCCGCCGCCTGACTCTTGCGGCCCTGGCCCTTTTTATAGGGGCCTTTTTCTTTCCACTTCAGACGCACGGGAATCCCCGCCAGGTCCAGATCGTCGCGAATGCGGTTCTGGATAAAGCCCTCGTACGAGCGGGTGACATAATCGGCCCGGTTGCAGAAAATGGCGAAGGTTGGCGGCGCGGTTTCCACCTGGGTCATGAAGTACATCTTCAGCGGACGCCCACCAAAGTTGGGCACGCTGTGCTTGATCTGCCAGATTTCCAGCCAGCGGTTCAGCTCGGCGGTCGGGACGCGGGACTGCCACTTGTCATACAGCTTCATGGCCTCGGCCAGCATGTCGTGGATGCCATAGTCGTTGATCGCGCTGGTATAGACGCGCGGCGCGTAGGCGATGTGGAACAGCTTCTGGTCCAGATCCTTTTCGGTGCGTTTCAGTTCCTCATCCGGCACCAGATCCCACTTGTTCACCACGACGATCACGGGTTTGCCGCTCTCGTAGGCCAGGTTGGCCAGCTTCAGCTCATGGTCGCCCAGTTCGTCGGCGTTCAGCACCAGCCAGATCAGGTCGCTGCGTTCAATGGCGGCCTGCGAGCGCTGAATGGCGAAGTCCTCAATGGCGGTGTCGGGCTTTTTGCGGATGCCGGCGGTGTCCACCAGCACGAAGCGCTGTCCGCCATAATCCCATTCCACGTCCAGGCTGTCGCGGGTGGTGCCCGGCTGATCCGCCACGATGGCGCGGTCCGACTGGGTGATGGCGTTCAGCAGGCTGGATTTGCCCACATTGGGCCGCCCGATCAGCGAGATGCGGATTGGCGCGATTTCGGAGATGTCTTCGTCGTCTTCGGGCAGGTGCGGCAGCACACGGTCCATCAGGTCATCCAGACCACGGGCGTGCTCAGCGCTGATGGCGATAGGTTCGCCAAAGCCCAGGCCCCACAGTTCAGCCAGGTACGGCTCGTGCTTGGGAGAATCGATTTTGTTGGCGGCAATAACCACTGGCTTCCCCAGGCGGCGCAGCCACTCGGCGACTTCATAGTCGGCGGCGCTCAGGCCATCGCGGGGATCCAGCACAAAAATCACCGCATCCGCGCCTTCCATGGCCCATTCGGCCTTCTCACGGATGGCCTGCTCCCACTCGTCGCCGCTCCACAGCCCCCCGGTGTCTACCAGGGTGATGCGGTGGTTGTGATACAGCAAGGTGCCTTCCTTGGCGTCACGGGTCACGCCAGGAAAGTCGGCCACCACGGCCTCACGCCGCCCGATCAGACGGTTGAACAAACTGGACTTGCCTACATTGGGCCGTCCGACAATCGCTACTTTATGCATAGACGCTCCTTTCGGTGCCGAAGCGGCTGGGCGTCTAGAGCCAGCCGTTTCGCCGCTTGGGCCTGCCGGTCGCTCCTCGGGGGCACCGGCAGGTCAGAATCTTTGGTTGGTGCCTGGTCTGTTGGGACCAAGCCTCTTGTCATGCCCGGCCTGACTGGTTTCGTCTGCGACCTGGCCTGGGCAGTTTTCACTATAGACGGGAGACGGCAAAGGGCCGTGAGAGGTTGCTTGGGTATATTCCCCGAGCTTGTTGATGCCTCCTCAGCGCGTAGATGCGAGATACTGAACGGCATGTTGCCGCCGGACCATGCCGACGTGTTGCCGCCTGTGTCAGGGGGGCGTCCCCTACGGGTCGTTATTACGCTGACAGGGCGGGGCGGGCAAGAGGCGCTGCGATTGGCAAGGCAGGCGGGGTGGCACGCGTCACTGTGGCCGGGACTGACCTTTGAGCCGACGGGCGAGGGGGGTGACCGAGCATTACTGCGTCTAGGAGATATGGATTGGCTCCTGCTGACCAGTCCACAGGGGACGAGAAGTTTCCAGTCTAGGCTGGAGCGACTGGGCCTTGGTCCAGAGCATCTTGCTGGTGTACAGGTGGCCGCAGTGGGGGAGGGGACAGCGCTGGGATTGTCACAGTGGGGTCGCCGCGCCGACTTTGTGCCCAGCCGTGCCGATGCCCAGGCATTGGCTGCCGAGTTGCCTGCCTTGCCTGGTCAAGTGGCACTGCATGTGACGGGAGAGGCCAGTTCAGATGTCTTAGAGCGTGGATTGCAGGAGCGCGGTGTCGTCTACCGCCGGTTGAACCTGTACCGTACGCGGCCCATATCCTATTCCCCCCAGGCCATTCATGACTTGCGGGCAGCAGATTGGATTCTGCTGGCTTCTGGGGTGGCGGCCCAGGGCGTGGCACAGCAAGTCGGAACCGGATTGCGCGTGGTGGCGATGGGAGAGCAGACCGCTCAGGCGGCGCGTCAGGCAGGATTCACTGAGGTGAGAGTGGCCGCACAGCCGACGCTGACCGCACTGCTGGCTGCTCTTCCAGCAATTGGATGAGCTGCAGTGCTGGGTGGCCGACAGAGAAATCTCTGTCCAGATCGCTGTCTGACCGTTCGGTCTGGGACTCTCGCCCCAGTTGCTTGCGTTATGCTGGACCGCAGACGCGACCTGAGCCTTTCAGGCGCACCCCATCTCCTTGCTCCGAAGACCTTCCCTGTTGGTCCCCTTCTCTGATCAAGTTCACCACCGTCTCTCTGGAGGAAATGAGTGCTCCTGTCCTGCCCCACGGCCCAAACCTTGCTGCAAACTGCCGCCAGTCAACCTCGCCCGCTGGATTTCACCGTGGTGGGCCTCAATCATCACACGGCTCCGGTGTCGGTGCGGGAACAGGCTGCGGTGCCTGTGCAGGGTGCCCAGGTGCTGTATGGCGTGCTGCGAGAATATGCGGATGAGGTTATGGTGGTCGCCACCTGCAACCGGACCGAGGTGTATCTGGCCGGAGTCAGTGGCCGGGCAGAGCAGGCCTTCAATCAGGCTTTCCGCGGCGAATTCTCAGAGCATCTGTATGTGCATGAGAGCCGCCGGGCGGTACAGCACCTTTACCGGGTGGTGGCGGGCCTAGACAGTCAGGTGGTGGGGGAAACCCAGATTCAGGGACAGGTCAAGCGGGCGCTGGCTGAAGCTGGTGAATACGGCACGACTGGGAAGACACTCAATAAGGTGGTGCAGGGCGCACTGGCTTCAGGCAAGCGGGTGCGCACCGAGACTGGTCTCAGTGACCGTGTGGTGAGTGTGTCCAGCGCTGCGGTGGAGCTGGCCCGCGAGGTCCTGGGCGACTTGACCGGCCTTACGGCCCTGATCTTGGGAGCAGGTGAGACGGCTGAGCTGACCATGACCCACCTCAAGGCCGCAGGGGTCAGTGATGTCCTGGTGGTGAACCGCACTGAGGAGCGGGCGCGTTCCCTGGCGGACCGACTGGGCGGGCGCACTTGTCCCTATCAAGAGTTGCAGCGCGCCCTTCCGCAAGCGGATGTGGTCATTGCGTCGGCGGCGGCTCCGCACTGGGTCGTTCAGGGTTCAGACGCGGCTCAGGCCCTGGCACAGCGGAGCGGACGGCCTCTGTTTTTCTTTGATATCAGCCTGCCGCGCATTCTGGCCCCCGATATTGCTGAGGTTCCAGGAGCCTACCTGTATAACCTGGATGATCTGAATGGCATCGTGCAGCGGAACTTGCGCCTGCGGCACTCTGCTCTGCCCCAGGCCGAGGCCATCATTCGCGAGGCTGCGGCAGACCTGATGCGCTGGCACCTGACGCGTGAGGCCCAGACCCGCCGTCAGGTTTCTGCCGCCATGCTGGCGGGCTGAATGGCTCTTTTCTGTTCTGTCGTGCTCAAGTGAAAAAGAGGAAAAAGGGCGGAAGTAGGAGTGTGGCTCTCCCGCTTTCGCAGTCTGGAGAACTGCTCTAGGCTGGAGCCATGACCGTTTATTTCACGCCGCTGCCGTCGTCTTCTCTGCGGGTGACGGGGGCAGACCGCACCGACTTCTTGCAGGGGCAGATGACCAATGACATTCGCAGCTGTCCGGCGCCGGGCATGGTGCCCGCCTGCTTTCTGAATGTGCGTGGCCAGATTGAGCATTTTGCGCGGATCTATCGCCGGAAGGATGATCTCTATCTGCACCTTGATGCCGGAGAAGCTGCCCAATTGGCGGCCCGACTGCGTAAATACATCATTTTCGATCAGGTAGAAGTCCATGACCTGAGTGATCAGCTGGCCACACTGCATCTCTGGGGCGATGGGCCCGCTGACCTGCCCGGCTGGCCTGATCCGCAGGCGGTCCCGGCTGGCGGGGCCTGGGAAGTTCAATTGGATCATGCTCAGGTGTTGCTGGGTGCGGTCAACCGCACTGGGGTCATGGGGCTGGACTTGCATTACCTGACGGCACAGCAAGAAGAGGTGCTGGCGTGGTTGGCAGAGCATTTGGCTCCCCAGGCACTCCCCTGGGAGGAGTTGCAGGCGCAGCGCATCCAGGCTGGCCTGCCTGAGCCTGCGCTGGACGCTTTTGCAGGTCTATTGCTCCAAGAAGTCGGCCTGGATCTGGATGGTCCCCTGCCCGCGATCAGCTACCGTAAGGGCTGCTATGTCGGCCAGGAGATTATGGCCCGGCTGGAGGCGCGTGGAAAGCCTCGCTACGGCTTGGCCCAGTTGCAAGTGGCCGCAGGAACACTGGCAGGCAGTGAGGTGCTGGCCGGAAGCAAAGTGGTTGGGCAGACTGGGCTGGCAGCCGGTGGCTTGGCCCTGGCCCGGCTGCGTTTGGATCTGCCAGCTGATGCACCGCTAGAGGTGGCTGGGCAGTCAGTCCAGCGGGTGCAGGGAGTTCAGCCTTGACCCAGCCGCCCAGCGGCCCTGTCATGCTTCCCTGGTTAAAGCCACTTCTTGAGGCCATGCAGAGCGCACAGCCCCAGGTCCAGCTCCGGGGGATGCGCCAGGGGTATAACTTGGCCTTTGGATTGACGGCAACTCTAGGCCTGTTGCTGGGCCTGCTGGGCTGGTGGTTGGGTCCGGTGCAGTTCAGTGGTGAGTTGGGGCTGTGGTTGCTGCTCCTGGCTGCAGTGCTGGCGGGTCTGGTGATCTGGCTGACCGGCCGTACTTTGCGCAGTCAACTCAATCAGTCCAGGACTCCCCATGAGCAACGCACAGCTCTCCTCGGTGCTGGCCTGGGGCTGGCGACTGCTCCGGCCATCCCCTGGCTTCTGGGGTGCGCTGTTGTCAGTCATCTGCCGCTGGCCCTCAGCTTTGCAGCAAGCGCAGGGGTGTTCTACGGGTTGGGTTGGTGGCTGTTGGGCCGTTGGCAAGCGGCAGCATCTGACAAAATCCTTGAAGTGCTTCAGTCCGGTTCATCTCCTGAAGCAGGAGAACAAAACGACTGATGGCCTGAAGAGAAGTCTAGAGTGATGAAGATAAGTTTCTCCGGTGCTGATAATAACCAACCAGATAGCCGGACAAGAAAAAGCCCCCAGCAGTGGGGGCCTGTTGCTTTGACTGACAGATGCCAGCGGTATGGTTAGCGGGTGCGCGGGTCGAAAGCGTCGCGCAGCGCGTCACCAAATAGGTTGAAGGCCAAGCTGAAGATCACGATGAAAGCAGCAGGGTACATCAGCACGTACCAGAACTCAGGCTTGAGCCAGGGGCGGGAGAAGTTGATCATCTGGCCCCACTCGGTGTAGCCCGTTGGATAGCCCAAGCCCAGGAAGGACAGCGCGGCAATGCCCAGGGGCACGGTAGCCAGGTCCATTACGGCCAGGGTCAGCAGGGTGGCCAGGCTGTTCGGAACCACGTGTTTGAAGATCAACCGGGCGTCACTGCCGCCCAGAGCGCGGGCAGCGTCTACAAATTCCAGGCGACGGGTCTTGAGCACGTCGGCACGCACATAGGTGGAATAGCCTGCCCAGCCCAGCAGCGTATACGCGAGGATAATCGGGATGGTCGGATCACCACCAGGATTGTTGGCCCGCAAAATGGTGAGAATCACGATGGTAAAGATCAGACCCGGCATGGCGAAAATGACGTCAATCAGCCGCTGAATCACGTTGTCCACCCAACCGCCAAAGAAGCCGGAAATGGCTCCGATGATGATGCCGAGAATCACGTTGATGCCCACAATGATAAACGCCAACTTGAACACCAGGCGGGTGCCCCAGATCATGCCGTGAAAGATGTTGTAGCCGCCGACAGTTCCGAACGGTGCCTCAGCCGTGGGCGGCGTAGGAGCCTGCGCGAAACTGATGCGCTGCGTTTGATAGCAGGTCCGTGGTGGCGCGAACATGGCTTTCCACATGACCGGGCTGGCTGGGTTATAGATCTGGCTTTCCTCGGTCATGCCCAGGTCGCGGGCGCAGTTGAACTTGGGTGGCGCAATCATGGGAGCGAACAGGCCGATCAGACCGAACAGCAGTGTAATGATCAGACCGACCACCGCCAGCTTGTTGCGGCGCAGCTTGCGCATGGGTTTGCCCTGCCAGAATTCCTGAAAGCGGGACTTTTTCTTGGGAACGATTACATCATGGGGTGTAGCAGTGGTCATCAGTCATACCTCACGCGGGGGTCAACGACAGCAAAGCCGATATCGATCAGGGTACGCAGGACCACCACTACCAGTGCCACAAACAGCGAGTAGCCCAGTACGGCAGGAATGTCCATCTGTGAGGCTGAGGTCAGCAACCAAGAACCAATGCCTGGATAGGCGAAGATGGATTCAGTGATCAGTGAACCGGTCAGCAGACCAATCAGGATAAAGCCGCCGGAGTTGATGATCGGAATCAGGGCGTTCCGGCGAGCGTGCTTGTTGTTTACCACTCGCTCGGAAAGACCTTTGGCACGGGCGGTCCGTACAAAATCACTGGTGAGGGTTTCAAGCATGCTGTTCCGCATCAGCTTGACAATGCTGGCTGTAATCACCAACGAGAGGGTAATGACTGGGAGCACCAAGTGTGCCAGAACATCGCGGGCAATGCCCCACTGACCGTTCAGCATGGCGTCAATGCTCAGCATGCCGGTATAAGACTGGAACTCGCCGGCTGCACGCAGCTGGTCTAGCAGGAGGCGGTTTTCGACCACCAGCTGACCAGGACCAGGGGCCCAGCCCAGATAGCCGTAGAACACGGCCAGCAGAACAATACCCAGCACGAAGGCAGGGACCGAGAAGGCCAGCACGGCCAGCACCCGGATGATCTGATCAATCAGACCGTCTTTTCTCAGGGCCGAAAGCGTACCCAGCCAGACCCCCAGCACAATGATAGGAATAAAGGCATAGAGGGTCAGCTCAACAGTGTTGGGCAGACGGTTCATAATGGCTTCTACTACCGGTTCACCGACGGCCTTGGAAAAGCCCAGATCGCCTTTGAGGGCACTTTCAAGCCAGTTCCAGTACTGCACGAAAAAAGGTTGATCCAGACCGCGTTCACGGATGATCTCATCAATGCGCCGGGCCATCTGCTCGTTACGTACATAAAACGATGCGCGCTGTTGCGGGGTGAGCAACATGGTCAGCCCCAGCACCAGCATGGAAAGCACCAGCATGATCAGCGGGATCTGGAGCAGACGCTTGACAATCAGGTTGAACATTTCAGCTCCTAGAGGGGGGGGAGGGCTGAAGCTATTTTCAGCCGGGAGGAGAGACAAGCCGCAGAGGCGGACACTGTCGGCGGAAGAAAAGAGAAGACCAGGCTTCCCCTTGGGGTCCCATGAGAGAACACCCTATTCAGTGAAGTACTGAGTTGGTTGGGCTTTAGCATACTCTACCCAACAAGCTGTATTTCCCCACAAAAGTGTGCCTGATATGGAAGCCGTACTCTGGGGGAACTTCAAGGGAGAGACCGGGTCCAGGGCAAGCTTTATGCCACGTAAGGAATCCGATAGTAGAGAAGGCCGAAGCTGAGAAAATCACTGACCTGGCCACAATACAACAATATGAAAACTGGGTAAATATGCAGTCCAGTTATTGAGGTGGTTGCCTGCGTTCCTCAGTGGTGGTCCACCATTCTTTAGAGCGCTGAACGTGACATAGTCTTCAAAAGAGTTGAGCACTAGGGACGGCTGGCCCGTCTGCTGGCAACTGTGAGCAGCGTAATTATTCCTGCGGCATCTGGAGTTGGCAAGCTGCCCCGGTCAGTACAGCCCCGGACAAGAGCAGCTGCCAGATAACGATAAGATGACAGCTGTATGGAACTGAACATCGGCAAGAACGTGATGCGGGACATCGTGACCGCTGCGGTGGAGGACATTGAAGGTGTCCACATCGCGCCTGCCCCTAGTCCGGTGGGCGAGGTCCTCAAGGAATCCGAGTCTGCCCGGCTGCCCCAGGCCCTCCGTCTTACGGAGACGAGTCAGGGGCTGAGTGTAGAACTGGGACTGAACGTGGATTACGGCCGGAACCTGCTGGACCTGGCCGGACGTACCCAGGCTTCGGTGGCCGAAAATCTGGCCCTGATGTGTGGCTGCGAGGTTCAGGCTGTAAATGTGGCTGTGCTGGGCGTCTCGCTGCCCGCCGCCTCTGGCCCCAGCGGAGCAGGCTCTTGACCCGCCGCCGTGACCGTGCCGCCGTGCCGAGCAGCAGCCGCCGAGCCGCCCGCGAGTTTGCTTTCCGTGCACTGTTCGAGTCCGAGCGCGGCGAGCTGCCGCTGGAGCAGGTGTTTATGCGAACGGCGGCGCAGATGCATGAGGGCGACGACACCCTGACCCCACTGACTCCCGATGGTATCGCCTTTGCCCGTTCACTGGCCGAAGGGCTGGATATGCACTGGGACGAGGTGCAAAGCGTCCTGCACCGGACCATTCGCGGCTGGAGCTTTGAGCAGATGGCGCAGACGGACCTGAACATCCTGCGCCTGGCCACCTTCGAGATGATGTTCACCGAGGAGCCGCATCCGCCCGTCATCGAGAGTGCGGTGCGGATCGCCCGCAAGTTCGGTGGTGAGGATTCGGGGCGCTTTGTGAACGGCGTGCTGGGTACGCTCAGCCGCACTCTGGCCGATGACGCCCGCGCAGCCGATGCTCAGGGGCCGCAGGCAACCATTGATAGGCCTGTCAGCGAGGAACCTGAATGACTGCCGCCAACCTGGCCGGAAAACCTGTGGCGGAGGCGCTGCTGGCCGAGGTGGCGCAGCGTGCTCAAGCTCTGCCGCACCCGCCTCGGCTGGCTCTGATCCGATTGGGCGAAGACCCCGCCAGCGTCAGCTATGTCCGTTCCAAGGACAAGAAGGCGGGTGAAGTAGGGATACAGAGCGAAGTCCACGCCCTGCCTGAAGACACGACCCAAGAAGAGTTGCTGTCGCTCATTGCACGCCTGAACGCCGAGGGGAGCGTACACGGCATCCTGGTGCAGCTGCCGCTGCCGGCGCACATCGATGAAGCTCCGGTGCTGCTGGCGGTGGACCCGGCCAAGGACGTGGACGGGTTCCACCCCTACAACGTGGCGCAGATGTGGGCTGGACACGCCCAACTGAACCCCTGCACGCCACGCGGCATCCTGGAAATCCTGGACTTTTATGGCGTGGATGTGGCGGGCAAACGTGCCGTGGTCGTGGGCCGCAGCGAAATCGTGGGCCGGCCGATGGCCGCCATGCTGCTGGGCCGTGACGCCACCGTGACCATCGCCCACAGCCGTACCGCCGACCTGGGTGCCGTCACCCGCGAGGCCGACATCCTGGTGGTGGCGGTGGGCCGCCCGCAGTTCATCACACCTGAGATGGTGAAGCCGGGGGCCACCGTGATCGATGTGGGTATCAACCGCATTGACGTAGGCGGCAAGGGCAAGATCGTGGGCGACGTTCACCCAGATGTGGCCGAGGTCGCGGGTGGCCTGACCCCGGTGCCCGGCGGCGTGGGCCTGCTGACCGTGGCGCAGCTGATGGCGAATACGGTGACGGCGGCGGAGTTGCAAGCAGCCGAACGCTGAAACTCGCCGTTTCGGTCCAGGCCCCGGCTGCCCGCTGGGGCTTTCGCCTGGCGCGTAAGCTGGGGCATGGGAAGACGTGAACGCTTCGCGCAGTACCAGTGGGCTGCGTGGCCGGACGAGTCGCTCCTGGCCGAGCTGGGCAAGTTGCAGGGGATGGTGTTTGTACGCCGCGTGGAGCAGAATTTATTGGCCGAGCCTGCCTTGGTCGTGGAGATCGCCGACGAATATTTTCAGACGGCGTAGGTGGCCGAAGACGGAACTTGGCCGCATCCAGCCAAACATAACCGCGTGCTGAGGCTGAGCTGGGAGAACTGGTTAGAGGAGCATAACGGCGGTCTGAGTAAAGGCGGCTACACCATCTCGCACACTAATCAGATTTTCGCTGTAGAGACGTACCTTGAGGAATATTCTGGGCCTTACGGCGACGCCTACAGTTGGCTGCCTGACACGCCTCACCGCTTTCTACATGAACTGGTGAATGACCCTAATCCCTGGATCACAGAGCTGCTGGAAGACAACCCCCGCTTTGGTGTTTTTCCGACCTCCAGTGTCGGTGGGCCTGTACAGGTGCACCCCGACACCTGGGAACAGAACAAAAGGCACTGGGAACCGCCGACGGGCCGCTATCATGCACCCCAGTGGCAGGGCAGCCTGTCGGACGCAGCCTTTTTCTGGAGTGGTGCAGAGGAACCCACGCCTGAGGAGTGGGCCGAAGCGCAGCGGCAAATCGAAGAGAACAAGCGTCAGCAGGCCGAACTGGAACGCTCCCGCCCGCGCTACCGTCACCTGTTCATCGCCTCCGAATCGGTGATGGTGGAGATTCTCTGCGAGGGTCTGCCGCGCTGGGAATGGGTGGAGGTATCCCAGGACGCCTGAGCGCACGCCGTACACTGGGCGCATGAGTTTCGAGTCGCTGCCACAACTGGAGCTGGAGGGTGCCGAGTCGGCCACCCTGCCCGCCTTCGCTGCCATTCCACGCCGCCAGACGGTAAGCGTGAACGTGGGCGGGGTTATGGTGGGGTCGGCGCACCCCATCATGGTGCAGAGCATGACCAACACCCACACCGCCGACGCCGAGGCCACCGCTATGCAGGTGGCGCAGCTGGCCCGCGCCGGTTCCGAAGTGGTGCGCGTGACGGTGAACAACGGCGAGGCGGCGGCGGCCCTGCCGGAAATCGTAGCTCGCCTGGCCGACCTGGGCATCAGCGTGCCGATTGTGGGCGACTTCCACTACAACGGGCACATTTTGCTGCGCGAGTACCCACAAGCCGCCCGGCTGCTGGCCAAGTACCGCATCAACCCCGGCAATGTGGGCGCCGGCCAGCGCCACGACGCCAACTTCGCCACCATGATTGAGGTCGCCAAGGAGTACGGCAAGCCGGTACGTATCGGAGTGAACTGGGGGTCGCTGGACCAGCAGGTGCTGGCGCGCCTGATGGACGAAAACGCCGCCCGGGGCAATCCCCGCTCGCCCACCGACGTGACTATTGAGGCGATGGTGGTTTCGGCGCTGGAATCGGCGGCCTATGCAGAGCAGCTGGGGCTGGCGCACGACAAGATCATCATCTCGGTCAAGGTGAGCAGTGCCCCGGAGCTGTGGGCGGTGTACCGCCGCCTGGCCGCGCAGTGCGACTATCCGCTGCACTTGGGCCTGACCGAAGCCGGCATGGGCATGAAAGGCATGGTGGCGACCTCGGTGGCCCTGGCGCCGCTGCTCACCGAGGGCATCGGGGACACTGTCCGCGTGAGCCTGACGCCGGAGCCTGGGGCCAGCCGCAAGCTGGAAGTGGAAGTGGCGCAGCAAATCCTGCAAAGTCTGGGCCTGCGCCAGTTTTTGCCGCAGGTCACTTCCTGCCCCGGCTGCGGGCGCACCACCTCGACCTTCTTTCAGAGCCTGGCCCAGAAGATTCAGGATTATATCCGTGACCAGATGCCCGAGTGGAAGGGGCAGTATCCCGGCGTGGAGGAGATGCAGGTGGCCGTGATGGGCTGCGTGGTGAATGGCCCCGGCGAGAGCAAACACGCGCACATCGGTATCAGCTTGCCCGGCACCGGCGAGGACCCCCGCGCCCCGGTGTATCAGGACGGTCAGCTGCTGACCACGCTGAAAGGCCCGCGCATCGCTGAGGAGTTTCAGGAGCTGCTGGAAAGGTACGTGGAGGAGCGCTACGGGCAGGGGGTGGCGCAGGGCTGATGGAGTGGGTCACGCCGCCGCTGAGCCCCGCTGCGTGGCCCGTTGCCCTGGACGCCGTGCTGGAGGTACTGCGAGCGCTGGGCAGCGAAACGCTTGAGCTGATGCATGGCTGGAGTCTCTCCGACTTCTCCGACACGCCCGAATTCGCGGGGCTGGAATGGCAGGCCGAGGTGGTGGCGCTCGCCGACCTGCCCGAGCTGCTGCGGGAACGTGCCCAGCTGGGCTTTTGCCTGGGCCGAGACGACTTATTTCTAACGCTGCCAGGCGGCCCAGAAATCAAGCTGTGTCATGAAGGCGACCTGCACTTGCGGACAGAGGACGAGGTATTTGCGGCGCATTTAGCAGAGTCCTTGACGGGGCGGGACATCAGCTTGACTCGCCGCCCGGCAGCGGCCCCGGCCCGATGATGACTACAAAACGGAGCCCTGGCACGAGGCACGAGCTCCGGGCGCGTACTCTGTGACACATGAACCAGACCTTTCGACAGCGAGAGCGACAAGGCATTTATCGACGAAATGCTGACGGCGCTGAAGGGCCCACACAGGGTTGAGCGAGAAGGAAGTGTTCGCCATAGAGCGCCTCGTCTACGAACGCTGGGGCGGAGAGCCGACCGAGTGGGAGGAAGTTCAGCGTGCCCTGGACCGCATCGCGCGGCGACATGGGTGGAGCAGGCACCGGATCGAGGAGGTCAGTGCTCAGACCAGCAACTATCAGGGGCTGGAGTGGCGTGCTCGCTGGGGCGTGGTGGTTGGTTGGTCGCTGCACGCGGGCAACATCACGGCCGTTTCATCCCGCCTCCCCACCTGGGGCCTGCCTCCCGAATTTCATTTTCAGGCTTCTGGCCCACTCTTTGAAGCGCTGAATGCCGATGGCTCACTGATCCTGCCTGGTCCGGAATGGTTGCTGGCCCGCATCCCTGAAGAAGAACGGGCCCTGTTGCGTGCCTCCACCGTTCACGGCGGTTGGGAAGCCTACAACTTCAGAACCTGGAAGCCCCATACGCGGGCCGAAGCGCTGTTTACCCACTGGGACTAAATCAGCTCGTACAGCCCGCCTTCCACGTCGCGCAGCTGGCCGGCTTCTTTCAAGCGGCGCACTGCGGCCCTGGCCTGCACCTCGTCCAGCGGCGAGGCGGAGGTCAGGTCGTCCAAGTCAAAGCGTCCGCCCTGGCGGTAGGCCAGCCGCAGCAGCATTCGCTCCTGCACGTCTGCGGCCTGAGCGCGGCCTGCCCGCGAGCCAAACAGCCGCCACACGCCGTACCCCGCCACGACGCCCAGGAGCGCGGCCAGCGGAATCATCTGCACGGCGAAGTCAGGGTGGGCGGCGGCGTCCGCGAGGGCGTGGACCTGGGCCTGGGCTGCCGCGACCTGCTCGGCGCTGGCCCCGCTTTCGGCCAGGCGGCGGGCATCGCCGCGTGCGCCCAGGTACCGGAACACGCCGCCCAGATCCCCACGCACGTAAAAGGCGGCAAAGGCAATCAGGCTGAAAGCTGCGCCAAAAAGGGCAGCGGCGAAGAGGCGGAGCGCAGTCATGCTGCCCATGCTACCCGGCAGTGCTGGGTGTTTCTGCCCCGGACACCCGGTTGCAGACGGAGCAGCCCGGTATACTGGCGAACAATGAGCGGTTTATCACGGCTGGTAGGGACTACGGGTGGGCAGGTTCAAGTGGGCGGATGCAGGCTGTGGCCGTTGCTGCTGGTGCCTGCGTTACTGGGCAGCTGCTCCCGGCAGGCCGATACCTTTCAGCCGCGCATCGTGGTGACAGCCCCCGAAGGTGGCGGCGTGGCCCGCGCCGACAACCTGTTTCTCAAAGGCTACCTGATGGACGACACCGGGGCCATTCAGCTGACCATCAACGATCAGGCCGTGCCGCTGGATTCCGGCAGCCCCAAGATCAAGTACTTCAGCTATCAGCCTGAGGTGCAGGGCACGGAGAACAGCTTTGTGCTCAAAGCGCGTGACCGGGCCGGCAACGAAAGCACCATGACCATGGATCTGAACATTGACGCCGAGCCGCCAGAGCTGGCCGTCAGCAGCTTTGAGCGGATCGGGAAGACCATCCGCGTTTCGGGTGAAGCCACCGACAACGATCAGGTCGCCGAAATTCTGGTGGATGGCCGCCGCTTGAACAGCCCCGTGGGAACCCGCGTGACCTTTTATGCCGAGACGCAGGGCATCTACGCTGATATCACGGTGCGTGACCGGGCTGGCAACACGGTAGAACGGCGCGTGGAGTAAGGCTTGAACAGGGCGCGGGAGAACCGGGTCAGCCCAGCCACATTGCCCCCACCAGAGTGGTGGCCAGAAGCTGCGCAGGCGCTGCTGCTCGCCCAGGGCTACGCTGAGCTGCCGGAGGAACCTACGCCCAATCCGGAACCGCTGGACGGATTGATTCGCCTGATCCTGGCGCAGCAAAACACCTGGGCGGTGGCCCAGCGTCAGTGGGAAGCGCTGCGGGCTGCCTATCCGCGCTGGGAGCTGGCGCTGGTCGCTGAGCCCGAGGACCTTGAAGCGGTGCTGCGGTCTGCTGGGGGCGGACTGGCCCGGTCCAAATCGCGCACCATCTGGGGCGTACTGCACCAACTGGCCGAGCGGGGGAGGCCCTCGCTGCGCTGGTTGCAACGCCTAGACGACGCTCAGGCTCGCGCTGAACTGGAAGCCTTGCCAGGTGTGGGGCGGCGGTCCGCCAGTTTGCTCTTGCTCTTTCATCTGGCGCGGCCGGCGGCGGCAGTAGACGGCAATATTGAGCGGGTGCTCTGGCGGCTGGAAGTGGTGCCGCCCACCTGGCCTGCTGCCAAGCAGGAGCAATGGTTAGAAGGGGTCTTGCCACTGGATACGGCCTACCGGGCGGCCTTTCACCGCGCTGGGGTGCGGCATGGCCGCGAGGTCTGTACCCGCCGCTCGCCCGACTGCCCAAGCTGTGTCCTGAACCGCTGGTGTCCCTCTGCCGAGCTGTTCATGGCGGCTGGCCCGCCTGCGGTGGAGACCGATTAGCTGCGCTGCAGCCAGTGCATTCTGAATCACAGCTTGGCTCGCTTCTTCTGCTAAACTGGCCTGTTTATGCGCGTATACGTGCTCAGCGTAAGTAGTAGCAGCCTGAAACTGGGGTTGGCCGAGTTGACCCCGCCGGTCCCTTCTGTTGGGCCCGAAGCTGTTGGTGTGTCTGAATGTGGCGGGCCTGATCCGGTACAGGATGGTCGCCTGGATCTTCAGATGACCCGCGCCGATCTGCCGCTGGACCCGCACCTTCTCAACGGGACGGGGTTGGATCTGAACCGTGCTCTGGATGCCCTGGAGATGCAGGCTGCTGCCTGGCCGCCTGCCGACGCGGTGGTGACGGTGGCCGCCTGGGAAGAACCTGCCGCCGCAGTCAGTGACCGCAGCCAGGTAATCTATGTGGCGCCCGAGCATCTTCTCCAGGCCCAGCATGATCTCCCCAGCGGGGCCGTCCTGGGCAACCGGGGCCTGCGGCTGGCGATTGCCTGGGCCATGCGTCTGGGTGTTCCTCTGCTGACGGTTCCTTTGCCGCAGCAGGTCGAGTTGCCTGCTGACGCGCGCGAAACAGGGATTCCCGGTCTGCGACGCGAACCGCGCTTTCATGTCCTGAACTCCGAAATGGTGGCCCGCGAGGCCGCCTATGACGTCGGACAGCGCTTCTGTGACGCAGCAGTGATTGCCGCACACCTCGGCAGCACCAGCAGTGTGACGGCGTATCAGAAGGGCAAGGTCGTCAATTCCACCGGGTCGGGCCTGACCGGCGGTCCCATGGGCCTACGGCAGGCGGGGCCAGTTTCCCCCGCGACCTTGCAGCGGCTCTGGGACAGCGATCATCTTCAGATGCACGCTGGCGCCTGGACCGAGTTCTGGACTGGTGAAGGCGGCCTGCGGGCACTGACCGGCTACGGCAGCGTGCGCGAGTTGATGGCCGCTGAAGAAACCGATCCACGTGTGCAAGCGGCGGCAGCGGCTTTCGTGCATCAAGTGGCCTGCGCAGTGGGTCAACAGTGTGGTGCGCTGACCATCCGGCCGGACGCCATCGTGCTGACTGGGCCTCTGGCCCGCTGGGATGGTGTCATGCACCGCTTGGAAGCCCGCCTGAGCTGGATGGCTCCGGTGTTCGTGGTGCCAGGCGATCTGGAGTTTGAAGCGGTCGCCCGTGCCGCTGGGCGTGGACTGATGGGATGGGCTCCCATGCACAGCTGGCCCCGTGAGCTGCAACCTGCCTGAGCGCTGAAGAAGCGCCGCGCTACACTGCTCCCCATGAAACGCCGAGGCCGCCGTTCCCCCACCGACCGTACCCCTCTCCGGGCGACGGCGATGTGGCGGGTGGATCAGGTGTTCCTGGCGCGCAAGGGGCAGCGGCTGGAAGTGACCTGCTCTTTGGTCAACGATCAGGGTGATTTGCGTAACCTCTCGGTGGTGGCGCCCACCTCTGACCCGGTGGCGGCAGTGCGCCACGCCGCAGCCTTTGTGGCGGCGCGGGGCAATGTGTATTCCGCAGAGCAGGCCCGACTCCGCTGGACGCACGCCCAAATGCACACCGAGCAAGATGCCCTGGAGCGTGACTATGCTCTGGAAGATGAATTCTTCGATGCTTTCGAGGAAGTGCGCCTTGAAGTGCTGGACCGCCTGAGTTGACAAAACCCTGAAGAGGACCTATTATTTTTGAGCGCTGGAAACAGCCGAAAAGAATAACGCAGGGTAGAGCAGTCTGGTAGCTCGTCGGGCTCATAACCCGGAGGTCGCAGGTTCAAATCCTGTCCCTGCAACCAAATATCCCACTCCCATTACGCGGGGTGGTTTTTTTATGTTTGCTGTAGATAGACGGCTCTTCGTGAAGTTGCTCGGTATTGCCAGAAGTCCAGCAGGACATCATGGAGCTATGACCCAGGCGAATGAAACGACCCAACAAGCCATCTTTGCGGGAGGCTGCTTCTGGTGTACCGAAGCGGTGATGCTGCGCGTTCGCGGCGTCCAGCAGGTCGAAAGCGGTTATATCGGGGGCCGCCGCCCCAATCCTAGCTACGAGCAGATTTGCACGGGCGTTACCGGCCACGCCGAAGCTGTGCGGGTCACTTTCGATCCCAGTCAGGTTAGCTACCGCGATCTGCTGCATATCTTTTTCGGAACGCACGACCCCACCACCCTGAACCGCCAAGGTGCTGACCGGGGCACGCAGTACCGCAGCGCCCTTTTTCCACTGAATGATGACCAGCGCGCCGAGGCCCAGGCGGTGATGCAGGAGCTGAACGACAGCACCTACGCGGGCGGCATCGTGACCAGCATTGAAGATGCCAGCGAGTTCTATGTGGCCGAGGATTACCACCAGGACTACTACGCCAACAACCCGCAGAACCCTTATTGCGGCGCAGTGGTGGCTCCTAAAGTCGCCAAGCTGCGCCAGAGTTACGCCCATTTTCTGAACGAGTAAGTGCGTTGGGTAGAGCGATAGAAGCGGAAGTATCGTGCCTTCGCTTCTATCGCTCTCGTCCGCACCGCTGGTTCATATTTGTTATCCTCATGACCGGAAAGCGGACCCACTCCGCTCCCCGAACAGCACTTTCCTTTATTCATCCTTTTTCAGCGGTCCGGTGAGGCCGCACCCGCCCTGTGAGGCAGGAGAAGGAGCAACCATGAACCGACCCCCGAGCCGCCGTCAGCCTGAGCTGTACGGACTTTTTTTTGGCTGCACCGTGTCTGACTGCGCTATGCCCGATTGCACCGTGTCTGAGCAGGTGCGCCCATGACCCCCAAAGCCGTTATTCTGGACAGTGCCGAGGTACGCCGCGCCCTGACCCGCATCGCCCACGAGATTATCGAGCGCAACAAGGGTGCCCAGGGCCTGGCACTGATCGGAGTGCATACCCGTGGCCTGCCGCTGGCCGCCCGCCTGGCCGCCAAGTTGTCCGAGTTGGAAGGCGTGGAGGTGCCGACTGGCAGTCTGGATATCACCCTTTACCGTGATGACCTGAGCGAAGTGGCCCGGCAGCCGATCATCCGCGAGACTGAAGTGCCGTTTGATCTGGCCGAGCGCCGGGTGATTCTGGTGGACGATGTGCTGTTCACCGGTCGCACTGTGCGCGCTGCGCTGGATGCATTGATCGATATTGGCCGCCCCACTGGGATTCAGCTGGCGGTACTGGTGGACCGGGGCCACCGCGAACTGCCGATCCGCGCTGACTATGTGGGCAAGAACCTGCCCACTGCCCACGACGAGGTGGTCAAGGTGAAGCTGAGTGAGACAGATGGGGCCGACAGCGTAGAGCTGTGGGACCGTGCCGGGCTGGAAGAAGCAGGGGAGAGCGCATGACCGACCCACGCCCCAAGCATCTGCTGGACTTCCAGGGTTGGTCGCCGGAGCGTCTGAGTGGCCTGCTGGACAACGCCGATACCATGCTGAACGTGCTGGCCCGCCCGGTGAAAAAAGTTCCGGCGCTGCAAGGCCTGACGGTCTGCACCGCCTTTTTCGAGAACAGCACCCGCACCAAGGTCAGCTTTGAGCTGGCGGCCCGGCGCATGAGTGCCGACGTGGTGAGCTTTGCAGCAGGGGCCAGCAGCGTCAGCAAGGGCGAGAGCCTGCGCGACACCGTGGAGACGTTGACGGCCTACAAGATGGACGCCTACATCGTGCGTCACACGGCCAGCGGAGCCGCGCATCTGGTGGCCCGCTACAGCGGCAAGCCCGTGATCAACGCGGGCGACGGCCGCCGCGCCCACCCCACCCAGGCGCTGCTGGATGCCTACACCATCCGCCAGGAGTACGGCGATCTGCGCGGCAAGCGGGTAACGATCATCGGGGACGTGCTGCACAGCCGGGTGGCCCGTTCCAACGCCGAATTGCTGCCCAAATTGGGGGCCGAAGTGGTGCTGTGCGGCCCTGCTACGCTGCTCCCGCTGGAACTGGGCACCATGCCGGGCGTGACCCTGACCACCGATCCCCGCGAAGCCGTACGTGGCGCCCACGCAGTCATGGCGCTGCGCCTGCAAAACGAGCGGATGCAGGGCGGCTACCTGGCCAGCCTGGCGGATTATATAGCTACCTATCAGGTGAACGAATCTCTGCTCTCTGAGGCCGAGGACGGCGCCATCGTGCTGCACCCCGGACCGATGAACCGCGACGTGGAAATCAGCGGCGAGGTGGCCGATGGTGAGCGCAGCCGTATCGTCAAGCAGGTGGAAAACGGCCAGGCGGTGCGGATGAGCGTGCTGTACCACCTGCTGGTGGGACGCGACTGAAGTTTGCCCCTTCTCTTAACCGGCAAGCGTGAGGCTGGCGTATGCATCTACTCTCCAACTTGACAAGCCTGACCGGGCGCACCTGGCTGCTGCTGGGTGTGCTGGCCTTGCCGGGTGCAGCGCTGGCGTGCACGCCCGCCGAGCCGACCATTTCGGCCTGGGGTGCCAAGCCACCGCGTGGTTGGACGGCGCGTGAATGCGCCCCGGCGTGGACCGCGCAGGCCACACCGTACACGCAGGTGGGCTGTTACCGGGTCAGCGTGGGCAAGTCACCCGTGCGGATCGCTCAGGACGCTTTTGGAGGGGTCGCCTCATCGGCGCTGAACATCAGGCAGTTGGGACCGGGGCGTCAGCGAGTCACCTACACCGCTGAGGGCCTGGGCACACAGGTCCTGGAGATCCAGGATCAGGGCCGGGAGGGTGTGGCGGTGAACTACGCTTGGCCGCGCCCCCAGGCCGAATATCTGCGCGGACAGCTGCGGCAGGTGCTGGTGGCCGCGGAGCAACAGGAGGCCAGCGATTTTCCCCCGGCCTATCATCCCTGGCTACGCTGGCTGCTGGGCGACGGACGCCGGGACTGCGTAGAGCTAGCCCCGCTGGACCGCCGCTTGGTGGCGGGTTGCCGTATCGAAATCAGACCCCTACGCTTCGAAGACCCCACCAGCGCCTACGCCGAAACCCGTGATGTGCCCCTGCTGGAACTGCGGCTCAACCCTGAAGCAGAGCTGCGCGGACACGCCGCTGGAAAACGGCCTTACGCAGTTTATCTGGCGGATGGCTGCGCCCAGGCACGGATTATGAACACGCCCCGGGATCATTACGCAGACCATTGGCCGCTATAACGAGAACCCTTTCAAGGAGAACCCCATGAACCTGACCATTACCAATATCAAGCGCCTTGGCCGCACTGAGCGCGAAAGTGTGACCATCGAAGACGGCAAAATTAGGGGCTGGAACCTGCCGGAAGAAGGGCACGGCGAAACGATTGACGGGTGCGGCGGCACGGTGATTCCGGCCTTGATCGAACCGCACGCCCACTTACGCGAACCGGGCCAGACCGAAAAAGAAGACCTCGCCAGCGGTCTGGCGGCAGCGGCAGCGGGTGGCTACGGCAGCGTGGTCTGTATGCCCAACACGTCGCCAGTGATTGATGACCCGGCCACCGTGCGCGCCTTGCAGGAGAAAGCGGCGGGGCTGGGACTGGCGCGGCTACATGTGGCTGCGGCGCTGACCCAGGGTCAGAAAGGCGAGGCACTGGCCGAGCTGAGCGCCCTGCGCGACGCCGGGGCCGTGATGTTCACCGACGACGGGCGCACCAACGAAAATGCCCGCGTGCTGCGCCTGGGCCTGGAGTATGCGGGCAGCCTGGGCATGGTGGTCAGCGTTCACGCTGAGGATGCCACCCTGCGCGCTGATGGTGTGATGAACGAGGGTGAGGTGTCGCAGGCCCTGGGCGTACCGGGGAACCCGACCGCCGCCGAGGCCGCCCGGATCGCCCGCGATATGGAAATCGTGGCCTGGCTGCATGAGCGGGGCAACCGGCCCCGACTGCACGTACAGCACCTCAGTAGCGCGGCGGGGCTGGAGCGGATCCGTGAGGCCAAGCGGCGCGGTTTGCCTGTCACCTGTGAGGTCAGTCCTCACCACCTCACCCTGACCGACGAGCGGCTGCGGTCGTTTGACGCGGTGTATAAGGTGGCCCCACCACTCCGCACCCAGGCCGATGCCGACGAACTGTTCGAAGGGCTGCTGGACGGCACGGTGGACTGCATCGGCACCGACCACGCGCCGCACACCCAGGCTGAAAAGGAACGCGATCTGCTTGAAGCGCCGTTCGGCATTCCTTATATCGAGGTGGCCTGGCCCGTGATGTACACCCGCTTCAGCGAGAAGTTGGGCCTCGAAAAGCTGGTGGACTTGATGACCGCTGGTCCTGCCCGTGTGCTGGGCTGGGATGCCCCCACCCTGGAGGTAGGTGCTCCGGCGGACCTGATGGTCTTTGACCCAGACACCGAGCGCAAGGTGAACCCCAAGACCTTCCAGAGCAAGGCCAAGTTTTGCCCCTATGCTGGAGAAACGTTGCGCGGCTGGCCGCTGCTGACCGTGGTGGGCGGCCAGGTCGCCTACAGCGCCGAAGGCTAAGCCTAGCGGTCATCCGGAACATGGGCGAGAGGTCTGAGCTGGTCTGTGTCTCCCCGCTCTCCTGCGGAGCTGTGCCCGTCTGCTCGCCGACAACCCGCGCAGGTACACTCACCTCCGCGATTTTCCGAGGCTGACTCTAAGCGCCTTTCCCGTTTCTTGACGCCCCGCTGTCCGTGCGCCAGTGGGGCTTTATGCTGCTCCCATGACTGACGCTAACGACCGGAACATCAACATCGGCGAAGACGTGAACGTGGACGACACCAAGCCTGAGATCATCGAAGAGAAGCTGGAAAACGAGGACATTCTGCGTGAGGGTCAGCGGGAAAACATGCAGAATCCCAACGACGAACCCGGTTTTGCCGATGGCCGTGAGGGTGACTGGGACGGCGAAGACCGTCAGGGTGATCCCAACTCGCTGACCGGCAGCGACCTGGAAGGTGAGGCCGAAGGTGGCGCAGGAGTCGGCAGCGGCGGCGGGATTGACGGCGGCCCAGCGCGGCGCTGATTCACTTTGCCTGGCAGCCCTCTTGTGTGGGGGCTGCTTTCGTTTGGTGAATGTTTACGCCGGCTGCTGAGGGCTGAGCGCTAGACTGCGCCCTATGACGAATCCCGTCTCCCTGCCCACTCACCGCGTTCAGATCGGCTCGCTCAGCCGTGACCTGCCTATTGTGCCCGTCTCGGATGAGGTCAAAGTCGCCTTGTTCAACATGCTAGGCGACACCGACATTACCGAGGAAGCGGGCAAAGAGCTGGCCCGCCGTCTTCCTGCCGACATCAAGGTGTTGGTGACGCCAGAGGTCAAGGCGCTGTCACTGGCGCATGTCATCAGCCGCGAATCGGGCGTGCCTTATATCGTGGTCCGCAAGGGCACCAAGCCTTACATGGTGGACCCGGTGGTGCGCGAGGTGGTCAGCATCACCACCGGCAAGCCCCAGACCCTCGTGATGGATGGCCTGGACGTGCAGAAGGTGCGCGGTCAGCGGGTCGCCATCGTGGACGATGTGGTGTCCAGTGGCGGCACGCTCAACTCGCTGCGCGAAATCATTGAGCAGGTGGGCGGCGATCTGGGCGCGGTAATGGCCGTCTTTACCGAGGGGCAGGAGCGCCCCGACGTGACTGCACTGGGCCACCTACCGCTGTTCTGACATGCGATGCCTGGCCTGCCCCTGTTCTGAGCCATGCCCCGGCTGACCCTGGCCCAGCGCAGTAATTTCTTGCCCCTGACCGCTTGGGGCTACTCGCTGTGGCGTGAACGGTCACTCACGCTACTCGGCGGCCAGCCGTTCCCGCTGTGGCGCGAGGCTCGGCTGTTCCTAGGGCACTGCCGACCACAGCCCGGCGAATACTGGCTGGACGTTGGGACCAGTGCTGGGTTTTATGCTGGGGTGCTGGCGGGGGCAGGGTGCCGGGTCACTGCCACTGATCTCAGCCCCGCGATGTTGCGCTCAGCCCAGCGGCGGGTGCAAGGCCCACAGATTGAGTGGGCTCAGATCAACAGTGAGACCTTACCCGCGCCCTGGCACGGAGCTTTTGACGGCGTAACCATCGGAGCCACCCTCAACGAGACGGCGGACCCGGCGGCCTTGCTGCGTTCGGCAGTGTTGGCCCTGCGCCCTGGCGGTCAGTTGTGGCTGATGTACTTGCAGAACACCGGGGGATCTATGCAGCGTCGCCTGGTCCACCCGGCGTTCGGTGGCCTGACTTTTCCCGCACCGGCGTGGATTGGGGCACAATTGCCGGGTATGTCTCTAGAAATGGGCGTCACCTTTGGCGCAGTCCGATTTGAACAATGGGTCCGGTTAACGTACACCTGACCGCGCTAGGCTGACTCCATGACTGAACCGGACAAATTGCAGCGCCTGACCGCCCTGGTAAGTGGGGAGGTGCAGGGCGTAGGCTACCGCTTTTACGTGCAGCGCCGCGCCACCGACCTGGACCTGCAGGGCTATGCCGAGAACCTGACCGATGGCCGGGTCGAAGTGGTGGCCGAAGGCTACGCCGAGGATCTGGAACGGCTGGTGCACTGGCTCAAGCAGGGACCACCCCACGCACGGGTGGACGGTGTGGACACCCAACTGAGCGACGCCACCGGCCTCAGAGGCTTTCATACCTACTGACGCTGGTCTGCTGACCGCTGCCCTGCTGGCGGGGGGACAATCGCGCCGCTTTGGGTCGGACAAGGCGCTGGCTCGCCTGGGCGGGGTCACGCTGCTGGAATGCTCGGCGGCCAGTCTGGAAGGCGCGCCTCACCGCCTGCTGATCGCCCCGCCGGAGCGCAGCTACCAGCTGCCCGGTTGGATCACCGAACCCGAAGACCGTCAGGGAGAGGGACCACTGGCTGGCCTAGAGAAAGCGCTGACCTGGGCAGAACAGTTTGGGTCCGGCTGGGTGGCGCTGACTGGCGTGGACTATCCGCTGCTGACGCCCGCCGTCTGGGCGACGCTGTTTCTCCATGTCGGAGAGGGGCGATTAGCCGTGGCGACGCTGGACGCGGCAGGCCACCCCCAGCCCTTGCCTGCGCTGTACCACACGGCCCTGCGGCCTGAAGTCACGGCGGCGCTGGACCGGGGAGAACGGCGACTACGCGCCGTCCTTCAAGGACCGGGCCGCATCCTCCTGTCACGGGACGCCCTGGGGCTGTCGTCACACGTCTGGGAAGATGCGGACACCGCTGCCGATTTGGAGCGCCTAGCCCGCTTTCCGCAAGCTTCAGTGCCGGAACGCTGAGACTTCCAAGGGGGCCTCAGGGCATCGCGGCGGCGACCACCTGCTGGGCCTCTTTCAGCACCTGTTGTAAGTGTTCCTCGCCCCTAAAGCTCTCGGCATAGATTTTGTAGATATTCTCAGTACCGCTGGGGCGGGCGGCGAACCAGGCATGCTCGGTGCTGACCTTCAGCCCACCAACGGCTTCGTCGTTGCCAGGAGCGCGGGTGAAGCGGCCTGTGATTGGGTCGCCCGCCAGGGTCGCGGCCTGTACGGCTTCGGGGCTCAGAGATTTCAGGGCGGCTTTCTGTTCGGTGCTGGCCGGGGCGTCGGTGCGGGCATAGGCCGTCTCGCCGTACTTTTCACTCAGGTCTTGGAAATACTGCGAGGGGCTGCGGCCTGACCGGGCCATGATCTCGGCGGCCAGCAGTCCGGCGATGATGCCGTCTTTGTCGGTGCTCCAGGGGCGGCCATCCATTCGCAGGAAACTGGCTCCCGCCGATTCCTCACCGCCGAAGCCCAGCGAGCCGCCTTGTAGCCCCTCCACGAAATACTTGAAGCCCACCGGCACTTCCATCAAGGGGCGGCCCAGGCCGGTAGCCACGCGGTCAATCAGTGCCGAACTGACCAGGGTCTTGCCGATGCCCGCGTCCTCCCGCCAGCCGGGGCGGTTCCGGAACAGGTAATCGATCATCACGGCCAAATAGTGGTTGGGATTCATCAGGCCGTCCGGGGTCACAATGCCGTGCCGATCGGCGTCTGGGTCGTTGCCAATCGCCACATCGAACTGACCTCGGTACTCCAGCAAGCTGGCCATCGCATACGGGCTGGAGCAGTCCATCCGGATTTTGCCGTCCTTGTCCAGAGTCATGAAGGCGAAACGGGGATCAATCTCATGGTTGACGATGCGCAGCCCCAGCTGCCAGCGGTCTTCAATGGCCTGCCAGACCGGCAAGCTGCTGCCGCCGAGGGGATCGACGCCGATCTGGACGCCCGCCGCCCGGATCGCTTCCAGATCAATCACTTCATCCAGCGTCTCCACGTATGGCGTGATGAAGTCAAATGGCGTCAACCCTTTCAGCGCTTCTTCTAGGGTGACGGTCTGCACCCCGTCCAGACCGTTTTCCAACAGCTCGTTGGCGCGGGCCTGAATCTGCCCGGTGACATCGGTATCGGCAGGGCCGCCGCTGGGCGGGTTGTACTTGAAACCGCCGTCCTGTGGGGGATTATGACTGGGCGTGATCACGATGCCGTCGGCCTGCTCTGCGCCCGCCGCGTTGTGGGTCAGGATGGCGTGGCTGACCAGTGGGGTTGGTGTGAACTGACCAGGTGCAGCCTGGACATTGACCCCGTTGGCCCTCAGCACCCGCAGGCCACTGAGGAGCGCCGGTTCACTCAGAGCGTGAGTGTCGGCCCCCAGATACAGTGGCCCCTGGATGCCTGCCGTGCGGCGGTATTCGGCAGTGGCTTGGGTGATGGCGAGGATATGGGCCTCGTTGAACGTCTGATTCAGCGAAGTGCCCCGGTGCCCACTGGTTCCGAAGCTGACCCGCTGCTCCGCCACCGCGGGATCGGGACGCCGCTCGTAGTACGCTGCAATCAGGTGGGGGATATTGCTGAGCGCCTCCGCTGGGGCACGCTGGCCCGCCTGTGGATGTGTCATACCGCGCAGTCTAGGCCAAAGCCATGGCTCGTCCCTTTGCAGAAATCTTTAGTGGACCCCTCCGGCGGGCCGCCTTACAGACAGGGTGCTACAGTGGGGCCGACCTATCGGCGCTAAGGACGGATACGCTGAGGCGTCCGACCTAAGGAATCCTGAGGAATTCTTTGGGTCTAGCCGGAGGCTGGCCCGCAGCGTTTATGCTAGAAGGCATACCATGTGCCTGACGCCAAAACGAGTCAGGCACGCTCTCGGAGGACGGAATGCAAGAAGAACGTAAATCATCCATGGGCAGCGCTATCGTCGACGTGTTCGACGCAGGTGTGGCATTGGCCAAAGCAGAGGTCAACTCGCTGGCCCACAAGATCGGTGAGCTGGCCAAGGCCAAAGGTGTGGGAGTGGTGCTGCTGCTGGCTGCCCTGGTTCCACTGGGATTGGCCCTCATTTTCCTGATTCTGGCCATTTACTTTGGTCTGGTTGCGCTGGGCCTGCCCTGGTGGGCTGCTGCGCTGGCGATGTTCCTGGGTAGTCTGGTGATTGCGGGCATTCTGGTGGCCTTGGCCCTGAACAAGTTGAGTGAGGGTATTGGCGACGAGCACCGCGCTCTGACCGAAGATGAGCGTTTGGAAGCCGAGTACCTGGCTGAGAAGCGCCGTCAGCGGACCGAAGGTGGTCAGCCCCTGACCGGAGCGGTCGTCGCGACTGGTGTTCCCGTGTCGGTGGGAACGCAGCGCACGGCCCCGGTGTACGGCCAGAGCCACACCACGGTGGTCAGCAGTGATCCTGCAGTGGTGTACCGCAGCAGCGCTGCAGACCACACCGTACAGGCCGATGACATGGTCCGTCCGCCCTCTGAAGGTGCTCACGCCGTGCCTGTGTACGACTCCAACCCTGACGGCTCGGCCCAGTACTACGGCCAGTCGCTGAACGAGAAGCTGGACCCCCATGCCCCCACCGGGCATAATCACGGTCACGCTGACCACGATCCCAATGTGGTTCATCCTGAAGTGCTTCAAGGAGCCCCACAGGTGCGTGTCAGCACCCAGCCTACGTATAGTGATGATATGAACCGTGGGGAAGAAGGAGGCCGCCGATGAGCGACAACCATCCAAAAGTAGAACCTGTGGTGTTGAATGCGCCGTCCGATGGGCCAGCCCGCTACGAAGAAGTCCGGCTACCACTGACTGAAAAGGAACTGGCCCGTGAGCGTCTGCGTGCCAAAGTGGACGTACTGACCGAAACGGCCAGCCTGAAGGGTCAGATGCAAATGGAGCCGCTTAAGATGCTGGGCGGAGCCTCAGCCGTGGGTGCCGTGTTGGGTCTGGTGCTGGGCAGCCAGATGAAGCGCACCAAGAAGATCTATGTGGACGCCAACTCGCCGGTCAAGTACCAGAAGGCGCTGATGAAGGCCCAGCAGCAGGAAAAGGGCGCAGATCTGACCGGCGGCTTGGTCGCCACCCTGATGACGGTGGGTGTGCGTGCACTGTCTAACCGTCTGGTGCGTGACCGCCTGCACAGCCTGGCAGATGACCTGCTGACCAAAGCCGGACAGCCTACGCCTGAGCGCAAGACCCAGCGCAGTGGGCTGCCGACGGAGCGCCGCAGTGTGATGAGTACGACTCCCACGGCTCCCAACCCCGCTGTTAGCCGTTTTCTGAAGCAAGAAGGCGGCGAGCAACACCCTCTTGCTCAGGGTCAAACCGCACAGCCCCAGGGTGTCGGCGCGGCCGCTACCAGCAGCACTGGCCCAATCACCTCTGCCGAAGTGCCTGGTAGTCAGGTAGAAGCCAAGGCTGAAGGTGCGCCGATTGAGCAAGGCGAACTGCGTAACCCCAACTCCTGATTCTGAATCTAAGAAGCTGCCCCCAGCGCCTGCTTTGGCCTGGGGGCAGTTTCTTATGTTGTATGTCTACCAGGGGTTCAGGCGTGACCGATAGGCTGCGGGGCTTGCTGATCTAGCCACTCCAGCAGCACTTGCAGGGTCTGGGCGGCACCTTCGTCGTTCAGCAACTCGTGGTAGCCACCTTCGACCAGGTGCAGGGTCTTCTCCTTGCTGCTGATGGTGTCCACAAAGCGCTGGCTGCCTGCGGCGTCGGCAATACGGTCTGCCGAGCCGTGGATCACCAGGGTAGGCAGTTTCAGGTCCGGGTAGGTGCTCCAGGCTTTTTTACTGCTGCTTAGCAGGGTAGAGGCTGTCAGTGCCGGCACCTTGCCGTGATAGATCTGTGGGTCCTTGCGGTAGGTCTGGACCTCGGCATCTATGCGGCTGATGTCTTGGGGATTCAGGCGGGTCACGGGCAAGCTGGGAGTCAAGCGGCCCAGCAGTGGCGCGGCGCGGCGCAGCAGCGCAGGTTGGTCCTCACCGACCAGCAGGGCCGGACTGCTCAGAATCACGCCACTCAGGCCACGGGGGTCACGGGCCGCACTTATGGCCGTGACCAGGCCGCCCATAGAGTGACCCATCGCAAAGACAGGCAGTGCCTGACGGCGGAGCTGCTCACGGGCCAGCAGATGATCGCGGACCAGGGCTTCGACATTCACCACACCACGGCGTCCCAGGGATTGGCCGTGGCCGCGGAGGTCATAGCCATAAACATCGAACCCGCGCTGCACCAGTGCTGGGATTAACCCTTGAAAGCTGTTTACATAGCGGCTGAGGTATTCCCCGAAGCCGTGCGTCAGCAAAATAGCAGCGCGTGGGTTGGCAGCTTTCCAGGCCCGTCCTTCGACCAGTGCACCTGTGGCCCAGACATGGGCATCGGACTCTTTCACGCCCCGCAGCATACCGCTCTGGGACGCGGCCATGTCCGCGCAGCGCCCCATGCATTAGCATGGCGGGGTGCTGGATGTATTCGCCTCGCCCCCACAGGGTATTCAGGAAGCCCCCCACGATCCCCGCCTGAGTGCCGCTGGACATCAGGTGGCGCTACGTGCTATCAATCTGACGTGCGCCACAGATGAACGCTCGCTGATGCAGGAGCTGATGCGCGGGCTATCGGTTCCGCTGGAGGCCACCCAAAGCTGGGATCACCTGCTGGCAGCCCTGACGCAGCCTGAGCAGGCAGAGCGCTACGGTGTCTTGTTGCAGGGCTACCGCGATTTCTGCTACCGCCAGCGGCGACTGTGTGACCAGATGGACGCCGTACTGACCGAAGCCCAGCGCATTCTGGCAGCCCAGAACAAGCAGATGTATCTGTTGGCGGCTTATGCTGAAGCGGACCCGAAGCACTTCTAGCCGTTGGTGCGTCTGAGGGTGGCTGCACGCCCTAGCCCTGGCGGTCAAAACGAATCCTGACCACGGAACCCTCGGTCCCTTGGGCTATGCTGGCCTGTGTGAGTGAACCCGTTTATCTGCTGGGCATAGACACTTCCTGCGACGATACCGGGGTCGGGGTGGTGGCCCTGACGGCCAGCGGGCCAGAGGTGCGGGCCAATGTGGTCTGGTCGCAAACCGTCCATGCTGAGTACGGCGGGGTTATGCCGGAACTGGCCAGCCGTGAACATGTGGAGCGGATAGATCAGCTGTTGCCTCAGGCGTTGGCAGAAGCAAGCATTGAGCTGGCTGACCTCGGAGCCGTTGCCGCTACATCTGGCCCTGGCCTGATGGGAGCCCTGCTGGTGGGGCTGATGTACGGCAAGGGACTCGCGCAGGCGTTGACTGTGCCCTTTTATGCGGTGCATCACCTGGAAGGCCATGTCTATGCGGCAGCCACCGAGGAAAACCTGGCGCCGCCCTACCTGGCGTTGGTGGTCTCCGGCGGTCATACCCACCTCTTTGATGTGCCCACCCAGGGCGAATACCACCTGGTTGGGGCCACCCGTGACGACGCCGTGGGCGAAGCGTTCGACAAGGTGGCGCGGTTGGCTGGGCTGGGCTACCCGGGTGGGCCCGCCATCAGCGCGGCGGCGGAGCGGGGTGATCCGTTGGCTATCCCGTTCAAGCCTCCACTCCAGGGTCAGGCTGGGTTTGAGTTCAGCTTCAGCGGCCTGAAGACGGCGGCTCTGCTGGCGCATCAGCGTGGAGCGAGCGCCGAGGGCCTCGCAGCCAGCTTTCAGCGGGCAGCGGTGCGCGCGCTGGTCGGCACGTCAGTCCGGGCAGCTGAGGCTTACGGCCGGGAAACCCTGGTGGTGTCTGGCGGTGTGGCGGCCAACCGCGAATTGCGGGCCGCTTTTGCACAGACTGGGTTGCGGGTGGCGTTTCCGGCTGGGGGGCTGAATACCGACAACGGTGCCATGATCGCGCTGGCGGGCGCAGCGGCCCTGCAAGCCAGGCAGACGTCCAGCGATCTGGGTGTTTCGGCGGCGGCCTATGTGCCCCTGGCTCCGCTGCCCGGCGGTTCTGCCGCAGCGGCCCGGCGCAAGGCACGCTAACATAGCCCCATGCTGGTGTTCCGGCTCCTTATGATTCTCGTGGGCCTGGTTGCAGGTTACGCCGCTGGCCGGGCGCTCAATATGAGTGGTCCGAACAGTGAAATGTTCCTCGTCAACACCGTGAGCCTGATGCTGGCTGGGGCGCTGTTGGCCTTTCTGGTGACCCCCCGCCTAGAGCCTCTGTTATCACGCTCCTTTTCAGGAGTGCGGCGCTGGTACAGTTCGCTGGCACCACGTACCGTGGCCGCAGCGACCTTCGGATTGATCGTGGCGCTGCTGCTCAGTGTCCTGGTATCCAACTTACTGGCCAGCTTGCCGATCTATTCGTGGCCGATCAGCATTCTGGTCACACTGGTGCTGGCGTGGTTCTTCGTGAACTACTCGGTGCAGCACGCCGACGCTTTCGGGCTGTTGGCCTCGCAGCAGGTGCGGCGCAAAAAGGGCAGCAAGGTGCTGGACACCAATGTAATTATTGATGGCCGCGTGGTCGAGTTGGCCAAAGCTGGCTTTCTGGAAGGTGAACTGCTGATTCCCAGCTTCGTGCTGCGTGAGTTGCAACTGCTCGCCGACCATTCGGACGCCCAGCGGCGTACCCGTGGCAAACGGGGCTTGGCAGTGCTGGAAGAATTGCAGGAACTGCGGCCCCTGCGAATCGACGACTGGGACGAGCCCGGTCTGGACAAGGTGGATGACAAGCTGATCCGCTTTGCCCGTGAAACCGGAGGTAAGATCGTCAGTAACGACAATGCCCTGAGCCGCATCGCCAAATTGCAGGGCGTGGAAGTCCTGAGCATCCACGAGGCGGCGGTCGCGCTCAAGCCGCAGGTGCAGGCTGGGGATTACCTCACCATCACTGTGAGCAAGGGTGGGCAGCAGCAGGGGCAGGGTGTAGGTTACCTGGAAGACGGCACGATGGTGGTCGTGGAAGACGGTCTGAAGTTCCGGGGCAAGCCACTGCGGGTCCTGGTGGTGAACAACGTGCAGACGAACGTGGGCCGCATGATTTTCGCCAAGCCGGATCAGGCGGCCTGAAACTCCGCGTGGACCATTTGGTCAAGATTGACTATTGATAAATCTGGAATGGCTAATTTTTTCCACTCCAGGCTAGGGATTCCACTATGCTCATTCAAAGGAGTCCTCCCGTGAACCAAAGCCCGCTGCCGCCTATATCTCTGGAGCAGTGCCGCCGTATGACGCGTCAGCACAGCCAGACCTTCTATCTGGGGTCATTGTTTTTCCCGGCCCCGCAGCGTCCGGCAGTGTGGGCGGTGTATGCGGCGTGCCGCCAAGTAGATGACATGGTGGATGAGCCAGGAGCAGACCCGGCGGCTGAAGTGGAGCGCTGGTGGGCGCGGGTGAAGCGAGCCTTTGATGGGCAAGCCGCCGAAGACGACGCGGTGGGTCAGGGATTGGCGTGGGCGGCTGGACGCTATCCACTGACCCTGGACGCTTTCGCTGATCTCCGCGAGGGCATGCGGATGGACCTGGCAATGGACGCGCAGGGCACCCGCTATGAAACTCTGGAGCAGCTGGACCGCTACTGCTACTGTGTGGGCGGAGTCATTGGGCTGATGATCGCACCGATCAGCGGGTATGGCGGGGAACAGTGCACCATAGACCGGGCACTCCGGCTGGGCCGCGCCATGCAGCTGACCAACATCCTGCGTGACGTGGGCGAGGACTGGGAGCGGGGCCGACTCTACCTGCCGCAGGATCTGATGCGCGAGTACGGCGTCACCGAAGCCGACATCGCCGCTGGGCGTGTCACGCCGTCCTACCGCGCCCTGCTGGCCCAGTTGGCGGCCCGTGCCCGCGCCGACTACGCCGCCGGCCGCGCCGGTATTCCGCAGTTGCATGGCCGTGCCCGCTGGGCGGTGGCGGTGGCCGCCGACCTTTACGAAGGCATTCTTGATGAGCTGGAGCGCAGCGGTTACGACAACCTGACTCGCCGCGCGGTGGTGGGGCGTGGCCGCAAGCTGGGGCTGACCGCCCGCGCCGCGCTACGTGAAACCATGCCGCACTGCTCGGTCTTTGGCCGCAAGTCTGATCTGCCCAGCTCAGCCTGATGCCCATTTTCTCTCTGCTGTTCCCTCCCGAGGTGTTATGACTGCTGACCCTATATTCTCCCCAACTGTGCCCGCTCGCCTACGTAAAACGGCCCTGATTATCGGCTCCGGGATCGGCGGCCTCAGCCTGGGTATCCGCCTGCAAAGCCTCGGCTTTGACACGACCATCCTGGAGCGCTTGGACGCACCGGGGGGGCGGGCCTACCAGAAGCGTACCGAGGACGGGTACGTTTTTGATATGGGGCCGACAGTACTGACGGTGCCGCACTTCATTGAGGAGCTGTTTGCACTGGAACGTGATCAGGCCGCGCTGACGGCTCCCGACTTCCCGCCCTCTACCCTTAGCGGTGAGCGCGTCAAGGGGGGGGTAAGCGGTGGTCCCCGCACCTCTGAGTATGTTCAGATCGTGCCGATTCTGCCGTTTTACCGGATTTATTTTGACGACGGCACCTACTTCGATTACGACGGCGACCCTGAACGGACCCGTGAGCAGATTGCCGAGCTGGCTCCCGAGGATCTGGACGGCTACGAGGCGTTCAACCGCGACGCCCGCGCCATTTTCGAGCGGGGTTTTCTGGAGTTGGGGTATACACACTTCGGCGATCCAGCCACCATGCTGAAAGTAGTGCCGGACCTGCTGCAGTTGGATGCCGTGCGTACCCTCTTTGGATTTACGTCCAAGTATTTCCAGAGTGACAAGCTGCGGCAGGTCTTTTCCTTCGAGACACTGCTGATCGGCGGCAATCCTCTGAGCGTCCCAGCCATTTACGCCATGATTCACTTTGTCGAGAAAACCTGGGGCATCCACTATGCCCTGGGCGGCACTGGGGCGCTGGTGCAGGGGCTGGTCCAGAAGTACGGGGAACTCGGTGGGCAGATTCGCTACGGGGCTGGAGTAGAGGAGATTCTGACCCGGTCTGGCGCTGGAAGGCTGGCCCGCCCGGTGGCCGCTGGCGTGCGGCTGGCGAGCGGCGAGGAGCTGCAGGCCGACATCGTGGCAAGTAACGGTGACTGGGCCAATACTTACCTGAAACGTTTGCCGTCACCCGCCCGCCGGGTAAACAACGACCTGCGCGTTAGGGCGGCGGCTCAAAGCATGAGCCTGCTGGTCATCTACTTTGGGTTCCGCGCCGAGGGTTACGCCCCGCTGGACCTGCGCCACCACAACATCATCCTGGGGCCGCGTTACGAGGAACTGCTGGGCGAGATTTTCAGCGGGGGCGTGTTGGGCGAGGACTTCAGCCAATACCTGCACCTGCCCACCCTCACCGACCCCACACTCGCCCCGGCGGGTCATCACGCTGCCTATACCCTGATTCCGGTGCCCAACAAGGCGGGGAAGGGCGGAGGGCTGGACTGGGAAGAGGAAGGTCCGGCACTGGTCAGGCGCGTCCTGGACTTTCTGGAGCAGCGTGGCTACATTCCCCACCTGGCCGAGCGGCTCACTCACCTGGAATGGATCACGCCTGACTACTTTGAGCAGACGCTGGACAGCCATGTGGGCAACGCCTTCGGGCCAGAGCCGAAGCTGGTCCAGAGTGCCTTTTTCCGGCCTCACAACCGCAGCGAGGACGTGACTGGGCTGTACATGGTGGGTGCCAGCGCTCAGCCGGGAGGCGGCACGCCCAGCGTGATGATGTCGGCCAAGATGACGGCGCGGCTGATCGCAGAAGACTTCGGCATTCACCCGGAGGTGGTGGAGGGTGTTCCGGCGGGATATCCGCTGGAGTAGGGGGGATGGGTTCGCCGCTGGCGCGGCAGATGGTTGATGGAGAAGACAGATGGTGGAATGGTCACCGCAAGCTGGCTGGAGCATAGGCCCACCACCTTAGATAACCTGGCCGCCCATTTCCCCGCGAGCATGAATAGCGCAGCCCGCCTGTGCCATCATCTGCCATGCCCAGTCCACGCCCACCCGCCAGCCAGACGCCCGCCGAAGCCATTCGGGAGTTGCATCGGGAGGTGGCTCGAGTCGAGCACGGACAAACCTACGCCGGGTTGCCCCCACACACTGCCGAAATGCGGGCCGATACACGGGCCGATTACGCCCGCTTGCTGGAAGCGGTGCGTCTGCTGGCCGAGCGTTACCCCGACGGCGACGCCCTGGCCGACGCGAACGCCGACTTTAATGCCGCTGAAGTGCTACTGCGGGCGGCGGCGATCTCAGCGCTGAACCTGCTGGACACGCCCGACCCCAGCTTTCCGCGCCTCTCACTGACCGACAAATTTGAGTACGAGGGGCGCGGCGTGGGGTTCGTGCGGGTGAAGGTGTAGTGGGCACTCAGCCCTCCAGCCGCATCACGCTGCTGCCTGCCACGCTCTTGGTGACCAGCAGCTGACTGGGCAGGCGCTGGCTGAGGCTCTCCACGTGGGTAATCACGCCCACCATGCGCCCCTGGGTCCGCAGGTTTTCCAGGGCGGTGGCGACGGCCTCCAGCGCCTGCGGGTCCAGGGTGCCGAAACCCTCGTCCAGAAAGAGAGCCCCTAGAATCTTGTTGCCCGCCAGGTAGTCGCTGAGCGCAATCGCCAGACTGAGTGACGCCAGGAAAGTCTCCCCGCCCGAGAGTGTCTTTACGCCGCGCATCTCGCCCGCGTTCCAGAGGTCCTGCACGGCATAATCATGGCCGTCCAGCGTGAGGCGGTAACGGCCGTCGCTGATTTCATGCAGGATGTGGCCCGCGCCGGTCAGCAGGTTGGCTTCGACCTCGGCCAGCAGGAATTGCTGGAACTCGTTGGCCTTGAGGCTATTGGTCAGGGTCCTCCAGGTGTCCATGCCCGCGCTGAGTTCCTTGGTCTGGGCCTCGATGGCCCGCTTGCGCTCCAGGCGCTCGGCGGCGGTGCGCTCCTGGCCTTCCAGGCGGCCTGCGTCGCTGCGGCCCTGGCTGATGCGGGCGTCAAGTGCCTGGAGGGTCTGTGCCAGCTGCGGCAACGCCTGGGGGTCATACTCCTGACCCGCCAGCGCCTGGGTCAGCTGCGCGCTCAGGTCGTCCACTTGGGTTTGCAGGCTGCCCAGGCCCGCCTGCCAGGTCTGGGCGGCCTGTTCCAGCGCGGCGATTTCGCCTTCGGGCAGGGCAGCCGCTTTGGCACGGTCAGCACTCAGGTCGGCCTGGTCCAGTGCCGCGCTCAGCTCCTGCACAGCTTCCTGGGCTTCAGCGCGGCGGGCTTCGGCCCCGGCCTGGGCCGCGCTCAGCGTGGCAGCGGCGGCGGCGTGGCCGCTACTCGCAGTAGCCACCGCTTGCACAGCCGCACTCAGGCGGCGGCGAATGTCGCTGATCTGAGCCACCGCCTTCTGACGCTCGGCAACGGGGTTGGGGCCGAAGCTGCGTACCTGCGCTGCCAAGCTGGCCAGCAAGCGGCTCACCAGGTCGGCCGGGTCGCCGCTGATGCGCTCGGCTGCGACCTTATTGTCGGCCTCATCCTGGGCGAGTTGCTCGCGGGTGTCGCTGACTTCGGCTTCACGGCGTTCCAGGTCTTTTTGCAGTACGCCCAGCTCGGCAGTAATTTCTCTGTACTGGCCGCGCAGATCGTCCCGCAGGCGTCCGGCGGCGTCCAGGGCCAGTCTCAGTCGCTGCACTTCGGCGGTGTCCGGATGGCTGGGCAGATGGGCCGCGTCTACCGACTGACCACACAGGGGGCAGGGTTGGCCGTCCTGCAGGTCCTGGGCGTAAGCTGCCAGTCCAGCGCGCGCCTGGGCCGCCTGATGATCGGCGGCGGCGCGTTCCAGCCGGGTCGCCGCATCCTTGCCGTCTTGCATGATGCGGGCTTGCTGTGCCTTGCGGGTGGCTAGCAGTTCCCGGTCGGCCCGCAGGCGCTCGGTGCTGGCGTCCAGTGCAGCGCGGCGGCTGCTCAGCTGCACCCGCTCCAGTTTCAATTTGTCCAGCTTTTCGGCGTCGGCTTTGGCAGCGGCGTGCCCGTCTTCGTCCCAGTCCAGCGGCTGGGGGTGGCGGTGGTCCGGCGTACCCCCGGCGCGTTTCAGGCGGGCGGCCAGGGCTTCGGCGTCGCGTAAATATTCGGCGCGGGCTTCGAGTTCGGGAATCTGCGCCTCGGCAGCCTGGGCCTGTTCCTGGGCCGTTTGGGCCTGGGTCAGCGCCTGCGCGGCCTGCGTGACTTCAGCCTGCGCGGCCCGCAACTCGGACTCGGCACGCTCGGCAGCAATCCGGGCGCGTCCCTCACGGTCAATCAACGGCAGGATGCCAGCCACCCGGCGGGCCTGAGCGGCGCGCTCGGCCCCGCGCTTGATCTCGGCACGGCGACCCTGCTGCACACTCAGCTTGCGCCCCGCATCTTCGCGGCTTTGCCAGAGTGCCGCCACCGTCTTCAGCCCTTCCAGACGCACGTGAGCGTCCTCGCGCTCATCCTGCCAGCGGTCCAACTGGGCGGCCAACTCAGTGCGTTGCTGCCTCAGCTGCTGCACGGCCTCTTCGGTCACGCCCGCGTATTCGTTTTCCAGGACCGAGTGCTGACTGCCCAGCTGAAACTGCAGTTCCTTGGCGCGGTCGCTGGCGTAGCGGTGCATGTCCTTGACGGTTTGCAGGCCCATCAGCTCGCCCAGCAGTTCCTGGCGCTCCTTGCCGGTGCCGTGCAGCAGGCGTGAGAACTCGCCCTGCGGCAAAAAGACCGATTTGGTAAAGGTCCGGAAATCCAGTCCCAGCAGCGCCTGAATCTGAGCATTGACGGCCCGCTGGCCGCCGCCCTGTGCGAGGCCCTTCCAGCGCTCGCCCTCACGCTGTTCCAGCCGGGTTTCGTTCTCGGCGGTGCGGCGGCCCTTGGAGCGGGCGACCCGGTAGACCTGCGGCCCTTGCTCGGTGTGCAGCTCGAAGGTCAGCGCCACCGACAGCGCCCGCTCGCCCTGCGAGATCAGCGCGTCCATGCCGGTGCTGCCCAGCCGCGCCGTCTGGCCGTATAGCGCGAAGGTCATGGCGTCCAGCAGCGAACTTTTGCCGCTGCCAGTCGGCCCGACCAGGGCGAAGAGGTCCAGCCCCTCAAAGTCAATCTCGGTGTGCTGGCGGAAGGCCGTGAAGCCGGAGACCGTCAGGTGCAGCGGCTTCACAGGCGGTCTCCTGGGGTGATGGGATGGCGGTTGCTGCGCTTACCCATCCAGCTTCCCGCACGCTGCGCTTTGCTTTTTTCCCTCCTCATGCCACTTCCTCCCCGCTTGCTTCTACGTGACTCTGCACGGCCTCATGGGCTTCTTTGAAGGCTGCCCGCTGATCGTCCGGCAACTCGCCGCGTTTCTCGTGCCAGTAGCGCTCGTACAGTTCCAGCAGGCTCAGGCACTCGCGCTTGAGGCTGGGCAGGGCCAGGTCTTCTTGCAGGGCACTCAGTTCCACCGCCAGCGCCGAGGGCAGGGCGCTCAGCACCCGGTCTTTCAGGCCCGCAGTTGCCGTGCCAGCGGGGGCCTCGACCAGCACCTTGAGCAGCGCGCCGTCTTTTTTCTGGCTTTCACGTTCCAGCCGCGCCTCCACCTGATCCAGCGGCACCCGGATGGTCCGCAGCTCGCGGCCACTGCCGAGCGGAATCGGAATCACGCGGGCAGGCTGACCGGGCGATACTTCTACCAGATTGACCTGTTTCTTCTCGCCGCCCTCGCCAAAATCCAGCTGGATAACACTGCCGGGGTAGTGGGCCAGTGGGGCACTCCCGGCCTGCTGCGGCCGATGGATGTGACCCATCGCCACGTACTGCGCGGCGCGCGGCAGGTTCTCTGGGGACAGAGTATAGGCGTTATCCAGGTGAAATTGCATGGTCTTCTCGGACCCGCTCGGCTGTGAGCCGTCCAGGGTGGCGTGCAGCATCAGCATGTTCACGTGCCCTGGCTGAAACCCAGCGGCCAGCTTGCCCAGGAAAAATTCCATGCCCTCACGGTATTTCTGCCGCCAGTCACTTACTTCACCGCCCAGCAGGTCGGCGGCTTTGACCAGCCGCCGCTCGGACAGGTAGGGGAGGGCACCCACGGTCAGCGTTTCGCCGCCTTTGGTCTGAATGCTGCGGATCAGGTCGCCGGGGCGCGGCGTGACCTCGGCCACCAGTTGTACGCCCACCCAGCCGAGCAGCCCCGTGACGGACGCCAGCCGGGCGCTGGAGTCGTGGTTCCCGGCAATGGCGACGCTGGGAATCTCTGCCGAGCGCAGCCGCAGGAAAAAGTCAAAGAGGGCCTTTTCCGCGTCGGCGCTGGGGTTGGCAGTATCGAACAGGTCGCCGCTGATCAGTACAGCGTCTACCTTTTCACTCTCGGCCAGCTCGGCAATCTCGGTCAGGGCCGCGTGGATTTCGGGGGTGCGGTCATAGCCGCGCAGGGCCCGCCCAGCATGAAAGTCGGCGGTGTGAAGTACGCGCATAACAGAAAGAATAACGCGTGGGCCTGCGCGGTGTGGAGCCAACGGGGCAAGTGAGTGGCGCACCAGATCATCCAGAGACGAAAAAAGCCCCCAGCGGCCCGCAGGCCAGGGCTGGGAGCCCTTCTAAGGTGGCTTATTCGGCCTGCAGCTTGCTGGCGATCTTCATTCGCATGGCCATGCTGACGCTGCCGGCCTCTTCGCCGGTGATGTTGAAGGTCATCATGGCGCGCAATTCCTGCGCCTGATTGATCTGTACGGGCAGGCCGTCTGGGCGGTAGACCAGCTCACCAGCGCTGCCGGAGATGTCTTGCAAGGTGATTTCGAAGCCGAAGTCCCCTGCTCCTTCAGGCAATTCGCCGCTGAACTTCATGCTCCAGGGCTGAGTATTGGTCTTCTGGCTGAACAGATGGTTGCCAGCACGGTTGACTCCCTGGTAGGTGGTGGTCGTGGTGATGACCATGGGTTCCAGTTTCATGGAGCTGAACACCTCGGCCACGGCCGCTTGCTCGTCGGCGGGCAGGTCCTCGGCAGCCGACAGTAGGCCGCCCAGCATTCCACCCAGCAGGGCCTGCATGTCCACTGTCTCGGTCTTGGTCACGCTGTGGCCTTTGACCAGCGGGAAGCCGTACACGTTCAGTCCATTTGCGGGCGTCATGCTGCTCAGTACGTCTTCGGGGAGGTCGCTGAACATGGCCTGCACCACCGGATCTGCGGACTCTAGGCGCAGCGCCGTGATTTTGCCGCTCTTCTCTACCGTCTGAATCATGCTGAAGGTGAGGTCTTCGCTGCCTTCTCCATCTTCGGAAGGCACTTCGGTGGTGGCCGTGATGATCAGTTCCCGTGAGCCGTCCGGGAACACCTGACCCACCCGGTACAGCATCTGGCTGCCGGGAATGTCCATGCCTGACATTTCTCCGAACAGGGACCGCAACTCACGGATGTCCTTGGGGCGCAGTATGTCGGCGGCGGCCCCGGTGGCCTGGATGTCTTCCAACTCCACTTCCAGGGTGCTGTTCTCCTGCAAGGTGACGGAGGTGCCGGTGGGCGCGGTCAGCAGCAATGGGGCCGGGGTTGCCGGGGCACGTACGGCAGGGGGAGTCGGAGAAGCGGGCGCAGTCTGGGCGGTGGCTCCGCTTCCAAGCAGGGCGGCAGTCAGCAGGCCTCCAATAATCAATTTGTTCATACCCCAAGTTACGTGGGCGGGCGGCCCTGGGTTGCTGAGCGGCTCCGAAGATGAATGCCGGCTAAAAGCATGTGCTTAGTCCAAGGCCTCGCCCAGCAGAAACCGGCCTGTCAGGGCATACAGGGTCTGAAGATGGTCCAGGTCGTCGAAGCTGTGGTTGGCATCTTCGATCAGCGCCAGCTCGGTGCCCGGCCCCAGCGCCTCAGCGTAGCGCTCGCCCCAGCTGTGGGGACATTCCTCATCGGCGTCCCCGTGAAAGATGGCAGCGACACCGCCCCATGCTGCGGCCGCACGCAGCGGGTTCAGCCGCAGCACCTCCTCCAGAAAGGGGCGGCCCAGCGGCCAGCCGCCGATATCCTGCACTCCGGCGGGCAAGCTGCCTCCGGGCAAGTAGCGCAGAAAGTAATCGGGCAGCGCCGGGGCCCACAGTGCCAGGCGGTGCGGGGCGAGGTCGGCCGCCGCCTGCGCCGCCAGCAGGCCGCCGAGCGAGTGACCGAGCAGCATCAGGCGCTGTGGGTCGGTATCAGGGTGTGCACGCAACCACTCGGCGGCGGCCCCGGCGTCTTCCAGCTGCCGGGCTGGAGTCACTGCCGCGAAGTCACCCTGAGAGTCGCCGTAGCCCCGGAAGTCGAAACGCAGCGTGGCCACGCCCCGCGCCGCCATGTGCCGGGCAAACAGGGTGTGGAGGCGGTGATCACCGGCCTTGTGCCCAGTAAAGCCGTGCAACATCAACAGTGCAGGCCAGCCCTGGGCGGGTTTCTCGCCGGTGGGCAGGTGCAGCAGGCCGATCAGTTGTTCTTCGCCCACCCGGAAGCGGACAGGTTCCTCGTGCAGCAGCGTCATGGTCCGCAGTCTGGCAGATGGAGGGGCAAACGAAAGGAAGGAAGGAGGTGCCGGAGAGTCGCCATAGAGCAGTTCTCCAAATTACGCGAGCAAGAGAAAGGCACGCTTGCTCGCTCCATTTTCCGTCCTGCTCATTTGATCTCACTCGCCCTGCTCTGCTTCGCAGCTTTGCAAGTCGGACGGAAACGCTTCGCTCATTTCTGTCAAATGCTTTAATTAGGCGGCGTGTGGCGACCTCTCCTGCTGGCGGTAACTCTGGCGACTCTGCCAAGTTTGCTGCTGGTGGGCTGTGCCGAGTCGCAGGCGGAGTCTTCTGCAGGGTCAGCCTCACAAAGTAGCCTTCACCCGGAGCGCTTCGTCTGGCAACTCGCGCCCTATAGCGGTCTGTTGCAGGCCCCTGGTGAGCCACTGCTGGCCCTGGACGGAGAAGATCCACAGCTCAGCCTGAACATCTATGAACCGCTGTTGGCCTGGGCACCGGGGAGTTACCGGGAACTGCGTCCACTGCTGGCCGAGAGCTGGACTGCCACCCAGGATGCCGCGCGGCCATGTTGCCCAACGGGTGGTGGCCGGGGCCGGACGCTCCCTCTTTTCCTATGCAGGATCTGGTGGCTGCCGAGTCTCACTGCCGCGCCGCACATGACGGTCAGGCCTGGGAACACGGTTTTCGCCTCATCGCAGCCTATGGCAACTGGTATGGCAAGCTGGTGCTGGAACTGCTGGTGCAGGATCTGCTCCGGCTGAACCCGAAGTTCGTGCTGGAGGCGGTCCCCAACGATCCCAGCCGCAGCGCGCCGCTGGCCTATGTGGGCGCTCAATCCGACGCTCCAGAGCCGGATGATCTGCTACGCACCTTTTACCACTCTGAATCTCCATTGGCTGACCAAGCGGGTTTTGAAGGAGAGCAACTGAATCGCTGGCTGGACGCGGCGCAGCTTGAATTTGACCCACAGCGCCGCGCTGAGCTGTATGCCAGAGCTGTGGCCGAGGCGGAGCGGCAGGGACGCCACATCGTTTTGCCAGTTCCGGATCTTGTAGATATCTACGCAGCCGACATCGCCGGAACCGCAGGCCCGTTGCAGCCGGGTGGCGGCCTTCTCTGGAAAGACCTCCGCCGCGCTGAGCACTGATGAACTTGGACACGGTGCCTGGCCAGGCAAAGCAGCGCTTTCTCACCGCCGTCCCTTTCCGCACTGGCGAACCATTTACAATAGATCCTCATGCCCAGTGACCTTCCCGCCGAGCCGTTCGATATTCAGGGCGCGGTGCAGCGCGTGCGGTTCCGGGCCGACAGCGGCTTTACGGTCATGAGCGCCGACATTACCGGCCCCTACGGCGAGGACGAGGACGCGGCAGTGGTCGGCCTGATGCCGCCGCTGGACGTGGGCGACGGGTTCAAGGCGCTGGTCAAGTTAGAGGAACACAAGGATTATGGCTACCAGTACCGGGTGCTGAACCTGGTGCTGTCTGCCCAGCCCGCCGACCTGAGTGAAGAGGGTGTGGCGGCTTACCTCCAGGCCCGCGTGGGGGGCGTGGGCAAAGTGCTGGCCGGGCGGATCGCCTCTACTTTTGGGGCAGCCACTTTCGACGTCCTGGAAGACGACCCCCAGAAACTGCTGCAAGTCCCGGGCGTCTCAGCTTCTACGCTACACAAGATGATTTCCAGCTGGGGTGAGCAAGGCCAGGAGCGGCGCACCCTGGCCGCCCTGCAGGGGCTGGGGCTGACCATCAGCCAGGCGCAGCGGGCGCTGAAGCACTTTGGGGAAACAGCGCCCGAAACCCTGCAGGCTGACCTGTACGCGCTGACCGAGGTGGAGGGCATCGGCTTTCTGACCGCCGACAAACTGGCCCGCGAGGGCGGCATGACCCTGACCGACCCCCGGCGCCTGACCGCCGCCGCTGTGTACGCCTTGCAACTGGCGGCCAGCACCGGGGGCCACAGCTATTTGCCCCGCGCCCGCGCCGAAAAAGGCGTGGTCTACTACACCCGCGTATCCGAAGAACTGGCACACGAGGCGGTCAGCCGCGCCCTGGAGCTGGACCGCCTCAAGCTGGACACCAGCGCGGACGGCGAGGACCGCATTTATCTGCCGCACGCCCTGCGCGGCGAGAAGAAGCTGGCCCGGCTGATCCGTACCCTGCTGGCGACCCCGCCACAGGAAGAGTGGGATGTGCCGCCCGGCGCGGGCATCGGCCTGAGTGATCAGCAGAGCAGCGTATTGGAGATGCTCCGTGAGCAGCGCTTGGTCGTGCTGACCGGCGGCCCCGGCACCGGCAAAAGTACCGCCACCAAGGCGGTGGTGGAAGTGGCCGAGGACCTGCGGCTGGAAGTGGGCCTGTGCGCCCCCACCGGCAAGGCGGCGCGGCGGCTGGGCGAGGTGACGGGCCGTGACGCCCACACCGTTCACCGCCTGCTGGGCTACGGCCCGAATGGATTCAGGCACAATCACCTGGAACCGGCCCCTTACGACCTGATTATCGTGGACGAAGTTTCCATGATGGGTGACGGCCTGATGCTGGCCCTGCTGAATGCGGTGGCCCCTGGTGCCCGCATCCTGCTGGTGGGGGATACCGATCAATTGCCCCCGATCGACGCGGGGTTGCCGCTGCGGGCGCTGACCCAGGCAGCGACCACCGTGCGGCTGGACAAAGTGTACCGTCAGGCCGCCGAAAACCCGATCATTGGCGCGGCGCACCGCTTGCTGCAGGCCCAGCCGCCCCAGTGGCAACGGGTGAATGATGACGATGACGTCCGCGCCCAGCTGAGCCTCACCGAAGTCGAGCCGGACGTAGGCGCCCGCCGGGTGGCCCTGCTGCTGCGCGAGCTGGGCGGCCCTACCCGGGCGCAGGTGCTCTCGCCGATGCGGCGTGGCCCGCTGGGCGTTGAGCGGCTGAATGCCGTGTTGCAGCAGACCTTCAACCCTGGTGAAGGCGGCGTGCGGGTGGGCGCAGACGGTCTGGCCCGCGCCGGAGACGTGGTGGTACAGACCAAAAACGACTACGAAAACGAGGTCTTCAATGGCACGCTGGGCACCGTGCTGGAAGAGCGCGGCGCCCGGCTGCTGGTGGACTTCGACGGTAACGTCGTGGAGCTGGGCGGCATGGAGCTGTTCAACCTGCAACTGGGCTATGCCCTGACGGTTCACCGCGCCCAAGGCAGCGAGTGGCCCGCCGTGATTGGCGTGCTGCACGAGGCGCACATGCCGATGCTGTCGCGCAACCTGGCCTACACCGCCTTGACCCGTGCCCGTGAGGAGTTCCATGCGGTGGGCAGCGCCTCGGCCTGGGCGCGGGCGGCAGCGGCGCAGAAAGAGGAGCGGTATACGGCGCTGCTCGAACGCATTCGGGGGCGGTAGAGAGTGATGGTAGGTCTGGTTTTAATGCAGCTCGCGTAACCACTTGAGAGCAGTCGCCAACATGTCCCCATCAGTGGTATCCAGCCTCAGAAGGGGGACATCAACCAAAGCGAGGGGCTCCCAGCAAGCCTGTGGGGACAGTTTGGCGTAGTCAAACGGGCGGTCAATGCCTGGACGCTGCCCCGAAGCTACCCTCATAGCGTGGCGGCGGCTCAGTTCGGTCAGTGGGGCATGGCAGTAAATCTGTGTCAGTTGTGCTCCATGCTTGGTGGCCATTGCACTCAAGATGTTTTCGCTTTGCGGCCTGTAAAAGTGCGTTTCTAGAATGAAATCAGTACCCGCCTGCATGTTGAGTTCGGCGACATCCCACATCAGCCCAAAGCTGACAGGACCAGCGCCCTCTGGGGAGAGGTCAGGAAGGTATTCAAAGAGAACACTCTTAAATCCGTCGCGTGTCACCAATGGAAGGTGGAGTTGGGTCGTGAGCGCTTCAGCCAGTGTGGTTTTGCCGGAAGCGGGTAGGCCAGAGATAACGAGAACTTGTGAGGAGATCTGGTGCTTATTCTGCCCTGATCTAGCCGCTACAATCCTCTCCATGCAGTACGTGTCTACCCGCGGCGACCAGTGCCTTGGCACGTTTTCTGACGTGCTGCTTTCGGGCCTCGCGCCCGACGGCGGCCTGGCGATGCCTGCGCAGATTCCGACCTTCAGCGCCACCGAGCTGGAGCGGCTGCGCCCGCTGCCCTACGCTGAGCTGGCTTACGAGGTGATGCGCCCTTTCATCACCGACATTCCCGAAGCCGACCTGCGTAAGCTGCTGCGCGCCACCTACCGCCCCGAAGTATTCGGCAGCGAGGAAATCACGCCGCTGACCCCATTGGGTGACTCGGGCCCGGCCTTGCTGGAACTGTCCAACGGCCCTTCGCTGGCCTTCAAGGATATGGCGATGCAGTTTCTGGGTCATGCCTTCGAATACGTGCTGGACCGCCGCGGCGAGCGGGTCAACATCCTCGGCGCGACTTCAGGCGATACTGGCAGCGCCGCCGAGTACGCCATGCTGGGCAAGGAGCGGGTCAACGTCTTTATGCTCTCGCCGCAGGGCCGCATGAGCACCTTTCAGCAGGCACAGATGTTCAGTCTGAACGAGCCGAACATCTTCAATATCGCTGTTGAGGGTGTGTTCGACGACTGCCAGGATCTGGTCAAAGCGGTAAATGCCGACGCCGAATTCAAGGCGAGGCACGACATTGGAGCCGTCAACAGTATCAACTGGGCGCGGGTGCTGGCGCAGGCGGTGTATTACTTCAAAGGCTATTTTGCGCTGGGGCTGCCGCCGGGGGCCGAGGCTGATTTTTGTGTCCCCAGCGGGAACTTCGGGAACGTGTTTGCGGGCTATCTGGCGCAGCAGATGGGGTTGCCGATCGGCCAGCTGGTGGTGGCCAGCAACGAGAACGACGTGTTGCACGACTTCTTCTCGGGCGGGGTCTACCAGGTGCGCTCTGCCGAGCGGGTGGCGGTGACCAGCAGCCCCAGCATGGACATCGGCAAGGCCAGCAATTTCGAGCGCTACTTGTATCTGATCAGCGGTGGCGACGCGACCCAGACGCTCGGGTGGTGGGATGAGGTAGGCGCGGGCCGCCCGGTCTCGCTCGGCGGCACGCCGCACTGGGACGCGGTGCAGGCCAGCGGCTTCCGCTCCGGGCGCAGCACCCACGCAGACCGCCTGGCGACCATTCGGCAGGTGGATGGGCAGTTTGGCCGCCTGATTGATCCCCATACTGCCGACGGGGTATTGGTGGGCGAGGAGTTCCGCCGCCCTGGTGTGCCGATGGTCTGCCTGGAGACGGCACTGCCCGCCAAGTTCGGTGAGACAGTCCGCGAAGCGGTGGGCCGCGACCCGGAGCGCCCGGAACGTTTCCAGGGCATCGAGCAGGCCGAGCGCTTCTGTGAAGTCATCTCAAATGATGTGGAACAGTTAAAGCGTTTGATTGCCGATCACCTAAATCCGAACAGCTGAGATTGGAACATGGCACTTTTGGACAAGAACCGTAGTTTGACTGAATGCCTCTCAGTCTTTGCTGGGTAAGGGTAGAAGCTGTGTTCAGCGGCGAGTCAGCGTGCCGCCAATGATTCCCAGTTCAGGGTGCTCCAGTTCAGCGTTGTAGAGATTGTTTATCAGTTTGCCGTCTTTATCCAGTTCACCGAAGACGTACACTGTGACGGTTTGAGTGTCATTCTTGAGCTGCAGCTGGCCACGTAGGCCGTAATCAGCCTCCTCTTCAGCTTGCGCGGCAACCCGCAGATCATCGCCCAAGTCCAGCTTGCCGGTCACCGTCCACTCTTTGTCTTCGTACTCCGCAGTTCCAGCTACGTTGAAGGCCTGTTTACCATCTGCGGCCAGTGTCGTTCTGAGAAGCGGGTCCCTACCCTGTGCCGCCGCACCGTCTGCCTTCAGCTGGGTCAGGGTACCTGCCCAGGTCCCCTGCAGCAGAGCTGGGCTGGTCGGTGCCACTTCTACGAGGTCGCTGGGTGGCATCTGCATTTTGCCGCAGGCTCCCAGACCCAGACCAAGCGCCGCTACCGTCAACAGTGCAATTGATTTCATTTCGTTCATGTCTGTAGACTCTCCCCGTCACACGATTGACCTATGAAGTAGAGGTGGGTTGCATGGGGAAAGCGTGAGTCGCCAAAGACTCATGAAGCAAGGCCCAAGCGAGAACTCCCCGCCTGTCGGTCAGCCCATCCGGACACCCGAGTGAGGCATTTTCTATACTGTCCGCGTTCCGGACTCTTGCTATGACCCAAGCTGACCCTGCCATCACCGAAATTGCCCCGAGCGCTCTGCGCCTGGGTCTGGTGGGCTATGGGCGCATGGGCCGCATCGTTCACCGGTTGGCCGAAGAGCGGGGTCACCGGGTCACGGCTATCGTGGACCCCCATGCTCCCGAAGCCACGGCGTCTGCGCTGGGTTCCGATTTGTTGGAGCAGGTAGACGCCGTGATTGACTTCTCGGTTCCGGCCACAGCGCAGGAGCATCTGTTGTTCTACGGGCGCACGGGCCTTCCGGCCGTCGTCGGTACGACGGGCTGGTATGACGACCTGCCCGCCATCCAGGCGGAGCTACAAGGTACCGGCGCGGCCATTGTCTGGTCAGGCAACTTCTCTATCGGGGTCCGGCTGTTCTCGCGGCTGGCCGCGCACGCGGCGGGGCTGTTTGCGCCGTTCACGCAGTACGATGCTCTGCTGCACGAGTTTCACCATGCGGGCAAGGCCGACAGCCCCAGTGGGACGGCCCTGGAACTGGCCCAGGCGGTGCAATCAGAGTGGGCACGTCAGTCAGAGGTGCAGACGGCGCGGCTGGACCGCGTGCGCCGACCCGAAGAACTGCACCTCAGCAGCACGCGGGGTGGGGCCATTCCTGGCACCCATATGGTGATCTTCGACAGTCCTGCCGACACGGTCGAGCTGATCCACCGCGCCCGCACCCGCGAAGGCTTTGCGGCGGGCGCCGTGCAGAGTGCCGAGTGGGTGGTGGGCCGCCGAGGGTTCTTTACCCTGGAACAGCTGCTGGACGATGTATTTTCAGACTCTGCTTCCCACTCCCCCAAACTTAAACCGACTCCGGATACCAGAGCGCGAAAACGCTAGAGGTTATCCGGAGATTTTGTTGATCTGCCTCTGGCCTTTGGCCTCAGCTGGCCCGACCTCTACAAAGTCATTCCCGCCCCCGCAGGTCCCGGATAACCTCGGACCCGAATCCACTTCTGGCCTGTGCGGGCTGTGTGCCACGCCAGAACGATACGAAGAATCGAAGCAGTCCCAGATCCAGATCCATCTTCGGAGGAGCCCCATGAGCAAAGTGCAGCAGCTGAACCTGAGTGGCGTGTACACCGCGCTGATCACCCCCTTTACCCGCGACGGATTTGTCGATGAAGCCGCGCTGGCCGACCTGATTGAGTAGCAGATCGAATCCGGCATCAGCGGCCTGGTTCCCTGCGGAACCACTGGCGAAAGCCCGACCCTCACCCATGACGAGCACGACCATGTGGTGGACCTGACCGTGCGTCAGGCTGCCGGGCGCGTGCCTGTGATCGCTGGCACTGGATCCAACTCCACCGCCGAGGCGATCCGCCTCAGCCAGCATGCCGAAATGAGTGGGGTAGACGCCGTGCTGCTGATCAATCCCTATTACAACAAGCCCACCCAAAAGGGTTTGTACGAGCACTTTAGAGCCGTGGCCGATGCGATCAACATCCCCGTGATCCTGTACAACATCGCCAGCCGCACGGCTGTAAACGTCGAGACGCCCACCCTCGCCCGTCTGGCCCGCGACTGCCCCAACATCGTGGCGGTCAAGGAAGCCAGCGGCAATTTGCGCCAGATGAGCGACGTGATCGGGGAGCAGCTGCCGGATTTCGCAGCGCTCAGCGGCGACGACAACATAGTGCTGGATCTGATCGAAGCGGGCGGACACGGCGTTATTTCGGTGGCGAGCAACATCGTGCCTGAGCAGATGAGCCGCATGGTGGCCCACGCCCTGCGCGGCGAACGTGAAGCGGCCCGCGCCATCGAAACCGAGCTGGCTGACTTTTTCCGCGCCTGCTTTTGCGAAACCAACCCGATCCCCGTCAAAACGGCCCTGGCCGAGTACGGCTGGTGCGAGGAAATCTTCCGCCTGCCCATGACCACCCTGGAAGATGAGGCTCACCGTGAGCAGATTCTGGCCAGTCTGCGCGGACTAGACCTGCGGCGCAAAAGCGTCGGCAGAGAGCCCCGTGTACAAGGCTAAAACCCTCCCCTTCAGCTCACCGAATTTATCCATCCTCTGCTTATCAAAGGAGAACGCTTATGGCAAAACTCAACCACAACTACCGCAAACTGTCTGCCGGATACCTGTTTCCTGAAATAGGTCGCCGCGTGCGCGAGTACAGCGCGGCGCACCCAGATCAGGCGATTCACCGTCTGGGTATCGGCAACACCACCGAACCGCTGACCCCCACCATCCTGGCGGGTCTGCATGGCCGGGTAGACGCCCTGGGTCAGCGTGAAACCTACACCGGCTACGGCGACGAGCAGGGCGAGACCGAGCTGCGTGAAGCCCTGGTGGCCTACTACGCCGAGCGCGGTGTGGCGCTGGACCCCCGTGAACTCTTTGTCAGCGACGGGGCCAAGGCGGACGCCGCCAACATCCAGAACCTGTTCGCGCAGGAGAACGTGATCGCCATTCAGAACCCGGCCTACCCGGTGTATGTGGACAGCAACGTGGTGGCAGGCCGCACCGGCGAATACGACGCCAACGCCGGAGTGTACACTGGCCTGACCCTGCTGGAAGGCAACCCCGAAAACGGCTGGTTCGCCGCGCCCCCCGCAGAAAAAGTGGACGTGGTGTACCTGTGCAGCCCCAACAACCCCACCGGAGCGGTGGCGACCCGTGAGCAGCTGACAGCCTGGGTGGAGTATGCCCGTGGGCACGGCGCAGTCATTATCTTTGACGCCGCCTACGCCGAGTTCATCTCGGACCCCGAGCTGCCCCGCTCCATTTATGAAATCGAAGGGGTCAAAGAGTGCGCCATTGAACTGACCTCGTTCAGCAAACTCTCCGGCTTTACCGGGGTACGTCTAGGCTGGGCAGTGGTGCCCTATGCACTGCGGACCGAGGACAGCGAGGACGGCGAGCTGAACCGCATGTGGAACCGCCGCCAGAGCACCTTTTTCAACGGGGCCAGCAACATCGCGCAGTCGGGCGGCGTGGCGGCCGTCAGCGACGCCGGCAAGCGCGAGAGCCGTGAACTGGTCGCCTACTACATGGAAAATGCCTGGATCATCCGCGCTGCGCTGCGTGAGCTGGGGCTGGACGTGACCGGCGGCGACAACGCTCCCTATCTGTGGGTGAAGACCCCCGGCGGCCTGGGCAGCTGGGAGTTCTTCGATCAGCTGCTTGAGCAGACCCAGGTGGTCGTCACCCCCGGCACGGGCTTTGGCTCGGCAGGGGAGGGATACGTACGCTTCAGTGCCTTCGGCCACCGCGAGAACATCGAAGCTGCGGTACAGAGCATCCGTGACAACCTGAAATTTTGGCTTAGAGCTAAGAGCAGAGAGCTAAAACGCTCTCAGTTCCTTGTCGGCTGCACCCGTCATCTCAAACTGGAGAGCCATCGTGCCTGAAAAAACCCTCCCCACCACCCATCAGCGCCTGACCGAACTGGCCCAGGAACTGCCCACGCCCTTTCACCTCTACGACGAGCAGGGCATCCGTGAAAATGCCCGCGCCTTTATGCAGGCGTTCAGCTGGTCGCCCGGTTTCAAGAACTACTACGCCGTCAAGGCCGCGCCCACCCCGGCGCTGATCCGTATCCTGGCCGAAGAAGGCTTCGGGGCCGACTGCTCCTCGCTGCCGGAACTCGAACTCTCGCAGCGGGTGGGCATCACCGGCGAGAACATCATGTTCACGTCCAACGACACGCCGCCTGAGGAGTTCCGCCGTGCCGCCGAGCTGGGAGCCATCATCAATCTGGACGACATCACCCACATTCAGGCGCTGGAAGACGCCGTGGGCCAGCTGCCCGAACTGCTGTCGTTCCGCTATAACCCCGGCCCTGAGCGAACGGGTAACGCGATTATCGGCAACCCAGTGGAGGCCAAGTACGGTGTCACCTCCGAGCAGTTGCTGGATTGCTACCGCATCGCCCGTGACAGGGGCGTGAAGCGTTTTGCCCTGCATACGATGGTCGCCAGCAACGAGCTGGACGCCTCTTTTATCATCGAGACAGCCCGGATGCTGTTCACGCTGGCGGTGCGGATCAAAGACGAGCTGGGTATCCAGCTGGAGTTCGTCAACCTGGGCGGTGGCATCGGCATTCCCTACCGCCCCGAGCAAGCGGCCATGAGCTACCAGGAAGTCTCGGACGGTATCCGTGCCCTATACGAGGAAATGATCGTGCCCGCTGGCCTTGATCCGCTGCGCCTGAGCTTCGAGTGTGGCCGCGTGATGACCGGGCCGTACGGCTATCTGGTCAGCAAAGTGCGTCACGTCACCGGCAAGTACAAGGACTACGTGGGCCTGGACGCCTGCATGACCAACCTGATGCGCCCCGCCATGTATGGCAGCTACCACCACATCACCGCGCTGAACAAGCCAGGGGATGCGCCCACCAAGGCTGTGGACGTGACTGGCTCACTATGCGAGAACAACGACAAATTTGCCATTGACCGCGAGTTGCCTGTAATGGCAAGCGGCGACGTGGTCGTGATTCACGACGCCGGAGCACACGGGCACAGCATGGGCTTCAACTACAATGGCAAGCTCCGCAGCGCTGAGTACCTGCTGCACCCGGACGGCAGCGTGACGATGATCCGCCGCGCCGAGACGATGGACGATCTGTTCGCTACCATTGAGTGGTGAGCTGAGCGCTCCATGGCACAGCCCTCTCCCGCGCCGTGGGGGAGGGCTTTTTCTGCACCTCTGGTTCTGGCCTTAGCGGTGCCTCCCGCCCCGTTGCTTGCCGGCATACATGTCGCTGTCGGCCAGACTCAACATGGCCTCGTGGTTCTCTGCACCGCGTCCTAGCGCGTAGCCCACGGCAGTGCCGACACTCAGGCGCTGGCCCTGATGCATCATCGGGGCTGTGACGTTGGCCTCAATAAAGCGGGCCAGCGCTTCGGCGTCGGCGGGGCGCTGCATCCCTGGCACCACGATCACGAATTCATCGCCGCCCCAGCGGAAGATCTGCCCTGGCGCGGCGACGGCGCGGTAAAGCAGCTTGGCGACGTGCCTCAGCATCAGGTCTCCGGTGGCGTGGCCGTACACGTCGTTGATTTCCTTAAAGCCGTTCAGGTCCAACGAGAAGATGGTATAGGGCTGTCCACCTTTGACACGGGCATCGTTTGCGAAGAACTGGGTAAAGGCGGCGCGGTTGGCCAGTCCGGTCAAGGGATCGTGGTAGGCCAGATGTTCCAGCTCGGCGCGGCGCTCACGCAGTTCGCTGGTCATATCGGCATTTTCGATGGCCGTTAGGCCGTTGCGGAGGGTCGCCAGCAGAATCACGCTGACGGTTCCCCACAGCACGCCTTGGGCCTCCGTGTCTCCCAAAAAGGCCGAACCGAAGTTCACACTCAGCAGCAAGCTGACGCAGGCCAGCGGCACGGCCACATAAGGCATGACTGAAAGAGCGAGCTTCAGGCTGCGGATGCCTGACCCCGCTGCGCTGCCCTGCCGGAGCCACTGTGGGCGAACCAGATGATGCAGCGCGGTGATCTGAAAAATCAGCCCCAGGGACCACAGCAGGTCAAGTCCGCCACCCGGCAAGGCCACATGACCCAGGAGCACAGCCCAGATGTGCGACACGACATACAGCAGCAGTCCGGCAGCCAGCAGGAGGTTGACCCGGTTGCGGCGGGTATGGCGCAGGACCACCAGGGTCAGGCCCAGAATCAGCAGATTGAGCAGCACACTGCCCACACGGACCAGGCTGTCCAGCTCCCATAGGCCGTTAAACAGACGGCTGGCCCCACCGGCCCAGAGCAAGATGCCGGCGGTGCCTGCAATGATCATGCCATCAAGTACCTGCCCCACCTGACGCTGCGCAGGCAGATGGCGTGGCAAGAACATCATCAGGGCCCAGACAATCAGGGCCGAGGTCACCATATAGAGACTCTGGCCCAGGCCGTTTGACGTCAGGCCTGTTCCTGGCAAGACGAAACTGAACTGCCCGCGGACCAAGATATCTGCGATCAGGTGAACGCTCAGTGCGGCAGTAAAAATCCCCAATGCACGCTGGCGACGGTCCTGTTCCCAGAACTGCCAGGTATAGACCACTGCGACGGCTACGGTGGTGAAATGCAACACCGGGGCCACCCATACTGCATCACCTTGGGGCAAGCGCTGTATAAGTGTCCACAGGAGCTGCCCAATCAGCAGCGCCAATAGAGGCAGAGGGAGACGACTGAACATCATGGAAGTGCGCATAGGGTAGCAGCTTGGTTCTGGTCCGCTCCTTACATTTGTGTGAGTTTTGAGACGCCTATCTGGTAGATGCCGAATAATGCTGGCACGCCTGACGTCACCGATTTCTGACGCGAATTGAATTTTTATACTGTCGGGCTGTGTATGATTCTGTTGGGCAGAGTTATTCCACTGCTGGGTGACGACCTGTTGGCAGGTGGATTTTCCGGCCCCAGATCAACATTTAGTCTGGCGTCTGAAGACCCCTAGGCTGTCAGCAAATATTCAGCGCTGAGTGTCACTTGGCCCGGAACAACGGGTGCGCCACTGCTTTACAATGCCCGGATGAAGCGTCCCCGCCCGGCCCGTTTTGCTCCCCAATCTGCCGAAGCCCGTCGCTCTGAGCGCCGGGGTAGGCCAGAGGGTGAACGTACAGGTCAGGGCAAGCGTTTGCGGGTAGGACGCCGTCCTAGAGGGGGCGCCGATGAAAGTGGCCCGCGCCCTGGCTCACCAGCTGAAGTGCCGCACAGCGAGGTGGGGTATTTCGATGTTATCGAGGCGCACCTGCCACCTGTTGCCGAGGCGCTCCGATCTGCTCCGGGTGCCCCACCACTTACCAAGTCGGGGGTGCGTGGCTACCCTGGCGTGGACCCCGCGCAGCTGCTGCTGTTTCAGACCATGCTGAGGCGCAAAGCGCGTGGGCCAATTCTGGATCTCAGTCCGGCGGGTGGCCTGTTGGCGGCGTTGCCCGGCGCTGAGCTGCGGCCCGCCGAGGGCTCGGCCCCGGCCTTGCGGGCGCTGGACGTAGCGGGGCTCAATCCGGTAGCGGCCGCCCTGGGCGATGATCTCAGCGGCTACTGGGAAGACCCAGCCCGCACCGTGGCCTGCGTATTGGCTGGGGACCGGGGAACTGCCTATGCCCTGGGACAGATCAGCTGGGCGCACGCCCACACGCCGCCCGGCGGCAAGTTGTATTTGGCAGGCGACAAGGCCAAAGGCTTTGACCGTTATGTTCGCGCGGCTTCCAAGGCTTACGGGGCGGGGGAGACCATCGCGCGGGACGGGGGGATGCGGGTGGCGGTCCTCACCCGTCGGCCTGGTCCCACACCCGCACTGGCCGATGCTGAGCACTACGAGCTAGGCGGTGTCAAGGTGGTCGGCTTGCCGGGTGTCTTTAGTGCAGGGCGGGCCGACAAGGCGACCTCGCTGCTGCTGGAGACCTTGGAGGGGTTGGACCTGCGGGGCAAGGCCGTGCTGGACCTGGGCTGCGGCACCGGGCTGATCGGGGCCTGGGCAGCGCAGCGCGGCGCAGCAGTCACCCTGGCCGACGCCGATCTGCAGAGTGTCCGGAGTGCCCAGCTGACCCTGGAGGCCAATGGGGTATCTGGTGAGGTCGTGCACTCGGATGTGGACGGTACGCTGGGTGAGCGCCGCTTTGACATGATCCTGAGCAATCCACCTTTTCACGTGGGGCGCGGCGTGGTGCTGGATGTGGCCCGCGAGTTTATTGCGGCGGCAGCCCGCCGTCTCCGGCCCGGCGGCCAACTGATTCTGGTGGCCAACGACTTCCTGCCTTACGAGGCGGAAATGTCCGTGGTCGGAGCCACCGAAGTGCTGGCGCATGAGCAGGGTTTCAAGGTGCTGGCCGTCCGCCGTGCGGGATCACGGCCGAGCTGAAACATTTTTATCCTGTTTCAATACTCGCTGAATCCATCATGCTTGTTGTGGTGCTAAACTGGTGTGTTAACCCGCCGATGCGCTGTCGGATCCCGCCTTTGATCTGATGCAAAGCGCCTCTCATCCCACTGCTGTTCCCTGACCCCATCCCATCCTTCTGGAGGAATCATGGCCGAAACCAAGACCCCCAAAGCCCGTAAAGCCGCTGCCGCCAAGTCGGACGACGCTGAGACCACGACGGCCAAAAAGCCGGCCCGCGCCGCCAAAGCAGCGTCCAAGGAGGCCGCACCCAAGGGGACCAAAAAACCCGCTGCCAAGAAGCCCGCTGCTAAAAAGGCCCCGAAAGCGGCTGAAGCGGCCGATAGCGCTGTCGACAAAGCCGAAAAGGGTGAGAAGACCCGCAAGGCCGACGGCTCGGACCGTGCGTACTACGCCCACGCCGCTATTCAGGAACTGATCAAGAATGCCAAGGCCAGCGGAGTGGTGACCAGTGAAGACGCCGCCTCAGCGCTGGCGACTGCGCTGGAAGCTGCGGGCATGGACCCTGACTCCAGTGACGAGTTTGACGACCTGCAACTGTTCTTGGCCTCCAAAAATATTGAGGTACAGGACGACGAGGACCCAGAGGACGACGACGCCGAAGAAGGCAAAGATGAGGACGACGGCGAGGACGAGGAAAAGTACTACGATGACATGCCCCGCGCCGTCAGCAACGATCCCGTGCGTCAGTATCTGCACGAAATTGGCCGGGTGCCGCTGCTGACGCTGGAAGAGGAAATCGCGCTGGCCCGCCGCATTGAAGACGGCGAATTTGCCCGTGTGGAGCTGGAAGAAGCGGGTGAGGACGTGGACGATCGGGGCCGCCGCGCCCTGCAACGCCGTATGGAAGACGGTGCCGCCGCGCGTCAGGGACTGATTGAGGCCAACTTGCGTCTGGTGGTCAGTATCGCTAAGAAGTACACCGGACGTGGCCTGAACTTTCTTGATCTGATTCAAGAAGGCAACCAGGGCCTGATCCGCGCGGTGGAGAAGTTCGAGTACCGCCGCCGCTACAAGTTCTCTACCTACGCCACCTGGTGGATTCGACAGGCGATCAACCGCGCCATTGCCGACCAAGCCCGCACCATCCGTATCCCGGTGCACATGGTGGAAACCATCAACAAGCTGACCCGCACGGCCCGGCAGTTGCAGCAGGAACTGAGCCGCGAAGCGCTGCCCGAGGAAATCGCTGAAGCGATGGGCCCCGGCTGGGACGCCAACAAGGTGGAAGAAGTTCAGAAAGTCAGTCAGGAACCAGTGTCGCTGGAAACCCCGATTGGCGATGAAAAGGACTCCTTCTACGGCGACTTTATCCCCGACGACAACCTCGACAGCCCAGTGGACAATGCTGCCAAGACCCTGCTCAGTGAGGAACTGGAAAAAGCGCTAGGCAAGCTGACCGAGCGCGAAGCGATGGTTCTGAAGTTCCGCAAAGGGCTGGTCGACGGTCGTGAACACACTCTGGAAGAGGTGGGCCAGCGCTTCAACGTGACCCGCGAGCGTATCCGCCAGATCGAGAACAAGGCGCTGCGCAAGCTGAAGTACCACGAGAGCCGCACCCGCAAGCTGCGCGACTTCTTGGAGTGAGCCTCACCCTTATACAAGCTGCCCCACCCTCTGTTGGTGGGGTTTTTGTGCTCTCCACCGTTTGGCGGGTGGGTTCTAGGCTGCCCTCGCCGCAGGGAATCCTTGCCGGGTGATCTGTACGCTCCCTCATAAGCTCAAGGGGGCCAGCCCTGGGCTGCCCCCTGATGAACCGAGTGGTGAAACACTCTCTCAACCTACCTCTGGGCAACTATAGCCCAGCCTGCCCTATGGGTTCCGCGCAAAGACGCAGGGGAATGATGCGGCCAGACGTTATCCTGAACGCATGACCGACAATTCACCTGGCCTGAAGGCCGCGCTGGGAGACTGGCGTGCTCTGGCCTACGCTGCGCTCCCACTGGTCATGGCTGCCATGCTGCCGCCGCTGGCCTTGCTGAGCCTGATGGCTGTCTTTGCGCTGACGACCCATGAGAAGTACAGCAAGCACCGCGTCAATCTCAGCCTGCTGGTGGTGGCCCTCAACCTGATCGGTACGCTGTGGCTGGCCCTTCAGAATGGGGATCAGCGCTACGCGGTGGCGTCGTTTTTTGTGGTGGTGGCGCAATTGGCCGCCACACTGTTGGTAATTCAGGCCGCCGAACGTGTGGAGGAGCAGCGCGGACAGGGCTGGTTGTGGCTGCTGCCCTTGGTCCTGCTGGCTCCACACCCGCTGACACTGGTCGGCCTGGGTGCGGCTAGCCTGCTGCGGTTCAGTCCGGATGACCGCGCCCTCTCAGGCCGCTGGCAGGGTGGCCGACAGCTGGGCCGGGGCTGGACCTGGCTGGCGGGCGCCTTGGCGCTGGCACTGACCCTGAGCCTGGTTTTGCCCCAGAACTCGCTGTGGACCCAGGCCCGCACCTATATGGGTACGGTGCAGGAGGTGGCGGTGGTAGATACTTCTGGCAGGCCAGTGCAGCAAAAGGACGTGGAGGGCTATTACGGTCAACCCGCCAGCCGGTCTGGCGAAGTGCGTGGAGCACCCCCGTTCGGTGGACTGAACAGTGTGGCTGATGGGCTACTCAATCTCTTGTCAGTGGTCATGATGCTCGCCATTTGTATGTTGGCTGCCCAGCGCCTGATGCATGAACTGCGCCGTCCCGGTGGCCCACGCCGCTGGCCGGAGATGGTGCCGTTATTGGCAGCGCTGGCGGTGCCACTGACCTTGTTGGCTCTCATGTTGGCCGCGCAGTTCGACATCATGGACATCACCGTGTTGGATGGCAAGCCCAACGCCGAAGGCTCGCCTACTGGGGAAGCGGCTCTGGACCCTGCACCAGATACAGAGCCGGCGTCCCCCACATGGCAGCGCTACTTGGTGGGCAATGCGGTGTTCCTGATCCCGGGAGTCATGCTCCTTACCGCGTTGCTGGCGATGATGTGGCACGTATGGACCCGCCGGTATCAGCGGGACTATATCTCCGAAGTGGACACCGTCGAGGCTGAACAGTCCCTGCCCACCTCCGCGCCGCAGGATACGGCGCCACGGCACCGCGTGCGGGTGGCCTATGCCCAGGTCGAAACCCACCTGAGGGGCCTGGGCCTGAGCCGCGCCAGCCACGAGACACCCGCCGAATATCTGCGCCGCGCCGCCCAGCAATGGCCGGGCCTGGCTGCGCCGCTGGCCACCCTGGGCGCGGCCTACGGCCCCGTGCGCTACGGTGGCGGGGTCAGCTCAGTGGAGGCGGATCAAGCCGAACAGAGTGCCCAGGTAGTTCTTGCAAGTGACAAGCCCAGAATTTAATTTGACAGGCGTTTGCTAAATAAATAGACTCAATTCCTTAAACAATTTAAGGGAGAGGAATACTATGAAAAAAGTACTTAGCTTCATTGCCGCCCTTATGTTGACTACCGCCATGGCAAGTTCCCTGACTACCCCTCAAAACGCGGGACAAGCCGCGCTAGACGGTTCCAATTTTCAGGGCTTGGGTGACTGAGCAAATCTCGCAACTCATCCAAGCCCAGTCGAAACAGACTTTTGCTGGCGTAGCCATGCGCTTTCTGGCGCTTGGCCTTCATGGTCTCCACGTTGCCTTCAAGCAGCAGAACCACACCTGTTTGGAGACACCGGGGTGTTGCTGATGGCGATCACCATCAGCAGCGTTGACACCCGCTCGGCCTGGGTCAATCCGGTCGCTTCCAGATCGAAGCCTCTGGTTTTCAGCGCAGCGTGCAGGTTTTCGCACTGCCAGCGCAGTGCGTACTTCCGCAAATTCTGATCTGCTCTGCCCTTGTAGGCCAGGTACAGCATCTCCGTCTTCGAGACCTTCAGTGCCAGAACACGGAGTCTGACCCCGTACACCACCATAGAGCTGTGCCAGACGCGAACCTCTCCCACCTGCATTTTCTTAGCGAAGACGTGGACAGGTAAGCCGTCCATCTTGGTGTCGCTCCGCAACCTGATACAGGGAACAATCCCATGTTCGCTTAGGAACGTAAACCAGTCCTGGCCGATGAATTCACGGTCTGCCAGCAGACCGTTAATGCGGACGTGAGGACAATGACGCAGAAAATCAGCCATCAGCTCCTTACGTATTCGCTGATCACTGCTTCCCCCGTGCGGGAGAAAACGCCACATCAGCGGCAAACTGAACCCTTCCCATACCGCAGACAGCATCAGGATGTTGACGTCCCTCTTCCCCAGTTTCCAGTTCGTCCGGTCCAGGATGAGCGTCAGCTCATCCGTACCCAGCACGTGAAGCGCAAACTTCAGATACATCTCTTCCGGGAGAAGGAATTGAACAAAGCGCAAAAGACGTTGGTAACGGGTTTCCTGACTTCCTGCCAGGGCAATGGTGGTCTTCAGATTGTTCAGCACCACGCTACGCTGCTGGATGATCGCCAGAATCAACGCGACCAGGACGGTGAACCGTCGCTGGTCGATACGGAAAAAGGGACGCAAGGCTGCGAAGAGGCTATCCTGGGGCGGCTGGTTCAGGTGGTTCATTGCAGATACACCTTATGAACCAGCTCTTTTTACGTCTATAGAATCAGCGTCTCAGACAGTGCTACCGGAGTTTTGAGGGGTAGTCAGATCGGTCAGGCCCTAAACGGCGTAAAAAGCGAGAATTCTTGCATCAGCACGGCTATTCGCTCCACTTTGCCAGGTGCAACTTATGAGTACAAGCTTTCATTCCTGAAATTGATTGACTTTGAAATTAGTATCAATACTATTGATAACGGCATAAATTGACATTGACCCAATGGATTGCCGAGCGCGCTACACAGTCGCCACCACCCACCAATCAATGCAGACTACTGCCGTTCTCAATAACGTTATAAATGACTTTACGGTTTTGTCGGCGAGGCGGAGGTAGTGGTACGCGAAATCCTTCCACATCAGCCCCACTTTTTAGGAGGGTGGGGCCACTGGAGGGAAGATATGGGAAAACAGCGCAAAACCTGGTCACCTGAACTCAAGGAGCAGATTGTTCTGGCTGTCCTGAGCGGGGAGCACACCATCGCAGAAGCTGCTCGTGAATACGAGGTCAGCGAGAGCTTGATTCACACCTGGCGTGCCCAGTTTCTGGAAGCGGGCCGTGCCCGCCTCCAGGGAGTGAGGCCGGATGCAGCCCAGAAGAAGTTGGAGAAGGAAGTCCAGCAGCTCAAGGCCATCATTGCGGACAAGGAATTGTCACTCTATATCGCAAAAAAAATCCGGGGTCTCTGAGCGTGGATGAACTCCTGGCGTGCTACCAGGAGTTGCTCGGAGACCACCCGAAACTCAGTCTCAGCAGATTTGCTGGCGAGGTGGAGCGTCCATATCACGTCCTGCGCGATGCCCGGCAGAACGCAGAGCGTTCTGCACAGCGGACGGAGCGACGTCAGCACGTCCTGGAAGAGGTACGGCTGAAAGCCCTGGAAGAGCCACTCAGCGGCTACCGTCTGATTTATCAGGCCCTACAACAAGATGTTCTGCGGCCTGCTCCGGGCCTCCATACTGTTCGTCGCTGCATGGTGGAGTTGAAGGTGCAGCGCCCGATTCCCAGAAAGAAACGCCGTCCATCGGCATGCCCTACCTCTATCGTTCTCTGGCCAGCGGGCCGCCGAGTTCAGGTCGATGCCATACGGCTCAGCTTGCCGGACGGGATCTGCTGGGCTTATCTCGTCCTGGACGTAGAAAGTCGCGCACTGCTGCACATTGAAGTGGTCCGGAATCTCTCTGCCAGCAGCGCGGTCACCGCGCTGCAACGGGGAGTCTATGTGCTGCACCATCTCGGCATACACGAGCAGCTCCTGATCATGACTGATGGTGGCTCAGATTTTACGTCTGGCGCATTCCAGGCGGCCTGTCAGGAGCCGGGCAACTGGGTACGGGCCAAGGTCTCACAGAAGCGAGGAATGGGCATCCTGGAAAGGCTCAACCGGACCTTCAAATATGACGGCGTCTTCCGGGAAGAATTGACGAATATTGCCCAGCTTCGTGCGTTCAGCACGAAGTTTAAAAACTGGTACAACTCTGGAAGGAGACATTCCAGTCTGGGGTATGCCTACCCCTGGGTTAAACTGCTGGAAGCTACGGAATCTTCGAACGTGGCTTGAAGGATTTTCCGTACCACTACCGAATCCTAGTGGTCAGACCACTAACTTTATTCAGCTTCCCAGCTGGACACCTGGCCTGACTGGTCTGGCTGCACCAGGCTACTCCAACCAGAAGATGCTGCCCTATATCTATATCGTTGATGGTCAGTTCAACAGGCACACGCTTCAGCACGAGATGGGCCACGCGGCAGGCCTGCACCACGAGCATCAGCGCTGCGACCGCGACCAGTATCTGAATCTCACCAATACGTGGTGGAACCGCACCATCAACCCTTTGAACTGGAATCGCCTGTGCGAGTGGGGTGAACAGATCGGGAAGTTTGACTACGACTCCATCATGATGTACCACCCGGGTACCTCACCGAAGTACACACAGCTCCCTTCCGCCACCTCTGGCTATGAGGGCACCCTACAAACTGGCGTTTGGTCAAGCAATACGCCCTATGACCTGAGTCGGAGTGACCTAAACGGCCTTAGAACACTCTATCCTTGAGCCATAGGTTCAAAGGGCAGAAGCGGGGGGTAGCCCCCTTTCTTTGCCTCTTGAACCGGGAGGTTTCTGATGAAATACTTGGCATTTCCACTTCTCAGCCTCGCCCTGACCGGCTGCGTAGGCGACATCGTCACTTACAAAGCTCTTTTGAAAGACAATGTTCTGCAAGCGACAGAGGGCAATCTGTCAGGGCAGGCAATCTCGCAGTACCTCAGTGCCCACCCACCACAGGGCAAATGGACGGTATTTGTTCCCAGCCCAGCCCATAACGAAGCCCTGAAAGCCGAGTTGCAGCGCCGTGGTCTAAGTGAAGAGCAGTTCCTGAAATCTGCGTTGAGTGCCGACTTCGCAAAAGCCCATATTGTGCCGCAAGAACTCCATCTTCTCATCGGTACCCATCATCATAAGAGCCTAAGTGGACAAACCTACCGCATTAACTGTCCTGCTGACGCGAGCTGCACCATTGATGAAACAACCACCATCACCACCACAACCTGTGGTGTGACGTGTTCTATTCCTGATGGCGTTGCCTACAACATCGTGGGCGCACCTCTGAAGTTCTAAACTGCCCCCCAAAGTGTCCATGACTTTGGGGAGACTTTGATGATCAGAAACGAAAACACCCGCCTACCGGGGTAGGTCTGAAGCACTCTTTTTTCCGAGTGTCTGTAGCCCCTGCGTTACGAGCGAGAACACCTGTTGGGAACAGCGTCAGCAGGGTTGCAGGCCAATATGAATGGCCTGATTCGCGCCCTAATATTGCCCACGTTGCTGATGACGGTGGGCAGCCCCATTTGTTTGGACAAATCTAAATATTGATGACGTGCTAAGTCGGTAACACTTCAGGGTAGATACCTAGCAATTTGGCTGGGAGTTGCCGATAGCGGATTTTCGGCCATACCGTACGGAGGTAAGCCTTGAGTTGCTCCAGCGTCTCTGGGCAAAAATTGGCGAGTTGGTGGTGTTTGACATAGGCCCACACTCGTTCAATGGGGTTGAGTTCAGGGCTGTACGGTGGCAGGTACGTTAGGCTCAGTCGTTCATGTTGTGATACGAAGGCCGAAACGGCCTTCGCCTTATGGATTTTAGCGTTGTCCACCACAACAGTGATCTTCCCCTTGATGTGTCGCATCAGATGCGTCAAAAATGCGATGAAGCCCATCGCTTTGACCGACCCTTCGTGTGTCTGCTGGAAAAACTGGCCCTTAGACGTAATCCCGCCAATCACGGAGAGCTTTTTCCCTGACTACCCCTCAAAACGCGGGACAAGCCGCGCTAGACGGTTCCAATTTTCAGGGCTTGGGTGACTGAGCAAATCTCGCAACTCATCCAAGCCCAGTCGAAACAGACTTTTGCTGGCGTAGCCATGCGCTTTCTGGCGCTTGGCCTTCATGGTCTCCACGTTGCTTTCAAGCAGCAGAACCACACCTGTTTGGAGACACCAGGGTGTTGCTGATGGCGATCACCATCAGCAGCGTTGACACCCGCTCGGCCTGGGTCAATCCGGTCGCTTCCAGATCGAAGCCTCTGGTTTTCAGCGCAGCGTGCAGGTTTTCGCACTGCCAGCGCAGTGCGTACTTCCGCAAATTCTGATCTGCTCTGCCCTTGTAGGCCAGGTACAGCATCTCCGTCTTCGAGACCTTCAGTGCCAGAACACGGAGTCTGACCCCGTACACCACCATAGAGCTGTGCCAGACGCGAACCTCTCCCACCTGCATTTTCTTAGCGAAGACGTGGACAGGTAAGCCGTCCATCTTGGTGTCGCTCCGCAACCTGATACAGGGAACAATCCCATGTTCGCTTAGGAACGTAAACCAGTCCTGGCCGATGAATTCACGGTCTGCCAGCAGACCGTTAATGCGGACGTGAGGACAATGACGCAGAAAATCAGCCATCAGCTCCTTACGTATTCGCTGATCACTGCTTCCCCCGTGCGGGAGAAAACGCCACATCAGCGGCAAACTGAACCCTTCCCATACCGCAGACAGCATCAGGATGTTGACGTCCCTCTTCCCCAGTTTCCAGTTCGTCCGGTCCAGGATGAGCGTCAGCTCATCCGTACCCAGCACGTGAAGCGCAAACTTCAGATACATCTCTTCCGGGAGAAGGAATTGAACAAAGCGCAAAAGACGTTGGTAACGGGTTTCCTGACTTCCTGCCAGGGCAATGGTGGTCTTCAGATTGTTCAGCACCACGCTACGCTGCTGGATGAGCGTCAGAATCAACGCGACCAGGACGGTGAACCGTCGCTGGTCGATACGGAAAAAGGGACGCAAGGCTGCGAAGAGGCTCTCCTGGGGCGGCTGGTTCAGCTGGTTCATTGCAGATACACCTTATGAACCAGCTCTTTTTACGTCTATAGAATCAGCGTCTCAGACAGTGCTACCGGAGTTTTGAGGGGTAGTCAGGCTTTTTCCAATTGGTCTTGGCCAGAATCACTGGGGTCTGACCACGCGTGGCCCAGGTGTTGCCAATCACGGGCTTCATACTGATTCCGACTTCATCGGCCCAGACGGTGGTTTCACCATCATCTATCTTTTTTTTCCAGGACTGGAAGCTCTGCTTCCAGCCAAGCGTCGACCTGCTCAGCATTCTGTTCCAACGGGCGTTTTTCTGCTTTCTGCCAGGAAAAGCCCCAGCGTAACAGCAGCTTTCCGACCCAGTCGTGGTCATACCAGACACCATATCTGCATCCAATCTCGTCGCGAATACGTGCGGTAGTCCAGCGCCCGTCTGGAAAACGCTGTGGATCTGGCCCTGCCTCAATCATCGCCATGATTTCAGCCACTTGGTGATCGGTGAGAAAGGAGGGACGTCCAGAGGAGAAAGTAGCTTCAAGGGTATCGCCATGTCGTAAGCGCTGCCGCCAGGTAGGAACAGTGCTGGCGCTGACACCAAAACGCTGGGCAATCGTCTTGGAGGACAGGGTCATATCGGAGAGCATCGGAAGAGCGGCGAGTCGCCGCTCTTCCATCTGCTGACGTGTCCATCGGCTGGGCCGCCAAACCTCACTCACGGTTTCAGTCTAACTCTGTCGTGAACTTACCACGTTATCAATAGAAGCCCAGCTCAACTTAGCCGAATCCTCTATTTAGATTTGTCCAGTTTTAGGGGAGCACTCCAAAAACACTACTGAACAAGCCTTACACTCATAAGTTGCACCTTGCATAGCTGAGCGAATAGCCGTGCTGGAGAAGAAATTCTCGTTCTTTTTGGAGCTGACTCAGAAGATGGTTGAGCCTGACTACGGGGAACAGGGTATACAGGGCCAGGCGTGCCGCCTCTTTCAAGGTCATCCCTTCTGAGCGATGCAGTATGGTCAGGGTGAAGGCCAGGAAGACCATCAGAATCCAGCGGTCCAGACCCCTGGCAGTTCGCAGCGCGAACTGCGCCAACCCAAACTGGTGCTTACCTTCCTTGAAAAAGGACTCCAATGTCCAGCGCCGCCCACCCTCAGCAACGATCTCGTCCCCCTCCAACAGTTCAGACGACACCGCGAAGAATTCACGGTCCCCACGGTCTACTCTCCCCAGAGACAGCGTTTCCAGAGACCAGTTGGCCAAGTTGACATAGCCTCCATGCGGACAGTCCGCCACCGTCACCCGCCCAGGATGGTCCGTGCGCCGGTTGCTCCTCACACCCACCACAAACTCAAAACCAAGGCGCTGCACGCCTTCCAGAAAGGCAGCGGATTCAAATCCGCTGTCGGCCAACATGCGGATCCGAAAGCGCTTCCCCACGAAGTCCGGCACCTCCTCCAGCAGGTCCTGGGCCAACGTGACCGGGGTACCGGTGTGCTTGCCCTGGTACACCCGGTAGGAAATGGGGAACTTCAGTTCCCCATATTCGGCAAACAGGACGACCAGGTGGATGCCATGTCTACCGTTGTACACACTGACAAAGGGCAACTGGGTCCCCACCTTTTCCACCGTGGTCAGATCCACACTGAGCCGCAACCGAGGTCGGCGTTTGGAGTGAGCTACGTCCAACAAAATGCGCCACTGGATGTCCTGCGTCTCGTCCCAGCAACGGTCTGAATCCCAGTCATAGACGTTGAAGAAGCGACTCAGTGCACTGGGGCTGGCTCCTTCAGCTTGGCTGAATTTGATCTTCTGGCCTGGACTGTGGAAAAGGTGCAGCGAAGCCTCCAGGCTTCGCCGTTGGTACAGCGTCTCTGGAATGTCCAGAATCCGCTGTGAGAGAATATGGGCGCGCTCCCCTGAAACCTGTTTGTACACACTTCCAGAATTTCAGCTCTGGGAGCGCTTTTTGTCCGCCTATTCAGGTGCAAGTTCTGAGTCGGATATTTTAGAAGCAGCCTCTATGATTTTCCATGAGCAGACATGGACGCACTCAGCCTCCGCACCCCATTTTCCGGATAGTTTCTAACGCCCCGCCGCACTCTGGCGCCCGATCAAGTTTGCAGCTCCTCCCTCGCTCTCTTTAAGCCAATTCCATCAGCAAAAGCAGCGGCACACCCAGCTTCTGGTGCGCCGCTGCCTCTTTATCTGTCCGTGTCACGTCAGGACGTCGTTGCCCCGGCGTGTAAGTAGGCCCGCATCTCGTCCAGATCTTCGGGAAAGGCCAGCACCAGCAGGCTGTCGCCGCCGCGCAGCTCGGTGGGGCCTTTGGGCACCAGATACTCGGCCTCACGGTGAATCAGCATAATCAGCGCTTCTTCGGGGAGTGGCAGGTCCATGATCATGGCTCCGTCGGCCTGGCTCCCCGGCTGCACTTCTACCTCTACCATGTCGTTTTTGCCGTGTCCGGTGGGCGTGAAGGTCAGCGGGTGGCTGGCGGGAGCGACGAAGGGTTCGCGCACTCCCAGCAGGTTCGCCATCTGCGGCAGGGTCGTGCCCTGGAGCAGCACGCTGACCAGCACCATAAAGAACACCACGTTGAACAGTTCCTGGGCATAGGGCACCCCGGCCAGCAGTGGAAACGTCGCCAGCACGATCGGCACTGCACCACGCAGACCCACCCAGGCGATCATGGCGGTCTGCGGCAGGGGCATACGGAAGGGCAACAGGCTCAGGAAGACTGCGGCTGGCCTGGCGAGAAAGACCAGCGTGAGGGCCGCCAGGACGGCACTTCCCGCATTGGGCAGCAGTTCGTGGGGGTTGACCAGCAGGCCCAGCGTCAGGAACATCAGCACTTGCATCAGCCACGAGAGGCCGTCGTGAAACGAGATCAGGCTGCGCTTATGGGCAAAGGCGCTGTTGCCCAGGAGCACCCCGGCGATGTAAATCGCCAGAAAACCGCTGCCACCGGCCAGCGCCGTACCGCTGAAGATCATCAGGGCCAGGGCGATGGTCAGCACTGGATAGAGTCCCTCGAACTGGAGAGGCAATTTCCGCAGGACGGTCAGAGCGGCGCGTCCCAGCACGAACCCCAGAACGGCCCCGATCAGCATCTGCTTGACGAACAGGGGCACGATACTCAGTGGTCCCAATTCCGGCTGCGCGATCAGGGTCAGGATACCGACGGTCAGAAAAACGGCCATCGGATCGTTGCCGCCGGACTCGAACTCCAGCAGTGGGGCGATCTCACCCTGTAGGCCCAGTTGCCGCTCCTTGAGCACCGAGAAGACCGCGCTGGCGTCGGTCGAGCTGACGATGGCGCCCAGCAGCCAGGCAATCAGCCAGGGCAGGCCCAGCACGTAGTGCCCGAACAGCGCCATGATGCCCGCCGTGATCAGGACGCCCAGCGTAGCCAGAACCAGACCGCGTCCCACCACCGGGCGGGTTTCTTTCCAGTCGGTGCTCAGCCCGCCCTGAAACAGGATGAAGCACAGTGCCAGTGTGCCCAGACCCTGCGCCAGCGCGTAGTTGCTGAACTCGATGCCCAGCCCGTCGGTGCCGGCCAGCATGCCCACGCCCAGGAACAGCAGCAGCCCCGGCACGCCCAGGCGTCCCCCGACCCGCCCCACCACCAGGCTGACCAGCAGCAGGATCCCCAGAATCAGCAGTAACAGTTCAGTTTGCAGATGTGGCCTCCCTTGTCCCATTACTGTACCGCCTACCCAGGTGGTGACGTTTCAGCATCCAGGGCGCCGTGACGTGCTTCAATCCTGTTTCAGATGGAGAGTGAGGGTTGCCGGTTCGGGAAATAGCCCCGGTAGCTTGCCGCCGCTGCCCCCAACCGCTAACCTGAGTCGGATGACCCTGGGCTACGTGACACCTTCGCCATTTTTTAGATTTCGGGAAATGTAGTTGCCTCGCCGCAGACTGCATTTCCCCGCTGCCGTATAGGGACAGCGGGGATTGTTTTTGAAGACGGAAGTTCGTAAGCACCAAGCAGAGGAAAACTATGGATCAAACGATGCAACAAGAAGCACTGGCAGAAATCGCCGCTGCCGGAGACCTGGACGCACTGCAACAGGTCAAGACCAAATATGTGGGCAAAAAGGGCCTGATCACCCAGCAGCTCGGCAGTCTGGGCGGGCTGGCCCCTGAGGAACGCAAGTCCCGCGGCGCCGAGATCAACGTGGTGCGGCAGGCGGTTCAGGGCGCACTGGATAAGCGCGAAGCTTTACTCAAGCGAGCAGCCCTGGACGCCAAATTGCAGGGTGAGGCGCTGGACGTGACCCTGCCGGGGTTGGGCCTGCCCAGCGGCGGCCTGCACCCCATCAACCGGGTGTACAGCGATCTGATCGGGATTTTCACCCGCTTGGGCTACGAGGTGGCGGAGGGACCGGAGGTTGAGGAGGAACACTACAACTTCGGGGCGCTGAACATTCCCTGGTATCACCCTGCCCGCGAATTGCAAGACACCTTCTGGCTGAAAGATGGGCCAGACGGCTCATCGGAACCGGGTGTGCCTCGCCGGCTGCTCCGCACCCACACCTCCAACATGCAGATTCGCTACATGGTGGAACACGAGCCGCCACTGAAGATGGTGTCCAGAGGCAAGGTGTACCGCTATGAAGCCACCGACGCCACCCACGAGGCCATGTTCCATCAGCTCGAAGGCCTGGTGGTGGGCGAGGGGATCAGCATGGCGGACCTCAAGGGCACCATCGCTGAAATGGCGCGTGGCCTGTATGGGGCCGGGGCCAAGGTGCGCTTTCAGCCCAGCTATTACCCCTTTGTGGAGCCGGGCGCCGACTTTGCGGTGTGGTGGGAAAACCCGCGCGGCGAGAGCAAGTGGCTGGAGCTGGGCGGCTGCGGCATGGTTCATCCCCATGTCTTTAAGGCGGTGGACGATCTGCGCGAAGCGGCAGGCAAGGAGCGCGTGTACGAGGGCCTGACCGGCTTCGCGTTCGGCCTGGGGCCGGAGCGCATCGCCATGCTGAAATACGGCATTCCCGACATCCGCTACTTCTACGCCAACGACCCGCGTGTGATGCGGCAGTTTAGGGGAGAGCTGGGGTGAGTGTCTCGGTGCGCCTCGCTCCGCGAAATGACGTGCCCGACATCGTGCGCGTCTGTTCGGCTGGTTGGCGTGATACCTACCACGGGATTTATTCTGCCGCCTATGCCGATGCCGTGATCGCCAAATATTACGGGCCACAGCGCATCGCCGCAGAAATTGGTCCCAGTGACAGCGGTGAAGGCTGGCAGTGGGACGGCTGGCTGGTGGCCGAGCTGGGCGGTGAGGTGATCGGCGCAGCGGGCGGCGGGCCAACCGGAGCGGATACCTGGGAAGTGTTCGTGTTGTATCTCGACCCGGACCAGCGAAGAAAAGGCGCAGGCCGCGCTCTGCTGAGGGCCATGACCGAGCAAGCGCTGGCGCACGGAGCGCGGGAACAGTGGGTCAGTGTGGCTCAGGAGAATGAAAAAGGGCTGCCGTTTTACCGTGCCCTGGGCTTTGAGGTGCGCGCACAAAGCGAAAGTCAGAGCGAGAGCACCGGCGAGCCCCTGCGGAATGTCCGTATGGCCCGGCCGATAGGTGCTGCATGACCGAAACCTTCGCCATTCCCTGCGCCGCTGCGCTGATCCGCTGTGAGGTGGCTGGGCAGCCCTGCGTACTGCTCCAGACGCGCCACAAGCCTGGGGCCGGGATAGAAAACGCCCTTCTAGAGCTACCAGCGGGAAAAGTGCGCGAGTACGAAAGCCTCTTTGACACCCTGCGCCGCGAGGTGGCCGAGGAAACTGGACTCACCGTGACCCACATTGGTGGTGAGGCAGAAACCTGGAGAGGTGAAAGCCTTGGTTACGCTGTGCAGACCTCTGAGCCCTACTGCGTGACACAGAACCTATCAGGCGGATATTCCATTCTGCTCAGCACTTTTCTGTGTGAGGCGGAGGGCGAAGCACGTGGCAGCACCGAAAGCCACAGCCCGCGCTGGGTGCCGCTCACCGAGGTGCTGGGCCTGTTGGACACCCAGCCCGAAATTTTTTACCCCATGCACATTGGGGCGCTGCGGCAGTACGCAGCACGGATCTGCGCGGACGTGGGGCACGTGTTCGTGTACGGCACGCTGAAATCCGGCCAGCGCAATGCGGCCTGGGCTTCGGCAGTGGCGGCGCCCATCTCCGTACAACCTGCCACGCTCTGCGGTTTTACGCTGCACCATCTGGGCCGCTATCCAGGGGTGCTGCCGGGCGGGGGAGAGGTGAGCGGCGAATTGCTGACTTACCCGCCGGAGGCACTTGGCGCGGCCCTGGCCCATCTGGATGAACTGGAGGGCTACGGGGGCCACAACCATCCGGACAACCTGTTTGCCCGCGAGCTGCGCCGCGTCACCCTACCGGACGGCCGCACTGTCACCGCCTGGGTCTATGTGTATGCGCGGCCTCTGCATCAGCCATCACCCGTCTCTGGAGGCGTCTGGCAGGATGACCTGCCGCTGGCCTTCCCAAAAAGGAGTCACCCATGAGTGCTCAACCCCAGCGCATTCGCTCCGTTGCTCTGATCTATAGCGAGGCAGGCGAAGTGCTGCTGATCCTGCGCCGCAAAGAAGGCCGCCACTACGCCACGCTGCCGGGTGGCGGCATAGAAGACGGTGAAACCCCCGCTCAGGCCTGCGCCCGCGAGGTGCTCGAAGAGGTCAGTTTGACCGTGCAGGTCGGCCCAGAAGTGGCGGTCATGGAGAACCTCGGCAACCGCGAATACTACTTCCTTGCCGAGGTGTTGGGCGGTGAAATGGGCCTGGGCGACGGCCCCGAAGCCCTGCGCCAGAGCGAAGACAACCATTACGATCCGCAGTGGGTGAAGCTGAGCCGGTTGGAGGCGGTCAACCTGCTGCCCACAGAGGTGCGGGCGCTGGTGCGTGAGCATGCCCGCTGACTCCTTAGACCGCGACCTGGGCGGCGGGTACCTCCTGCGCCCGGTCGCGCCTGACGAGTTTGAGGCGGTCTACGCCAGGCGCGAGCCAGAGCTGTTCAGCGGTCAGGTCTACGACTGGTCCGACCTGCCCCGTGTGCCGCAACCAGAGGCGCAAGTGATGACCTTCTTCCTGCTGCGCGGCGGCGAGTTCGCGGGGCTACACCGCGCCCGTCAGCGCGACGCCTACACCGTCAACATGAGCGTGACCGGCCTGCTGCCCGCACACCGGGGCCAGGGCGTGTATACGCGTTTGCTGCCGCCGCTGCTGGAGCTGTACCGGGCGGCGGGCTACACCTTTGTGACCAGCCATCACCACCCCACCAACAACGCCGTGCTGATTCCCAAGCTGCGGGCCGGCTTCGTGATTCAGGGGATGCAAATGGCCCGCGCCGGTCTGATGGTGGAGCTGCTTTACAGTTTTGACCAGAACTACCGCGACTACTTGGAGCGGCTGTGCGGCCACCAGGCCGCCGCAACGAACGAAACCCCACAAGGAGAACCCCACCCATGAAAATTCCCTATTCCTGGCTCAAAGAACTGCTGCCAGACCTGCCCTCTGTTTCTGAACTCGAACCCATCCTGGCCGGGATGGGTCTGCCGCTGGAAGGCACCGAAGAAGTCGGCACAGTGCCCGAAGGCGTGGTCCTGGTCGAGGTCGCCAGCACCGAACCGATCGAAGGCACCAAACTGACCAAAATCACTTTTGATGCAGGACCGCAGCACGGCACGCACACCATCGCCAGTGGTGCGCCGAACGCGGTGGGCTTGAGTGCGGGCACACTGCTGGCCCTGGTCACCCCCGGCACGGAGCTGGGCGGGATGACCTACGGCGTGCGCGAGATGCAGGGCGTGGAGAGCTGGGGCATGGCCGCCAGCGAAAAGGAACTGGGCATCGGGGAGAACAATGCTGGCGTGATGCTGATCGCACCGGGCGAAGCCCCGGCCGGCACACCGCTACGCGACCTGTGGCCCGCCGACACTGTGCTGGACATCGAAGTGACCCCCAACCGCGCCGATGTGCTGAGTGCCCTGGGCCTGGCCCGTGATCTGGCGGCCTTCCTGGGCTTGGAGCTGCGCGAGCCGCAGAAAGGTCCAGTTGCCCAGGGTGAAGGTGAAATCCGCGTGTCGTTGCCGCCCAAGGGACTGGTCTTGGAGCGCGACACCACCGGCACCTACCGCGACGGCTGTGACCACTTTGTGGCGCGCACCGTCTCTGGCGTACACAACGGCCCCAGCCCGCTGTGGATGCAGCGCCGCATCACCCTGAGTGGCATGCGCCCACGCAACCTGCTGGTGGACGCCAGCAACTACGTGATGCTGGAACTGGGCCAGCCCACCGCCATCTATGACCGCGCCGAAGTGCAGGAAGATGCCTTGCTGGTCAGCTTCGGGTTGCAGCAGGGCGAGGATGTGACCGACCTGCTTGGTCAGACGCACCGCGTAGGCCAGGAAGACCTACTGATCCTGGATGGTCGTCACCGGGGCATTCCCAGTGTGGCTGAGGCGTTCGCGTCGGTGGGTCAACCCCAGCAGACGGACGGTGTGTTGGGCATTGCCGGTGTCATCGGGGCAGAGTACGGTCATGTGACCGCGCAGACCACCGATGCGGTCATCGAGTCGGCGCACTTTGACCCGGTGCTGGTGCGGCGGACCGCTTCGCGCCTGGGGCTTAAGACCGACGCCGCTTACCGCTTCGAGCGTGGGGTGGACCCGCTGCTGCCCCCCCGCGCCGCTGACCGTCTGGTGGGCCTGCTGGCTGACGCGGGCGCCACCATTTATCCCGGCGCCACGGTGGTGGGCGACCCCACACCCAGCCTGCCGGGCCCTATCCAGACGGCGGGTGACCAGATTCGTGCCCTGCTGGGTATGCACATTGACACCGCCGAAATGCGGGACATCCTGACCCGGCTGGGCTGCCAGGTGAGCGGCGAGGGTGAGGATCTGACCGTGCAGCCGCCCTCTTGGCGGGTGGACATGCACATCTGGCAGGACTTGGCCGAAGAAGTGGCCCGTTTGCATGGGTACGCCGAGTTGCCCGAAACCCTACCTACCCTGCGTCCGCATGACAGCAACCTGGGCGCCTCGCAGGCCAGCGAACGCCGCGATGCGCTGCGCCGGACCCTGAGCGGTCTGGGCTTTCAGGAAGCCGTGACCTACACCTTTACCAGCGACGCTGAAGCGGCGCAGGCCCGTAGTGAAGCCCCCGGCGTGCGCCTGCAAAATCCTATGACAGCGGACCGCACCGCCCTGCGGACCGCGCTGTACCCGTCATTGCTGCGGGCGGCAGGAGCTTACGGCAAGGGTGAGCGTACCTTGCTGTTCGAGATCGGTCGGATTTTCCCGGCGGCAGGGGAGCAAGAACGCCTGGGCCTGCTGATGCGCGGCGATCTGGCTGCCCGTAACCACACCGACGGCGTACGTGGTGGCTACGGCGTGTTCCGTGGCCTGCTGGAAGCGTTTGCGGCGGCACAGGGGGCCAGCCTTGAGATTCAGCAACTGCGCGGCGAAGAGGTTCCTGGTGCGCTGCACCCAGGCATTGCAGGGGCAGTGGTCTGGAACGGTGAACGCATCGGCTGGCTCGGCGCATTACACCCCGAGGTCGCCGCTGAATTCGGCCTGAAGGGCGACACCTTCTTGGCCGAGCTGCACCTGCCCTTGCCAGAGCGCACCTGGACCTTCGCTGATCCTAGCCGGGCTCCGGCCGCCTGGCGCGACCTGGCCGTCATTGTTCCGCGGGGCGTCAGCTACGGTGAAATCGTGGCCGTGCTGCGGCAGACGGGCGGCGAATTGCTGGAAAGTGTAGAGCCGTTCGATGTCTACACCGGCGAGCAGGTGGGCGAAGGACAGCGCAGTGTGGCGGTGCGCCTGACCTACCGCGCCGCGCAGACCTTGACCGACGCGGACGTGGACCCGGTGTTCCAAGCCCAAATTGAGGCGGTGCGGGCGCAGGGGTGGGCCATCCGGGACAAGTAGTGGAGCAACTTGCCACACCGGAGGAGCTGGCCGCCTTTTCGCAGCGGTTCGAGTTCGGTGATGCCATCATCCGGGGTGTGCAGTTGCAGGGGAACACCTGCCAGATTCGTCTCGAGTGCCGCGTCATGCACTCGGGCGAATGGGTCAGGCTGACCCTTTTGGTGGACGGTCTCTACGCTTTTCGGTTCAGTCAGCCCGCACCTACTGCCTGGAATGTGATCAGCAGTCAACTCACTGTGCTGGCTGAAGACAAGCTGTTTTATCTGGAGTTGGGCGGTTTGCCCGACCCCCCGGGACATGCCACAGACCTGCTTGCTTCTCCATTCTTCTGCTCGGGCCGCAAGCTCTCTTATGTGATCGAAGCGGTAACGTAGTTGCTCCTGAAAATCCTCGTTGACATGAAAAGCTGCCGCCAGGGAAGTCACCTGGTCAAGCTAAGGACATGAAAGGTGACACCTAATTTCCTGGACGTGGCTCAGCCCGCCATCCGTAAGCCACGGTGAGTTCTAGCCTTACGTAGCGATGAAAATGGGGCAATTTATACTTCTCCCAGGAAGATATTTCACACAAAGGGATGGCATTTGTGGGCCGTCCATTTTGCTTTGACGTTTCCTACCATGTGTCACAATCAGCACATGATCCAGAAAACCAAATTGACCTATGTCACCGACACTTACTGCATCTGGTGCTGGGGTTTCGGTGAAGCGCTGCGTGGTTTTGCGGATGCCAATGCCGATCAGATTGAGCTGGAGGTGCTGCCAGGTGGTTTGCTGGTGGGCGAGCGTGTGCAGGCCGTAGGCCAGAAGGAAGGCGTGCTGGAAAGCGCCCAGCGCATGACCGAAATGACTGGTGTAGCTACCGGTGAAGGCTTCCGTGACGCAGTGCAGGAGGGCAGCACAGTGCTGGATTCCGGAGTGGCGGCACGGGCGTTCTGGGCCCTCCACTCGCTGGCGCCGGAACACGGGCTGGATATCGCCCATGCCCTGCAACACGCCTGGTATGAGGACGGCCAGGATCTGCATGACACCGCCGTGATTTCACAGGTGGCGCGTGACCTGGGCCTGGACCCTGAGGCGGCTGCCCAGGCTTACGCTGCGCCGGAGTCGGAAGCCCAGGCCCAGGCCGGGTTCGAGCGCCGCAAGGAGCTGGATGTTCCCGGTTATCCCAGCCTCTTGGTGTACGGCCCCAACGGTCCGCAGCGCATTGGGGGCGCCAAAGCCACCCCAGAGAAGCTGACGGCTGCCTTTCAGAAGATCCGGAGTGGAGAGGCGCTGCCCACAGACGACGCTGAATAGCCCTGATGTGGGCGAAGTAGGCCACAGTGTCGGACCTCCTGAAGACCCTGTATTCCCCCCAGCAGCCACTTCATGCTCACTCGCTCTCGCTGGGGGTTTCACAGCTCCTTACTCGCTCAATGGCAAAGTAAGGGGTGCTGATCTTGGGTCCCGGCCAGGCCTTCCGAATACAGAAGATAGTCAATGGTGTAATGGTGTGGTCCCGGCCTGGAGCGCTGGGAGGATTGGCCCAGTGGGTGAAAGGTTGTTCCATAGGGGCCATCCCGGCTGGGCAGATCGCCATTAAACGCAGAGCCGTCTTTGGCCAGCTCCGGCATGTTCCAGCTCATGACGCGCCCCCTAGCCCGGCTGCAAAGCAGGTGTGTGCGGCAAACAACTCAGCTCGGCATGTGGCACGGGCGCGGGATGGTCGGTCAGGGCGTAGACCAGCGCAATCAGCGGCAGCGACACATCATCTCGCTTGGGCTTGCCGCAGTGCTTGCAGCGCGCCCGGCACATGCACGGTGTGATTAAGGTCATGCCGCTGATACACCAACACCCCTGCCGGATCAATCACGAACGAAGCCCGGCCCGGCAGACCAACCAGCCCGGTCAGGCCACCCATGACGCCGTAAGTGCGGCAAATGGTCTTGTCGGTGTCGGGCAGTAGGGCAAACGACAACCCGCACTTGGCGCGAAAAGCCGCTTGCCCCGCCGCCCCATCGGTGCTGATGCCGATCACCTCTGCGCCCAGCGCGGCAAACTGCGGCAGCGAATGCTCAAAGCGCTGCGCTTCGGTAGAGCAGCCGGGGCTGCTGGCTTTGGGGTAAAAGTACAGCACCGCCCAGCGTCCGCGCAGACCGGCCAGCGAGACGGTGCGTCCATCGTCGCTGGTGGCACTGAACTCCGGGGCAGGCTGGCCAAGGACAGGTTTCATGGCTTCAGCTTAGTCGCCCGCCTGCTGCACCAGCCGTTACATTGCCCATATGAGTACGGCGCGTCGAGATACGGGTGCAGCGTGAGTTTTTTTCTGCCAGCGCGGCCCTGGAATAGAGAGCCGCAGACGCCGGAGCGCTGGCTGGAGCTGGCCACCGAGGGGCTGGAGGCTGGGGCGGCCGAACAGGTGCGGGCCGAGTCCCTGGCGCAGTTGGCCGGGGCGCAGCAAGCGGGCCAGTCGCAGGCCGAAGTGCTGGGTGGCTGGGGTGATCCCAACGCGGCCAATGCTCGGCTGCGGCGCTCTCATCTGCAGGGCGGTGAGGCGGCGCGGATTCCAGCCGGTTATGCCCGGGGCTGGCCAGGGCTGCGCGCCGCCTACTGCGAGCACCTGTTTTTCACCGTGATGTCGTCCTTGTTGGTCCTTCTGGCCTTCTGGATGACCCTTCTTCGTGAGCCGGCCCCACGTGCCTTGTGGCTAGGCGTGATCTATGTCCTTATTCTGCTGCTGCCACTGCTGCGCTGGTACGCCCTGAGTGGCCCGGCGCAGCCGCCTGTTACGCGGGTGTGGCGCTCTTGGCTGACCAAGCCGGAGACCTGGCTGGCGCTGCTGATGGTGGGGCGGGCGCTGTGGCAGCTGGCCTTTCCTGACGCGGGTGGGCCAAGCGTTCAGTGGTGGCACCTGATCTTTGTCATTTATGTGCTGAGCGAGCTCTGGCTGGGATTGAAGGCGGCCCGCAAGGTGCAGGCACAGTCAGGCGAACAGGTACAGTCAGGCGTGCCGCACGGCTGAAGTGGCGCGGCATACGGGTTCCGCTTAATTCCGACACAATCTATAGAGCACTGCCTGCGTCTCCGTATCGCGGAGGTCCGTATTTTTTCTTACCCTGCTTCCCAGCTGTACCAGTCCTGTTGCCCTTGGCTGAATCGTTGCTTTTTACGATCCATTCGGAATCCGCGTCACTCTACCCGTCCGGTGCGGCTGAACACCTCCCAGATTTCCAGCTGGTTGCGGCCCGTCACCGTGCCTTCAGGCAGGGTGTGGCCACCCTTATGACCTTCCCGGAAATCCGGCGAAGCGCGCCAAGCTTCGAACGCGTCCCGGCTCTCCCAATAGGTCAGCACGGTGTAGGGCTGGTCTGGGGCGGTGGGCCGCAGCAGGTGGGTGGCGACGAAGCCAGGCTGCCGCTCGACCTGGCCCGGACGGTCAAGAAAACGCTGCTCAAAGGCCTGGGCGTGCTCCGGATTCACGGGGATGCGGTTGGCGACGGCAATCATACGCCCATGCTAGATCAGAGCGCGGCGTCTGCGGAAGACGGCGGCCAGGCCCGTCTCGGCGGACATGCGGGCCAGCGCCGGCAGGGGAGCCTCGCCCGCCCGAACCTGCTCGCCGCGTGCGAGGCGGCGCATGGCATCCTCGTACCAGGCGATTTCAAGGTAGCCGCTGCCGTCCAGCAGGCCCAGCCCGGTTTTCAGTGGCCTGACCTCGCTGCAGACCTCCTCACCCCGCAGCAACCGGGCGCTGAAGTGCGGATCAGTTACCAGTGGACGGCCCAGCCCCACCACGTCGGCGGCGCCTGTAGCCAGTGCCCCGCGCACCGTATCCGAGTCCCGAAAGCCCCCAGTCACGCACACCGGCACGCCCGCCACCGCCCGCGCCCACCGTGAGAAATCCGCAAAAAAGCCGCCGCGCTCCCTTTCATTCACCATCATCATCGGTTTTTCGTAGGTTCCGCCGGAAATCTCGATCAGGTCACAGCCACGCTCGCCCAGCGCCTGCACCACGCTTAGGCTGTCATCTTCGCTGAAGCCACCCCGCACGAAGTCCGACGAGTTCAGCTTGACGCTGACCGGGAAACGCGGCCCCACTGCTGCCCGAACCGCGTCAAAGGTTTCGAGCAAGAAGCGCATCCGTCCAGCCAGCGTGCCCCCGTATTCGTCCTGGCGCACATTGTGGCGCGGTGACAGAAACTGCGAGATCAGGTAGCCGTGTGCCCCGTGCAGCTGCACCCCACCAAAGCCAGCCCGCTGCGCCAGCCGCGCCGAGTGGGCGAATCGGGCGCTCAGTTCATGGATTTCGGATACCGTCAATTCCCGTGGTGTGGCAAAGGCCCGCTCCATCCCTTTCCCGAACGGCACGGCGCTGGGGGCCACCGTCTGTGCATTCAGCCCACGCGGAGCTTGCTTGCCAGGGTGGTTCAACTGCATCCACAGCGCTGCACCCTCACGGCTGCCCTGCATGGCCCAACCGTGAAACTCAGCCAGGTGTTGCTCATCCTCCAAGACCACGTTGCCGGGTTCACCCAGGGCGTGAGCGTCCACCATCACGTTGCCGGTCAGCAAGATGCCTGTCCCGCCCTGTGCCCAGCGTGCGTACAGGGCACTTAGTTCCGGGCGCGGAGCATGGTCACGGGTGCCCAATGCCTCGCTCATGGCACCTTTGAGCAGGCGGTTCTTGACGGTGACGCCACAGGGCAGCGTCAGGGGATCGGCCGGATGGATCATGCCGGGCAGTGTAGCGGTCAACAGTGCAGCAGACGAGAAGCTAGCCACTTTCTGCGCCTGAAAGCTCCTGACCTGAAGGCCGCCTTATAGACAGCTTTACCAGGGCTTGAGGCAGCCGCCATAAAGGGGTTTATCCACAACCAGACTCATTGCTGCGGCCTAAGGTGGAGTCAGAAATGACCTTGCCCCGATCCCGCCCCTCACTCCTGCTTCCGAGGAACCATGACCACTTATATTGACCGTACCCGGCCAACTTATTGTCCCCCACCCACGCCCGATTTCGTGCAATTGGCGCAGCAGGCGCTCAGTAGGTGACAACTTCAGTTTCACATTGTCCTAGACGGCAAAAACCAACAGTCGGCCCCATCAAGCTTGATGGGGCCGACTGTTCACGGTTTCCTGAGAGTGTGAAAACAACAGAATCCGCCGCCCAGCAGGCTACCGTACTGACCCGCCACTTCAAAGCACACGCGAGTCACCTCCGCATTGACACCCTTCAGCGGCTGATCGATGTGCTTCTGGCGATGATTGCCGCGAGGAGCATCAATCATCACGACCTGAGTCCTCACATGCCCGGTATCAGCACGCCGCAAGCCAAGAAAAGAAGGGCGGACCGAACCTTCCGGGATGAGCAGCTGGACATGGACTTTTTCATCGCTCTGCTCGTCGTCCATCTTCCACCGGGGAAGGTGTTGCTGAGTCTGGACCGCACCAACTGGGAGCATGGGGAAACGCCCATCAATTTTCTGGTGCTTGGAGCCGTGGTTCATGGCTTCACCCTGCCCCCTGATTTGGGTTCCTCTTGATGAGTCTGGGAACAGCCATACCTATGCCCGTATGTGGCTGGTATTGAAGCTCCTCCGCGTCTTGCCAGCGAAACGCTGGCAAGGCCTGGTGGCTGACCGTGAGTTCATCGGTGCGGAGTGGTTCCGTTTTCTCCGTCGTCAAGGCATCAAGCGGGCGATCCGCATTCGGCACAGCGACATGCTGGACGACACGAATGGGAAGGAATGGTTTAAGCACGTCCAGCACGGTCATTTCCATGAAATCGACGAAAAGGTGTTCGTGTTTGGCGAACTCATGCGGGTGGTCGCGACGAGGTCATCCACAGGTGACCTCGTCATCATTGCCACAGATTTCAGCGCTCGGAAGACCTGGAAGCTGTACAAGCAGCGCTGGTCAATCGAGTGCACCTTCAGCAGCTTCAAGATGCGAGGCTTCGACCTGGAGCGGACTGGGATGACGGAAAGGAGCCGTCTACAGCGGCTCTTTGGCCTGGTGACACTGGCCTGGGTGTTCTGCTTGCGCCTGGGGGGTCTGGCTGGGCCAGACCCAGCCCATCCCCGTTCTCAAGCATGGTCGTAGAGCGGTCAGTCTGGTGCGGCACGGTGCTCAGCATCTCGTGGATGCCTTACGGTGGAAACCCAAACAGTTCATGGCTGTCCTAGACCTGTTGACCCAGCCCTTTTGCCCACCAGGAGCGCCTTTAGACGAAGTTGTCACCTACTGAGCAGCAGGCGTTCCGTGAAAAAATCCAAGCTCCCGATTTTCCCTGTGTAGCCGCCAAGGCATCGGTCAACACCGCTGTCTACCGTCTGAAAACCTATCCTGCACTGGCGACCCTGGACAGCACCCTGGCGCTGGCCCGTGACCTGCGGGCTTTCCAAGCCGAGCAGCCAGGCATGGATTCGGACTTCACCAGCTTCGTGGCTGTCTTCGAAACCCCCGGTGAAGTGGACGAACTGACCTTCGAGCGGCTGGTCTGGGAACAGCTGCACGCGCTTTCGCGGCTGGACGACGCGCCTTATAGCCGCGAGGTCAGCCCCGATACCACCTCGCCAGATTTCGGGTATTCCTTTGGCGGGCAGGCTTTTTTTCTGGTGGGGTTGCACCCAGGGGCTTCACGCCTGGCCCGGCGGTTTCCCTACGCCATGTTGGTGTTCAACTCGCACCACCAGTTCCGTACCCTCAAGGCGGACGGTCGCTGGACCCGCTTTCAGGAAACCATCCGCGCCCGTGACGTCAAACTGCAGGGCAACATTAATCCCAACCTGGCCGACTACGGAACGGCCCCCGAAGCCCGGCAGTATTCTGGCCGTGCCGTGGAACCCGGCTGGCAGGCTCCCTTTGGGCACTGTCCACTGGGCTTCGGCGCCCAGCCAACCCAGGAGGCCGACAAATGACACACCCTGATCAGACCGAGCGCGTACACCGCATCCCGCCTCAGAGTGGCAGCGGATTCTCCCTGCAAAAAGGCGATGTGCTGGTGGTGATTGATCCCCAGGGCGAGCAGGTGTCCGACCTGATGGCCTTCGCGGCTGACAACAAAGAAGAATGGCTCTCGTCGGGCCGCACCTTCGATTACAACGAAACCATCTATCTGACCACCGGGCATGTGCTGTACTCCAACCGCTCGCGCCCCATGTTTACCCTGCTGCGTGACGATGTGGGCCGTCACGATTTCCTGCTGACCCCTTGTTCCACCGAAACCTTTGAGATCTTGTATCCGCCCGGCACCGCCGAGGGACATCCCAGCTGCTTTTCTAATCTGGTGCAGGCCTTTGAACCGTTTGGCATTCAGCCTGACCAGATTCCGACCACGCTGAATATTTTTATGAACGTCCTGGTGGATCAACAGGGCCGGGTGAACATCGGCCCGCCTATTTCGCAGGCGGGGCAGCGCCTAGAACTGCGTGCCGAGATGGACCTGATCGTGGGCCTGACCGCCTGCTCAGCGGAGGGCAGCAACAACGGCACCTTTAAGCCGATCGACTATGTTGTGATTCCAGCGGCTGAGGCGGCTCACAGGAGCGAGAATTAAGGAGCGGACCCGCAAGCTGGCAGAGTTTAGCCTCTCTCTCCCTAGATGAATAAATCCCGCCGACAAGGGCGGGATTCTATGGTGGCGACAGAGAGACTTGAACTCTCGACCTCACGATTATGAGTCGTGCGCTCTAACCAGCTGAGCTACGTCGCCCTAAGGCCGATATAGAGTAGCGTGTAAGCAAGAGGGATGCAAGGGGTCTTGCTGAGGTTGATGGAGTACCTGACCGTGAAGATGCTGGTCTCTCCGTGCTTGTTTCTGGGGCAGCTGCTACTGGGCCACCAGAACCTGAGGCGTTCCGGCCTCATCATGCAGCGCGACCCGGTTGCGTCCAGCCCGTTTGGCGGCGTACAGCGCCCCGTCAGCAGCTTGTACCAGCTCACTGCCGGTCACACCGTGCAAGCTGGCCGCCCCCAGACTGATGGTGACCTGGCCCAGTGGATGGGCCTGATGAGGCAAGCTGAGGTCCAGCACAGCGCGGCGTAGGCGTTCAGCCACCATCTGAGTCCCAGCCAGCCCAGTGTCGGGCAGCAGCAGGGCGAACTCTTCGCCGCCGTAGCGGGTCAGCATGTCACCGGAGCGGCGCAGCGCTCCCTGTAGTGCCTGCGCCACCTCGCGTAGACAGACGTCGCCGGCAGGGTGGCCATAGTGGTCGTTGTAGGCCTTGAAATGGTCAATGTCGATCATGATCAGGCCGAGTGGACGGCCTGGGCAGCCAACGGCGCACTGTGACGGCGCAGCAGCACCTCAAATGAGCGCCGATTGGCTACTCCGGTCAGTGAATCGGTCATGGACAGATGTTCTAACTCATCGCGGGCCTGTTGCAGGTCGCGGGTCAGGCGCAGCAGTTCGCGCTCGCGGGCCTTGCGCTCATTCGTCGCACGGGCCAGCCGTTGCAGGTTGCGGACGCGGGCCGCCAGCACGACTGGCAGCGACGGCTTGGTCAGATAATCGTTGGCCCCAGCCGCAAAGACCCGCTCCAGCTCGTTTTCTTCTTCCAGACTGGTCACGATGATCACCGGCAGGTCCGAGAGGTGCGGAAACCCACGCAGCTCCTGCAAAAAGGCTAGACCATCCGTTTGCGGCATCACCAGGTCCAGGAGCAGCACTTCAACCAGGGTTTCGCCGTCGCCAAAGCCCAGCAGTTCACGGGCTTCCCACAGCTGCTCAGGGGCGTGGACGGTGCCCAGCCCAGCCGCTTCCAGTTGCCGGGTCAATTGCCAGCGCACCACGGCGCTGTCATCTACGATGAGAATCAAGCGCTTTCTCCAGAATTGGTGGGAAATGAGGCAGACGGGGCCCGTTCATGTCACCATTGTCGGCATACCGCCTGACGGATCTCTTGCTAGAAGAAATAATGAAAAAGGACGCTGTCAGCGACAACGTCCTCTTTTGGTGGAGCTGAGGGGATTCGAACCCCTGACCTTCTGAATGCCATTCAGACGCGCTCCCAACTGCGCCACAGCCCCAAAGGCTCAGATAGATTACAGTCAGTCCCCCGCCTTGTCAACACCCCAAGGCCAGCTTCAGGATTTGGCGGCTGTGGCGCTGGCCTCGGCACTTTTGGCGCGACTCGTTTTGGCTTTGGCAGGTGCAGCGGGCTGCTGGCTTTGCTGGGCAGCCAGGGTCACGTACCCATCAATCAGGTGAATGATGACTGGATTGTGCGTATGGACCCCGTGCGCCTCAATATCGGCGTCTTCGGGGACAAAGTGGGCGATCACAGCCGCCTCGGCGTCACGGGTCAGCAAAAAGGCGTGTTGCCCGGCGGCGGCGATGGGCGGCAGGTCCACCAGATCGGCGCGGGTCAGCGCCACGCCACGGGGACACAGGGCTTCCAGGCGGTCCGCCAATACGGGCACACCGGCCATATAGACCTGCCGGGTAGCGTTCAGAATCAGGTCTTCGCACAGTGAGCGCAGCGCCGCTTCGCCGTTGAGGTGGTACACCGCTTCGGGGGCAGGGTCGGGGGTCAGGCGCGAGAGGTCGCGGTCCAGCGCCTCCAAACGGTCACTGAAAGACCGGCGCGAACGGGTCAGGTATTCCCGCGCACTCAGCGGCGCGTATTCCAGCGGGCTCTGGCCCACCTTGCTGGCCAGGCCGCGCCCCTCTAGGCGCTCCAGCGTCTCGTAGATTTTGGGCCGGGGAATGCCAGCCTGACGGGCGACCCGCGCCGGCACCGAACGCCCCAGCGCCAGCAGGGCGGTGTAGGCCCGCGCCTCGTACTCGGTCAGGCCCAGGGCTTGCAAATGAATCACAGCGCTCACAGCGCTCAGCATAGGTCATGGCCCGACCTAAAAAAAGAGTAAAGGCTGGTTCGCAGCAGAACTCAGCGCAGTTTCTTGCGCTCCTGCACTGCCAGCTGGTCTACACGCTCGTTCTCGTCGTGTCCGGCGTGGCCCTTGACCCACACGAAGGTCAGCTCGTGGACACGGGCTTGCTCAATCAGGGCTTCCCAGAGGTCTTGGTTCTTGACCGGCTCTTTGCTGGCCGTCTTCCAGCCGTTCCGCATCCAGCCGGTAATCCAGCCGTCGGTAAAGGCTTTACGCAGATACTGACTATCGGTCACCACGCGCACCTGGCAGGGCCGCTTGAGGGTCCGCAGGCCTTCCAGCAAGCCGCGCAGTTCCATACGGTTGTTGGTGGTGCCTGCTTCGTGGCCGCTGAGGACCAGCTCGTGTTCGCCGTAGCGCAAGATGGTGGCCCAGCCGCCGTGACCCTTGGTGGTGTCACACGCCCCGTCGCTAAAGAGTGTGACCTGCTGACCGCTGACTGGGGTTTCGGGCTGAATGACGGCCCGCAGTGGCAGCCGGTCACGGGCGGCGCTGGCGCTGCGCTGGGCGGAGGTGCGGGGAGGAGGCGTCACAGTCTGGGAACTGTAGTGAGGTGGGCCGCGTAAAGTCAAGCATGAAGCGCGAATCTCAGAACAGCTCCGTGTCTCAAGGCAGTGCTGACGGCCCCGCCCGCGTGCAGCCGATGGTGGCGTCACAGCCCGGACACCTCAGCCCGGATGACCAGACCCCGGCCATGCTGATCCATCTCTCGCCGCTGCTGGCTTTCGTGCTGCCTGCGCTGGGCAATCTGCTGGGACCACTGGCCGCCTGGCTCATCTACCGGGACCGCAGCGCTGCGCTGGATGAGCAGGGCAAAGAAGCCCTGAACTTCCAGATCAGCATGTGGATCTATTCCACGCTGGGCCTGCTGATCTTGCTGGGACTGGCGGGGCTCGGCTTTCTGGGCGGCTTCGCTGGCGCAGCGGCGGGCTCCGACGTGCTGGCCGGCTTCGGGATCTTTAGTGGAGTGGGCCTGCTGTTCTTGCTGATGCTGGGGGGGCTGTTCCTGTACATCATCCCGATCATTTTCATGATTCTGGCCGTCATGACCGTTTCGGACGGGCGACCTTACCATTACCCCTTTACCCTGCGGCTGCTGAAGTGACACTGGACTGGACCTGGTCTGCACTAGACTGAAGGCATGTTCAAGCTGCTGCGCAGGTCAAGTTCTTCCCCCCAGCCCGAATCGGAAGGGGGGCAGCAGACCACCTTGTCGGCGCGGCCCGAGGTTCGCAAGTCGGCAGAGCAGCGCCCCGTCACACCTGCCCGTGGCAACCAGGAACCTATCGAGCTGAGCTACACCTTGCCCATGCGCGGGCGCCCGGAGGTGCTCTACCGGCTGGCGCTGGTGCCGACCCGCCGCGCCGCCTGGGATTCAAACATGACCGAATCCGGCTGGTTAGACGAGACGCAGTCCCTGAAAAACGGTGCCCGCGCCCGGTTTCGCCTGAAAAACCGCCTGCTCAGCTCGCGCTTTGAGGCCGAATATGAGGGCCTGAAGCCTTCCAAGGCCGGGGGCTGGCGCAGCCTGAAAAATGTCGGCCCCTTAGAAGAACTTTCGCAGCATTGGGAGTTCCGGCCCCTCCAGGGACAGCAGGGAACCGAGGTTACGCTGACCGTGCGGGGCCGCGTCCGCTTTGGCTGGGTGCGCAGTCAGGTGGAACGGCTGCTCTATAACCTGATGCTCAGCACCCTGCTGGACATGCAGCGCGAGATAGACGCGCCCACCGCTGCCCGGATTCAGGAAATGGGCGAGGAAGCCAAGCGGCGCGAGGAAGCGGAGCGCAAAGCGCAGAAAGCGGCCCGCAAAGCCGCCAAGAAGCGCCGTTAGATGCCGCTGCCCGCTGCCGTCTCCCGCTGGCAGGCGGCCTACGCCCGCGCAAGCCCGGTGGGTAAAACCTGGCGTGAGCTGGGCCTGGCATATCTGGGCTACGCCGCGCTGCTGCCGCTGACACTGCTGGTCCCCGAACTGTCCATGAGCGAGGACAATGCGGGTGGGATTGAAGGCATGTTCTCGGACGCCCTGAGCGGCCCGCATTTCTATCTGGCGCTGGCCGGGTTTTTCCTGCTGCTGGCCGTTGCCGTGCCGATTGCCGAGGAACTGATCTTCCGGGGAGTGCCGCTGCTGCTGCGCTTGGGCGTGCAGCGGGTGTTGCCCCAGACCTCCTGGCGGGTGGTGTCAGCCGTGATCGGGGTGGGGTCGGCGGTGGTGTTCGCCCGGATGCACAACCTGATTCCCGGCACGTTGCCGCTGCCGCAGCTGTGGCTGGGGTTGCTGGCTTGGCACGCCGCCAGTACGCGGGGGCTGCGCTACTCCATGCTGCTGCATGGCCTCAACAACGCCGTGGTCGCCCTGCTCTTGATCCTGATGGTGCTGGCCGTCGGCCTTGAGGCGCTACAGGACTTGGGGGTGGGTGAGCAGCCGATGAACCCAGCGCCTGCACCGGCCCAGCCATAATGTGGGCATGCGTCCCTTACTGCTGCTGGCCCTCCCGCTGTGCGCTGCCCTGACGGTTGCGGGGGCCACCTGGGGCGCGGCCCCGTCCGCCCCGGCCCGTGACATCCCCACCCGCGAGGTGACCATGACGACTCTGCCCCAGCCCCACCCTGCGCCCGATGAGGTTCAACTCTGGGCCGACCCTGCGAGCGGCGAGCGCCTCACGCTGACCCGGCGCGGCGAGCAGATCACCGTCACCCAGAACGGGCAGACCCGTGCAGTTTCCCCAGACGACTACGCCGAGCAGGTACGCCAACAAACTGAAATGGCCGAGGCAATGTTCCAGCAGCAGGATTTCTACAGTCCCATGACGGTGGCGATGTATCGCCAGCAGGTCTTCTACAAGGCGGGCGAGTCGCTGGACGCGGCCCGCGCCGTCTGGCAGGAGCAGGGGCTGCCACTGGCGCTGTGGGATGAGCTGGAGGAAGTTCGGCAAGGCCCACTCGCCGCCCTGCTGGGGATGGGTACTTTGCCTTTAGTTTCCCAGGAGCAAATAGCGGCCAGTGTCTACATGTCCGAGCTGGCGAATCAGGCGGGTGCCGGTAGCCTCACCCAGGCCGAAGATGGCGGCAGCTTCGAAGTCGTCCAGGATGGTCGGCGTAGCGTGATTAAGGTTGCGCCGGACAGCCTGCTGTTTCACCCGCCCCAGGAGTTGCGGGGCCGTTTCAATGCGCTGATGCGGGCCTCGGTGGTCACTGCGCCTCCTGAGCCGCTAACGGACGGCCTGATGCACGACACGGCGCGGCAGTGGCAAGAGCAGGGGCTGGTGCAGCTGACCCCCCGGCGCGAGGACGGTGCTGTCTGGCTGCCCGCCGAGCTGGAGCCATACCGCGCCGCATTGACCGCCGGTGAGCGTCCGGTGGTTCGCCTGAGTGCTGACCTCTCCCGCCGTCCTCAGCCCTGGCAAAGTAGGGTGGGCGGCGTCCCTTACTGGCCGCAGGACGAAGCCTGGCCCATGTCGCGCGAAGCCGACCCCCGCCCGCTGGTCTTCCTGGCGCAGCTGAACCTGGCCGAGCTGAATGCGAAAGGGTACTGGCCGGAGTTGCCACGGCAAGGGCTGCTGCAATTTTTCATCCTGAATACGGATCTGTATGGGGCAGATTTTGACCGCGATTGGGCGGAGAGCATCGGCCACCGCGTCATCTACCGCCCCGAAGTGAGGCAGGACATGGCCGGGTTGCGCCGCGAGATTGTCCAGCCGCAGCTGTCGGAACATAGCCTGGGCCTGGACGATCTGGAAGGCTTTGAAACGCCCTTTAAGCAGTGGCCCACCGAAGTGGCCCTGACCGCGCTGCCCGACACCGAACCCGTCAGCGGCAGTGATGCGCTCAGCCACGCTCTTCTGAAGTTGCCTGACAACTACTGGGAAGATGACGATGCCTCTGAAAAATTATCGGCCCTCTATGAAACCTTTCCGGCAGGCCATAAACTGGGCGGCTATCCCAACTTCACGCAGTCCGACCCCCGCCAGCCGGATGGAGAGTGGGTGCTGCTGTTTCAGCTGGATTCCGATCCGCGCTTAGGGCTGATGTGGGGCGATGTGGGGATCGGGAACTTCTTCATTCGCCCGGATGACCTGAAGAACCTGGACTTTTCACGGGTGGCCTACCACTGGGACTGCAGCTGAACCGAGCCTAAACCCCCCGTGTCCATGCCCTGCCCCCTATCATGCGGGCATGACTGCTAAACAGACCGGAACCCTGGGGATGATCGGCCTCGGCAAGATGGGCGGCAACATGGTGCAGCGGCTGCTGCAGGGCGGACACCGCGTGGTGGGCCACGACCGCGACCCGGCGGTGGTGGCCGAGCTGGCGGCGCTGGGCATGGAAGGCGAAGCCAGCGTGCCGGAGCTGCTCGGCAAGCTGGGCGAACCCGGCACCCGCGCTGTATGGATGATGGTCCCGGCTGGGCCGATTACCCAGAGCGTGCTGGACGACCTGGCCGCCCAGATGTCGGCGGGCGACATCATCATCGACGGCGGCAACTCCAATTACAAAGACACGATGCGCCGCGCCGAGGCCCTGCGGGAGCGCGGTATTCACTATGTGGACGTGGGCACTTCCGGCGGCGTCTGGGGCCTGCAGGAGGGGTACGCCATGATGGTGGGCGGGGACGAGGTGGCCGTAGAGCGCCTGCGCCCGCTGCTGGAAACGCTGGCTCCGGCGCCTGACCGGGGCTGGGGCCGCATGGGGCCGAGCGGGTCGGGTCACTACGTGAAAATGGTCCACAACGGCATCGAGTACGGCATGATGCAGGCCTACGCCGAGGGCTTCGAGCTGATGCGCGCCAAGCAGGAATTCGGGCTGGACCTGGCCCAGATTGCCGAGCTGTGGCGGCACGGCAGCGTGGTCCGCTCATGGCTGCTGGACCTGACGGCGGAGGCCCTACAGGCCGACACTGAGTTGGGCGATGTGAGCGACTATGTGGCCGATTCGGGCGAGGGACGCTGGACCATCATTGATTCGATTGAAGAGGGTGTACCGGCCCCGGTCATCACCCTGGCGACCCAGATGCGCTTCCGCAGCCAGCAGGAGCTGAGCTACGCCGGGCAGATGCTCAGCGTGATGCGCCGTGCCTTTGGTGGGCACGCGGTCAAAGTGGTCGAGGCTCCCAAGCAAGAAGGTCTGATTCCCGATGTGGGCCAGACCGGAGGCACCGCCGCCGAGCAACTGGGTGAAACTGGGCAGGAACGCGTCTTGGGTGACCAATGACGCCGGCCTCTAAAAAGTCGGTATCAAAAAGCGGGACTGCCCAAGCTGACCAGCCTGCCAAAGCTGATAAAGCTGTGAAAGCCAAGTCCCCAGGCACCAAGCAGGCCAAGCCCAAAGTCACCCCAGCCAGCCGCCAGACCAAAGCTACGGCCAAAAGTACCGCTGCAAGCCCTACCAAAAGCAAGGCCAAGCGTGCAGCTACGGGCAAAGGTGAAGGTGACGGCAAGACGGTTAAGAAAGCCGAAGCCAAAGCCGCCAAAGGTGCCGGTATTCACGCGGAGCAAGAAACCCTGGCTCAGAAGACGCCGCCCGTGCCCGCCTCAGGTCACAATCCTTTCCGCGACGTGATGCGGCGGCACGCTGCCCCGGAGCCTGCCACCCTCGTCGTGTTTGGTGTCACGGGCGATCTGGCGCGGCGCAAGCTGTTGCCCGCCATCTTCGGCCTGTTTCAAGGTGGCCTGCTCAGCAGCGCGGTCGAGTTGCTGGGGGTGGGCCGCCAGGAGATGAGCAGCGGCGAGTTCCGGCAATTTGTAGCAGAGGCCCTGCGCGAAAGCAGCGAAACCGACGAGATCGAAGAAGGCAGCTTGGCGTCTTTTCTGGAAACCTTGGCCTACCGTTCCGGCGACCTGGCCGGCGAACAGGTCTACGCTGACATCCGCGAGTTCTGCGAGGGGCGCGGTACGTCCAACGCACTGTTTTACCTTTCATTACCGCCCAGTCTGTTCATTACCGTCAGCGATGGGCTGGCCGGGCAGGGGCTGCATGAGCAGACGGACGGCTGGCGCAGGCTGGTGATCGAAAAACCGTTTGGGCGCGATCTGGAATCGGCCCGCGAGTTGCAGGCGCGGCTGACCCGGCACTGGCAGGAGTCGCAGATCTACCGGATTGACCATTATCTGGGCAAGGAAACGGTCCAAAATCTGCTGGCGATCCGCTTCGGCAATGCGATCTTCGAGCCGCTGTGGAACCGCAACCTGATTGATCACGTGCAGATCACGGCGGCTGAGGACCTGGGCCTGGAAGGCCGCGCCGGGTACTACGAGGAAGCAGGGGTGGTGCGCGACATGCTGCAAAATCACCTGCTGCAACTCCTCGCACTGACGGCGATGGAGCCGCCCGCCCCCGGCTCGCCTGACGCCCTGCGCGATGAAAAGGCCAAAGTGTTTCAGGCCATCGGGCGAATCACTCCCGAAAAGGCAGACGAAGTGGCCGTGCGTGGGCAGTACGCAGCAGGCACGCTGTACGGCGAGCGACTGTCTGGCTATCAAGACGAAGAAGGGGTGGCCGAAGGGTCACGGACCGCCACCTATATTGCCGTACGGCTGGAGGTGGACAACTGGCGCTGGCAGGGCGTGCCCTTTTTCCTGCGCACCGGCAAGCGCCTGCCCAAAAAAGTCACCGAAATCGCGGTGGTCTTCAAGCGCCCGCCGCTGAGCATTTTCCCGAATGTCGAGCGCAACGTGCTGGCGTTCCGCATTCAGCCGGACGAAGGCGTCAGCCTCAAGCTCAGCTCCAAGACGCCGGGACAGGAAATGGAACTGCGCGAGGTGGTGATGGATTTCCGCTACGACGCTTTTGGCGCGCCGCTCGAAAGCCCTTACTCGCGGCTGTTGCTGGACGCGCTGACGGGGGACGCGTCGCTGTTTCCCCGCGAAGAAGAAGTGATGGAGTCGTGGCGCATCGTGCAGGGCCTGCTGGATGCCTGGGAGGGCCAGGGGCAGACAGAGCGTTACACCAGCGGAACCTGGAGCCCGGACGCCGCCGATGAACTGATCGGTGAGGATCGGCGCTGGAGACGGCTGTGACGCGTCAAACTTCTTCTCGGCCCGACTGCACCGAACCCCGGCTGACCACTGTGCGCGGCGCCGAAGCGGTGATCGGGGAACTGTGGGACTGCCTGGGCGTGCAGACCCGCGCCGCGACCGGCAACCTGGTGGCCCTGACCGAGCGGGCGCACCTGGACAAGGTGGAACAGACCCTCGCCGGCCTGCAGGGCCGCTACGCTGGCCGCCAGATTATCGGGGTGATGGACGGCAGCGACGCCGTAGAGGTGCAGGTCAGTTTGGTGCCGCAAGAAGGTGGGCTATACGTAGAGCGGCTGCGGCTGGAGGCCAGCGAAGATCAGTTGCGCGGCGCGATCCTGCCGCTGCTGCGCCCCGCCACGCTCAACTACATCTGGTGGGCCGCCGAGAACCGCCCCGGTGGGCCGCTGCTGGCCGAGCTGACCGAGTTGGCCGACAAGGTGATTTGTGACTCGCTCAGCCTGGATATTCCGCCGGGCCGTCACTTCGCGCTGGCCGACCTCAGCTGGGCGCGGCTGACCGGCTGGCGCGAGGCACTGGCGCAGGTCTTTGACCGCCCCGAAGCGGCCGGGCAGCTGCCAGGGCTGACCCGTCTGGAACTGCACTATGCCGGGCATAACCCCTTGCCTGCCGAGCTGTACGCGGGCTGGGTGGCCGATACCCTGCGCTGGCCGGGGCTGAAGAATGTCTATATTCAGCCGGGTGGCTGCGACCGCGAGAACGGTGACTTGTGCCAGGTGACGCTGAGCGGCCCCGACGTGTCGTTCACTCTCAGTGTGGGACCGGGCGGTGTGGTGCAGACGGTCGGGGAGTGGCCGGGCGGTGGGTTTGAGGCCAAGGTGCAGCTCCGCCGTTTGCCGCTCACTGCTGGCCTGGCCGAGCTCTTGGCCGATGCCCGCTCTCACCCGGCTTTTGAGCGGGCCTGGTCGCTGGCCCATCAGGGCGACATTTGAACTGACCCAGGCTCAAAAAACCGGAAAAGCCCTCCATGCGGGGGGCTTTTCTCTTGGGACGCTGTGGGATTTAGCTGCGCGCAGCGCTGATCAGGGCCGGAACAATCTCGTTCACGTCGCCCACGATGCCGTAATCGGCCACCTTGAAGATCGGCGCGTCGGCGTCTTTGTTGATCGCCACGATGTATTTGCTCTTGCCCATGCCCGACAGGTGCTGCACTGCGCCGCTGACGCCCAGGGCGATGTAAGCGCCGGGCTGCACGGTCTTGCCGGTCTGGCCCACCTGCTCACCGTAAGGCCGCCAGCCAGCGTCCACCACGGCTCGGGTGGCACCCACGCCCGCGCCGATGGCGTCAGCCAGCCCCTCCACCAGTTCACCGAACTTCTCGGAGCTGCCCACGCCGCGCCCGCCCGTCACGATAACGTCGGCTTCGGTCAGTGCGACACGGTCCAGCTTCTCTTCGTTCTTGCCCGTCACCTGCAAGCGGGGCTGGGGCAGTTCCAGGTCCACGTCGTACTGAGGGCCTTGCTGTCCGGTAGGAGCCGCCGGAGCAAACGCGCCAGGCTTCACGCTCACCACGACCACTGGGCCACTGGCCTGCTGGGTTTCGGTCACGCGGGCCAGGTAGGAGTAGCGCTGGGCCTGTACGCCGCCCTCAGCCGCTTGAAGATGGATGACGTCTTCCAGGTAAGGGGCGTCCAGCTTGACCGCCACGCGGGGAGCGAACTCGCGGCCCGAACGGCTGCCCCCGGTCATGACCAGGCTGGCCTGGCCCTGCTGGGCAATCTGGGCGCTGGCAGCGGCCCACAGTTCGGCGTTGTAGCTGCCCAGCTCGGGGCGGTCGGCCACCAGCACCTGATCGGCAAACTGCGCAGCCTGATTGGCCACGTCGCCCACGCCGCTGCCCAGCACCAAGGCGGTGACAGGACCGGCCTGACCCGAAGCGCGGGCCGCCTGAATCATTTCGGCGGTGGATTTGGACAGCTGGCCGTCTTTGTGTTCAGCAATAATCAGAATCATAGATAAGGCTCCTTAAAGGTGACGGGGGGGCGTCGTCTCAGTTCAGGACTTTGGCTTCGTTGCGCAGCAGGCCCAGCAATTCCTGAGCCGCCGTCTGCGGGTCCGAGCCGTCGATCAACTGGTTCTTGCGCTGGCGCACCTGAATCTCGCTGCTGACCAGTTGCACCTTGTTCTGTGCCCCGAAACGGCTCAGGTCGTCTTTGCGCAGCTCCTTTTTCTTGGCCTTCATGATGTTGGGCAGCGTGGGGTAGCGCGGCTCGTTCAGGCCCTGCTGGGTGGTCACCACGGCGGGCAAGTCCAGCTGAAAGTTCTCGCTGCCGCTGTCCACGTCGTGGCGGCCCGTGAGGGTGCCGCCGCTCAGCGCGAGGTCGTTGGTCCAGGTGGCCTGCGGCCAGCTGAGGCGCTCGGCGGTGGCGGCGCCCAGGGCCTGGCTGTCCCAGTCGGCCTGCTGCCCACCAGCGAAGATCAGGCTCACGCCTTCTTCCTGGGCGACGGTGGCCACCACTTTGCTCACGGCGATGGGGTCCAGGTAGCCGCTCGTCTCCACGTGAATGGCGCGGTCAATGCCCATGGCCAGCGCGGTCCGCACGGCGTCTTCGGTTTGCGCCGGGCCGACAGCCAGCCCGATAATCTCTTCCACGTCGGCGCCGCCCTCGCGCAGTTGCAGGGCTTCTTCTACGCCGTACTCGTCCATGCCGTCAATCACCATGGTGGTGCCGCCCAGGTCCATCTGGCCACCTGCAGCTTTTACGCGGGCTTCGGCGTCGGGGACTTGGCGGATCAGGGTCAGAATTTTCATAGGGTTCCTCCTGGGGTCAAATAAGGGCGAAACTATCAACGGGCGCTTAGAGATTCTGCGGCCCACAGTGGCCTGCAAAATGATTCGTTGCGCCGGGTCAGACCTCATCAGTCTAAAGCAGGGCTGCCGGGTGTCACCGGGCGGAGAGCAGGGGAAGTGAACATCGGCAGGCATCGCGGCTTTTTGCCGCCATTTCCCCCGTGACCCGCCGGGTCAGACCATATTATTGAACCGAGTTCAATATTCTGAAAGTTTAACAGACGCCAATTTCAGAAAAGCATCACGCGGCTGGAATAGATTGTCACCATGAACAAGTTTTTTGCGGTGATTGCCGTGGCAGCTCTGGGCGCTGCCGGAGCACAGAGTGGCGTGCAGGTGGGCCAAAGTGGTGTAGAGCTGGGTCTGACCGGCGGCTACAGTGGGGGCCTGGGCGCTGAGGGCTTCGTGCATGTTCCCGAAGTGGCTGGGCCTTTCGGTGTGAAGGTGAGCGGCAGCTACACCTCCGCTGACCTGATCAACGACAGTGCAGAGTACGGTCTGCTGGGCACGGTGGGCGACGCCAAAGCGGACGGTCTGGTCACCGAAGCGGGCCGCGCCGTGGTGCTGGGCGTGGACGGCACCTACCGCCTGGGTCAGCTGGCCCCTGGCGCAGACGCCACGCTGTATGCCGGCGGCCGCTATGGCATGTTCAGTGGCACCGTCAGCCCGACCGATGGGTCTGACTCGGCTGTTTACTCCTCGAACGCCCTGGGCGTAGGCGGCGGCCTGCAGGTGGCCTATCCGGTGGCCAACAACGTCAGTCTGGTGGGGGATCTGGGAGTAGATCAGTTCTTCAAAGCTCCAATCACCTACAGCCAGGGCGATCAGTCCGACACCGCCAAGCCAGGTGACGGCGCGAACTACGAGGTCAAAGACGAATTCCTGAGCCAGCCCGGCACGGTCTTCAAAGCCAAGGTGGGCGTAAAGTTCAGCCTCTAAGCTAGGTATTAATTTGGGGAGGTGGCCGCTGAGGGGTCACCTCCCCTTCTTTTTGAGGGGGACAGGCCCTTTATTATCGGAAGGTGACGCATAAGCGCTTTGCCAAATCCTCAGATCAGCGCGTGCAGCTGGACGAACCGGCGCGCCTGCGGCCCATGACGCCTGAACCCCCGCTCCCCCAGCCAGATGTTCAGCGGGAAGCCGCGCCGCCTTCGGTGTTCCAGCGGGTGTTTGGGCTGGCCATGGCGGGGATGGCAGGCATCGCCGCGCTGGGGTTATTGCTGATTTTTTCGGTGGTGGCTTTCGTCACGGGTCATGGAGCGCTGGGTGCAGCATTGCTGGCGCTGACGCTGCTCGTCGTGCTGGTGATCGGCTACCTGGGACTCCAGACGGCGCAGCGGGGAGTTCGTCAGGGCCGCCGCCGCGCCGCGGAAGTGCGCGAAGACCTGAACCTGGACCGCGCCAGCTTGGAGCAGCGCGGAGCCGAGCGTGATCTGATCCGGCTGCTGAACCGCCATGAGTCCCGTTTACCCGCAACTTCGCGTCCTCAGCTCCGGGCCACCGTATCGGCCATGCACGCCGCCATGCAGGCCACCCGGGGTGAACTGGGCCGCGAGGCCTACGAGGTACGGCAAGCGGCCCAAGAAGATCTGCCGCGGCTGCTGGAACTGGCCGGACCGGAGCAGCAAGCTGATCTGGCTGAGGCTTTGGGGCTGATTGAGCGGCGTATGGGGCAGATCGCGGATGAGCAGCGTCAGCGTCAGCGGCGCGACTATGACACCCAACGTGAGTACCTGAGGGGCAAGTACGCTCCCGGCGAAGCTTTATCAGATCATGATTGACCTTAAGAAAATCGGACAAATTCCTACTCATAAGCTGGCGGTCAGACTTGGCCAAGCCCTATTTGCGCAATTCTCATAGAGCGTCTGGACGGCCTGGGCAAAATGGAACCCATGAAACACTTTGTATTTCCGACTATGCAAGCAGCCAACGATTTTGCTAACGAACTGAAGCGTCAGGGCTTGGTCCGTGAAGACCACCGCCAGCATGCTTACAGCCAGGGCCAGACCGAAGGCTTTGCTGGCCGTACCACGGGTACCCAGTACACCGACACCCACTACACCACCGGCACTTACGCCAACGACAACATGGACGGCGAGTCCATCGGCGAAGAAGCTGTCAAAGGCACCGTAGTAGGCGCTGCAACTGGCGCTGCTGCTGGCCTGGCTGGCGCTGCACTGGCTGGCGCGACCGCTGCTACCGTCGCTACCGGCGGCCTGGCTGCTCCCCTGATCGGCCTGACCCTGCTGGGGAGTGGCGTTGGTGCGGCTGTCGGCGCTGCTGGCGAAGCTGCCCGCGAAGCTGATGACGCTGGTACGACCGGCTACTACGACACCTACGACACCGGCACCACCAACTACAGCACCATCAACGAAACCTACCAGAGTGGTGGCCGCGCTGTGGCCGTAGACGACAGCGTGAACGAAGCCGCCGTAATGGACGCTGCCAACCGCTTCGGTGGCCGTCTGGTCGGCTGATCTAGCCTACTGAAGAGGGCAGGGCTCTTAGGGCTCTGCCTTTTTCTTTGGACAGATGTAGTAACAAAAAGGGAGGAGACAGCGCCTTATTTGGGACTGCCTCTTCCTTTTCTTTTGTGTGTAGTGTTCAGCCCTTGCCGAGTGTTAGCTGGGAGCATGTCGGTTGAACCCCAAACGGGATGTGCCAAGCTGCTCGCATAACATCGCGGCGACGGCTGCGACGGCTGCTTCGCCGCGATGTTATGGACACCTCTGGGGCAGGTCATCGGGTGGCTTACTGTTTTCCTTCAGTCACCCGCCATAGCACTGCCTGGTCTATGCGCCAGCGCTGGGCAGCCACCTCATCAAGGCTCAGTTGTCGCATCGCGGGCACTTGCTCAAAGTCCCAGTCGGAATACAGCCGCACTTCGCCCACTTCAGCGCACAGCAGCGCCAGAGCTTCGGCGAGGGACGCCATCATCACGCCAGATTCAGCTGATCCGTCTGATTCAAAGGCACAGCCGCAGCCGTCGCTGCTGTCAAGGCGGTGTACCTGCTGTCCCAGTGCTTGCCGCACGCGGGCGGGTGGGTGCGCTTCCCGGGCCAGCCGCAAAGAACGTCGCTGTGAGGTAGCAATCAGGCGCTCTTGGGGCTGGTGTGGTTTACCTGTGGCCGTCGCTTTGCCCGCAGGCGCACCCAAAGCCAGGTACACCATGCGGCACATCAGCGCAGCTTGCCCTGTAGCCAGCCGGCCAGATCGGCAATCGCCACGCGCTCTTGGGCCAGCGTGTCACGGTCACGGATGGTCACTGTGTCGGTCAGCGCGGCGTCCTCGCCTTTGCCCACCGTGTCAAAATCCACGGTGACGCAGTAGGGCGTGCCGACCTCATCGTGACGGCGGTAAGCCTTGCCGATGTTGCCGCTGTCTTCCAGCAAAATGCGGCCCAGCCCCAGGCTTTGCAGATCCGCCTTGATCTGGCGGGCCAGGTCCACCAGTTCAGGTTTGTTGCGGGCCAGCGGAATCACCGCCACCTTGATGGGAGCCAGGTGGGGGCGGAGTTTCAGCACAGTCCGCTCGTTGCCGTTTTCCAGCGTTTCTTTGTGGTACGCCTCGCTCAGCACCGCCAGCAGGGCGCGGTCCACCCCAGCCGAGGGTTCGATCACGAACGGCACGACCGGCTTGTTGGTTTCAGGGTGCGGAATGGTCAGCTTGGCGACGCTGTCGGCATTTTCCATCACCTGCGCGCTCAAGTCCAGTTCGGCCTGTCCCTTGGTGTGGGAACCCAGGTCAAAGTCGGTGCGGTTGGCGATGCCTTCGATTTCATCATGTCCCAGGGTCGGAAAGTCGTACATCAGGTCGTAGGTGCGCTTGGAGTAGTGCGCCAGGTCGTCGGCGGGGACGTCTTCTACGATGATTTTGCCCCGTGGCACGCCCTGGGCTTCCCACCAGCTCAGACGCTTTTCCAGCCAGTGCTCGTGCCACTCCTCGTCGGTTCCGGGGGCGCAGAAGAACTCGATCTCCATCTGCTCCATCTCGCGGACCCGGAACACGAAATTGCGCGGCGTGATCTCGTTGCGAAACGCCTTGCCGATCTGCGCAATACCGAAGGGCAGACGGCGGCTGGTGCTGTCCACCACATTCTTGAAGTTCACGAAGATGCCCTGCGCGGTTTCGGGCCGCAGGTAGGCGTAAGAATCTGCGTCGGGTACGGGACCCACGGTGGTCTTGAACATCATATTGAAGGGGCGTGGCTCAGTCCACTCGCCTACTTCGCCGGAGTGTGAGTCACGCACGCCAGCCGCCACCAGAAGTTCAGCGGCGCGGGCTGGGTTTTCCATCAGCCGGGCCGAAACGGCAGCGATGTTCTCCGGTTGCTCGCCTACCCCTTCAGCCACTTTGGCCAGCACCTCAGCCTTCTGATCCTTGACCAGGTGGTCCAGGCGGTAGCGCTTGCCATTTTTCTTGTTGTCCACCATCGGGTCGTTGAAGGTGGCCTCGTGCCCGGAGTGCCGCAGCGCCAGCCGGTGCATGATGATGCTGGCATCCAGGCCTTCCATGTCGTCGCGCTCGTGGACATTGGCGCGCCACCAGGCGTTCTTGATGTTGTTTTTCAGCTCTACGCCTAGTGGGCCGTAGTCGTAGAAACCTTGCAGGCCGCCGTAAATCTCACTGCTCTGAAAAATAAATCCCCGGCGTTTGCAGAGGCTGACCAGTTCTTCCATCGTTTGTGCGGGCATGTGTGGCTCCTTTCGTTGACTGCCGATGATGCTTAAGGGGGTTTCTCTGGGTATCAGCGATACAGACATGTCCCGGACAAGCGTCGTTGCTTATCCGGGGACGCACGGGACATGCGCGGTTCCACCCCAGTTCCGGCCCACTTGGCCAGCACTTTTACCTTTTCCTCGGCTCCCCGCTGCCCTTCGCCGCCTGCCCGCCTGCCTGACTTTCACCGTCTCAGGCTCGCTGTGTGGGGGCTGGATGCGGCTACTCCTTCGGTTCGTCGCCTGTGGGCATTGTGGCGCGGCCCTGTGAGAAAATGCAAGCCATGATGCAGCGTCTTCTTCTCCTGGCGTTGCTGCTCTGGGGTGGGGCAGCCGCCCTGACTCCCGCCGAGGTGGAACGGTGGCCCGTCATTTATGACCCGGCAGCGCCGAGCGTGGAGCAACGATTTTCCAGTGCTGAGGCGGCGCTGCTGACTCAGATCGCCGGGAGCAAGCCGGTTCGCCTGGCCATGCAGACCGTTCAGAAGGAGCATTCTTACCGCACCTTGATCCCTCTTGGCCTGGAAAATGTCCTGTTCAGCGTGGTCGCTCCTTTCCGAACAGCCCAGCCTGAGCGTCTGACCGTCTTTGACGTGATGGACGGGGAACCGCCGGTCTTGCTGGCGGTGCTGTCCAGTGAACAGGGCAGCGCAGGCTGGCTGGTTGATCTGGGGAGGGTGATCAATACGGGCCTGTGCGGTGCGACAGAAGGCTACAGCCTGCGTGACCTCAACCGGGACGGCCGGCGTGAAATGGCCTTGGTCATAGGATGTGGCGACGCTGGAAGTGGAAGTGCGGATTTGTCGCTGTTGGACTGGCAGGCGGGCGAACTCCGGCAGTTCGGCCAGCTGGAGATCTACCGGAGTGATCCATTTGGCTCTCCGGCGGGAAGTGTCACCACCGAGGCCACGGTGCATGTCCTCAAAGGTGCCAGGCCCAGGATAGTGAGCGTAGAAGAAACGTTGATCTCCGCCCGCCAAGTGCAGGAGCAAGCGCAGCCTCAGGTCCTGTCTCGCCAGACCACATTGCGCGAAATGGAGCCGATATCGGCGCAGGACCGTCTGCGTGTGCGGCGTTTGTGGTAGGACCGGACACCCTATCTCACATATAGATTGACAATCCTCAATGTATAGGTCTAGGCTCTGGGCATGACCCAGCGCGCTGCGCCAGCCATGACCCAGCCCTCGGCCCAAAGCCTCAGCACCGCCGAGTTTCTGGCGGCCCTACAGGTGCAGCCCCAGCGCCCGCTGGAGTTCTGGCTGCACGGTGAGCGGCTGGTTGGGGCGGGCTACCACCTCACCGAAATCGGCGCGGTCAGTGTGGAGGCGGTGGACTGCGGCGGCACGGTCAACCGCTGGCGCGAGACGGTGTTTCAGTTGATGGACGGCACACCAGAAGAAGCGCAGCGCGGCTGGATGACCACCCGCAAGGCGCTGGCGATTATCGAGCGGGTTACTGCCAAGATCACGCTGGATCTATCGGCTCCGGCCCGCTTCGAGTATGGGAGCCTGACCCGTCCAGCGCTGCGTTACGGCGTAGAGCGGCTGGAACTGGGGCCGGAGCGCCTGACCGTGCATCTCAGCTTGCCGGGCGTGCAGTGCAAGGCGGGCGACGTGTGCGGCCTGCCCGCTGGCCTGGTGGTCGCGGACAGTGGACTGACGGTGGCCGGAAGCTGTGAGCAAGGCGGTGGGTGCTGCTAGGCCAACCAGCAAGGCGGGCATTGGTCAGCGGGTAGGCCGGGCCGTCTGCCAGCCCAGCACGCCTCCTAACAGTGGCAACAGGGCCGCAAGAGGCCACGCCAGCATAGAGGGCCACGCCCTGACCAGCACCCCGCCCAGCGCCAGCCCAGCACAGATGCCCCAGAAGGCGGCCAGTGGATGGCGCGGCTGCCCGGTGCGGGCCGCCAGGCCGCGCAGCCACAGCAGCGGCAACAGGCTGAGCAGGAGGCCGTACAGCAGGGCCGAGCCAGCGAGGAACGCTGCACCGATCAGCAGGTCGGCCAGCGCCAGCCCCGTCAGCGCAGCGGTCCGGGCATAATCCACCCCGGCGGCTGCCACGGCCCCCAGTACCGGCAGGCCCAAAGGCTTCAGCCAGGGCCACAGTGGGAGGTAGGAAGTGGCCGGTTCACTCTGTTCCTGCGGGCCAAAGAGATAGCCCAGGGCGCCCCCCAGCAGCGCTGCTGGCCCCAGCACCAGCACAAAGCCGCCCAGCAGGTACAGCCCCAGCCCGATATTGGCGTCCTGGTTGTACTGCGGGTCCATCAGCACATAGTTGCAGTAGGCGGCGGCCAGCGCCGCACCCAGGCCCGCGCCCCAACACACCCCGCGCCGGGGCTGACTGACGGTCAGCCCTGCGGCGGCCAGCAGCGGCAGCGACAGATACAGCCCAGTGAGCAGCAACGTAGGCAAGGTTTCGCCGGGGTCAGAGAGCAGACGCAGCGCGGTTCCCGCCAGTCCGGTCAGCAGCATGACGGCCAGCAGATGCGGTGCGTCGGCATTCAGGGGAGTGAGGCGGGGGCGCATAGGCTTAGCCTAGGCAGCAAACGTGACCAGAAGCCGAATGGCTCTCACCGTGCAGAGGGTCATTCAGCTTCCGACTTACTCCACCGGAGTGGCCGCCAGTCGCTCCAGCACGCTGGGATCGTCCAGGGTGGAGGTATCACCCTCAATACTTTTCCCCGCCGCAATTTGCCGCAGGAAGCGGCGCATGATCTTGCCGCTGCGGGTCTTGGGCAGCGCCGGGGCCACCACGATATGGTCGGGCCGCGCCACCTTGCCGATCAGGTCGCTGACGTATTGACGCAGCTCCTGGGGGTCGGGGGTTTGGCCTTCTTGCGGCAGCACAAAGGCAAAGATGCTCTCGCCCTTCATCTCGTCGGGCTTGCCGACCACGGCGGCTTCGGCCACCTGTGGGTGGGCCACCAGCGCCGATTCCACCTCGGCGGTGCTCAGGCGGTGGCCGGAGACATTAAGCACATCGTCTACCCGGCCCAGCACCGTGACATAGCCGTCCTCGCTGCGCCGCGCTCCGTCTCCGGCAAAGTACACGCCGTCTATCTCGCCAAAGTACGTCTTGGCGTAACGCTCGTCGTCGCCGTACACCGTGCGGAGCATGCTGGGCCAGGGCTGGCGGAGGGTCAAAAATCCGCCTTCGTCCGCCTGCATTTCTTCGCCTTCACGGTTCAGGATGACCGGATCAATGCCGAACATCGGCACGCCCGCGGTCCCCGGCTCGGCAGGATGAGCGCCCGGCAGCGTGGTCAGCATGATGGAGCCGGTTTCGGTCTGCCACCAGGTATCCACCACCGGGCAGCGCTCAGCGCCAATGACGCGGTGATACCAGTGCCAGGCCTGCGGATTGATCGGTTCGCCCACACTGCCTAGCAAGCGCAGGCTGCTCAGGTCGTATTCAGCAGGCGTGTCGTCACCATGACGCATAAAGGAGCGGATGGCGGTGGGCGCGGTGTACAGGATGGTAATGCCGTGCCGCCCAATCATGTCCCAGAAGCGGCCCCAGTGGGGATAGTTGTGCGCGCCCTCATACATAAAGGTGGTCTGGCCCAGCAGCAGCGGTCCATAAGTACTGTAGGTGTGCCCGGTGATCCAGCCCACGTCGGCGGTGCACCAGAACAGGTCATGATCTTTGAGGTCCAAAGCGGCATAGGTGCTCAGCGCCGCCCCGATCATGTACCCGGCGGTGGTGTGTAGGATGCCTTTGGGCTTGCCGGTACTCCCAGAGGTGTACAGGATGAACAGCGGGTGTTCGCTGTCCAGTGGCAGGGCATCCTCACGCTCATCGGTCCGCGCCTCGTGCCACCAGTGGTCGCGGCCCGGCTGCATGGTCACGTCACTGCCGGTATGCCGCACCACCAGCACACCGCGCACCGCCTGGCCCTGTTCTTCGGCCAGCTTGATGGCCTCGTCCACCACGCTTTTCAGCGGCAACGGTTCGCCTTTGCGCTGCCCAATGTCGGCAGTAATGACAAATTCGCTGCCCGCGGCCACCATCCGGTCGGCAATCGCGCCCGCCGCGAATCCGCCGAACACCACGGTATGCGGCGCACCGATACGGGTACAGGCCAGCATCGCCATCACCGCTTCGGGGATCATCGGCAGGTAGAGGGTCACACGGTCGCCCTTTTTCACGCCCAAGCGGGTCAATGCTGCAGCGGTAAGGCTCACCTCGTCCAGCAGCTGCGCGTAGGTGTACTCGCGCACTTCGCCCTCCTCACCTTCCCAGACCAGCGCCCGCTTGTCCCCGCGTCCCGCGTCTACGTGGCGGTCCAGCGCGTTGTAGGACAGGTTGGTCTGCCCGCCCACGAACCACTGGGCAAAGGGCGGTTGCCAGTCCAGCACCCGGTGGTAGGGCTGAAACCAGTGAAAGTCCTTGGCGCGGGCGTCCCAGAAGGTTTCTGGACTCTCAATAGACTCGCGGTACCACTCGGCATATTGCCCAGGCGTCACGTTGGCCTGAGCGGCAAATGCCTCAGGCACCGGAATCCGGGCCTCCTGGCGCGAGATATGCTCGATGCTGCCCTGCTCGGGCAAGTTGGGCCGCAGTAGGTCGGACTGGCTCATGGATTTCCTCCTGAAAAGTCATGATGGATACGAGTTTTTCTGTGTGCGGCAGTTTAGCGTACGTTGTCTTACCGGAATGGGGTTGGCCCGTCATCTGATTGCCGTTCAGTGTTTATTTGCTCAACTGCTGGTCGGTTCCAGCCGTTGGGTAACTTTTTCAAGCTGTACCGACCTCCAGGGGCTTACCTGAGGCATAGTGGGGAAGATGATGCAGCTGAAAGTGGCTTCTAACTCTGCGCCCAAGGCTCTGGCGGGGGCGGTGTCCGGCCTGCTTCGCGCCGAGCCACAGGTAGAACTGCTGGCCGTGGGGCCACACGCGGTCAATCAGGCCGTCAAGGCTCTGGCGATTGCCCGTGGCTACCTAGAAGCCGATGGCATTGACGTGATTGTGCAACCGGCGTTTGCGCCTGCGGCTCAGGGCGGTGTCCAACTGGTCTTGCTGGCTACCGCGATCCGCAGACTTTAGCGAGGATTTAATCAGACTTCGGTAGAATGCCTTTATCCGCCATAATGGGCCAGAAGTACGCCTGAGGCGGACTGTGGGGGCACAGCGAACCCACTTGATCGACACTGCTTCGCTGTCACACCAAGAGACAAATGAGCGGCCAACTGCGCTGCTCCCCCAATAAGGAGTGATCAACTGATGGATCCTATGATGTATGGCACGGGCGGCGGAAGCGGTTATTTCCCGCTGATTATCGGGCTGATGGTGCTGTCCTTTGTGGTGCAGTTCTACCTGAAGAACGTTTACGGCAAGTGGATGAATGTTCGCAACAGCGCTGGCCTGACCGGCGCTGAAGTCGCCCGGCGCATGCTGGACGACGCCGGACTGCAACACGTTCCGGTCAAGATGACCCCCGGCGAGCTGAGCGATCACTACGACCCCATCAAGGACGAGGTGTACCTGTCAGAAGCCAACTTCCGCAACCCCAGTGTGGCGGGCGCTGCGGTGGCCGCGCACGAGGTGGGTCACGCTATTCAGGACAAGATCAGCATGCCTGCGCTGGTGGCCCGTGGCAAACTGGCCGTGCCGCTGAGCATTGGCAGTAACTTGGCCCCCTGGATGTTCCTGGCAGGGCTGTTGCTCAGCCTTGGTCCGCTGATGTGGCTGGGCGTCATCCTGTTCGGCGCGGCGCTGCTGTTTCACCTGATTACCCTGCCCGTCGAGTTCGACGCCAGCCGCCGCGCGATGGCGTACATGAAGTCCAACGGCCTGGTCGCCGCCGGAGCCGAAACCAAAGGCGCACAAACGGTGCTGACGGCCGCCGCGCTGACCTACGTCCTGGCCTTTGCGATGGCGCTGGCCCAGTTCTTGCACTTCCTGAACATCGCCCGCAGCAGCGACTAAAGGTTGCTGGCGAATCGTTGCTGGTTAATAACAAAGAAGGGCCGCCCGGAATCTTGGGCGGTCCTTTTCTTTTGAAGCTGACCACTTGAGCTGAGCGGCGTGGTTCCATCACCCATCAGCGCAGCGGAACCATCAATTTTTAGACGTTGAAGCCGAACATCCGCATCTGACGTTTGCCGTCTTCGGTCATCTTGTCCATGGTCCAAGGTGGCGTCCAGACGAATTCCACCTCTACTTCCTGCACACCGTCCAGGCGGCCTACGGCCATCTCGGCGTCGGCGCGGATCAGGTCCTGTACCGGGCAACCCACACTGGTCAGGGTCATGGTGACTTCGACCCGGCCACCTTCCATAATCTCTACGTCATAGATCAGGCCCAGATCCACCACGTTCACGGGGATTTCCGGGTCTTTGACGATCTTGAGGGCTTCCAGGACTTGTTCCTTGGTGGGTAGGTCGCTGTTACTTGAGGCTGCCGCTACGCTGCCAGCAGTTGCCGTCGCCGGAATTTGGTCAATCGGCGGCTTGGGCGTGTTTTGATCGTCCATGACTTACTCCCGGCTCGCGGGGCGCACGTGCGGCAGTTCTTGGCTAACCCAGTCGTTGGTGCCGCCACTCAGATTGTAAAGGTCACGGTAACCCTGGCCTTCCAGAAACTCGGCAGCTTTCATGGAGCGGCCACCGCTGCGGCAGATCAGGATGGTCTGACGGCCCTGGGGAATTTCGCTATAGCGCTCCTGTAACTGGCTGAGGGGGATGTTCACAGCGCCCTCGGCGTGGACCTCGGCGTACTCGTCCTCTTCGCGCACATCGATCAGCTGATAGTCGTCGGCGTTTTGGAGCTTGTCATTCGCCTCTTGCGGAGTCATTTCTTGAATAGGCATGGTTCCAGCATAAATGAAAGCGGCCAGGTCAAAATGTACCGCCCCTAAATACCAGGCCCAGTCCAACTGGCTGCGCGGCCATAGACTGGATGCATGCCCCTGCCTTCAGACGCGACCTTGCTAGATTTGCGGCCTCAGGAACTGCGCTTCGCTGATCCGCTGGAACGGATCCTGCCCAGCTATCCCGTGACTGTACTGACTCTTCAGGCCATTGAACACGGCGAATATCAGCCAGCCGATCTGGCTGGCCCGGTGGTGGTGGTGTGTGAGCGTGGTGTCCGCTCACCGCTGGCCGCGCAACTTCTCCAGGCGGACGGGGTGGATGCCCAGGCCTACCCCGGTGGTGTCCCTGCCCTCAAGCGGTCGTTGGCGCAGGGCGCCGGGTAAACTTGGGACCGGGACTCAGTGCTTCACGGGATTTCCCTAGAAGTCCAGAAAAAGAGGGAGCGCGCTAGGCAGCTCCCTCTTTTTCTGGACAGGGTAGGTCAGTGGGGGACTCTACCTTAGCGGTTCTCACCGAGGACGAAGCTGCCGCTGCCGGAGTAGGCGTTGACGATCCAGCGGTAGTAGCCGCTTGTGGCGTTGTAGGAGACACGCTCAGGGTTGGAGGTGCCGTCAGCCTGGGCGACGTAAGCCCAGTTGCTGCCGTTCCACTTCTGGAGGTAGAGATCAAAGTCAGCGCTAGCTGGGAACTTCAGCTCGCCGGTGATGGTGCCGCCAGCATACTGGTAGTACTGGGTGACCTGGTTCTGACCGCTATACAGGGTGCCTTGGTAGGTGCGGTCATAGGTGGGCGGGGTGGGTTCGGGCGTGGGATCGGGGGTTGGGTCCGGGGTGGGCGTGCTGCCCACGTTCAGGAACACAGCCGATACTGGACCAGTCGAGCCGCTGGTGTCGGTGGCGCGCACATAGACCGTGTGACGTCCGGCGCTTAGTCCGGCAGTGTTGATGGTGGCGCGCACGCCTTCACTGGTGCCGTTGAAGGTGCCGTCGGTAGCAGTCATGGCCACTGGAGTACCGCCAGCCCAGGGTGGGGTGTCAATAAAGTACTCGGCGCTGCGAATGGCCTGCGCGGTTGCGCCTACAGCCTGATTGTCGGTGGCGGTAGCGGTGAGGGTGGTTCCGCTGACCGCCACATTGGTGGCGTCGGGGCCTCCGGCCATCTGATACGGGGCGCGGGCCACTTTGGCGGCGTACAGCAGGGCATTCATGTTGCGCGGCAGAATGTCGCTGGTGAACTTGGAGCAGTCTTCAAAGAAAGCGTCGCCCAGTTCCAAGGTGTAAGAAGCCACGCCCAGGGTGCCGTAGGCGAACTCATCCGTGCCACCCGAAGCGGGGTACAGACCCACAGCCTGCATGGGCTTGTGACCGTTGTAGTACGAGAACTTGCGGCCCAGGTTCTCCATCGCAGCCGAGTTTGGTGGCTTGGTGCTGGTCGAACCGAAGGGCCACAGGTTCAGGCGCGAGTATGAGTGAATGTCGATGTAGATGCCCATCGTGTCTGCTGGAGCAGGCGAGGTCAGGTCGTCGTTGCGGCGGTCCGGGAACAGCTGGCGCATCAGGCCCATCAACGCCTGGGTTTCGGTCTCGCTGCCAGCGCTGGGACCCATGAAGGTTTCGTTGCACGGATCGGAGCTGGAGCCGCCCGTGTTCCAGCGGAAGGGGAAGTTGCGGTTCAGGTCCACACCAGGCGTAGAACCGGTGCCACAGAAACGGGTATTGACATTCTTGCGCCACAGTCGGCCCTGTTCAGCGCGGGCGCGGCCATCGGGGTTGGCCTGGAAGACCAGATAGAACTCCTGGCTGTCCAGCATCCAGGTGATGTCTGGGTTGGTGCCGTATTCGGCCACCAGCTTCTCGGCAAAGCGGAGGTTCAGCTCGGCGGTGGCGTACTCGCGGGCGTGCAGGGCACTGTTGAACAGCACCTTGGGCTTGGTTCCGCTGGTGTTTTTGTTGGTGAGCACCAGGCGGTAAATCGGGTTTCCGGCGGTGGTGCGGCCATGCTGCTCCCAGCGGGCCAGGTTGGGGTACTGCTGCACGATGCTCTGTGCAGCAGCGTAGGTTTCCTGCACAGTGCGGAAGCAGGGATAGCCACCGATGGCCTGGGCGTCCAGCGTGCCGTCGGCCTGCTGCTGCGTCAACTTCTCGTCGATGCTGACGGTAAAGCCCAGTTCCTGCCCACTGGCGCGCAGACGCTCGAAGTCTTCCTGGGTGACGTTGACAGTCAGGAACTTCTCGTCCTGGTTGAATTCCCAGGGTTCAAAGCTGATGGCCACTTTGTAGGCGGCTTCGATGTCGGTGTAGTCTACCCGCGCAAAAACTTCGCCGGTTTCGCTCTTGTCAAAGGTGGCGCACTCGGCTTCGGTGGCAGGGACGCGGGCAAACTCCTGCTTGGCGGGTGCCTCAGCGTCAGGAGCTGCGGGAGCCTCCGAGCTAGAGCAGGCGGATAGCGTCAGGGCCAGGGTCAGTAAACTGACCACTCCAAACATTTTATTCATATTTTCCCCCCCATTCGCAGCCTTGATCCTTCCTGTCCGGAAGGACCGCTTACCTCGTCTGGCTGCGTTTGAGGGCCTAAGTATAGGAACACCTTTCCCCCATTAGATGAGGAAAAACAATTGATTAAGATAGGCATGTTTATGCGTCTCGGCGCAGAAAACTGCAAGCTTGCCAGGCCAGCAGGTACAGTAGGGCGCTGCCCACGAACAGGGGTGTGTACCCCCAGCGGTCCGCCACCAGCCCGCCCAACACCGGGGCAAACAGCGCCACACCGACCAGGGTATTCAGTGTGCCGATATAGCGGCTGCGCTGGCCTTCAGGCGAGATATTCAGCAGATGGTTGGTGTGGCCCAGATTGAAGCCCTGCACCGCCACGCTGGACAGCACGAACACCAGGCCGTAAGCCACAGGCGGCCAGCCAAAGTGCCCGGCCAGCAGCGCAGTCAGCGGGGCCAGCGCAGCAAAAGCCGCCGCGTAACGCAGGATGCGGCGCGACCCTTTGCGCTCTGCCAGGCGTTGCCAGCCCACATTGCTCAGCGGTGCCGCCGCCGTGGTCGCCATAACGAACGTACCTAACGAGAGGGCGGGGTAGCCCAAATCGCGCAGGGCATAGACGGCGTAAAACGGTTCACCCACTGCCGCGAAGGCCAGCAGCAGCCGCACATTGAGGAAGGCTCTCAGGGCCGGGTCAGCCAGCGAGTCAGGAATAGAGCGTAGTTCCTCGCGGAAGTTGGCGGGCGGTAGGGGTTTGTCGGCTGGTTCGTCCACCCGCCCGAAAATCGCGTAGCCAGCCGTGAAGGCCAGGGTGCCCAGCAGGAAAATCAATGCGTAGTTGTAGGGAAAGCCCAGGTCCGACCCTAAAATCCAGCGCACGCCCAGCCCCGACGCGAAGGCCAGTAGGCCGCCGTACAGATTGCGGGTGCCGAAGAACCAGGCTCGCCGCTCGCTGGGAACCGTCTTGCTGACCACTTCCAGCCAGGGCAGTCCTGAAACTCCCGATGCCAGCGCGTTGATCATCATGGCGATCAGAAAGACAGTCAAGCACAGCGCGGGCCAGTCGGTCAGAAAGGCAGCGCAGGCCACCATGATCAGATAAGTGACCGTGCGGACCGTAGCGGCGGAGCGGTACAGCGGCAGCTTATGGGTCAGGGGCCGCGCCCGCGACGCGACGTAGAGCTGCGGCAGCATCCACCCGCCCTGGGCGATGGCGGGCAGCAGCCCGATCACGGCGTTGGGCGCACCCAGCTTGGCCGCGAAACCGGCCATGACAATCGCCACATTCATAAAGCCCTCGCCCAGCAGCACCAGCCAGCCGTTCAGGATCCCCAGCTGTTCGTTGGGGGTCCAGTGCTGCCAGGGGCGGGGGAGGGTTGGGCGCGGCATGGGGGGCATTATGCGCCCGCCGCTCTGACGAAAGCTTGATTGTCAGAAAGTCCACGTGCGGCGGCTTACGTATGGGTGAAAAAGTGTTCCGAGGTGCCGCAGCCTCGGCACTCGCTGTAAAACTGTCCACCCTGTTTGCGGGTGGTTTGCTGTGCCCCACAGCGGGGACAGGCGCGGCGAATAGCGGTGTTGCCCTGGCAGTCGGCGCACCTGAAGTAATAGCTGTGTTTGTGGAGGATGCTTAGGCGCGGGCTGCCGCATTTGCTGCACTGGAAAGCCCCTTCTTCCTGCTGGCTTGGGGCTGCGGCAGGGCGCGGTGTGGTTGGGCGCGTAGGAGTCGATGACATCATCTTCAACCGACTGGCACAGCTCCGCAGGAGAGCGGCAGCGAGTCTCAGCGGCATGACGAACGACCTATGATGCAATCTACACACACGAGCTACTGAGGGGGGTCAACGGGAACCGTTTTGCAATTGTGCCCCGCCAACCCCGCTACACTGCGCTGTTATGCCTGAACGCGCCGCCATATCCACTCCCCTCATCCGCAAGCCCGAAGTGATGGCCCCCGCCGGAGGCCGCGCCCAGATTCGGGCAGCGATTGAGGCGGGCGCAGACGCGGTATTTTTCGGGGTGAATCCCCCTGAGGCTGAGGCACGCCAGGGCGGAGCAGGCTTTCATGCGCGGGCCAAAGTAGGCATTTCCAGCGAGGAGCTGCCCGAAGTGATGCGCGAGCTGCACGAGCGGGGCGTGCTGGGGTTCGTCACCTTCAACATTCTGGTGTTCGACCGCGAACTGCGCCGTGCCGAGAAAAGCCTGATGGCGCTGGCCGAAGCGGGCGTGGACGCCATCATCGTGCAGGATCACGGCGTGGCGCGGCTGGCGCATGAAATCTGCCCGGACCTGCACATCCACGGGTCCACCCAGATGAGCATCACCTCTGCCGAGGGAGCCGAGTTGGCCCGCCGCTTCGGGGCCAACCGGGTGGTGTTGGGCCGCGAACTGTCGCTGACTGACATTGAACGAATCCGCCGCCAGACTGACATTGAGCTGGAAACCTTCGTACACGGGGCGCTGTGCGTTAGCTACTCGGGGCAGTGTTTCTCGTCCGAGGCGTGGGGCGGGCGCAGTGCCAACCGGGGTCAGTGTGCCCAGGCCTGCCGCCTGCCGTACGACCTGTTTGTGGACGGCGACTACCGCGACCTGGGCGACGCCCGCTACCTGCTCAGTCCCGGCGACCTCTACACGGTGCACCAGATTCCCGAACTGGTCCGCATCGGGGTGGATTGTCTCAAGATCGAAGGGCGCTACAAGGACGCTGAATTTGTCGCACTGACGACAGCGGCTTACCGCAAGGCGGTGGACGAAGCCTGGGCCGGGCTGCCGCTCAGCATTACCCTGCAGGAAGAAGAGGACCTGGAGCAGATCTACTCGCGCGGGCTGGGCGCGCACTTTATGAGCGGAACCAATCACCAGGCGGTGGTGCGCGGGCGGGCGCCGAGGCACCGGGGCGTGCGCGTGGGCACCGTGCGCGGCGTGACCGAGCGTGGCGTACTGGTGGAGTTGGAACGGCCCATCAAGGCCGGTGATGGCTTGGTGTTTGATCCTGCCAACTGGCGCAAGCCGGAGGGCCGTGAGGAAGGCGGATTCGTGTACGGCGTCTGGAAAGATGGCCGGCGGCTGGAAGACGGGGAAGTGGCCGAGAGGTTTGCCGAAGGCAGAAGGCCAAAGGCAGAAGGGAGAAGCTACGAGCTGCGCTTCGGGCGTGGCGCGGTGGATCCTGGCCGTGTGCGTGAGGGTGACCCAGTCTGGCGCACCCAGGACCCAGGCCTCAACGCCCGCATCAAGCCGCTGACCGAGGCGGCTGACCCGGTATATACTCGGCCCGTCACGGCGCATTTTGTCGGACGGTTGGGGCAGCTTCCCGCCCTCACGCTGAGCGATGAACAGGGCCGCACGGTCACGGCGCAGGGAGACACGCCGCTGGGCCAGGCCCGCAACCGGGCGCTGGACGAGGCGGGTTTGCGCGGGGCACTGGGCAAACTGGGGGGCACGGGGTATCACCTGGACGCACTGACCACGAGCCTGGAACCGGGCCTCTTTTTGCCGCTAGGCGCCCTGAACGCGCTGCGCCGCAAGGCCACCGCCGCGCTGACCGAGGTGCGGGGCCGTGCGCCTGAGCGTCAGGTGGTTCCTCAGCTGGAGAGCGCTCTGCGCGCCGCTGAGGGCCGGGAGCCGGACGTGCAGGAAGCCCAGTCCGATGCCCTGCACGTCCTGGTCCGCACCCCCGAACAACTGGAGGCGGCCATCACTGCCCGGCCTGACTCCATCACGCTGGACTACCTGGAGCTGTACGGCCTGAAACCCAGTGTGGAGCGGGTCAAGGCCGCCGGAGTTGCCGTGCGGGTGGCCAGCCCGCGCATCCTCAAGCCCACCGAACAGAACCTTCAGAAGTTCCTGCTGTCGCTGGACGCTGATCTGCTGGTGCGTTCGGGCGGCTTGCTCGAAGGCTTGCAGCAGGAGGCCGAGGGCCGAAAGCAGAGTGCTGAGGGCCAGGGGCGGCCTGCGCTGACTGGGGATTTCTCGCTGAACGCCGCCAACGTGCTGACCACCCGCGCCCTGCTGGACCTGGGGCTGACGCGCATCACGCCCACCCACGACCTCAACGCGCAGCAGGTGGCCGAGCTGGCTGGGCTGGTGGGGCCTCAGGTGCTGGAACCGATCGCCTACCAGCACTTGCCCGTCTTCCACACCGAGCATTGCGTGTTTTGCCGCTTTCTGAGTGACGGAACCGACTACACCAACTGCGGCCACCCCTGCGAGTCCCACCGGGTGGCGCTGCGCGACGAGCGCGGCATTCAGCACCCGGTCATGGCCGACGTGGGTTGCCGCAACACTGTTTTTGAGGGCCGCCCGCAGGTGGCGGGCCTTCACCTGGATGACTGGCATGCGGCGGGCATTCGGCACTTCCGGCTGGAATTTGTCCATGAGACTCCCGAGCAGGTGGCCGAAGTGATTCGCCTGCACCGCGAGTATCTGGGCGGGAGCATGGACAGCGCCGAACTGGAAGAAGCCCTGGAAGCTATCAGTGATCAGGGCGTGACCGAGGGGAGCTTGTTCGTACCGCGTGACTTCGGGGCGCTGGACGAACTGCCGATGCTGTAAGGGCGGGGAGCGGTTTAATCCTCCAGCTGCACCGCCGAATTCACCATAAAGTCGGTCTGCAGGGCGAAATCATCGCCCCCAACATAGTCGCTGACCGTCAGGACCAGATTCACATCCAGGAGCCAGCGCCCGCCGTCTGAGTCGTACAGCTTGGCCCCCAGGGGCAGACTGAGCAGAAAACCGCTCAGACCCTCCGGCCCCGCCTGGGTGCGCTGTTCTGGCTGTTCCAGTACTTCCAGGTGCAGCAAGACTGCCCCTTCGTCCTGAGCGGTCAGGGCGGTGTGAATTTCGCCGACCAGGAGCGCCAGTGGGTCGTGACTGATCCTGGTCAGCAGAACTTCTGCCCCGGTGAGGTGGTCCAGCCCGGTGACATACACTGGGTTCCCGGCGGAGGTGAGGGAGGTATGGACCGGCTGCATCTGCCCAGTCTAGAGGCCCTTTCTGTGCCAGGCCCGCCAGACCCCGCCGCCTACACTGCGCGGGTGATTGAAGTCAGCGGCTACACCAAGCGGTTCGGCAAACATACGGCGGTGGATGGCCTCAGCTTCAGCGTACGCGGCGGCGAGCTGTTCGGGCTGCTGGGCAGCAACGGCGCAGGCAAGACCACCACCATCCGCGCGCTGGTGGGGCTGACCCGGCCTACCTCCGGCGCGGTGCGGGTGGCAGGCTATGACGTCTGGGCGCAGCCGCTGGAGGCCAAGGCCGCCTTTGGGTACATCCCCGACCGCCCCTACCTGTACGGCAAGCTGACGGCCCGCGAACTGCTGCGCTTTGTGGGCGACCTGTACCGCGTGCCGGACGTGGGGGCGCAGATTGACCGCTGGCTGGAGTACTTCCGCCTGACCGAGTACGGCAACGAACCCGTGGAAACTTACTCGCACGGGATGCGCCAAAAAGTCGCCATCATCGCGGCGATGTTGCCCGACCCGCCCGTGTTGATCGTGGATGAGCCGATGGTCGGCCTTGACCCGCACGCGGCGCGGCAGGTGCGCGAGCTGTTCCGGGGCCACGCCGACCGGGGCCGCGCCGTGCTGCTGACCACCCACTCGCTGCCGCTGGCCGAAGCGGTGTGTGACCGCTTGGTGGTGCTGGACCGGGGTCGCGTGCTGGGTGCGGGCACGCTGGACGAGCTGCGGACCCAGACCGGAACGGCGGCGGGCGGCGTAGCAGGCGACAGCCTGGAACGGGTCTTTTTCCGGCTGCTGGAAGAGGAGCAGGCCAATGAACAGGCAGCGCGGGCGGCAGCGGGAGTGAATGATGCGGAGGGCTAAGAGCAGAGGGCTGAGGGCTTTTTTTACCCCTCTCCCAAGCGGAGCGGGTCTGCCGCAGACGGAGGTGAGGGGTCTTTTTGGCTCTCTGCCCTCTGCTCTCTGCCGCGGGTCCGCATGACCCGCCCGCCCTCGCTTCTCCGCCTCAAGGCCCGCGCCTCGGCCAATGCGTTTCGGCGTGGCAGCAAAGTCGGGTATGCGCTGCTGGGGGTGCTGGGGCTGACGCTGGTCTATGCCGAAGTGTGGGGCAGTTGGCGGGCGCTGAATTTTCTGGGGACTTTTGGCGATATCGGCATCGCGGTGTTTGCGCGGGTGCTGGAAATCGGCCTGATCGTGCTGACTTCCGGCGTGGCCTTTAGCGCCACCACTGCCGCCATCAGCACGCTGTACCTCAGCGACGACCTGAACTTTTTGCTGGCCCAGCCGATTCGCACGGCCCGTGTCTTCGGTCTCAAGGTGTTCGAGACGTTTCTCAGTACGGCGCTCGTTCCGCTGCTGCTCACGCTGCCCATCTTCTTCACGCTGGCCGTGTTTTCGCAGGCACCTTGGTGGGCCTACGCGGTTATTGTGCTGGCCAGCGTGGCCATTTTCGCCGCGCCGGTGGGCCTCGGCGCGCTGCTGGCGGTCGGCCTGATGCGGGTGGCCCCGGCAGGCCGGGTGCGCGACGTGGCGACCGGGCTGGGCGTCATTTTTAGTGCCGGGCTGGTGTTCGCGGTGCGGGCCATGCGCCCCGAAGCCATCCTGAACCAGATGACCAATCCCGCCGAATTCGAGCGCATCTTGCGCGAGTTCGCCAGTCCGACCCACCCGCTGCTGCCGCCGTCGTGGGCCGCCGAGAGTGTCTGGCAAGCGGCGCGGGGGGTGCTGCCGCTCTCCATTCTGCCGCTGCTGCTGCTCACGGGCGGGTTGCTGGCGCTTGCCACCTGGCTGGCGGGCAAAGCCTACCAAGAAGGCTGGGCGCGGGCGCTGGACTCGTCCACCCCGCGCCTTGATCCCCGGCCCCGCCGCGCCAGCCCCGGCGAGCGCTGGGCCGCCCGGCTGGGCGTAGGCGGGTCACTGGCCTACAAGGACTGGCGGCTGATCCTGCGCGACCCGACCCAGTGGAGCCAACTGCTGGTGGTGGCGGCGCTGGCGGGCGTGTACCTGATGTCAGTGCAGGGCGTGCCGCTGCCGTACCCGCAGTTCCGGGAGATTCTGGGCTATATCCAGCTGGTGTTTCAGGGCTTTATCGTGGCAGCGGTGGCGGTGCGGCTGGCTTTTCCGGCCGTCAGCACCGAAGCCCGTGCCTACTGGTTGCTGCGCACCGGCCCCATCTCGGCGCGGCAGATCGTGCTGAGCAAATACCTGTCTATCCTGCCAGTCACGCTGGTCCTGGCGCTGGCCCTGGCCGCCGCGAGTGGCCGAATCATGGCGGTGGGGGAGACGGTGATGCTGGTCAGCCTGCTGCTGGCGGTCAGCAACGCGCTGGTGATTACGGCGCTCGGCGTAGGCATGGGCGCCGCCGCCCCGCGCTTCGCTGCCGATAACCCTGCCGAAATCGGGGTCAGTCCGGCGGGCCTGGCTTTCATGGGCCTTAGCCTGCTGTACGCCACCGGCACGGCAGCGCTGCTGGGCAAGGCGGCGGTAGGCAGTGTGCTGCGCCCGGACCTGTTTCCGGGATATTCGGCGCTGTGGTCGCTGGAAGGGATGCTGGGACTGGGTGCCCTGTTATCGCTGACGGTGCTGGGCACCTGGGGGGCACTGCGCTATGGCTGGCGCGGTCTGGACCGCTGGGAGTGAGGCCGGGGCAAGCCGGGCTTTCTCGGTGCATTCGCCGTGAGAGTGCGGCTCCCTTTTTCAGTTCTCAATTATTCGCATCCTAGAGCTGCGTTCCGTGATGCCCAGACCTGCTGCAGGAAGGCGGGCGGTAGCTGCCGCAGAATCTCGGCCCGGTCCAAAGGCGGCTGCGCGTGCGTCTGGACAACGTGTCCCTGGTTGTCATAGTCCAGGCGCAGCACGCTGATCTTTTGCTCCCCTTGCCAGTGGACAGAGGTCACCCGGTCCCTGCGTCCGGCCCAGTCAAACCAGAAGTTCAGTTCAGTCTGGTCACGGGCATTCCTAGAGATGTTACGGAAGCGTCTGACCGTGCCGCGGCTATCCGACCACGGGGTTCTGATCTCCTGTCTCCCGCTGCATGGGTCGTGGAAGGTTCGGGTCGTTGCACGGTACTCGCCCGCTTGAATCTGACGTTTTACGAAAGTTACGTTGGTATCCACTGCGGCAGCTTGGGCTGCGGTGGACAGACCAGCGAGGCAGCACACCCACGGAATGCAATGAGGCCACAGCTTCATGCTTCATCCTGACATAGGCGGGTTAATGAATGCTCTGCCGCCGCTCCACCCGCTGCAGCCAGCGCCGCATCTCGGCGGGCGAGCGCAGCCGCACTACGTCCAGGTGAGGGTGGCGGGCCAGCTTCTGGCGGTTGCGGGTACGGTTTTTCCAGTGGGTCTTGAAAAACCAGACCAGGATGCCGTCACGCGAAAAGAGGGTCTGCCAGCGCTCCCGGTTGCCGTTCCAGAGTTCTTCACGGGTCCACATGCGCGTGAGGGTGCGTGTCAGCAGTTGCCGGAACACCACCGGCGCGGCGTAGTCCAGCCACACGGCAGTATCGGCGCGGGGCCAGCTGATGTCCTGGGCCTTGGTATAGTTGCCGTCCATGACCCAGGCATCTTGGGCAGTAAAGCGGTCTACCTGGGTGCGGAACTCGTCCAGCGGGGCTTCTTGCCAGCCGGGGAGATGATTCCAGGCGTCTTGCTCGGCGTGTGGCAGGTCCAGCAGGCATCCCAGTTCACGCGCCAGGGTCGTTTTGCCGCTGCCGGTTGTTCCGATGATCAGGATTCGCTGCATGAGAGGTAGGCTAGTGCGGAGGCCGGGGAGAGGGGATGGGCCAGATGGCGTAGTGGGCAGAAGGTGAGTATGACCTCCGCCTTCGGCCTGCCTTCTTCCTCATCAAAGCTGGCGCGAAGCTGCTACCGGCTGGGGACCGCCCAGGTTCAGGCTTGCTGGGCGTCGGCCCAGGCGGTCACTGCCGCCGTCTGATACGCGGCCAGCCCTGCGCCTGCCTGGTCAATGTTCTGCTGGAAACGCTCGTCACTGCTCCACAGCTGCGCCAGGCCGCGCAGCATGGTCGGCGGGGCGTCGTAGAACCAGCGCTCCAAGTGGGCATGGTGATCGGCGGCAATGGCTTGGGCTTCAGCGCTGCCTGCGCTCAGGCCCGCCCTCATCGCGCCCAGGTACCGGGTATTGATGGCGTCCATTTCGCCCCGAATGGTCTGCCAGTCGGCCCCCGTGTAGCGGCGCGTCCGCTCGGCGCTCTGGCGATAGGCATCGCTGTCGCCCCAGCGGGTCTGTACTTCGGCCTCATGGTCGGCAGGATCGTAGCCGCCGAATACTTCTCTGAAGTTTTCACTTTGCATGGTTTCTCTCCGGTCTTGATGTTCTAAAAAGGTGTCCAGAGCACGCAGGGTCCGGCCCAGCGCTGCGCGTTCTGCCAGCAGCCGGGCGCGTTGAGCGCTGAGGGCCGCCTCGGTTGCCTGTGGGTCGGCGTCCAGCAGCGCAGAAATCTCGGCTAGGCCAAAGCCCAGCCGCCGCCAGAGCAGAATCTGCCACAGGCGGGTCAGGTCGCCCGCAACATACAGGCGATAACCGGCGTCACTGCGCCCTGCTGGGGACAACAGCCCCAGGGCGTCGTAGTGGTGCAGCGTGCGGACGCTGACGCCGGTGATCTGCGCCACTTGGCTGACAGTATAGGTGGTGGGAGATGTTGCGGTGTTCATAGTGGGTTTGGGCAGAACGGAATCTGTCCATAGTTCACGCTAAGCCCTGACGTGGCGTGAGGGTCAAGCCCCCGGCTATGACTCCCGGAACCAGCGCACCCGGTCGGTGGCCTCGCCGCGCTGTCCCTGCGGCCACTCGCCGTCTACGTACCCCAGATAAATCAGCCCAATGGGACGGCAGCCTGCCTCAAAACCCAGGGCCTGCATGGTGTGCGGGTGCATGGAAGCGGCGTTGCTGATCCACTTGCTGCCCAGCCCCACGGCGCGGGCGGCCAGCAGCAGATTCTGAATGGCAGCGGCCGTGGCCCAGTCGTCCTCAAAAGGGGGGAGTTTGGAACCTTCAGGCGTTTGTGCGGCCACCATGATCCAGGCCGGGGCCTTGAGCTGGTTGGTCCGCTGCGTTTCTACCGCTTCAGGTGTGGCACTCTCGGCGCCCTTGTGGAGGGCCAGCGAATCGGCCAGCACGTCGGCCAGCCGCTCGCGTCCAGCACCAGTAAAGACGGCGAAGCGCCAGGGCTGAGTCAGGCCATGATTGGGTGCCCACTGCGCGGCGGTCAGCAGTTCCAGCAGGGTGTCCTCGGGGATGGGGCGGTCACTCAGGGCCGTCAGCGGCACAGTGCGGCGCTGACGGACAGCGCTGAGGGTGTCCAGGGAGGCGGTGGTCGTCATGACCCCCAGGGTAACGGGTCAGGGGGCGGGCGTGGGGGCAGGGTGCAGTGGATCATTCACGGGTTTCAGGATCAAGTCTATCTCGCCCTGATCCGGGGCGCGGTTCTCCCGAATCCAGCGGGCGGCCGCCTCCCGGTCATACTCCACCCGGCGGCGCTCCGCGTACCAGACGCCACTGCGCCGTTCCAGCAGCAGCCAACTGGTACGCGGGTCAGGGTCGTGGGTCCAGGTTGCTGGACCGGCACTCACCAGTAGGGTATCTCCAACTTGCCGGGTGTCGGCGCAGTGCATGTGACCGACGACATAGACCCTATACCCGCCGAAACCGTGCAAGCGCTCAGCCATTTCGGCCTCGGTGCGGCGGCGCATGACTCCAGTGTCATAGTCTAAGGTGAAGTAACAGGCTGTCCCAGGGCGAAGCGGGTGTGCCGTGCGAGGCCAGAACTTCACCGTCTGCCAGCACGGCCCTGAGCGGCAATGCGGCCAAGTGTTCCCGATCGGCCAGGGGAATGTGTTCGGCCAGCCACGCGCCCACGGCCTGCTTGTAGGGTGGCAACTCGGCAGGGGAGAAGGTCAGCAGTTCGTCGTTGTTGCCACGCACTTCTACCGCTCCCAAGCTGCGCTGCAGTTCCAGCGCCCGCAACGGGTCGGCCTGGCCCCAGACCTGATCGCCCAGGTTGACGGTCAGGTCGGGAGCGTGGGTCTGGATGTCCCGGATGACGGCCTCAGCGGCGAAGGCGTTGCCGTGTACATCACTCAGCACGGCAAGGCGCAGGGCGCTGCTCATACCTCCCCGGCGCCCGCATCGGCTTCCTCACGCTGGGTGGGCAGCAGCAGATTGGCCAGGATGCCCACCAGGGCGGCCAGCGCCATGCCCGACAGGGTCAGTTCAGTGCCGCCCAGTGCAATCGGGAAGGCCGCCCCGCCCAGGCCCAGCACCAGAATCAGGCTGACCACGATCAGGTTGCGCGAGTGTGCAAAGTCAATCTGTGCCTCGGCCAGCGTGCGAATACCTACGCTGGCGATCATGCCGAACAACAGAATCGAGACGCCGCCCAACACACCCTGTGGGAAGCTCTGCAGAACCGCGGCCAGCTTGGGCGAGCAGCCGTACAAGATGGCAAATATGGCAGCGATCCGGATGATCGCCGGATCATAAACCTTGGTCAGCGCCAGTACGCCAGTGTTCTCGGCATACGTAGTCGCGGCGGGACCGCCCATCACTGCGCTGCTCATGTTGGCGATGCCGTCGGCAAAGAGGGTCCGGCTGAGGCCCGGCTTCTGCAAAAAGTTCTGACCCACCACCCGGCCATTGACTACCACATCGCCCACATGCTCAATAAAGGTCACGATGGCGACTGGCGCGATGATGGCCACCGCCTGCCAGTTCAGTTCCGGGGCGTGAAAGTCGGGCAGGCCCACCCAGGCGGCTTGGCGGATATTTTGCAGGGCCGCCGTATCGACCGCACCCAGCAGCAGCGCGGCGATGTACCCGGTCAGCACCCCGATCAGGATCGGAATCATGCGAAACAGGCCACGCCCATACAGGCTGGCGAGCACAGCTGCCAGCAAGGTGATGACGGACAGCGGCCAGTTGTCGCTGGCCTGGTCAATCGCCACGCTGCTCAGGCCCAGGCCGATCACCATAATCACCGGCCCGGTCACGATGGGTGGGAAGATGCGCAGCACCTTTTCGGTCCCGAACAGGGCCACCAGCGCCGAGAACAGCAGGTACATCGCCCCGGCGGCGATCAGGCCACCAGCCGCAGCGCCCACGCCCATTTCCTTGACCACCAGCGCGGTCGGGGCGATAAAAGCGAACGAACTGCCCAGGAAAATCGGGACTCGCCAGCCGCTCAGGGCGTGAAAGATCAGCGTGGCGACCCCGGCCCCGAACAATGCCACGCTGGGGGGCAGGCCCACCAAAATGGGCACCAGCACGGTGGCCCCGAACATGGCGATGGAGTGCTGCACGCCCAGCACCAGTTTGCGCTGTAGCGGCAATTCGGCCGAGGGATGCGGGGCGGGCGCGGGAGCAGGAGCCTGGGTCATGTTGTGCCTGAGTTTAGGGCAGAAAGAGGAGGGGTGCGGGAGCATCAAACTGTGCAGTCGCTGTCTGCCCTCCTTCCCCCTCTGCCACCAACCCCCGCCATGCCCTGCGCTATGCTGAGTGGCAACCTATGAGCGCTGTGACGTCTGTCCCCACCCGAGCCACTGGGCGGCGAGCTTCTGTCTCGCTGGGGCGTGTGCTGCGTATTGTGGCTGCTTTACTGCTGGCCCTGCTGGGTCTGGGGCTGGCGGCATTCAGCATCAGCCGATTCGGGGCGCTGGGCGCGGGTGCGCCACTCTGGCTGCAGGCGGTCGCTTCGGGCGAATTGCTGCTGGGACAGCTGGTGTTCGGCGCGGGCTACGCGGCCTGGGACGAATTTGGCCGGGCCCTGGTGCAGGCGTTGCTGGCCAGCCTGTGTTTGGGTCTTGCCGCTGGAGTCTGGCCACGCCGCCGGCTGCGGGTGCAGCCTGACTCGCCGTATTCCTTCTCCTATCATGTGGATGAGGAGTGGGAGCGGGGCGCGTGATCAGGGGCTAAGGCGTTTTACAGTCGGGTCAGGAGCAGGGTAGAGAGCCGCCCCAACCAGCTCAACTGTTCTGCAGCGTACACTGGGGCTTATGTCTGAAGTCGCAACCCCGCTGATGATCAAGGACGTGCTGGAAACCCTGCCGCACCGCTTTCCTTTTGTGATGGTAGACCGGGTGCTGTCGGTCCAGGGCGGAGAAGTTCACGCCCTGAAAAATGTCAGCGTGAATGAGCCGTATTTCGTGGGTCACTTTCCACAGGAACCTGTGATGCCCGGTGTGATGATCACTGAGGCATTGGCCCAGGCCAGCATGTTTTGTCTGCACGGCGAGATGCCAGCCGGCACGGTGGGCTATCTGGCCGGGGTCGAGGGGGCACGTTTCAAGCACAAGGTGGTGCCGGGCGATCAGCTGCACCTCTACGCCAAACTGGAATTTCTGCGCCGGGGTTTGGGCAAGACGACCTGCCGCGCCGAGGTGGACGGCAAAGTGGTCGCGGAAGCCACCATTCTTTTCGCTGTCGCCAAGTAGAGGTCGGCCGAAGCCATGTTCATGTTCCTCTACCGCTTGGATGCGTCCCAGCCCAGCCCCGCTGTGCCAGGCAGGATGTAGTGCAGAGAATGACCCGCTACATTCTGGCCGAGCTGATTCCGCCGCTGCTGGCCGGCGTGCTGCTGTTCACGGCGCTGCTCTCGTTCGGGTATTTCTTTGTGAGCAGTCAGTGGCTGCAGGGCGTCCCGCCAGGGCTGGTGGCGCAGTGGATCGGCTATCAGTTGCCGGACACGCTGGTCAAAGTACTGCCGATGGCCGCTGTCCTGATGACCATCGTGGCCTTCGGGCGGCTGAACACCGAGCGCGAACTGGTGGCCCTGCAGTCCGGCGGTATCGGGCTGGGGCAGGCTGGGCGTCCGGTGGCCGTGGTCGGTTCGGTGCTGGCGCTGCTTTCGCTGTGGCTCAGTCTGTGGGTGGCACCGCAGGCCAATGTAGAAACCCGCAGCCTGTACTGGGACGTGCTGACCGGCAGTGGTCTGAGTAACCTGTCGGGCCGCACGCTGGATCTGGGCGGGGGCCTGAGTCTGCAGTGGCAAAGCTATGACCATGCCAAACGTCAGATGCAGAACGTCCGGGCCGAGCGCTGGGATAAGGAAAATCCCCAGCAGGCCGAAGTGGTGTTTGCAAAGAGCGGAAGTTTCGAGGACAACCAACTGCGCCTGAGTGACTATCAGGCCTTTACGGTGAACTACGCCGCCGCCGCCGACCTGGCCGCCGGAAGTCAGGATTCGGCCCCGGCAGACGCTGACCCTGCTGCCAATCTCCTGGCGTTACGCCAACAGGCCGAAGCGGTGAACGACCGGATCCGGGCGGTGTTTCCAGCCATCGTGCAAGGACCGGACCCAGCCCAGCCGCTGGTGATCGAAGCAGGCACCTCGCGCAAGGAAATGTTGGCCCAGTACGCCGACGCCATCGGGGCCGACACCCAGGGCTGGGATGAGCTGAGCGCCGTGATCCGTGATCCGAAGGCTGAGCTGGCTGAGCGTCAGGCGGCGGCCATGACCCTCAGCCGCAAGGTGGCGCTGCCATTCGGCAATCTGGTGCTGGCATTGGCCGCACTGCCGTTCGCGCTGCGGTTCGGGCGTAGCCTGGGCGTCAGTCTGGGCATGGCCCTGCTGGTGGCGCTGGCCTACTATCTGCTGACTGCTGTGGGTCTGACCCTGGCCGGCAGCAGCACAGGTCTGGCAGCGCTGCTGTGGCCCTGGCTGGGCAACGTGATGATGCTGATCACCGGGCTGCTGTTGCTGAGGAGAACGTGATAGGCACAGCAGATTCTCCTCAGCAGGTCGGGCAGCCTCATGCCCCCTAATTCGCCTGCCGCCTACCCCGCCGCCCTGATGGTGTCGGCGGCGTTCGGGGGTGGACACCGGCAGGCCAGTGCAGCGGTGGCGCAGGCCTTGGCGGCGCGGCTGGAGGGGCGCATCCAGCTGGATGAGGTAGACGCTGTGGACATGCTCAGTCCGCTGGAACGGGCCTTGATCGTCGGCGTGTACGACTTCTGGCTGCGGCATTGGCCAGCGGCGTACCATGCCTTTTACCGCTGGACCGACAGCGCGAATGAACCTGTGGCTGTCCTGAACACCTTCAACTGGCTGGGGCAGGCTGGCTTCCGACATGAATTGCGCCAGCGACAGCCCGGCCTGGTGGTAAATACTTTTCCGACGACCGTAGCGCTGGCGGACACTGTCAGGCGTAGGCAGCGCCTGGATTTTCTTAATGTCCTGGTCCTGACCGATTACCGCGTCCATCACCACTGGGCGCGGCCCCAGGCTGACCTGATCTTGCTGCCCACCGAGGCCACCCGCCAGGAGATGCTGGCCTGGGGCATGGACCCAGGGCGGCTGACGGTCACGGGCCTGCCGGTGTCGGCGGAGGTCACGCGCCTGAGCGGGCTGGACGCCTCCAGGCGCCAAGCGGAGATGCTACAGGCACTGGGTTGGACAGAAATGCCAGAGGCACCGATCATTCTGGTGTCGGGCGGCAGTGGGGTGTACCGCGGCTTTGATGAGGTGATCGGTACGCTCGGAAACCTGGGGACCCGCGCTGAGGTCCTGGTGGTGGCAGGTCCCAAAGCTCCCTGCACAGAGATGGTAGGTGGGGCCAGGGTGCATCATCTGGGCTACCGTCAGGACTTTCCAGTGCTGCTGGCTGGCGCCGCGCTGCTGATCGGCAAGGCGGGCGGGATGACGGTGGCCGAAGCTACTGCGCTGGGCATACCGCTGATCGTATACCAGCCTATTCCGGGCCAGGAGGAGCACAACGCCCGCCACCTGCTGAAGCAGGGCGCTGCGCTATGGCCGCGTACCCGTGCCGAGCTGCGCCGCGCTGCCCTGAATCTATTGGACCCGGGGGTGCGTGCCCAGATGGCCCAGAGCAGCCGTGTCCTGGGAGTACCGGACGCAGCCAGCCGCGCTGCCGAAGTGCTGCTGACTCGTCTGGGATGGGAAGCATGAAGCGGCGCTGGGCCTTCGCTGGCTTGCTGGCAGGCCTGGTCGGATACATCGGGCTGCCGTATGTGCTGATACAGCGCCTGGGCCTGGGCACCCTGCGTCAGGGGAAACTCTCTGAGGCGGCCGTGGCCCTCACTTTTGATGACGGTCCCGATCCGCAGTACACCCCCGCCGTATTGGACGCCCTGCGGGAAGCAGACATGCAGGCCACTTTTTTCCTGCTGGCAGATGCGGCGCGGCAACACCCGGAGCTGGTTCACCGTATCCAGGCCGAGGGCCATGAGATTGGCGTTCATGCCTTGCGTCACCGCCACGCCTGGGGACGCTGGCCCTGGGACGCCTACCGTGATTCCCGGCAGGCACAGAGGCATTTGCAGGAGCTGACGGGTGAGCGGCTGCGCTGGGGTCGCCCGCCGCACGGGGCTTATACGCTGGCCACCTGGGCAGGCCTGCGCCGGGCTGGGCTGACCCCGGTGCATTGGAGCGTTGAGGGCGGCGACTGGCGGCGCGGCGCCACTCCGCAGGATGTGCAGGCGCACGTGTTATCGGCAGTGCACGGTGGTGCGGTGATTGTATTGCATGACGGCGGCCCAGGAGCGCAGATCACGCCAGTGGCGCTGCCCAGCTTGCTGCTGGGCCTGCGAAAACGTGGGTATCGCTCGGTCACGCTCGGTGAGCTGGAGCAGCTGGGCGCAGCCCCAGTCACGCGGGCCCAACTGCCTGCCCGGTTGATGGCGGGGCTGGACCGCTGGTTGGATGCCCAGCTGAAGATTCGTCCCGCGCTGGGGCGTGAGGGGGGGTTGTTCCGTCTTCAGGCCCTGGGCTTCCCTTTGCGCGGCCTACACTTGCCGGATGACAAACCGCTACAGGCTGGTACTCCTGCGCTGGAATTCCATGTGAATAACCCGCTGCTGGTGGACCTGGGGCTGGGCCGCTTTATCCCCCGTGCCCGGCAGGAGTTCGGCTGGGTGGCACGGGACTGGGGGCAGAATCCCGCTTATGCCGAGGCTGAGTACCTTTACTGCCTCAGCGTGCATGGCCCGGTGCTGCGTCGCCTGGGTTTTCAGGAGGTGGCGCTGGCTCCCTTTGACCAGTGGCGGCTAGGGCTGTGGTCCCGGCTGATGCACCGTGTTTACGGCACAGAGCCGCGCCGCACCCCACCCGTGCTGAGCATCATCAGCCGCGCCGAGTTTCTGCGGCGATTCGGCTGAGTGCTCTCGCGAATGAAGTGAGTCACAGCTGCAGGCCTCCTGAAATGGCTGACATGCGTGACAGTTCGGGTGGTCGCCGCAGTGAGAGAGGCGAAGGGCAACTAAGCCCGGCGGGCTGCCTCACTGTGCAGATTGTTTTCACGTTCAACTGGGGCTGCCTTCCGCACTGAAAGGGTTCGGCACACAGCCGTTTTCCTGCTGGCTGGCCCTCCCCGCCTTCTTAACGCTGGCGCGCTAGGCTACAGCCCTGACCTGGAGCAGACTGCGCCGGGGTTACACTGGAGAAATTATGGGGCCTGTAGAACTGCTGATTATCGCCGCTGTCATTCTTGTGTTGTTCGGAGCGAGCAAGCTGCCGCAACTGGGCAAAGGCCTGGGGCGCGGCATCAAGGAATTCAAGGAAGAAACCCGTGAAGTAAGCCACCCCGGCCCGGACGCGCAGCCGCTGAATCCGGAGCTGCGTACCGGAACCCAGCGCGAGGTCGTGGATGTGGTGTCTACCGAGCTGCCCCGTGATGGCCGGAGCGTGGTCACCACCGAGGTGCGGGAGCGTCAGGGCTGAGCGCTGAGATGACCCAGCCTCCGGCAGAGCCGAACGCAGCGCAACAGCTTCAGACGGCGACCCTTTTGGAGCACCTTGGTGAGCTGCGGACCCGCCTGATCTGGTCGGTGGCTTTCCTGGCCGTCGGGATGGGCGTCGCCTTTACGGTGCACCAACCACTACTGGCGCTTCTCAAGGCCCCATTGAACGCCTCAGCACAGGTCCAGGCCGGCGAGGTCGTCCTGATCAGCACCACGCTGACCGGGCAGTTCATGGCGGCACTGAACCTCAGTTTCTGGGCGGGAATGGCCATCGCCCTGCCGCTGATCTTGACCCAGGTGTGGGCCTTTATAGCGCCGGGTTTGTACGCCCACGAGCGGCGCTGGGCGGTGCCGTTCATCCTGGGCGCGGGTGTGGCGTTCGCGGCGGGTGTCGCCTTTGGCTATACCTTCGTGCTGCCCGCCATGATCCGCTTTTTTCTGGATTTCCTGGCGGGGCAGGTTCAGGCCATGCCGGATGTCGCGCAGTACATCGGTATGGTGGTTACATTTCTGGTGGCGTTCGGCCTCTCGTTCGAGCTGCCGATTCTGGCGGTGCTGCTTACGCGGATCGGGCTGATCAACCATCATCTGCTGCGCCGGGGCTGGCGCGTCGCGCTGGTCGGCATCCTGATTCTGGCGGCGCTGATTACGCCCACGCCCGACCCCGGCACCATGCTGCTGGTGGCGGGGCCGCTGTACGTGCTGTATGAGCTGAGCATCGTGCTGTCGCGCATTTTTCAGGTTAAGGTGCCCGACGACGACGAACCGGTGCGGCTTTAAGGAGAAGGGCTGGCGGTGGGGTCAGCGCCGACCATGTCTGGCCCCGGTGTCAGCGGCCTGTGCCACTGCGGGTGAATGTCCCAGGCCACGTTCAGGCTGCCTGAGCTTCAGCCTTGCGGGCGGCGCTGAGGGCAGTCAGCAGGCGGGAGAAATGGTAAAGAGCGTAGGAGAGCGCCAGCAGCATGGGCCATTCGCCCCGGCCGATTTCCTCGGCCACGCCGGACCAGCCGCCTTCCCAGGTCAGAAGGCCCACGATCAGCAGGAGGGCCAGCGAAACCGGGCTGAGCAGCCAGTGCAGCAGCGCCCGCGCCTGCGGCGAAAAGGCGCGGCGCGAAAGGGCCAGCCAGCGCAGGACGATAGCGCAGAGGCTCAGCCCGAGCAGGCCGAAAACGGCTGCGGACAGCTCGCCCTGGACGGTGTCCTGCACCGCTCTGTACACCCAGACGGCCAGAACAGCCGCGTCCTCGCCCAGCGCCTTCCCCAGCCCGGCCCAACTCGGCGCGTAGCCCGCCGGCAAGTACCGCGCCTCCCGCGCAGTGAGGTGGGCGAGGCTCAGCTCGCGGTTGGCGCGGTGCGGGTCGCCCCACTCGCGCAGCACGTCGCTCGCGCTTTCGCCCGCGTCCAGCGCGTCTTCCAGGTGGGCCAGGTACTCCGCCCGCACCCGCGCCGCCGCTGCCCTCGCCAGGCCGTGCGTGGCGATGTTCAGCCAGTGCTCCGGCGTCATGGGGCCGCTCAGGGGCGGCGGCAGCATCCAGCCCATGTCACTGTCCTCCCAGCACAGCCCCGATCGCCTGCATCTGGGCCTGCCACTCGCCCCGCGCCCTGGCGAGGGCAGTGCGGCCCGCTTCGGTCAGGCGGTATTCGCGCCGGGTGCGGCCTTTGACGTCCACCTCGCTGCTCTGCACCAGCCCCTCCTTTTCCAGCAGGTGCAGCGCGGGGTAGAGGCTGCCCTCCTTGGCGCTCAGGACACCCCTGGAGCGGGCCTTGATGGCCTGGGCGATGGCGTAGCCGTGTTCCGGCTGGCGGTCCAGCACGGCCAGAATCAGCAGGCGGAGTTGCTCCTTGGTGTTCACCGGAAAATGATACCTCGAAACATTATGTATTGAAAGCTGAGGTAATGGCCGCGAAGTGGCCCTGCCTTTTTCCTGCCGGTCTGGCCGGGGGCCGGAGCCGCATAATGGCAGGCGTGACCCCGACTCCCGGTCTGTCCAGCTCAGGTTCGCCCGGCTCCCTGGAGCCTGCCGCCTTTGCCGCCTCCGGGCCGGTCGCGGTCGCCTGGCAGCGCACCCAGGACATCGGCCTGAGCCTGGTGGCGGCCCTCCCGGCGCTGGGGGTGGCGCTGGTGGTCTACGGCCTGTTCTGGCTGGGCGGTGCGCTGCTGCGGGCGGCGGTGGTGCGGCGAGCCGGACAGCCCGAGCATGTGGCGCGGATTTTCGGGCGGCTGGCCCGCTGGGCGGTGCTCACGCTGGGGCTGCTGGTGGCCGTGACCGTCACCTTTCCCAGCCTGACGGCCCAGAGCCTGCTGTCCACCCTGGGTATCGGCGGGGTGGCAATTGGGTTCGCGTTCCGCGACATCTTTACCAACCTGCTTTCGGGCCTGATTCTGCTGGTGACCCAGCCTTTCCGCATCGGGGACCAGATTGTGGCGGGCAGCGCCAAGGGCACCGTGGAAGACATCCAGATGCGTGCCACCGTGATTCGCACCGCCGACAACCGCCGCATCCTGATTCCCAACGCCGAGCTGTTCACCGGGCGCGTGCAGGTGAACACCGCCTACCCGCTGGCCCGCGCCGGCTTCAGCTTTCTGGTGCCGCATGCCAGTGGCCCGCAGCGGGCCAGCGGGGTCACGCTGCGGACCCTTCAGTGCCTGGACATGATTGAGCAAGTCCCCCCGCCCAGCGTCATCGCCACTGAGCTGAACGGAGACGGCGTGACGCTCAGCGTGCGCTACTGGGTGCAGCCGCCGGCCCGGCGCGAACTGGCCCTGACCACCAGCGCCGTGATTCTGGCCGTTCACCGGGCGCTGGAACAGGAGGACATCGCCCTGGGCGGCAGTCTGGCTGTGGAGTTGCAGCCGCCGGCAGCTTCGCCGGCGGACCCGGCCGGCGGGCCGGAGCCGCGTTCATCCCAGCCTTAACCCAAAACCCGTACACTGACCGGGACTTATGGACCCAATTTTCCTGAATATCGGGGGCTTTACCATCGCCTGGTACGGCGTGCTGATGACCCTGGGCATCGTGGCCGGCATCGGCATCGGCCTGCGGCTGGCCCGTGAACGCGGCCTGGACGCCGACCTGTTCGAGCGGATGATCTATACCATGCTGCTGTGGGGCTTTATCGGGGCGCGGCTGGTGTTCGTGGCGACCTCCTGGGACCTGTTCGCGGATACGCCCCTGCCGCAGCGCCTGCTGGATATCGTCAACCTGCGCCAGGGCGGCATTTCCATTCACGGCGGGCTGCTGGGCGGCATTCTGGCCGCCATCTGGTTTACTCGCCGCCACCGGATGAACTTTTACCGCTACCTGGACCTGGCCGCGCCGGGGGTGGCGCTGGGCATCATCGGCGGGCGCTTGGGCAACATCATGAACGGCACCGACACGGTGGGCCGCGTGACCGGCTGGCCGGTCGGCTACCCCTGGCCCGCATCGGCCCGCGCCTTTCACGACGGCATGTGCATTCCCAACCCCGACCCCACGATGGACCTGTCGGGGTACTGCCAGGAAGTCGGTGGGCAACTGGTCATGACCGCCCCAGTGCATTTCACGCAACTGTACGGCGTGTTGATCGGCGTGGCGCTGCTGGTGGCCTCGTTCTTCTGGCTGCGGAGCCGCAAACCCGGCTGGGCTTTCTGGCAGTTCTGGCTGTGGTACTCGCTGCTGCGGGCCGGGGTGGAGGAGACCTTCCGCCTCAATCCGCTGATGTTTCCCACCTACTTGCAGCAGGGCCTCAGCGAACCCGGCATCGGCCTGTGGACCATGACCCAGGTGTTCAGCGTGCCCATCGTGCTGGTCAGCCTGTACATGCTGTGGCGTCTGGCCGCGCAGCCTGAGCCGCAGCCGGTGCCAGTAGCGGACGGCCAGGTGGTTACGCACGAGCAGGCCCGCGACCTAAACGACGTTCGCTGACCTTGGCCGTTACGTTCACCGCCTGCCCCGGACATCTGACCTGGGCAGGCGGTTACAATTGGGGCGTTTCCGAAGCCTACGCCAGCTACTTTTGCCCAACTTGTCTGACCGCCTGACGGGTGGCTGTGCGCCGTACTTTGCCCTTCCAAGGAGATTCCCATGACCCGACCTGACCCCCAGACCCGCCCCCTTGACGTGATCGTGTTGGCCGCTGGAGCCGGAACCCGTATGAAGTCCGACCTGCCCAAAGTGCTGCACCCGGTGGCGGGCCGCCCGATGGTGGGCTGGGCCGTCAAAGTTGCCCGCAACCTGGGCGCGCGGCAGATTGTGGTGGTGACGGGTCATGGAGCCGAACGGGTAGAGGAGACGCTCGGTGCAGAGGGGTTGACCTTTGCGCGGCAGGATCAGCAATTGGGGACCGGGCACGCCTTTTTGTGCGGTGCCGATGGGCTGAGCGGTGACGGTGACGTACTGGTGCTCTACGGCGATACCCCGCTGCTGTCCGAGGAAACCCTGCGTGACTTGCTGGCGGAGCACCGCGCCAGTGGCAGCGCCATGACCGTGCTGACCGGTGAGCTGCCTGACGCCACCGGCTATGGGCGCATCATCCGCGACGAGGCGGGCCACGTGCAGCGCATCGTGGAAGAAAAAGCCGCCAATGCCGAAGAAAAAGCGGTCCGCGAATTCAATTCCGGGGTGTACGTCATGGACGCCCGCGCCCCAGAACTGGCCCGGCAGATCGGCAACGACAACCCCGCGCAGGAGTATTACCTCACCGACCTGTTGGAGCTGTACCGCCGCCAGGGCGACACCATCGGGGCCTACAAGCTGAGTGACCCCGACGAGGTGATGGGCGCCAACGACCGCCGCCAGCTGGCCGACGCCGAAGCAGTCATGCGCCGCCGAATCACCCAGGGGCTGATGAAAGAAGGCGTCACCATCCAGTCTCCCGACACCGTGCGGATTGAGGACACCGTGCAGATTGCCCGCGACGTGGTGATTGAGCCGGGCGTCATCCTGACCGGCCAGACCGTGATCGAATCCGGCGCGACCATCGGCGCGTATTCAGTGATCGGCAGGAGCCACATCGGGGCGGGCGCCGTCATCAAGCCGCACTCGGTTCTTGAAGATGCCGAGGTGGGCGCCGGGGCGGACGTGGGCCCCTTCGCCCGGTTGCGCCCCGGCACCGTGCTGGGCGAGGGCGTGCATATCGGCAACTTCGTGGAAACCAAGAACGCCCGGCTGGATAAGGGCGTCAAGGCCGGGCACCTCGCCTACCTGGGCGACGTGACCATCGGTCAGGAAACCAACGTGGGGGCCGGCACCATCGTCGCCAATTACGACGGCGTGAACAAGCACCCGACCCAGGTGGGCGCAGGTGTGTTCATCGGGTCCAACTCCACCCTGATTGCCCCGCGCACGGTGGGCGACGCCGCCTTTATCGCCGCCGGCAGTGCTGTGCACGAGGACATACCCGAAGGCGCGATGGCCGTGGCACGCGGCAAGCAGCGCAACGTGGAAGGCTGGAGCCGGCGCTACTGGGGAGCCTTGCGTGAAAAGGTAGACGCCAAGTTGCCCTGGCTGTCGGAGTGGCTGAAGAAAAATTGACCCACCGAGTGAGAGCGAGTGTCAATAAGGGTGGCGGGCCGCCCCGCCGCCCAGGAAAAATTGACCCACCGAGCGAGAGCGAATGTCAACGGGGGTGGCGGGCCGCCCTGAAGCAAAGTTGATGGTCAAGAGTTGATGGTGGATAGAAGCGGGGCGGAGGACACGGTGCAGTGTCTTCTGCCCCGCTCTATCAGGCCGCAGGCTGGAACCGTCGACCATCATCCAGCAACCTTCCTTCAGCCCCGGAACATCACCAGCGCCACAATGACCACAATCACCGTGTAAATCACCTTGACGAAGCCGCTGCCCTTCAGCATCGCCATTTTGGCGCCGGTGCGGGCGCCCAGGGCGTTGGCGAGGCCCATGCTGAGGCCCAGCCACCACACGATGTTTCCGGCCAGCAAAAACAGCCCCAGTGCCCCCAGGTTGGTCGCGAAGTTGATGGCGCGGGCATTGCCGCTGGAACGAACCAGGTTCATCCCAGTCAGGGCGAACAGCAGCATCAAAAACGTGCCCGTGCCGGGGCCAAGAAAGCCGTCGTACACGCCTACGATCAGCACGCCGGGAAGGGCCAGCGCTAGCGTGCGGGTGGTCAGGCCAGGGTAGGTGCTTTCCAGCCCAAAGCGTTTGTTGGCGACCACCAGTGCCCCGACCACCAAAATCACCACGCCTACCAGCGTGCGGAAGCTGTCAGGGTCCACGAAGCGCACCAGGTAGGCCCCCAGTGCACTGCCGATCAGGGCCAGTGGCACGGTACGCCGCAGCAACTCGCGGTCCAAGTGGCCGCCCCGCCAGTACTGATAAGTGGAGGTGGCCGATCCGAAGATGGCGAGCAGCTTGTTGGTCGCCACCGCCTGCACCGGGCTAAGACCCATGAAAAAGAGGGCCGGCAGTGAGATGGTCCCGCCACCCCCGGCCACCGCGTCGATAAAACCGGCCAGAAACGCCAGCGGCAGCCCATACAGCAGCACTTCGGGGCCAATGCTGCCCATATCTATGCCGAACATCTCGGCAGTGTAACGCGCGGAGTCCGGGCAGAAGGCCGCAGGACAAAGGCTTGCACCTGTTTTCTGGTGCGGTGCTGCCTCCATCAGCCAGACCAAGACAGACCCATTGACCCACCCATTTTCTGGTCTTACCCTTTGTTATGCTGCCGGGTATGACTCAAGCGAACGCCAACCAAACGGGCGAGCAGGTGCTCGTGCCCCTGACCACCCCCGAAGAAGTGCAGACTTTCCTCGCCCAGTACCCCCTGGCCGCCGTATTCAAAGCCGGCACCTGCCACAAGACCATGCAGGGTTTTGGTGTACTGGAAACCTTCTTGCAGCGCCATGAACTGCCAGTGGGCTTTATCCGCGTGGTGGATTGGCGCCCCGCATCCAACTTTGTGGCCGAGCAGACCGGACTGATCCACCACAGCCCGCAGCTGATTATCTTCCAAGACGGCCAGCCCCGCTTCGAGGTGAACAACTGGGACATCACCCCCGAGGCGCTGGCGCCGGTGTTCTCGGCGCTGGTGCCCGCCCGCGCCGGCGGCAGCGTGGAGACGGACGGCAACCTTCAGCCCTATTTGGACCTGATGGACGCCTATCTGGGCGGTCAGATGAATGACTTCGAGTTCCAGGACCGCTGGGTGCCGCTGTTCCGCGACGACGCCAGCCTGCGTTCACAGCGTGAATTTGATCTGCTGTCGCGCCTCTTCGGCGATCCGGACGCTTATCACGGCGGTCTGCACCAGCTGGGCGCACCTGCGTCGCGCGGCGATCTGCGCCCCCGCGTGGAAGAACTGCGCCGTGAGCTGCTGGCCCTGCGCGGACAAGCCGACTAAAAACAGACAACCCATCCCCCTCTCATCGGGCTGCCACATGAAGGAAGGCAGCCCTTTATACTGCCCTTACATGACGGACCCCAACCCTACAGCGGCGCAGACCGGCGCCCCGCCCCGTACCCCGCCGAGCGCGTTGGGGCCGGTCTATCATCAGCTCTCTACCGACTTCTATCCCTGGACCGAGGTGATCGCAGATCTCCGGATGCGTGCCCAGGCGGGTCAGAGCCTGCTGTTTCAGGCCGAATCCCCTGCGGCGTGTGCCCGATTTGTCTGGCGGGACGGTCAGTTGTTGGGAGGGTACAGCGGAGCACGTGACCTGCCCTTCTCCGCGCTGATGCGGGGCCTGCCACGTGCCCGCGTGACCCTGTTGTCGCTCAGCGGTGAGGCGGCTCAGGCCATCTGGGACGCGCGCCAGGCTGAGGGGGGGCAGGCCCTGCAGGGAGACGCAGCGACCGTGTCCCAACAACTTGCGGGCCAGTCGGGTGTGCTGCTAGGACATGGCCCGGAGCGCAGTCTGTCGTACTGGCAAGCTGGTAAACCTCTGCATGGCGTCTGGTACCCGGAAGCCGGGGAGCAGGAGTGGCGGTTCATGGTGCAGGCCCAGCCGCTGGACCGCACAGAGCTGGTGCAGTTCTGGTCACAGGTGCTGGCACTGACCCACCGCCGCGCCGCGCTGGACGAGGTGTGGCGTCAGGCCTCACTGGAACTGGCCGCCGATCATCCGGCGCTGGACCCCTTTACCCGCGAGATCGTGGTCCGCACCGGCGAGCTGAGCGTGGACCCTGGAGTGGACACAGATGAACTGCGCCCCGCCCTGCTGGCGGCCTACCGGAACGTACTGGAACGTCTTGGTCTACGGATTCAGGATTTGCCGCTGGAGAACCTGCGCCAGCATGAGATTTGGTCGGCCAGTGGCCTGGCGGAGATGATGAATGGAGGCCGCGCATGACCGGCCCACTTCAGTGGCCCCAGGGCCTGAATAACGATACGCCGTTGCCCTATGCCACCTGGAAGGTGATGGACCTGGTCGACGGGCACCTGTCTGCTGCCGAGGTGGCCCGACTGGCTGGTGTGACCGAGGCCGAAGTGGTACAGGCCATGGACGAAGCGGGCCGCCGTGCCCGCAGCCATGAGCGGCTGCTCCGCCCGGTAGACGCTGAATTGCAGGCCCAGATCACCCGGATGCTGGGCAGTGTGGTGGGTCCAATTGCCGGAGTATTGGTTGAAGAAGCCATGGAAGACCTGGGTGCCGAGCCCAGGGCTGGGCAGCTGTTTCAGCACTTGTCGCATGAATTGGAACCGCACCAGCGGAGTGCCTTTGCCCACCTGGCCCGTGAACAGGAATTGGCCTGAGACAGGTTCCACGCCCTCAGGCGGCGCTGTGCCTAAGTGGTCAGAGGAACTGCCCTAGGCTGGTATAAATGTGAGAAGCCTCCAGATTGGCTGCACTTTGATCTTGTTCTGTCACCCCGATGATTGGCGCCCGTACGGCTCAGACTGTCCAGGCAAAGGAAGGAATGCATGAAGTACACCGTTGTCATTCAGCAACCCATACAGGATGAGAGGCGTCCCGAACTGGAGCAGCAGCTGCAAACCCAGCTGGGTCTGGGCCAGTCGGCAGCCGCCAAGCTGGCCGCCCGGCGCGCAGGCCGTCTGCTCAAGCCCACCACTCGTGCCAAAGCCGAGAAGCTCCTGGGTCTGTTCCGGCAGATCGGCGCCGATGTAACGCTGGAAGAGGTGCCAGAAGAAGGCGAGATCACCAGTCTGGCGGCACTGGGAAGTGTGCCGGCTGTTGGGTCTGGGTCACTGGGTGGGTTGGGTGGTACTCCCACGGCGGTCCCGGCACAGGCTCAGCCTAGCCCTCTTCCCGACGCCTCAGCAGATCCCTTTGGCCTGGACCCCTTCGGTGCCGATCCTTTCGGCCTGCCCGATGATCTGTCGGTGACCACCTCGCAGGTCTTTCGCGCCGCGCCTGGTGCTGTCACGGGCAGCAGTGTGGCAGCCGATCCTGCTGCTCCCACCGCCTTACAAGGTCGCCCCGCTCTGGACCCGCTCCGGGAGAAGTCGGACGATCTGGCTGTTCAGGCCACTGAAGAAGATGTCTGGGCCGACTTTGCAGACGCCCTGCGGGTGGATGTACCTGCTGAAGCTCCCAGAGAAGTCCAGGCGGCGGCGCCACTGACGCCCACCTTCCTGGACGCCACCGATGAGCCTGCGGTGACGACCCGCCTGGGACCGCGCCGCAGCCTGCTGACCCAGCTGCAACAAGCGGCACTGCTGCCAGCAGCGACCTTGGGCCTGCTGACCTTCTTGTTGCTCTCGGCCTTGCTGCCGGGTCAACGTCAGCAGCGACACCTGACCAGCGCCCAGACGGTGGCTGAAAGCTTCAGCGCCGGATTGAACGTGGCCGATCCGCTGGTGATGCAGCAGCAGTTGGATACGCTGGTGGCCTCTGAGGGGGTTGGGTTTGCCCAAGTGACGTTGCCGGACGGCACAGTGGCCTTCGCCAGTGATGCTGAGGCGGCTGACCGGACAGCGCTGCAGAACAGCTTCGCCGAATGGCAGGGCCGCCAGGGCGTGTTCCGGGAAGACGAAACTTATTCCGTGGGCCGTGTCTCGGGCGCTGCTGATGTGGCGGTTGGCCTACCGTACGTGAGTGGTCTGGCCAGCTTGCTGATCCCCATGCTCCTCACGGCCCTGCTGTTGCTGGGAGCAGCGTATGCCTGGGCTGGCCGCGCGGCCCGTGACATGCTGGAACCTATTCAGCGTCTGGTCCGTTCTGCCGACGCCATCAGCTCTGGGGATCTGAGCCAACCCGTACAGGCCGAAGCCAACAATGAGGTGGGCGACCTGGCCGAAGCGCTGGAGCGGATGCGGGTCAGTCTCTCGGCAGCGATGGACCGCCTGCGCCGCCGCAAACGCTAGCTTGCCGCTCACCGCCGCAAAAAGCCCCTCCATTTGCTGAGGGGGCTTTTTCATCCGAGTAGATAGGCGATTATTCCTGCAGCGACATCTGCCCAAATCCACGGGTGCGCCGCACTTCCCGTACCCCTGACACGCTGCCCAACTCGGAGATCAGGTGGCGCATGGCCTGGTTATCCCCAAACCCCAGGCGCAGACAGACATGCGCCGACTCCTGGCTGTCCACGAAGGCCTCAAAGCGCAGCGGGCTCTGTTTGTTGGCGGCCAGCACACTCAGAATATCGGCCAGCAAGCCATCACGGTCAGGCCCGGTGACGTCCAGATTGACCTCAAAGTGATCCTCGGTCTTGGAATTCCAGCTGGCCGATACGCAGCGTTCGGGCTCGTCGGCCAGCAGCCGGATCATGTTGGGGCAGTCGATGCGGTGGATGCTGACACCGCGTCCGCGTGTCAGGTAGCCCATGATCTGGTCACCCCGGATCGGCTGACAGCACTGGCTCAGCTTGGTGCCGGTGTTCAGGCCTTCCACGTACACCTTGGGTTGCTCACTGTTGCCGGTCTGGGCTGGGGGTGGGGCGCCAGTCAGCGGTTTGGAAACCAGCAACTCCGGGTCCAGCGTCCGGGCGGCCAGGGCTGTCGACACCTTGCCGGAATGCAGCGCCAGAAACAGTTCGTCCGGGTTGCGGCTGCCGACCAGCTCCTGCGCCGCGTCTTCCAGCTTGCGGACACTCATCAGCTTGCGGACTGGCAGATGGCGCTTACGCAGATAGCGCTCCAGCATCTGCTGACCGTGGGCCAGCGCGTCGGCCCGCTCGTCCTGGCGAAAGAAATAGCGGATCTTGGTGCGGGCTGAGCGGGTCGCGGCAAAGTTCAGCCAGTCCTTGCTGGGCTTGCCGTTCTTGCTGGTCAGGATTTCGACCATGTCGCCGTTGTCCAGGCGGTGGCTCAGGGGCACGATTTTGCCGTTCACCCGTGCGCCTACCATCGTCTCCCCGATGCGGGTATGGATGTGATAGGCAAAATCTACTGGCGTGCTGCCTGCGGTCAGGCTGACCGCCAGCCCCTTGGGCGTAAAGACACGCACCCGGTGCGACAAAAAGTCGTTCTTGACAGCGTCCATGTAGTCGGTGGCGTCGCCCACTTCGTTTTGCAACTCGCGCAGTTGATTGATCCACTGGTCCCGCTCACGCTGGTTCAGCTGCCCGCCTTGCTTGTACATCCAGTGCGCGGCCACCCCATACTCGGCCACCTCATGCATTCGCTGCGAGCGAATCTGAATCTCGATGGGCTGCCCACTGCGCCCGATCACGGTGGTGTGCAGCGACTGGTAGCCGTTGGGCTTGGGCACGGCGATGTAGTCCTTGAAGCGGCCCGGCAGCGGAGTCCACAGCGAGTGGACGATGGAAATGGTGTGGTAGCAGATCCGCTTCTCGCGCATTTCCTCGGCGCGGACCAGTCGCTCGGCATCGGTACCGTCCCGCGCTTCGACGGGCCGAGGAGTCAGAATGACCCGCAGCGCCATCAGGTCGAAAATCTGTTCCAGGCCCTTCTCCTCACGGCGCATCTTGTTGTAGATGCTCCAGAGGTGCTTGGCGCGGCCCGAAATGTCGATGTCGATTACCCAGTCGGGCAATTCCAGGTCGTCTTCCAGGGCCGAGCGTAGGGACTGCTCGGCTTGCTGCACGATGGAATCGCGCTCGTCAAGCTGCATTCGCAGGCGCGAACTCAGCTCGGCGTACTCGGCAGGGTAGAGGTAGCGGAAACTGAGATCTTCCAGTTCCCATTTGACCTGCCCGATCCCTAAGCGGTGCGCCAGCGGCGCGAAAATCTCCATGGTCTCGCGCGAGATGCGCTTTTGTTTTTCCTCGGGCATGGACGCCATGGTCCGCATGTTGTGCAGCCGATCGGCCAGCTTGACCACGATAATCCGCAGGTCGTCGGTCATGGCGATCAACATCTGGCGCAGGTTCTCGGCCTGCAGGTCGCGCCCATCATCCCGGACCTCGGCAGTCTGCGACCCGGCCTTACTCAGCTTGCTGACCTTGGTTTCACCTTCCACGATACGGCTGACTTCGGTGCCGAAATGGTCGGTAATGACCTCAAAGGTGACGCCGTCCACGTCCTCAACCGTGTCATGCAGCAGCCCAGCCGTCACGCTGACCGTGTCCATGCCCAGTTCGGCCAGGATGGTGGCGACAGCGACTGGGTGGGTAATGTAAGGCTCGCCGCTCTTTCTGACGACCCCCTCGTGGGCGTCCCGCGCAAACTCGTAGGCGCGCTCTACCGTGTCGCGTTCCGCCTGAGGCCGCTCCGCGATCAGGGCGCGCAAAATGTCCATGCCATGCACATCCTCCAGCATAGCGCGGCCTTGGCACGGGGACGGTGGTGGGAGGACGGACAGCCGTATCTGCAGATGGGTGGAACCACTGTTCCTTACAGGCACCGCGTAGCCGCGTCAATGGCGTCCCCCTCATTTGACCAGCGCTATGCTGCTTCTTATGCCTGTGCTTACCGTCAGCCCCGACTGGTCCCTGGAACGCCAGCACTGGGTGCGGGGTTATTTCCGGGTGGCGGGGGTCGATGAGGCGGGCCGGGGTGCCTGGGCCGGGCCAGTGACGGTGGCCGCCGTGATCCTGCCCAATACCGGGCAGGAGTTGCCCTTTGCGGACAGCAAAACCCTCAGTGCCACGCAGCGCGAAGCCCTGGCCGACGAGGTGCGGCGCATTGCGCTGGCTTGGGCAGTGGAACACGCCTGGCCTGACGAGATAGAGCAGCTGAATATCCTGGGCGCAACCCACGCTGCCGCCATGAGAGCGCTGGCTGTACTGAACCCGGAGCCGCAGGCGCTGGTCACTGACCACCTGCGGCTGCGGACCGATTTGCCGCTGCTGGCTCCACCCCGTGCCGACGCCCTGAGCTATAGCGTGGCCGCTGCCAGCCTGCTGGCCAAGACCGAGCGGGATGCCCTGATGATTCGCCTGGACCGCGAGTATCCCGGCTACGGCTTCGCGGGCCACAAGGGTTACGGTGCGCCAGCTCACCGCGCTGCCCTGGCCGAACTGGGCGTGAGTGCCGTGCACCGGCGCGGGTTTCGGCCCATTGCGGCGCTGCTGCAAGAGCGGCTGCTGTAAGCGGTCCTCAGGGCCTGCGCCACAATTGCCTGACACTTGCCGCGCAAGATAAGCCCTATGAGGAAAAATACAATAGGGTTCACTTTGGCTGGCTTGACGGTTGTTCTCTCGTTGCTGGGCAGCGCTCAGGCCGAGCTGCTGGGTGGTGGGGGAGTGCCCACGGCACCTATCGCAGCTCCTATTCAAGTTCCGGCAGCTCCACCTGTGCCGGCTCCCGCACCTGCAGTGCAGTGGCAGACCCTCTCAGGCGCCGCGCCGCTGGTGATCGGTCACCGTGGCAGCTCTGGCACGCGGCCTGAGCACACCCTGGAAGCCTACCGTGAGGCCATTCGTGGTGGCGCGGACTTCATTGAGCCGGATCTGGTCGTGACCAAAGATGGCGTGCTGGTGGCCCGCCACGAACCCGTGATTGCCATTGTGGACCCCAGCGGTAAGGTGTTGGAAGCCACCGCCGACGTGCATAACCGCTCAGAGTTCCGTGACCGCCTGACGGTCAAGCAGGTGGACGGCCATACTGTGCGCGGGTATTTCGTAGAGGACTTTACCCTGGCCGAACTGAAGACCCTGCGTGCCCTGGAGCGCCTGCCGCAGCAGCGCAGCACCCAGTACGACGGTCTGTTCGAGATTCCGACCCTCAGCGAAGTGATCGCGCTGGTCCGCGAAGAAGAGGCCCGCACCGGGCGTCAGATCGGGATCTACCCCGAAACCAAGCATCCCACCTATATGCAGGCGGTGGCCGGTGTCAACACCTCACAGCTGCTTATTGACACGCTGGTGCGCGAGGAATTCACTGACCCCCAGCGCGTCTTTATTCAGTCGTTCGAGACGGCCAACCTGCGTGACCTGAACACCCGTATCATGCCCGCTGCAGGAGTGGATCTGCCGCTCATTCAGCTGATCTCTGGTCCCGATGAGGCTCCTTATGACTGGACGGCGGCAGGCGACACCCGCACCTACGCCGCTCTGGGTAGCAGCGAGGGTCTGCGCGACATCGCTACTTACGCTGATGGAGTCGGCCCCTACAAGCGCTGGGTGATTGACGATCACTGCCAGACGACGGACTTCGTGACCCGTGCCCACGCCGCCGGGTTGCCGCTGCACCCCTGGACCTTCCGCAATGAGGCCAGCTATCTGCTGTCCTGCTACGGCGGCGATCCCAAGGCCGAGATGCGCCAGGCGATTGCCGCCGGGGTAGACGGTCTCTTTACCGATTTCCCAGCAACGGGCCGCGAAGTGGTGGATGCACTGAGCCGCTGAGCTGCCGAGATTGTCGCTGGGCCTGATGCGTCCCCAGCATGGGGGCGTCAGGCCCAGTGTTTTACTCAGGAAGATGTGTCAAGAGGATGCACCGACCCGTTTGAACGCTGCTGGTGGGCTTTGCGTCATGGAATAGTGCGAGTGCTTGGCCTGTGGGTCTGGGCCGCCCCAGGTCAGCAGTGTGTCGGCACCCTGTCCCCGCGCTTGACCCACAGCTCCGGCCCGCCAGGAAAAGCATCTGGGCCATCTTGTAGCGGCGTGGGAGACACCCCCAGCGGGAAGTCGGGAGCGGTCATTAAACGTCCTGGCGGGCCTGCAACGCCTGAATCCCCTGATAGAGCCGCTCGTTCACAGGTGTGGGTACGCCATGCTTTTGTCCCAGCGCCAGCACGGTTCCGGCGAACAGTTCCAGCTCGCTCTGACGGCCCGCTTCCAGGTCTTGGCGCATAGACGGCTTGCCTGCGGGGTCCAGGGCGTCCATCACGCGCACCCAGTAGTCGAAATCGGCTTCGGTCAGCCCGGTGCCTTCATGTGGGGCCAGCGCCAGCACTTCGCGCATGGCGGCCTTGAAGGTCTCGCGGGCCTCGCCGGGGCGCTGCACGGTGTCGAAGGTGCCCTGATACAGCGCGACCGTCTGATTGACTCCCACATTCAGCATCCACTTGCCCCACAGCCGCCGGGGCATGTCGGGGACGACGGTGTGCGGCAGGCCTGCGCGGGCAGAGAACCGGGCCACCCGCTCTACCCGCTCCGCTTCACTGGGATCAGTGGTCATGGCCCCGATCACCAGTTGCCCCCGGTCCCGGTACACCAGGCGGTTGCCGTCTTTGCGGGCGTCCATCTCCTGCGCCACGGCGTATACGATCCGCTCTGGCCCGAAATGCTCTGCCAGGACGGCTTCACTGGCAATTCCATTGAGTGCTGAGACAATCAGGGTGTCTGGCCCCAGTTGACTGGCGATCAGGGGCAGCGCCGCTTCCAGCTGGTGAAACTTGACGCACACCAGCGCCAGATCGGCGGGTGAGGGGGTTGCGTCCGGGGTGAGATAGTCGAATGGAACCCGCTCACCATCGAAGTAAATCCCCTGCTCGCGGTAGCGCTCCAGGCGGTCCTGATCGGCCACCACCCGTACCGTCCCGGCAGGCAAGGCTGCTGCCAGCTGTCCACCGAACAAAATACCCAGCGCGCCCAGGCCGATGACCGACACGGTGACGATGTCTTGCATGGGCTTCAGTGTAAGGTAGGGCGGCGGTGTACACGCCGCTGGGCTTGCCTTGCTGATGCCGGAAGATACAGCTCAGTCGTCGTCCTGGTCGTCGTCGTCCTGGTCGTCGTTGTCATCTGCGTCTTCGGCCTGGCTGCCCACCGACTGCGGCGTGTCGTCATCGGCGGCAGGGGCGGAGCAGGACACGGCAAATAGGCCCATGAACACAGTCAGCAGCATCAGAAGTTTCTTCATGGCCAGAGTGTAGGTTCTGATGCCACCGACCCAGCTTCATCTCTCATTGAGGGATGGTGACACGGCGTTTTCTGAGGGTGCAGTTCGCTTCCGTTATGCTGGTGCAAATGGAGACCCACGCCCTGATCGAAGCCTATTACGCTGCCTTTAATCGGGGGGACAGCGCTGGCATGTTGGAGTTGCTGACCGATGATGTGGTGCATGACATCAACCAGGGTGGGCGTGAACATGGCAAGGAAGCATTTCGTGTCTTTCTGGATACGATGGACACCCACTACCGTGAGCGGGCCGAAGATCTGACCATCCTGAGCAGCGTAGATGGTCGCCGCGCTGCCGCCGAGTTTGTCATTCACGGCAAATATCTTTAGGCCTACACTGGATTGCCAGAGGCACAGGGGCAGACCTACGTATTGCCGGTGGGCGCTTTTTTTGAGGTGCGCGGCGGCCGGATTGCCCGTGTGACCAACTACTATAACCTGTCCGAATGGACCCGTCAGGTACAAGGCTAAGTCAGCGTGACCCCGTCCGACTCTGTTTCAGCTGCTGACCTGACCCTGCGCCGTGTCACCGATCCCGCCGAGTTGCAGGCGGCAGCTCCGGCCCTGGCCCAGCTGCGGATGACCGTGTTTCGCGATTATCCTTACCTGTATCACGGCTCCGAGCGCTACGAACGTGACTACTTGGCCCGCTACCTGCGTGCGCCGGACATGCTGTTGCTGCTGGTCGAAGATGCCGGGCAGGTGGTAGGGGCCAGTACCGCGCTGCCGCTGTGGCATGAACAAGCGGCCCTGGTAGACCCTTTCGAGGCGGCTGGAATAGACGTTTCCGAGTGGCTCTACTTGGGTGAAAGTGTGCTGCTTCCCCCGAACCGGGGCCGGGGTTTCGGTCACCGCTGTTTTGACGAGCGTGAGGCCCATGCCCGCGCGCTGGGCCTGTCCAACACCGCCTTCTGTGCGGTGCAGCGTCCCGCCGATCACCCAAGTCGGCCAGTAAATTACCGCTCACTGACATCGTTCTGGGAGGGACGTGGCTACCGGGAACAGCCTGATCTGGATACGGTGATGTCCTGGCAGGACTTAGGTGAGGAAACCGAAACGGCCAAACCGATGCGGTTCTGGACCCGTCAGCTGACAGGGCGCTGAACATCCTGCGGAACAGTGAGCTGCGTGAGAAAAGTATTGATGTTGTCCCTCCCGCTGCTGCTGTCTGCCTGTGGTCTGATCTCCGCCGAAGAGCCCCGCTCCCTGCATACTCTGGCCGGCTTCGATGCCTTCGACAAGAAAGAGTTGAATACCCGCCCCGGTAAGAGTGGCCAGTTCTCGCTGGACGCCGAACCTGAGTACATCACCGTCAGTGCCGACAGCAAGACGGCTTATGTGGGCCTGCAAGAAAACAATGCCCTGGCTGTACTGGACATTGCCAGCGGGAAGATCACCGCAGTTTTGCCGCTAGGACTTAAGGATTGGAGTGGGTCGGCGCTGGACGCCAGCGACAAAGATGAGGCCATCAACATCCAGCCCTGGCCGGTGTTCGGGGCCTACATGCCCGACGCCATCGCCAGCTATACGGTCAAAGGTCAGACCTATCTCCTGAGCGCCAATGAGGGTGACGCCCGCAACTACGACGGCTTTTCGGACGAAGTGCGCGTGAAAGACCTGAAACTGGACCCCGCCACTTTCCCTAACGCTGCCGAGTTGCAGGACAGTGCCGCGCTGGGCCGCCTGACCGTATCCAGCCTGCCGTCCGACCTCCGCCTGAATGCAGCGGGCCAGGCCACACGACTGGTGACGTTCGGTGGGCGTTCACTGAGCATCTGGACGACGGAGGGTGAACAGGTCAGCGATACGGGGGATCTGTTCGAGCGTACCGCTGCGGCCCAGGTGCCGGAGGCCTTCAACTCGGAAGGGACGGCGGATGGATTCGACAGTCGCAGCGACAACAAGGGTGCTGAACCCGAAGCCCTCACTGTGGCGGAACTGGGTGGGCAGCACTACGCCTTTGTGGGCCTGGAGCGTCAGGGCGGCATCATGGTGCTGAACGTCTCGGACCCCGCTCAACCGCGACTGGTGGAGTATTTCAATGATCTGGACCGCATGGCCGATCCCGAAAGCGGTCTGGCAGGCGATCTGGCCCCTGGAGGCCTGCTGTTTATCCCGGCGGCAGACAGCCCCAGCGGTCAGCCTCTGCTTGTCAGCTCCAACGAGGTCAGCGGCAGCGTGTCGGTGTATGCGGTGGCGGACAGTGGGCAGCTGACCCGCCTGGGCCGTTATCAGGCGGAGCCGTTCGCCTTTGATGAGGGTGTGGCTGAAATTAGTGCCTTCGATCCGGCCAGCCAGCGTCTCTTTACGGTCAACGGTCAGACGGGCGCCCTGGACATCCTGGACCTGAGCGATCCCAGCCAGCCACGGCGCATCAGCTCGGTGGACCTGAGCCAGTATGGGGACGGAGCCAACTCGGTGGCCGTGCATGATGGTGTGGTGGCGGTTGCCGTGCAGGCCAGGACCAAGACCGATGCAGGCCAGGTGGTTCTCCTCAATGCCAAGGGAGAGCCGCTGGCCCAACCCGTGACGGTGGGCGCACTGCCCGACATGCTGACATTCACGCCCGATGGCCGCACCCTGCTGGTTGCCAACGAGGGCGAGCCGAACGAAGATTACTCGGTGGACCCGGCGGGCAGCGTGAGCATTATTGACGTGGCGCAGGCACTAAGCCAGCGTTGAGTGTCAGCGAAATAAGGGCCGGGGAGCACTTTTCCGGCGCTTATTTGCGGTCTGGTGCCTGCTCTTTGACCTGGAACCCTAAGCCATTGCGCTGATGCACAGCCGAACTACTCCCGTTACCCTAAGGCCATGACTGCTGGGGCCAAAACCATTCGCTACCGTTCGCTGGGCTACCAGACCGATCTGGCGGTGCTGGCCCATCAGGGGTTGGTGGTGGAGCCGCGTGACGCTTACCAGGTGATTCGCACCCCGGAGAATCCGCATTTTTGGTGGGGCAACTTTCTGCTTTATCCCTCCCTCGCGGCAGATACCGATCCACAGGCATGGCTGGCCGCCTTCGAGCAAGAATTTCCACAGGCCCAGCACCGGACCTTTGGGCTGGACTCGCCGCTGCGCCCGCCCGAGGAGGCAGTGCGCCGCTTCGAGGCCCTGGGCTTTCGGCTGGATTCGCTGGCGGTGCTGACGGCGCAGCGGCTGGGGCCCGTTCGCCCACTGCCCGCCGGGGCGCAGGTGCGCCCACTGGAGAGCGGCGACGACTGGCACCAGTTGCTCAATTTGCGGCTGGCGGTGAATGCGGGGCAGACCGACTATTTGCCGTTTGCCCAGCGCAAGGTGCAGCAGGCGTGGGCCATGCAGCAGGCTGGGGCCGGGGCATACTGGGGTGCCTTTGTGGGGCGGGCCTTGCGGGCGGCGCTGGGGATTTACCAGGCTGGAACACACCGGGATGAGCGGCTGGCCCGCTACCAGAGTGTGGAAACCCACCCGGACTGGCGCTCGCAGGGTCTGGCTGGCAACCTGGTGGTGGCAGCCGGGGACTGGGCACGCCGTGACCTGGGAGCCGACCGTCTGGTGATCGTCGCTGACACCGAATACCACGCGCAGGCGCTCTATCAGCGGCTGGGGTTCGGGGTGGCCGAACCTGAGTGGGCGCTGGAGCGGCCCCCATCTCCAGCCGACTGATGAGCGATGCCAAAGATTCCAAACGGTTCCATCCTGGCCGGACTCACAAAACCATAAAATGTGAATACTCTCCCTTTTGTGTCAAGTCGGTGCGCGATCTAGCCTGAGCGTGGAGGACTCCATGAAAATGAATCGGATGGTAACCGCAGTGGTAGCTCTGGCTTTCGGTACTCAGGCAGGGGCACTGCCCGCCATTCCCAACTGCGCCGCTGAGCGCAGTAATCCGCGCTGCATCGCCAATAACGATGCTTCGGCGGCAGGCACCATTGGCAGCGGTCCTTCCTTTTATCAGGGTGGGACGCGCGATGAGCTGCGGGGCGGCTTTGTCACCGCCGACGGCCAGAAGCTGATTGTGGCGATCAATACCCTCAGCGACGTGAATGACCGTTATGGCGCAGTCATGGAAGTGGATCTGAACACCGGCAATCGCCGGATCATCAGTGGTTACCTGAACTCCACCGAGAGCCGGGGCAAAGGCGTGACCACCCAGGGCGACCGGGGCCAGACCGAGCTGTACGACCTGGGCCGTGTGTCGGACGTGAACCCGCTGCCCGGTGGCGACCTGGTGGCCTACAGTGGCGGTCAGGCCATCCGGATCAATGCGGGGACTGGGGACCGCACCCTGCTGTGGACCTCCGCAACCAGTGGGGATACCCGTGTGCGTGACGGTGTAGAGCGCAAATTCACCGCCGGTGGGACGGCTGGCGCAGCAGCGGGCCGCGTGGCGGTGCCGGATGTCAGCGTGAATACTCCGCTGGGCAACATCAGCCTGGGTGGACTGTTGGGCGGCAACCGTGGCAATGCGCAGCCTGCTGCCACTGCTGCCCCGCAGCCAGGCAACGGTTACTTCTGCCCTCAGTCCACTCCAGCGCCCCGCCCAGCCATCCCCCGTTCCAGCATCGCTACGGACGCCCAGGGCAATATCTACCTGCTGCACGACAACAATCCGCTGGGTTCGGGCCTGGCCCTGTTCAAGCTGGACGCTTCCAAGGATTACCGCTGCACCGCAGTTTCGCAGTTCAGCGCCAATGGCGAGAACGTCGTGGGTGGCGGCATTCCCTGGGTGGCCAACACCACCTCCAGCGGTCCACTGTTCGGCGACTTGATTCTGGCGGGGGACACCGTTTACGCGGCCGGTGGCCCCAACCCCAACTACATTGTGGTGGGTGTCAATACCCGCAGTGGCGAACGTACCCTGGTGTCGGGCCAGCGCACCGGCAACGGCGTGCAGGTCTTCAAAAAGGGCAACGGTGAAGCCCTGATCGGCGAAAGTCTGGCCTTCAGCAACAACTTCCTCTACACCACCGAGGAACAGGTCAATGCGGTGGGCTTCTCGCCGGTGCGGATTGACCCCCGCACCGGGGACCGCACTGCTCTGCCCGTTGCCAAGGACAGCCCACTGTCCGTCGGCTGGGCCAGCGATACTCAGCTGTACGCTATCCCCAACTCCAACAAGTTGCTGGTATGGTACCGCCGCGCCCTGCACCTCTATGACCCAGCTACGGGTCAGAATATGATCCTGTCGCGCTGATTTAGACATTTGCTGGGGAATCTCATCAGCCGTCTGGGCTGGAGTGAGATTCCCCAGTGACTTTGGCCGACGTGGCAGGGGTTCCTCAGGCTGGCCGGAGTGGTTCACAGTGGGCCTTAGAGAAGCTTGGTGTTCGGCCTGTGCCCAAGCTCCCTGCGCGAAACTGGGTGCATGTCTGATTTCCCCCGCCTGATGGTGCTGCTGGGCCTGGTGTTGGTGGGCCTGGGCCTGCTGTGGGCTTATTCTCCCGGCACGCTGAAGACCCTCTTTGGTTGGTTTGGCCACCTGCCCGGTGATACTCGCTACCAGAACGGCAACACGTTCGTCTTCGTGCCCTGGGTCAGCATGTTGGCGATCAGCTTGGTGCTGTCGCTCCTGAGTGCCTTACTGCGGATGTTTCGTTAGCCGGAGTTGAACCGCTGGCGATCCAATTGGGACGTGGCCCGCGCTGCCGCCGGATGCTTGGTCTACACTGACAGCCATGACTGATCAGACTGTCACGATGTACACCACCAGCTGGTGCCCCGATTGCGTGGTGGCCAAGCGGGCGCTGACGGCGCGTGGTATCGCCTTTACCGAAATCAACATCGAGCAAGACGAGACGGCTGCCGATCAGGTGATGCAGATCAATGGAGGACGCCGCAGTGTCCCCACGCTGGTCTACGGGGAGGTGGCCCATAGCCTGAGTGGTTTTCGCCCCCAGAAGCTGGATGCCTTCCTGGCTGAAGCTGGGCTGTAACCTTCACCGGCCAGTAAAATCCCCCGCCACAATTTGGGCGGGGGATTTTGACTTGATTTGGTGACGGGCTTAGAAGCTATCCGGAAAATAAGGTGCGGAGCCTGATTGCCCGGACAGCCTCTAGTAGAAGCTGCCCAGGTCCAGCGGAACGCTGTAACCGCACTGACTCTTTTCGTTGTAGAACTGCACGTTGACTTTGCCGTTGGGGTCGAAGCGCAGGCCAGTCTGGCCCTCGGCTGGGCTGGCGTCAAAGTAATACACCACCGTGCCGCTCCACAGGCCATCTGCACTTTGCTTCCAGTCGGCCACGTAGCTCTGGCGGGCCGGGTTGACGAAAGTGTTTTCGCCGGTCTGCAGGCGCACGCGGTAGGCGCGGCGGGTCTGCTCGCTGGCGGCTCCCGTCACTTTGATGTCCACCCGCAGCTGGTTGTCTGCGATCAGCCGGGCACGCTGAGCGCGGGCCTCTTCGGTGAGGGCGTCTTCAGGCCGCAGGTTGTTCCAGTCCACGTAGGCTTTGGCGGCTTGCTGTTGCAGCACGTCGGCCTGGCCGCTGGCGGTGACGCTCAGCATGCGGCTGCCTTCAGCGTAGTCCTGGGGGGCAGCCAGCCAGCCACTCAGGCAGCTGGCCTCTCCGGCAAACTGATTCACGCCGCCAGGGGTCTTGAAGGCGCCATTTTCTACAGCCAGATTTACGGTCTGGTAGGTGGGCTTGGCACCTTCGACCGGACGCTGAAAGGCCGTGTCAATGACGGTCTTGGCGGTGGGCTGGTCCAGGGTGGGCGTCCAGGCCAGGGCGCTGGAGGCCAGCAGGGGCAAAGCGATCAGGGACATGGTCAGGCGGGTGGGTACAGGGTTACGCATGGCAAAAACCTCTCTTGGTGAATTTCGGTGCATCTCAGTCAGTCTTGGTAAAGGGCGTCACGAATGGGAATATCAGATCAAGCTGAACGGAAACTGAAACGAAGCTGATTAGTACAGGTACACTTAGTACAGGTACACCAGCCGGCACTGTGAACCGACCGTCTGGAACTGCGCCGCTGCTGCCGCGTCCAGCTGGGCCGAGTTCAGCAAGACGGTATTGGTGGCCTGCGGATCGCGGACCAGCCCGGTGGCACGTACGGTCGTGAATTCGCCGTACTGGGAGCTGATTTCGCCCTCGGTATGGAAATAGCTGAGCAGGCCTTCATTGGCCAGCGTACTGTTCACGTTGGCGATCTGCTGCTGGGTGGGCCACAGTCGCTCGCCGCCGGGACCATAGATATAGCTGAACTGCGAGGTCTGAAAGTTGCCCAGGCCGCGCACGTCCACGACCACAGTGCAGACCTGAGATCCCCGGCTTGCCGTCTGGTCCATATCGGCACCGGTAGGTTCGGCTGGGCCTGCTGCGGGTGCAGGTGTGACAGCGGGAGGGGCTGGAGCGGGTGAACCACTGCCGGCAGGCGTGGCTGGCGCAGCTTCACCTTCGCCGCTGCCTGTGCCCTGTCCAGTTCCTGTACCACCAGTACCAACGCCTGGTACCGGCGCTTCAGCCGTGCCAGGGCCAGTGGTCCCACCACTGCCGTCCCCACTACTGGCGCTGCTCCCTGCGGCGGCTTGTGCGGCAGGGACTTCTCCAGTGCCGGGGCCTGCCACACTGCCAGCACCTACGCCAGCGACAGGGGCACCTTCACCTTGGGTACCGCCCTGATCGGCGCCGGGGCCACGGCCTACACCGCCGGTTCCGGCTGCCGGGGCTGGCGCTGCGGCTTCACCGCTGCCGCCCGCGCCCGTGCCGCCTACTGGCGCGGCCGCCACTTCGGCACTGCCTGGACCAGCCACGGCGGCTGGTCCTGCCGCCGCCACTGGGGCTTCACCATTGCCATCGTCGGTGCCTGCGGTTCCGCCTACAGCTGCAGCGGGAGCTTCCGCCGCTTCCGCTTGGCCGCCAGTGCCTGTTGCAGCAGTGTCGGCGCCAGCTACCGGCGCGGCGGGAACCTCGGCTTCGGCACCGGGTGTCTGACCGCTTCCAGTTACGGGGGCCTGGGCCACCTCGCCTCCTGGAGCGGGCGTGGGTGCTGCAGCTCCGGCAGCGGGTCCACTCGCGCTTTCCGTTTCGGGGGTGGTGTCGTCTGCTACCGTTTCCCCGGTCCCTGGCGTCTGGGTGGTCGGCGTAGCAGCGTTGGTCGGTACACTGCTGACCGGTCCACCTGGAACCGGTGCTTCCTCAGTGGAAGCGATGGGTGCGCCTGGAGCGTTGATCAAAGGAAGCTCCGGCAGATCGGTGTCACCAGGGGTCGTCGCAGCTGGTGCGGCTGGGGCTGCCGGAGCGTCTGCCAGCACGCTGTCCGGTACTGAAACGGCGGGTACTGGGGCCTCCGCTCGGGGTGCCGCCTCCGGAGTGGTTTCGGTGATGGGGGCACTGGGGGTATCTGTGACCGGCTGTTCAGCTGCCGTGGCCTCCTCATCAGGGACCTGGGCCACCTCGGACGCAGCTGGCTCGGCTGGAGGTTCTGCCACAGGCTCCGGTGTAGGTGGGGTCAGAGCTGGGGCCACGGCCTGAGGCTCAGTAGTGGGTAATGGCTCTGGCGTGGCCTGCGGGGGGGTGATGGTCACAGGAGCCTGCGCCACTTCGGGTTCAGGCGGTGCGCTGTCCAGCACGGTGGGTGCTGGGCGGGGTGGGGTTTCAGGGGTCACGGCCACCTGGGCAGGTGGCGCAGCGGGCTCAGGCTCAGGTGCGGTCAACGCCGGGGCGTCAGGCTCTGCAGCTATAGCCGCAGCGGGTGCGGGCTCCGGCAGATTCTCCCGGCGTGGCAAGTCCTGCAGCGTAGGCGGCAGGGTAGCCACGCTGGGTGCTGGGCTGGACGGCGCAGAGACATCGGCTGGGCCAGCCGGGGCCGCGCCGCCTGCCAGAGCTGGAGGGGGAACGGATGTCGGCGCATTTCCGCCTGCAGCGCTGCTGGCTGGTCCAGAGCCGCTGCCACCTCCGCCCCTGCCTCCACCACCACCACTGGCGCTCCCACCACTGCTCCCAGACGCCGTGTCGCTGTTCTCGGTGAGCGGCTCAGGCGGCGGGGTGTCGGCACGCCGGGGCGCCAGCGCCACGATCTCCAGCGGGGCGTCCTTGGGGTCACGCAGGTCGCCGTCCTCGGAGCCAGGGCTGTCCAGCGTGGCACTCACCTGCGGAGGTGTCAGCACGGTGGCTTCCCACAGCGCCGGGGCCACCTGCCGGATCAGCAGCAGACCCATGAGCAGGGCGCCGTGCATGATCAGGCTCAGGCCAGCGGCCCGCAGATCTTCCCGGCGCTGCTCCTGTCGCTGCTCCGGGGGGGTCCAGGTGGTCACTCCGCGCCTCCTCCGGCCGCTTCGGTGGCGGTGCCCAGGGCCAGGCGCACTCCACCGGCAGCCTTGATGGTGTCCATGACCTCCACCACAGCGCCGTAGTTGCCGCCCTCATCGGCCCGCAGGCCCACCAGGCCGCCGGACGCTTCGACCATTGGCGGCAGTTGCTGGCTCAGGGCCTCCAGGGTGGTGGGTTCGCCCATCAGGAAAATGCCGCCTGCCGCGTCCACACTGACCACGGGCAGGTCCGGCGTTTCCTCCACCGTCATGTTGGCGCGGGGCAGGTCCAGCGGGAGGGCCTGACCCACGTCACCTTCGGACAGTGAACTGGTCAGGAAGAAGAAGATCAGCAGCAACAACACCACATCCACCATCGGTGCGAAGTCGAAGGTGACCGGGGTGTCGTCCCGCAGGCGTCGGCGGCCTGGGCGGGTCACGGGGTGGCCTCAGCCGTTTCGAAGGTAGGTGACAAGCGCTCGGCTTCGGCGGCGCGGCTGGGCAGGGTGCTGCGGGCGGTCAGGCTGCCAGGGCGGCTCAACCAGCCAGGCAGTTCTTCGCGCACCCGCTCGGCACTGGCCGCGATGCGGTCCGCCTGAGAGCGCAGGGCGTTGCGGGCCACATAGGCGATGATGGCAACGACCAGGCCGCCTGCGGTGTTGATCAGTGCCTCGCTGATGCCCTGGCCCAGCTCGGTGGGCGAAGGATTGGTCGTTGCCGAGAACACCAGAAAGGAACGCACCATCCCGATCACGGTGCCCAGCAGTCCCAGCAGCGGAGCGATCTGTGCGGCGGTGCCCAGGGCGCTCAGGCCAGCGTACAGGCGGCTGTCCTCGGCCAGCAGCGCAGAGTTCATGGCCGAGCCAGCAGCGTCCGGTCCCCAGTCGGCGCGGGCCAGCCCGGCACGCATCACATTGGCTACCGGTGAACTCTGGCCGGTGTAATCCAGCTCGGCCAGCGCGGCGCTGGGGCCGGACTCGGCCGTGGTGGCCCGCGCCCGCTCAATCACGGCGGTGGGGTCCTGACCTAGCCGGGCCAGCGTCTGTGCGCGGGCGAAGGCCAGAAACAGTACATACACCGAAAGGGCGATCAGGACATAAAACAGCGGGCCTGCGGCGGTCAGAAGCTCCAGGATAGTCACGTCCTTACCGTTACCACGCCTGGAGGTGGCAAGGGTGAAGTGAAGCTGACGTGGCCATGAGTCGCCCGTGAGCCGAGGGGCGTGGGCGCGGGCCTTAACCTTGCTCCTAAGTGATTATCAGCGTCCCGCAGACCGGAGGCGCTACTCTGTAGCCATGACCGACCATAACAATCAAGGCGACCAGCAGGAAAGTCAGGAGATCAGCAATGTGGACTTGCAGTTCCAGCACACCCGCGCGGCTCAGCAGGGCAAGAATGACGACCTGAACGCTGAAGTCGTCGCTGAGAGCAGTGAACCCGGCCAATACGAGCAGCAGGGCCTGGACCGTCACGATGTGGGCGTGGAACAGACCATGGACGCCAGTGATCCACCCAGCACCAACATGGGCGACGACGAGAACCGTTACGGCGAGAAGTAAAAGTCACTTACGGGTTCGGCACCGACCCGCAGCAAGAGGCGTAGGGCGTAACAGCTCAGGCGCCTTTTTTTGATGCCCCGGTGGCTGGGGCATTGGATCCCATCTGCTCTAATGCCCGCATGACCGAATACGTGCTGAGCGCGGTGGGTGTAAAGGGACTGGACGCCCGGCTGGAAGCGGTGGGGCTGCTGGACCCGGCGATGGAAGCGGCGGGGCGGGCGGTGGCCGCTGAACTGCTGCGCCGTGTGCCAGCGGGTGCGCGTCCGCTGGCGCTGCTGGCGGGGCCTGGGGCCAATGGAGGAGATGCCCTGGTGGCCGCCCGTCATCTGCTGGCGGTGGGTCAGCCAGTGATGGTGCTGGCCGCGGTGCCAAAGCACGAGCTGGCCCAGCGCAACTTAGGCCGCCTGCGTGCGGTCGGGGGAAAAGTGGAAGAACTGTCGGCCCCGGCGGTGACGGCGCTGCCCCCCGCAGCGGCCTGGGCTGACGGTCTCCTGGGCACCGGGCTGCGGGGGCCACTGCGCGGCGAACTGGCGGAGGTCGTGGAAGCGCTGAACACCCGTACGGCCCAGGCGCAGGAGCCGGTGCTGGCCATTGACTTACCCAGTGGCTTGGAAGCCGACCGGATCACCTGTCCCGCGCTGTGGGTGCGTGCCGACTGGACCCTGGCCCTAAGCGCCTACAAACCCGTCCACCTGTTCGGAGCGGCGGCAGCGGCCTGCGGCGACCTGAGTCTGGATACCCTGGCTTTGCCCCTGGCTTGGACCGCTCGTCAGGCCAGCGCGGTCCGCCCTGCCGACGCCGAATTGGGCCGCGTATTGCCCCACCGCCGCGCCGATGCCCACAAGGGTGATGCTGGCCGGGTCTGGGTGATCGGCGGCTCCGTAGGGCTGGAAGGCGCACCCGCCATGACTGGCGTGGGGGCGCTGCGAACCGGAGCCGGGCTGGTTACGCTGCATTCAGTTGCGGAAGTGCCCCTGGTCACGCCGGAACTGATGCGGACCCGTCATGACTCGCTGAACGATTGGCTGGCCCATGAAAGCGCCCGCCCGGATGCGCTGGCCTTGGGAATGGGCCTGGGAGCGCAGGCGCCCGCGCTGGCCCGCCAAGTTCTGGCCTGGAAGAGACCGTCGGTCTTGGACGCCGACGCGTTGCAGCCGGAGCTGAGCGGTCTGGGTCACGCCGGGGTGATCTGGACTCCCCATCCTGGCGAAGCGGCCCGAATGCTGGAGGTGGCGGTTAGTGAGGTGACGGCCGATTCGCTGGGCAGCGCGGCAGCCTTGCAGCAGCGCTACGGCGGCGTGGTGGTCCTCAAAGGTGGTCCCAGTGTGGTGGCCTGGGCCGGGGGCCTGAGCGTGTCGCGGGGTGGGCATCCAGGAATGGCCAGCGCGGGCATGGGCGATACGCTGGCTGGGGTGCTGGCCGCGCTGCTGGCCGCTGGCTTGCCCACCGAGCAGGCCGCGCAGGTGGGGGTACGCCTGCATGCCCGCGCCGGAGAACGGGCGGCCCAGCGTCACGGCTATGGCCTGGGGGCCAGTGATGTGGCGGCCGAACTGGGCCGGGCCTGGGCCGATCTGAGCGCCCCTTCAGGCTGACCAGTTCATCTGCACTGCGTGAGTTTCTGCGGTCAGGACGCCCGTGGCCTACACGGTATGCTGCGTGGGTGAGCGCTCCTTTTTCTCCCGCAACGTCGTCTGGGCAGGGTAAAGGTGGGCTGGACCATGACCTGCAAGTGGCCCTGCATCAGGCTGAGTTGGCCGGCCAGAGCGAGGAAGCTGCCGACATCCAGAGCTGGATCAAGCTGCGGGAGTTGTTGCGTGCCAAACGGCCTGAAGCTGCGCTGACCGAATTGGAAGCGTGGCTGGCCGATCAGGAGTCTTTAGCACCTCCGACCACTCCTTCCTCAGCCCTGCCGACCACGGCAGCGGAGGTTCGGCTGGCCCTGCTGAACCCGACCCTGGCAGATCACCTGCGGGCCCTGACCGAAGTTCGCCGCTGGCAGCAGCCTGCCGAAGCCCAAGCGGCCCTGGCCGGAGCGCTAAGCCACCCGCTGACCCGCGCCGAGGCCCATAACTTGCTGGGCGTACTGGCCGCCGAAGTAGGTCAGACCGAGCAGGCGGCCACGGAGTTCGCGGCGGCACTTGCAGCTGACCCCCAGCACTACCGCGCCCTGACCAACCGCGCCGGGCTGGCTGCCGAGCGCCAGGACTACGCTGCCGCCGAAGCGGACCTGCACCGCGCTCTGCAATTGGAGCCCCGCCACCACGCTGCTCACCAGAATCTGGCGGTGGTGCTGCGCCAGCAGGGCAAACGGGCCGAGTCGGTCCGCGCGCAGAAGAAGGCCCAGTCGCTGGACCGCCGTCAGGTGGATCAGCGGGGCCGCGACGAAGCCCGGCGCACGGTTTCCGGGCTGAACCGCCTTCCCAGGTCAGTGTGGATTGCTCTGGCGTTGCTGCTGTTCTTTGCCTTGTTCTGGATGTGGGGTGGCTCAGGCCCAGCAGCCTAGAGGCGGACTACGGTTCTCCGCAAGCAGACGGGCACAGCGCCGCAGGAGAGCGAGGAGACATGGACGCCATCAGGCGCCGTACCTCATGGTCCGCATGGCTGCTAGACGTTGAACCCCTCTGCCTGAATGGACGGGGTCCACTGCTCAAATGTGATGGCGCCGCAACCACCGCTGGGCTATCCTCGCCTTTAGCATGCCTGAGCTGTCTACGACCACCTCCGAGGGGCCTGTGCTGGGTCTGTCGGCAGGCCTGGATGAAGTCCCGTTGACCGCTGTGATGGAACTGATTCATTCCACCCGCCAGACTGGGCAGCTCCGGGTCCAGGCCGAGCTACCGGGTGGCCCTTTGCCGCTGCGCCTGGAATTCGTGGGCGGCGAACTTGTCGGTTGTGCCCTGCATGATTGGCACGGCCCAGAGGCACTGTACGCCTTCCCACAGACCGTCACCACGGGAAGGGCTGAATTCTGGCAGATGCGGGTGTCCGCTGCTGCGCGGTGGCCGCTGGCTCCGTTTGGCCAACTGATGGGGGAGTGGGCACGGCTCAGCGACGAGTGGCCGCGTGCCGTGGAAGTTATCGTCAGCCCGTCACAGCGCTTCTGGGGGCAGGCCGCGCCGTTTAACCGCCAGGGTGGAGCTTCGGCCCGCTGGGTGGCGGCCAATACGGGCCAGTCTCTGTTCGAGGTCTGCATCCAGATGGCGGATCTCCACGCCGCACACATGATTCACCCCATCCGGGAAAGCTTCGAGTGGGACCTGCTGATCCTGCCCCCCTGTGAGGACGCCCAGGCCAAACGGCGCAGCGCAGTTCTGCGGTTGCTGGATGGTCAGAAGCCACTCAGCCGTTTGCTGGGGCGTGGGCTCAGCTCCGAGCAGGTCCGCGCCGAGCTGCTGCGGGAGCTGGGGCAAGATGGCGGTTTTCCGGGAGCGGGCCGGGTGATCCGCGACTGGCTGTGGGAAGCGGCGGCGTTGGAGCAGGCGACTTCGCTGGCCTGAGCAAGCGTTCTCAGCCTAAAACTTTTCAAGTCCCCTCTCCTGAGCCACTGATTCAGGGGGTGGCCGCTCCATCGCCTTCCGGGAAGCTGACTTCTGGCCCGGTTCAGGGTTGGCCGACTGCCGTACAATGCGCCTCATGTTGCGTCTCCTCACCCGTCTGGCCGTTCCTGCGGCGGCTTTTGTGATCGGCAGTCTGCCACTCGGCCACTGGCTGCTGGCCCGCCGACAAAAAGACACCCGGCTGAACAGCCCTTATAACCTGGGCGTGGAAAATGTGTTGGAGCGTCTGGGACCGGAGCTGGCGCTGGGCACGGCCGGGCTGGACGCCGCCAAGGGGGCTGCCGCGGTCGCCCTGGCCCCCACTCCGCCCCTGGCCCTGGCTGCCGGGGTCGCCGCTTACCTGGGCCACCTCAATCCGCCCTCCGCGCTCTACGGAGACACGCTGCCGCGTGGCCGGGGCAATCTGGTGCTGCTGGGCGTCTTCGTGGCCCTCTCGCGCCAGGGATACGGCGGGGCGGCGCTGCTCCCGCTGGTGGCTTACGGCGCGGCGCTGGCTGGAACGCGCTATCCAGCGCTGGCCACCGTAGCGGGCCTGGGCACCTTTACGGTGGCCACACTGGCGGATCGGCGCAGTACGGGTGAGCAGCTGCTGGCGTCCGCACTGCTGCTGAGCGCCGCTTGGCGCTTCAAGGAGAACCTGGGGCGCATTCTGGACGGCACCGAGCCGAGATTGGGCGATCCGGTTCCCCTGGCGGGCAAGCGGGACGATCAGGTGGTCACGGCTTTCATGATTCACCCCATGAAAATCGAGGACTTCTGGACCGGCACGCCCCGCTTTGCCTGGCTGCGCCCCCTCTACGAGCGTGGTCTGGTCGGTGAAGAGCTGGTGGGGCGCATCGCCGCGCAGTTCCGGCCCATGAAGGTGGGCGAGCTACGCGGCATCCAGACCGAGCAGGGCAAGGAAATCTACTGCTACTTGCTCAGCGCTCCGCTGCTGCCTGACATGTTCCGCGACGACCCCGAACTGGCGACCCGCCGCGCCATCGAAGGAGCGCGGCTGGCGCAGGAACTGGGCGCCGAGGTCTTTGGACTGGGGGCGTTCTGGAGTGTGGTCGGCAACAAGGGCGAGGCCGTACAAGAAGCGGTGCCGGAGCTGACGGTCACCAACGGCGGAGCCTATACCTCCGGGACCATCAAGGCGGCCATTCCCGGCATCCTGGAACACTTCAGTGCCCAGGGCCGCGACCTGAAGCACGCCACCGCCGCCGTGGTGGGGGCCAACGGTGTGGTGGCCTTCGGCATCGCCCGCACCATCGCCCCGCAGGTGGGTAAGGTCATCATGGTGGGCCGCAACCTGGAGCGGCTGGAGCGCTCGGCGGCCACCCTGCGCCGCGCCAACCCGGACACCGAAATCGTGACCACCACGTCCTATGACACCCTCAAAGAAGCCGAGCTGATCTTTACGGCCACCTCGGACCCTGACCCGGTGATCTTCGCCGAGCAGGTGCGTCCGGGGGCCTGGATCTTCGACGAGGGCCGCCCCGCCGATGTGGACGAGGGCGTGCGGGACGTGCCCGGTGTGCGGGTGATTCCCGGCGGGGTGGTGCTGCCGCCCGGCAACATGACCAGCCGAATTGATCTGCAATTCGGTGAAGGTGCGGTTCCAGCGTGCTTGGCCGAAACCCTGATTATCGCCGCGACCGGTGAACATGACCGCAAAAGCCTGGGCATGGGCACCAAAACTGAGAACGTCAATTTCTTTGTGGACAAGGCGCAGGAACTGGGCTTTACGGTCCTGGACTAATGTTGCTTGAGCTGCTCGCTTTGGCGCTGGCCCCTCTCATTGGAGGGGCTTTTTCACGTCTCCAGGGCGGAAGTGCTACTCAATCACCACGCCGCCACGTTCCAGGCCCACCACCCGCGCCTGTCCGCCCCGGCCCACCCGGACCCGGGCGCGCAGCGGTTTGGCCTGGCCGTCCCACCCCAAGCGCTCCTGATCCAGCGCAGCGGTTTCTTCTAGATAAAAGCGCTCAATGCCGTAGTTGACGGCCGTTTGCCCCTGCAGATGGTAGGCGACCCGTCCGCGCAAAAAGATGCCTTCGGTGGGGGGACTGGCCTGCAAGGTATCGCCCGTCCAGACCCCATCCGTGCCAGGGTGAAGCGGCAGATACACCGGCTGACCCGTTTCGAAGGTCTGGGCGGTCTTGAGGGTGTTGAAGGCGTAGCCCAGCGTCAGGTAGTGACCCCGCAGAGGATCGCGCGGGTCGACTGGCTGAGTCTGCAGCAGCACTTCCTGCGCATCCAGATTGGCCAGCAGCGCCGGAGTGACCAGACCTGCCGCCAGCAGGAGCTGCAGGCCCACGGCGGCCAGCAGTGGGCGGGCACGGCTGCTGCGCCCGGGGTCCGGAGCAGGTGGTGGGGCCGTCATCCCAGGCCCTCGCTTAGACGGCGGCGGGCGCGTTCCAGCAGGTAGCCCAGCGCCAGCAGCAGAATCCCAGCTCCGATCAGCACCAGCGAGATGTTGAGCAGGCGGCTGAACAGGGAAAAGTAAATTCCAAGCACGCTGGCCCCCACGCCCAGCAGGCCCCAGTTGATCACGGCTCGCCGCTCCATTTGCTGCCCCAGGTAGGCTACGCTCAGGGCCAGTACCCCAGCCAGGCCCTGAATCAGCAGGTAAGCGGCGGAAGCGTCCTGGCCCTGCCACAGGGCATCACTCGGCAGCAGGCCGTGATACAGCAGGGCCGTGGCCGCGCCCAGCAGCAGCGAGGGCCCCCAGAAAGCGTAAGGGTGGCCCAGTGCGTGCCGCTCGGCGTCCGTCAGGTGGGAGGCCGTCAGGTGGGAGGCCTGGCCGCTGGGGGCAGGGCGGTCATGCCACCCGGCAGCGGCCAGAAACAGGCCCCCGACCAGCCCCATCAGCCAGAGGTTCTGGACACCGGGTGGGAGGCCCAGCAGCCAGTTCAGCCCATCACTGTACAGCGCCAGCAGCGGAATGACGGCGCCCAGCGGCAGGGCCAGGTGCAGCGCGGCGGGCAGCCGCACGGCGTAGGCCAGCGCTGCCAATCCGGCCCCCCATAACAGCAGCAGGGCGGTGAGCGGTATGTCCAGCTGCAGGCCCTGAGCCAAGAAGGCCAGCAGTCCTCCGAACAGCACCCCGCCCAGCAGATAAAAGGCTGCCCCAGTGCCCGGCCAGCGGCCAGCGGGTCGGTCACGTAACCGGTAGCCCACAGCGTAACTGCCCAGCATCAACGCGATCAGGCCCACCAACCGGACCGTACGGCTCAGGCCGTCCCAGTTGGCGGCCACCAGCGCGATCAGGCCCAGGCCGAGCACCAGCGCCCCGATCACCGAGACGGTGACGGCCCAGGGTGGACGCGAGGGAGTGTGCCCCTCACGTTGCTGCTCATGGTTCCAGATGGCTGCGGCTTGTTCGGCACTCAGCAGCCCAGCCGCCTGCCAGCGGGCCAGCTGCTCGCGCAGTGCCCGGTGACGGACCGTCAGGGTGGGAGAGGAATCAGGCATCAGCAATCGTCTTGGGTGGTAAGGCGCAGCAAAGGGTGGGTCAGGATATAAAATCGTGTCTGTACCTACAGTCTATTCGATTGCTGGGCCTGTGTTGGGGTGGACCTCCCCCAGCAACGTCGGTTGGAAACGTGGCTATGGACCGTCAGGTGTCATCCGGTTCGCATCAGGTCAGTGCCGTACTCTGCAGGGGTTGTGTCGCTGCGCCGCCTTGCTCTTCGTTCGTTGCTGATGGCCGCCTGCGGCTTGCCAGCGGCCTCCGCGCAGACGCTGGAAGTCCCGCTGTACCTCAGCCCTCCGCCTCAGCCCCGGCTGGAAGCGGGCGAGTACGTCTGCCCGCCACCGGCACACCTGGCCATGCGGGCGGCCTGGCAGGTGCTGCGCGACTACGGTGAGGCAGACCTGTCCTGCGGCAACCGCTTCGTAGCCTTGCTGGAAACGGCCAGCCCGGACCCCTCGGCGGGGCCCGACGCCTTCGCCCAGACCAATGCACAGGTTCTGGCAGCCCGCGCCGAGGTGCTGCTGACCAATATGGATTTCCATGCTGAGGCAGACGCTCCTACCCAGGCCCTGCTGGACACGCTGGCGGAGCTGTACCGCCGTGTGCAACTGGGGGGGCGGGCCGCCTATCCCCAGGGCATGAGCGTGCGGCTGCATCTGGGCAACTACCCGTTGCCGATGCGCCCACCACGCTGGATCGCAGCAGGCATGGCTGAGGGCTTGCTGCGGCGCGGTGTACCGCTGCAGGACCCGGCGCTGGGGTGGGACCTGCGTCTGGCCCATTACCGCCTGACGCCCTACAGCCACATCAAGATGCAGGTGGTTGACGGGCGCGAGGTGACGGCGGCGGGCTACGGCTACGCCCTGACCTGGCTGCCGGGCGGGGAATCCAGGCCAGCGGGGGGCGGGGTCAATGACCTGGGCCTGACCCTGCGCGGCCCAGTGGCGCAGAATGCAGCGGCAGCCTTCGCCGATCTCTGGGCGCTGTCCGATGAGCTGAACTGCCCGGCAGACGTGCAAGCTGGACAGGTGGAGCAGCGCTGCTCGTGGCGGGAGGCCCGGCCGCTGACGCGCCCCCCACTGGCCCATGAGGTAACGACTGCCGGAAATGCCCACGCTCTGTTCTTGTACCGCCGGACGGGCTACCTTCAGGCCGACGCGGCCCATCTGGCGCTGTTGGGCGCAGCTCAGCGCCGCATTGATTTATTACAAACCTCGCTGAGCGCCCAGCTGAACTGCGTGGTCATGACACCCTGGCCGGATATTTGTAGTGGGATGCCGCTGACGACCTACTTTGAGGCGCTGCTCAGCGCGATGGAGCGCGGCGTTCAGGTGCGTGTCCTGACCATGAACGACAAAGTGGAAGGTGTTCAGAACCGCTCTGGCGTGGTGATTCTGGAGCGCGAGGCCCGCCAGCGTGGATTGGCGCAGCACCTGGAGATTCGCGCCACCACCTATCCGATGCACAGCAAAGCCATCTTGGTGGACGGGGAAGCCGCGCTGGTGGGCAGCATGAACTTTCATCCGTCGGCCTGGGGACCGCTGGGTCTGGCTGAAGCGGCGCTGCTGACCGATGACCCACAGGCCGTGGGCGAACTGCAGCGCAAATTCGACCAAGACTGGCAGGGTCGCAGCCGTCCCTTTGATCCCTACGCAGGTGCGGCACAATAGAGGGCATGATCAAGCGCATTCACCTCGCCAAACCACGCGGCTTTTGCGCCGGGGTGGTCATGGCGATTCAGGCCGTGGAGCAGGCCGCCGACCATGAACGCCAGCCGGTGACCGTGTACCACTCCATCGTTCACAACCACACGGTGGTGGACCGGCTGGAGCGCGGCAAGGGCGTGAGCTTCGTGGAGGACCTGACGGAAATCCCCATGCTGCCCCACGGCACCGACACGGTGGTCTTCAGTGCCCATGGGGTCAGCCCCGCCGTTCGCGAGCAGGCCCGCGCCCTGGGCCTGGCTACGGTGGACGCCACCTGCCCGCTCGTCACCAAGGTCCACACCGAAGCCAAAAAGTACGCCGCCGAGGGCTACACCATCCTCTTGATCGGGGACAGCGCCCGGCACCAGGAAGTGATCGGCACCCAGGGCGAGGCCCCGGAGCACACCATCCTGATCGGGGTGCAGGGCAAGGTGGGCGGCGGCCTGAACGACCCGCGCACCGTGCAGGTGCCCGACCCCGAGCGGCTGGTGGTGCTGACCCAGACCACCCTCAACGTGGACGACACCCGCCAGACGGTCGCCATTCTCAAGGAGCGCTTTCCGGCGCTGGTGATTCCGCCCAGCGAGGACCTCTGCTACGCCACCAAGAACCGCCAGGACGCGGTCAAGGCGATTGCGCCGCAGGTGGACGCATTTTTGGTGCTGACCTCTACGCACTCCAGCAACGGCATGCGGCTGCTGGAACTGGCCCGCGAGCTGTGCGGCCGCGCTGAGCGCCTGGAAACCGCCGCTGACCTCGCCCACATTGAACTGAGCGGCGTGACCAGCCTCGGCATTACCAGCGCGGCCAGCACGCCGGACGACCTGGTGCAGGAGGTGGTGGCCCACTTCCGTCAGCTCAACCCGGCCCTGGAAGTGCTGGAAGAAGGCGAATGGGAAAACATCCGGTTCCGCCCGGCCAAGAAGGTGAACCTGGACGGGACGCAAGAAGCGCTCGTCTGAGGGCAGAAGGAGGAAGGCAGAAGGTGAATGGTTTGCCGCCTGGCTGCCCGCTGCCCAAGTGGGATGGATTCAGGGATCAGCCAGGCTGCATCAGATACCATCCCAGGCTGAGGAGCAGCGCGTACGCCACCACTATCAGCACCAATCCGGTGATGATTTTCCCAAGGGTGTTCCAGGGGCCTTTGGGGGTCAGCTCCCCCCGCACCTGCGCCCGGTACTCTTCCTCCGCGCGGATGCGGGCTTTGGTCTGTTCGTCGAGCCCGTTCATGACCTCAGCATAGGCCGGGGGGCTAGCCGGCCGGCCGCCGGAACAGCGCCACATTCAAAAAGTCATGGCAAAACGTCCCGGCCAGCTGCGGCATCGGTCCGCCCGCAACGTAGTCCAGATCGCTGAAGATGCCGCGCAGGTCGTCCGGCGAGTAGGCCACACCGCCTTCCAGGCTGCCGCGCCGCAGCAGTTCCACATCCGTAGCCTCGCTGCCCATCCGCCCCGGCGCGAAGGTGCAGATACCGAAATGTCCGCCCGGCTTCAGCAGACGCCCCAGCACGCTCAGGTAGGTCAGGCGGCGGTGCGGCGGCAGGTGGTGAAAGCAGCCGGAGTCGTACACCAAGTCGGCGGGTGGTAAGGGCAGAGGACCGCGCAGCAGGTCGGCTTCCAGGTAGGTTACGGTGAGGTCGGCGGTGCGCCGCTGCGCTTCGGCCACCGCGTAGGCCGAGAGGTCCAGGCCCGTGACCCGGTAGCCCTGCCGCGCCAGCCAGCGGGCATTGCGCCCCAGGCCGCAGCCCAGATCCAGGGCGGTGCGGCTTGCCGGGTTGGGCAACAGCCCACGCGCTTGCCACTCGGTGAGGTTGGCGTCTGGTAGGTCAGAGTTCAGCGGGTGCTCCGGCTGCGAAAAGATGCTCTGCCAGTGGGTGCTTTGCTCCCGCGTGGTCCAGTCCGAGCCGCCCTCAAAGAGGGTGTCCAGGGTGGTCAGCAGTTCATCTAGGGTGCCCAGGCGTTTGGGATCAGGGTTCATCCCGTATTCTACCCTGTGCCACAACTCAGTCATGCCGGAAAATCCTGCCCATGACGCGGTTTAAGCCAGCTGTTCTGCCAGCTCCCGCACCAGCCCCAGCCCCAGGGTGTCTGCCCCGCCGCGGGTGCGGCTGCCGCCCAGTAAGAGCCATACCCCAGGGGTGACCTGCTCGGCGGTGGGGGCGTGCTGCGGGTCGCCGCCGGGCAGGCCCAGCCAGGCACCCTCTATGTCGGCCAGGCTACGGCCCACGCCGAGGGCTTCGGTGGCCAGAACCGGCAGCGCGTCCATGCGCGGCAGCAGGTCGCACAGCAGTTCGCGGCGCAGGCCCACCTGCACGCCGGTCAGCCGCCCGGAGGTGGGCCGGTAGCCGTGCGGGTCGCCCGAGCGGGGCGGCAGGTACAGCGCGTACTCGCCGTTCAGGGGGCGCAGCAGCAGGTTCCCGGCCCGCAGCAGGGGAGAGGTTGGGCCGCTGGGCTGCCGGAGCCGGGGCCGCTGCACGTAGGCGCGCCCGTGCGGGGTGTGCAGGCCCAGGCCACTTTCGATCAGCTCTGGTCCAGCGGCTCCGGCAGCCACGATCACCTGATCTACCGTGATGTCGTGCGTCTCATGCACCACGATCTCGTGCCGGTTGGTCACGCTGAGGCGGTGCAGGCGCACACCGCCGGGGGTCAGCTCGGCGCGGACATTCAGCATCAGGTCGGCGCCCGCTGCCACCGCACCCTGGCCCAGCCGCAGCGTCAGCTCGCCGGGGCGGTAGGTGAGCACTTCCCGCCGGGTCACGTGCGGCAACTGTTCCGGGTCCACCCAGTCCGCCATGTCGTCAAAGGCCTGCAGCACTTCTGCGCTGGCCTCGGCAGCTTCCGTCCGTTCTGCTCCAAAGTCCAGCAGCGTACGTGGTGTCAGGGCGTCGCCCAGCCAGCGTTGCAATTCAGCGCGGCTCCGCTCGGCCAGTTCAGTCGCATGACCTTCCAGCCCCGCTGCGTCCCACACGCCTGCACCCAGCAGGGTCGCGCCTTCTTCGTTGGGCAGGCCGCCCTCATCCAGCAGCAACAGGCTCCGGCCTGGGACAACCTCACGCAGCGCGGCGGCGCAGCCCGCGCCCAGCATGCCCGCACCGATCACCACCACGTCGTAGGCTCGCCGATCAAACGGCTGGCCCACATGCGCCCACACCTGTCCCCGCGGCCCACTGTTCATGCGGTCATGATGGCATGTGTGATTTTTTATGTTCTGCGGTAGCGATCTTCCAGCCGTCTATGACGCCAGCCTCCGCAAGCATTTATCTCATGTCCCACTGACCCGCCTCATCTGGGGCGCTGTTTATACTCCAAAGTGATGTTCAGCCGCAGATTGTTGCATACGGTCCGTCTGGGGACCGCTACATTGGCCGTGCTTGCCAGCGGGTCCGGACAGGCGCTGGATGTCCGGGTGCTGATCCAGGAGGGGGCGTCGGTGCCAGTGCGCCTGCTGGGAACCGGTGGTGCGCCCCAAGCGTCCGCCCCGGTGTGGAAAGTCGAGGTGCGCGGCTCAGAGCTGGCCCTGAACGGCAAATCTGCAGGCAGCAGCACCCTCTATGTGCCGCCCAGCCCCGGCAGCCGGGTGCAGATCGGTTCCAAGGTCTACCGGGGCGGAGTATTGCTGCGCCTGAACCGTGGCAAAGTGCAGGGTATCAACGTCGTGAACGTCGAAGATTATCTGCGCGGTGTGGTGCCCGCCGAAATGCCTGCGCTGTGGCCTGAAGCCGCGCTGGAGTCCCAGGCGGTGGTCGCCCGCACTTACGTCACCCAGCGGGTCAATCCGGCGCAGCCTTTCGATATCTGCGCCGGGACCAACTGCCAGATGTACCCCGGCATAGACGGCGAGCATGAGCGCACCAACGCCGCCATCGACGCCACGCGGGGTGAGGTGCTGACCTACGGGGGCCAGTTGGCCGACACCTACTTTTCGGCCAATTCGGGCGGCTACACCGCCAGCGCCGCCGAAGTCTGGGGCAAGAACCTGCCCTACCTGATCGCCAAGCCTGACCCACAATCGGTCACGGCCAGTGGCGAGCGCGGGCGTTGGCAGATCACGGTCAGCCCCGCCAAGTTGAACAGTGCTGCAACGGCCTACCGCCTGAATGTGGGCACGGTGCGGCGGGTCAGCTTCGGCCAGACCAGTGCGTCGGGCCGGGTAGAAGAAGTGACGGTGGTGGGCAGCAGCCGCACCTCAACCCTCAAAGGTGCCAGTGCTGGGGGCTTCGTGCGGGCGCTGGGCGCACCGTCCAGCCGGGCGCGGGTGGACAGTTCCTCGCCGCTGCGCCTCAGTGGTCAGGGGTCCGGACATGGGGTGGGTCTGTCGCAATACGGTGCGCTCGGCTTTGCCCGTGAAGGCCGCAGCCACCGTGATGTGCTGGGCTTTTATTACCCCGGTACCGTGGTGCAGGCGCTGCATTACCAGCCGGTTGCTGCCGCTACCCAGTCGGCTCCTGTCCTGAACGCGGTGACTGGAGCAGGCCCATGACCGTCCGCCGCCTGCGTGGCCTGCGGGCGTTGGCCCTGGGTCTGCTGGCGGCGGGCGGCACCCTGCTGAGCAGTGCCCAGGCCGCCACCGTGCGGATCGTGGACGCCGGCTCACTGGAACTGCGCCGCTTCGAAGACCAGGAACTGGTGATCATCAGCGCCGACGAGGATTCGCCTGGCGGCCTGGTCGAAGTGGAACTGGACGGCGAAACCCTGCGCGCTCGCCGAATCGAATTCAACCGCACTGCTCGTACCTTGACCCTGGTGGGTGGGGCACGCTACGCCAGCGACGAGGGCCAGGGCCTCGCTGGCGAAGACCTGGTGGTGGACTTGGCGACCAACTCGCTGACTGGCGAGGATGTGCTGGTCAGTCAGGGCAAGCTGCGGATTCGCGGCGAAGAGCTGGAACGTGTGCCAGGGCAACTGCGGGCGATGGGCAGTTACTTCACCCCTTGCGGCGGCTGCGGGCAAACCCCCAACGACTACGCGTTTCAGGCCGAGCAACTGATTCTCTATCCCGGTGACCGCCTGGTCGCTTACCGGGTGCAGCTGCTGCTGGCCGACCATCCGGTGCTGTACTTGCCGGTTATCGTGCTGCCGCTGAATGAACCGGCCCGCCAGCCCCGCCTCTCTCTGGGCCAGGACGAGCGCGACGGCTTTACAGCAGCGGCGGATCTGCCGTTCAGCGTCTCGGACCATACCCTGGGTACCACGCTGCTGCGCTACTACCAGAATCGGCCTGCGCGCTTCGGGGTCGGCGTGGACCTGCGCTCCTACTCGCCCGTGCCGTATGTGGACCGCGCCGACCTGTATCTCCTGACCGACCCCAAACCGTTTGAGGGGAACCAGCCACAGGAGGGACGTGACCTGGACCTGGATTTCAGCGTGCGGGGCCGCGCGCCGCTGGAATTGGCGACAAGTGACCTGGACTATGATCTGCAGGTGACCCGCCGCGACATCGGGCGGAGTGCCACGGATCCTTTACGCGGTGTCACCAGCGTCAAGTTCGGGGCGCGGGTAGAGTACCCGCTGTTCAGCGCCGAGCTGAATCTTTACAACCTGCTGAACCGCGACGAGACGCGCAGTCAGTACACGCCGCTCAAGTGGCCCGAAGTCGTCATTGACCCCAAGCCCTACCGCAGCGGCAATTTCAGCGCCGACGCCCGGCTGACGGCGGGCCAATACACCGCCGCGTCCAATCCCGATTCGTCCAGCGCCAGCCGCCAGGGTGTGAACATCACCACGACCCGCCTAGAGGAGCAGCACGACATCTCCTACAGCCGCCCGCTCTGGGAAGGCGCACAGTTCAGCGTCCGTAACCGCTTTACCGGGCGCTACTACGGCACCGGCGCACGCACGGTGGATCTGCAGGCCGAGGCGCGACTGGATCAGCGCTTTGGGGTCAGGGATCAGCACAGCCTGAACTTCACCTCCGAGTACATCCGCTATGAGGGCACCAGTCCGTTTGCCTTTGACCGGCTGTCGGGCACGCGCATCCGCGCTCCGCAGACCCTATCGCTGGCCCTGGTCCCGTCGGACGGCGTGCTGCTGAGTGCCTCGCATACCCACGACCTGCTGGCCGACTGGGACCAGCAGCAGGCCACCGCCTTCGGGGTGCGGATCAACCGCTATCCGGTGCAGCTGAGCGGTCATCTCAACCACAACTTCTACACCGATACGCTGGAACGGTTCTCGTTCAGCAGCACGCTGGGCGGGCAGGCCCCCACCGTCCAGACTCCCCCTGCGGACCGCCCCCTGACCTCCGAAGAGGCCGCGCAACTCCAGCTGCGGCAGGCCTACGCCTGGCTGGACCGCCTCACCCTCAGTGCCAACGGCGGCTACACCGATCAGGGCGGGTTTCAGCCGCTGACCCTCCGCGCCACGGTGAACGGGCAGTACCGCACCAACAACTTCAGCGTGTACGCCACCCACGACATTCAGACGCCGCGCTGGCGCGAAGTCGGCCTGAACGCCAACTACACCCGCGGTTCCGATACGGTGCTGAATCCGCTGACGTTCAGCACGGCGCAGCGCGTCAACCTGATTTCAGATGTGTGGACAGGCAACACCAAAGTGTTGTGGCGCGGTCAGTATGCCTTCGAGGAATCACATACGTTGAATCTGGACCCGGCCCCGAACGCCCGCGATACCGGACGACTGGATTTCAGCGTGGGTACTCAGGGCTCAGGCCGTGCCCGAAACTGGGAACTGGCTTACGGCGGCCCTTACGACCTGCGCCGGGGCTACTGGACGGCACCCACCTTGCGTGGCAGCTACACCTCTACCCAGCCGGGCGAGCGCTTCCGTGTGAGCGGCACCTACAACTTGCCGGGCCTGGACCAGCGCCGCAGTGAACTGGCACAGCTCAGCTTGGGCGGAGCCTGGCAACTGGGCGAGTATGTCTCGGTGGCGGGCGAGGCGGCCTACACCCGCACCCGCTCCGGCACTTACCCGGACGATATCGCCACTGACCGTCTCAGCTTCAGTCCGCTGGCGGTGGGTGTGCGCTGGGATGTCAGCCCCACCACCGACCTGTACTTCACGGGAAGGCTCAATCAGGTGTTTACCTGGGTAGACGGCGAATTGCAGCCGCCCGGCGGGCCACTGCCGGTGCTGGCCGTCACGCTGGACCGCTGCTGCTGGGCGGCACAGTTCGAGGCCGATCTGCTGCTGAAACGCTACCGCTTCAGCGTGGGCTTGCCAGGCAGCGGGTTCAATACCCTACTGGAACGCAACAGCAGCGGCCTTGCCGTGCCACTGCTCACACCCTGACCCGTCCCCTTTCTCCTTGGCCTCTGGGAGGTCCATCATGAACCTGAAATTCCTGTTTCCCACCCTGACCCTGCTGGCCCCCACCGCCCTGCTGAGCGGCTGCACCGGCACGGTGGAAGGCGGCAGCGCCACCACCCTGACCCTGCTGACCCAGGGGGGCGCTGCACTGCAACGGGTAGACCTTCCGGCGGCGGCCTCCGACACGCCGCGCCCGGTGGCTGAACTGGGCGACCCGGTGGCGATTGAGGGAGGCGTGGACCTGCATCCCCAGCAGGGATCACGCCGTGTCCTGCTGACGCGCAGGCCTGCCACCGAGGAACGCCGCCCCGATCTGACCGCCTTGAATACTTTCGAGGCGCCGCCTTTCCCGGTGTGTTGGCAGGCCTCGGCAGTGTCGCCGGGGTCCGAGCGCTACTTCGCCCTGAGCCAGTGTGAGGGTGGCCCGCAGAATGTCGCCATGTACACCCCCGACGGTGAGCTGCGCTGGTGGACTGCCCTTCCGCTGGCCGCCGCACCGCTGAGCGGCACCGACACGCCGCCGATCCGGGTTGCGGTGGCGGGCGACGTGGGTGTGGTGGCCCGGCCTGTGCTGGGCGGCGGCAGCGAGATGCTGCGGGTGGCCGTGACCAACCCGGGTGACGAACGCGCCGAATACAGCGATCCGCAGCCCACCGTGGCGGTGCGTGACCTGGCGACTTTGGTCTCTGCAGGTGGCCAGCCCACCGTGTACGCGGCCACCGACGCGGGCGTGTTCTCCCTGACCACCGCTGGGGTGCCGGATGCCAACCCGCTTCCCGCGTTTGGCCCTGAGCGTTACAACCGCCTGTGGGCCAGTGAAGCGGCGGTCGGGTCCGCGCCGGTACTGTTCGCCTGGCGTGGTGAAGCCATACAGGGCAGTCTGCGTCTACCGCTGCGCGTCTGGAACGGGACCAGTACGGCCCAGGACTCGGCGCAGACCATAGATTCCTTTAATAACCTGCGTGACGCTGCGGTGGCCGACGGCTACCTGTACCTACTGACCGAAAACTCCCTTTACCGCTACGACGCGATTATTGGAGTGCGGCAGAACAGCTGGCGTCTGGAAAACCTGGGCGTGCAGCTGCGAGATGCCCGCGCCCTGGTGCGGACCTTCGCAGAAGAATAGGGGTGCCTGGGCCAGAGCTACGCCAAGCGAGTCTGAAACACCATCACTTCGCTGCTCTCGGTCAACGGCCCGCCCTGAAAGCTGCCGCTGACGCGGGGAGTCGCAAAGCCGGCGCAGCGCAGCAGCCATTCCACCTCGTAGCGCCAGTAGTAACGCTGGGTCAGCGTGAAATGCTGGCGCTTGAGGTCGCCCGCCGCTGTCACCGTGTCCACGAAATACTCGGTGGTGACATGCTGGCGGGCTGCGTCTATGCGCTGCATCAGAAATACGTCGGTGCGTTCGGCGCCCCGGTAGAGGGTCTCGCCCTCGTGCCGCAGCACGCCCTGTGCGCCGTAGTTGGGCACATACAGGTCGAAGGCGAAGCGTCCCCCTGGGGCGAGGTGCCGGGCCAGATTTTCCAGGCTACTCAACTGTTCTTCAGGGGTGTAGAGGTGCATCAGCGCATTGAAGGGCGCAATGATCAGGTCAAATCGCTCATCGCTGCGGAAACTGGCCGCGTCTCCCTGTAGCCATGCCACGTCCACCCGGCTCTCGGCCGCCCGCGCCCGCGCCCTCTCCAGCATTCGGCCGCTGGGTTCCAGGCCGGTCACGTCCGCCCCACGCCGCGCCAGGTGGCAGCTGACCCGCCCGGTCCCGGCTCCGACTTCCAGCACACGCCCCGCCCCTTCGGCCAGGCTGGCGTAAAAGTGCAAGTCGTCGCGGTACAGGTCGTATTGCTGGTCGTACAGCTCCGAGAGGTCGTCGTAGTTCATGCGCTGCGTAGCATAGCGGGCCATGTGGGGATGGAGTGCCGAACGCGTTCCTGCCGCTGTCCCTGACGCGCTACCCTTGCTTCTCCGCCCTGTCCCGCTCTCCCCGCAGCTTGACAGTCCAGGCGTAAGACGCTAACTTACTTTCCGCTGGTCCGGTAGTGTAGCGGTTAGCATATCTGCCTGTCACGCAGAAGGTCGCGGGTTCAAATCCCGTCCGGACCGCCAGTCCAAAGAGCCATCCCGTTCGGGGTGGCTTTTTTGTGGCTCATCTGCCCAGTATCCTCAGCGCATGACCCTGACTGTTCGCCGCGCCGTGGCTGCCGACGCTCCCGCCCTGGCGCACCTGCGCGGGGTAATGCAACTGGATAATGGCCGCACGCCCGAGCAGATTGCCCCGGACCTTCCCATTTGGGAGGCGTATTACTGCCAGGCCGTGCCGGATGGCCGGTATCTGGGCTGGCTGGCGGTGGGCGCAGACGGCGCGGTGATCGGGGGCGCAGGCGTGCAGCTGTACCCGGCGCACCCCAGTGCCGGCAGTCCGCACACGGTACAGCCCCACATTCTGAATGTGGCGGTAGAACCCCCCCACCGCCGGCAGGGGGTGGCAGGTGGTTTGGTGGAAGCCATCCTGGCCTGGGCACGCGCAGAAGGGTACAGGCAGATCACCCTGAATGCCGCGCCGATGGGTGCCGGACTGTACCGCCGCCTGGGCTTCAGGGACCGCCCGAATCCGGGAATGCTGCTGGAACTGTAAGGAGATGATCCTCCCATCCTCCTGGCTGCAAGGGGTATCATGCAGAGCGGTCTTCGCACGGCGTCCGGGGGCGACAGGCAGGTGGGTAGGGTTGAGCAGCTGCTTTGTCACTCAGGGACCCCGCGCACGGCGGGGCCTTAGTCCATTTCAGGAGGAACGCCCCATGACACATTCCCCAAGCTTGCTCACCTCAGGTGACTTCAATGTCAGCGACGCCAACGAACTGTATCAGGTCGACCGCTGGAGCAGCGGCTGGTTCCGCGTCTCAGGCAGCGGCAAAATGGAAGTGACTCCTGGCCAGGGTCTGAGCGCACCGCTGCGCGACATCATTGACGAGCTGGTTGAGGAGCGTGGCGAGAGCCTGCCGCTGATCTTGCGCTTTCCGCAGGTTTTGGCGGGCCGGGTACAGCACCTCAACGAAGCTTTCCGCGCCGCCATCCGCGAGTACGACTATCAGGGCAGCTATCAGGGCGTGTTTCCGATCAAGGTGAACCAGCGCCGCGCTGTCGTGGAGACGGTGGCCGCCGCCGGGTACGACTACGCCCACGGCCTGGAAGCCGGCTCCAAGGCCGAACTGGCGCTGTGCCTGGCCCAAAAGATGCACCCCGACGCCCTGCTCAGCTGCAATGGCTTCAAGGACGACGGCTTTATCAAGCTGGCGCTGTGGGGCCGCACCCTCGGCAAGAACGTGGTCATCACCATCGAGAAGTTCTCCGAGCTGGACCGGACCCTCAAGCAGGCCAAGGCGCTGGGCGTGCGGCCCGCGTTCGGGGTGCGCTTCAAGCTGCACGCGCGCGGCTCGGGGCAGTGGGAAGAATCCGGCGGCGACCAGGCCAAGTTCGGGCTGAACGCCTACGAGCTGCTGCGCGTCGTGGAGCGGCTGCGCGAAGAGGACATGCTGGATACCCTGGTGTTGCTGCACACCCACATCGGCTCGCAGATTACCGACATTCGCCGGGTCAAGGTGGCGGTGCGCGAGGCCACCCAGACCTATGCGGGTCTGATTGCGGCCGGGGCGCAGCTGAAATACCTCAACCTGGGGGGCGGTCTGGCCGTGGACTACGACGGGTCCAAAACCACCTTTTACGCCTCCATGAACTACACCCTGGCCGAATACGCCGCCGACGTGGTGTACACCGCGCAGGAAGTATGCCGCGCCCGCGAGGCCCCTGAGCCGACCATCGTGACCGAGTCGGGCCGCGCCGTGACCGCGCACCACGCCGTGCTGGTCATGCCGGTGGTGGACGTGACCGGGCCGACCCGTGACCGCGAAGACGCCCCCGAACCTGCCGAGGACTCGCATCAGGTCGTGACTGACCTCAAAGAGTTCCTGGACAACCTCACTCTGCGCAACTACCGTGAGATGTACAACGACGCGGTAGACGCCAAAAATACCCTACATAACCTGTTTGACCTGGGTTATGTATCGCTGGAGGACCGGGCGCGGGGCGAGGCGCTGTTTCACGCCATCCTGAAAAAGGTCGCCAAGCTGGTGCGCGGTGAAAAGTATGTCCCTGACGAGTTCGAGGGCCTCCAGAGCATCCTGGCGGACCAGTATATTTGTAACTTCAGTCTGTTTCAGAGCCTGCCGGACAACTGGGCCATTGACGCGCTGTTTCCCATCGTGCCGGTGGACCGCCTGAATCAGCGCCCTACCCGTCAGGCCACGTTGGTGGACATCACCTGCGACAGCGACGGCAAGATCGAGAAATTCATCGACCTGCGCGATGTCAAGACCACCCTGCCGGTTCACGAGCCGGGCGATCAGCCGTACTACCTCGGCGTGTTCTTGGCCGGGGCCTATCAGGATGTGCTGGGCAATGCGCACAACCTGTTCGGCAAGGTCAGCGAGGCGCATGTCACGGTGACGGGCGCGGGTGAATACAACATCGACCTGTTCGTGCGCGGCCAGAAGGCACGGCGCATGATCGAATCGATGGGCTACGAGGAAGTGATGCTGCGCGACTCCATCGAAGATCAGGTGGACGAGGCGCTGAGGGCTGGTCACCTCACCCCCGTGCAGGAGTTCGAGTTGCTGGAGGACTATGGCGAGGAACTGCTGGGTTACACCTACCTGGAATACGAGGATGGGGCCGATGTTATTGAGGGTGCGGAGGAAAGACTACGTGGCAACACCGTCCGGGTTTCCGAGGATATTCCCCCGGCCCCAGATGATCTGGCTACTGAGGCCGCGACTGCTGGGGCTGACAAGACCGCACAAGCAGGTGAGCGTGATTACTTGGTGCGCTGAGGCCTGAGGTTGATCCTGTGCCCGCTGCTGCCTGTGCCTGACTGGCCGGGAGACAGCGGGCGCCTGTTTGCCTCAGCTTTGCTGTCCTCTGCGTTTGCCCCGCTGACGTCCCCTCATTCCACTGCCCTAAACTGACCCTATGAAGTTGGAACTGCTGGACCACATTGCCATTGCGGCCCGCACGCTGGACGAGGGCAGTGTGCCCTACCTGGCGCTGGGCCTGACCCCCGAAGGTCCCGACGAGCATATGCCCGTGCAGGGAGCCTGGATTCGGGCCTTTCGGGTGGGCGACACGCTGATCGAACTGCTGTCACCCGACAGCGAAGGCAGCACCATTCACAAGTTCATTGAGAAAAAGGGACCCGGCCTGCACCACACGGCCTACCGCGTGGCCGATCTGGAAGTGGCGATGGCAGAAATGCGGGCGGGCGGAGCGCCACTCCTGAACGACACGCCGCAGGATGGCCGCGCCGGAAGCCGGGTGGCCTTTTTGCATCCCAAGTGGGGCGCGGGAACATTGATCGAGCTGGTCGAGCATGGGAGCGGACACTGAGTCCCTGGCTACGCCGCTTCTGGGGAGTGGCCGCCCTGGCCCTGAGTCTGCTGGCGCTGCTGCTGGCCTGGGTGGGGGAGGGGGTGCTGGGAGACGTCCGCTTCGTGTGGGCGGCCTGCGGTCTGCTGGCCCTCCTGCTGGGCTGGAGCGTTCACCGGGCAGGCCACAGTTTTGGTGGGGCGCTGCTGTGGGTGGGCTGGGTGGCCGCGCTGATTCAGTGGCTGTGGGCATTCTCGGCGCAGCCTTCGGGGCTGCCATACTGGCTGGTTGGACTGGCGCTGGGAGCCCTGGGGGCCTGGGTGGCCCGCCCCGACCCTGCTCCCGGACAACCCGAACCCGACGGGCAGGAAAATGCTGCCAGCGTAACCGATGCAGACCTCTGGATAGCGCCTATGACCGTGCCTGCGAGGTCTGAGATCCAGCCGCCACTGACCCCGCCCGCACCTTCTGCCACCTCGGACACACTTTGGAGTGTCCCCGTACCTCAGACGGGCCTGGAGGGAGCCGGCCACCGTCCGGCCTGGGCCGACCAGACCCCTCAGGCTGAACTGGAGGAGTCGGCAGAACCAGAGGAACTCACAACCCGGGCAACTCCCCCTTTGTCCGCCCCATCTGACTCTACGGGTTGGGTGACGGTGGTACCGCATACGGCAGATCTGGTGACCACGGTGACCGTGAAACCGGCCAATGTGCAGCCTCCGGCGCCAGCCCCAACGGGCGCACAGCCGCAGGCCTGGAGCCGTCAGACCTGGTGGGAAGATGGGGACGGTGAGACCGACTGGCCAGACGCTGAAGCGGCGTTGGCTGCTCAGGAAGCAGATTTCCCGGCAGGGCCACGCCAGCCCACAGAACGTCAGGAAGCTGAAAAAGACCAGTTCTCTCGCTCACGGCTCCATAAGTCAGGTGAGATCGAAGACCGGGAGTAAGGGACCGAGTGTTTCTGTGGTCCAGTGGCCGCAGATTGTGGAGAGCTAAACCCCAGATTCAACCGCAGGCCGTGGGGGCCACGTTAGACTGAGGTATGACCAACGACAATGGAGAACAGGGCAAGGCAACGACGGTGGTGTATGGAGTGGCGGGCGGCGATGTGACCGTGAACCGCTCTACCCAAACGCAAGCCGCTGTACCTGCTGCCGTGCCCACCGATGAGCGCGTACTGAGCGCTGCAGATGTCCCCACCGACGGCTCCGACGTGGAATATGAACCGGTGGTCTACAGCGATCCTGGTCAGGTGACGGAACAGTTTGATCACCTGGCGACCCGTGATGTGCAGGAGATGGCGGCGCGGATGGGCAGTGGCGATGTGGAAGATCACGGTGAGATGCCACAGACAGCTGCCTTCTCACCCGAGGCCGCAGCCCTGGCGGGAGGCAATGAACTGACGACCAACGCGCAGGGCGCAGCTGTAACGCGTCTACACAGCGATGACTACGATCTGGCCGAGTCCGAGACCGATCCGCGTCCATAAGGCGCACACCCCATGATCTTTGTTACCCCGCCGGGCACAGCGATGCGCCCAGCGGGGTAAGTTTTGGGGGCGCTGCACCCTGGCTGAATCTGCGGTGGGTAGGATATGCTGTGGCCCCAGTACCGACAGGTTGCCTTTCGCCCCTCCTGGCGCGGGAAATGGAGCCCAAGAGGCCAGGAAGAGCCTGAACCCCCGCCCCACCGCAGCGCACGGCTCAGCCCTCATACCCATACCCCCCTGCTGACCGCAGGGCGACCATGTTTTGACACGTATGGGCCTTGCTGCCGCTCGCCATTCCCCACACGCAGCATCCAGGCAAGGCCAGGGCAGCAGACCAAACAGGTTTCCTACACGCTCCGGGTTGGTCATGTGGGTTTGCTCCAGATTCAACCCTCTGGATTCATGGCTGAGAAGGGGCTCTATGGCCCAGCGCTCCTATAGATGGTGAGCGGCCCAGACGGAAAGCTGAAGCGAGATGACCCGCTCTCCCTCTGGGGAGAGCGCGCGACTACTCGCACCAGCCGCCCTGAACCCAGACCTTGCAAACAGGGCACGTATTTGACCCGGCCCAGGACGCGAAACAGCACGAGCATATTCACCGTCTACCACGGATTGGCCCGAATACGAATGCATCTTTTGATCCCGCTGCGCCGCAAAACGTGAACCACTCGACCGAGAAACCCCTATCCGCGACAGGACCCACCTGCGGCGGGTAGGTGTTCAGCAGCTGACCGACCAGCACATACGTGCCCTGGATTCACTGCCCGCCGTGCTTCAGTTCTTTCCAAGCAAGTGGAAGAGAACGTGCCCACACCACGCCGATGACCAGCAGGTTGAGGGAGACGGCCGAGCTTCCAGTTGGTGCGGCCATGATCAGGGCAGTTTTCCCTCAGGCAGCAGTGGAAGCAGGACATCTTGGATGCCTGCTGGGCAGACCAGCACCATGCAGCACACGAGCCACCATACGCGTGATGGACGGGCGCGCAGCACGGCAATATGGAGCGCGATCTTGCGGTGGAGGGTGGACCTGCCTGTAAATGCCGAACAGGACTCTGCAACGCAGCGCAGACGGTCCATGCGGTGGTGTGGGAGACGCTCTTTCAGGTAGGCACGAAGTGCAACATTCGTCAGGGCGGCTTGGTTCGGTTTCACACCTCCATAAGCCGCCCTGCTTCATATTTTTCTGCGATCCAGACAACGTTTCCTTCAACCTGTCAGGTACTAGGCTGTGGCCGAATCCAGGCTCTCCCGGAGTCTATTCAGACAGCTTGTTTGGTCCAGGTCCCCCGTGTCTTACTGGGAGCGGTAGCTATCCGCGCTCCGCGTTGACCAGACAGACTGCTGTTTGTCGCAGTTCCTCCGCGTTTGATCTCCGGAACTTGCCTTTCGCTGTCTGCCCGTCTTTTTCTGGCCCCCTTTGCCCTTTTTACGGAGGTTCCCCGTGACCGATACTGCCAAGCAAACCCCTATTGTGGACAACCGCCGCTCGCCCCTGCTGGTGTTTTCCGGCCAGAGTAACCGTCCTCTGGCGCAGTCCATCTGCGACAATCTGGGCATTCCACTGGGCAAAAGCAGCACTGAAAAGTTCACCAACGATAACCTGATCGTGCGCTACGAGGAGTCGCTGCGTGAAGGCGATATTTTTATCGTGCAGACCTTCTCCACGCCGGTGAGCGATTCCATCATGGAACTGCTGATGATGATTGATGCGGCCAAGAGTGCCAGCGCGGGGCGCGTGACGGCCGTGATTCCGTACTATTCCTACGCCCGCAGTGACAAGAAGGACAGCCCACGTATTTCCATCGCTGGACGGTTGGTGGCGGACCTGCTCCAAGAGGCTGGGGCCGACCGTGTCCTGACCATGACGCTGCATGCGCCGCAGGTCCACGGCTTTTTCAAGGTTCCGGTGGATCACCTTTCGGCAGATTCGGTGCTGGCTCAGCACTTCCGGTCCTGCGTGGACGACGCCAGCCAGGGCGTGGTCCTGGCTCCCGACGCGGGCAGCATCAAGCGGGCCGCGGGGATCGCGCACCGTCTAGACGCTGGCCTGGCGATGGTGGACAAACAGCGCATCAGCGACACCGAAGTCAGCCCCCGAGCCATGATCGGTGATGTGGAAGGCAAGACCGTGTTTATCGTGGACGACGAGATCAGCACCGCAGGCAGCCTGATCGAAACCGTGGACATCGCCCGCAAGATGGGGGCACGGGATGTTTACGTGGGTGTGACTCACGGGGTGTACACCGGCCCCGCCATTGAGCGGATTGCCGCTCTGGGAGTGACCCAGGTGGCCAGCACCAACACTGTGCTGGTGTCTGAGGAGAAAATCGCGCAAGCAGACGGCAAACTGGCCGTGCTGGACGTGGCTCCTCACTTTGCCAACGCCATTCGCAACATCCACACCGGCGAGAGCGTCAGCACCCTGTTTAACTGATAACCCTAAGAGAGCTGCGGCCCATCCTTACACCCCTATGGTTATGGGTAAAAGGATGGGCCCTGTTTTTACTGCTCGGTAGACTGCTCACCCAGCAGGATGTTCACCTGTTCACGGTACGGCGACAGCAGGTAAGGGTTGGTCTCAGGTTCTTTTTTGAGTTCGCCCAGCAAAGCTACACCACGGTCAAGGGCAAAGGCGTAGCGCCACTGCCAGATGATGGGCGGTCCGTCCACGCTCGCCAGGCGGCTGACACTGAGGATATGCTCGGCTCTGGTGTCCGCCTCGGCGCGGGCCTGCTCCAGTTGACCGCGCTGGTCCGTGCTCAGGAGACTAAGCAGCTCAGTCTGGATGTGGTTCCATTCTGCGCCGCTGACCGCCTTGCTCTCCAGCAGTGGGCGCAGCAGTGGACGCAGGACACAGCGCTGCTGGGCAGTCCAGTGGATTTTCTCTTGCTCGGTCAGCCCAGCCAGTAATTGCACCGTCAGCACGGTTTCTAGGGGATCGCGTAAGGTGGTCGCCCGCTCTCTGGCGGGTGGCATAGGATCGCTGGCAGGGGCAATCAGGGGTCCGCCAATCATGCGCCCCGGTGCAGGGTCGGTGGGATGTTCTAGCGCCGAACCGTGACTGGTTAGTCCTGTCAGGGCCAGGCCGATAAGCAGAGAGTTCATGGTGTCACTCTACGGCACCTCAATGACCCTGCGCTGACCCGCAAAGTTCAACCCCCACCCAGGTCTTTAACACTGGGCGGGGGTTGAGAAGGTTCAATCAGGCTTAGCGGCTCAGGCGCAAGGCACGCTGGAAGGGTGTTTCTTCCGGGAAGATCACGGCGCCCTGATAGGGCAGGTGGTTATTCACGACGCGGGGTTCAGCTTTGCCGTTGACCGACAGGCCTTCGAGGTTTTCGTACCATTTATAGCCCTCGATCTCGACACCGTTGGCTTGCACTTCGTTCAGCACCATCCGGTAGGCTTGGTCGCCCAGTTTGGCGGCCTGGAAGTAGTTCATTTTGGCGTACTCCGCTTTGGCCTGGGCAAAGAGGTCATCTGCCTTGATCGCCGTGGGTGCCACTTTCGGCATTTTGCCCTCGTAGCGGGCGATGTCCAAAATGGCCCCGGTGTTGTTCAGGTAAGCAGCCGTCAGGTAGCGGTACTGGCTGTCCAGGTTGAACTGCCCGAAGGTGAAGGTCAGGTCAATGTAGGACATGATGCTGGCGCTCTGGTCACCGCTGTTGACATACAGGAAGGGTCCGGAAGCACCGTAGGACAGGTCACGCTCACTGTCGTAGCCGTCGTGGGGGTGCGAAAGGCTCATGTGGTGACCGATCTCGTGCACCGTGGTGTCGGTCAGGCCATACAGACCGGCCAGGTTAGGTGACGTAAAGGAATAGACGAAGCTCTGAGTGCCGGTTTCACTATCGTCATAGGCGATGCCCAGCAGGCCGCCGGTGGGGTCTGCGTCATCGTTGAAGAGGTAGCTGGGCAGCACATATTTGTTGTCGGGAGCATTGGCGGCATCTTCGCGGAGGTCTTGCAGGTTGTAGCGGAACAGCGGCTCCCCGGTGGTGTCACCGAATTCCGGCGAGCAGATGTCCTCGGCGTCAATCACAAAGAAGCAGTCGTAGACGTCTCGCAGATCACCTTGTAGGGTTTCACGGTCAACCACGGTGCTGAATTTGGCGAAAGGATTCAGCACCGCGACGCGGTTCTGTACCAGCGCTGGCTTGAGTACCCTTTCGACAGCGGCGGCCTCGGCTCCAGAATCCACATTCAGGCGCAGCTCAATCTCGTCCGGCATTTCCGGTGGGGTCAGCTCGGCACGGTAAATGGGGCTGGGAGTAAACAGCAGGTTGATGGCGGTATAGCGCACGGTGTTGGCCAGATCGGGGCTGACGAAGCGCCCGAAGCCGAGGTTGTTGCGGCGGGTGCCGTATTCCCAGATGGGCGGGTGGCGCACGTCGGCGCGGCCATCCCCGTCAACGTCGGGGTTCACCACATCATAAGAGTTGGTCCAGGGATCGGGGTTGGCCGACAGGTCGTAGAACCATAGGCGCTGTGGCTCGGCCTTGTTCTGATAGCCGCCGCCCCAAGCGATGAGACGGCGGCTGTCACGCTTGCCGAACTCAAAGCCAGTGTCGGTTTCTGCTTCGGATTGCTTGACATAAGAGTGGAAACGGAAGTCAGGGCGTCCGTACCAGTTCACCAGGAAGACGGTGTACTCGCTCTTGGCGATACCCAGGCGGCCCGCATTGTTGGCCAGCCAATTCTCGGTAGAGGGTGCGTCGATAGTGAGGTTTTCCGTGATTTCCTGGCTGATGTAAGGCGAGGGAGTGGTGCAGTCTGGCTCCTCCGTCTCCTCGTTCAGGCCCTGGCAGTTGTAGTACTTCTGGTAGTAGGTCAGCTTCTCTTCCCGGCCGATATCGCTCAGGTACTTAAAGAAATCATCCTCGAATTTGCTGTCTGCGAAAACATAGTTGTAGTTGTAATTGAACTTGTTGCCGGTGAATTCATCACGGCCATAGGCGCTGGGAATCCGGGCAATGGTGTCGTATGTCTTGGGTAGGGTGTTTTCAAAATCGCCCAAATTGATGTCGCGGGCGCGGGCAACCTGTCCGGTAGGTGTCTGTTCATAACCTACAAACACCACGTTGATTTTCAGATCCGTCTCAATCTTGGTGTCCTGGCCGGGCACGATGTGCTTCAGCCCCGAGTAGTCCGCTGGGGGAGTCGGTTCTGGCGTGGGGGTTGGGCTGGGAGAACGACTTCCGCCACAGGCGGCCAGCATGGAGAGACTTAGGGTCGTCAGCAGGAGTGCGCGTCGTTTCATGTATACCTCCGGGACCACTTTGAATAAATAATCTGTGTGTGGTGCCTAGGATGATACTCCTCTGATGCCCGAATGGCAAAGATGAGAGTGGCAAGCTATGGGGTATACAGCTTAGCGCGGCCCGGCACGCTACACTGCCCCGCATGAGCCGAGTATGTGTCGGAACGGTGGACGGTTGGAATGAAAGAGAGCAGCGCGAAGTGGAAGTAGACGGCCAGAGTGTCGTGGTGATGCGCTATGAGGGCGAATTTTACGCCCTACGGAACCTCTGCACCCACAAGGATGTCCCTTTGCTGGGCGGCGAAGTGTCGGATGGCAAGATCACTTGTACCAAGCACGGTGGCAAGTTCGAACTGGCGACTGGCAAGGCCAAAGCGTTACCCGCAGTGAAGCCCGTGCGTATCTTCCACACCGAGGTGGACGGTGGGCAGGTCTTCGTTGCCGAGCTGGACTGATTTGCCACCCCCTGCCGACTCGTCTTCTGCGGTTGGCCTTAGGGCGCTGTGTGTAAAAATATACAAACCGACAGTGTATTTAGGCCAACTGCGTGGTCGCTTGCAATATAAAAGCAAGGCACTGTACGAACGCAGTGCCTTGCTTCTTATGGTTTGACGGCTTAGTCGTCCCGGGAAAGACGGGTGGCCGTGATGGTCGTGCCAGACAGTTCCCCTGCAACCTCAATATCTTCTCCAGTGCGGTCCGTTCCGAAGAAGGTTCCGGCGTCCATCGCCGTGCCGTTGTCATCGTAGGTGGTTTGGGTGGTGGTCACGACCGTATAGGTCTGACCGTCATCTTCGAAGGTGAAGGATTGGCCGGCTGAGTCCCAGGTCAGAGCATCTTCTTCCCAGTCGTTAGTTGAGGCTGTCGCCGTGGTGGTCGTTGTGTCGGTGGTGGCTGGCGCGGTGGTCGTCGTGGTCGGTGCCGTCTCCGCCGTGGTGGTTGTAGATTCCTGCGGAGCACAGGCCATCAGGCCCAAGCTAAGGAACAGCAAAGTCAGTCGTTTCATGTGAGCAGTGTGGGTTGCGGACGAGTGAGTAAGCTGAAATGCAGCTCTAGATCAGGGCAGATGAGTTCTCATTCATAGCGCCTCAAGCGTCAGGATGAAGCACTGTCCAGGCCAGGTCCCATACTGCGGCAGGCAGACCTTGCGAGGCGTAGGGCAGATGTACACGCTCCAACCACTGATGGTAGTCACGCCCCCAGTGCTCCAGATTTACGGTGGGAAAGACGGGCATGGGGCCGCCCGGCTGGTCGCAGAACATGGAGGTGGGTGCAGCCAGATGTTGTGTGACTGCATTCTCACCACTCTGGCTGACTGGTTGTCCGATAAAGCTCATATCGGAGATGCCCGCGAAATACTGCCGGACCGTCAGCCCGTGCCGCTCCGCGACCTGCTGGATGGCCTGCTGCAGTGCCTTTCCAGCATTCCCATGTTCACTGACGTGTGAGGCGGGGTAATGCAGGCTCCCAAAGCCCACCACCGCCAGCGGGCCTCTGCGGTCGCTACGGTCCAGCAGCCAGTGCATGGCACGGGCACTGGCCAGCAGGGGATTGGTTTCCTGCTCTAGCTCGTCCAGGAACTTGGCGTATTCCTGCTGCCGCTCTGAGGTGCCCAGCACTTCGGCGCGGAGTTCGCCCAGGGACAGGGTGATGGGGGCGGCTTCTGAGAGGGTCTGGCCAGCTGCCTGGGCAAAGGCACGGTGGCGGGCCAGCACTTCCTGCATCGCGGCCTGGGCCTCGGCGCAGATCAGTTCCAGCACCTCCGGCGGCGTGCGGGTATGGCTCAGGACGTTGTAGGCGCTCCAGACGCGCTGCGGGGTGGTTACGTCATAGCCGCCGCGAAAGTCCCTCGACTCCAGACATATCGGGGGCGGAGCCGTCTCGCCGTGGCCGCTGTCGGCGTGCTGGGGATTCAGCTCCAGGCGGCGCAGCAACTCGGCATTCATGGCGTGGGCGCTGACGCCTTCAAAGGGAAAGCCAGCGTGGGTGTCACGCCCCACAAAGCAGACCACCGGTAGCAGCTTGCCTACCGTGCCCAGGTAAACGGCGCGGCCCGCTGAGCCGTCGCCCTGATCGCTGGTGGCGTCCAGGTTGATGCCAGCGGTCAGCTCCAAGTCCCAACGCTGCGCCGCTTGGTACAGCTCACTGCGGGCGGCCCGTGCCCCACGCGAACTGTCTTCTTCATCCGGCGAAAAGGTCAGCAGCAGATTGCCGGGGCGCTCTTCTGGTGGAGTGGCGATCCAGGCTTCCAGTACAGCTAAGCCAGCGGCCAGCCCCGCCTTCATGTCCAGTGCACCGCGCCCTGGAAGAAAGTCACCGCTCTGCAAGTCTTCCAGCGCCAGTTGCAGGCTGGGACTGCCACTCAGGTCACCGCGCTGCTGGAGGTCGTGGATCAGCGCGTCACGCAGGCGCAGAGGCGAGCAGGCCAGGGGGGCGTGGGAGCCGTAATTGCGGGTCGTCACCGTGTCAAAGTGACCGCTGAGTACAGCGGTCTGACGGCCTGAACCGCGAACCAGCGCAAACAGGTTTTCGGGACCGTCCGGCCAGGCTGTTTGACGCCACAACTGTTCAGGATGCTCCTGGAAATACGGCAACTGGGCCAGTTCGTCGGCCAATTGCCCAGCAAAAGCCTGCTCGCCTGCGGTGCCGCCTTCGGACGGCCAGCTGACCAGTTGGTCCAGCCATGCCAGGGTGCGGGAAGACCAGTCCTGCGGCGCAGCAGGCTCGGATGCGGATGGGTGCATAGTCACAGCAGGCATTCTGTCACTCTGGTGGTGAGGTTGGGGCAACTGCTAGGAAGATGAGCTGCTGACCTGCGCCGCTAGAAGCTATCCGGAGTCTGGCAAGAACTCCTGGATCAGCTCTCCGCCCGCAGCAAAAAGCGTTGCACCTTGCCGCTGGGGGTCTTGGGCAGAGCCTCCATAAAAACGATCTCACGGGGATAGGCGTGGGCCGCCAGTTTGGTCTTGACATAGCTGCTCAGTTCGTCGGCGAGGTCGTCGTTTCCGCTCTTGCCGTCCTTGAGAACCACATAAGCCTTGACCAGTTCGCCGCGCAGCTCGTCGGGTTTGCCGACCACGGCCGCTTCGGCCACGTCGGGGTGTGAGACCAGCGCACTCTCCACCTCAAAGGGGCCGATGCGGTAGCCCGCGCTGAGAATAATGTCGTCCCCACGCCCGGAGAAGAAGTAATAGCCGTCCTCGTCATAGCTGGCGGTATCGCCGGTGCGGTAATACTGCCCCTGCTCGTCAATACGTTCCAGCGTGCGGTCCGGCGCCTGGTAATACTCGCTGAAGATACACAGCGGCGAATCTGCCAGCACCAGCGCCAGTTCACCCTCCACACCGGGGCTGACCTCCCGGCCCTGCTCGTCCAGCACGGCGGCGCGGAAGCCGGGCATGGTTTGCCCCATACTGCCGGGTTTCACCTCTCGGCGCAGGCCGTCTGCGTGATGGTTCACGATGGCCATGCCCAGCTCGGTCTGGCCCCAGTGGTCAAACAGCGGTACGTCCAGAAATTCCTTCGCCCAGCGGAACAGTTCAGGGTTTAGCGGTTCGCCTGCGCTAGAGGCGACCCGCAACTGCAGGCACTCGGGCCTGGGCAGCCCTGCTGAGCGCATCACCCGATAAGCAGTCGGCGCAGCAGCAAAGTTGGTGACGCCATAACGGCGCATCACGTCCAGAGCTTTTTCGGCCTGGAACGGTGCGCGGTAGAACAGCAGTGTCTTGCCCAGCAGCAGCGGTCCCACAATGCCGTAATACAGCCCGTAAGCCCAGCCGGGGTCGGCCATGTTCCAGAACACGTCGTCGTCCCGCACGTCCAGTGCGAAGCGCATATAGGCCTCGAAGGCCGCCAGGGCCTTCACGCGGATCGGCACCCCCTTCGGCTGTCCGGTCGTGCCTGAGGTGTACAGCAAGATCATCAGGTCTTCGCCGCTGATCCGGACATTTTCAGTCAGCGGATCATGGGCGGCAATGCTCGCATGAAAGCCTTGATCTGGTCCCAATTCTTCCTCATCGCTGTCGGATTCGACCCGGATCACATGGATGCCACCAATCCCCGCCAGCTTAGGATCGTTGGCGGCGTCGGTAATCACGATTCTGGCGCGGGCGTCTTCAATCCGCACACGCACGGCGTCAGGACCGAAGGCGGTAAAGAGAGGCACATAGACCGCTCCCAGCCGCCACAGCGCAATGGCTGCAATCAGCAGGGCCGGGCGCTTGGGCAGGAGAATCGCTACCCGGTCGCCCTGTCCCACGCCCATCTGACGGAGGGCCGCTGCGAACCGCCGCGATCTTTCCTCCAGATCCCGATAGCTGAGGCCCTCGTGATAGCCAAAGCCATTCTCGTAGTTCAGCGCCTTGCGGCCCGGCTCTCTGGCCCAGCGGTCACACAGCAGCTCAGCTACATCTACTTCAGTGCCCCCGTACTGCTCCAACCAGTTCTGAACTTGCTTCAACGCTTGGGACGGATCGGTGGGGGAGTGGTAAGTCGTCATGGATGGGCCTCCTGATCGGGCCAATGGGTTGGGGAGCCGAACATACTGGTTCTGTATGGATATGCAACCGAGTCTCTGGTGTGAAACTGAGGACAGACAGACACGTAAACAAATTTTAGACTCCGAGAGCATAAAACAGGTTTCCGAGGCCTGCAAGGGTTACATGGATAGCTTGGGACTGGCGGCAGTATTCGCAAGACTTACATAAAAATGAGGCCTAGCTGTGCTTTGTAGAACAAACATGCCCCCAGCGCTCAGGCCGGGGGCAATATTCAGGGAGGACGGATGGCTCAGTCGCGGCCGAACAGTTTGCCGATGCGTCCGAAGAACCCTTCACCGCTCTTGTGTGGTACGTCGTCTCCGACGGCGCGGGCGTAGGCTTCCAGCGCCTCACGGGCTTCAGGAGAGAGCTGTGGAGGCCTGGGCACCACCACGTCGTAGGCCACGATCAGGTCGCCGCTGCCGGAGCCCTGCAGTCGGGGCATCCCTGCGCCACGAATACGGTGGGTATCGCCGTGCTGGGTGCCGGGTTTGACTTCTATCTTCTGCACGCCGTCCAGGGTCGGTACATCCACCTCATGGCCCAGGACCGCGTGAGCGTAGCCAATCGGCGCCGTGTAGATCAGGTGTTCTTCCTCACGGCGCAGGTACTCGTGCGGTTCCATCTCAATGTGTACGTACAGGTCGCCCGCACCGCCGGGGCCCTGGTGGCCCTTGCCAGCCACCCGGATCCGGTAGCCCTCGTCGATGCCTTTGGGCAACTTGACCGTGACTTCTTCGTCCTTGAGGGTGTGGCCGCGTCCATGACAGACGGTGCAGGGGTCCACGATCTGCTTGCCTTCGCCGCGGCAGGTGGGGCAGACCTGCTGCGTTTCCACCACGCCGAAGATGGTGCGGGCCTGTCCACGCACCGCCCCGCGTCCCTGACAGGTGGCGCAGGTTTCGGGCGGTTTGCCGCCGGGTTCAGACTTGGTGCCGCCGCAGTGTTGGCAGTCAGTCAGACGGGCCACCGTAATCTGGATGTCCTCGCCGGCGCGGGCCTGCAGCAAGCTGACCTGGGCATCGGTTTCGATGTCCTCGCCGCGGGGTGGGCCACGGCGGCCCCCCATGCCCCCGGCCATGCCGCCGAACAGCTGCTCGAACAGGTCCATCGGGTCGAAGCCGGCTCCACCCATGCCACCCATTCCCCCCATGCCGCCAAAGGGGTCGCCGCCTGGAAAGCCGCCCGCGCTCGGCGCAGATCCGAAGCGGTCATAGTGTGCCCGCTTGTCGTCGTCGCTGAGAACCGCGTAAGCTTCGCTGATCTGAGCGAACTTCTCGGAAGCGCCCTCCTCCTTGTTGCGGTCAGGGTGATATTTCAGGGCCAGTTTACGGTAAGCGCTCTTGATTTCACTGGCGCTGGCACCTTTCGCCACGCCGAGTAGTTCGTAATAGTCCACAGTGATTGTCCTCGCTGGTGATCTTCTCTGGCAGCGCCCGGAAGGGCTGCTTACGGCCACGCTCTGGCGGCCAGCTTCGCCAAGGTTAACACAAGCAGACTCAAGTAATGTGGCTGAAAGAGGCAGAGGGCAGGCAAGCGAAGTTGCTGGCCCTGCCCGGCAAGTCTGCCTTTCCCGTTATTCCCCGAAGTAATCCAGGCGCATCGCTTTCCTGGCTGCGTCCATCGTCTGGGCGGCGGCTTCACGGCCCTTCTCGGTTCCGGCCTGCACGATGCGTTCTACCTCGTCCATGTTCTGGCTCAGCTCGGCGCGGCGCTCGCGGATGGGGGACAGTTCGGCGTCCAAAACTTCCAGCAGGTATTTCTTGACCTTCACGTCGCCCAGGCCGCCGCGCTGGTAGTGGGCTTTCAGCTCGGCCACATGCTCGGTGTCCGGGTCAAAAGCGTCCAGATAGGTGAACACCGTGTTACCCTCTACCTGGCCGGGGTCCTCGACGCGCAGGTGGCCGGGGTCGGTGTACATGGCCCGCACCTTCTTTTGCAGGTCGTCGGCGCTGTCGCCTAGATAGATGGCATTCCCCAGCGATTTGCTCATCTTGGCCTGGCCGTCAATGCCGGGCAAGCGCGCCACCACACCCTGCGGAATCATGGCCTGCGGCTCGACCAGCACAGGGGCGTAGAGGGCATTGAAGCGCCGCACGATCTCGCGGGTCTGCTCAATCATGGGCAGTTGATCGGCACCTACGGGAACCAGGTGTGCCCCAAAGGCCGTAATGTCGGCGGCCTGCGACACCGGATACACGAAAAACCCGGCAGGTACGCTTTCGCCGTAGCCTTTCTGGGCGATTTCGGTCTTGACGGTGGGGTTTTGGCGCAGGTGCGACACGGTGACCAGGTTCAGGTAAAACACCGTCAGCTCGGCGATTTCGGGGACCATACTCTGAATGACGAAGGTGGCGTGCTGTGGGTCCAGGCCCACCGCCAGGTAGTCCAGCGCCACCTGCATCACGTTGTCCCGGACCTTTTGCGGGTCCTCGAAGTTGTCGGTCATGGCCTGCACATCAGCCAGCAGGATGAAAGTGTCGTAGTCGCGTTGCAGCTTGACCCGGTTCTTGAGCGACCCCACATAGTGGCCGATGTGCAGTGGCCCGGTGGGACGGTCGCCGGTCAGGATACGTTTGCGGGCGGTGGAAGGGGCAGGAGAAGTTTCGGTCATGGTCAGAATTCCTTTGGAGTAGAGGAGCAGGCAAGAAAAAACGCCCAGCCGGGAAGGGCTTGGGCGCAGTTGGGCTAAGGATCAGCCGTGTGCAGCGTGAATGCGCCCTGGAATCAGGGCCACCAGCAGCTCAGGGCAGGAGCGTTCATGTGGCCGAGGATAGCAGAATCGCTGCCAGCGAACGAAGCAAGGAGCTGACGGGTAGGTTGAGGTATCTACCGCACACCGTGGTTAGGAATAGGTGGCGCACCGCTAAACTGCCCCATGTCTACCTCTAGACTTCGCCGCCTGAACCCGCCAGGCCTGCACCCGGTCAGCGCTTATCACCACGTTGCTGAGGTGCAGGGGGGACGCACCATTTACATTTCCGGTCAAATCGCGCTGGCCCCAGACGGTTCGCTGGTGGGTGAGGGAGATTTCATGGCCCAGGCCCGGCAGGTGTTTCGCAATCTGGAAGCAGCCCTGGCCGCTGTGGGTGCGGATTTTGGCGACGTGGTCAAGCTGACCCTCTTCTTTACCGACCGTACCGACCTCGCCGCGTTCCGTCAGGTGCGCGGGGAATTTATTCATCCTGAGCAGCTGCCCGCCATGAGCGCGGTGCAGGTGGCAGGGCTGGTGCAGGACGACCTGCTGCTGGAGCTGGAAGCGGTAGCGGTGGTGGCAGACTAGACCGGCTCCAGCTCCAGCACCTCACCCCCCGGCAGACGGTAGCCCCAGTGCCAGCGGTCGCTGCCGTGCCAGACCTTAGGTGTCGCCAGCTTGATGGCCTCTACCCGCGCTGCCAGCTCCAGCGCTTCCCAGCGACCCCAGAACATCAGCAGGTCGTCCTGCACGGTGCTAAGGGCGTGATACAGGATGAAACCGGTTGCTTCTGCGTCCGGCGCTGGCCCCAACAGCTCGGCCACATTCAGCTGGGACACGTGCCGCCCTTCGGCGTTCAACATGATGCGCCCCGCTCCCGGATCAGTCTGGCAGCTGACGCCGGGGAAAAAGTCGCTCAGGCGCTGGCTGATGGCTTCTAACCACTGGGGCTGGTTCATGGGGCTCCTTACGCTGAGGGCGGCGGGTGTGGGCCGCCCGCACGGCCATCCACCATTACCTCTCCATCATCTCCCTGTTCAGTCCCACTCCAGAATCACTTTGCCACTTTGTCCACTCAGCATCGCGTCGAAGCCTTTTTGGTAGTCGTCAATGGAGAAGCGGTGGGTGATCACCGGGGACAGGTCCAGACCGGATTGCACCAGCGCGGCCATCTTGTACCAGGTTTCGAACATCTCTCGCCCATAGATGCCTTTGATGGTCAGCATCCTGAAAATCACGTCGTTCCAGTTGATCTTTACTTCACCGCTGGGAATGCCCAGCAGGGCGATTTTTCCGCCATTGTTCATCACTTCCACCATTTGCGCGAACGCTGGACCGGAGCCGCTCATTTCCAGGCCCACATCGAAGCCCTCGGTCATGCCCAGTTCCTGTGCGGCAGTCCAAAGGTCTTCCTTGGCCACATTGACCGTGCGGGTGGCTCCCATCTTGGCGGCCAGTTCCAGGCGGTAGTCGTTGATGTCGGTGACGACCACGTTGCGTGCGCCCACATGCCGGGCAATCTTAGCGGCCATCACGCCGATCGGGCCAGCTCCGGTAATCAGCACGTCCTCACCGACCAGATCGAATTGCAGCGCAGTATGCACGGCGTTGCCGAATGGGTCGAAGATACTGGCGATGTCGTCGCTGATCTCGTCCGGCAGTTTAAAGGCGTTGAAGGCGGGAATCACCAGATACTCGGCAAATGAGCCCGGACGGTTGACGCCTACACCCTTGGTGTTGCGGCAGAGGTGGCGCCGTCCGGCGCGGCAATTGCGGCAGTGGCCGCAAGTGATGTGGCCCTCGCCACTCACGCGGTCCCCGATCTTGAAGCCCTGCACCTCGCTGCCCATGCCGACCACGGTGCCCATGTACTCGTGGCCGACGACCATCGGCACCGGAATGGTGTGCTGGGCCCACTCGTCCCATTTGTAGATGTGAACGTCAGTGCCACAGATGCTGGAGCGGCGGATTTTGATCAAAAGGTCATTGTGCCCCAGCTCTGGCGTGGGCGCGTCCACCATCCAGATGCCTTCACGCGCCTCGCTCTTGGCCAGGGCTTTCATCTGGGCGGGGTACTCGGCCGGCAGGCGGTCATGGTAGGACTCGGGAGTTGTATCAGGGGCGGAGGTCGGGCCTTGCGTCATGTCCCAAGTGTAAGGCGGCTGGCCTCCCTAGACTGAACCTTGGGTCAAGGTCGGTTAGGCCCGCTCTGCGTACGGCGGCGTTAAGCTGGAGACATGATCAAGTTCCAACAACGTGACCCCCAAGATCCCAGCAAGGAAGCCGAAGTGGTGCTGGACCTGATGCCGCTGCTGCTGTTCGGTGTGGGCTATGTGGCTGTCAAAGCGCTGCTGAACGCCTTCGACGTGTAAGCCGCGTGGAGGCGCTAAACAAGCTGTAAAGCCCGTATCAATGCTGCTTGCGTTACCCTGAAGGCATGACCAATCCCACCAACCCCAGCGCCCAGCAACAATACAAAAGCAGCCAGAGCGGCCGCTTCGTGGTCCCAGGCTGGATGAACCTGATTGAAGGAACGCCCGACGCCATCGAGATTCAGTTGGACCTGGACCAGAGTGACCTGAGCCGCAACCATGCCTGCATCCTGATTGAATACTGGGCAACGGGCAGCGATATCACCCTGCAAAGTGTGCTGCCTGTCCGTGCTTTTGGCGCCAACAAAGACGGCTGGTGCATGATGATCCCCGCTCAGGGCCGTGTGATGCTGCGTGCCATTGATACTGAGCCTTCACCGCCCCTGCTGGCCAGTCAGTGGATCAACATTGATGCCAAAACCCAGCCTGGCACCACCGTGCATGTAAAAATCGACTTTCCCGATCCCACCAAAGCCGCCGCGCAGAATCTGAACCTGAACAACTGATCGCCGTTGGTCGTAACTGCGAGGTGTTCGGAGAAGATTCCGGACGCCTTTTTCTGGTTCAGTGGGCCAGCCAGGGAGAGGTCAGTAAACCTGCTACCCCACGCCGAGCCGCAGCCAGTGCCTGTGGGATGCGCCAACTGTCCCGGTCACGTGGCCCCACCAGGTTGCTGATCCCGCGCATTTCCAGTGCTGGGATTCCGGCCAGGGCGGCGGCGTGGGCGACTCCGGCCCCTTCCATGCCTTCGGTCAGGGCATCTGGGAAGCGGCGAAGCAACGCGTCGGCGCGTTGAGCGGTGCCAGTGACCGTGTTCAGCGTAAGCATTGGTCCGCAAGTGGCCCCCAGTGTATGGGCCAGTTCGGCATAGCCGGGGGCTGCCGCGAAGATGCCGAAGTCGGCCGCACCGTCCCACTCGCTCACCCGCAGGCCCAGGGCGGCCAGGTCCAGAAAGTCGTCCCCCAATTCAGCGCCATAGTCAGCTTGAATCATGGCGCTGGACACGGCCAGGTCGCCGGGCTGCAGGCCAGATGGGGCAAAAGCCCCGGCGATGCCAGTACTGACCACCAAACGGGGGCGGTGTGTTGTACACGCCTGAGCCGTTGACAGTGCGGCGGCTACCGCGCCCACACCGCTGACCGTCATCTGGCAGCCCAGGTCAGCGAACACCTCGGCTTCACCAGGAGTGGCGACCACCAGGAGCACGTCCTGCGGATGGAGCAGCGCAGCACTCATTCACGCCTCCCAGGCCGCAAACTGCGCACCAAGTCCTGCATCTGGCGCAGGCGGGCCGGGTCGGGCTGTGGGCCATAGCGCTGCTCTCCGTACAGCCGCGCAAATTCGCGCAGCTCAGAGCGCAGGTGTGGATGGTCCTGCGCGGCCCGTTCGGTGTAAGTTCCAGCCGGTTCACCCAGGCCACGCGGCAGACCCAAGCAGCGAGTCAGGTCATCCAGGGCGCGGGCGGCAGGTTCACTGGGACGGCTGCGGCGCTGCCAGGCCCAGAGCATCGGCAGCAGCGCCAGTAGGCCCAGTCCACCAAAAGCCACCCAGTAGCGGCTGCCCCCCACCTCGCCAAAGCCCAGCCCGCCCAGCGCACCTGCCTGTGTCTGATCGTCGAAGTTCACCACCAGGTCATACCACTGGAGCTGGGCGTCATCATAGGCCCCAGTCAGCCTTGCCCAGAGCCCCTGGCGCGGTGCGGAGGCGGTGGCGTTGGGGTTGCGGAGGGCAGTTTGTGGGTCGGTCTGGGTCCGGGCCGGGGCCACCGCAGCGGTGGGGTCTACCCGCACCCAGCCCTGACCTTCCAGCCAGACTTCGTTCCAGACGTGCGCGAAGGACTGGCGCACCGTGACTGTCTGACTGCCCGCTGCCATTTCGCCGCCCTGATATCCGCCGACCAAACGGGTGGGCACCCCGGCGGCCCGCATCAGAAAGCCGAAAGCGCTGGCATAGTGCTCGCAAAACCCGGCCTGGGCGCTGAATAAAAAGGCGTCGGTGCGGTCTTGCTCGGGCAGCCTGGGAGGAGAGAGGGTATAGCTGAATCCGCCGCTGGCAAATAACTCCAGGGCCGCCTGCACCCGCTGCTCTGGGGCCAGGGTGCGCCAGCCTTCAGCCAGGGCGCGGGCGCGGGGGCTGCCGCCCTGGGCGGGCAGATTCAGATTAAAGTCCAGGCGCTCCTGACGTTCGTCTATCCCCACGCGGGAGGGCGCACTGGTCAGGGTGTAGCGTGTGGCGCGGCCACTGGGACGTGTGACCACTCCCAGCGCCGAAGTGACAAAGGTGCCTTCGGGCGGGGTTTGTACCGTTTCCAGCGCCAGCACCCAGGGCTGACCATTCGGCTCTTGCAGCAGTGAGTAGCGGCGGCTGGGGCCGGTCACTTCCACGCGGGGGAGCGGCACATCGGCGCGGACCACATTCCATTCCAGCCCATCAAAGGCCTCGTAGACCGGGCCACGCCAGTAGAGTTCGCTTTGGGGGGGCGGCGTGTCCTGGAAGGTGGCGCGCAGGGCCACGTCGGTGTTCTGAGCCAGTTCGCTGACATCTCCGGCGCGGACCGAGCTCCCCAACCCTGTCTGGGCCCCGCCCTGCTGTTGCAGTTGCCACAGCGGCTCCTCTGGGCGTGGGAAAAACAGAAAGAGTGCCAGCATCAGCGGCAACGAGAGAGCCGCCAGCGAGAGGCCCACCCGCCAGGCTGGGGGCGTAGCTTGCTGGGGCGTGCTGGGCGCACTTTCGGTCCGGCTGGGCAATGACCAGAGGTGCAACGCCCCGAGCAGCAGCACCGTACTGATCAGTGCATGCCCTGCTTGGGCGGGCGACATGGAGTGCAGGAAATGGGTCAGGGTGATAAAAAATCCCAGCAGAACAACCAGAATGCCGTCACGGGCGCTGCGACTTTCGGCAACCTTGAGTCCCAGCAGCAAGGTAAGCAGGCTGCTACCTGCCTCCAGCCCAATCAGGGTGCCGTAGGTCAGATACAGCCCGGCAATCGCGGCCACCGCCAGCAGTGCCAGGCCATTGACCAGCAGAGTGGGGGAGATGGGCGGTGTCGGGTGCGCGGCGCGCCAGTAGCTGTACCCCAGCAGTCCGGCGGTGAGCAGCGTGGCCCACACCGGGGTGCGGGTCACGCTGGGCAGCAGGACCCAGACCACGGCGGCCAGCGTCCAGGACCAGGCGTGCGGGAGCAGCTGCGCCTGCCAGACGGTCAATGACTGGCGGGTAGGCGTTTGTGGCAGCGCGGCAGGCTGAGGTACGACACGGGCCAGTGCGGTCAGCGCCCACTGGCGGTGGGACTCGCCCTGCCCCAGCGGCAATTCCTCACTGGGAAGCGTCAAGGAAAACGGCTGCCCCGCCGCACTGAGCTGCTGAACCCAGCCGGCCAGCCGGGAAGCGCGGGCTTCGGCGTCGCCGCTGAGACTGTCCCAGCGTAGTGCCGAGGCCAAGGCAGCAGGCGCGTCACTCTCGCGCACCAGCAGACCTCCGCCTGGTTGCCCCTCACGCCCTGCCGAGTGCCGCCACGAGATACGCCGGGGGGTGTCACCGGCCTGGTAGGGCCGCAGACCGCTGAATTCGGCGTCGCCACGCACCCGCCTGCCCGTGCCACTGTCTGCGCCCAGCTGCGCTTCCTGCGGCGGGGCTGGGGGATGGGCCTCCGGGCGGGGCCAGACCAGCAGCGGCCGACGTGGGTGCAGGGGCCGGATCACCCGCCACAATCCCAGCGGATCGTGCAGGCTAAGGGTGACTCTAGGGTGATGTTCGCCGCGGGCGGTCAGCGGCAGGTCCAGGGTCACCGTGTCCAGTTCGGTCTGGGCAGGCACGGTCCATACTCGCCCTCCGCCCTGTCCAGTCACTTCGGCGCGGAAAGGCAGTCCCGCCCCCTGGCGGCGCACCGCGATCTGGTAGGGCGCAGTTTCGCCCACGGTGCCGTGGGCGGGTGCGGCCAGCTGCGCCTCCACCTCCCGCGCCTGCCGGGCGGCGTAAGCGGCGCTGGTCACCCAGACCCCGGCCAGCAGAAAAGTCAGCGCGTAGCCCAGGCTGAGGTCGTAGTTCACGCAGCCCACCAAGCTGATCAGCACCGCCAGCAAGAAGCCCAGTCCAGTGCGGGTGGGGCGCAGCTGCCCGGCCGACGTATCCAGCGTGCGGATCAGGCGGAGAAGTCTGGGAGCATTCAGGGGGGCAGAGGTGGTCATTTCAGCAAGCCACTCAGGGAAGGGGCGTCTCCCGCAGCAGCTCGGTGATAATGTCCTCCACCGGGCGCGGGCCAGCCGGGGGCAGACGGTGGCGGGCCAGTGCCGGAAACACGGCCTGCACGTCTTCGGGCAGCACCATGGTGCGCTCTTGCAGGTAGGCCCAGGCTTTAGACGCGCCCAGCAGCGCCAGCAGGGCGCGGGGGCTGAGGCCCGCTTCCAGATCCGTGTGGTGCCGGGTGGCGGCGGCCAGCAGTTGCAGGTAATCCAGCAGTGGCGCAGACACGTAGATGCCGTCTACCTCCGCCTGGGCCTGGAGCAGCGTCGGTGCGTCCATCACGGCACTCAGGTCACGGACGCTCTGGCCCCGGCCTCCAGTCTCAAGCAGCTCACGCTCGGCGCGGGTGTCGGGGTAACCCAGCGTCACCGACATCAGGAAGCGGTCCAGTTGCGCCTCGGGCAGTGGCGACGTGCCCACGAACGCCGCCGGGTTCTGGGTGGCGATCACGAAAAAGGGATGCGGCAGCTCGCGGCTGACCCCGCCTTCGGACACTTGACGTTCTTCCATCGCTTCGAGCAGGGCGCCCTGGGTCTTGGGGGTGGCGCGGTTGATCTCGTCGGCCAGCAGCACCGAGGTAAAAATAGGGCCTTCGTGATAGCGGAACTCGCGCCGCTCGCTGTCCCAGATGCTGACCCCCAGCAGGTCGGCAGGCAACAGGTCGGACGTGAACTGCACCCGCCCGAAGCCCAGGCCCAGCGTGCGGGCCAATGCGCCTGCCAGCGTGGTCTTTCCGACGCCCGGCTGGTCTTCAATCAGGAGGTGACCGCGTGCCAGGAAGCAGGCCAGCGAGAGCCGCAGCTGCCCCGGCTTGCCCAGAATGACCCTGTCCAGCTGCTCCAGGCTGCGGTGCAGCGCCTGCATGGCCGGAGTAGGTTGGGTGGGCGTGGAGGTCAGCGTCATGCCCGCCATGTTAGCCGCCGGACTCTGGCAGATTTCTTGTGCTGGTGCTTAGGGAGTGCCGCCGCCGTGTGTCAGACCTCTATTCTGAGCCCATGAACTTTCAAGACGGCCAGTCCCTGACCCTGACCTTCTCTGCTGGTCCCGAGGAACACCACTTGCCGGGCCGCTTCGTGACCCTGCCTGAAGAGAGTGTGCAGAGCCGCCAGGGCATAGAGGTTGAGGACGTGGTGCTGGAATACGTGACCGATGAAGTGCCACATGGCTTGCGCGCCTTTGACGATGACAGCAAGCGCAAGCTGGACGAGCTGCGCCAGCGCTTCAAGATCATGACCCAGGCCAGTGTGGTGCCGTTCGAGCCGGGCGAATAAGTCTGGAGCAGCTTGCTCCCTTACCCAGCCGAAAAGCTCCCCGGTTAACCCTGGGGAGCTTTTTGCCTAGACTTCGGATGTTCGGTTGGCCCTCAGCGGTTTATCCGCCCACCACTTCGCCACCGTTGGGGTGCAGTACCTGGCCGGTGATGTAGCTGGAATCGTCCGATGCCAGGAACACGAAGCAGGTCGCCACTTCGGCCGGCTGGCCAGGGCGCTTCATGGGGGTTTCCTGACCGAACTCGGCCACTTTCTCCTTGGGGAAAGATGCCGGAATCAGGGGGGTCCAGATTGGGCCGGGGGCCACGCCGTTCACGCGGATGCCCTTCTCGGCCAGCTGCCCCGCCAGTGAGCGGGTCATACCCAGAATCGCGCCCTTGGTGCTGGCGTAGTCCACCAGTGTGGGGCTGCCCCGATAAGTCGTCACCGAGGTGGTATTCACGATGGTGTCGCCTGCCTTCAGGTGCGGCAGCGCGGCGCGGGCCAGATAAAAGTAACCGTAGATGTTGGTCTCAAAGGTCTTGTGCAGTTGCTCGTCGTCAATGTCGGTGAGGCTTTCTTGGGGGTACTGCACGGCGGCATTGTTGACCAGCACGTTCAGCCCGCCCAGTTCCTTGACCGTTTGCTCTACGGCGCCTTGACAAAAAGTAGCGTCGCGCACATCCCCGGCAATCTTGAGTGCCCGGCGGCCCTCGGCTTCAATCAGCTGCACGGTCTTGTCGGCGTCCTGGCTTTCTTGCTCGGTGTAGATCAAGGCCACGTCGGCGCCTTCACGGGCAAAGTGAACAGCCACCGCCCGCCCGATGCCAGAGTCGCCCCCTGAAATCAGCGCCACTTTGCCTCTGAGCTTATCGGCGCCTTTGTAGTCTTCCTTGATGTACACCGGCTGCGGGTCCATCTCAGCCTCCAGGCCGGGCTGCTGATCCTGCACCTGTCCAGGGACCTTTTCAGGGAAGTTCTGGGTTTTGTCCTCGCCTTTCGGTTGATTACTCATGCCCCCAGTGTTTCACTCATCACCAGGGCAGGCCCCCAGAAATTTCCTTTGTGAGGCCTTTCTCAAGAATCACTGCACGTTTGCTGAAAGCGGCGCGACATAGACATGCACCGTTGGATACTCGCCGCGCCACAGCCAGTGACCCTGGTAGGTGGCGCGGCGCTGCCACCCCAGGCGTTCGTACAGGGCGATGGCCCGCTGCGATTCGGCGTATACGTCCAGTGCCGGAACCAGGCCACTTTCCTGCGCCGTGGTGACAGCCTGGGACAGCAGAGCCCGCGCTGCACCTTGCCCTGCCGCGTCCGGGTGAACGAACAGGCGTGAGACCAGGGCCAGCGTCTCGGTGGGATGCCCGGTCAGGTCGTGCCAGCTGCGCCCGGGGCTGTCCTGGGGACGGCGCAGCAGGGCCTGACCCACCACAGCGCCGTCCAGTTCAGCGACCCAGGCATCACCGCCGGGCGGAGCAATAAAAGCCGCCGGCTCCTGCGGCCAACTTGCGGGGTAGCCGCTTTGCTGATGAACGGCCAGCAGCACCTCTTCCAGTGCGGGCAGATCAGCCGGGCGGCGCTCACGGACGGTGACGGTTGGGGTGGGCAGGGTCATGCTGTTTAGGCTACGGCAAGGGCGCTAGCATGGCCCCATGAGCCGCCGGGGAACCAATATCGCCGCTGCCCTGCTGGGGCTGATCGTGCTGCTGCTGCTGGCGGTAGGAGCCATGAGCCAGCGCCTGGACCACCTGCTGCGCGAGAATCCGGCCGTGGCGGAGTGCCTGCAAGCAGGTGGCAGCGCCGAAGAGTGCCGTGAAGCAGCCCGGGAAAAGCCGTAAACGCTCAGCTCAGCACACTGAAATGCACCACGCCGACCTGAGCATCCTCCGGCAGATTGGGATAGTGAAAGAGCGCAGCCGAGCCAACAGTTCAGCACGGTCGGCAAAGCCGTCAGCCTGGGCTTGTGCCTCAGTCAGTGCAGCCAGAGGGAAGGGCTCTACCTGAGTGATCTGGGCGGCCAGCGGCTGTGGGTCATCGCCAAAATACAGCTCTACTGGGCCAGGCTGGGACGGTTCTTGCCAGCGGATGATGGTGCGCTTCTCGCCCGGCTGCACTGCCGCCCGGTCATCCGGGTGAAAGTGCAGGGTCTGAGCAGGCTCCACCGAAACGCTCAGTCGTCTACCCGGCACACGAAGATCTTCAGCGAGCGGGCCGTCAGGTTGGTGTCCTGATCGGCTTCCACTTCTTCCTTGACATCGGTGCGGTCCTGGGCCGTATCCAGCGCCAGTGACCAGTGGCTACACGGCAGCGCCACGCCCTGTTCACGCAGGCTGGGCAGATTGAACGGCAAGTCCACGTGCGAGGCGTTGATCAGGACCAGCAGGTGGTCCTGCGGTTCGCCTTCCTCCTCACCGCCGTGCAGAAACAGGCCCACACTCTTGGTCTGTGGGTTCTGCCAGTCGGCGTCGTTCATCTCCTGGCCATCGAAACGCAGCCACAGGATGTGCGGGAAGTCGCCTTCTTCACGCCGCCCACTAAAGAACCGCTCACGCCGGAACGATGGATGCTGCTGGCGCAGTTCGATCAGGCGGCGGGTAAAGGCCAGCAGGTCCTCGTCCACGTTTTCCCAGTCGTACCAGTTCAGCTCGTTGTCCTGGGCATAGGTGTTGTTGTTGCCGCCCTTGGTGCGCCCGCGCTCGTCGCCGCCCAGCAGCATCGGCACGCCCTGCGAGATCAGCAGGGTCGCCAGCAGGTTGCGTTGCTGCTTGCGGCGCTGCGCCAGGATTTCGGCGTCGTCCGTCTCGCCCTCGGCGCCCATGTTCCACGACAGGTTGTTGCCGTGCCCGTCGCGGTTCTCTTCACCGTTGGCCTCGTTGTGCTTGTCGTTGTAGCTGACCAGATCGCGCAGCGTAAAGCCGTCGTGCGCGGTAATAAAGTTGACTCCGGCCTGCGGGTGGCGGTGCCCGGCACTGTAGATGTCGCTGCTACCGGTCAGGCGGTAGCCCATCTCGGACATCAGGCCCTCGTCGCCCTTCCAGAAACCGCGTACGGTATCGCGGTACTGATCGTTCCACTCGGCCCAGGGCGGCGGAAAGTTGCCCACCTGATAGCCGCCCAGGCCCACGTCCCAGGGCTCCGCAATCAGCTTCAGGCGGCTGAGTACGGGATCGGCCTGCACAGCGGCCAGAAAGTTGGAGTTGCGGTCAAAGCCCAGCTCACCGCGGGCCAGGGTGGTCGCCAAATCAAAGCGGAAGCCGTCCACCCCCAGCGCGGCCCAGTGGCGCATGGAATCCACGACCATCTGCACGGTGCGGCGGTGGGTCATACGCACACTGTTGCCGGTGCCGGTAAAGTCGAAATACTCGCCCAGGTCGTCTTGGCTCAGCCAGTAATAGGTCGAGTTGGCCAGGCCGCGCCAGCTGAGCAGCGGCCCGCCCTTACCCCCCTCGGCGGTGTGGTTGTACACTACGTCTAGGATGACTTCCAGGCCCGCTTCATGCAGCTTGGTCACCATGTCGCGGAACTCGGCTTCGGTGTCCTGGGGTCGGCCGGCGCGGGCGGCGGCGCTGTAACGCGGCTCCGGGGCAAAGTAGCTCAGGGTGGAGTAGCCCCAGTAGTTGTGCAGCCCTTTGTTGCGCAAAAAGGGATCGTCCACGTGGGCGTGGACCGGCAGCAGTTCAACCGCCGTAATTCCCAGGTCCTTCAGGTACGCAATCACCGGCTCACAGGCCAGCCCGGCGTAGGTGCCGCGCAGTTCCCCAGGCACATCCGGGTGGGTCATGGTCAGGCCACGCACGTGGGTTTCGTAAATCACGGTGTGGTTCCAGGGCACCTGCGGCTTGTCGTTCAGCGTAACTTCTGCTGACGTATCCAGCACCAGGCCCCAGGGGGCATGCAGGGAAGCGACGTGACCTTCCTCATTCAGCACCGGCTCCTCAGGACCGCTGAGGGCGCGGGCATAGGGGTCCAGCAGCCGCACTTCCGGCTGGGCGTATACGCCCTGATCCGGGTCGTGATGGCCATGAACGCGGTAGCCGTAGCCCTGACCCACGCCGCTGCTCAGCGGGTGATCGTCGGGGAGCCAGCCGTGCCAGACATCGCCAGTGCGTTCGGGGAGGTCGATGCAGCGTTCGCCGCCTGGGGTCAGCAGGCACAGTTCCAGCCGGGTCGCTTCGGGAGCGTAGACCGCAAAATTGGTGCCGCCTTCCTCGCGGGTCGCGCCCAGAGGCTGCGGCTGACCGCTTTGAAGGGTGGAGGGCTGCTGATCGGTGAGGGCAGAAGTGTCAGTCATAAGAAATACCTGTCAGGAGAGGCGGTGGACCGGCTGGCAGACCGTCAGGGCGACTGGGACAGCGGGACAACCATCCGGAGAGGACTGCTCTGGATTTTGTAAGAGGGTGCTGCTTGCAGCAACTGGGCACCATCTAAAACACCCCACCTTAACCGACCCGCTAGGGGCCGAGGTGAAGTGGAATTTACACTTTTTAGAGGAGTGACTAGAAGTCCAGCCGCCCGCCTCGTCCCCGGCCCACTTGCAGCGCGGCCAGTCGCTCGGGGGTCCACAGTTCGTACTCGTACATTGGATACTGGCGCTTGAACCGTCCGATCTTGTCCCAGACCTCGCGCGACTCGCGCGGTACCACCAGAATCAGGCGAATCACGGTGTCTTCGGCGTCGTAGATATAAAAGTCGAACTGCAGAGTCTGCTCGTGGCCCCGGTCGGTAAAGATAGGAAAGGGAAAGGCCCGGTAGCGCCAGTGCTTGCCCTTCTCGCTGAGAATCTGCGCGGCGGCGCGGCGCAACTTGGAGTCGGGAAAGGTGTGTTTCTGGCCGTCGCGGTCACGGAACGCAGTGGTTTCGGACGGCGCTTCGAGCTGCACTTGCCTCAGCTGGGGCAGCCGCTTTTGGGGGCTGTCTGCTTTGGCGACCTTGGGCGGAGCCTTGCGCTGCGTACCACGCTGGAACGTTTCGCCTGCTTGAAGGCGTTCGGTGCTGCCACGGGCTTCGCTGCTCACGGGTGGCAGGCTGTCGCGGGTCAGGCCACCCCGGCCTTTGGCGCGGCTGCCGGTGGCCCCTTTGCCCCGGCTGTAGCGCCCGCCCTGTTTTTTGGATCGGCTGCTGTTGGTCATGGGTTCAGTGTAGGGGTAAGAGGGCGGCCCAAGGGCAAGCGGCGTCAGGAGGATACGTTCAGCCTATGGTTATTTCCAGCAGCTAGATTAAAGGCGGGAGGCCCCTACGATGCTCAATGCTCTGCTGCTGATCCCCGCACTGTTCTCTGCTGTCACCGCTCTGATCTGGCTGGTGCAGCTGCCCTACCCCCTGGCCTGGGGAGCTTTTGTCTTCTGCTCGTTGCTTGCCTGGACGGGGGGGCAGCGCCACAGCCTGCCCCTACTGACGGTGGCCTGGCTGGGCTTCTTGCTGCTCAGCGGCGTCATGGCTGGTTACGCTGCCGACGAGCTGAACCGGACCGGTCCGGGTGGTGAAATCCTCAGCCTGGGCTTGGGTCTGGGGTTGCTGCTGGCGCTGACCCTGCGGTCTCCCGCCACGCCTCACCGCGCCTAGCCAGCGGCCTTCTGCGTACACTTCTTCCCATGAGTGCCGAGCAGAACATAGACATCATCCGTATGGCGCAGCGGCTGGAACGCCGCTTGGCTGATCTGGGCGCGCTGGGCCGGGGCCTGGGTGAATATGCCCGCAGCCTGCGTGGGACTCTACCGGATGATGTTCTGCACGACATCATGAAAATCAACCGGGTCCGCAACGATCTGGTTCACCGCAACATTGACCTGCCGCTGAGCAAGGGGGACCGTGCCAATCTTCAGGCCAGTTATGAGCGGGTGATGGACCACCTAGGCAAAGGCGACCTGGAACCGCGCCGCAGCCCCCGCTTGAATGTCTGGGCGGTGGCTGCGGCGGTGGGGGTGGTAACGCTCCTTGCCTGGCTGGCGGTGACGCAGGGGCCGATGTAGGTGCCTTCTTATTCTTGCCCCCGCACCAGATCTGCCCAACTCTCCCGCCGCACCACTTCGCGCGCCTCGCCGCCGCCCACAAACACCACTGCCGGGCGCGGCATCTGGTTGTAGCGGCTGGACATGGAAAAGTGATAGGCCCCGGTGCAGCTCACCGCCAGCAGGTCGCCGCGCTGCGGATGGGGCAGCGGCTTGTCACGGGCGATCACGTCTCCGGACTCGCACAGCTTGCCCGCTACGGTGTACTCGGCCTGCGGGGCGTCGTTCATCCGGTTCGCCAGCGCCACTTCATAGTTGGCACCGTACAGCGCAGTGCGAATGTGGTCGCTCATGCCACCGTCTACCGAGACATAGTTCCGCACACCGGGAATCTCCTTGACGGTGCCGACTTCGTACAGTGTCCAGCCGGCCTCGCCCACCACCGAGCGGCCCGGTTCCAGCCAGAGCTGCGGCAGCGGTAGGCCGTGCGTCTGCGTGCCTGCCCGCAGTGCCCCGGCGATTTCGGTCAGGGCGTCCTCGATGGGGTAGGACTGGTCCGCTGCTGTATAGCGAATACCAAACCCTCCGCCGATGTTCAGCACCCGTGCCGTAAACCCGGTCTGTTCGCGCAGCCCTGCCAGCCAGTTCAATATACGGTCCAGCGCTGCCCGCGTGCCATCGGTCCCGAAAATTTGCGATCCGATATGAAAGTGGACGCCCAGTACGTCCAGGTGGGGCGCGTCCAGCATGGCCCGCAGTGCGGTTTCGGCCTGCCCATTTGCCAGGTTCAGGCCAAATTTGCTGTCGGCTGCACCCGTCTGGATAAAGTCGTGGGTGTGCGCCGACACGCCGGGCGTGACCCGCAGCAGGCAGCGCGCCCATGTACCGTACTCGCCCGCCAGCGCATTCAGACGGGCCACTTCGTCCAGGCTGTCCACCACGTAACAGCCCACGCCCGCGTCCAGGGCCTGGCGCAGCTCGGCGACCGTCTTGTTGTTGCCATGCAGATGAATACGCGCTGGGTCAAAGCCCGCGCTGAGGGCCGTATACAGTTCGCCACCCGACACCACATCCAGCCCCATGTGTTCCGCAGCCATCAGGCGGACCAGGGCCAGGCAGGTGAAGGCCTTGGACGCATACGACACCTGATAGTCCAGCCCGGAGGCCGCCAGCGTGCGGTGAAAGCGGCGGCACTGCTCCCGGATCAGGCCCTCGTCGTACACATATAGCGGCGTACCGAAGCGCCCGGCCAGCTCCGGGGCGCTGACCCCACCGATGTCCAGAACGCCCTGAGGGGTGACGCGGGCCGTGCCGTTCAGATGCATAGGCCCAAGTGTAGCGGGGTGAGCGGCCTTAGACTGGGGCCATGAGCGAGCCTGCTGCGCCCCTGATGTACAGCGATCCCATCAGCTTGGTGATTCGCCGCCGGGTGCGCCCCGGTCAGGAGGAGGCCTACGAGGGGCTGGTTAGCGAGGTGGGCCGTCAGATGGCGAGCCTGCCTGGCTATCTCGGGAGTGGTGTGGTACGCCCGGCCCCCGGCGAGCGTGACTACACCCTGATCGCCCGCTTTTCTTCGGCGGCGGCGGCCCGTGCCTGGGAGGAATCGCCCCGGCGGGCCGAGTGGCTGCGCCGCCTGGACGACGTGGTGGAAGAGCAGGTGTCGTTTGAAAAGCAGCCGGGGCTGGAGCTGTGGTTCACCGCGCCCCCCGCCCAGCCGGTGCCGCAACCGCCGCGCTGGAAAACGGCCCTCTTGATTCTGGCCGTGCTGTTTCCGGTGGCGCAGGCGATGGGTTGGCTGCTGGCCCCGCACTTTTTGACTTGGCCGCCGCTGCTGAAAGCTCTGCTGCAAAGCGCGGTGGTGGTCACGCTGATGACCTATCTGCTGATGCCGCTGGCAACCCGGCTGGCCGGCAACTGGCTCAAGCAGTAAAGCGGGGTGGGTCAACTCGGCGCTGCGGCCCACTGGACGCAGCCAGGAGCAGATAGGCAGGCAGCACAGGCACCAGTGTGGACAGCACGAAAGGCCAGGGCTGGAATTCTTCCGGGTTCAGGGGGCAGGCCAGTTCGGGCGCAGTAGCCAGGCTCGCTTGCTGATCCGCCATATTTAGACCCACCAGAAGGCCGGAAGTCGCGGCGAGTCCCACCAAGACCCACACGGGCCAGCGGTCCCCAGTTTGCCACAGCAGCAGCGCCGCCAGTCCCGCGTAAAGGCCGACCAGTACTTCAGGCAGGTGCAGCAAAGGGCCAGTCATAAAGCAGCGCGGAATGTTCAGAGAGTGATACAGCAACGCAGCGGGCAGGGTCAGAAATCCCAGCCCCAGCAGGGCGCGAACCTGCCGGGAGCTGCGGTCAGGGTTCAGCGATATCAGTACCCCGGTGACCAGTCAGAGCAAAGGCCGCAGCAGCGCGGCCAGGGCGACGAGGGGCGAGAGTGTGTCGGGCACAGGGTCAGGCTAGCAGGCTAAGGATTGGGGGCATCACCCAGAAAAAACTTCTCGCATCCGTCAAATCCGCTGACAGTGACTGGCGTATGTGGAACATGTCGCCAGCTTTCCCGCGTGAGACGGAGCCTGTCGGAGACGATGACTTGCCCATCCAGGACATCTCTTGAAATCCCGTCAGGCCGATAGCCCAGCTTTCTGGATACGCCCTGAGACGCCGCGTTCTCCTGAAACACCTCGGTCCGTGCGGCCTCAGCTCCCAGATATTCAAAGGCGAAATGCAGCAGTGCGGTGCGGGCTTCTGTGCCGTGGCCTTGACCCTGAAACTCTAGCCCCAGCCACGAGCCTGTGGTGACTTCGCGCAGAACTGCGAACTCTTTTCCACGCAGGGAAACCATGCCTATGGGTTGTCCATCTGCAAACACCCCCAGATTCAGTACCCAATCGCTACTTTCCCACTCGGCTTTGCATCCCCAGTGATTCTGAATAACGAACAGGCCGCGCTTTTCGGGGGAAAGTTCCGGCCAGGGCGTCAAATAGGTTCGTTGGCCCGGTCTATTGATGCCACCAGCGGCCACTGTCGCCAGTTCTCCCAGTTCAGTTTCGGTGGGGAAACGGAGTTCAAGGTGAGCGGTACGCAGGACCAAGTTGTACAGCGGCCAATATTCACTGATCACTCGCTGAGGATAGTTCGGCGTTGCTCGGTGATGAATCTGCCGTTTGGCTTATCTGCCCTGATCCAGCCGCAGGCCGAAGTGCGCCAGCACCCTCTCCAACTGTTCATCACCCGCGTTCAGATACAGCGTGCCCCCGGTGTCCATCCCTTCCAAGTTCAGCCAGGCTGTAAAGGCACGGCGGTAGTCCGGCTCAGCCGTTTGACTGGCGAGTGCTTCGACCGTACCCAGGGCCAACCACCCAACCGCCGCACGTTTAGCCGCTGCTTCGGCCTGGTAAGAAGGCCGTTCGCTCAGCTTGAGGGTCAGAATTTCCAGGTCACTCTCGCTGTCCTCACCGCGAAACCAAGCCTTTTCACTGTGCAGAACAAGTTGGCTGCAGGGACCACGGTGCAGGCACAGTTTGGGGGCGTGAACGTGGCACTTCGGTACACTCATAACTTGCACCTTGCATAGCTGAGCGAATAGCCGTGCTGGAGAAGAAATTCTCGTTCTTTTTGGAGCTGACTCAGAAGATGGTTGAGCCTGACTACGGGGAACAGGGTGTAGAGGGCCAGGCGTGCTGCCTCTTTCAAGGTCATCCCTTCTGAGCGATGCAGCATGGTCAGGGTGAAGGCCAGAAAGACCATCAGAATCCAGCGGTCCAGACCCCTGGCAGTTCGCAGCGCGAACTGCGCCAACCCAAACTGGTGCTTACCTTCCTTGAAAAAGGACTCCAATGTCCAGCGCCGCCCACCCTCAGCGATGATCTCATCCCCCTCCAACAGTTCAGACGACACCGCGAAGAATTCACGGTCCCCACGGTCTACTCTCCCCAGAGACAGCGTTTCCAGAGACCAGTTGGCCAAGTTGACATAGCCTCCATGCGGACAGTCCGCCACCGTCACCCGCCCAGGATGGTCCGTGCGCCGGTTGCTCCTCACACCCACCACAAACTCAAAACCAAGGCGCTGCACGCCTTCCAGAAAGGCAGCGGATTCAAATCCGCTGTCGGCCAACATGCGGATCCGAAAGCGCTTCCCCACGAAGTCCGGCACCTCCTCCAGTAGGTCGAGCGCCAGAGTGACGGGCGTGCTGGTGTGCTTGCCCTGGTACACCCGGTAGGAAATGGGGAACTTCAGTTCCCCATACTCGGCAAACAGGACGACCAGGTGGATGCCATGTCTACCGTTGTAGACGCTGACGTAGGGCAGTTGAGTCCCCACCTTTTCCACCGTGGTCAGATCCACACTGAGCCGCAACCGAGGTCGGCGTTTGGAGTGAGCTACGTCCAACAAAATGCGCCAATGGATGTCCTGCATTTCGTCCCAGCAACGGTCTGAATCCCAGTCATAGACGTTGAAGAAGCGACTCAGTGCACTGGGACTGACTCCTTCAGCTTGGCTGAATTTGATCTTCTGGCCTGGACTATGAAAGAAATGCAGCGAAGCCTCCAGGCTTCGCCGTTGGTACAGCGTCTCTGGAATGTCCAGAATCCGCTGTGAGAGAATATGGGCGCGCTCCCCTGAAACCTGTTTGTACACACTTCCAGAATTTCAGCTCTGGGAGCGCTTTTTGTCTACGTATTCAGGTGCAAGTTCTGAGTTCGATCTTTTGCCTGAACAGTTGTACCTTTCTGAGCGCTGCGACGTGTACTGCACGAGTCCACTGTTGCGGAGCCTCCCATTCGGCTTCATCCGCGCGGTCATGGGCCATTAAAGTGGCTCTGGTCGCCTCATCCATGCCAGGTTATAGCTCGGAGAGCAGACAGGGGTGTAAGGGAGAGACGGCTTCTAACTTAGGGTGACCATCCCTTTGCTTGTTTCCTGCCCGCGTTAAAATCCACCCTTGTGACTGCCCAGACTGACGCGCCCAATCTCGCCCGCCTGATGCCCGCCGCGCCGGTGGGTAACGTGCTGCTGCTGCCGCAGGTGGCCCGCGCCGCGCTGTTTGCCGCCCACCCGGGGCCAGCGGTGCTGCTCACCACGCCGGAACGTCTCAGCCTGTACGCCTCGGCGGGAGCGCTGGGCAGCCCGGTCATCGTGAATCCGGGCCTGGCCGACTGGGACACACGCCCTGAGCATGTCGTGCTGGATGTGAACACTGCCATTGACCTCTTTCCGTCCGACCCCGCGGCGCACGCCCTGAGCCTGCGGGTAGGGGAGAGCTACCCCCGTGAAGCGTTACTGGCCCGCCTGGAAGCGCTGGGCTACGAACGCGGCGAAGAACCCGGCTACGAGCTACATGGTGACACGCTGGAACTGCGCCTCGCACCGGGCATAGGCCTGCCTGCCGGGGCCGAAGAAGAGGTCTGGATTCGCGCCGAGTTCTTCGGAGACGAACTGGACACCCTGCGCCGCCTGGAACCCGGCGGGCTGAGCGGCGAGAAAATCACCGTGTTCACGCTGGAGCCAGGCGAGGAATACCTTAGCGAGACGAAATGGGATTCGTCACGGCTGGCCGGCTTGCCTGGCCGGGTCTTTCTGGACGCGCCGGAGTTCTACGCCTCCAGCCTGGGCGTGCTGGTAGACACGCTCTGGGAGGCGTTACAGGGGCGCGACATCACCTCCTTTGGCCGCGCTCCCCTGCCACTGACCGACTTTGACTTGGGCCTGCAAACCCTGCCGTTTTACCGCGCCCGCCTGACCGAACTGGAAAAGGACGTGCACGAGTGGCGCGGGGCTGGCTACCGCGTCTTTCTGCTGGTTCGCCACGACCGCACGGCCCAGTATCTGGCGGGGCGGCTGCTGGGCGAGGGGCCGGATGACACGGGCGTGGACATCCCCTGGTTGAACTTGCCGCGTGTGCGGGAGGGTGAGCTGGGCTTTTTGCGGGCGCTGGGCGAGGGCGGCTTTGTCATTCCCGAATACAAAACGGTGGTCCTCACCGAAGACCTGATTTACGGCTTTCAGGGCGGCAGTGCGCTGCGCGGCAAGAAGATGGCCGGGAAACCTGTCACCGACGCACTGGGCCTGCACGTGGGCGATTTCCTGATTCATCCCGAACACGGCATTGGGCAGTTTCAGGGGCTGGAGACGCGCACCGTGCTGGGCGTGACCCGCGATTATCTGAACTTGGAATACCGGGGCGGCTCGCGCCTCAGCGTGCCGATTGAGCAGCTCTCCTTGCTGCGCCGCCACCCCGGCACCACCGACGATCCGCCGCGCCTGAGCAGCTTTGACAAGAAGGACTGGAGCCGGGCCAAAGCGCGGGCACAGAAAAACGCCGAGGAGGTGGCCGCCCGCCTGTTGGTGCAGTACGCTGCCCGGCAGGTGACGCCTGGCACAGCCTTTGGGCCGCTGCCCGAGTGGGATGAGCAGATCGAGCAGAACTTCGAACATGAGCTGACCGCCGATCAGGAAACGGCGCTGCGCGACACCCTGCGCGACCTGGAAAAAGGCCATCCAGCGGACCGCCTGATTTCGGGCGACGTGGGCTTCGGCAAAACCGAAGTGGCGCTGCGGGCCGCGCACCGGGTGGTTGGTCACGGGGCACAGGTCGCCATGCTGGTCCCCACCACGCTGCTGGCCGATCAGCATCTCCAGACCTTTCGTCAGCGCTTCGAGGGGCTGCCGGTGCGGGTGGAAGGCCTCAGCCGCTTCACCTCTGACAAGGAGGCGCGCACCATCCTGGCCGGGCTGGCGAAGGGCACGGTGGACATCGTGATCGGCACCCACCGCCTGATCAGTGGCGATATCGAATTCAAGAACCTGGGCCTGATCATCGTGGACGAGGAGCACCGCTTCGGGGTGGGCCAGAAAGAAAAGTTACGGGCCATGCGCGGCCTGCCGAGTGTGCCCGAAAACGGCAAGCTGGAACTTCCCGAAGGCCTGAAAGCGGTGGATACCCTGTCGCTGTCGGCCACGCCAATTCCGCGCACCCTCTACATGAGCATGGTAGGTCTGCGCGATATGAGCAGTATCCAAACACCACCCAAGGGCCGCCGCCCGATCCAGACAGTGCTGACGCCCTTCGATCCGGTCACGGTGCGCGACGCGATCATCGGTGAGATTGAGCGCGGCGGTAAGGTGTTCTACATCCATGACCGCATCGCGTCCATCGGGGCACGCAGCCTCTATCTACGCGGTCTGGTCCCGGAGGCGCGCATCGGCGTGGCGCACGGGCGCATGAATGAAGAAGAACTCGAAGAGATTATGCAAGGCTTTGAGGAGGGTGCCTTCGACGTGCTGCTGTCCACGACCATCGTGGAAACCGGGCTGGACATTCCCGAAGCCAACACCATCCTGATTGAGCGGGCCGATCGGCTGGGCCTGGCCCAGCTGTACCAGCTGCGGGGCCGGGTGGGCCGGCGCAGTCAGACCGCCTACGCTTACCTGTTCTACCCGCCGCGTATGACCGAGAACGCGCAGCGCCGCCTGTGGGCCATTTCGGATCTTCAGGACCTAGGCACCGGACACCTGTTGGCCGAAAAGGACATGGAAATTCGCGGCGTGGGCAACATTCTGGGCGAGGAGCAGCACGGACAGGTACAGGCCGTCAGCATTGACGTGTACACCGAAATGCTGGCCGAAGCCGTCGCCAAGCTGAAGGGCGAGGAGTTGCAGCCGGTGCCCAGTGTGACGATTGATCTGCCCGTCAGTGCCCGACTGGACCCCGAATATTTCGCGCTGGACGAGGAAGCCCGCATCGCCACCTATGGCCGACTGTCTGAGGCGAGGACGCTTCAGGCCGTCAGCCGGGTGGAGCGTGACCTGCGTAAGCGCTTCGGGCCGCCCAGCCCCGAGGTGCAGAACTTCATCGACCTGGCGCGGCTGCGGATGCTGGCGGTTCACAAGCGTGTCACTGAGGTGCGCGACACCATGACGCATATTCAGGTGACCTTCAACTACAAGTCCCTGGACTACGACGCGGCAGGCCTGCGGCGTTTCCCGCACAAAACCGAAGTGACCACGTTCCCGCCGGCCCTGAACCTCGACAAGCGCGGCCTGAAGCCGGACGACTACCTGAAAGTGCTGCTGGACGTGCTGGGATATTTTGGGTGAGATGAGCAGACTGGCAGTGTGGGAGGCGTTACAGCATCCAGTAGAGTCCGAAGAGGACTTGAAGCTCCTGCTGGCCGTTCTAGCTACGGCGAAAAGGGCTTGCCGCATCGGTAACTTCCTGATGCAAGTGGACAGCAGTTGGGAATGCCAGGAATGTGGCGAACCGCTGCCTGGCCTGACAGCACTGGATTAAATCCGCATCTCTGTAAATAAACGTATCCGGGGAGTCAATACCTGGACTCCCCGCACATCAATCGTTCGATTAAAACCTAGGTCAGTACCCCCGCCCCGTGTCTACCGCGCCTTCGGGGGTGCGGCCCTGCAGCAGGGTCTGGATAAACTCGCCTGCGTAGTCGGCGGCCCGCGCCTCCACGTCGGCGGTGGCGCTGCCCACATGTGGCGTCAGGATCACGTTGTCCAGCGCCCACAGCGGGTGTCCCTCTGGCAGCGGTTCGGGGTCGGTGACGTCCAGAATGGCGCCGCCGAGGTGGCCGCTCTGGAGGGCGTCTAGCAGATCATCCTGATTCACCAGCGCCCCGCGCCCGATGTTGTACAGCCAGCTTCCCGGTTTCATGCCGCGCAGAAAGTCGGCGTCCACCGTGTGGCGGGTTTGCGGGGTGTCGGGTAGCAGCAGCACCAGATAGTCGGCCTCAGCACGGATAGCGGCCCTTGCCTCGTCACTGGTTCGGCTGCGAACGGTCAACACCTCGGCGCCGAAGGGGTGCAGCATCTGCTCTATCTCGCGCCCGATGTGGCCGTAGCCCCACAGGGCCACCTTCTGGCCGCGCAAGGTGTGCATCTGCTCTGGCTGGCGGAGCCATGTCCCGGCCCGCTGATGGTCGCGGTAGACGTGCATGTTCCGAGCGGCGGACAGCAGCCCGGCCAGCACATGCACCGCCACAGCATGGTCGTGCAGTGAACTGGCGTTGTAGAGGGCGACGCCGTCCGGCACATCTTCAATGATGTGGTCCACGCCAGCGGTCAGCGTCAGCACCCACTGCACGCCTGGGGTCTGCATCAGGCTTTGGCGCTGCTGGCGGCCTGCACCCCCCAGAAAGATGACACCGTCGGCCTGCTGGGGGGTCTGGCCGTCATTCGGCGCATAGCGTTGCAGCGTCACACCGTGGTAGCTGAGGGTATCAAAAGCAGGGTCGTTGGGAATCAGGATATTCATGGCGAGGCGTCTCCTTGAGGGTCGTGGGCCACGCGTGCGGCAGCAGCGCCAGACGACATCTGGGGCTGAAATTCCTCCAGCCATACGCCGCGCAGCACTTCCATATTCACCTCAGGATAGCGTCCACGTGAGAAGCGTCCCTTTTCCTCAAAGCCAGCCCGCAGGAAAGCGGACAGCGCCCGGTTGTTATGGGCGAGGGTGGTCAGGCGAACGCGTTCCAGGGGCGTGTCTGGACCGTCCTTGTGGACACCGAACGCCCATCCGAGTAGGGCATATAGGGTATCGCGGCCATAGCCGTGGCCCCAGTAAGGTGGCGCCAGCATCACGCCCAGCGTGGCGCGGGTCGCCACCTCAGGGTGCGCTGGCGCGAAGTCGTACAGTTCGGCGTTGCCGATCAATTCTCCGGTCGGCAGTGTTACCCCGAAGCTGACGCGTTCGCGGCCCTGTTCGGCCAGCAGCAGCAACCGGAACAGCCACAGTGGCATACGGGTGGGTTCGGCAGCGTTCAGGGCGGCAAGTTCAGGGTCACGGTACAGCGCATGAAGCGATTGCCACTGGACCCGGCTAAGATGACGTAACTCCAGAAATTGCACCTGCCCGCAGCTCAGTGCGGGTGGGGGAGGGGTGCGGCGAAACATAGACTCAGTGTAGGCCAGCCGTCTGAGATGTGGGAAGTTTTTGCTGATCGTTCGGTAATGCCTGAACCGATTGGTCTGACGGTGCCGACCGGAGTTACTCGCCCAAATCCCCAGGGACCTCACCTTCCCAGACGTTTATCAGTCGTCCGCCTTCAACCAGCAGGATGGTCGGGTACTGGGCCACCCGCAGCTGGCGGGCGAAGGCGGTGGCTTCCTGCCCCTGCCAGGGCTGTACCGAGGCCTCTACGGTGCGGCCCAGGTCACCCTCGGCAAACACGGCCCGGACCGGCAGACCGCTGGACAGCGCCGCGTCCCACAGTTCTCCCATGTCGCCACAGCCCCCGGCGTAGATCACCACCAGCTCACGCTGCCCGCTCTCCCAGGGGTGTGTGGGCAGCGTATCTCCCAGGCGCACCTTGGCATTGGCAGCAGGCAGGCCCAGTGTCAGCAGCAGCGTGACCAGTGGGGCGTGGCGGCTCACCCTTTTCAGCAGGGACCGGGACGTGGACTGCTTGGGCAGCATGCCCCAGTTTGGCGGCCTGGCATGATGGAGGAGTGAGGGCGATTCGTGACCGTCAGATGCCGAGGCAAGCCTTTGCCGTCCTCTACCGCTGGTGCTCTGCCCATGTCGCAGGGCCGATGCTCTAGCATAAAGAAACATGAAGTCCGGCCATTCCCCGTCCGTCCCATTGCCCCCCGACCATGTCACTGCTTCCCCCCCGCCTGCACTGCGGGCAGTGGAGGTGTCACATGCTTTCGGGGACCGGACTGTGCTGCGTGGCGTCTCGCTGAGTGCTGCGCCCGGCGAGGTGGTGGCTGTGACGGGGCCGTCGGGCAGCGGCAAATCGACCCTGCTGCATCTGCTGGGTGGGCTGGATACCCCAGGTCAGGGTGAAATCTGGTGGGGTGAGCAACGGGTAGATACGCTGGACACCCAGTTACGGGCAGGCTGGCGGGCGCAGCTGCTGGGGTTCGTGTTTCAGCACCATTATCTGCTGGAAGACCTCAGCGTGGCTGAGAACTTGCAAGTGCCGCTGCTGCTGGCGGGGCAGGCCCAGGACTCACCAGAGCGGGTGTCCGAGCTGCTGGACGCGGTGGGACTGGGCGGACGCGCCAGCGAATCCACCGGGGCCCTGAGCGGTGGAGAGCGGCAGCGGGTGGCGATTGCCCGTGCCCTGGCCACTCGGCCCCGCGCCCTGCTGGCCGACGAACCCACCGGCAGTCTGGACCAGGCCAACTCACGCCTGGCAGCGGGGCTGCTGTTCAGCTTGGCGCGGCAGCAGGGGACAGGTGTGCTGCTGGTCACCCACGACGAAGCGCTGGCAGCCCAGGCAGACCGCTGCCTTCATCTGGTGGACGGAGTGTTGAGCGCGTGAGAGGTGGCTTCGTACCTGCCAGCGTAGTGCTGGCACTCAGCCTGTGGCTTCCGGCGGCCCAGGCTCAGCGCTCTCAGGCGGCTGAGCCGCTCCTGACCGTGACCGATCCGGCGGGCGACGCGCAGGGTGACGGGAATTTACAGCTGCCTACGCAGCCCGCCATCCCGGCTGAGGCGCTGGATTTGCGTTCCTTCGAAGTCTGGCCGCGTGAGGGTGGTGGACTGACTTTCCGGGTGGGCTTTGGCACGCTCGAAAATCCCTGGAATGCGCCAGGCGGCTTTTCAGCGCAGACCCTGGACATCTTCGTCAAAACTCAGAGCGGGGGACAGACCGGATTGGCCGACCTAAACATGCGTACGGCAGGCGGGGGCTGGCAGTATCACCTACGCGTGACCGGCTTTGGCAGTCACTGGACACATGCTTCCGAGGAGCCACTCACTGGACTGGACACCGCAGAGGAGACAAGTGGCGAAGCCGAGCGGCCCGCCAACTTGCCGGCTGCTCCGCGGGTACGCACTGAGGGCGGGAATACCCTGGTCATCGAAACGGACTTGGGGGCGGGGCAGTATGCCTACTGGGTGACCAGTTCAGTGTATTCACCCTTTTCGCGTGGTGGGGTGTTGGTGCCGGGCGGCAGCGGCACTTTTGCACTGACTTCGCCTTCGGGAGATGGGTCGGGCCCAGTCCCAGTGGATCTGCTGATGGAAGAAGCGTCTCCGCAACCGTTCAATCTGGGCGTGGCCGATCCGGTGGGAGAGTTGCGGGATTTCCGGCCTGGACTCTTATGGGGTCTGGGTCTGCTAGGTCTGGCGACTGGGGTGGGGGCAGGCGCGGCGCTCTGGCGTACGCCCCGTGAACAGGTGCAGCGGTCCGGGCCGAACTGAAAGTTCAGAAGCTGAGTGCCGGACGCCACCAAGGCGGCCATGGGTTTTATGAGAGCCAGTGGCTCTGGCCTTCATCCCTCATCAGCCCAAGTGCGGCATGCTGAGCTATGTTTTCCAGTCGCTTGCGTTCTCGGCTGATCCTGACCGCCAGCCTTCCTGCTCTGCTGCTGGGCTGTGGTGTCTTTGGACCACCCAAACCGGACAACTGTGGCGGCTGCATGTCGGAGCAGGCCAAAACCACACTGGACCTGGGCTATTCCGAAACCGGGCAACTGGCTACGTCCTTTCGGGGGCTATGGCGGATTGACGACAAACCCAGCTGGCTGACTGTCTCCTCGTATTCGGGAACAGGCGCCAAGCCCCTGGCATTGAGCCTGGGTGTGAACCGTAATGTGGGCGTGCCGGTCGCGGCTGACCGCCAGGAGATGACCGGCACCATCAAGGTCAGCTGGCAGCCCCCCAGCGGTGGCGACTGGCTGAGCGCCGAGTGGCCGGTGCAGGCCAAACGCTACTCGCTGAGCGGCCAGATCAAGTGGCCTGCCGTCACTGGTGCTGACGCCCATTCCCAGGCAGATGACGCCCGCCCGGCTGACGCTGGCGGGAGCAGCCAGATCATCGTCAAGTACCGCAGTGCAGGGGTGGCTCAGGCCCTGGGCGAGCTTGGAGCTCAGGGCCTGACCGTGCCTCAGTTGAGTGCCCTAAGCGCAAACGAGCGTCCATTGGCCCAGGCTTCGGCTGCTGTCTGGCAACGGGCAGGCGTGACCGAGGCCAGCGCGAAATTAGGGGACCGCACCGTGGTCCTGAGCAGTGAGCAGCCGCAGGTCCTCCTCAAGGCGCTTGAGGCCGATCCCGCCGTGGAATACGCCGTGCCCAGCGCCCGACTCAGCACCCAGACGGTTCAGGCACCCGCAGATCCGCAGGCAGAAGGACAAGCTGCCCTGGCCCAGCCTGTCGTGCCGACCGACCAGTACGCCTCGTTGCAGTGGGGCTACCGCACCCTGGGCTACGGCGCTGTCTGGCGGGATATGGAGTCGGGCGCTTACAGCCGCCCGGTCACGGTGGCTGTTCTGGATAGCGGTGTGCGCTACGACCACCCCGATCTCCAGGGCAAGTTGCTTACTGGGGATCAGGGCGCGTTGGATGTGCTGGCCTATCATGCGGGTAGCGATACGGTCGCTGCCTACGACAATGGCGACGGAGATGGTCCAGACCGTGATCCCACGGATCCGCCCTTTCCAGGGCGCAGCGCCCAGAGTCACGGCACGCACGTCAGCGGCATCATCGCCGCACGCTGGGGTGAACAGGCGGTCAGCAATCCGAAATGGAGCCGCAGTGGTGTGGTCGGGGCCAGCTACCGCGCTCCGGTGTCGGTGCTGCCGGTGCGCGTGATTGACGCCAAAGGCGGCGCTGAGGTCAGTGATGTGGCGGCGGGCATTCGCTACGCGGCGGGACAGTCCGTGACGCTCGGTGACCAGACCTACCGCCTGGCGGCTCCCGCGCAAGTCATCAACCTCAGCCTGGGCGGGCCCATCGGTATCAAAGAGGCCCAGCCCATGTGTGACGCCATTGCCGAGGCCCGCGCTGCCGGGGTGGTCGTGGTGGCGGCCTCAGGCAACTACTACAACGATGTCACCGTGTACCCTGCGGCCTGTGCCGGGGCCATTGGAGTGGGCAGCGTGACCCTTTCGGGAGCGTCAGTGCCACGTCACTCCGAGTTTTCCAACCGCTTTGCCGAGGTGGCCCTGAGTGCCCCTGGCGGCACAGGGCTAGGCACCACCTTTAATGGGGGGACCCTCAACGGTCAGCCGGCCCCGGACCAGATTTTCTCGACCGACTGGGATTATGCGGTCAATGAGCCCCGCTACACTTTCCAGGCCGGCACCTCGCAGGCAGCGCCGCAGGTCAGCGCGCTGGCGGCCTTGTTGCTCTCCAAGGGCGTGACCACTGGCCCCGCCGATACCGAGCAGCGCATGTTCGGTACCGCCACCGATCTGGGGGCCAAAGGCCGCGACCATTTCTTCGGCTACGGCATGATCAATCCCGCAGCTGCCCTGAAGGCTCCGGCGGTCAGCAGCGGCTTCGGCTTCTCTTTGCAGGCGGACGATGGCCGTGCCTACCAGCCTGCGCTGAATGCCGAGGGCCGCTTCACGGCCTATCTGGGCAGCGGAAATTACACGGTACGGGCGGGCCGCGACCGCAATGGCAATGCTCTTCCTGGCGAGGCAGGCGAAACCCCAGTACAGGCCTCGGCCACCTTGAGTGAACAGAAACCTGAAGTGACGTTGCCCACCTTGCAGGTTCCCTGAGCCCTGGCCTGAGCAGTTTCTTTCACTCTGCTGGCGCTGGGGCGGCTTTCCGGGTTGCCCCAGGCCAATCAGTGGAACCTGTATCACGATTGGACCGTGATGCGCTACCTTCTTAAATGGAAACTTGAAAAACACCACAGGCCGAGCGGGATCTGGGCTGTGAGAAATACGTTCAGTGGAAGAGGGTAGGGTAAAGGTATATGCCACTTGCAGGCAGACAGGTCAGCGGCGGAATACGGCTGGTGCGCCCGGTGGGCAGTGGGTCCCATTCGGTAGCCTATCTGGCCGTCACGCCCCTGGGTCAGCCCTGCACGGTTAAGGTATTCCGGCCCCATATGCTGGAACATGCCCAGCGGGAGCTGCGGGTTGGGCGGCAATTTCGTCATCCCCGTTTGTCGCAGGTGGGAGCACTGACCCAGCTGGATGACGCACCAGCCCTGATCATGAGCTGGGTGCCGGGCGAGACGCTGTTTACGCGTTATAAGAAGCGTCCTGCACTGCGCTGTGAGGCAGGTGCCTATCTGACCAGTCTGTGCGATGTGCTGGAAGCCCTGGACTACATTCACGGTATAGGTGTGCTGCACCGCGACATCAAGCCCGACAATATTCTGGTGCAGGACTCAGGGCACGCGACTTTGGTGGACTATGACCTGTCTGGCCCAGTAGACGAGCCGCTGGGGGGACAGATCGGCACGCCTGCTTTTCAGAGTCCCGAAGCGCGTGCTGGCCGGGACCTGGGCACCGCCAGCGACCTGTACGGTATCGGGTTGTTGCTGCACTGGGGACTGTGGGGAGAGCTGCCTGAGCCGGAGATTCCCCCACAGGTCCGCAGCGAGGCGCCGCCCCCGCCGTTTCAAGCCGAGGCTCTGGAGCTGGTCCGGCACCTGCTGGACCCGGACATCGCAGATCGTCCTACCAGTGCAGCAGAAGTCCGATCTGAACTTCTGCGCTGGCGGGCCGAACTGCCCCACTGAGAGCCATGTCTCCGGATTGCGTTGACAGGCACAAAGTCGCTGGGCTGAATTTAAAAAGGAGGAAGGTCGGCACCCAGGCGGATCAGCAGGTCGGTCCCTGCTGGGGCAGCCCCAGCCAGCACCTCACCGAAGCCCAGTTGACTCTGCAGTTGCTGCGCGCCTTCGCCCTGAAAGGTGGTGACGTTGCCGGGGCCATCGCCGTTGCCGGTGGTGACGTTGCTCAGGCCAGCGGCGCGCAGTTGTTCGGCCAGGCGGCCCGCACTGCCTGAGGGTGCGCCGACATTCAGGATGGTCACGGCTAGATTGGTGTTCAGGACACTGGCGGCTGGTGCTGAACCGTTGTCGGCGGCGTTCGCAGTTCCCGAACCAGCAAATTCGGTCTGGATCAGTTGCTGCAAGGCAGCCTGGTCCACAGCCCAGGTGCCACCCGACCCGAAGTTGCCCGGCACCATATGGGTGTTGAGTGTGGGGCCACCCATTGCCGCAGCCAGGACCGCGCCGACCTCGCGGCGGGTCAGGTCCGATTTGGAATTGGCATTCAGGGCACCCACCACCACCGGCCAGCGCCACCAGTTCAGCGGGGATTGCAGCTGGTCTACAAAGGCCGTCAGGAACTTCTGCTGCCGTCCGATCCGGCCAATGTCGCTGAGGTTGTCCTTGCGAAAGCGCAGGTAGCCTTCGGCCTGCTCTCCGTTCAGGCGCTGCCAACCGGGCTGGAGGTCAATATGGAGGTTGCCGGCGTTGTCGTCGTACTTCATGGCCTTTTCGACATCTACGCTCACGCCTCCAGCCGCGTCCGTCAGTGAGCGGGCCGCGTGCAGCGAGAGCAGGGCATAGCCGTCCACCGGCAAACCGGTGAGGTTGCTCACCGTCTGGGTCAGTAATTCGGGGCCGCCTTTGGGGTTGCTGGCGTTGATCTTGCTCATGCCCACACCGGGAATCTCCACCCACGAGTCACGTGGGATAGAGAGCAACTGCACCTCGCCGCCAGGCCGGATCTGCACCAGCATGATGGTGTCGGTGATACCGCTGAAGTCTTCAGGTGCTGCTGGGTAAGGCCACACGGCACTCGGCGGATATTTCGGCGTGACGCCCGCCAGCAGGATATTCAGCGGACGGTCAGCGGGCAGAGGCACAGCGCCGTAGCGGGCCAGGGCAGGAGCGGCGGGAGCGAGCAGGGCCAACAGGGCGGCCAGCAGCAGGCCAGGAAGGGTCAAACGGAGACGCACCCAAAGAGTCTAGACCGGAACGGGTGAGAAATGCGGCCTGGTGCGGGTAGGACAAAGCCTCACGGCAGGATCTCCCGACTTTTGCTGGCAGGCTAGCCATAAAAGAAATCGTGTGCTGATCGCATATCGGTGGCTGTCAGGTCCACTCTAGCGGTGAATTGGTCATGAAAAATGCGCATGGACGTTGGGCCCACGCGCACCAGCTCTGGTCAGCTCAGATGAACAGTGGCGTGTCGGAATCGTCCTGGCCTGCTTCCAGGCGGCGGTTCTCAAAATACATGGCGGCGGCCAGGCCCAGGGCGGCACCCAGCGTCACCAGGGCAATCACCCAGGGCAGAGAGTCTTTTCGGGCAGTCATGTTCCCCACAATACATGCTGCGCCCCTGGCTGACCTGTCCTCAATCCGGCAGCCCACGCGGAAGTCGCCGCCACAGCGCGCCCAGGCCGAGGGTGGCCAGTGCAGCGATCAGGGTCAGGCTCCAGTGAGTCTCCAGTGGCCCATCCTTGGAGATCAGGTAACTGACCAGAATCGCGCTGGGTGGACCCATCCCCACCAATACGAAGGAATAGAGGCTCATCACCCGGCCCCGCAGCGCGTCGGGAATGATCAGCTGCACGGTGCTGTTGGCGCTGACCAGAAAGCTCAGCATCCCGAAGCCGGCCAGCGCCAGCAGCGGCAAGCCCCACTCCGGTCCCGGCACCCAGGCAAAGAGGGTGGTGGCGATGATCAAGATGATGGACCCCAGCCGCAAGAAGCGCACCGGGTCGGGGCGGCTGGCTTGTGAAAGTGCGCCGCCCACCGCGCCGGCCCCGAACACGGCGCTCATCAGGCCAAAGGCGGCTTCGCGTGCGCCGAACACCTCGCGGGCAAAGTAGGGAATGATGATGTTGAAGTTGATCACCGTGAGGCTGAGCAGCCCCACCAGCCACATCACGCTGGACACGTCGCCGTTGCCGCGTACGTAGCGCAGGCCGTCGGCGATCTGGCCCAGCATGTTGCCGCGTGGGGCCACTTCGCGGGGCGGAAAGGGCAGGGTGGCGATCACATACATCACCAGAAAAAACGACGCGACATTCAGATAAAAGGGAAAGGCCAGCCGCGAGAGGGCGTCAGGATTGCCCCCGGCCAGCAGCGCCACCCCCGCTGCCACCACGATCCCGAACAGCGCCTGCCCAGTGGTGCGGCTCACGTTGAACGACAGGCTATTGAGGGCAATCGCGTTGGCCACGCCGGATTTGGGCACCAGGTCCACCACGATGCTCTGACGGGCGGGCATGTCGAACGCCTGGGCGATGCCGTGCAAGAAGGCCAGCCCCAGCACCAGCGGCAGCGTGACCACTTCCAGGTGGGTGCTGACGGCCAGCACCGCCGCCGTGATCAAAAAGCCGGTCTGCGTCAGCAGCAGCACGCGGCGGCGCGGGGCACGGTCCACCACCGCGCCTGCGAACAGCGAGATCAAGAGGCTGGGCATGAACTGGGCCGCCGTGACCCAGCCCAGCGCCGCCGCACTGCCGCCAGTCAGTTCCAGCACCAGATACTGCTGGGCGGTGGTCTGCATCCAGGTACCGATCAAGCTGAACAATTGCGACAGCCAGTAACGCCGAAACAGCGGGTGCCCCAGGGCACTGAAAGTTCGTTGCGCCCATCCACTCAGCCCTGCGGCTGGCTCGGCAGGTGGAGGACTGAGGGGAGAGGAGCGTTCAGGCACCTTGCCAGCTTACGCCTGCGCCCCCGACCGGACTGCACGGGGGTCATTTATGGGCAGTTGTGAAAAGGGGCAGACCGCCGGAACGTCAGGGAAATGCGGCGCGGCCCGGTTGCCAGGCGCCGCCTGGACCACCCGACCAATGCCAGGGACCCTCCACGCTGGGGCGGGTGGCTAACGCCTGGGCCACCCACCCCAGCGGCACGCGCCGGGCAAAGCGGGTGCGGGCATGCCACTCGCTCAGGGCGCGTTCCTGGCTGGCTGCGCCTACGCCGCGGAGCGCCGCGCTGGCCCGGTTCACTGCCAGGTCGAACAGCGCTGCCGGAACCTCACCGGGGAGCAGGTCCGCCCCAGCGTCTGGATCAGGTGGCGGGAGGGTCATGGGGGCAGTGTAGGCGCCCAGAAGGTTTAGAGCCAGGTAGCTGTTCCAGATCACCGGCCAGCCCCAATACTCATCACCCGTAAGCGGCGCTTATGCCTGTGCACCGCAGACCTGCATGCGCTAGACTCATACGTTATGAGCCTGAGACGAATCTCTATCAAAAAGCCACGTGAAATAGAGACCATGCGCCGGGCCGGGGCGCTGGTGGCCGATACTTTCCGGTTACTGGACCCCTATGTCAAGCCGGGCGTGACCCTGGCCGAGCTGGACCGTCTGGCCGAAGAGCACATCCGGGCGGCGGGCGCGGTGCCGGCTTACCTGGGCTACGGCCCCAAATCCAACCCCTTTCCTGCGACCATCTGTGCCAGCGTGAACGAAGTGATCTGTCACGGCATCCCTGACGGGCGCGAGCTGAAGGAGGGCGACATCATCGGGGTGGACATCGGGGTGCTGCTGGACGGCTACTACGGCGACGCCTGCTACACCTACACGGTGGGTCAGGTCAGCCCGGAGGTGCAGGGGCTGGTGGACACCACCCGTGAAGCCTTGCAGGCCGGTATCGCCACCGTGCGGGCCGGGTCGCGTTTGGGCGACGTCGGCGCGGCCATTCAGGAGCTGGCTGAGGGCCGGGGCTACGCGGTGGTAGAGGAATACACCGGGCACGGCATCGGCAAGCAGTTGCACGAGGACCCCACCGTCTTTCACCGGGGCGTGCGGCACACAGGCCTGAAGGTCGAAGAAGGCATGGTCTTTACCATCGAGCCGATGATCAATCTGGGCGCGGCCCCCACCGAGCTGCTGGCCGACGGTTGGACTGTGGTGACGCGGGACCGCCGCCCCTCGGCGCAGTTTGAACACACTCTGGCCGTGACCAAAAAAGGTGCGGACCTCCTGACGCTCTAAACCGGATCCATGTCCCAGCCCGCTGCGCCCTGCGATGATCTCAGCCCTGGCCAACAGTTTCGTCAGGGCTTTCTGGCGATGGTGCCGCTGTGGTTGGGCATGATGCCGTTTGCTGTCGCCTACGCGGTCACGGCGCGGGCAGCGGGCCTCAGCGTGCTGGAAACCTCCCTGATGAGCCTGACCGTCTTTGCGGGGGCTTCACAGTTTGCGGCGGCGGGGATGCTGGGTCAGGGTGCTGCAGGCCTGGGCATTGTCGCGGCCACCTTTTTGTTGAATGTGCGCCACGTGCTGTATGGCCTGAGCCTGTCGCGCCAGATTCCGTTGTCGTCAGGGCAGCGAGCGCTGGCCGCTCAATTCCTGACCGACGAGGCTTATGGAGTAGTTACGGTGGCTGGGCGGCAAGACCCGTCGCGGCTGACGTTTGCCTTCCTGATGGGCGCACAGCTGAGCCTCTATGCCGTGTGGAATCTGTTTACGCTGGTCGGCGCGCTGGCCGGTGAAATCTTGCCTCCACCTGAACAGTTGGGCGCAGGGGTCATTTTCCCGCTGGCCTTTCTGGGTTTGCTGGTACCCCTGCTCACCCACCGCTTGCCGGTCCTGGTGGCGCTGCTGAGCGGCCTGCTGGCTTGGGGGCTGGCGCAGCTGCTGCCCGGCGGCCTGGTGGTGTTGCTGGCCGGGGTGGGCGGGGCGCTGCTCGGTGCCTACTGGGAAACGCGCCGTGCAAGTGATGCAGGCCCAGCGTGAGTGGGTTGCTGACCATCGGATTGATGTGGCTGGTGACCTACCTGCCACGCTTGCTGGGGCTGCACCTCGGCCACTTGCGACTCCCTCCCTTCTGGCAGGCTTTTCTGGCCTATATCCCGGTCAGTGTCTTTGCTGCGCTGACCCTGCCAGACGTACTGGGTAGTTCAGAGTGGCCCCAGCGCCTGGTGGGGTGCGCAGCGGGCGGGCTGATCATCTGGCGAACCCGTCAGCTGGCTGCCGGCATCCTGGGTGGTTTTGCGGTGTACTGGGCGGTTCGGGTGCTGCTGGGGGATAGCCTGCTGCATTTCCCTGGCTCCTGAGCCCTCCCGCACAAATCGCCGTTTCATACCGATGGGGTATGCTGTGGCCTGAATGACGGCAGAAGAAGTGCGGATTGGCGACAGATACACGGTGCTGCGGACGCTGGAAGAACAGGGCAACCTGACCCTCAGCGAGGTGCAGGGTCCGGGCGGGGAGCCGCTGCGGCTGGCCTGGTTCGATATCGATACTCCGGAGCAGCGCCGTGAATTTTTCGCTTACCGTGACGCGCTGCGGGCGCTACAACCAGCGGGTCTGGTGGAGTTGGTCGCTACCCCGGAAGCCAATTACGCGGTGTGGCGGCCAGTCGAGGGGCTGACCCTGGGTGAATTCGCCTCACTTCCTGCGCGGCCTGCCGAGGGTCTGGACGCTCTGCGCCTGCAAACCCAGCACCTCGCGGAATACGGCTATGCCCTGAGCGACGCCGACGTGGTCATGACCGGACGGGGCAGGCAGCAGGCCACCCTGGCCTATCTGCACCCCGCCCCGCAGCGCACCGACGCCGAAATTGCCCGGCTGAATGCTCCGCTGCTGCGCCCAGTCTTTGAAGGACGCACCCAGCAGCGCCGCGCCGACAACGTGAACTGGCTGTCGTTTGTGCCGGGCTTGCTGCTCCTGGGGGCCGCTGGCTGGTACGGATATCAGGCCACTCAGGCCTATCTGAACCCGTCGGTGGGTGTGGTGCAGGATGTCACGGGTCTGCCTGCCAACGACGCCGGACAGCGTCTGGCCGACAGCGGTTTCCGGGTGGCCTACGCTGAGGGTGAGGGCAATGAGGCGGCCATCGGCTCCGTACTGCGCCAGGAGCCGGAAGGCGACACCAACATGCCACTGGGCCGCCTGGTCACACTGACGGTCAACAGCCCGCCTGACCTGACGGTGCCGCGCATCGAAGACCTCTCGCTGGAACGTGCCAAGGTTAACCTGACCGAGAGCGGCTTCCGGCTGGGCCAGGTCACTGAGATTGACGGTACGCCTACCCAGACGCCGGAAGGCCGGATTATCTCGCAGGATCCACCAGCGGGCCTCTCCACCCAGCGCGGTCAGAGCGTGAACGTGCTGGTGTCTACCGGCATTGCGGGCAAGGAAACCTGGATTCCTGACCTGACTGGCCTGGACTTTACCTCGGCCCGTGAGCATGCCCGCACGGCGGGGCTGGTGATCACCGAGGTCGAATCGGAAGAAAGCGACCTTCCCGAAAACACCGTGATCTCCCAGAGTCCGGCACCTTACACCCGGATCGGCAGTGGTGAGCAGATGGAGCTGACAGTGGCCGCGCCCAAATTCAGTGAGCCGCCCAGTCAGGTGGGGGCGCTGCCGGTCCCGCCCGCCTATGTGCCGCCCGCCGCGCCGCCGCCTCTGCCGGAGACAGAACCCGGTCCGGTTCCAGCCACACCGCCGCAGTCCACACCGGGCACCCCCGCGCAAACGCCAGACGAGCCACAGGCCGCGCCTCAAACGGCCCCGGCTGCCGAGACGCCTGCGGCCCAGACACGCAGCGTGCAGCTGAACTACGAATTCCCGGCAGACCTGCCGCCCGGAAGTTACTCTATTGCTGTGCGTGATGAAGCGGGTCAGCGGGTGCTTATGGGGGCGACTTCCAGTGAGCAACTTGCAGGCGCCCGCGCTTCGAGCGCTGTGCAGGTCACGGGGCAGGCCACCTTCATCATCCTGCGTGACGGCGAGGTCTTCGCCACCTCCACCCCGTAGGCCCGGCGCATGATCTACCTGGACTACGCGGCCACCCATCCCATGACCGAGGCTGCACTGGCCGCCTATGCCGAGGCGGCGGCGCTGCCGGGCAACCCGTCCAGCGTGCATGCGGCGGGGCAGCAGGCACGCGAACGACTGGAAGAGGGCCGCGCCCGTATGGCTCAGGCGTTTGGCGTGGACCCCCGGCGGCTGACCCTCAACAGTGGTGGCACCGAAGGGGACAACGCTGTGCTGTTCGGCGCGGCGCAGGCGTATGAGCAGGCCAAGGGCCGCCCCGGCCACCTGATTACCAGTCAGACCGAGCATTCGGCGGTGCTGGCCCCGGCCCGTCTACTGGCCGAGCGTGGCTGGGATGTGACCTGGCTGGCTCCAGACCGTTACGGGCGGCTGAGTCCAGATGGGCTGCTTGAGGCCCTGCGGCCAGACACGGCGCTGGTCAGCCTGCACCATGCGGGCAACGAGATCGGGACCATTCAGCCCACCGCTCAGCTGGCTGCTGTGGCTGCCGAAGCTGGTGTGCCTTATCACACCGATGCGGTCCAGGCACCTGGCGTGTTGCCCATAGACCTGGAGGCATGGGGCGTGACCTACGCGACTTTCAGCGCCCACAAGTGGGGCGGGCCGCGTGGGGTGGGGGTGCTGTATCAGGCGCGGGGCGCAGACCTGCCTGCGCAGCAGGTGGGCGGCGGGCAGGAGAGTGGTCTGCGCGCCGGAACCCAGAACACCGCCGGAGTGTACGCAGCGGGGGTGGCCCTTACCGCAGCGGAGGCCGCCAGGGAAACGACCTTTGCCCATCTGCGGGCTTTGCAGACTCAATTTGTTGGCCTGGTCGGCGACCTGCCGGGCCTTAGCTTCAACCATCCGCCAGACGGCAGCCCCAAGGTCGTCAACCTGACCCTAGACGGAGCTGACGGTGAAGCCCTGCTGATGAATCTGGACATGCTGGGGATATGTGCGAGTGCCGGGAGTGCCTGTGCCGCTGGGACCATGCAGCCCAGCCATGTGCTGACGGCCCTGGGCCTGAGCGAGGTGGACGCCCGCGCCAGCCTGCGCTTCAGCTTTGGCGCAGCCACCACTGCCGCCGAAGTAGAGCAGGCGGCAGCGGCCCTGCGTCAGGCTGCCGAGTGGTCCCGGCTGACCTGACGCCGCCCATAAAAAATAGAAGAGGGGGCCGAACCGGCCACCCTCCTTCTATACGCTTCTATGCGCTTGCCTGTGGCTTTAGCGGCTCAGGTTCTGGGCGCTGTCGTCCAGCAAGCGGCCCAGGGTCTGCAGCTGATCTGCCGAGTCCGAGTCGGCGCTGCTGGCGGCCCGCTGGGTGTCGGACGCCAGCTCCGAGAGCAGGGCTGCAACGGTCGCGCCGTCAATATCACCACTTTGCAGGTGCTCATGCAGCGCCCGCAGGTTGTCCTCAATGTCCCGTGCACCGGGGAAGTCTTGGCCGGACAGGGTGCCCAGCCAGCCTTCGATGTTGTCCGCCGCGCCCTGAATGGCGAGGTTCTGAATTCCGCGTTGCAGTGCCGTGACCGTGTGTTCCAAGATACCCATCGTTCTTCCTCCAATGTCTAAGCGACGGTGCAGTCCAGGCCCTCCGGCTCGGGGCACCGGACAGCGGCGGGTCGAATGTGGCTGCTTCGTTCCTGACCTCAGTACCTGACAGGTTGCCTTTCGGCCCCTCCTGGCGCGGGAAATGGAGTCCTCAAGAGGTCCAGGAAGAGCCTGAATTTCTCCCCGCCCCACCGCAGCGCACGGCTCAGCTCCTCATACCCATACCTCGCCCTGCTGACCGCAGGGCGACCATGTTTTTTGACACGTATGGGCCTTGCTGCCGCTCGCCATTCCCCCACACGCAGCATCCAGGTCAAGGCCAGGGTCAGCAGACCAAACAGGTTTCCTACACGCTCCGGGTTGGTCATGTGGGTTTGCTCCAGATTCAACCCTCTGGATTTCATGGCTGAGAAGGTGGTCTCTATGGCCCAGCGCTGCCTATAGATGGTGAGCGTGTCCCAGACGGATAAGTCTGAAGCGATGATGACCCGCTCTCCCTCTGGGGAGAGCGTCGCGACTACTCGCATCCAGCCGCCCTGAACCCAGACCTTGTCAAACAGGGCACGTATTTGACCCGGCTCCAGTGACGCGAAACAGTCACGAGCATATTCACCGTCTACCACGGTATTGGCCCGAATACGAATGCATCTTTTGATCCCGCTGCGCCGCAAAAACGTGAACCACTTCTGACCGAGAAACTCCCTATCCGCGATCAGGACCTTCCACCTGCGTGCGGGTAGGTGTTTCAGCAGCTGACCGACCAGCATCATACGTGCCCTGGATTCACTGTTCCCGCCGTGCTTCAGTTCTTTCCAAGCAAGTGGAAGAGTAACGTTGCCCAGCACCACGCCGATGACCAGCAGGTTGAGGTGAGACTGGCCGAGCTTCCAGTTGGTGCGGTCCATGATCAGGGTCAGTTTTCCCTCAGGCAGCAGTGGAAGCAGGACATCTTGGATGTCCTGCTGGGTCAGACCAGCACCATGCAGCACACGAGCCACCATACGCGTGATGGACGGTGTCGTCGCAGCACGGTCAATATGGAGCGCGATCTTGCGGTGGAGGGTGGACTCTGCCTGTAAAATGCCGAACAGGACTTCTGCAACGCAGCGCAGACGGTCCATGCGGTGGTGTGGGAGACGCTCTTTCAGGTAGGTCACGAATGTGTCAACATTCGTCAGGGCGGCTTGGTTCGGTTTCACACCTCCATAAGCCGCCCTGCTTCATATTTTTCTGCGATCCAGACAACGTTTCCTTCAACCTGTCAGGTACTGAGGTTCCTGACTTTATCTGCGCCCCTCTGAAATGTGTTTGACCGGACTTGGGAAGAACTTCAGGCGATTCTTGTTTTCGGCGGTGTGACGGCGCAGGCCGCTTACATCGCCCAGCGGCGGACGGTTTTTCGTGGTAAAGGGGGTGTCATCGGCGGGTGGACACTGCGCCGTCCTGAGCCGGTAGCGGCTCACTTCCGCCACCAGGTCAGCGCGGCCATCGCCGTTCACGTCCTCTTTGCGCCAGTCGCCCAGGCGGGTCACCGTTACCGGATTCTGCCCACAGTTCTGGATTTCACCGTTCAGCAGCACTTTTTCGCTCGCTTTGCGGCTGTCGGCGGTTACCAGGGTCAGTTTGGAGCCGTACATGACATAGTGGCCCCGGCAGGCCAGGGCGTCGCGCCCGTCAAAGCGGCGGAACTTCAGGCACTCCCGCGCCGTCACGTCGGGGGTATGGTAAACCGCCTTCCAGCGGCCAGCCTCGCGGCGCAGCAGGGTCACACCGTCGCAGGCGTCCGACTGGGCCACACAGAGGTTCAGCAGCGCTTCTTGGCGGCCTGGGGCCGTGAAGCTGCCGAAGGTCACATCGGTGGGAACGCGGTGATTCATCACCGGGATTTTTGCACCATTGCCACCGATGGGCAAAAATTCAACCTGGCAGCCGGATTTGCCCGCGCAGTAAGCTGCGCCTAGTACCCGCGCCTGGTGGGCGTCGGGGCGCACGCTGTCGGTCTTCACCTGAGGCGGCGCGGCGTTCCAGGCAGGCAGCGAAACGGCGGCCAGTATCAGCAAAGAAGTGATCATCAGATCAATTTTTTAAAATTGATCTGATGATCACCTTTTAATTTTCTGAAGGCAGGATGGATTCAGGCCCCGGCGTGACCACTGGCCGCACCAGGCCGTTTGAGCGCCAGCTGTCCGCAGGCCGCCCCGGCGTCCTTGCCGCGTGAGCGCCGTACGCTGACGTCTACCCCCAGTCCCTCCAGGGTATCGTAAAACGCCTGAATCTTCTCCTCAGTGCTGCTGATGAAATTGCTGCCTTCCCAGGGATTCATCGGAATCAGGTTGACGTGGCTGACCATGCCGCGCAGCCGTTCGGCCAGCAATTCAGCCTGCCACAGATGATCGTTGATGCCGCGCAGCATGGTGTATTCCATGGTGATGCGCCGCCCTGTCACCGCCTGATAGTCACGGGCGGCAGCCATGATCTCGTCAATCGAGTTGGCGCTGCCAGTCGGAATAATCTGCTGGCGGGTTTCCTCGTCGGGGGCGTGCAGGCTGATCGCCAGCTTGATTCCCAGATCGTCCTCTTCGGCCAGTCGGCGAATACCTTTGGCGATCCCGACGGTGCTGAGGGTGACGCGGCGTTTGCTCATGCCCAGGGCGTCCGGGTGCAGCAGAATGCGGGCTGCCAACATGGTGTTGTCGTAGTTCAGCATCGCCTCGCCCATGCCCATAAACACCAGATTGCGGATCTCACGCGGCGCGATCCCTTCGCCGCCCGCGACGGCCAGCACTTGCCCTACGATTTCGCCGGGGGTCAGGTTGCGCCCAAAGCCCATCGCGCCTGTCGCACAAAAGGCGCAGCGGGCCGGGCAGCCCACCATCGTAGAGACACAGATGGTTTTGCGGTCCAGGTAGGGCATATAGACCGCTTCCATCTGGCGGCCATCGGGCAGAGTAAAGAGATACTTGACGCTGCCGTCGTCGCTGCGGAAGGTTTCGATGTCTTTAAATGGGTTCAGCTGCCAGCCTGCCGCCAGCTCGGCGCGTAGCTCCGCCGGGAGGGTATGCATCTGCGCGTAATCACCTACACCATGCACAAAGACCCATTCCAACAACTGCCGCCGCCGGAAACCCGGCAAGGGGTAGTCGTCGGGGTGCAGGTCCAGCAGCAGGGGAAGGTGGGCAGCAGTCATCACAGGCCAGTTTAACGTGCGAAGGCGCCGCCAAATGGTGGGGGGATGATGGTTGGCCGGGGGTGCCTTCAAAAGAAAACCCCCCGAGATCGGGGAGCCTCTGTGCTGAAAGAGTTGGCTGGGCTTAGCGGAACAGCAGGTCCAGCAGGTTGATGGTGGTGGTGCGGGGAGCCTGGCTCAGGTTCACGCCGCCGTCACGGTTGACGGTAATGGTGGCGATCTCGGCAGCCTGGTTGGGGGCCACGATCACGATCTGGTACTGGCCGCGCTGCACGCTGGTGGTCAGCTGGCCGTTACGAATGGTGCCCACTTCGTTGCCGTTCATGAACACGCGGCCACCGTTCAGGTTGGAGCGCACGGTCACGTTGTAGGTGCTGGCCACGGGAGCCGGGGTTACGGGAGCGGGGGAGGTGGCCTGCGTACGGAAGTTCACGTCCAGATTGGTGGTCATGTTCTGCTGAATACGCACGGTGCTGCGGAATTCCTGGCTACCAGCGCGCACTTTGATGGGGTAGGTGCCGGGAGCAATGCCACTGAAGGTCTGATTGGCAGCGCCCAGGGTGCGGCCATTCAGGACGACCGAGGCATTGTTCACGTTGGTGCCCACGAACAGGCTGCCGGTACGGACGGGGGTACGCTCGGCCACGTCAAAGAAGGCGGTGTCGGTCACCCAGCTGTTCTGGGGCAAGGGGTTGACCACGATGCTCAGGGCCTGGGCCAGGTTGTCCTGACCGCGCACGCTCACGGTGGCGAACTGGCTCTGGGCGTTTTCAAACTGAGCGATGTCGTTCAGGCTCAGCTCGGTCAGCGAGGCCAGGGCCAGCACTTTGTTCAGGCCGGTAGGACCTTCAATGTCGAAGGTGTAGCCAGCGCCGGCCGGGGGGAAGGTCCAGGTCTGGTTGGCGCGCAGGAAGTTGGAGCCGCTGTTCACGCGGTTGGGCAGAATCTGGTTCACTTCACCGCTGGCGTCCACGTTGAACAGGTATACGTAAGCGTCACGGTTGGTCTTGACGTTCAGGGTGATGCTGTCGTCAATGCGGTAGGTCGGCACGGCGTTGCCGGTGCGGTCCTTGTCCACCGTCACGTCCACGGCCAGGTCAGGCTGGGTGGGGTTCACGATGATGCTCTGGGCGCTCAGGGTTTGGGCACCGGCGCTACCGGCCAGCAGGGTCAGGGGCAGGAGGGCCGCTTTCAGAATCTTTTTGTTCATGGCCCTAGGCTAAGGCGCCGAACTTGACGGGCCATGAGACGTGTGGGGGACAAGGTTAATGGTGTTTCAGTCCACCGTCAGACCTGTTTGGAATCTGACGGTGGACCGGTTGGGGTAACGATGGGGCAGCCTAGCGAATGATGCGCGCTGGTTCAATGGCGGCGGCTCGGCGCGCCGGAATCAGTGCCGCCAACAGTGTGGTGAGCAGGCCCACGGCGTTGACCCACAGCAGGTCGCTGAGGCGCACCTCAACCGGCAGGGTAGTGATGAAATAGAGGTCACCCGGAATCTGAAAGGGCCGCCACGTGAAATAACCTGCCACCGCCAGTCCCAGCAGATTCCCCAGCACCAGGCCGCTGAGGCCCAGGATCAGGCCTTCCAGCAAAAAGGTCTGTGTGATGATGCCCTGGGTGGCCCCGATGGCCCGCAGAATGGCGATTTCCTGGGTCTTTTCGAAGACGGCCAAGGTCATCACGTTGGCGATGCCGAACGCCGCCACGATCACGATCAGGAACACCACGAAGCCGATGACCTGCTTCTGGAGGTTGAGCTGATCCAGCAAGGTTCCGTAGAGCGACTGCCAGGGTGTGGCGGCATAGGGCAATCGGCTGGCGAGGGCTGCGCCTACGGCGGGCGCAGCTTCGGGGTCGTGCAGCCGGATCTGATACCCGCTGATGTTGCCCGTGCCCTGCAACTCCTGCAAGGTCGCCAGGTTGGTAAAAGCGTAGCCGGAATCAATCAGGTAGTTGCCGGTGTGGAACACGCCCTTAACCGTCATCTCACGGCGCTGCTGGGCACTGTTCAGCAGATTGATGCTCTCGCCCGGATACGCGCCGATGTTGCGGGCCAGGGCGGCTCCTAACAGGATTTCTCCGCCCTCCAATGAGCGCAGCAACTCGCCTTCTTCGGGGCGCAGTTCCAGGACGTCTGCCGCCTCGGAGCCGACCCCAAACAGGGTACTGAAGTCTGTGCCTGCTTCCCGGAACTCATCGGCGGGGCGGGTCAGCAGCGCCTTGTCTGCCACAAAAGGCGTAAAGGCCGCCACCTCATCCATCTGGCGCAACTGCTGCTCGGCGGCTTTGTTCTGGCCGCTGGGGGTATAGGGCTGCACGCTAAGGTGCGGACTGGCCTGCAAAGTGGCGCTGATCAGGGCACCTGTAAAGCCGTTGGTCAGGCTCAGGGCGGCGATCAGAACGGCCACGCCCACGGCGATTCCGGCCACGGTCAGTCCATTCTGGGTCCGGCGTTTCTTGAGGTGGGCGCGGGCCAGGAGCCAGGCGAGGCGGCGAGTAGGCGGCACGGTCGCTGGCGCAGGAGAAGAGGTTAGAACAGAAGCACTCACGTTGCTGAGCATAGCTGGGTGAATGTGGCTGGCCTAAGAAAACTGCGGCTGTGGCCAGTTCCTCCGGCAGCAGGGCACAAAAAAGACCCCGCACAGGGCGGGATCTATCAGGGAAACGAGGTCCAGAGGACAAGTGATCAGTTGACGACCGTGACGCGGACTCGGCGCACGCCCCAGTTCATGGCCTGGGAGCGGCTAGGCATCCAGACGTCGACCTGATTGGTCTTGCGGGCGTGCATGGTGTCTTCGACAACGAAGATTCGGCCATTCACATACGGATGGTTGCCGCTCAGGTCCTGAATCCGTAGGCGGGTGCCGTAGGGGAACAGGCGAAGCATGTCGCGGCTTAAGGCAACCACGCCGGGGCGGGTGCGGGTCCCGGTGGCTGTGATGTGTGGGCTGGAGTCGGTCTGGGCTGCCAGGCTGTTGTAGGCAGTGGACTTCAGAACGGCAGTGCGCCCAGCGGGAGCACGGGCTCCGATCAGTTCCGAGGACTGCTGGCCCATAACGGTGGGGGACAGGCCCACGTAAGGCAGGCCACGGGCGGCTTCGGTACGGATCGGCGCGCTGCTCAGGGCAGACTGAACAGCGCGGTCAGCCACCTCGGAGGCGGGCAGCGGGGGCAAAGCCAGGGCAGTCGAACCGAGCGCGGCCAGGGCCAACGCAGCGAACGTATTGTATTGGGGCATAAGTCTCCTTGGCGCGGCCTGGAAGCGAATACACAGGTTCCAGACGGCATTTCGGTGAACTAAGTCGTTAAACTCAGAAAATTTCTGGTTGTTGATGGCGACAGATCGTGGTGTCGTCATACAGAGGTGGGTTGCGACGATACTTCGGGCTTAACCATTGGTCGGAAAATTGTCTAACTTATGATCAAGGCGGTCACTATAAATACAGATCCAGACGCGATTTAACGATCAGAAAATCACTTGTGTTATTCTGATGATCATCTTAGGCTCTGAAAAAAATGAAAAAACCCGATCTCTTGACTGGAACTCTAGATTTATAAAGAACGAGTCTCTTCTCTGATCTCAGATGAGACAGCCGAGCCTAACAACTTGAGCGCAAGATAACCTTGACCCTGCTCCCATTTGCATGAAAAAAATCAAAAGCCAAATCTGTAAGCGCGGTAGCATTCCTGCGCGGTGGTTGTACCAGACGGGTGCTTCTGGTGGACCGGCGCAGGAACGAACCGACAAGCCATACCTTAAGCACATCCCATGAGAGTGTTGTCACACCTACCTGACCGAGCCGGATTCATTCAGCCTGTCTGGTATTACATTTGTGGTCGGCAGCCGGTCTCTCTGCCCTCCAAGACGGCAATTGCCAGAGGGCTTTGGTCCCTCATTTTGGCGTCGCGCTCTCATGCAGACGGTCTGGGCTGGCTCCGGTTTACACTCGCTCCATGACTCCACTCGGTTCACCCGTGCCGCAGGTTCAAACTTCGGTTTCGTCCTTTTTGCCGCGCCGCCGCGCCCTGGCTGCCGGAGCCTGGTGGGCGGCGCTGGCCGTTGCGCTCGGTGCGTTCGGGGCACACGGCCTGGCCTCTGAAGTTGCTGCCGGGCATATGAGCGCCGCTGACCTGGCCACTTTCGAGACGGCGGTACGCTATCAGGCTTACGCTGCGCTGGCACTGATGGCCGCCGGGGCGGCTGGCTTCGGCGGCTGGCCGGTTCGCCTGATTGCGCTGGGCAGCCTGATCTTTAGCGGCAGTCTGTATCTGCTGGTGGGTCTGCGAATGATGGGGCTGGACCTGGGCTGGCTCGGCGCAGTCACACCCATTGGCGGCGTGCTGATGATTGCTGGTCTGATCTGGCTGGGTCTGATCGCCTGGCGGCACTAGCCGGTCACATCCCCATTCCCAAAAGGTCTGCGCTGTCCAGAGGTGAGGAACAGCGTAGACTTCGGCCAGTGGCTTATTTGGTGGGCGTCAGCGTAGCGGTGCAGGTGTATACCCCGCGATTGACCGCGCAGTTGCTCAGTTGCAGGTCAAAACCAGTGACGGCGGGCGCAGGCAGCGTGGTGGGGGTACCCGGGCGGGCCGCTGCACCAGAGCGGATCGGCACGTTCTCCAGGCGCTTGCCGTCAATTTCAAGGGCGCGGAACATCGGGGTGCTGGCCGGAATGTTGAAGTAGGCCTGCACCTTGACCGGGACACCTGCGATGATTTCCTGATTGCTGCGGTAGGTGTTCAAAGTATTACCAGCGAAAGAAACTTTGTCCGCTTCCATACTTGTCCCATCGGGGGTAAAAACTTTGAAGTAGCTGGTGTAGAAAGAGACGTCTACCGTCTGCTTGCGGGTCAGCTCGAACTGAAAGTCACAGTACACCCCGTCTTGCTTGGCGGAGCAGCCTTCCGGCGACCATCGTTCACGTCCCAGGTCTGGGCACTGGCGCTGGCGCTGGGCGAGAGGATGGCGGCGGTCAGTACAGGTTTACGCATGGTGGTTCCTCCTGAATTGATTTGTAGATCACCCCCAGGCTAGGTCACGCCGCTCGGCGCACAGTCAGCGAATGTGACGGAGTGATGGTTTGATGAAGTGTCAGGCGGCCCCCGGCCCGCGCCCCGGTGCCTGCGCTAGAATGCCCCGCGTGTATGTCAACCGCCGCGCAGGCTACGAGTACGAACTGCTGGACCGTTACGAGGCGGGCGTGTCGCTGACCGGCAGCGAGGTCAAGAGCATCCGGGTCGGAGGGGTGGACTTCCGGGACGCCTTTGCTCGGCTGAGTGGCACGGGCATTGACCTGGAAGGTCTGTATATTCCGACCTACAAGGAAGCGACCTACAACAACCATGAACCACGCCGCCCGCGCAGGTTACTGCTGCACCGCATGGAAATCGAAAAGATTCGCCGTGCGCTGGAGCAAAAGGGTTTGACCCTGATCCCGACCCGGCTGTACCAAAAAGGGCGGTATTTCAAAGTGGAGCTGGCGGTGGCACGCGGCAAGAAACTGCATGACAAGCGCCGCGCCGACGCCGATAAGGCTGTGCGCCGCGAACTGAGGGAGTACTGATGAAGCGAATCTTGGGGAACAAGCCCTGGCAGGCGGCGGCACTGCTGACCGCCCTGAGTCTGGCTGGGCTGGGCGGTTGGTATGGCGTGGCATCGGCGCAGGTGTCTTACAGCAGCCTGACCTTGCAGGGCACCCCGGTGCAGAGCGTGAACCTTTACGGGACCGAATATGTGGATGTCGAAAGCCTGCGTTCTATTGCGCGTGTGGTCCAAGAAGGCCCTTACCTGCGGATTGAGGGCTACGGCCACTCCATCGTCATGCCGATTGACGAGGACGCCTACCGCGCCACCACCAGCTACAACACGGTTCAGCTGGATACGGTCCGTGAGCAGGGCCGCACCGCCACCTATGTGGACGGCAGCGTGCATGTGCCGCTGGAAGTGGTGGCCCGGACCTTTGGGGCCACTTACCGCTCCGGGACCTTCACTCTGCCGGACCTGCAACTGACCAATGTGAGCAGCTCAGTGGGTGCTCAGGCCGACCGCCTGGTGCTGGACCTCACGCAGGACACCGACGTTTTTACCGAACTGCGCGGCAACGATGTGCATGTGGTGATGCGCGGCGCAGGCGGTGAACAGCGGCGCTACACCACATCGGGGCAGTTCATTTCCAACGCCCGTGTGATTGCGGACGGCGAGGACCTGCGCCTGCGCTTCAGCTTGCCCAAAGACAGCGGGTACCGGATGTACAAAGTGATCCGCCCCGGCAGTGTCCGGGTGGTGGTGGACGCTGGCCCCAGTATTGAGCGGACCACGCCTGCGCTGCTGGACCGGATTTCTCGGCCCCTGATTGTTATTGAACCGGTGCTCTCAGGGGGCAACAGCCCCGATTTCAGCCTGGGGGTGGCGAACAGTACCGCTAAGTTGTTGCAACAGGCAGGTTGGGAAGTCGAAGTCACCCGTAAGAACGCCACCGACGCCTCGCTGGACCAGAAAGTAGAACTCGCGCGCCGCAGTGACGTGTACCTGATGCTGGATGTGGGCCGCCTGCCAGTTGAAGGCGTGGTGGACCCAGGGGTGAAGGTATACCAGCAGCTTTCCGAGAACTCCTCGGAATATGTAGCGAACATCCGCGCAGGCGAGAATCCAGCCTACGCTGGCAACGCGGTGGGGGGCCTGGGCGGCACCCGTACCCTGAGTGCTGCGCTGCTTAATGAGCTGAAGGCCGAGGGCGTGACTGCCGAGCAACGGTCTATTTCTAAGGTGCTGACCCTGGGCGAAGCCCCGCAAGCTGGCGTGCTGATCCAACTGGGCAGCCTGGACAGTGCTGATGATGTTGCGGCCATGGGAGATCAGGCCTTCCGCCAGAATATTGCTGTCAGCGTGGCCCGCTCGGTGGCCAGTTATCTGTCCACCAAGGTGGACAATGCGGCGGCCTTGCCTGGGGATGAAGCGGCTGCTGCCGAGGGCGCTGAAGAAGGCGGGGCGCAGGAATGAAGCATCTCTTTTCTATTTTCAATGTGGTGGCGGCCTTGCTGCTGGCCGGAGCGGTCTACGCCGTGGGCTGGGCAGGGCGGGCACCTGAGCGCCCAGAAAGCCCCACCTATGTGCTGTCTGAGCGTCTGCCGGTGGAGGCCAAGGTGTATTACCTGAACCCCAGCACCCGCAAGTTGCAGGCTGAAGCCCGCAATGTTCCGGTGGTCCAGGGCGATCAGAACCCCCAAGGCATTGCCGCGGCAGCCCTGAGCATGTGGAGCCAGGGACCCGCCGAAGGTACGCTGAGGCCGCTGGTACCCGCCGATGTCCCGGCTCCCAACGTGTGGCTGCGGAGCGACAATTATTTTGTGTCGTTGCCCGAAGCCTACCGTTCACTGGGCTATTCGGTTAGTGCCGAGCACCTAATGCTCTGTTCCATCACCCTGACCCTGCTCGAAAATGATGGCCTGGACGTGACCTTTCTGGTTGAGGGAAAGAACGTGAGCACCATTGGCCACATGGACCTGCGCCAGCCACTGACGCGTCAGGACTGCCTCGACTTGTAAGTCTGCTGGCGGGTGAGCGCTGAGGCCTCAGCGCTGAGCTGACCTTTGGGCCAGCCCGCACCAGCCTTTTTGCATCAACGACCCACTTCATGATCGAATCCCTCACCCTCCACGGCTTCAAGAGTTTCTCGCAGCGCACCCGAATTGAATTTGAAAGCGGCATCACGGCGGTCATCGGCCCCAACGGCAGCGGCAAAAGCAATGTGGTGGAGGCGCTGCGCTGGGTCACGCATGGAGCGCGGGCGCGTGAGTTGCGGGCTGGGCGGGCCACCGAGCTGATCTTTCACGGTGGTGGACCGGGGCGCGCACCGCTGGGACTGGCCGAGGTGCAGGCCGAACTGCACTGGGACGCAGGCACCGTATCGCTGAGCCGCCGTATCTACCGCGATGGCACCGCTGAGCAGGAGCTGGGTGGGCGTGATGTGCGTGTACGTGACGTACAGGCGGCACTGCGCGGGACGGGATTGGGGCCGGGCGGTCTGGCGGTCATCGGTCAGGGGGAAGTGTCGGGCGTGGTGCAAGCTGAGGGGGGGCGCTTGTTGGGTTATTTGCAGGAGGCGGCAGGGCTGTCGGCTTCGGTGGCGGCGCGGGAGGAAACAGCCACCCGCCTGGCCGAAGCTGAGCGGTATCTGGCCGATCTGCGGCTGGTCCAGGGCGAGCGCCTGGCAGCGCTGGAGCGGCTGCGACAGGCTGCCGAGGCTGCCCGGCGCTGGCGCGAGCTGGGTGCTCGGCTGGCCCTGCTGGAAGCCGCTCAGGAACGCGAGAAGCAACTGGGGTTGCGCCGTGAGCTGGCCGCGTCGCGTGCTGAAGTGGAGGAGCAAGAGGCCCGCTCGCAAGCGTTGGGCGCCCAGCTGGTGGCCGCCGCCGCTGAGGCCGAAACTGCCCGTGAGGCGCTGAGTACGGCCCGTGCTGCCGCTCATGCCCGCGAAGATGCCCTGGCGGCCCTGAACGCTGCCGAGCAGGCCCACGCGCAGGCTGCCCGCTACGGCGAGCACCTGAGCACGGAGGCCCAGACCCTGGCCTGCGAGCGGGCGGCTCTGCCAGACACGGCTCCGACCGAGCCGGCGCCAGATCTGGATGCCCTGCACCGCTCCGTGCAACTGGCCCGTGAGCAGGCCGAACACGCGGAGGCGCAGGTCCGAGAACTGGAACGTCAGCTGGCCCAGGGACGCGAGGCCGAGCGGCAGCGCACCCAGGCCCAGGCCCGCGCTGAGGCAGACCGCGCTGCCCTGGCCCGCGAGCAGGGACGGGTGACCCAGGCGCTGGCGACGCTGGCCCCTGAACAAGAAAAGATGGCCGAGAGACTACAGGCGGCCACCGCCGAGCGCGAGCGGGTCGAAACGCTCCTGACCGAAGCCCAGGCCCAGGCCCGCGCCGCGCAGGAACGCCGTGGGCAGGCCCAAGCAGAGCGTACTCGCCTGCAGGCTGGACTGGCCCCACTGCGCCGTGAGCTGGAGCGGCTAGAAGCAGCACTGAACGCCTATGCCCGCTACGGTGAGGGCGCGCGCAACGCCCTGCGGCTGGATCACCCCGGCATCGTGGGATCGGTGGCGGACGTGCTGACCGTACCTGCCGAGCTGGAAACCGCGGTCACGGCGGCGCTGGGGCGGCGGCTGGAACAGGTGGTGGTGGGCACCGCCGACGACGCCCGGCAAATCATTCAGGAGCTGAAACGCCAGGGTGGGCGGGCCACCTTTTTGCCGCTGGAATTGCTACGCGAGCGCCCGCGCCGGGACGCGGCGTTGCTGAGCCTGCCGGGTGTGGTGGGCAATTTGGCGGACCTATGCCCCACTGATCCACCGCTGGTGGGCCGCTCTTTGCTGGCCGACACCCTGATCGTGGACACGCTGGATACCGCAAACCGTTTGGCGCTGGCCTATCGTCAGCGCCCCCGGCTGGTCACGCTGGGGGGCGAGGTGCTGGAAGCTTCCGGGGCGATCACGGGGGGGCGTCTACGCGATACCGGCAGCAGTGTTCTGGCCGACCAACGCCGCTTTCAGGAGCTGGCTGAAGAGGTGGATGCGGCGCAGGCGGCTCTGGACGCGGTAGAGGCCGGGTTAGCACAGGAGATGTCAGCCACCGATCCTGGTGCGGCAGCCCAGGCTTTTGCGGCTGCACAGGCTGCCGAGCGCGAACTGGCTGCTCAGGCCCGTGAGTTGGCTGCCCGCCGCGCTGCACTGGAGGCCGATGCGGCCCGTTTGACCCGCCAGGCTAAGGAGCTACCGGATGCGGCTCCAATTCTCCCCGGCCCGGCCCGGCCCGACGCGGCGACCCTGGACCGACAGTTGGTCACAGTTCGCGGCCAGGCAGAAACCGCCCGCGCTGCCGAGCGCACCGCCGCCGAAGCCCTGGCCCTGGGCCGCGAACTGCAGGCTCTCTGGAAGGCCTATAGCCAAGCCGAGGAGCGCCGCCGCGAACTGCTGGGCCGCCAGGAGGCCAACGCCCTGGCCCGGCAAGACCAGGCCAGTCACATTGATGCCGCCGCCGCCGAAGTGCAGCGCCGCCGAGCTGCGCTGGGCGACTTTGACCCGCAAGAAGTGTCCCGCGCCGATGCCGAACGCCAGCGCACTGCCGACGTTTACGCAGGCCTGATCGCCGCTCAGAACAAGGCCCGCGCCCGCCTGGACGAACTGCGGCTGAGTATCGCCCGGCGGGAAGGAGCATTGGGGCCTGTGCCGGACAGCTGCTCCCCGCCCGGCACGCCCCGCGAGTGGGCGCATGAGGTGGGCCGTCTCCGCGCTGAGTTGGAGGGTCTGGGTCCGGTCAATGCCCGCGCCGAGGCCGACCACCTTGAGGGGCAGGCCGAGTGGGACGCCGCCCAGGTCCAATTGGATGACGCGCAGGCCGCTGCCAGCGAGCTGAGCGGCCACCTCCAAAACCTTTCGCAGGCCGAGGACGCTGCCACCCGCCGGGCGCTGGGGACGGTCGCGGAGGCTTTTGGGCGTTACGCCGCCGAGTTGTTGGGCGGCAGCGGCGAACTGCAGGCCGAGTCGGACGAGCAGGGCCGGGTGGGCGGCCTCACGCTGGCGGTGCAGCCGGGCGGCAAGCGCACCCGCTCCATGACCCTGCTCAGCGCCGGAGAGCGGACGATGGCGGGCCTGGCCTTTCTCTTTGCCCTGAACCATGCCGGGGGTGAGGGCACGGCAGGCGGCCTACCCCTGGCCGTGCTGGACGAGGTGGACGCTCCGCTGGACGAAGCGAACATCCGGCGCTTTACCGCTTTCCTCACCCGCTTTGCGGCTCAGGGGACTCAGTTCATCCTGATTACCCACCAGAAGGCGACCATGGAAGTGGCCGATACCCTTTGGGGCGTGACCACCGACGGGGCCGGGGCCAGCCGGGTGCTGAGCATCAAGCAGGCCAGTGAAGGGCTGGCGCTGGTGCGCTGAGCTTCAGCGGGTCTGACTGTAGATCAGCGTGTCGCGCAGCTCGCGCCCATCTGCTGAGCGGGCGTCGTGGACGAGGTGCGCGTCCAACCTGTAGCCCAGCCGCTCAGGGATACGGCGCGAGCGTACGTTGCGGGGATCACAGCGGATTTCCAGTCGCCGAAAGCCCAACCCGCCCTCTGTCTGGGTTCGGAGGGCGGGTTGGGTTAGGGCCTGGGCCACTTCCAGGGCATACCCCTGTCCAGTGTGTGGGGTGGCGATCCAGTAACCGATTTCGCCCCTGGGTACACTCCAGTCCAGCGCGGAAAGCCGCTGCTGCCAATAAAGGTTTGCCCCGAGCGGTCCCAGGCGTGATAGCGCAGCTGCTCACCTGTAGTAAAGCGCTCCTCGGCTCCGGCCAGATTGGCCCGTACCTCGTCCAGGGTGGGACGTTCCTGCGCCCAGATCATCCACCGTCGCAGCTCAGCGCGGGAGGCCAGTTGCGCGGCCAGCGCAGCTTCCGCGTCAGCAGGGGAGGGCGCACAGAGCCGCAGCCGCTCCGTCTTGACAGGTGGGGTGGCTGCGGCGGATTCACCCTACTCCTCTTCCTCGTAGCGGTAGCGCTCAATGTGCAGGCAGCGCCCGCCCGAAATCTCCAGGGCCACGGCGTTGAGCATGGCCGGGCCTTCGCCCATCTGGAAGCGGTGTCGCCGCTCGGTGAGGAAAGCCAGCAGCGGTTCTTCCGGCCGCGCACCGATGACGCTGTTCAGTGGACCGGTAAAGCCAGCGTCGGTCTGAAAGCCGGTGCCGCCCGGCAGGATGCGGGTATCTGCAGTGGCAACGTGGGTGTGGGTGCCGATCACGGCGGCCACCCGTCCGTCCAGATGCCAGCCCATCGCGGCCTTCTCGGAGGTCGTTTCAGCGTGAAAATCCACGAAGACGCTGCCCAGATCATCCCGCCGCAGCAGTTCATCTATGGCCCGAAAAGGATTGGCACTCTCGCCCATAAAAACCCGGCCCAGCAGATTGACCACGGTCAGGCGTTCGGTCATGCCATCGCCCGCGTCTACCTCGAAGGTGCGCCAGCCCATACCGGGCGTTTCTGGGTCCGAGTAGTTCAGTGGACGGACAATCGGAAATTTGTCCGGCTGGCCGAGCAATAAGTGAATGTCTTTGTGGTCCCAGGCGTGGTTGCCCAGTGTCAGACAATTCGCCCCAGCTTCCAGCAGCCGGGTGGCAGCGTCATAGTGCACCCCGAAGCCGCCCGCCGAGTTCTCGGCATTGACGATCACAAAGTCATGGTTCGGCGCGATCAGCGGCAGGTGATCATTGACCACACGCCGCCCCGGCTGCCCGTATACGTCTCCAACAAACAACACCTTCATCTGGTCTGCAGCTTATCCCACTGCAGCCAGGCAGGCTCTACCAGCCCAGGGTAGACGGTTAAGTGGTGCGTCTTACCAGCCCAGGGTGCCGGGCGGGCCCTTAAAGGGCCCTGTGAGGTCGCGGGTGATCCAGCCACCGTAAAAGCCACCGTCCTGCGGAGTCACCACTTCGCCGTCCACCCGGCACTCGTCTACCCGCCGGGCATACACCGCGATATGACCGGCTAGCCCACGGAACTCGGGCGTAGGCGACTCATAGCTCCAAGCGGCGCTTTCTTCGACCCGTCCTCCGGCGCTGAGGGTCCAGTAGCTCGCCTGACCCTTGAATTCGCACATGCTCTGGCCGGCAGCAGGAATGAGCACACCGGGCAGAAAGTCACCCGGCGGCAGGTAATAGGTGGGGGGGTGCGAGGTTTCGACGACCCGGTAGCCAGCAGTGGTATCGGCGATTTTAACGCCTCCCAGCCAGATTTCCAGGCGCTTGGGGGTGGGTTCCAGGAGGGGGTGCCTGGGGTAACTCCAGACGCTTTCCTGTTCGGGACCAGCCGGGTCCGGACGAGGTTTGCGTAAAAACATGACCCCAGGGTGACATAAGCGTGCCGTTCTGGCTAGAGCTGATGCTTTCCCCGGCCCCAAGCCCAGGCTCGGCTCCACCGTCAGCTGGTCTGGTCCGCCTGCACGTCCAGCCGTAATTCGCCGCCTTTTACGCCCACTTTGACGTGCCCGCCGCCCTTCAGCTCACCGAACAGCAGCGCGTCGGCCAGCGGGCGCGAGAGCTGCTCCTCGATCACGCGGGCCAGTGGGCGGGCGCCCAGTGCCGGATCATAGCCAAGTTGGCCCAGGCGGGCGCGGGCGGCGGGCGAAACGCTCAGGGTCACGCCGCGCTCGGCCAGGCGGCCCTGCAATTCGGTGACGAACTTGTCTACCACCTGGCCCATAACTTCGGGGGCCAGTGGACTGAAGTACAGCACGGCGTCCAGCCGGTTGCGGAACTCGGGGCTGAAGGTGCGCCGCACCGCCGCTTCCTGCTGGCCCTGTGCCCCACGTGCCCCAAAACCCACCAGACCAGTCTGGGCTTCGGCAGCCCCGGCGTTGGTCGTGAAGATGATCACGCAGCCGCGCGCATCCACCTTTTTGCCGGTGTGGTCGGTCAGCGTGCCGTAGTCCATCAGCTGCAAAAAGATGTTGTACACGTCGGGATGGGCTTTTTCGATCTCGTCGAACAGCAGAACCGAGTGTGGTTCCTGACTGACGGCGTCGGTGAGCAGACCGCCCTGATCAAAGCCGACGTACCCCGGAGGCGCCCCAATCAGGCGGGCCGCCGAGTGGCTTTCCTGATATTCCGACATGTCGAAGCGCGAGAGCGTGACCCCCAGCCGGTCGGCCAGGGCGCGGGCCAGCTCAGTTTTGCCGACCCCGGTGGGTCCGGCGAACAGGAAAGTTCCCTGCACCCTGTCCCCACTGCGCAGGCCAGCGCGGGCCAGCTTGACCGCGTGTGACACGGCAGCCACGGCGGCGTCCTGGCCGTACACCCGTTTCCTCAAGTCGCCTTCCAGCGTGGCGAGGCTCTGGGCTTCCTCGGCCCTCACCGTGCCCAGTGGTACACGGGCCATACGTGACACCGTTTCCTCTATCTGCGGCACGTCAATGCTGCCACTTTCACCCCGGCTGGACCGCGCTGCGCCCGCCTCGTCCAGCACGTCAATGGCCTTGTCGGGCAGGAAGCGGTCGCGCAGGTGCCGTACGCTGAGGCTTACGGCAGCCGCTAGGGCTGCGTCCGTATAGGTGACGCCGTGGTGTTCGGCGTAGCGGCTGCTCAGCCCCCGGATAATCTCGGTGGCTTCTTCGGCGGTGGGTTCCGGCACGTTCACGGTCCCGAAACGCCGCCACAGCGCCCGGTCGCTTTCCAGGTGCCGCAGCTCGGCGGGGGTAGTCGCGCCCAGCACCCGCAGGCCGCCACGGGCCAGCGCCGGTTTGAGCAATCCGGCGGCGTCCATGCTGCCGCCCTCGGTGCGCCCAGCGCCCACCAGCATGTGCAGCTCGTCGATAAACAGCACGGCATTTTGACCTTCCAGCTCGCGCAGCAGATTTCCCAGGCGCTCCTCAAAGTCACCGCGGTAGCGCGTCCCGGCGGTGAGCCGTCCCAGGTCCAGCGCGTAGACTTTGGCGCCCAGCAAGAAGGGCGAGACTTCTCCGGCCACGATCCGCTGCGCCAGTCCCTCGGCCAGCGCCGTCTTGCCCACGCCGGGTTCGCCGACCAGCACGGGATTGTTCTTCTGCCGCCGCGCCAGGATGTGTAGCACGCGGGTCAGTTCGTCTTCGCGTCCGATCAGAGGATCAAACTGTCCGGCCCGCGCCTGGGCAGTCAGGTCGTCGGCGTAGGCGTCTAGCGCGGATTCGCTGCCCCCCTGGGCCTGGGCACCGCCCGCCTCCTCTGCGCCGCGGGCCGCCTGGTCGGGCCGTCCGTGCGAGACGTACTCCAGCACGGCCAAACGGGTCACGCCCTGCTTTTCCAGTGACCAGCGGGCGAAGCTGTCTTCTTCTTCGAGCAACTCGGCCAGGACGCGCGCGCCGCTGGCCGCCTCGTTGCCTTTGCCGCTGGCGTGCAGTTGCAGCACCGCGCCCTGCACGATGCGGTGAAAGCCCTGCGAGAACTCGCGGATGTCGTCGGAGCCTTCGACCCGCTCAAAAGTCACCAGGGTGCTGTGCAGATCGTCGCGCAGCAGGCCAAGGTCCACCCCCAGCGCGTGAAAGGCGCCCACCGCGTCGGGGTCGTGGGTCAGGGCCAGCAGCAGGTGCTCAGGCGTGATGAACTCGTGGCCCGACTCGCGGGCATAGTCGGCAGCGCGGCCAATCGTGACTTGTAGGGCGTCGGAAATCATGCGTTCCCTTCCGGTTCGGCCAGCAGCCGCAGCGGATAGCCCGCTGCCCGTGCCTCGCCCGTCACTTGCGTCACCTTGCTCTCGGCGATGTCGCGAGTATAGATCCCGGCCACCCCTTGGCCCTTGTGATGTACGGCCAGCATGATGACCTGGGCCTCGGCTTCGGATCGGCGGAAATGGCCGACCAGCACGTCTACCACAAAATCCATCGGGGTGTAGTCGTCGTTCAGCAGCAGCACCCGCCACAGCCGGGGTTTCTGGGTCTGGGTGCGCTCCAGGGTCTGGGTCTTGGCGCTTGAATCCGGACGGGTCATGGGCCTGAGTCTAGAGGGTCTGCCCAAGCAGGAACGCCGGGGAAGTTACGGATTGGGAGGCCGCAAGAGAGTCGTGCGCCTGTCCGGTCAGTAGTTCTCCCGCAGCCAGCGCTCCCAGTTGCCCCACAGGAAACCAGCGCGGTGCTCAGCGGGCAAGAGTTCGGCCAGGCGGTGCAGGTCGGGATAACGGTCTATCTCGGCGGGCAACTGCTCGGTGCCGAAGCCGCCGTCAAAGTCCGACCCCAGCGCCACCCGCTCCCAGCCGATCAGTCCTGCGATGTATTGGATATGTTCAGCCAGGGCTACCAGCGGCAGGCGCCCTCGCTCACCCAGCTGCCAGCCTTCCTGAATGAAATAGTTGGCAAGAACCACGCCTACCACACCGCCGCGCTTTCCGATGGCCTGAATCATCTCGTCAGACAGCAGCCGGTTGCGGGCCACGAAGCGCCGGGCATTGGCGTGGGTGGCCATCAGGCGGGTGCCGTAGGGAAGGGCCTCCCAGAAAGCGGCGTCGTCCAGGTGCGAGGCGTCTAGCGTGACATCCAGGTCACTCATGGCCTGCATCAGCTCGTGTCCAGCATCCGTGAGGCCGCCCGGTTCTCCCGTGCCGCCAGCGTAGCGGGTGCCGCGCCAGGCCAGCCCGATCATCCGCACGCCCTGATCCACCCAGAACGGCAGGTCATCGGCATCACGCACCGGGTCGGCCCCTTCCATCAGCAGGGCCACGCCGATGGGCAACTCCCCGCCCGCTTCGCAGGCATCCAGATGAGTGGTCATGTCGGTGCGGTCCCGGAGCAGCCGAATCAGGCCCTCGTCCTCCCAGCGCCGGTACAGATCCAGGCTGAGCAGGGCGTCCCCGCGGGCACTTTCAGCGTCGGTATACCCATCCGGAAAAAGTGGCCACTGGCCTCCCTTGCGGGCGAACAGGGTGCCGAAGCAGACGCCTACCCCAGCAGCTTGCAGCTCTGCGAAGGTCAGACTGGGGGTCTGCGGCGGGTGGCCTGGCACGCCACTCAGGAGCGGGATGCGGCGCAGCTCCTCCAGCGACATCCGCGGATCGCGGCCTTCCAGCGCGTTGTGGGCCAGGTCCAGGTGACCGTCAATCAGTTTGTGGGCCATGCCCCAGCCTACGCCTGCTTACCGCTGGGTGTACTCAGGTCCAGCCACATGGCGTGTGCCTGTAGCAACTGGCCGCCCACGCACATGGCGTTCGGCTCGGTGCCCCAGACCTGAAAGCCCAGCGATTCGTACAGCCGCCGCGCACCCTCCTGCGTCTCCATCACATCCAGGTGCAGACTCAGCACGCCGGGCAGCTCGCGGGCGTAGGCCACCGCTGTTCTCAGCAGCGCACCTCCTACCCCCTGACCCTGAGCGCGTTCCAGCACACCCATGCCGTAGATGTGGGCGCGGTGACACGAGCGGGGACTGTCCTCGCGGACCAGCGTGACCAGCCCGACCAGCTCGGGGCCGTCCCAGGCACCGAAAGTTATGTTGTTCGGATTCGGTTTCAGCCGGTCGGCCACGGCGCTGAGGGGACGGGTAGCAAACTCCTCGGCGTCGGTCAGGAAAGCGCTGGGGGCCTCGCGGAGCATCTGAAGCCGCGCGGCGTGATAGGCATCGGTATCGGCAGGGGCCAGTGGACGGATGGTCGGCATGGACCATGTTAGCGGGCCTGGGTCAGAGAGCAGCTAGGCCAAGTGGCTTACAGCGGTACGCCCTCAGTCTTCTGCAGGTGCCTTGTGGTCCTCTAGTTCGCCACTCTGCCGTACCGCTCCTAGCGCCAGCAGCGTTGCGACCACGTCACTCAGCCCGGCCAGTCCATACACCAGCTGATCGGTGCGGGTCAGGTCGTCGCTGAATCCCACCACCGGCAGCACATTGGTCGCCAAGACCCCCAGGGCCAGCGCCGCCGAGACGTTGAGCCAGTCGGTCAGCTGGGCGCGGGCGGCGCTGCCTTCGTGTGGTCCTTTGTCGGCCCAGCGCACCATCCAGAAAAAGACCATGTACCCCGCAACGATGTTGGCGCCCGTGATGGTCAGGATGGCGGTCAGGGCTACCGGATGGGCCTGTACCACGCCGCTGATGACGGCCACCAGGGTCAGCCCCCACATCACGGTCCGGAAGGCGGTGAGCAGAGGAAAACTCAGCCGCAGCGTCTGACGCACCCGGTCCAGATACTCGCCTCCGGCCACGCCGCGCCCCAGTGTCAGCCGCGCCAGCAGCAGCGCCCACCAGACCGTCAGCACGCCGCTGAAAAAGTTGTGCCCGGCGTCCAGTCCTTGCAGCAAGGGATTCAGCCCATCCTTGCCGAGCACGTACCCCGTGACCCAGAAAAAGGCCAGCACTTGCAGCCCCAGGGCGACCAGTGCCGCCGTACGCCAGGTTTTGGGTGACACCCTCAGCCCTCTAGTCGCTGGGTCAGCAGTTCGCGGACCTGGCCCGGATTGGCTTTGCCGCCGGTGGCCTTCATCACTGCGCCAAAGAGAGCGTTGATGGCTTTTTTATTGCCGCCCCGGACCTGCGCGGCGGTGCCTGGGTCAGCGGCAATCGCTGCGTCCACCGCCGCTTCCAGCTCGCCTGCACCTGCCTGGCCCAGCAATCCGCGTGTTTCGGCCAGCGCACGGGGAGCCTGGCCCAGCACCATGTCCGGCAGCAGGTCTTTGGCAGCGCGTCCGGTCAGGTCCCCGCTTTCGATCAGGGCGACCAGTTCGGCCAGGTGCTGCGGCTCCAGCGCTGAATCTTCCAGCGCCTGTTCGCCCAGCACGCCAGGCACTTCGGACAGCAGCCAGTTGCTCACCTTCTGGATGGGAGCCAGGCCGCCCTGCATGGCCGCGTCGAAAAAGCGGCTCAGGTTCACGTCCATGCTGATGGCGCGGGCGTCCGACTCGCGCAGGCCTGCGGCCAGGTAACGCTCTAGCTTTTGTGCAGGCAGCTCCGGCATCCGTGAGCGCACGTCCGCCACCCACGCGGAGGTGATGTGCAGCTCCGGCAGGTCCGGTTCGGCCATGTAGCGGTAATCGGCTTCGCCCTCCTTGGTCCGCATCAAGAAGGTCTTGCCGCCGCCCTCGTCCCAGCCGAGGGTGTCCTGGGTGATCGCTTCGCCTGCGGCCAGTCGGCGGGCCTGCCGCTGCCACTCGTAGGTAATGGCCCGCTCCACGCTACGGAACGAGTTGAGGTTCTTGACCTCCACTTTGGTGCCCCACGGTTCACCGGGCTGGTGCAGGCTGATGTTCACGTCACAGCGCATCTGGCCGTCCTCTGGGCTGGCGTGGCTGACGCCCAGCGCCCGCGCGATGGCCTGCACCGTCTCCAAAAAGGCGCGGGCATGGGGACCGCTCTTGATGTCCGGTTCCGTGACCATTTCAATCAGTGGCGTACCGGCGCGGTTCAGGTCCAGCTCGGAGTAGGGCGCGTAGGCGGGGTGCATCAGCTTGCCCGCGTCCTCTTCCAGATGCGCCCGCGTGATGCCCACCCGGCCACCCTCCACGTCCAGAAAACCGCCGTGCGCCACGGGCCTATCCCACTGCGACAGCTGAAAGTTCTTGGAGGAATCCGGGTAAAAGTAGTGCTTGCGGTGAAACTGCGTGACCCCTTCTACGGTGCAGTTCAGCCCCAGCCCGAAGCGCAGGGCCAGTTCCAGCGCCTCAGCGTTCAGCACCGGCAATGTGCCAGGCAGGCCCAAGCTGACGGGATCGGTGAAGGTATTGGGCTCAGCCCCGTGGTAGTCGGCGGGGCAGGCGCTGAGCAGCTTGGAGTGGGTCTGAAGTTGCAGGTGAACCTCCAGCCCGATCACGGCGCTGTAGCCGGTCTGCTGGAAAAGTGGGTCGGGCGCAGTCATGCCTAGCAGTTTAGGCGAGAATGACGCGGCCAGTCCAAGCAAAACAAAAGCCCCCCAGCCGGAGCTGAGGGGAGGAGAGAAGAGGCGGTGCGGGCCTGCACCGAGCCTCAATGGTGGGTTAGCGCCAGCTGCGGCACTGCCCTTCGCGGTCCCCGCCAACCCGGTTGTTGCTAAAGCTGTAAGTCCAGCGGTTGCCCTCGCATTCCACGTCGCCGTCTACCTGGTTCCCGCTCAGCAACAGGCGGCCCCGGTTGTTTTCAAATTCTAGATTGCCGTCTACCATATTGCTGCGGACTTCGGCTCCGGCCCCGTTTTCCAGAAGCAGGTTGCCGTTGATCACCGAAAAGCCGTAGCTGTTCTTGGCTTCAATGTTGCCCTCTACGGTGCTGCTCCGCAGGACCAGGCGGCCACCGCGTTCCACTTCGATGTTGCCCTTGATACGGCTACCCGTAATGGTGCAGGTTCCGCCGCTCACCTTGATATTGCCGTCAATGGTTTTGCCGGTAATCGGGCCATTGCAATTGATGTCGTCGGCCAGTGCGCTGGGCAGCAGCAAGGGGCAAGCTACTCAGTACTTTGTTCATGCCTCCATCCTAGAAACAGCTTTTGACCACAGGCTGAAAATTCTCCACTTTGCCCTAAAGTTTTCTTACTGGTCTTGCCAGCGACCATCCAGGTTGGCTGCTAGTCTGGGCGGGTGACTGATCCCGCGCCAGCTCTAGCTCCTGCCCCCGCGCCCAGTGCTGCGCCCACCGGAGTCACGGCTCTGGGCGGCAACCGTGCCGCGCTGACACTCCTGGCGGTGCAGGCCCTGGGTGCTCCGCTGCTGATGCTCCAGTTCGGGCTGGACGCTGTGACTGCCTTCCTGATCAGCATCACGGTGAATGTACTGCTGCTGCTGACGGTCTTCGGGCGCGAGTTCGCTGCCCTGCGGGCCGATTCACGCTGGCGTACGCCACCCAACTGGAGCCTGGCGCTGGCTGTTTTTATCGTGGTGTTTATCGCTTCTCGCGCCTGGAGTGCGGTGGCCCTGTCATTTTTCCCGCAGTTGCCCAGCGCCGATACGGTGCAGGTGCTGACCGGGGCGGGCAGCGCGGCCTGGCTGCTGGTGCTCACCGGAGGCGTGCTGGTCCCAATCATTGAGGAAATCGCCTTCCGGGGCCTGATGCTGCGTGGCCACGAGCGGGCGGCTGGCTTCACTGTGGCGGCGCTCACCACCAGTGCGGCTTTTGCGCTGGCGCACGGTGCCCCGGTGAGTGTGATCGGTATCTTGCCGCTGGCCTATGTGCTGGCACGATTGGCGCAGCACACTGGGAGTCTGTGGGACCCCGTGATCGTGCATGTGCTGAACAACGGCCTGGTCCTGGGGTTGGTCGTGGCACTGGGGGACCGCCTGCCGCTGGACGAGCTTTCCACGGCACAGAGTGAAGGTGCGCTGGAAAGCATGGGGCCGGCTGTGGGGCTGGGTGCCGCCGTCCTGGGTGCGGGGCTGCTGTGGGTGCTGCATCTGTGGCTGACTCCCAGGGTGGATCCCCAGAACCGCGCTGCCCCTGGTCCCTGGCTGAGCGGAGCCTACATCATCATCATTCTGTTCGGGCTGGTGTCGGCGGGGGCGACCTTTCCCGCCGTGGTGGACTGGGTGAGAGCAGCGGTGCAGGCCCTGCCACCCTTGCCTTTGCCTACGCGGTAGCGGTGATGCCCTGGGGAATGGAGTGCCCTAGATCAGTCGGGGCGCTCCATATTTTCCTGATCTAAAACAGACCCTGCGCCGGGCCCCAGAACCGCCACAGTGCCCAGACCCCAATCAGGAAATTCAGCACGAATTTGGCGGCCATGCCGGTCAGCAGGCCCACCAACGTACCGAAGGCGCTGCGGGCCGCTTCATCTACCGGGCGCCGGACCAGCAGCAGTTCGGCCAGAAACGCGCCCAGCAGCGGCCCCACCAGGATGCCCAGCGGCCCCAGCAACAGCCCGGCCAGGCTGCCGGCAACCGCGCCCCAGATGGCCTGTTTGCTGCCGCCGTATTTCCCGGCTCCCCAGGCCGAAGCCACGTTGTCCGCCAGGCTGGAGACGATGGTCAGCACCACCAGCACCGCTAGAAAGACCCCGTCTTGCCAGCCGCTGTAGCCCTGCAAAAAGACCCCGGCCACGCCGCCGATCAGCAGCAGGGCCGTGGCCGGAACCACCGGAATAAAGGTGCCGACCAGGGCGATTAGCCACAACACGAGGAAGACGACGAAGGCAAGCGACATGGCTGCAGGGTAGCGCCCGGAGTGGGAGAGATGCCATTTGAGATACAGTGCTGTTCATGCCCAAGCTCGTCCGTGACCGCATTCCTGAGCTGTTTGGCGGGACGGCTCAGCCCCTGGGAGAGGCTGAGTACCGCACTGCCCTGCGCGCCAAACTGCAAGAAGAAGTCCAGGAATATCTGCAGTCGGGCGAGGTGATGGAACTGGCCGACGTGCTGGAAGTGGTCTATGCCCTCTCCGAACTGGATGAGGTAGACCCAGCCCGCTTGGAAATCCTGCAGTCTGAGAAAGCCGCAGAACGTGGTGCGTTCCGGCGGCGGTTGTGGTGGTCACCCGACTGAGTTGCTCTCAGCTGTCCCCCAGCGCGTGTCTCAATATCCGGGCCAGGCCGCGTTATCCTAAGGCCATGTCAAAAGCTGTGATTGTGGCGGCGTCCCGCACGCCGGTCGGAAAATTGCTGGGTGCCCTGAGTGATGTGAGCGCAGTAGAACTGGGCACGGTTACCCTGGCCGAAACCCTGAGGCGCTCTGGCGTGGACCCCGCCCACGTCGAAGAGGTCATCATGGGTCAGGTCGTGCAGGCGGGCAGTGGACAGGCTCCAGCCCGTCAGGCCGCCATCGCGGCGGGCATTCCCCCCGAAGCAGGCGCCCTGACCGTGAATAAAGTCTGCGGTTCGGGTCTCAAGTCGGTCATTCTGGCCGCCCAGAGCATCCGCGCCGGGGATCAGCGGGTCGTGCTGGCTGGCGGCATGGAAAGCATGAGCAACGCTCCCTACCTGCTGCCCGGTGCCCGCAAGGGCTACCGTCTGGGGCACGCACAGGCGCAGGACGCCAACATGTTTGATGGCCTGTGGTGCTCCATCAACGACGAGGGCATGGGCATGACCGCTGAGCGCGTGGCCGAGAAGTACGGCGTCACCCGCGAGGAGCAGGACGCCTTCGCCACTGCCAGCCACCAGAAGGCGGTGGCGGCGAGCACGGAGGGCCGCTTCAAGGACGAAATCGTGCCGGTGACCGTCCGGGGCCGCAAGGGGGACACCGTGGTGGATACTGACGAAGGCCCCCGCAGCGACACCAGCGAAGAGACTCTGGCCCGCCTCAAGCCCGCCTTCAAACAGGGCGGCAGCGTGACCGCCGGCAACGCCCCCGGTCTGAACGACGGGGCTGCCAGCCTGATGGTGGTCAGCGAGGAGTATGCCCAGGCGCATGGCCTCAAGCCCCTGGCCGAAATCGTGGATTACGCCACCGGCGGCCTGGACCCCAAATGGATCATGATGACCCCGGTGCCTGCCACCCAGAAATTGCTTGAGAAGCTGAGCCTCAGCGCGGGCGACGTGGACCTGTGGGAACTGAACGAAGCCTTCAGCGTGCAGAGCCTGGCCGTCAGCCGTGAACTGGGCCTGGACCTGGGCCGCGTAAACGTGAACGGCGGCGCCGTGGCGCTGGGCCACCCCATCGGCGCCAGCGGCGCACGTATTCTGGTCACGCTGCTGCACGCTCTGCAGCAGCAGGACAAGGAGTTCGGTGTGGCGACCCTGTGCATGGGCGGCGGCAACGGCCTGGCGCTGGCCGTCAAGCGGTTGGACTGAGATGAGCGAAGTGCCTACCCTCTGGGTCGCCCACAGCCGCTACCTCAGGACCGGGGACGAGCTGACCGCCACCACGCCGCAGCACCGCGAGTGGCTGGATCAGCACTACCGCAGCGGCGTCTTCCTGACCAGTGGTCGCAAGCAAGACGGCACGGGCGGCGTGCTGATCTGCCGGTCCGACAGTGAGCAGCAACTTCGCGACCTGTTTGCCGGAGATCCTTTTGTGCAGGGCGGCTTTGCCGAGTACACCTATATTCCCTTTACCCCGGTCAAGCGGGGGAGGGCGCTAGAGCTGGACGGCGTGCCGCTGGTGGAGTGATGCCCGGTCAGGTGACATTGAGGGGCTTCGGGATGGTGGTCAATGACTACGAGTTTCCAGAGGCCCCGGTTACTGAAGGCAGTTACGACGCCAACTGGCTGGAGGTAGAGGTCAGCATTCAGACGGACCTGGGCGGCCTGCGGATGACCGAAGCCTGTGTGCTGACCTGGGAACTGGCGGGGTTGGCGGACCAGTTAGACGTCCTGGCCGCGCCACAGTTGCATGGACGCTGGCAAGCGGAGTTGAACCCGCTGGAGCCTTATTTCAGATTACGGTTCGTGCAGGATGAGACAGGGCTATTTTTCACCGCTACGCTGACTGCCCACGACACAGATTTGATCCAGAGCCATAAGGCGCAGTGGGAGATCGACCCAGCGGAACTTGAAGCGTTTCGCCAGCAACTGGCAGGTGTGATGCAAGTATTTCCGGTCAGAGGAAAGGCTTTCCTAGCCAGATGAACATTCGGCTCTCAGACCGAGCAAGAAGGAGTGACAACTATGAAATTTGGAGTCATCGGAGCAGGACAGATGGGCGGCGGCATCGCACAGGTGGCGGCGCAAAGTGGATTCGACGTGGTGGTCCACGACCAGAAGCAGGAGTTCCTGGACCGGGGCCGCGGCGTCATCGAAAAGAGCCTGGGCAAGCTGCACGAAAAGGGCAAGCTATCTGACACGCCTGAAACGGTGCTGGAGCGGATGCAATTCACCACCGACCTCGCGGACTTTGCCGACTGTGACCTGGTGGTGGAAGCCATCGTGGAGAACGAGGGCATCAAGAAGGAACTGTTCCGGCAGCTGGGCGATATCGTCAAGCCGGAAGGCATCCTGGCGAGCAACACCAGCTCCATTCCGATTACGGCGCTGGCGACCGCTTCGGGCCGGCCGGAGCGGTTCATCGGCATGCACTTCATGAATCCGGTGCCACTCATGCAACTGGTGGAAGTGATTCGCGGCTACCAGACGAGCGACGACGCCGCCCGCATCGTCACCGAAACCGCCGAGGCGATGGGCAAGACGCCGCTGGGCTGTAATGATTTCCCCGGCTTCGTCTCCAACCGCATCCTGATGCCGATGATTAACGAGGCCATCCAGTGCGTGATGGAGGGCGTGGCCGACAAGGAAGCGATTGACGGCATCATGAAACTCGGCATGAACCACCCGATGGGACCGCTCACGCTGGCCGACTTTATCGGGCTGGACACCTGCCTGGCGATCATGGAAGTGCTGCATCAGGGCCTGGGCGACGACAAGTACCGCCCCAGCCCGCTGCTGCGCAAGATGGTGCAGGCAGGGCTGCTGGGCCGCAAGAGTGGCGAAGGGTTTTACCGCTACAGCTGAGTGGCACTCCAAAGAGGGCGCGGTGGCGGGCAGCTTCCGCGCCTTTCTTTTCTACTCCTCCCCATGCCCCGGCGCGTCCATTTCCTGCAGGCGCCGCACCAGAAACACCACATCCAACCACCGCCCGAACTTGTGCCCCACCTGCGGCAGCCGTCCGCATTCGCGGAAGCCAAAACCCTCATGAAAGCGGATACTGCCGTCATTTTCTCCGTCCACTCCGCCGATCATGGAGTGGTATCCATCTGCCGTAGCCTGAGCGATCAGCGCCTCTAGGAGTTGGCTGCCAGTGCCCTGTCCCTGCGCAGCCGGAGCCAGATAGACCGAGTGTTCCACCGTGCGGCTGTAGCCCAGCCGGGGCCGAAATGGGCCGTAACTGGCCCAGCCCAGCACCTCGCCGCCGTCACCCACGCCCACCAGCACCGGGAAGCCGCCCGCTTGCCGCTCGGCAAACCAGACCTGGCGGCTCTCCAGGCTGACCGGGGTATGGTCGTAGGTGGCGGTGGTGTGCAGCACGGCATGGTTGTAGATGTCTAGGATGGCCGGGAGGTCGGCGGGGGTGGCCGGGCGAATCTGGGGCATGCTCAAGCATTGGGCCGGGGCTGGGCGGCTGTCAAGCGCTTCCGTTGCGGGACCTGCCTGCTTGGCCGGGGGCCGGCGCTCCATGCCAGCACCTCCGCGCACCCCATATCAGGCCTCAGGCCTCCGACTTCATCAAAAAAAGCCCCAACCAAGCAGCCGGGGCTATTGTCGCAGAGGGGCTTTATTTACGCATGCTGGGGTTCAGGATTTTCTTGCGCAGGCGGATGCTCTTGGGGGTCAGTTCCACCAGTTCGTCTTCGGCGATGTACTCCAGCGCGTCTTCCAGGCTCAGGCGGCGGGGGGGAATCAGGGTCAGGGCGTCGTCGGCGCCGCTGGAGCGCACGTTGGTCAGCTTTTTGTTCTTGCAGACGTTCACGTTCATGTCCTGTTCCCGGGCGTTTTCACCCACGATCATGCCTACGTATACGTCCTGGCCCGCGTCAATAAAGAAGTTGCCGCGGTCCTGTAGCTTCCAGATGGAGTAGGCGAAGGCCACCCCGTCTTCCATGCTGACCAGCGAGCCATTCTGACGGGTCTTCAGGTCGCCGGCGTAGGGCTGATACGAGTCGTAGACGTGGCTCAGGATGCCTTCGCCCTGGGTCATGCTCAGGAACTGGGTGCGGAAACCGAACAGGGCGCGGCTGGGCACCTTAAACTCTACGCGGGTGCGGCTGCCCTGCGGCTCCATGTGCACCATCTGGCCTTTGCGGGCACCCAGCACACCGATCACGGTGCTGGCATGCTGCTCTGGCACGTCAATCACCACATGCTCCACGGGTTCATGTCTCACGCCGTCAATCTCGCGGTAAATCACCTGTGGTGCGCCGACCTGAATCTCGAAACCTTCACGGCGCATGTTTTCCAGCAAGATCGAGAGGTGCAGCTCGCCGCGCCCCGATACCTTGAACTCGTCGGGGCGAATTTCTTCGACCTTCAGCGACACATTGGTCATGATCTCGCGGGCCAGGCGCTCGTTCAGCTGGCGGCTGGTCACGAACTTGCCTTCCTTGCCGGCAAAGGGGCTGGTGTTGGGCTGAAACACCATGCTGACGGTGGGTTCATCCACGGTGATGATCGGCAGGGCTTCGGGGTTGTTCGCGTCAGCCACGGTTTCACCGATGTTGGCGTCCTCGATGCCTGCCAGGGCCACGATGTCGCCGGCGCTGACTTCGTCCACTTCGATGCGTTTGAGGCCCATGTGGGTGAACGGCTGCACCACACGGGTCTTGGTCATGGAGCCGTCCTTATGGATCAGCTGTACGAATTCGCCCTTCTTGACGGTGCCGCGCTGCACCCGGCCCAGCACGATGCGGCCCAGGTACTCGGAGTAGTCCAGGTTGGTCACGACCATCTGGAAGGGAGCTTCCACGTCCACTTCGGGCGCGGGAATGTGCTCCAGCACCATGTCGAACAACTCGTGGAAGTCGTCTTTGGGGCTCTCAAGTTCCTTGAACGCCTTGCCTTCACGGGCGATGGCGTACAGCACGGGGAAATCCAGCTGATCTTCGTTGGCGCCCAATTCGGCCATCAGGTCGAAGGTCATGTCCACCACGTCGGTGGGGCGGGCGTCGCCGCGGTCGATCTTGTTGACCACCACGATAGGCTTGAGGCCCAGTTCAATGGCCTTGCGCAGCACGAAGCGGGTCTGAGGCATCGGGCCTTCGGCCGCGTCCACCAGGACCAGGCAGCCGTCTACCATGCCCAGCACACGCTCCACTTCGCCGCCGAAGTCGGCGTGGCCGGGGGTATCCACGATGTTGATCTTGACGCCCTTATATTCCACGGCGGTGTTCTTGGCCAGAATGGTGATGCCGCGCTCGCGCTCCAGGTCGTTGGAGTCCATGGCGCGTTCGGCGATTTCCTCACCGTGCTTGAGTTCCAGGGTTTGCTTGAGCAGCCCGTCTACCAGGGTCGTCTTGCCGTGGTCCACGTGGGCGATGATGGCGATGTTGCGGTATTCCATAAGGTTCTCCTTGAGAAAAGCCCCTCTCGTTGTCCCGTCAAAAGTAGCGGTCCCGGTTGTGCTGGCCTGGGACTGCGGGAGAGTGAAACGAGAGGCTGGGGCTGAATGGCGCAGGCACACGAAAAGGCCCACCGAAAAGGTCTGGCCGTGAGTGTCGGCACAGCAGGCGGGCCACACAGCCTCACAGTGTATCAAAAGTGAGCCCCCGGCGCGTCATTCCAGGGTCATGGGCCGGGGGAAAAATGGAAGTCGTTTGCTGCAGCAGGAGAGAAACGGCCGGGGCTGTTCCTCAGGGACTCAGGCATCCTAAGGTGCTCGGTGCCTCTCTGTACTCGCCCGCGCCGAACTTCTCCTGCAAATATTTGAGGGCCTGCGGGTCAACCCGTCCTCCTTCCACCCAGCGCTCTTCCAGGTTCTCGGTGCCGTAAAGCGCCCAGGCGGCGGCTTCGGTGGCTTGGTCCCAGGGGCCGCCCGCCAGCTCGCGCGCGTAGCCTTCGCGGACCAGCAGGGCGCGCAGCCAGGCCAGCTCCTCACCGCTCAGCTCACGGGTTTCCTGAGGCCGGTCGAACAGCAGCTCGTACAGTCCCAGCAGCCGTTCCAACTCGGCGCAGGGGTCCGGGTGGTCGTCGGCGCGCAGGTTGACCCAGTCGTCACTCAGGCCCGCGTAGCCCCGCCCCTGACCGGCGCACACCAGTGCCGCCGACTGACGGCCCCGCTTGTCGCCGCCCGCCGCGTCTCCGGCCTGGAGCGCGGCGAGGAGGCGGCGGGGCAGCGGCTGACCCTGCGCGCCCTGCCAGCCTTCCAGCGTGGCCTGCACCACTTCCGGCCCGGTCAGGATGTTGCCCTGAATGGCGTAGTCCGGCCCCGCGAGGCCCCCGGCCCAGCCGTGACATTCGCTGCCCGTAAAGGTCTGCGCCTGCCCGGTGGCGCTGATCAGCCCGAACTGGCGCTGCGCGATGTCGCCGTCTTCGCCCTCAAAGCGGGCCGACACCTGCTCAGGGCCAAGGCCCTGGCCCAGCAGCTCCAGCCCGCGCGGCCCAAAGGCGGGGTTGACATAGCTCTGGGTGGCTACCGCGCCCACGCCGAATTTCACGTACGGCACCACCGCGCCTACGGCCAGGAACTTGCTGGCGACGGCGACGCCCAGGTCGCCGGTCACAGGATCACGTCCTACAATTGAAAATGTCATGGTCTGGCCTCCTTGAAAGAGCAGACGGAAAAGACCCGGCTTGTCGGCCTTTTCCGTCCTGACGGCTGGGTTCAGTTCCGCTGAAAGATAAAGCCCTTGGGCACCACCACCACGCCGCCTTCGCTGACGGTCAGGCCGCGCGCGCGGTCATGCTCGTGGTTGTAACCGATCTTGGTGTTGGGCGGAATCTCCACGTCCTTGTCCACGATGACCTGCCGCAGCTGGCAGCCCCGGCCCACATTCACCGAGTCGAACAGCACGCACTGCTCCACCAACGAGTAAGAATTGATCCGCACGTCGCGTCCCAGCACCGAGTCGCGCACCGTGCCGCCCGAGACGATGACGCCCCCGGCCATGATGGTGTTGAACGCCTGCCCCTTGCGCCCTTCGGACTCGTGGACGAACTTGACCGGAGGGCTGAACTCGGAGGTCGTTCGTAGCGGCCACTTGGAGTTGTACAGGCCGTACTCCGGATTCACCGAGATCAGGTCCATGTTGGCCTCGAAGTAGGCGTCGATGGTCCCCACGTCGCGCCAGTAGGAGTTGGGCAGGTCCTGACCGGGAATCGTGTTCTGGTGAAAGTCGTAGGCGTGCACGTGATAATCGCTGCGTAGCGCATAAGGAATCACGTCCTGCCCGAAGTCGAAGCCCTGATCGTCGGCGTTGATGGAGTAGTCCAGCAGTTCCATCAGGGCGCGGCGGCTGAAAATATAGTTGCCCATCGAGGTGAGCGAAACTTCGGGATCGTCCGGAGTGCCAGGCGGGTCGCTGGGCTTTTCGAGAAATTCGGTCACGCGGTTCTCGCCGTCCACCTGCATGACCCCGAAGCGGTGCGCCTCGGAGCGTGACATGGGGAAAGCGGCGATGCTCACGTCGGCGCGGGCCGCGATGTGCTGCTCCAGCATGTGCTCCAGGTTCATCTTGTAGATGTGATCGCCGCTCAGGATGGCGATGTAGTCGGCGTCGAAGTCCTCTACCAGATTGAGGTTCTGATACACCGAGTCGGCGGTGCCCCGGTACCACGCGGACCCCAGTTCCTCGTACAGGGTCATCTGCGCCGGAACCACCGTGACAAAGTAGTCGGGCAAAAAAGACCCGAAGCGCCAGCCGCGCGAAATGTGCTCGGTGAGGCTCTGCGCCTTGTACTGGGTCAGCACGTACACCGAAAAAATGCCTGAGTTGATCAGGTTGTTGATGGCAAAGTCAATGATGCGGTACTTGCCGCCGAACGGCACCGAGGGCTTGGAGCGCAGCGAGGTCAGCGGGGCCAGCCGCGACCCCTGACCGCCTGCGAGGATAATGCCGAGAACACGTGGTTTCATGATTGCTGTTCCTTTCGGGTTCCCTGCCATTCACGGTCTAGACCAGTGCCAGCCGCGAGGTCTGAGTGCCGCAGTGGACTGGTTTCAGACATCGAAAACATGCGGTAGAGGAGATTTGTTTCATCCTAGCGGCCTGCCCGGAGCCTGTGGATGCATCAGGGCAGCCTAGTCATTCATCTGGCCTTGAGAAGCTGGTGCGCCCTCCCAGCCCAGAGAGGCTGGTGCGCCTTCCCAGCCCAGAGAGGCTGGTGCGCCTTCCCAGCCCAGAGAGGCTGGTGCGCCTTCCCAGCCCAGAGAGGCTGGTGCGCCTTCCCAGCCCAGAGAGGCTGGTGCGCCTTCCCAGCCCAGAGAAGCTGGTGCGCCTTCCCAGCCCAGAGAGGCTGGTGCGCTCACGCGCCGGTCAGGGCGCTACTGAACGTTGGTGGTCAGGAAGTCCCTCAAGGCCGCGTGACCCTCTTGAGGGCTGAGCAGCTCCGCGCCCAGTTGTGTGCGGATAAAGGTGCGCTGCCGCTTGGCGTAGCGGCGGGTGGCCAGGGTAATCTGCTCGGCAGCTTCGTCCAGTGTCCGGTGACCATGCGCCAGGGCCAGCGCTTCACGGTAGCCCAGCGCCTGCCAGGCGGTAGGCAGCGGTGTGGTGTCCGGGGCCACCTGCGCGGCCAGCCACTCGGCTTCGGCGGGCCACCCAGCAGCCAACATCTGCCGGGTACGGGCCTCTGCTCGCTTTTCCAGTTCTGACAATGGTGGACTGAAAGCGAAAACCTGGGCCGTGAACCGGGGAGCCTGGTGTCCGAAGTCGGAGGGAAATTGCCCGCTTTGGCGGTACACTTCCAGCGCCCGCACCACCCGGCGGGGGTTGCGCTCCATTCGCTCCAGCTGATCTGGCCGCACCTGTGCGATATCGGCCAGCAGCGCGTCCAGGCCGCGTTCCGCCAGCTCGGCTTCCAGCTGTGAGCGCAGCTTGGGGTCGGCGGCGGGAGCCAGTGGGAGCCCCTGCGTCAGCGCACGCAGATAAAAGCCCGTGCCGCCCACCACCAGTGGTCGGCGACCCCGTTCCAGCAAGTCCGTGATCACCGCTTCGGCTTCGGCGATCCACCCGGACACGCCGTAGTTCTCGGTCACGTCCACGACATCAAGCAAGTGGTGTGGCACCAGGGCACGCTCCGCCGCACGGGGCTTGGCAGTGCCGATGTCCAGGCCCCGGTAGACCGTAAAGGCGTCGGCACTGACGATCTCCAGCCTGAACTCCTGTGCCAGTTCCAGTGCCAGGGCCGATTTGCCGCTGGCCGTAGGCGCCGTCAGGACTGGGATGGGGGAGAGGCTCACAGGGCCGAGTGTAGCGCCCTGCCAGACCGGACTGACTTTCCTTCGAAGGACGGGAGATGCGCTAGCGTGAAGCCCATGAAAGAATCGACCCTCGCCCGGCTCCAGCAGTTGATGACCGTCCGCGAAGAGGCCGAAGCCCTGAGCCAGGGCGAAGCGCGCGGCTTCGTGCCGCTGGCCGACTGGCTGGATGAAGGCAGCACGCTGACCCTGCTGCTGGATGTGCCCGCGGTGGAGCCAGGCACGCTGGAAATGCAGGAAGACGGGGGCGTGCTGACGGTGGCTGGTGAGCGTGCCAGCCTGCCCCCCGAAGCGGGCCGCTTGCTGCTGTCCGAGCGGCGGGCTGGGCGTTTCTCGCGCACACTGGCCTTTCCCGAAGCAGTGGTGCCGGGCAGCGGTGAAGCCAGCTTGCAAGCAGGTGTGTTGCGGGTCCAATTTCGTAAACAGCACCCCACCATTGACGCCACCTACCGCGAGCTGGACGACCAAGACCTACAAGGAGAAACACCATGACCGAAGAAATTCGTGGCCCCAGAGACTACGGCGACCAAGACACCCGCGACCTGCAAGACATCCTAAAAATCGAAGGCCTGGTGGACACCGGCGGTGAAGCCAAGTTCCGCATTCAGAATGGCGAGGTTCGCCTCAACGGTGAAGTGGAAACGCGGCGGCGGCGCAAGGTCCGGTGCGGCGACATCATCGAGATCTATGATGAGCGCATTGAGGTGAACTGGTGAGTGACGGGTGGGAAGCAGCGCTCTTGACCTGGCAGGAGCACCGTGACCGGGGCTTCCGTGAGGGCCGGGGGCCGGTCAAGGGCGAGGCGCTGACTGACTTTACGGGCCTGCGCTTTTATCCCCCTGACCCTGCCTGGCACTTTGCTGCAGACGTAGCGCAGTTGGGCGACTTTCCACCCGAAATCGCGCTGGATACGCTGGATGGCGGGACGAAATGGTTTGGGGCCTTTGGCCGTGTAACGGTAACGTTGCCGGGTGAGGCGACTCCGCGTACCCTGACGCTGTACACGCCTTTAGGCGAGGAACAGCCTGCGGTGGCTTTCGTGCCGTTTCGGGATGCCACTTCAGGCCCGGAAACCTACGGCGGTGGACGTTATCTGGATGTGCCACTGGAATACAGTGCGGGTCAGGTTACGGCTCGGCTTGACTTTAACCGGGCGTATTTTCCGGCGTGTGCCTTTGCGGACGGCTACAGTTGTCCCCGGCCACCGCAGGAGCATGTCTTTCCCATCCCCGTGCGGGTAGGCGAACGGCTGGCCAAGTAACGCAGCTTAGAGGCTGCCTTCGGAAAATCGCGGGGGTGGGCGGCACCTCCACGGGTTGTCTGCGAGCAGACGGGTACAGCTCCGCAGGAGAGCAGGTAGACATAGACTGGCTTGGACCTCACACCCATGTTCCGGATCACCTCTAGTGGGCGGCGACGGCATAGTAAAAATCCTCTACTCCCTGTGCCCGCAACGCATCACGGCAGGCAAGCAGGGTAGATCCGGTCGTCAGAACATCGTCTACCAGCAGCACCGCACCTTCCGACAGCTGTGAAGCGTCCGCGACAAAGGCCCCCGAAACATTTTGCCGCCGCTGGTCGCCGCTCAGCTTGGCCTGTTGCTGGGTGCGCCGGACCCGCTGCAGTGCTTGGGGGGCGTAAGGAACTTGCAGGGTGTCGGCAATAGCTTCGGCCAGGAGTGCCGCCTGATTGAAGCCACGTTCGCGCTCGCGCAGAGGGTGCAGGGGAACCGGCACCACGCCGACGATCTGCCAAGCGTTCGGGATGGCGGAGGCCAAGGCTGTCCCTAATACCTCGGCCACTTCCCGTGCCTGGCCGTATTTGAGGGCGCGAACGGTTCGGCGCACTGGCCCCTGATAGCGGCCCAGGCTGACCAGATGGGGCACCGGACCGGGCGACAGCAGTGAGTACCGCTCGGTGTGGGGGCGCAGTTGGCTGCGGCAGCGTATACACAGACCCGCCTCTGAACCCAGCTGGGCACCGCAACCAGGGCAGGCACGGGGCAGGGCCAGCCGCAGCAGAGCACCGAGCTGTTCACGCAGGGCCATGTGTTCAGGCTAGCGCATTGGACAGAATCACGGCCTTCGGGGAACAGCACCCCAAATGCCTCCATTCCGTCCAATACTCTGTCTAAACTTACTCGTTCCACTCGGACAACGAATGGCAAATAACATGCCATTCTTATGTCACAGTGCTCTAGGGTAAAAGCACATGCGTCTGCACCTGATCACTGTCGGAGAACCCAAGCTGAAATATGCCCAGGCGGGCTGGGACGAGTACGAAAAACGGCTGCGCCGCTACCACAAGCTCACCGTGAGCCGTGTGGGCGGCAAGACCCAGGCTGCCGAGAGCGAAGCCGTGTTACGGGCGGCGGGCAAGGCTCCGCTGGTGCTGCTGGACCCACGCGGTGAGCAGTGGACCAGTGAAGGTCTGAGTGCGTGGCTAGACGCGCAGGCGCTGGGTGGTACGGGTGAACTGGCCTTTGCCATCGGTGGGCCAGAGGGGCATACCGAAGAACTCCGCGCCCAGGCGGCCCGGCTCTGGAGCCTGGGCGCGCTGACCCTGCCACATGATCTGGCGATGGTGGTGCTGACCGAAGCCCTTTACCGCGCCAGCACCATCAGCGCAGGAGAACCTTATCACCGGGGGTGAATTCTCCCGCAAGCGGAGCGGGGATCAATCACAGAGCCACTTCCGGGGTTGCCGTCACGCGTGGCAGAAGGCCGCTTGTAAATGGTGTGGACTGCTCTGGCCGCAGCAGAGTGGTTCTGGTTCCTGCCCCCCACAGGCCCTGGATGATCATCTGGGGCCTTGACCCTCCGTCACCCGTCTGCCATCCCAGGGGCGAAACCCTCCACCATCTTCGTCTCAATATTCTGCTGCGTAGGCTCGCGCTGCGGCGACTCGCTCCTGAATCTCCGGCAGGGTATCGCCGCCAAATTTCTCCAGCACGGCGTCGGCCAGCACCCAGCCAATGACGCACTGGAGGATGACCCCGGCTGCCGGTACTGCCGTGGTGTCGCTGCGCTCGCGGGCAGCGTCACTGGCCTCGTGCGTGACCACATTCACAGTAGGCAGCGGACGCATCAGGGTGGCGATGGGTTTCATGGCGACGCGAATCACCAGTTCCTCACCGTTGGTCATGCCGCCTTCCAGGCCGCCCGCGCCGTTGGTGTCGCGGCGGTAGCCCCGTGCCTCATCGCGGTAGAGGGCGTCATGCACCCCACTGCCGGGCCGAGCGGCATTCTCGAAAGCAGACCCGATCTCCACCCCCTTCATGGCCTGCACGCTCATCACGGCGGCGGCAATGCGGCTGTCCAGCTTGCGGTCCCAGTGCGCATAGCTGCCCAGGCCCACCGGCAGGCCCCGGAAGCGCACTTCCAGAATGCCGCCTAGTGTGTCGCCCGCCGCCTTGGTTTGGTCGATTAGCGCCCGCATCTGCCCAGCGGCGTCTTCGTCCCAGGTCCGCAGATCGCTGTTTTCGATGGTCTCCAGCGCGTCCCAGTTGAAAGGAGAAGCCACCTCTACCGGCCCCAGCCGCCGCACAAAGTTGGCTCCCTGAATACCGACCTCACCGAGCAGCTTCAGAGCAATGGCCCCCACCGCCACCCGCGCCGCCGTTTCCCGCGCTGAGGCCCGCTCCAGCACGTCGCGCAGGCCCTTGTGGCGGTATTTGATGCCACCGGTCAGGTCGGCGTGGCCTGGGCGGGCGTCCGTCAGAGCTTTCTTGCGCGGCCAGTTGCCGCTTTCCGGAGCCATGATCTCGGTCCAGTTGCGAAAATCACGGTTCTCGATGTCCAGGGTCACGGGCGCTCCGGTGGTCACACCACCGCGCACTCCACTCATCAGCTGCACTTCGTCGGTTTCGATGACCATCCGGCGGCCCCGGCCATAGCCACCCTGCCGCAGCCGCAGCCAGGGATCAATATCGGTCTTGCCCAGGGGCAGCTGTGAGGGCAAGCCTTCGACGATTGCGGTCAGGCGGGGGCCGTGAGACTCTCCGGCAGTCAGATAACGCACAGCCGCACTGTAGCGCAGCTGCCCAATAAAAAACCCCAGCCGCGAGGACTGGGGTAAGGACGGACGTGCCGTTATTCGATGATGTCGCCAGTAATGACAAACAGCATCTGGGTAGAGTCGCGGTTGGTGGACTGGTTGCCCGCCAGCGCGCCGATGCCCGGAATCATCGAGAAGAAAGGCAGACCGGCCTTGGTGTTGCTCTCGGTGGTGCCCAGCAGGCCCGACAGCAGGACCGTTTCGCCCGCCTTAAAGGAGATCCGGGTCTGCGCTTCACTGTTGGAAAAGCGCAGCAGGTAGGGCAGCGCACCAGGGGTGAGGGCGTCCTCATTCAGCAGGTCGTTGACCTGACCGCGCACGCGCAGGGTGATGGTGCCGTCGGGAGCCACGACTGGTTCGAAGAAGTCCAGAATGACGCCGTAGTCAATCACTTTCTCGATGCTGCCACCTTCGCCGTCGGGGATGTTCAGTTCCAGCTTGCCACCCGACTTGATGGTGGCGGCCGCGCCGTCGGAGGAGTTGCGGCTACCGTTGCTGGCTTCCAGGCTGCGCTGACCGCTCTGCATGGAGATCATGCCGTCATAGACACGCTTGGACAGCGACTGGGTTTCCAGGGCATTCAGGGTGGGGAAGATGTTGAACCCGACCAGCGACTGCGTAGGATCAAACGTAGCGGTCAGACCAGTAGGAGATGCTCCGCTGCCGACAATGCCGACCCGGAAGCCGCCGAATCCGGCCTGCCAATCCACCCCGAGCGAACGCTGGGCCGTCTCGGTGATTTCCTGAATGCGGACCTGCAGGTTCACTTGCGGCACCCGGACATCCAGGGTCGGAATCAACTCGGCAACTTGGGCCACCTGCGCTGCCGTGCCGCGCACGATCAGGGTGTTGGTCCGGACATCCGGGAGGATCGAAGCCAGGCTGGGTGACGCAACTGCGGCGGGTACTGCTGTGCTGACATTCACGTTGACGGGATTGTTGCCGGTGCTGGTGCCCACCGAGTTGCCTGTGGCGGCGGTGTTGGCCGCCGGGGTGCTGGTCGCAGCCGTCAGGTCACGGGCCAGGGTCGCGGTCAGCGTATCGGCCAAGTCTTTGGCATTGGCATTGACCAGTTGGAAAACGCGCTGAGTGGTTGCGCCAGCTGCCGGGTCAACCTGCATCAGGAAGGACATGGCTTCTTGCACCGTAGCCGTGTTGCCTTCAAGGACCAGTGAGCGTCCACCCGGCACCGCGCTGACCCGCAGGCCTGGGTATTGAGCCGCCAGGAAGGTCCGCAGGGCTGCGGCGTCGCTGTTGGCGGCATAGACTTCGCGGCGGGTCGCACCAGCGCCCGTACCGTACAGGTCTTGCTGAGCCTGCTGCTGAGCGGCCGCTGAGGCGTCCAGGTCACGTACGAACGCTTCGACCTCACGCACTTCTTGGTTGTTGCCGCGAATAATGACGCGGTTGGTCACGGTGTCGGCAATGACGCGTAGGGTCTGCGAGTCGAACTCGTAACGTACGGCGGGCGTGGCTGCTGTGCCCGTGTCGCCGCTGACCTGGGCCTGTCCCTGGGCGGCCGCTGGGCTACCGAAGAACACCTTGGCCCGCTCTACGACATAGTTGGCCTCGGCGGCGTTCAGGTCCACCACGCGCTGCACTGAAGCGTTGCTGACGCGTAGCACTGGTTGTCCGCCGAGTTGGGTGACCGAGTAGTTCAGGCCGTAGACGTCCATGAGGAGCGGCCAGACTTCGTTGAAGGGCTTGTCGCGGAACGAGTAGGCCACCGGACGTGGAGCGTCGGTACCCAGGGTGTCCACATTGACTTCTAGGACCAGCACGTACCCGGCGGCCTGAGCAATCGCGCCCAGCAGGCTGGACAGCGGACCCTGATAGCGGCCCGTCTCGATGGTAATGCTGGCGTCGGACAGAGAGGAATCAGCGGCTTGGGTCTGCACCGGGGCGGCCAGTGGTTGAGGGGCGGCGGTCTGAGCAGCGCCCAGGCCGAGCGCGGCGGTCATGAGCAGAGCAGTGGCGTGTTTCATCATGTTCATTCTCCGGGGATGGTGGCTTGGGACTGGATCGGCTGAAGTTCTAAGCGCAGAGATTCCTGGCCCAGGGCCAGGGTCACGCTGCCAGTGGTGATGTCCCTGACGGTGATCTCAGTGTCAGGCAGGCGGTCGCCTTCGGCTAAGACCAAGAACCCAGTCGCACTGCGGAAGATGGCCGTATCGGTAGGGCCAAGCACGGCACCCGTAAAGCGCACGTTCTGACGGTTGAGGGTGCGGGAGAGGACGGTGCCGTTATCGGGGGCACCGACTCCCTGATCGTTGCCGAATTCGGTAATCAACTGAGGCACACCTGGGGTAGGCAAGGGCACAGAGAGGCCGCCTGCTGCCGTTCCACCCGTGGCCGGACGCTGGGCGATGACGTTGGCTCCAACACTGCCGTTCAGAGCAGGTGCAGTCACACCCGCCACAGGGGGAGCCGCCGGGGCCGGACCACTGCTGCCGGAAGTTCCATTGCCGCCTGCACTGCCGAGGGTTCCAGCAGGGACAGCTTCTGGGTAGTCAGCGGGGTCGTCGAAGACCCAGGTGTCCAGGCCTGTACCGGAGGTGCCGCCAGAGGTACTTGGTGTACTGCTACCACCTGTGCGAGAAGCCGTACTTCCTGAGGAACTGCCAGTGCTGCTGTTCCCACTTGGTGTGTTGGTAATCACCACCGGGTCGCTGCCCGCATCAAATTCCCAGACAGTGGTGCTGCCCGATGTGCCCCCGGCACTGCTGGCCGCGGTGCCGCCGGAGCTTTCATAGCTGGAGCTGTAACCAGGTGCCGAGTAGGTCGGCACGGGGGTCAGGTCCACGCTGGGGGCGGCAAAGGTGACGGTTTCACCTGAGTCTGCCGAAACAGGCTGTGAAGTTGCGGGACTGGACAGGGCACTGGCGGGCACGCCGTCGGCGGCCACCGTTCGGAAGGGTGAGAAAGGATTGCGGTTGGGCACAGCCGCCAGCGGGTCTTCTGGGTTGATTCCGCCCAGTGCCGCCGCCGGAGTACCTTCTGGGGCGTCACCCTGATTCAGCGGAGGAATGCTGCTGGACTGGGTGGTGCTTTGTGAGGTGACTACGGCGGGGGTGGTGCCGTCCGTTGTGGTGACAGTGGACTGGGTGGTTTCAGTGGTGGTCACCACTTCGCTGCCCGCGCCGCCGAGACTTCTGAAGTAGAGGGCCAGGGCGCCCATCATCATCAGAATCATCAGCGCACCGAGCAGCATTTTCATTTCACGGGTCATGGCCAGGCCACGCCGGGGGGCGCCACTCTGGGGATCTTTCTCCGTGTAGTGGGGCTCTGTCATTGCGCGGTCGCTCCTTCCGGTGCGGCGGGTGCAGGTGCGGCAGGAGCCGCAGCCGTGCCGTCGGCAGTTACGGCAGCGCCCTCAGTAGGCAAGGTTGCCAGGCTCGGATCAAAGGTATACACGGTCATGTTCATGGTGCCGACCAGCTCCGGATCGGTGCTGGTGGCTTCGGGAACCTGCAACGAGAGCAGATCGATGGTGGAGAAACGGTTCATGGTTTCCATCGAACGCAGGGTCCGGAAAACTTCGGTGTAGGTGCCGCCCATCTGCATAGAAATTGGGATGGGGCGCACTCCGCCGGGCAGGTCGGTCGTCGTGGCTGCCGTGCTGACCGCGACTCCCTGAATATCGGTGCCGGTCGCCTGGGCATTGCGGCGAATCTCGCTCAGGACTGCTGCCATCTGATTCTGCTGTGGCAATGCGGCGACGAAGGCAGCCCGCTCTTCGCGCAGACCAGCGACTTCTTCGCGGAGGGCCGGAAGCTGGGCTTCAGCCTGACGGTAGGTCTGGACCTGCAACTGCGCCGTTTCAATCTGAGATTTCAGATCAGTCATCTCCGTTTGCCGGGCCTGGTAACGGAAGGTGTACCACAGACCCAGAATCAGGAAGGACAGGGCCAGCGCCAGGAAAAAGATGTATTTGGGGTTGAGGCGGTTGTTCATGGGGTGCCTCCTGCTGGGGTGGTTGCGGCAGGCGCCGGGGCGGGTGCTGCAGCAGCTGCCGCGCCAGGGGCCACCGTACCGTCCGCCGCGGTTTGGGCGGCCACTTCCTCGCCGGCAACCCCCACATTGGCCGTGAAGGTATAGGGCGACGTCGGATTCTCTGCCTCTTCGCGCTGCATGCCCTGAAAGACGATGCCGAAATCAGGATTGCTCTCGAAGGCGTTCAGCAGGTCAATCACCGACTGCTGGCTGGTGGCAGTTCCTGTGATGGCGAATTCGCGGCTGACGGTTCCAGTGCCTACACCACTTTGCTGCATATCGGCGGTCTGCTGGGTGACAGGACGCATCTCCAGGCTGGTCAGGGCAATATTCCGGTTGGCCGGCATCTGCGCCGTGAAGGCGGCCAGATCATTGCTCCAGTAGGTCTTGCGGTCACGCAGGGCGCGGGCCACATCGGTGACTTGCTGCAACTCAGTCTTTTCGGTCTGTAGCTCGTCGTATTCCCGTTTGGCAGGTTCCAGTGCCGTGATCTCGCCGTTGAGCTGTTCCAGCTCGGCTTTAAGGCCGTTCACCTGAGAGAGGTAATACAGTTCCAGCCCAGCCACCGTCAGCAGCGAAAGCAGCGCTGCCGCACCAGCGGCGATCAACCAGCCTTGGCCTGCACCGCTACTCTGGCGGCGTTGCCCGGCTGGCAACAGATTGACTTCAACCACGTCCTGCTCCTCTCAGCGCCAGACCCAGCGGTACGGTGTACTCGGGAGCATATTCGCTTAGGGCTGGGTCATTTCCCATAGGCATGTCTACGAATTGCCAGGGCTGAACCATCTCTGTGGGAATGCCCAGAGCTTCACTCATGGCACTGTCTAAGCCACTCAACTTGGCCCCGCCTCCGGCCATGACCAATTGATCAATCATCAACTCGCCGCTTTGCACGCGGTAAAATTCCAGCGAGCGCCGCACTTCGGTGATCAGATCAATCATGGTGGGACGTAGCGCTTCAGAGACGCGGGCTGGGCTGTGGCTCTGGGCCGGATCCGCCAGGCCAGAACCGGGCATCTGATATGACAGCTTGAGAGCTTCCGCTGCGCCGAACTCCAGATCAAAGGCTTTTTGCAGGGCAGTCGTAAAGTCGTCTGCGGCGACGTTGATGTTACGGGACATCAGCAGACGTTCGCCACGCATCAGGCCGATCACCGACGAACTGGCGCCAATTTCCAGCGTCAGCACCACTTCATCGGCTCCGAGACCGCGCAGGCCAATGGTCCGCATGGCTGCAAAGCCCTTGACGTCTACCACTGTGGGTTGCAGCCCAGCCATCTGCAGCGTCTCAACGTGACGGTTCACCACATCATTGGGAACAGCGGCGACCACCACTTCCATCTGCGCGTCTTCTGGCAGGATGTCAGGATTGTCCAGCACGTGGAAGTCCAGTGTGACCTCATCAATGGGATAAGGAATATAACGCTCTGCCTCGTAGCGGATCACGTCACTTTCCCGCAGCTCCTTGAGGGTCATCTTGGGAATCAAGATATTGCGGGTCACGGTGGCCTGATTCGGGATGGCCGTCACGACTTGCCGAGTCTGAATCCCACTGCCTCCCAGCAGACTGCGAATCTCATTGGCAATGGCCTGTGGCTCGACCACACTGCCATCACGCATCGAACCCAGCGGCGTGGGGGCCATCACCGCATGTTGTAACGCACTTCCCCCAGGACCAAGCATAACGGCCTTGATGGCACTGGTACCAATTTCCAGCCCAAAGGCTTGACCACCTGATTTCCGAAATAAACCTGTCATTCACCCTCCAGAATTCCGGCTTAGATTACCATCTCGCCGCACCAAACTAAAGGCATCTTAAGCTATCTGAGACTATGCCCAGATGGTGGTCACAGAAATCATGCAGACGCCAAAGAAGGCGTCTTGGTGCTGTTCTCCCCGATTGCAGCACAGTTCGTTTGGGCAGGCGTGACGCCCAGAAGACCGAACAGCGTGAACAAGAAAGTCTCATGCAATCTTCATGGTTTGGGCGGGGTGGGCAGCTGGAGAGGTGAGGTTGACCGAAATACACGGGCAAAAGTGGCCCAAGCGCCTGCAGGGGGACTTTGATTTGGCATGCCCAGGTGACTTACTGATCTGTGCTGAAGTTACTAGCGAGGCGGTGAAGGGCGTGCCTCGGATGAAGGCGAGTGGCAAAGATTTGCGCCGGACACGCTGCTATCCCACTTTCAACCGCTTCGTCAGCATTTCTGTCGTCAGCACACAGAAGTTGCCTACGATATTCCGTTTGAGGTCCGCCCAGATCAGTTCGATGGGATTCAATTCTGGCGCATAGGGTGGGAGATAGACCAGGGACAGGCGTTCGTGCAGCTGCACGAACGCCTGTCCCTGCTTTCGACCGGTGAATCATGGCCCGGTCAAGGATGACCACCACCTCTCCAGCGACGTGACGTAGGACGTGATCCAGGAACTTCACGACTTGTGGGGACCGTACTGCACCCTGACAGGTGTGCTGCAAAAACTGCCCGCTTGTGGTGATAGCACCAATCACAGAAAGATGTGCCCAACGCAGTTTTGTCGGGATAATCGGTGTTTCGCCTCGTCGTCCCCACGCGCGAACCCTTGTCGTCTTCAGGCTGAACCCGCTCTCATCCAGAAAAATGATTGTCGCTCCCTCAGCCCTCTTTTTTTTTCCAACGCCTCCTTCTGGAGACGGACCCAAGCTGCAATATCCTCTTCGTTACGCTCTACGGCCCGCAACGCGGGCCGCTGATACGAGAATCCCCAACGTCTGAGCTTCCTGGAAAGATGGGCACGGTCGATCCAGACCCCATACTTCAGACCGATCACTTGACGGACCTTGGGGACAGTCCAGCCACTGGTCTCGAAGCCATGCAGTCGGGGATCGCTCTCAAGAATGTCCTGAATTTCCTTCTGCTGGTCAGGGGTGAGGAACTCCGGGCGGCCAGTGGCACGGGAAGCGCGAAGCGCTTCCTCACCACCGTGGCGTATACGGGCACGCCAGGCACGAATAGTCACCTCAGCCACACCGAAATGTCGGGCCAGATCTCGAGTGGACCAGTCGGGATCATTCAGGAGAGGCTGAGCAGCCAGACGGCGCTCTTCCTGTTGAGCGCGGGAGAGACGAGCGGGTCGCCAAGCAGAAAGCGTCACGCTTCATGTTATCAACTTAAGCATAAATCAGTAGAAAGAGCCCTGATTGAGGAGCCGTGAGTCGAAGCCGGAGAATCGGCAAGTTGGTCTACCACGCCGCTGAAGGGTAGGGAGGGTAAAATGAGAAGTCAGAGCTGAACTGACATCCTGCACCTCACCTTGCCGGAGTGCAGCACAGCCAGGTAATGTTCGAATCTCATTCTCACCAGTTGCCTGGCACCAGATGATTTGCACCACGCCACATATCGGAAAGGGTTTCCCTCTTATCACCTCTGAATCCCAGCCGTGCACTATGGGCTGCCACAGCCTCTAATTCACATCCAGCGGGACAGGTTGCAGCTCCCAGCGGCCTGAATTGTCAAGCAGTGCGAAAGGACGTTGCCCCACCAAGCCCAGTGACCGGACGGTGCCTGGCATGGGCAGGGGCGTGCCGTCGGCCCAGCGCAATTCAGTGCCACGTAGTTCAAGGCGGCCACGCTGTGTTTCGGTACTGGGGTAGGCCGTGACCGTGACTGTAGACCCGCTGGACAACAGATAGCCCTGAGCGCGGTTGAGGGCACGGCCCGCATCCACCTCCCATAGCTGTCCTGCCACCAGCGCGTAATCCTGGCCACTGCTGGCAGTGAGGACAGCGTCCGGCTGGCCCAGTGTGCCCTTGACAGGCATGCCTCGGTAGTTGAGGGCGCTGCCATCTTCGCGGTAGATCCGGGTGGAGGACAGGGCATGGGTACGTCCGGCCAGAACACTTTCGGCGGCTCGGTCAAGCGTCACGACCTGACCCAGTGATGGCAGCGCCACCCACGCCCGTTCGCCTTCCCAGGCCACTGGACCGGTAGGCCCAGGCCACTGCGGGCAGAGGGGTTGGAGTGCGGGAACACGGGCCACACAGGCCTGCTGGCCGTTACTCCAGACCGCGCCTTCATCCGAAAAGGCTGCCCAGAAGGTGGGAGTAGCGCGCGCAACCGACTGGGGGCGCTCGGGGCCTGCAGGTCGCACGCTAGAGTCCGCACTGGGAGAAGTATGAACTGGGGCACAGGCGCTGACCAGGAGGGTCAGCATCATCAGCGAACGAGGTTGGACAGGCATACAGCCATTCAAGCGCACCCTCATGACGGACCGCTGAGGGGGGTCAGGGAGCCACGAGAGTTTCATTGGTTTCAAGCATCTTCTCCCGCCAGGCCAGCAAGGCCGCCACCACCGTCTCCAGGCCAACGCCAGCTTGCTCGCGCTGTTCAGGCGTCATGGAAATGCCCCGGCTGGCCTTGATCAAAATGACGTCTCCGGTTCGGACTTCGGCTTGTAGCGCGTCAATCAGTTCCGGAACGGTGGCGTAGGCCCGCTCACCCAGCGCCGCTGCATAGGCTCCTACGCCGAAGTGCACATCTGCACTCTGGGCGGCGTACTGGCCTACCTCCGCGTGCAGTTGCGGTGCGGTAGGTCCCAGTTCCAGCATGGTGCCCAGCACGGAGATCCGCCGACCACGGAAATTCTGCAGGGCGCTCAGCGCCGCTTGCACGGCCAGCGGGCTGGCATTGTAGGCGTCGTCAATCACGGTATAGATGCCCGAGTGAATCTGGTAACGCCCGGCAGGAACCTGCACCTGTTCTACACGTGCAATGGCTTCGGAAAGCGGCAAACCGTGACGCTGGGCCAGATACAAGCCAGCCACGGCAGCTTCGGCCTGCACCTGGGCAGCCAGTGGCAGAACCACCGGCTGGCCCGCATAGGCGAAGCTGGCGCCCTGCTCGCTGACCTGGAGGTCATGACCGCTATGGGTCACAGGTAGATCAGCCGAAGAAAACCCGTAGGTGGCCTGACCAGGAAACCATGCCAGCGCCTGCGCACCGACCAGCGCCTCAGGAGCCTGCAAGATGAGTCCTTTTTCCTGGGCGATGGTGTCGACATTATCCAGGCCGTCAAGGTGTGCGGCCCCGATGGAAGTCAGGATGCCCACGTCTGGCTGCACCAGATTCATCAACCGGGCCATTTCACCCCGGCGGTCAATGCCCATTTCGATCACCAGTGGGCGCTGCAAAGCGCCGAACTCGATCAAGAAACAGGCGATCGCCGGAATGGTGTTGTACACGGGCATGTAATGGGCGTCCAGGGCCGCTGCCACGTAAGACTTGGTGGTCGTTTTGCCTACGCTCCCGGTGATCCCGACCACCAGCGCGTTCTTGGCCCGTTCTTGCTGTGCCCAGGCAGTCAGGGCGGCCAGCGAATCACTGACTTCCACCGCCCGCGGCAACGTCTGTGCAGCGCCAGGAAGGTCGGTCAAAACGAAAGGTGCGCCTAAGTCCAGTGCGGCTTGGAGATAACGGTTGCCATGCTCTTTGTCGCCGGGCAGTGCCACGAAGGCCGTCTCGGCGTCGGCTTGCCTGGAATCCCAGGTCAGGCGTACAGCGGGGCGGGCGTCTGGATGGACGGTCGCCTGAAAGGGAAACGGGCCATGAGGGTTCAGCATTGTCGCTAAGGTAGCAAAACCGCATGAAAAGACTAAACCTCACTTTACTTTGTCGGTTATTTCACGGCCTGTACGGGGAAAAGGGCCAGCTGGTTTGCTGGCCCTTTTCCCTGCTGGCTTATGTGCTCACCGTGATTACTCCACGGTCACCAGATAGTCATAGAGGTCTGGGCCGCCTGCGTGGGCTTCTACGTCGGCCATGCTCAGACGTTCTTCCAGGGCCGACACCAGTTGTTCCAATTTCTCTGGGGCCGTTTGGGCACTGCGGAAGACCGTCACCACTTCGGCCTGGTCCGCCAGTTCACCGACCAGCGCCAGCACGGCTTCTTCGGGCGTGCCGCCGGAATACACCAGTTCATCGTCACGCAGGGCAATGACGTCGCCTTCTTTGATGGCCAATGGGCGGCCATCCGGGGCGGTGTGGGTGGTGTCTCGGCTGGCACGGGTCACTTCGATGGTGGTGACGCGCTCGGCGCTTTCCCGCATGTAGCTGATCAGCTCGTTCACATCACGCTCCGAGCTGAAGCTGAGCGCCGCACCGAGGCCCTGACCCAGCGTACGGGTGGGGACGACGACAGCGCGGCCCTGCAGCAGTTCGGCGGCCTTTTCGGCGGCCATCAGCACGTTCTTGTTGTTGGGCAGGATAATCACCCGCTCGGCGCTGACACTGTGCACGGCGTCCACGATGTCCTGCACGCTGGGGTTGGAGGTCTGCCCACCTGAGACGATGCGGGCTCCCATTCCTCGGAACTGCCGCACCAGGGCGTCCCCAGCTGCCACAGCGACCAGTCCGGAGGTGGGCCGCTCGTCCTCGGCGCGGGCGGCAGCGCCGGAGGCCGCCAGGATTTCGGTGTGCTGCTCGGCCATGTCTTCCACCTTGGTCTTGAGCATCCGCCCATGCCGTCCTACCGCCGCCAGCAGATCGTCGGGGCGGTCGGTGTGGATGTGACCTTTGACATATCCCTCAGCCCCGACCACCAGCAGCGAGTCACCGAACGGCGCGACCAATTCGCGGATGCTTTCAATGGGCAGCGCCGCATCTGACATCAGGAATTCGGTACAGAAGCCGAACTCCTCCGTTTCGAATTGCTCCTGAGCATGACTCTCGATTTCGGGCGCTGCAGGCAACGCTTCACCTAGCAGCTCGGCCAACATGCCACGCACCACATAGAGGAAACCCTGGCCGCCACTGTCCACCACGCCCGCTTGCTTGAGGGCGGGCAGCATGTCCTGGGTCTGGATCAGGTAATCCTGCCCCGTCGCCACCGCATTTTCCAGCACTTCCTGCACCGTTTCTCCGGTCTGGGCGCCTTCGGCAATGCCGCGTGCCACCGTCAGGATGGTGCCTTCTACTGGTTTCATCACGGCCTTGTAGCCGGACTTCTGGGCCCCGGTGAAGGCCGCTTTCAGGGCTGCAGTGTCAATCTGTGGCAGGTCGCGCACTTCTTCGGCAAAGCCGCGCAGCAGCTGCGAGAGGATGACGCCGGAGTTTCCACGGGCCTCCAGCAGCGCTCCATAGCTGATCGCCTTGGCCACTGAGCGCATATCGGAGGTGTCGCAGGTGTCCAGCTCGCGCCGCACCGATTGCAGGGTAAGGTGCATATTGGTGCCAGTGTCGCCGTCGGGCACTGGATACACGTTCAGAGCGTTGACCTGCTCACGGTGCACGCCCAGCCAGTCGGTGGCGGTGCGGAGCATCTGGGCCAGCCCAGCGGGGGAGATCACGCTACTCACGGCTGACCCCCACCACGTTCACGCGGACCTGCTGCAGTTCTACGCCCGCCTGGGTCCGCACGATGTGTCGCACCCGGTCTTCAATGTTCTGGGCGACGGTCGGAATGCTGACTCCGTAAGCCACGATGACGCTCAGCTCGGCCCAATAAGGTGCATCGGATGTAGGTTTGGCCTGACGCCCTTTGCTTTCCTGGCCCGGCGTGCCGCGGTGCATGGTCACGCCGTCTTTGACCTGCGAGCGCCCCAGCGCCTTGGTGATGCCTTCTTTGAGGTTGACCGGGGCCATGCCCACCACGCCGGGGACTTCATGGGCCGTCAGCCCAATCAGTGACGCCAGCGCCGCGTCGGTAATCTGAATACTGCCGATAGATGACTTACTCACGTTGGGACTGAGTATAGGTGCTGGGACTGACGGCCGCCTTTCTCCTGGCTGTTTCGCTTTAGCATCAGGCCCATGAGCCGCCGCAAACATTTTGCTGACCCCCCACCGGAGCAGGCTGAGCGCTTTCCGCCCCGGCAACGGCTGGCGCTGGGCTTTCCGGTCCTGACCGCTGCTGCGCCGCCGGAGCCACTGCCCGCAGCACAGGACTGGACGCTGCGGGCCTTTGGCTTGGCACGGGAGCGCACCCTGACCTGGGCCGACCTCCTGGCGCTGCCGCAAAGCACCCTCACGCTAGACATCCACTGTGTGACCCACTGGACCAAACTGGACACGGTCTGGCAGGGCGTGCGGACCCGCGACCTGCTGGACGCACTGGAAGTGTCACCGCAAGCCACGCATGTGATGGCGCACGCGCTGGGCGACTACAGCGCGGCGCTGCCGCTGGAAGACTGGCAGCGAGATGATCTCCTGATCGCTCACAGCTACGCGGGCGAACCGCTGGAGCAGGGGCGCGGCGGCCCACTGCGGCTGGTGGCCCCACACCGCTATTTCTGGAAGTCGGTCAAGTGGCTTGAGGGCCTGGAGTTCATGGACCGTGACCGCCCCGGCTACTGGGAAGCGAGGGGTTACCACTGGCGGGGTGACCCCTGGCAGAGCGAGAGGTGGGAGAGTGACTAAGTCGGACGCTCCCGGGTCAGATGCTCCTAAACGCACCCCCGAAGGCTACTTCGTGCCGGATGTGCTGGCAGAGGGCCTGACGCTGGTCCTGGTCGGCACCGCCCCCAGTCGGCGCTCGGCGGCGGCGCGGGCCTATTACGCCAACCCGCAGAACAAGTTCTGGCGCACCCTGCACGCGGTGGGCCTGACGCCCCGGCAACTGGCTCCCGCCGAGTTTCCGTTGCTGCCCGAATACGGCATCGGCCTGACCGACGTCGCTAAACGGCACAACGGGGTGGACGCGGCGCTGCCGTCAGACGCCTGGGCACCGGGCGAACTGCGCGAAAAGTTGCGCCGCTACTCTCCGCGCATCGTGGCCTTTACCTCCAAACGCGGCGCCTCCGAGACGTTGGGTCTGCCCACTGGCCGCCTGCCCTACGGCAAACAGCTGATGGACTTAGAAGGCGCCGAACTCTGGGTGCTACCCAGCACCAGCCCGCTAGGACACAACCACTTCAGCCTGGAACCCTGGCAGGCGCTGGCGGACCGGGTCAGAGAGTTGAGGGTAAGAGAAAATAGGTAGTAGGTGACGGCTTGAGCTTGCCACCTCTGACGTTCTGCTAGCGTGAATCCATGGCAACGACCAAAACCATGAAAATCGATTGGCTGGGTGACCAGCGCTATGTGGGCCGCAGCGACGGTGGTCAACAGATTCTGATTGACAACTCGGCCAATAAGATCGGCGTATCTCCGATGGACGCAGTGCTGGCCGCACTGGGCACCTGTACCGCCTACGACGTGGTGGGCATCATGGCCAAGCGTAGGACGCCGTTGAGCCACTACCGGATGGAAGTGGTGGGCGAGCGTGCAGACGAAACTCCGGCCCGCTACACCCGCATTACCGTACGTCACATTGCGGGCGGCGAGGGCGTGACCCAGGAACAACTGGAAAAAGCCGCTCACCTGAGCCATGAAAAATACTGCTCGGTGGCAGCCAGTCTGAACGCCGAGATCGTCCTTGAAGTGGTGGCAGAGGACGCCGAAGCCCGCGCCTGAGTGAATCTTGACTGTGCTGGATCATTTCCCGGCGACTGAAACTGAAGTGCTGACCACCCTGACCTTTATGCTGGCTGCCTTGCTGCATGGACTGAGCGGCATGGGTTTTCAGATGGTGACCACCTCAGCTCTGGCTGGAGCTATACCACTGGAAACTGTGGTGGCCATGGTGGCTGTTCCCGCCCTGCTGATCAACCTTTCGGCCCTGATCACAGCTGGGCCGGGCCTCAGCTTCAGCGGTTGGTGGGCCGTGGGGCGGCGCTTCGGTGCGCTGGCTCTGGGCTGCGTATTGGGCAGCGTACTGGGAGTCTGGCTCCTCCAGAGCGTGCCGCCTGGTCCGCTGTATTGGCTGATGGCGGCAGCGATTTTTCTGTTTGTCTGGCTGGATAGGCGCCGCGTGGTCTGGCAGTTCACGCCAAGTGGTGGCCTGGCCCTGGTGTTCGGGTTGTCAACGGGGCTTTTGGGCGGCTCGGTCAATGCCATGGCCCCGCCAGTGACCATTTACCTTCTGGCGTCCCAGGCCGACAAAAACGAAGTCGTGCTGGGCAGCAATCTGTGCTATGTGGTGGGTACAGTGGTGCAATTCATTTTGCTGCGGGATCAAATAACTGCGCTGCCTGCGCCGCAGCTGGAGACACTGGCGCAGGCCACCTTGCTGGCGCTTGGGGCGCTGTGGCTGGGGGTCCGCTGGCGTGAGCGGCTTTCGCAGCGGCGGTTCCGCAGACTGATGCTGGCCGTACTGGCCCTGCTGGGGGCGCGGGCGCTGTTTCAGGGTTGGGCTGCACTTTGACCAGTTGGAGCTGACTGGCCCTTAGTCCCAGTTTGTCCGGAGGCCTACCCCGCGGAGCAGCTCTAGCGTGCGGCCCAGCGGTAGGCCCACCACGTTGGAACAGTCCCCGTCTATTCCCTTCACCAGCGCCATCCCCAGTCCCTGAATACCGTAACCGCCCGCTTTGTCCAGTCCTTCTCCGCTGGCTGCATAGTGGACGATTTCAGTATCGGTCAAGGGGCGGAAAGTGACAGCAGTGCTTTCATGGGCGGTACTTACCTGCCCATCCGCCACCAGACACAGCCCGGTGACGACTTGATGGGTCTGCCCACTCAGCTGCCGGATAAAGGTGCGGTTCTCGGCCTCGTCCTGCGGCTTGGCGAGCAGCCGTCCGCCCAGCGCCACCACCGTGTCCGCCCCCAGCACGGCGCAGCCTGGGTGGGCCCCGGCCACCGCCAGCGCTTTGCGGCGGGCCAGTTCTACGGCCAACCGGGCCGGGTCGGTTTCGGCACTGCTTTCGTCAGCATCACTCGCAATCACTTCAAACTGAGACAGCAGATGTCCCAGCAACTCGCGGCGGCGGGGGCTGGCCGAGGCCAGAATCAGAGGTGCAGTCATGCCTGGCAGGATATGGCCCTGGGGAACGCATCCGCTGTCACTCCAGGTCTCGGCAGAAAAGTGGGTGGCCTGTGGCTCAGCATTCCCACAGCTGAGAGAGCTTTCCCACACTTTTCTGCCGGTGGCCTTGAGGCTTTCTGCTCTCAGCGCCTGGCCCTCTACTATTGATAACGGCGTAAGTTGGCGTCCATAAGCTGACGGGGCAGGTGAATATAGCGGACCCGCTGCCAGGCGGTGACAAGCCTCTTTTTCAGCGCTCTTATGGAGTGGGCACAAAAGTTCCCCAACACATTGCGCTTGACGTAGGCCCACACCAACTCGATCGGGTTCAACTCTGGAGCATACGGAGGCAGAAAGATCAGAGAGAGGCGTTCGTGGGAACCCACGAACGCCTGGGTTACTTTCGCGTGATGAATTCTCGCATTGTCCAGCACCACGACGATGTTCCCCTGAACTTGGCGCAGGATGTGCCCAAAGAATCGTATGACTTCTCTACTCCGGATCGCTCCGGATATTGTGTGCTGGAAGAATCGTCCATCTGAAGTGATCGCCCCAATCGTTGAAAGCTTCTCCCAGTTTGCTCTGAGCTTGACCAGGGGCGTGACGCCCCTCACCCCCCATGTCCGTCGCTGGACTCCTTTCAGAGAGAATCCGACTTCATCCAGATAGATGATTGTGGCTCCCTCAGCGACCTTTTTTTTCCAACTCCGGCAGCACCTGTTCCCGCCAGGATGCGATCCGAAGTTCGTTCCGCTCAGCGGCCCGCCCATCTGGCATCTGTGGGCTGAAACCCAACTTGCGCAGGATTTTGCGGACGTGATCATGGTGGTACCACACATCAAAGTGCCGCCCGATGAGCTCTGCCACACGTTTTGTCGTCCAGGTTTCGTCAGGAAACCCATGCTGCAGAGCACCCTCCTGCAGGAGGGTGCGAAGCTGGTCGTGCTGAGACTCAGTCAGTCGAGCAGGACGACCAGAGCTGACCGTCGCTTGCAAGCTTCCCTTCTTTCTGAGCCGAGCACTCCAAGAAGTCACCGTGAGCACGGAGACGCCAAAGTGAGCAGCGATTTCGCGGTGTGTGTGGCTGCCTTGCTGCAGCCACTCGGTAGCAGCCAGGCGCCGCTCCTCAAGTTGGGCACGAGAATATTGGTTCGGTTGCCATTCCATGGTCCCTGGAGTTTAGCAGCGCATACTTGCGCCGCTATCAATAGTACCCCGCGCCCGCTTCCCCGCTCGTCACCAGCCCCACGCCGCCGCTGGTGCCCAGGCGGGTCGCTCCGGCGTCAATCATGGCCTGGGCGTCGGCAGGACTGCGGACGCCCCCAGCCGCCTTGATGGCGGCGCGTCCAGCGATGACCTCGTTCATCAGGGCCACGTCTGCCACGGTGGCCCCGCCGGTGCTGAACCCGGTCGAGGTTTTCACGAAATCGGCCCCAGCCTGCACGGCAGCTTCGGTGGCGCGGCGCTTTTGCTCGTCGTCCAGCAGCGCCGTTTCGATAATGACTTTCAGTACCCGGCCTGCGGTAGCGTCCCGCACCGCCTGAATGTCGGCCTGCACCGCATCCCAGTCGCCTGCGCGGGCAGCCCCAATGTGGATCACCATGTCTATTTCATCGGCACCGTTTTCGATGCTCTGACGTGCTTCGGCGGCTTTCTGGTTCGGGGTCACGGCACCCAGCGGGAAGCCGCAGACGGTGGCGACCTTGACGCCGCTTCCGGCCAGCTGCTCGGCGGCCAGGCGCACGTAGACCGGGTTCACACACACGGCGGCAAACTGGTGCTCACGGGCCTCGGCGCACAGGGTACGGATATCGTCCGGCGTGGCCTCGGCCTTGAGCAAGGTGTGGTCAATATAGGAGGAGAGAGGATGGGTCATACGCAGAGTCTAAAGGCAGGACGAAGGATAGGAGTGACCCCGCTTGCCTCCCGCCTTCCGGTTTTTGCCTTCTGCGTTACTCTGACGCCATGACCAACCCAGACCGCCTGCAACCTGGTGATCCCTTTCCTGCCTTCAGCCTGCCCGACGGCGCGGGCCAAACCCATGCCCTGAGTGACTACGCAGGCAAATATGTGGTGCTGTATGCCTATCCTAAAGACGACACCCCCGGCTGCACCCGCGAAGCGTGTGATTTCCGTGACTCGGCCCGCCTGAAGGAGATGGGTGTGCAAGTTCTGGGGATCAGCCAGGATGACGCAGATAGCCATCAGAAGTTTGCCGAAAAATACAGCCTGCCGTTTCCGCTGCTGACCGACGACGGCCAGTTTCTGGCGTCGGTCGGCGCATATGGCGAAAAGAACAGCTACGGCAAGGTGACGCAGGGCGTCAAACGGGCGACCTTCATTCTTGACCCGGAAGGCAAACTGGTCAAAAGCTGGCTGGCCGTCAAGGTAGACGGACATGCCGAGGCCGTAGCAGACACCATCCAGAAAGACATGCAGGACCGCGCATGAGCGACCTTGAAGCGCTGAAAAAGGAAGCCGCCCTGCGTGCGGTGGCCCTGGTGCAGAGCGGGCAGCGGGTGGGCCTGGGCACCGGTAGCACCGCCAAGTACGCGATTGAGGAACTGGGCCGTCTGCTGCAAACTGGCGAGCTACAGGGCATCGTGGGCGTGGCGACCTCCAAAGCCTCGGCGGAGCTGGCGCGTGAAGTCGGGGTTCCGGTTGAAGACCTGGACCCACGCCCGCTGGATATCGCTATTGATGGAGCCGATGAGATCGCACCCAATCTGGATCTGGTCAAGGGCCTGGGCGGCGCCCTGCTGCGCGAAAAGCTGACCGAGGTGCAGGCCAGGCGGCTGATCATCATCGCCGATCACACCAAGCTGGTGAAGCAATTGGGTGAAAAAGCCCCGCTGCCTATCGAGATCGCGCAGTTCGGATTCCTGTCCACCATTGAGCGCCTGCGCGAGTTCCTGCCGGGGGGTCGCCTGCGGATGGTCGGGGCGGGCAACTTCGTGACGGACAACGGCAACTACATCTATGACGCGCAGTTGCCGGAACAGTTCGACCCCGCCGAGCTGGAGCGCCGCATCAAAAGCACGCTGGGTGTGGTGGATACCGGCCTGTTTCTGGGCATGGCCGAGCGGGCCTTTGTGGCCGCGCCGGACGGCGTGCAGGAGCTGGAACGTTGATGGCCTGGCAGCCTGCCTAACCGGAGGGTCTGGGGGCATAGGGATGTCCCCCAGCCTGTCCGGTTAGGCAGGCTGCGCTGCTGCTTTGAAATTCACCCGCGCCTGGGCCGACTGGGGCAGGCGCGGGTTTTTCGCTGCTCCTGGAGGTTGGGGCAGAACCACTCTGCTGTTCGGCGCTGGCCCAGCAGAACCTTAGACCGCCTTCATCGTGTCAAAATAAACCGTAATGACAGAGCCAGCCCAATCCAGCCAGCCCAGCCAGAACCACCAAGCCATCGTGATCCTCGACTTTGGCAGCCAGTACACCCGACTGATTGCCCGCCGTTTCCGTGAGCTGAATGTCTACTCGGTGATTCTGCCCGGTTCCAGCAGCTTGGAGCGGGTGTTGCAGGAGAATCCCCAGGGCATTGTGCTGTCGGGCGGCCCCAGCTCGGTCTACGACGAAAACGCTCCGCGCCCAGACGAGGGCGTGCTGGACCTGGACGTGCCGATCCTGGGCGTGTGCTACGGCATGCAGTACCTCGCGCAACAGGCGGGCGGCGATGTCAAGCGGGCCGGCAAGCGCGAGTACGGCAAGGCCGACCTGACCGAGTACGGTGGGCAACTCTTTGAGGGCATCGAGGGCGAGTTCGTGGCCTGGATGAGCCACAGCGACTCGGTGACCCAGCTGCCGCAGGGCTACGAGGTGGTCGCCCAGACCGAGGACACTCCCGTGACCGCCATCGAAAACAAAGTCACCCGGCGCTACGGCGTGCAGTTTCACCCCGAAGTGGTGCACACCCCCAAGGGTGGACAGCTGCTGACCAATTTCCTGACCATCTGCGGCATTACGCGTGACTGGACTGCCGAACACATCGTGGATGAACTGATAGCTGGTGTGCGCGAGCAGGTGGGCGAAGAGGGCCGCGTGCTGCTGGGCATCAGCGGGGGCGTGGATTCCTCCACCCTGGCGCTGCTGCTCGCGCGTGCAGTGGGCGACCGCCTGACCGCTGTGTTCGTGGACCACGGCCTGCTGCGCCTGAACGAGCGCGCGCAGGTCGAGACCGCCCTGCGCGGCGCCGGCGTGAACATCGTGACGGTGGACGCCCGCGAGGAGTTCATGCGCCACCTCGAAGGCGTCAGTGACCCCGAGCAGAAGCGCAAGATCATCGGGCGCGAGTTCATCCGGGTGTTCGACCGCGCCGCCGAGGCGCAGGGGCTCTTCGACTTCCTGGCACAGGGCACGCTGTATCCCGACGTCATCGAGTCGGCGGGTGGCGAGGGCGCGGCCAACATCAAGAGTCACCACAACGTGGGCGGCCTGCCCGAAGACCTGGGCTTCCAGCTGGTGGAGCCTTTCCGCACGCTGTTTAAGGACGAGGTGCGCGAAATCGCTGCGCTGCTGGGCCTGCCCGACGACATCCGGATGCGCCACCCGTTTCCCGGCCCTGGCCTTGCAATCCGCTGCCTGGGCGCGGTCACCGAAGACAAGCTGGACATCCTACGCCGGGTAGACGACGTCTTTATCAGCGGCCTACGTGAACATGGCCTGTACGACGACTGTTCACAGGCGCTGGCGGTACTGACCCCGATTCAGTCGGTCGGTGTAATGGGCGACGAGCGCACCTATTCCTACACTGTGGCCCTGCGCGCCGTGACCACCGGCGACTTTATGACTGCCGAGTGGGCGCGCCTGCCCTACGACTTCCTGGCGACCATGAGCAACCGCATCGTGAACCAGGTTCACGAGGTAAACCGCGTGGTATACGACATCACCGGGAAGCCACCCGCCACGATTGAGTGGGAGTAATTTGAAAGGGCCGTCAGGCCCGAGCGTCTAGCGAGTATCAGCCGAGGGCCGCCCCGAGGCTGCTGCCCGCCGAATCAGATGGGAGTAAACCTGTCGGGCGCGTCAGCGCCGACTGGCATAGCTCCGCAGGAGAGGGCCGCCCCCGGCTGTTTTCGCGTCTGGCAGCTCCGTCCTCCATCTCAGTACTCTGGTTGTTCACCCCGTCAGGAGGGACCATGCTGCATATCCATGAGTTGCGGGCTCCAGGTGGCCGAAGCCTGCGGGTGTACGACACGGCTCCGAGTGGAGGACGGTCAGGCACGGTGGTCTGGCATCACGGCACCCCCAATCTCGGGCCACCGCCAGAACCGTTACTGGAGCGTTCAGCCGAGCTGGGCCTGCGCTGGATCGGGTATGACCGTGCTGGCTACGGCGGCAGCGAGCGTTTGCCAGGGCGGGACATCGCTCAGGCGGCCCGCGACGTGGCCTGGATCGCCGAGAAGCTGGACATTTCCAACCTTGCGGTGATGGGTCATTCGGGAGGTGGACCGCATGCGCTGGCCTGCGCCGCCCTGCTGCCTCAGATCAGGGCGGCCGTGAGCATTTCCGGTCTGCTCCTTACGGTAGAGCGGGGTTGGACTACTTCGCTGGAATGTACCCCGGTGGCCGCGCCGAGTTGGAGGCAGCCACGCAGGAGGAAACCGCCCTGGCCGGGGTTCTAGAGTCCGGCGCGTATGACCCGGAGATGTTCACGCCCGCCGACCATGCCGCGCTGGCAAGCTCCTGGAGCTGGTTTCACTGCGTGGCAGGCCCGGCACTGGAACATGGGCCAGGCGGCATGATTGATGACGACCTGGCCTACGTGTCGCCCTGGGGCTTTGCGCCGGAACAGATTCAGCAGCCGGTATTGCTGCTGCATGGTGAAGATGACCGCATCGTGCCCGTAGCTCACGCCGAATGGCTGCGGCGCATCCCACAGGCCGAGCTGCGCTGCGTGCCGGGCGGCCACCTCTCGGTGATGATCCATGCGGCAGAGGCGCTGGACTGGCTGTATGGGCATCTCAGCGCCCAGTACGCCCGGAACTGAGGCGGGCGCTGACCCTTCATCTGCCCTCCCGCCGCGCTGCCCCGCTATGATGCTGGGGATGACCGACGGCCCCGACTCCCGCCTGCCCGAGCTGAGCGCCAAGTACGGCCCACTGACGGGCATGGGCGTGGGCATGCAGAGCCGCGTCTACGCCACACACGACGGCCAGGCGGTGATCAAGGTGTACCGCAGCGGCGTAGGCAAAGCCGAGCGCGAGGCGGCCAACCTCCGCCAGGCGGGCCTGGGCGATTGGGTGCTGGATACCCTGCAGGCCGACGGCAGCGAGGCGCTGGTCATGCGGCGTTTTGCCGGCGAGCGGGTGACAGCCCGGACCTTGCCGCAGGCGCTGCCTCAGCTGAAGGTTCAGCTGGACCGTCTCCATGCTCACCAGCAAGGGGAGGTAGACCCCCGCCGGGTGGCCGACCGCCTGCGCCGCTTCCGCCGGGTACTGGCCTCGCAGCATCTGGATGACCTGTTCGCAGCTGTGGAGCAGCCGCTACAAGCCGGCGAGTTCCACCAACCGGCGGCGTTTTGCCATCTGGACCTATGGCAGGACAATGTGCTGATCGCGCCGGGCGGTGAAGTCCTCTTGATCGACTGGACCAATGCAGGCTGGGATGATCCGCTGCGCGACCTGGCGCTGCTCAAGACGGGCACGCTGGATCTGCTGGGTGCCGATGCCAGCCTGGAAGCGGCGCTGGATCTGTTGCCAGACCGCGAGCCTGGCACGTTGCGGCGGCTGCGTGGTTATCTCGCACTGACCTATCTGCACGACCTCTACTGGCTGATGATGAATGAGCCGTACGACTTCGCTGCCGAACGGTCTAAAAAAGTTCCCCGCGCCCGTCATGTGCTGGCTACTTTGCCACCGAATGGGCGGCTGTAACACACATCTTGGACTCCGTCTATTTGTCAGGTGGGCGCCAGACTGGTCCCACTTCAGACCCACGGACACGTTGATCCGACCACTGCTCTGTTAAACTGCGCGGATGCAACTGCTGTTCGCTCTCCAGGTGCTGCTGACTGCCCTGCTGGGCACGGCGCTGCTGCTGACCGCGCTGGAAAACGGCGGTACGCTGACGGTGCCCTGGCCTTTTTCACCGGAGGTCACGGTGGTCTCTCAGACCCAGGGGCTGCTGGGATTTGTCGCTCTGGGTGCGCTCTGGAGTGCCGTGCTGCTGCTCCCCGCCTTGCTGATCCTCAATGTGCAGCGCCTCCGGGCCGAACGCCTCTTGGCCGAGCGTGAGCGGCACTTGCAAGCACTGCTGCGGGCTCAGCACCAGCAACTTAAGCCTGCAGAACAGTTGGAGGAGTGTGCTTGACCGCGCAACCTGACTGGCCGTCCAGTGCTCAGGCCATTTCAGCTCGTTGGCAGCTGGCCCGTCCTGCATCGTTACCGGCGCTGCAGGCAGTGATGCAGGAATTCGGGCTGTCGGCCCCTGCGGCCCAGTGGGTATATGGGCGTGGCCTGCGCCCTACGGTGCTGACCCCGGAGCACCGACTGACGCCCAATCCCCGTCTGCGTGAAGCCGCCAGTCATCTGGTGGCCGCGCTGCAAGCCAAGAAGCGTATCCGCATTCACGGCGACTACGATGCCGACGGAGTGACGGCCACGGCAGTCTTGGTTCTGGGACTGCGCGCCCTGGGTGCTGACGTTCACGGATTTATTCCCCACCGTTTGGAGGAGGGCTACGGCATCCACCCCTCCAAGTTGGACGAGCATGCTGAGAGCTGTGACCTGCTGGTCACGGTGGACTGCGGCGTCTCCAACCATGATGAGGTGGCGGGGCTGATTGCGCGTGGGCTGGAAGTCATCGTCACCGATCACCATGCCCCCCCACCGACTTTTCCCGACTGCCTGGTGGTCCATCCTGAAGGCACCGACGGCTATGACACTGCCCAGCACAATCTGACTGGGGCGGGTGTGGCCTATCACCTGCTGTGGGCTGTGCATGAGGCGCTGGGCCTACCGGAGCCGGAGCCGCTGAGCGCACTGGCCACTTTGGGGACCATTGCCGACGTGGCACCACTGATCGGCGAGAACCGGGCGCTGATACAACTGGGCCTGTCGCAGCTGGTGGGCACTGAGCTGGTTGGCTTGCGCGCCCTGATGGACAGCACTGGCCTGCGAAACCCCTCGGCGCGGGATGTGGCCTTCGTGCTGGCTCCGCGTATCAATGCTGCCGGGCGGATGGGGGAGGCGGACCGTGCTCTGGAGCTGCTGACCGCCACCAGCCCGCAGCAGGCCGCCACGCTGGCACAGTACCTGGAGGTCCGCAATGTGGAGCGCCGCGAGCTGCAAGACCGGATGTATGCCGAGGCCTTGATGCTGGTGGACCCTACCGAAAAGGCACTGGTGGTCACGCACGAGGACTGGCATCCCGGTGTCATGGGTATCGTGGCCAGCAAGTTGCTGGAGCAGTTTTACCGCCCGGTCTACATCGTGGCCCAGGGCAAAGGGTCGGTGCGCTCGACCCCCGGCATCAGCGCGGTAGGAGGGCTGCGCTACAGCCATGACCTGCTGCTGCGCTACGGCGGCCACCCCGGTGCGGCGGGCTTTTCGCTGGACGCAGGCAACCTGCCAAAGTTGCGGGACCGCTTGCAGGACTACGCCGCGCAGTTCCCGCCGCCTGTGCCGCAGCTGACGCTGGACGCCCCGCTGCCATCCTCGCTGGCTACGCTGGACCTCTGGCAGGAATTGCAAGCCTTCGAACCCTACGGCGAGGGGTTGCAGCCGCCGCTGTGGCATCTGCGCTCGCCGCTGACTGCAACCAAACTGGTGGGCCGGAACAAGGACTGCTTGCAGTTTCAGGCGGCAGGCCTGCGCGGGATCAAGTTCCGCGAGAGCCGGGACCGCCCCGGCACGCATGACCTGGCGGTGCGCTTAAGGCGTTCGGACTTCCGGGGCCGCGCCAGCGCCGAGTGGGAAGCCGAGGATCTGCGGCCTCCAGGGGCGCTGGGCTTGGAGGCCGGCGGAGCTGCGGCGGGCGGACCGCAGCGCCTGGCCATTCGCAGGCAGCCGGGTACAGTCCTGGCACGCCTGGGGGCCGCTGACGTTTCAGCCTCGCAGGTGGCTGTCTACGCCGGCGAAGATCTGCGGGCCTCGCTGAGCGCCAAACTGCCTGGTCTGCACTGCCTGACCCCGGAGGCTCCGGCCCCGGCAGGTCCACTGGTGCTGTTTGACCTGCCGCCCCACGACGCCCTGCACCGCTGGCTGTCGGCGGCGACGCTCACGGCCACCTTTGCCTGGGGGCCGCAGACCCTGGCCGCGCTGGACGCCGCGCCTCCGACTGCCGAAGGGTATCACCGCTTTCAGTGGGCGCACGCTTACCTGACCCTGGATGACGCGGGCTGGGATGGGGCGGTGCGGGCGTTGGCGGGGCTGGACACGGCTCCGGCTTAAACTTCGCTGCTTTCGCCGCTCAGCTCGGCCTGGGCGCGGGTCAGCACTGGGCTGTCTTCGGGCGACTGTCCGCCCAGTTCGGCCAGGTGCAGGGCAGTCCAGGCCCCCAGATACCACAGCGCCAGCCCCGGCGCGTAGGGGGTATCGGTGCTGTACTCCGCAAAAGGCAGGTGAATCACCTCATCTACCCGGCTTTCCATGACTTCGCGGGCCAGGTCCAGGCGCGGGGTCAGGTCGCCCAGGATCAGGCCCACTTTGGCGTCACCCTGCTCGTGGCGGGCCTCGAACATACCGCTCAGGACCGGCAGCGGGTCGCCCAGCACCGGGACAGCGTAGCTTTTGCCCACGCGGGCCAGCAGGTGTTGCCAGGCCAGCACCAGCGCTTCACTGCCTTCGTCGGCCAGCAGCAGCGGCGTGCGGCCGTGCAGCCGCCAGGCCAGCTCGCGGGCGGGATTGGTTTCGGGGTCGTCACCTACGCAGCGCTCGGCCAGCGCAGCCAGCAGGCGGTCGGCTTCTTCTGCTTCGGCAGCGTTGCCTGTCGCGTAGGCCAAGTACTGCGCCCCGTGATAGGTGGCCGTAACTCCTGCGGGAATCAGCGTATTGATGTGTTCGGCGTCGCCGCCTGTGGCCACCCACCGGACCTGGGCACCCGCCGCCTCGGCCAGTGCGGTGTACTCCAGTGCCAAGGCGCTGCTGTCGGGGCTGCCTAGGACGAACTGCGTGCCTGACGCTGCAAAGCTGGCCGGAATCAGCGGCCCGGCCAGGGCCGCTGCCAGCACGGTGTCACCGGTGCCTACCACGCCATAAGGTGACGGCTGGATCTGCTGGGGACCGTTGTAAGAGTGGGGAAGGGCAAGCAGCAAAGAAGCGAGGCTCATGCCAGGGATGTTAGCGGCTGTGGGCTGCGGCGTCTGTGCGGTGGGATGGGCTGAAGGGCGCATGGTGGGTGCGGTCGGCTGGCCCCCGCCCTTTGCCTGCACTTGTCGGAAAGCTCATAAATGAGCGTGATACAATCGCCCGCGTGCCGGAGAGCTGCGTGATTTTGCCGTGTGGGAGCGTTAACCCACACCCAACGAAAAAACACCACCCTGCGGGGTGGCGTCCTTTTGTTTGTCCTGCAGTTTGTGGTGTACCCGATTGGATTCGAACCAACGACCTTTAGCTCCGGAGGCTAACGCTCTATCCAGCTGAGCTACGGGTACGCAGCGGAAACTTCAGTACCCTATCACGCCCCCAAGGAGGACTTCAAGTGAATAAAAAACCCATTGTCAATGCCATCCTGATCGTACTTTCGCTTCTGATGGTCGGTACCATGGCCCTGCAATTTGCCCCCGGCGGAACCCAGACCATCACCCAGATGGTGCAGGGCGAGCAGGGCACGCCCGCCATCAAAGTGAACGGCCAGACCATCACCGCTGAGGAACTGCGCGAAATCCAGACCAACAACCCCTCGCCGTTCGCAGGACAGGGCCCGGCCCTGGATGACGACTTCCGCACCCTGCTGATCTCGCAGGTGATCCGTCAGGAGCTGATGACCCAGGCCGCCAGTGACATTGACGTGACCCGCGCCGATGTAGACGCGGAAGTGACCGAAGTGCGCGAGTCCCAGGGCCTGACCGACGACGCGGCCTGGACTGACGCGCTGCAGCGGGTGGGCCTGAGCGACTCGGAATACCGCAAGCAGGTCCGTGACGGTCTGGCCATTCAGCGCAAGACCGAGCAGATCGAAGCGGAGACGCCCGAAGCCACCGCCGAAGAAATGCAGATGTACTACGACCTGAACCCCACCCTGTTCCAGACCCAGGGCCGTTTCAAAGGCCGTCAGCTGGTTGTAGACGATGAGGAAAAGGCGGCTGCGCTGCTGGCCCAGGCCCGTGAAGGTGCCAACTTCGAGGAACTGGCCCGTGAAAACAGCCTGGTCGGAGCTGAAAATGGCGGCGCCCTGGGGGCTTTGGATGAGCGCGGTGCCCTGCAAGCGGTCGAGTCGCTGGTGCTGCCTGACGAGGTCGCCGGCGCAGTGGACTCGCTGCCCGCTCCCGGATTGACCGAGGTGATTCCTTCGGGCGGCCAGTTCTACATCGTGCAGGTCGAAGAACTGCTGCCCGCCGAGACCAAGCCCTACGCTGAAGTTCAGGCTGAAGTCAAAGAAGCGCTGGAAGAAAGCAAAAAGCGCGGCGCGGTCGAGCGGTTTATGGATGAGCAAATGGCGGGCGCCAAGATTGAAGTGGTGGACCAAGAGTGGGCCTACACGGATCCCACTGTGGCGGAAGTGGGTGGCCGCAGCGTGCCTTACTCCGAAGTGGTCGGCCGGGTCATGCAAAACCAGCAGCTGATGATGATGATGCAGAGCATGGACCCCGCCCAGGTCGGTGAGATGATCAACACCATGCTTAAGCCGTCGGTGGTGCAGCAGCTGATTCAGGAATACGCTGCGCCTAGCATCGTCGAAAAAGAAGGCATTCCCGTGGTGGGTACCCGCCAGGATCTGGTCAGTGGCCTGATCGCTTACGGTGGCCGCGACGTGGAAGTGACCGACGAGGAACTGCGCGCTGCTTATGACGAGCGCCAGGACCAGTTTGCGACTCCGGCCAGTGCCGTGGTCAGTGAGGCCACCTTCCCCACCCGCGAAGAGGCACTGGCCTTCCGTCAGGACTGGCAGGGTGGCGACTTTACCCCAGCCGCCACCAAGGCAGGCGCCATCGTGTCCGAGCGTGGTCAAATTGGCCCCGATACGGACGTGCTGGAACCATCGGTGCTGCAGGCCATCTTTGAAGGTGACCTGCGTGATGTGGACGATGTCAGCCTGAGCAACATCGTCGAAGCGTCGGACGGCTGGAAAGTGGTGGCCGTGACCGAGCTGCAACCCGGCGAAGTTCTGCCTTTCGAAGAAGTCCGCGCTGGCCTGGAGAGCAGCCTGTTCAACGAGAAGCAGGCCTCCAAGGGTGAGGAGTTCGTGACCGCGCAAGTGGCTGCGCTGAAGCCGGTGGACCACCTGGCCGACGTGCTGGCAGCCCAGCGCGAGCGGGTCGGAGCCGACGAAGCCGCCCCGGCAGAAGGCGCTCCCCCAGCTGATGGAGCTGCCGCGCCCACCACGGATGAAGGAGCCTCCGAGGGTGAAGCTGCCCCAGCCGAGGCTGTCCCCGCCGAGGGAACCGAAGGCGCAGCTGAGAGTGCCGAGCCAGCCACAGCTACCGAGTAACCCAGTTCATCACTTCACTGCTCACTTGGCAAATGTCCAAGTGGGCAGTGTTTTTTGCGGATTGTCGCTAGAGATCATCCGGCACATGGGTGTGAGGACCAAGCCAGGTTGTGTCTCCCCGCCCTCCTGCGGAGCTGTGCCCGTCTGCTCGTCTACGATCCGCGCAGGTACGCTCACCTCCGCGATTTTCCGAGGCAGCCCCTAGAGTGGGTGGGCAGCCGGCTGGGAGTTTGGCCGGACTACCCCTGAGGTGGCTCAGCCGGGGTGATCAGTTCAATGCGAATTTCGCCGAAGGGTTCACTCTGTTCGGCCTGGAGTTCGCCGGTCTTGAGGCCTTCAAGCAGCGCGGCAAAGTAGGTGGTTCGTTCGCCCCAGTCCTGGGCCGTGATGCCTCCGAAAGTGAAGTGCCGCAGCCGTTTGCCAAAGGCCACCAGGGCATTCAGGGCCCCACGCAGGCTGAGACGTTCCCGCGCCAGCAGCGGAACATCTACCTCGCGCACAGCGGCGCGGGCGGCTTCCAGCAGGCGGCTGAGGTTCTGCCCCTGGCGGCGGGGTCGCTGCTGCCGGGGCAGGTCCAGACCGGGCCGCGGCACTGGGGCTGGAATCAGCCCTTGCCGGGCCGCCCGCCGCCCACTGAGAAATTGCACCGCCTGTTCCAACTCGGCTAGGGCTTCTAAGCCGCTGGTCATTTCGTCCCAGTCCGCCTGAAGGTCATCCTCCGGAGCGGGGTCGTTGCTCTGGGGCGTGGGCAGCAGCAACCTGGTCTTGAGGGCAATCACGGCGGCCAGAGGCGGCAGCAGTTCAGCGGGAGGGCCGCTGACCTCGCCCTGAATCCAGCCTGGCCCAGACTGCAGCTGGTTCAGCACCGCCTGGGTCAGTGCCAGCAGCGGCACCTCGCCCGGAATCAGCTCGCCAGCGCGCAGGGCTGCCGCCAGATCGGCCAGGCTGCCCTGGAAGGTCTTTCCGTCCCGTTCCAGACGTAACACAAGCCCCCCGCCTTCGGTGAGGCTGGGAGGCAGCAGGGTCAGGGCCGGGGTCATCGCCCGGCATGATAGCGCCGGAACTTCTTAGTCCCGTTGCACCGCGCTGAGGAGTTCGCGCAGGACCCCCAGGCTTTTGGCGCGGTTTGCCGTTTCGGCTGTCACGGTGTCTCCCGCTTCCAGGACCACTTCGCCGCCGGGACCACGTACCGTGCGGGAGACGGGCCGTCCATAAGCAGAGGCCACGATCTGGGCGATGGCCTGCTCGAAACTCTCGCTGCTGGGGCTGGCAACGGGGGCTGAAGGCTGAGGCTCTGGCACTTCCGCTGGTACGTGGTCCATCACTTCAGCAGGCGTGGGAGTTGACTGGGTTGTCTGCTGCGAGACACTATCCAGAATCAGCTCGGAGCCACTGCTTTCAGCGGCGGGCCCCAGATTGAGGTCCAGATCCAGCTCCAGAGTGGCCCAGTCGGTGGCCGCGTCATGCGGTGGAGCCTGCTCTCGCGCCTGGAGGGGATCGGCGGCAGGGGTGGGCTCTTCCTCAGATACCGGCCCGTTCAACTCTGGGCGCAGCTCATCATTTTCCATTCCTTCCTTGCTCAGTGTCGGTTGCGGTTCCCGGAAGACGACCTGTTCATCACCGGCCACCTCCACAGCTTCCATGACTTTCAGGGCGGGTTCAGGCTGAGCTTCAGGCGCCAAGGGAGTGACGCCCACTGCTGCATCGGCGGGGCTGAGAGTGGTAGCAGGACCAGTGGTATCGGTGACCGGCTCACGCAGTACACTGGCTGCCGCCAGCGGAGCGCCACGCTGTTCATGGACCTGAATCAGCTCGCGCTCTTCACTCCCGTGCAGGAACTCTTCTTTGCGCTCATCCAGCCAGCGCTTGGCCTTTTCCAAAAAGCCCGGCTCGTGCTTGGAATCTTCGCTTATACGGACCACTTGTTCATCACGTACCCGAATGGTGCGTTCGGAAATCCATTCCTGTACGGTTTCGTCGTCCTGCATGGGCGCACCCTGGATGATTTCCGGCTCAGGGTGGATGACCTTCAGCCGGCCTTCCTGATCTGCCACGCGCACTTCAGCCGGCTCTGAAACGGGCCCGGTGAGGGCCTGATCAGTGCTCGTTTCAATTCCTGGCTCGCTCTGGTTTTCCGCTTCGGACTGCAAGGGAAGAGTGGTCAGGCGGCCTTTCTGGTCGGTGACTTCTGCTGGTTCGGGGACTGGGTGGTGGGGAGCAGTCAGGTCTGGCTGGCTGTCCCAGTCTGCCTCGCCGTCTGGGCTGAGCGAAGTGTTGGCCAGGATCATCAGCCGTCCGGAGCGCTCGGCCCGCTCGGCCTGCTCCTCAGTGATCGGCTGGCCTTTCACGGCGATCTCGGTGCCGTCCGGCAGCGCAATGTTGGCCCCGGCCACGCGGCCTATCACATACTCGCGTTGCCGCTGGGCTGTCAATTCGGCCACGGCGTCACGGGCGACATCTTCCGGTGGCTGGCGGTGGCTGCTTCCTTCCTGCGGCGTCCGGTGTCCACGCTGACTGCGGATGTCTTGTGCCACGCTCACCGGTACGATGGCCACATCCTTGCCGATCTGGACGCTTTCGGGTGCGGGCACGAAGGCGCGGCCCTCGGCCATGTCGGCGAAGATGCCCCCGGTGACCTCATAGCCCTCGACCCGGCCCGAATACTCGTCAAATACGACATCCCCGATCTTGCCCAGGTCCTCGCCCTCGGTGGTCATCAGGGTCATGCCGACCAGGTTGGTGCCCACCGCCATCAGTTCGCGCATCCGGGTCTGCTCCTCATCGGTGCCCGCGTCTTGGCCGCTTGTGAGCATCACAGCGTCTTCACCGATGGAGTAGACCGCCGAAAAAGGGATGACCTTGTCCTTGCGCCGCAGCCAGCTGCCGCCCTCAGTGACGACGATGCCCAGGACCATGTTGGCCCCGTGGTCAAAGATGATGTCGCGTACGCTGTCCAGCCGCTCGCCGGTGTTCAGGTCAATGACGTGACGTCCCAGCAGTTCCTTGCCCTTGATCATGCTTCTTACTCCTCTTCCGCCCAGCGCCGTGACCCGCCGGGAAAGGAGGGTGGCCTGGTCTAGGCAGCTGTTCTGGCCTTGTGCGGCACACCTAAAGTGGCCATCACAGCTTACTGTAGGCAACTGAAATGTAAGCCCAGCCTAGTCAGGGCCAGGGGGGCAAATGTGTGGAAAGTCCTGAAGCAAACTTGGGGTTCTGGGGGCAGCGGCTCAGGGCTGGGTCCACCGACATAGAAAGCGCTCTGTGCCGGGATAGCGCTCGCCCAGTGAGGTGATGGCAAAGCCGCAGGCACGGTAAAAGTCCACCGCCTGAGCGTCCGTTTCGGCGGACAGGTCGGTCCAGCCCTGGGCTGCCGCCAGAGCCAAGAGCTGCCGACCCATGCCGCGCCGCTGAGTGCCCGGCTGCACGGCCATGTGTGTGATCTCGGCTTGCCCAGGTGAGAGGGGGCGCAGCCCGATCAGGCCCAGCAGTCCAGCTTCATCTTCTAGGCCCCACAGTGCCCAGTCTTCTGAGGCGTAGCGCTGGCAGACCTGTTCTAGCCGCTGTGGATCAGGGTAGGCGGCCAGACCCAGCAGCGAGACTGTGACCGGATCGCGGGCGTCCAGGCGGGGGCGCAGATTGAGGGTATGCAGGGTCATGGTTCAGTTCCGGAAAATAACTTCTTCGCGCCCGAAGGAACGCAGTGCTACGGCCCCCAGCACCGCCGTCAGCAGCAGGTTGGCCCCCAGTGACAGCCACAGCTGCGGCCATTGCAGCGTTCCGGTCACGGCGTCCATCACGCTCAACATGGACCCGAACAGCGGCACTCCATAAAAGGCCGTGTCAAAGCCGTCGCTGAACTGTAAGAACAGCGCTGGAACCACGATCAAGAGCGACAGTGGCGTGACGTAGGTTTGGGCTTCCTTGTAGGAGCGGGCGTAGATGCTCAGGGCGATCAGCACGGCACTGATCAGCAGCGCCGCTCCCAGCGCACTCAGGGCCAGTCCCAGCACGCTGCCGCCGCCCAGGGTCAGCTGTCCGCCAAAGGCCTGACTGATTTCGGCGTCCATACCGCCACTGACCAGCACCAGTCCGGCAATCAGGCCGGTGCCCAGCAAGCCCAGCACGCTGGCCGCGGCGGCAGCCAGGGCGGTGATGGTGGTCGCCAGCAGCTTGCCTGCCACCACTTCGCTGCGGGCAACTGGACTGACCAGCAGGCTTTCCAGGGTGCCACGTTCCTTTTCTCCAGCGGTACTGTCCAGCGCCGTGGCCATGGCCCCGGAGAGGATGAAGTTCATCATCAGCAGCGGAATGAGGAAGGCCAGCTGCCCGCTGCCCGCCTCCTGCGCGGTGGCGGCCTCCTGCGGGTCCAGCGTGATCGGCGAGAGGTCTGCTTCGCTCAACCCGGCGGCTTCCAGTCTCCGGGCGGCCAGGGCCTGGTTGTATTCGTCCACTGCGCTTTCGACCTTGCCCAGCGCCCCGGTCTGGGCCGCCAGCGAGTTCAGTTTGGCGTAGACCTCCAGGCGGGCTGGAGTCGCCGTCTCGCCGGATGCGGCGTCCGGGAGTGGCTCCACGACACGGATGACGGCGTCTACCTGCTCTGACTGCACAGCGCTGCGGGCGGCCTCGGGCGTTTGATAGTTCAGAGGAACCAGATCCACTCCTGTGCCGTCCGTCACCGATGTGCCGCCATCTTCCAGCTGCCGCTCCAATGCGGGCGGCAGCGTGCCGATCACCCCGACCTGCTGGCGTTCCTGCACCTGTCCACCGATAAACTCACTCATCAGCAGCGGTAGGCCCAGCATCAGCAGCGGAATCAGGACCAGTGGAATCAGGAGGGTACCCAGCAGGGTGCGGGTATCACGCAGGGTCGAGAGCAGGTCACGTACTGCCACCCGCCGAATCATCTCAGGGCGCATAAGCTGCTCCCGTCGCCGCTTCCTGGGACAGACCGGACTGCCGCACCAACTCGAAAAAGGCGGCTTCCAGCCCACGTGTGCCGGTGCAGTCCAGCAATTCCGCTTGGCTGCCCTCGGCCAGCAGGCGGCCCTGATGCAAGATGGCGAGGCGGTCACACACTTCTTCGGCCTCGGACATGACGTGGGTGGAGTACACCGTCAGTCGGCCGGGCCTGCGGGCCGCCGCCACCCAGTCCAGCAGGGTACGCCGCGCGAAGATGTCCAGGCCGCTGGCCGCCTCGTCCAGAATCAGTACGGCGGGGTCCTGAATGACGGCGCGGGCGATCACGACCTTTTGGCGCATGCCGGTGGAATACTCGCCGGCGCGGACATCCAGCACCCGGCCCAGTTCCAGGGCGTGGTCCAGCTCCGCGATGCGGGCCTCGGTCTGTGCGGAGGCCATGCCATAGAACCCAGCGAAGGAGCGCAGGATTTCACGGCCCGTCAGCCGGGCAGGCAGGCCCATGCCACCGTTGACCACCCCGATAATCTGCCGTACCTCGCGGGGCTGCTCGTTCACGTCCCGCCCCGCCACCACGGCACGGCCACTGGTGGGACGCAGCAGCGTGGCCAGAATCCTCAGCAGGGTGGTCTTTCCAGCGCCGTTGGGACCGAGCAGGCCGAAGACCTGTCCGCCCTGGGCCTGCAAGCTCACGTCCTGCAAAGCCGCAAAGTCGCCGTAGCGCTTGCTAAGCTGCTGAATATCCAGCAGGGGAGGGTCAGAAGCCGTCATATGTTCCACTTTAACGGTTGCGTCAAAGGTGGATGGACCAAGCTCCAGGACAGTCCCTGAATCTTCGCTCAACGCACAGCGGGTAATGCCTGTCACCCCGCCCCCGTAGGCCATGCGGCATACTGTCAGGGTTAGCCGTAGTTATTCTGCGCCGAGTCGCTGCCCCACCGAGGGGCCACAAAGGAGACGCATGTTCAACCCCCCCACCCTGGAAGACCTGCAAGAAACCCGCCGCGCCAACGAAAAGCTGGTGCTTGAAGCACTGGACTCCAAACCCGAATGGGTCGAAACCGAACTGGCCAAAACGACGGGCCTGGCCCTGTCTCACCTGCGGGCGGCGCTGGCCAGCTTGCTGGATCAGGGCCGGGTGCGCCGTTTGCCCGGCACGGGCACCCGCGCTGTGTATGGTCTGGCCGATCCTGGCCTGGCCGATGTTCCCGCCACGCCCCTGACCGAAGACGCTCTGCGTATCCGCGAGTACCTTGAAGGCCGCGCTGACAGTGCGCTGTACATGAGTGACCAGTTGCGCCTGACCCGCGAGGAAATTATGGCGGCGCTTTCGCTGCTGAATGCCCACGGCATGATTACCTGCACCTTTGTGGGCAGCCTGGTGATTTTCCGCCTCAAGGAGCAGCAGCAGGCGCTGGAAGGCGCAGGCGAAGCGGCCCAGGTTGCTGAGCCTGCTGCCAAAACCACGGCCAAGAAATCTACCCGCAAGACTGCCACGAGCAAGGCGGCCAAGCCCGCAGACGATTCGGCCAAGCCAGCAGCCAAGCCGGCCAAGAAGGCCACCGGCAAAGCCGCCAAGGCCAAAGCGGGTGGCGACACGGCCGAAAGTGAAGCTGAAGTGGCTCCCAAGAAAGCCGCAGTGAAGAAGGCCCCAGCCAAGAAAGCTCCTGCAGCCAAAGCGGCCAAGGCTGATGCTGCCGGGGCAACTGCAGAAGAAGCCGAAGCGCCCAAAAAGGCCCCGACCCGCAAACGGGTATCTGTGAAGGCCTGATTTTTTCGGCCATCCGGGTCAGCTGGGGCAGGGCTGCTTTGCCCCAGCTGACCCGGATTTTTGGCAAATGCTTTAGGATGTGGCCATGCCCTATTCATCTGCTCCCGCTGAACTGCTGGTCATGGCTGTTGTTCAAGACGCCGATGTGGCGGGCCTGATCCGGGTCCTGGCCGGCGCAGGGTTAGACGCCACCAAGCTCGCCAGCTCCGGCGGCTTTCTGCGGGAGGGAAACACGACCCTGATGATCGGAGTTCCCCGTGCCCGCCTGGACGAACTTAAGGGGCTGATTGCCAAGTCGTGCCGCACCCGCACCCGCATGATGAGTCCAGCCATTCCGCTGGCCGAGCAGGGCGAAGGCCTGAGCGCCGAGCCGCTGGAGGTTGAGGTGGGCGGCGCCGTGCTGTTCGTGCTGGGCCTGGAGGAGTTCGTCAAAGTCTGATGGGAGCCGTGTGATGGACCTGTCCGTAACTTCAGCTCCCTTGGCACATCCGTTCCGGGCCTACAGTCCGGCGGATTTTCTGTTTCCACTGCCCGAAGGCCACCGTTTTCCGCTGTACAAGTACGCTGGGGTGCGTGAGCAGGTTCAGGAGTTATTGCCGGTCCTGCCCACCCCACAGCTGCGCTGGGCCGATGCTGGCCGGGTGCATGACGCCATGTATCTGCGCCGCTGGCGGCGGGGCGAGGTGACCCGCCGCGAGGAACGTGAGTTCGGGTTGCCCTGGAGCGAAGAAGTGGTGATCCGCGCCATGCGGGCAGCCGGTGGCAGTCTGGCTGCGCTGCATGACGCGCTGGCTCATGGCTGGGGGGCCAACTTGGCCGGTGGAACCCACCACGCCTTCGCGGACCGCGCCGGAGGATTTTGCCTGGTCAACGACGCAGCCATCCTGACCCGGCTGGCGCTGGATGAAGGCCTTGCCCAGCGCCCTGCTGTGCTGGATCTGGATGTGCATCAGGGAGACGGCACCGCTGCGCTGCTGGCAGCCGAGCCGCGGGCGTTTACGCTCAGTATTCATGGTGAGCGCAACTATCCTTTTCGCAAGGAGCGCAGCAGCCTGGATATCGGGCTGGGCGACGGTGTGAGCGATGCGCAATATCTGGAAGTCCTTTCAGAGCAGGCGTTGCCCGCGCTGGACCAGGCCCGCCCCGACCTGCTGCTGTACCTTGCCGGAGCAGACGTGCTGGCTGGGGACCGCTTCGGGCGCTTTGCCCTCACGTTGGACGGCGTGCATGAGCGCAACCGCCGGGTACTGACCTGGGCGCGGGACCGGGGCGTGCCGGTGGTCACCATGATGGCGGGTGGCTACAATCTGGACCACCATCTCACCGTGGCTGCCCATGCCAGCGTCGTGGAGCAGGGCTTAGAAGTGTTTGGCTAACAGCAGGTCGCTGTATGACCAGTCGGCGCCAGTTAGTCAGGAGTCACGGGTAAGGCTGTGTGACTGACCTCCTGCAGCGCCAGGACGTAGTCCACCATGTCGTCCTCTTCTTCCTCAAAAGGTGTGATGTCCAACTCGCGCAGCACGGCAGGCAACTGCGCCAGCACGATGTCTACGGTACGCTCAGCCAGCTCGTCCAGTGAGCGGTGATCCAATACCGGCACCTGAGCGCGTTCGGCCACGCCCAGCAGATAGTCCTGCAGGCGGCGGATTTCCTCAAAAGAAGTCAGGTAGCGGCTCTCGTGCCGGGCCGATTCCTGCTGGGCCCGCCGGGCAAAGCGGGCGCGGTGTTCTTCCTCGTCGGGGAGGGTCAGCAGCACCTGTACCACGATGGCCTGATCCATCACGGCCTCGTCAAGAAAGCCGGGGACCAGATGCACTCCTTCAGCGACCAGATCGGCATTTTCCAGAATGAGTCGCCGGGCAATGGCACTCAGGCCCACCGATACTTGCCGGACCTGCTCACGGAAGCCCATTTCCAGCGCCAATTGGTCGGGGTGTTCCGGCACCGCCTCGCCGGGGGGCAGCAGGTGTTTCCAGGCCTGAAAGGTACTGGAGTGCAGCGTAGGGGTGAGTTCCGGGGCCACCATCGCCCGCATGACTTCGCGTACCGAATCGGTGTTGATGATCCGGGGAATACCCAGGCGGTAGGCCACTTCAGAAGCCAGGTTGGACTTGCCGGTGCCCGACACACCGCCGATCAACACCACCAGAGGCCGGGGCAAGTGCCGAATGGCCCGCAGCAGGGCGTAGCGGGCACTCACGTGCTTGCCTGCTTCATCGCGCAGGCGGCGCTGCACCGTGGTCCGGATATGGGCGCGGGTCACCACACGGTCCTCGGTGCTTTGCAGGTCACGCTGCACGGCGCGGGCCAGGGTGCGGGCGGCGTCTCCAGCAGCCCCGGCGGCCAACAGGGACTGCATCAGGATGCCTTTGCTGAAAGGAATCGCTTGCTCAGTGCTTGGACTGTCGGTCCCGATCACGCCCACCCGCCCCTGATGGGTCAGGCTGAAGCGGTAGGTCCGCACAAAATGTTCACCGTAGTGTTCGGCCAGCATGGCCGCGGTGTGGTCTTGCAACTCCGCCACTGTAACTTCACGCAGCCCCAGTCCCCGCAGCCGTATGTCTACCAGTTGCGCGGCCTGAAAGGCCTCCTTGGTATCCAGGCCGATATCGTCCAGCCGCCGCGCCAGCACGGAGCGGGAAAAGGGCATCTTGCCCGTTTCGGAGCGGACCTGAATGTCCTGAAAGACCGGTGTCTGCCGCGCGACCTGGCGGGCCAGAGAACGGCCCGACTCGCTGCGGGTTACCTTGACCAGCAGGTCCTGGAGGTCCCCAGTGCTGATAGGGCTAAGCCCCTGGTCACGCAACTGCTGCTCTACATGCCGCGCAATGCTGGCGGCCTCTTTGCGGCTGCCACCGGCATTCAGGAGAGTTTGGACCAGCAGACCACGGCTAAAGGGCCAGGCGTGCTTGGCCGTGCCTACCAGTAACGCCTCATTTGAGTTGCGTTCGTCCTTTTGCTTTTTGCCGGTATCCTTACTGGCCATCTCCACTCCCCCTGATATTGCCCCACTATTTTCCGCTTGGCGATCTGCAATTATCGGCTGATCCGATTCACTGGTTTGTCACGGCCAGCCGCATTGTGGAAGAGGACCGGGGGCCAGCTGCTTATGCTAGGGCTAACGCTTGAGTGCGCCGGACAGCAGCAGGTCCAGTGAGAGACGCAACTCGTCGTGCAGGCTGCGGCCCGTGCCATAGGCGCTCCAGCGGAGGGCCACCAGCAGGTAGGTATCGGCAATCAGGTTGCTGATACGGGCCAGGCTCAGGTCAGAGCGCAGTTCACCTGCTTGCTGCACAGGCGTGAGAATCACCTCGACCACCCGGCTCAGCTGGAGTGCCCGGTAAGCGGCCCCAGCGCGTTCTGGATTGGGGTTCATCACTTCGTACGCCAGCGGCGGAAACAGGTCACGCTCACGGGTGTTTTCATCGGCCAGCAGGTTCCAGACGTCGTACAGCGCCTCCAGCGGCGCTTTGCCGGCGGCCAGTTGCACTTCGGCTTCAGCCTGCAGGCGCTGAACCACCGCGCTGCCATAGTCCAGGAGCACCGCTTCTTTGTAGGGGTAATAGTTGAAAAAGGTGCCCCGTGATACCCCGCTGGCCTCGGCAATCTCCGAAGCGGTGGTGTTATCGAATCCACATTCTTTGAAGAGAGCGATGGCCGCCTGATAGATCTCGGTGCGGCGCCTTTCTTTCTGGCGTTCGCGCAGGGAAAGTTCCATGAATGTTGCCCAGCATACCGCAGCTGCAGCGCGGGAGCAGGGAGTTTGCCTTCAGGCCAGAGAACCGTTACTGACCCGAAAAGTCATCTGCGTGGCCTGCACAGGGCTTGGCAAACTAAGTGATGGGTGTTACCTTGGATAAGCCAAGTCTAATCAATTGATGAAGGTCAAAGAGGGGTGGATGGGGAAGCCGCCTTTGGAAAGCCTCCAGAAAGTCTGGGAAGCCTCAAGCGCAAGTGGGGAATTCTCAGGAAAGAGGGTGAAGAGTGAGATGTTCAAGCGAATTCCTGACCGATCCATACCGCCTGATCGCTGCGCGGTTGCTGAGTGCCCTGATCTTGGGTCTTCCTGTGGCTGCGGCTCAGAGCCAGGAAGCCCCCAGCTCGCTGTACTCGTACAATGAAGTCTCGGTGCAGCGCGGTGATACGGCTTATAGCCTCGCCCGCGAGTTCGGCCTCAGTGTCCCGGAGCTGCTGTCCCTGAACGGCCTGAGCAGCCACGATCTGGAAGTGGGTCAGGTGCTGCGGGTGCAGGCCAGAGCGCCCCATCAAGTGGTGAAAGGCGATACTCTTTACAGTCTGGCCCGGCAATTTGGCCTGACTGTAGAAGCCCTGCAGGCGGCCAACGGCCTCAGCGACGCTGGGCAGATTGAGCTGGGCCAATGGTTGGCCATCCCCAGTGCGCCGCAGTCCCGGCCTATGCCCCAGAGCGTGCTGGCGACCCAGCCAACTCCAGCATCCACTCCCGCCGCCGACACTGTTCCCGCAGTCGAGGCGGCGGTTTCTGCTGCATTTGCTGCGGCGGCTCCCGCCGCGCAGGCCGCGCAGTCTTCACTGGCTGGCGGCCTAGACAGCGCCGCCGAGGCTCTAGGGTGGCGCCGCAACGCGCTGGCCCTGCTGAATACCCCGTATGTCTATGGCGGCAACTCTGCCACAGGCGTGGACTGCTCGGCTTTTGTGCTCCGGGTGTTTCAGCCACTGGGGATCAGCCTGCCACGCACCAGTGCTCAGCAGGCCCTGGTGGGTCAGCCAGTGGCCCGCGCTTCTCTGCGCGGCGGTGATCTGGTCTTCTTCGATACGGTGGGCCGGGGCAGTGTGACGCATGTGGGCGTCTACCTGGGCCAAGATCAGTTCGTAAATGCCAATTCCTACTACGGGCGCGTGGTGGTGGACAAGCTGGACGGAGACCGTTACTGGTCGCCGCGTTACCTGAGTGCGCGCCGCATTCTGGACCCTGGCACCGTGGCCAAGTTGAACAGTGGCCTGCAAGTGGCGATGCAGCCGGGCCGCGCTGACTGAGGGGCGCAGTGATCTTTAGGAGGCTGCGTTGCCGCTACGCTACGGCTTTTGCCAGGGTGGGAAGCGAAGGCAGAGTGCTGGCTGAGCTTTCCTACGTTGCGTACGATCATCACAGAGCCCCCTTTTTTCACCAGGATTCCTTTGGCAGCACCGCTGCAATCATGAGAAGAAAATAGCTCACGTTCCACGCTTGGTTGTTGGCTGTGTTGGACCGTGAGATAGAGAGAATGTGTGTTTCCGCAGCATCCTTATGGGGCTGTTTCACATGGACACCCCCTAGACACACTGCTACTATGCGGACTGAGATTGGTACGGTTCCTCACATAGTTGTGGGAAATGGGGGTTAAAACAGAGTGCCTGTGTCCTCCACCAGAACCTGCTCCGGTCACTGCACTCCACCCCCAGCTGCTCCGCAGCATTTGAAAGGAATCACCATGCATCTATCCCCACTGCGCATCCAAGGCGGACGTACCCTTGGAGGAGAACTGGCTGTACAACCCAGCAAAAACGCCGCCCTGCCCATTTTGGTGGCCAGTCTCCTCAGCAGTGAGCCGATTACCCTGCACGGGATTCCCCGGTTGAGCGATGTCTACACCATCTTGGAGCTGGCCAGCCACGTAGGCGCTCAGCACGCCTGGACTGGCCCCAACAGTCTGACCATTCATACTCCCCAACTGCTGCACACGGACGCCCCTTATGCGCTGGTGTCCAAGATGCGGGCGTCCTTCATCATGATGGGTGCCCTGCTGGGCCGCGCTGGCGAGGCCACTGTCAGTATGCCGGGGGGCTGCGCCTTCGGCTTTCGCCCCGTAGACCAGCACGTCAAGGCCTTCCGGGCGTTGGGTATTGAAGTGCAGGAGGACGGCGGCAACTTCCAGGCCACCCGCACTCCTGAGTTCGGTGGCCGTTTCGTCTTTGAGATGCTGACCGTGGGTGGCACTCACAATGCCATCCTGGCCTCCGTGCTGGGTGACAGTGTCGTAACCCTGGAAAATGCCTCCATTGACACGGATGTGGTGGATCTGATCGGCTTCCTGAATGCGCTGGGGGCCGATATTCGTGGGGCTGGCACCAATACGCTGGAAATCCGGGGCGTTAGGGCGCTGCGTGGCGGCGAGTACCGCGTGATTCCTGACCGCATTGAGGCAGGAACCTTCATGATGGCTGCCGCTGCGACCCGCAGCCGCCTCACACTGACGAATCTACGCCCAGATCACGTACGTGCCCTGAGCAGCAAGCTGAGTGAAATGGGTGTGCAAATTCTCGAATCTGCCGATTCGCTGGTCGTGGACGCTACTGCAACTGCCCTGCGCCCTGTAGACGTGACCACCCAGAGCTACCCCGGTTTCCCGACCGACCTGCAGCCGCAAATGAGTGCCCTGCTGGCTACCATTGATGGCGTCAGCATCGTGCAGGATCCGGTGTACAAGGACCGTCTGACCCACGTGGCTGAGTTGCAGCGTATGGGAGCGGACATCAAGGTAAGCGGTTACAGCCAGGTGATCCGGGGGGTTGCCCTGCGCGGTGCACCAGTCAAAGCGGCTGATCTGCGTGCGGGGGCAGCCCTCTTTATCGCTGGACTGACTGCCGAAGGTGAAACGGTCATTGACGGCGTGGAATACCTCAACCGTGGCTATGAGAATCTGGCCGCCCGCCTGCGCTCTATCGGCGCAGACGTGTATCAGGACGAAGCCAGTCTCGCTTCAGCAATGGATTAAAGCTAAAGCCCGATTGGCTTCTCCCAAGAATGAGCAAGGCCATCTCGATTATTCCGAGATGGCCTTTTTTGCTCGTGGGGTGGGGGTGGTGAGGGCTTAGCTGGGCTGAGCCTGGGGGTCCATTTCGCCGTGCTGCAGCGAGTAAGCTGGGTCGGTCCAGTGCATTCCGAAGGCGGTAGCTACCGGCTGGTTGGTCAGGCTGCCCTGATAGGTGTTCAGACCGGGGAGCAGCGCTGGGTTGGCATTCAGTGCCAGCACACCCTGATCGGCCAGTTGGAACACGTAGGGCATGGTCTGGTTGGTCAGCGCCAGGGTAGAGGTGCGGGGAACGGCGCCGGGCATGTTGGCCACGCCGTAGTGGATGATGCCATCAACCTCATAGGTGGGATCGTCGTGGGTGGTGGCGTGAATGGTTTCTACGCAGCCACCTTGATCCACGGCCACGTCCACAATCACCGCGCCTTCAGGCATCAGGCTCAGCATGTCGCGGGTGACCAGATGCGGGGCTTTGGCCCCTGGAATCAGCACCGCACCGATCAGGAGGTCGGTGGTGGGCAGCAGCTCACGCAGGTTGGCCTCGCTGCTCATCATGGTGGTGATGCGTCCGAAGAACACGTCGTCCAGATAAGCCAGTCGGCGCTGCGACACGTCCAGAATGGTCACGTGTGCACCCAGGCCCATCGCCATCTTGGCAGCGTTGGTGCCCACCACGCCGCCGCCCACGATGGTCACGTTGCCGGGCTTGACGCCGGGTACGCCGCCCAGCAGCACACCACGTCCGCCGACAGGCTTCTGGAGGTGGTAGGCGCCGGCCTGTACGCTGAGGCGTCCGGCGACTTCACTCATGGGCATCAGCAGTGGCAGGCTGCCGTCGGCGTGCTGCACAGTTTCGTAAGCGATGGCGGTCGTGCCTGCAGCCAGCAGCGCGTCGGTCAGGGGACGGTCGGCTGCCAGGTGCAGATAGGTGAACAGCAACAGATCAGGGCGCAGATAGCCATACTCGCTGGAAATGGGTTCTTTGACCTTGACGACCATCTCGGCAGCCCAAGCATCGGCAGCACTGCCCAGGGTCGCGCCCGCCCGTTCATAGTCGGCGTCGCTGAATGAACTGCCCACACCTGCGCCGCTTTCGACGGTGACTTGATGTCCGCGCCGAACGAGTGATTCCACACCGCCGGGCGTCATTGCCACGCGGTTTTCCTTAACCTTGATCTCTTTGGGTACGCCGATATGCATGTTGTTCCTCCTGAGTCGGGACGCTGCCAACATATATCCACCCAATCAGGGGCGAACAGACACAAGAGGGCAGCTCTGTCAGATGTTTATCTGAGATTGGCGCAATCCTAGCGCGGTAGTGGCCGCCAGTGATTGCGTATGTGGTAGGAATTTACATCCTTGGTGCAAGATTATGGCGCCAGAGTGGTAAAATGCGAAATAGAATGGCGCAGATTGAACTGGATGAAACAGATATTCGGCTGCTGAACATCTTGCAGCGCGATGGTCGCATCCCCAACACCGAACTGGCCGACGAGGTGGGCCTGACCCCAGCCCCTACGCTGCGGCGGGTGCGGCGACTGGAAGAGGCAGGGTTGATCCGCCGTTATGTGGCGCTGCTGGACCCGGAGATGCTGGGCCGGGGCTTTCTGGTGATGGTACGCGTCACGTTGCTGGGTCAGACCAAGGCGGGGTTCGAGACTTTCGGTGAGCAGATGCGCCGCCGACCCGAAGTGCTGGAATGCTACCTCTGCCTGGGCGGCACGGATTATTTCCTGAAGGTGGCCACCCGTGACCTGATGGAATACCAGCGCTTCTTGGTCGATGTGCTGGCGGCCAATCCCCTTGTTCAGCACACCGAGTCCATCCTGGTGGTGAAGCAGGAGAAACAAACCACTGCTCTGCCACTGGAATAAGGGACCCAAGCGTGATTGATGGACGGTAAAGGCTGGCTCAACCAGCAGCAGGCAGAGGCCACTTACACTGCGGAGCATGAAACAGCTTGTCTGGACCCTGCCGCTGCTGCTTGCTGCCTGCGCCCCCATGCAGCAGATGGATGCCGCTCCTATGGCCCCCGGTACTCCCACGCCTGGGGCTCCCACGCCCGCCCCCAGCCAGCCGCCTACCCGGGAGTGGAAAGCCGTGCCTTACCTGAGCGCCACCCCCGTCCGCAGCTTCAGCGCGGCCCAGCAGGTCACCGACCCTTCGGAGGAATACCGCGCCGTACTGAACACGGCCCGTGGCCCGATCACGCTGGAGTTGTACCCTCAGCAGGCCCCGAAGGCGGTGAACAACTTTGTCTTTCTGGCGCTGAACCATTTCTACGACGGCACCCGCTTTCACCGCGTGATCGACGGCTTTATGGCCCAGGGTGGCGATCCGCTCAGCGCTGACCCGGCCCGCCAGGCAGACTGGGGAACGGGTGATCCTGGCTATTCCTTCCGCTATGAGGTCGGCAACAATCTGAGCTTCGGGCAGCCCGGTGTCCTGGGCATGGCCCGCAGCGCCTCGCCGGACTCGCAGGGCAGCCAATTTTTCATCACGCTGGCCCCCTCCAGCTTTCTGGATGGTCAGTACACGGTCTTTGGCCGTGTAGTAGACGGGATGGACGTGCTGAACTCCATCACCAAGACCTCCGCCAGCTCCGGTTACGGCGAGCAGCCGATTCCCGGTGCCCAGGCCGATCTGCTGAACAGTGTGACGATTCTTAGCCGCTGATGCTGAGGCTTGCGGTGCAGTGAATACGATGGACGCAGTTCGGTTCGCTGATCGCTGAAATACCTTAAATCCCACTTGCTAGACTGCCGCCTATGGCACGCAAGTGGGATTCTCGTATGAACCGTTCGGGAGGTGCTGGCCGCTGGCTGCTCATGGCGGCTGGACTAACTGGCCTGGCCGCTGCCTATTATCAGCGCAGTTACCGTTACCGTGATCCGGTCCGTCTGCTTCCGGACACGGCGGGACTGGTCGCTCCAGCCGACGGCACTGTCACACTGGTCCGGTGGGTCGAAGGCGGCCAGGTGAAGACGCCCGCAGGCCAGACCGAGTTCAGCTTGGAGTCCCTAGGATTGCAAATGGAGCAGGGCTGGCTGATCGGTGTGACGCCTGGGCCGCTGAGTGCACGGTATGTGTACGCTCCAGCGGATGGTACGCTGCGGGCACCCGTGCGGACTGAACGGCCCACCACTTTCCCCTTGACGCCGGGGAAAACGGCTGAGTTGGACCTGCTAACATTGCCCAGTGAGCCTGGATGGGCCGTCACCCTGGCCCAGGCCGGTGGTCGCCTGCAAGCCCGCACCTACTTCGGGGGTGGGCAGGATATTCGCCGGGGGAACAAGCTGGCCTTCTTGGAACGCGGTGGGTTGGTACTGCTGACGTGCAGGGACGACTTCCGACCTGCCGTGACGGTAGGGGAGAAGGTCGTGGGCGGTCAGACCGTGCTGGGCGCACCTGCAACCACCACGGGTTGATGGTTGGGCAAGTTGGGAGCTTCTGAGATGCCCCGCAAACCCCGCACCAACCGAATGGACCGGGCTGACTTCGCTTTGGTCACGGGTCATTTGCAGCCTTACGCCTGTTTCGGATGCCGAAAAGCCTTCAAGCAGCCCTTTAGTGCTGACTTGCCGGAGCGTGCTTGCCCGCAGTGCCGCCAGCCGATGACCATTATGGGGACCGACTTCAAAGCGCCCCGGCAGGACGACGTGCGCCAATGGCAAAAAGTTGCCGTCCTGGCACGCGCGGGAATCCGGTTTTTTCCGAGTTCTCCAGACGGCCTGCCGGGGCAACGCCCGGACACGTTGGCTGAGGTTCCGGCCTTCTTACGTAGGATTTATCCAGCCGCACGCTCTCTTGCTCCGCGTGAGGGACGCTTGCTTGCCCAGGGCGAGGCACCCCATCAGCGCTTTTTCTCCTAGGACTTCCGCTGAGTCAGAATGGGCGTGTGGGCATCTGGCACGGCGGACGCTGGCAGCCTGCCGTCATTCGGGGCCGGGATGGACAGGATAAGCCTTCACATCTGGTCCTGTTGGATGCGGCAGATCAGCGGGCCAGAGTTTTGCCGCTGGAGCGCCACTTGCGTTTGCGTTGGCCCCAGTCATAAAAAAAGCCGGGGCCGTAGCCCCAGCTTAGATCACCCTCTCTCAGTTCAGCCCCTGCGCTCCGAAGGTGAATCGCTCTCCGTCATAGTCCACGCTGAGGGTGGAGTTATCCGGCACCTCGCCCGCCAGAATCTGGCGCGCCAGCGGCGTTTCCAGTTCGCGGCTGATCGCCCGGCGCAGTGGCCGTGCCCCGAAGGCCGGATCGTAGCCCACCCGGGCCAGCTGGTCCTTGGCGGCGTCGCTAAGGGAGAGGGTCACGCGGCGCTCGGCCAACCGTGCGCGCAGGCCAGCCAGTTGAATATCCACAATCTCGCGCAGGTTCCCAGGCGTCAGCGCATCAAACACGATGATGTCGTCTACCCGGTTCAGGAATTCGGGGCGGAACTGGGCACGCAGTTCTTCCATCACCGCTTCGCGGATTTCTTCGGCGGGACGGCCCCCGGCCTGCATGTCCAGAATTAGCGGTGAGCCGACGTTGCTGGTCAAGATGATGAGGGTGTTGCGGAAGTCCACGGTGCGGCCCTGACCGTCGGTCAGGCGGCCATCGTCCAGCACTTGCAGTAGCACGTTGAACACGTCGGGGTGGGCTTTTTCAATCTCGTCCAGCAGGATCACGCTGTAGGGGCGGCGGCGCACCGCTTCGGTCAGCTGGCCGCCTTCCTCGTAGCCCACATATCCGGGAGGTGCCCCGATCAGGCGGGCCACGGTGTGCTTCTCCATGTACTCGGACATGTCGATCCGGACCATCGCGTCACTGGAATCGAACAGGAATTCGGCCAGGGCCCTGGCCAGTTCGGTCTTGCCGACCCCGGTGGGGCCGAGGAACATAAAGCTACCCAGCGGGCGGTGGGGGTCGTTCAGTCCGGCCCGTGCGCGGCGGATGGTGTCCGACACGCTGGAAATGGCCCGCTCCTGTCCGATCACGCGGCGGTGCAGTTGCCCTTCAAGTTGCAGCAGTTTCTCGCGCTCGCCTTCCATCAGCTTGCTCACGGGAATGCCGGTCCAGCGGCTCACCACGCTGGCAATGTCTTCTTCGGTCACCTCAGTGTGAGCAAATTCGGCGCCCTTGAGCTTCTGCTCCAGCGCGTGCACTTCTTTTTCCAGCTGCGGCAGCTGGCCGTATTCCAGCTCGGCGGCCTGCTGCAAGTCGTAGTCACGCTTGGCCTTCTCAATATCGGTGCGCACCTTGTCCAATGCTTCGCGCTTCTCGCGCAGCGCTGCCACTTCGCCGCGCTCGCCTTCCCAGCGCGAACGGGTTTCGGTCAGCTCGTCGGTCAGGGTCTTCAGCTGGGCTTCAATGTCATCCAGTCGCTGAACGCTGTCCTGGTCCTTTTCCTTTTTCAGGGCCTCGCGCTCGATTTCCAATTGCAGCTTGCGGCGTTGCAGCTGGTCCACCCGTTCAGGGCTAGATTCCAGCGCCATCCGCAGCCGGGCCGCCGCCTCGTCGATCAGGTCAATCGCCTTGTCGGGCAGTTGGCGGTCGGTGATGTAACGGTTTCCCAGTTCGGCGGCGGCGACCAAGGCCGGGTCGGTGATTTCCACGTTGTGGTGGACCTGATAGCGCTCCTTGATCCCGCGCAGGATGGAGATGGTGTCTTCCACACTGGGTTCGTCCACGAACACCGGCTGGAAACGGCGTTCCAGCGCCGAGTCTTTTTCAATCTCGCGGTACTCGTCCAGGGTGGTCGCGCCGATCAGGTGCAGCTCACCGCGTGCCAGCGCCGGCTTGAGCATGTTGCCCGCGTCGGGGCTGCCCTCGGTCTTACCGGCGCCCACGATGGTGTGCAGCTCGTCGATAAACAGGATGATCTCGCCGGAGGACTGCAGCACCTCGTCAATCACGCCCTTGAGGCGCTCTTCGAACTCGCCCCGGAACTTGGCCCCGGCCAGCAGGCTGCCCATTTCCAGGCTCACGATGCGCTTGTTCTTGAGGCCATCAGGTACGTCGCCCTGCACGATTCGCATGGCGATGCCCTCGGCGATGGCGGTCTTCCCCACGCCAGGTTCCCCGATCAGCACCGGGTTATTTTTGGTGCGGCGCAGCAGAATCTGCATGGCGCGGCGGATTTCTTCGTCGCGGCCAATCACCGGGTCAAATTTGCCCTCGCGGGCGCGGGCGGTCAGGTCGGTGCCGTACTTATTCAGCGCGTCAAACTGGCTTTCGGATGATTTGGTGGTCACGGTTTTCCCCTTTCGTTGTTCGTTGACAGCGCGGTTCAGATCGGTTTCGGAAGGAAAGTTCCGGTCGCTCGTCTCGCCGCGCAGGGCCAGCAGTAGGACGTCGGCGGCGATAAAGGAATCGCCCATCTGTTCTGCTAAGGTTTCCGCCTTTTGAAAAGCGCGGCCCAGCGCGGCGTCCATATACAGCTGGCCGCCTGCGCCCTGCACTCGCGGCAGTTTGTCCAGCGCAGTGTCTAGGCTGGAGCGCAGGGCGTTCAGATTGCCGCCAGCCAGGGTCAGGGCGCGGGCGGCGGTGTCGTTATCCAGCAGGGTGCGCAGCACGTGCGCGGGCGTCAGCGTCTGGTGTCCCAGCTCCTGCGCCAGTGTCTGTGCGGCGGCGACGGCCTGGGTGGAACTTTCGGTCAGTCGTTCAGGATTCAAGGTTCAGTCCTCCATGCGGGTGATGAGGGTAGAAGTCGTTCAATCTGCCTTCTATTGTCTAACTTGAGTCTACTGTTGTCAAGTTTATTGAGTATTAAGTTTTGTGCCTTCGGTGACGTTAAATTCGCGCTTTGACATGTATCCATCATTTTGGCAACTGCTTTACTTATTAAACCTAAATGACCTATGCTAAACGCATGAATAAGCCGCCGCTCCCTTCCCTTGGCCCGGTCACCCTACGGGTCGCTGACCTGAACGCCGTGAGCGACTTTTACCGCACGCTGCTGGGTCTGGAACTCCACCACACCTCAGATGGAGAACACGGGCTGGCGGCGCAGGGCACGCCCATCCTGCGCCTGCAAGCTGCGCCAGGACTGCCCCGTGCCCCGGTTTCACGCCCCGGCCTGTACCACACCGCGTTCCTGCTGCCCACCCGCGCCGAGCTGGGCCGCTGGCTGGCACATGCCGCCCGACTGGGCGTGGGGCTGGGCAGTGGGGATCACCTCGTCAGCGAGGCGTTTTACCTGAGTGACCCCGAGGGCAACGGCATAGAGGTCTACGCTGATCGCCCCCGCGAGCTCTGGCGCTGGGAGGGGGGACAAGTGCAGATGGACACCCTGTCGGTGGATGTGCCGGGCGTGCTGGCCGAGGCCGGGGTTAGCCTAGCCGCCGTGCAGCAGGGCATAGCTCCAGCTTATGGGGGCGCCCCGGCGGATACCCAGATAGGACATGTTCACCTGAAGGTGGGCAGCGCGGCGCAGGCCGCCGACTTCTACGCGCAGGCGCTGGGGCTAGAGCAGGTATCTGCTTTTCCGGGGGCGGCCTTTCTGTCGTGGGGGGGCTACCACCACCATCTGGGGCTGAACGAATGGCACAGCCGGGGCCAGGGCCGTCCGGTGGGTGAAGCGCTGGGCCTGGGCCATGTCGAGGTGACGGTGGCTGATTTGGCCGCGCTGCGAGACCGCTGGCAGGGGAGGGGAGATGTGCTGGATGAAGGGGAAAGCCTGACCCTGACCGACCCCTGGGGCAACCGGGTACAGGCGGTTCAGGGTGCTGAAGCGTAGATAGGCGTGTGAACGTCTACGGTCAGGCCGAGTTCAGCATCCCAGACCTGATCGGCTTCAGCGTCGCCCCAGGATTCTAAACGGACCTGGCTCAGGCCGTGTGCCCTGGCACGGTCAAAGACCCAGGCCAGCATGGCTTCGCGCAGGCCCAGGCCCCGTGCTTCCGGCCGAATACCAGGTGTGGTAAGAATGACCCCTTACCTTCCGACCATACCCGGCAAACCCCTACAGCCTGGCCCTGCGTGTCGTAGGCGAGGCAACCCAGCGTGTCGTCCGAGCCGGCCGCGTTCGGGGCTACAGCCTCAGGTGTGATAAAGGTGTGACCAATCAGGTCCGAGTAGCCTTCTTAGGCGGTCCAGCGGTCTGCCGGGTCACTCGCCTCGGAGAGTGACAACAATCGCAACCCAGCAGGCACAGCGGCCTTGAGACCAAGCAAGGGGCCGGAGCGCTGCACATAGGCGCTCACTGGGCTCAGGCCAGCGTTGCACAGGGCGGTGAGAGGCCAGTAAGTTTCATCGGCGTAGGCATACAGTTGGGGTTGCTCTGCCAGAGCGGCACTCAGCAATGCCACTGCTCTTTCTTCCCGCCCCTGTGCACTGAACACCCCACCCATAATTTCGGCTCCGTGAGCGGGTGAGGGGCGCAGGCCCAGCAAGCCCAGCGGCTCGCCCGCCCCGTCCTCGGCGGTCCAGGCCACCTGAAGCTGCGCCAGCGTGGACGCGAAATCTGCTTCTGAGCAACCGTACAGCTGGGCAAACTGACCGAGAAGGTCAGAGGGTTTGGCAGCGCAGACGTTCATATCAGGAGTTTAGGAGGCTGCTGGGTCGCCGTACACTGGGAAGGTTCTGTGGAGCGCGGCCAACAGGTCCTCTCGCCACCCATCGGCGGAACGGGCCGGAACCGGAGCGCCGCCCTCACCACCGACCCCAAACTGTGTAAACAGCAGCAGGGCGCGGCCCACCTGCACGGCAAAGGCAGCGCTGGCTGAACGTGGCATCTGCTCCGGCTGCATCAGGCGGCCCAGGTCGGCCAGCCACTGGCGGCGATCCGCTGGCGTCAGCTCGGGGCGGGCCAGCAGCACGAAGGCGGCCAGGGCCAGACGGTCGTCTTCTTGTTGCAGCAGTGCCTGATCCACTTGCCTGATCCGCTGGCTGAGCGTGTCCAGCACTCGCCGCAAGTCTGCCCGCTCCAGGGATGGATGCTCAGCAAACGACGCTGCCACGTCAGCCCCATGCGCCACCGCGTGGAGCCAGCCCACCTGCGGGTCATAAGAGCGCAGATCGGGTTCTGACGTGTACCAAGTGGCCCAGGCCTCCAGCCAGCTACGCACCGTGGCTGGGTCCAGCTCCCGCGTCTGGGCGTCGCGGCTGAGCAGCACGGCCAGAATCAGCGGGGCAAAGGTGCGGCTGTGGGTGTGCGGGGCCGTCAGCAGGGGCAGAGTCTGCGCCGCTACCTCTGTTAGCCTGCCGTCCAACTCGCCGGACATCACCCAGGTGGCCAGGGCGGGATAGGCCAGCCCGTCACGCTGTTCAGGGTGGGGGGACGTGAGCAACTGGAAGGCCTCAGGCAGCAGCTCCTCAGCACAGACCCCGGCTGGCAGGGCGAAATCCCCGGCGGCCAGGGCGGGCCAATCTGCGGTCACCGGCCCACCTCCTTTTCATACCGGAACACTTCAAAGCCCATCACCGCTTTGCGGTCCACCGTTTGGAACCCAAAGCCGTCATAGATGGCCTGCAGGCCGGGGCGGGTCACGTCGGTGTCCAGCCGGAGCCAGCGGCGGTGAGCAGCGCGGGTCAGTTCCTCGGCCCGCTCCAGCAAGACGCGGTTTAATCCTTGTCCCTGCGCGCTGGGATGGACGGCCAGTTTGTGCAGATACATGGCCTCGCCAGGTGGTTTCTCGGTCCAGAACACCGGGTCTGGGTCCATCAGCACAAAGCAGCCCACCGGGTCTTCACCGCGCCACAGCACTTCCCAGCCGTCCGCCGGGTAGTCCTGCGCCAGCGCGTCCACAGTTAATGTTTCTGGGGGCCACAGCTCCGGGTGCCCGCGCTGCATCACACTCTGGGCGGTGGCCCGTAAGACCTTGGCCGCAGCTTGTGGATCACCTGAGGTCCAGTGCAGCTCAACTTCATTCGGAACAGCCTGAGTCATGTCCGCCATTGTGACGTATCGGCAGAAAGACCATTTAAAGCATTTGACAGAATAAGCGAAGCGTTTCTGTCCGAGCAGGGCGAGTGAAATCAAATGAGCAGGACGGAAAATGGAGCGCGTAAGAGCGCCTTTCTCTTGCTCGCGTAATTTGGAGAACTGCTCTAGGGAGCTGCAATACGTGGTGTACGTCGGCCCAGTTGGGTGAGTAGTTCGTATTCGGCCTGTCCGGTCCAGCGGCTCAGTTCGGAGATGTGCAGCTCCTGACCCCATTCGTCGCGGCCCCACAGCGTCACCCAGTCGCCTGCGGTGACATCCAGTCCCGTTGCGTCCACCATCAGCTGGTCCATACACACCCGCCCCAGCACCCGCCGCCGCTCTCCCCCGATCAGCACTTCGGCCTGTCCGGTGGCGCGGCGTGGGTAGCCGTCTGCGTAACCGATCGGCAGTGTGGCGATGAGGGTGTCGCGCTCCAGGGTATCCAGACCGTTGTAGCTGACCCGTTCGCCCGCCTTGGCCCAGTGCAGAAAGGTAATGCGGGCCTGCACAGTCATGGCCGGAATCAGCTCGGGGGTGTGGATCGGTGGCATGACCCCGTAGGACGACAGCCCTGGCCGCGCCAGATCCATGCCGGGCAGCGGCCCCAGGTTCAGGACTGCCGCCGAGTTGCCCATGTGGTGCAGCACACCCGGAAAGTGTTTCAGCAGCTCCTGGAAAGCTGCGAATTGCTCCCAGGAGAGGGCATGGTCAGGTGCCTCGGCCTCGCTAAAGTGGGAATACACCCCGGCCAGTAGTCCCCGGCGCTGCAACTCCTGGCCTACTTCCAGCGCTTGGGCTGGGTGCAAGCCCTGGCGGTTCATCCCGGTGTTGACCTTCAGTTGTGCCCGTGCGCCATCTGGCAGCGCCTGAGCTTCGGCTAGCGTGTTGACCGTCAGCTGAACTCCGGCGGCGACCAGCGCCGGCCACTCGTCGGCAAAGCTGGGGCCGAACAGCAGCACCGGCTTGCGGCAGTTCAGTTCCCGCAGCAGCTCGGCCAGTTCCAGTGCCTCGGTGGGGGTGGCGACCGCCATGCCTGCCACCACCGCTGAGGCCGCCGCGACTGGGGCCACTGCCCGCACACCGTGTCCGTAGGCGTTGGCCTTGACGGGCAACAGGAGGGGCCGCTCAGCTTGCCGACTCAGGAACTGGAAGTTGTGCTCCAGGGCGCCAGCCGAGATGAGGGCCCGCGTGCGGGCAAAAGGCAGATTGGCTGCGGAGGTGGACAGCGGGTTCAAAGTAGGGCCTCTGGGGTGGTGGGACGCGGATACTGGGCGGAGGTGAAGCTCAGTGTACTCCTGGTGGGCCAGTGGAACAACGAAAAAACCCGCCGTGTGGCGGGCTTCTTGGTTGGTAGTTCCGAGCGGATTTGAACCGCTGACCCCTACCGTGTCAAGGTAGTGCTCTACCCCTGAGCTACGGAACTGTATGAAAATGGGGGTAAAAATTTTGGAGGCGCTGACCGGACTCGAACCGGTGGTGGAGCTTTTGCAGAGCTCTGCCTTACCACTTGGCTACAGCGCCTGGGCGGATGCGGCCTCTGCTCAGGCCAGCGGAGAGAATAGTAACACGCATGGCAAGGCTTGTAAAGATAAGGCCTACATCCAGTTCCACAGGGTGGGCCTGAGGGCCTAGCTACGGCTCAGAAGTGCAGTTCGCTCTGACGTTTGCTCAGATAAACACCGAGGTCGTCCACGCTGCGTACATCACTCAATTTGAGGGAATGGTCCTTGCCCTCCATCGCCTCCGTTTTGGTCAGGCGGATCTGATCACCTTCCAGACGGTCCACGGTGCCCACGTGCTCACCGTCCAGATCCTTGATCGGCAGGTGCTCCACGATTTTGGCGCGCAGCTCGGTGCCCAGGGTCTGTTCCATTGCGCGCATTTCTTGGTTGCTCATGTGTCTTAAATCATGTATCGCTGGGCTGTGGGATGATCAAGCACCGGGCGCGGCTGGGGGCAGTGGGCTATCTGACGGGCTATCTTGGAAGGCATATGACCAACGACGGCAAGCAAGGCGGTAACCAGAGCGGAAAGCAGGGCAGAGGGCAGGACAAAAAGGCCCAGCAGTACGGCGTGACGCCCCAGAGCGTAGATTTCAACGATTGGTACAACGAAGTGGTCCGCAAGGCCGATCTGGCCGACCACTCGCCCGTGGCGGGCGCGATGGTGGTCAAGCCTTATGGCACGGCACTCTGGGAGCGCATCCAGCGTGATCTGGATGACCGTTTCAAAGCAGACGGACACCAGAACCTGCTGTTCCCGACCCTGATTCCGATGGACTTCATCATGAAAGAGGCCGATCACGTCGAGGGCTTCGCGCCGGAGCTGTTCACCGTCAGTAAGATTGGAACCGAAGAACTGGCCGAGCCGTACGTGATGCGCCCCACCAGTGAAACCATCGTGGGTCACATGTGGTCCGGCTGGCTGAACTCGTACCGTGATCTGCCCTTCTTGCACAATCAGTGGGGCAGCGTCTTCCGTGCCGAGCTGCGGACCAAACCGTTCCTGCGGACCTCCGAGTTCTTCTGGCAGGAGGGCCACACCGCCCACGCCACCGAAGAAGAAGCCCGTGCCGAGGTGCGTCAGCAGCTGGACGTGTACCACGCCTTTTGCCGTGACGTCTTGGCCCTGCCGGTGGTGCGCGGCGAAAAGACGGCCTCCGAGCGCTTTGCTGGAGCGGAGAACACCTATTCCATTGAGGGCATGATGCGCGACGGCAAGGCCCTGCAATCGGGAACCAGTCACTACCTGGGCCAGAACTTCAGCCGGGCTTTCGATGTCAAGTTTCAGACCAAAGAGCAGCGTGAGGAATATGCCTACACCACCTCCTGGGGCCTGAGTAGCCGCATCATCGGTGCGCTGATCATGACGCATGGCGACGACTTCGGCCTGATTATGCCGCCCAACATCGCGCCTATTCAGGTGGTGATTGTGCCAGTGGGCCGTAAAGACGACTTTGCCCAGATGGTGGCGGAAGGGCAACAACTGGCCGCTGAACTGCGGGCCCAGGGCCTCCGCGCCCATGTGGATGACCGTGAGGGCCTGACCAACGGCTTCAAGTACAACGATTGGGAGCTGAAGGGTGTGCCTGTGCGTATTGAGGTGGGACCGCGTGATCTGGAAGCGGGACAACTGGTCGTCAAGAACCGCACCAATGATGAAAAGGAGACGCTGGGCCGCGTAGACGCTGTCAGTAGCATGGACGCTCGCCTGGACGGCATTCAGCGTCACCTCTATGAGCGGGCCAAGAACTTCATGCTGGAGAACACGGTCACCGTAGACACCTATGATGAGTTTAGGGCCGCCATTGAAGACGGCAAGTGGGTCCGGGCTTTTCACTGCGGTGATCCCCAGTCCGAGCGGCAGATCAAGGAAGAGACCAAGGCGACGGCCCGCAACGTTCCTTTTGACGATGCTGAGTTTTTCTCGGAGCGTGAAGAGGGTGTTTGCGTGCATACCGGTAAGCCGGCGGCGTACGGAAAACGCCTGCTGTTCGGCCGCCAATACTAAGCGTAAACAGGCCCGCCCACTGCATTAAGGTGGGCGCGCCTGACCTCCCCTGAAGTGGGTTGCACCCACGCATCTGGGCGACTACACTGCCCAAATTGGGATGTGGCCAGATTTGGCTTCAGGGAAGCGACCACCGCCCAACTCGGCGCATGCTCCCCAGCCATCCTCAGCTCGTGAATTCCTTCACTACTCACATTAAAACACGCTGTCACGCCCCCCAAATCCCGTAAGGAGAACCACATGAAAACCATCATCCTCGGCGCAGGTTATGGCGGCATCGCTACGGCGACGGCCCTTAAACCCACCGAAAACCTGGATGCCTTGCTGATCGATCAGCGGCCTTATCACACCTACTACACCTTGCTACACGAGGCCGCTGGTCATGGGAAGACCGTGACCACACCCATCGAGCCACTGCTGGAAGGCACTGGCGTGGAATTCGAGCAAGCCAGTGTGGACCATGTGGATCTGGATGGCCGCGCTGTACATCTGAGAGACGGCCGGGTGCTGGACTACACCAAGCTGGTGGTTTCGATGGGTTCGGTGACCAACTTTTACGGGATCAAGGGCCTGGAAGAGCACGCCGACGTTCTCAAGGAGATTGAGGACGCCGAGGGCATCTTTGATTGGGTGAACCGTGCTTTTGAGTCGAGCTACACCGGAAGCCGTGACCTGATCGTGGGTGGCGCAGGCCTCACCGGCACCGAGTTGGTGACCGAACTGGCCCAGCGCTCCGAAGAGCTGAGCTACAAGACGGGTATGCCTAAGCTGAAGCTGCACCTCATCGAAGCGGGGCCAAATGTGCTGCCGACGGTAGATGCCAAACTGCGTGAAAGAGCGTTGAAGGTCCTTCAGGGCTACGGGATCGAAATCCTGACCAGCCACAAGATCGTAGAAGCTTCGGCGAACAGTGTGACGGTAGAAGACAGCAGTGGTGCGCGCCGTGAGATCGAGGGTGGCAAGATCGTCTGGACCGGCGGCATCCGCGCCCGTGACCTGCTGCGTGGCGAGCAACTTGTAGGCGGCCCCGGTGGCCGTGTGAAGGTAGATCAGTCACTGCGGGCGCTGGGCTATCCCGACGTGTTCGTCATTGGTGATATGGCCGCAGCCAATGCCTCGGACGGTGCTCCGGTGCCAAGCACTGCGCAACATGCCGGACAGATGGGCCGTCACACCGCCGCCAACCTGATGCGGGCAGCCCAGGGCGAAGAAATCCAACCCTACGAGCCTTACAGCCAAGGCGAGTTCGTCAGCCTGGGTGGTCTGATGGCTGTGGGTGCTGTCAATCTGCCAGGTGACTACCGTATCGCTCTGACGGGCGTTGCCGCGCATGTCATGAAGATCGCCAGCCACCTGCGCTGGGCACTGAGCATCAAATAAAATTACCGCACGCGGAGACAAGTCTCCCTACAGGTATATACAAAAGGCCGCCTTCCAGGAATTCTGGGTGTGCGGCCTTTTCGCCAGGCTGGGGGGAAAGAGTGAGCGACCCAGTGGCCGGGTGCCCACCAACTTAGGTCAGGGCCTGACACCTGACCTGAGTTCAATATGACACTCAGGTCCTACAGGTTACTGACGGTCATTACGGTCAACGGGACGCTCCACCACTTTGGTGGTCGCCGCTCCCGTGGGAACGCTGCTGTCTACACGGCGCACCGGGCGTACACCACCAGCAGCACTGTGAGCACCCAAGCGGCTGGCCAGCAGGATCAGGCCAGCCGGGATCAGCCAACCCAGACCAGCATAGGTCCCGGCGCGGCGGGCCGTTTCTTCAGCGGCTTGCGCCGTTTCAGCCGCTTGCTGCTGGAGACGGTCCACTTCCTGACTGATTTCATTCTGCACATCTTGGGCCTGTGCGGGGGTCAGACCTTCACGCTCTAGACGGGTCACGAATTGCGGCCCGCGCAGTTCTTCTTGGATGTATTGCACGCGGCTCCGGGTAACGTCATCCACGTTGGTCAGGTTTACAGCTCCCAGGTTATTGGTCGCACGGCGGAACACGCCGGCCACCACATCGGAGGTGGCCGCAGTCTGTTCGTTGGTCAGGTCGGTGTTGTCAGCAATCAGGTACTCAATGTCTTCGGCCTGAATGCCTGAAACAAAGTCCTGTACAGTTGGGCTTTGGCTGGCTGCCCCACCCGCTGCAGTGCCAGCAGCCACAGCGCCGCTCGCCGCAGCGCCGGTGATGTTCCCAGCCAAACCCAACAAGCTGCCGATACCGCTGGTCAGCATCCAGGTAAAAGCCAACACCAGCAGGCCACCTGTGACCAGGCCAGTCAGGCCAGCATCATCGTGGGTCATTGCAGCGTCGTGGTCGTATGTGGCTGGGGCACTGGCCCGTACAGCCGTCAGGCCTCCGGCATAGGCGCCTGCCAGAGCAGAAAGGGCCACCCAGATCAGCGCCTGAATCCCCGTTCCAGTGAGGGAAAGGCCAGTGAGTGAGGTGACGACAGTGCCCAAGGCCAGAAGGGACATGGTGGTCACAGCGCCCATCACTAGACCAGCGAGAATGCCGCTCCAGCGAAGACGTTGAGAACGTGGGTCAGTGTAAAGTGTCATGTTTCTCCTTAAAAGTTGTGGCCAGCTTGGGTACCGAATCAGGGCCATGCCCGGTCATATTGGCCATTCCTCGCGGCACATGGCAGTAGTGCAAAAGCTGCGCCTTAGTGGCTACAGCTGCTCTTACGTTAGTCAAAGAGGAGAGCGATTATCAGCCAGCTTACTTTGAGGGCTTATTTATGACGCCGTTTAGGGCCTAGCAAGATTGTGGGCGAGTACGGCCAAGACGACGCGGAGCTTAAGTGAACCCAGGGTTTTGGTTTGGGCAGAGCGGATTTGAGCTTCCACAAGCGCAGAGAAGACTGTTTCAATACGTTTGCGGATTTTGGGATGGCGAGAATCTCGCCATCCCGTGTCATATCTGGTGTTCTTCTTGGGCGGATACACGTAGCCCAGACAGCAATACCCCTTATCGCCAATGATGGTTGGGCCTTCAAACTCTGGCCATCTGAGATTCAGCTCATAGCTGACCGTAACGTCATGGAGGTTGGCAGGTCGGATGACGTACTGAACGATTTGTCCACCTGGTGTGACCCAGGCGTGCAGCTTATATCCGAAGAACTCGCCCTGAGTTCCAAATCCCCATTTCGCGCCTGGGAAACGACAAAGGTGCGTGCGTTTGGGACGGCAAATGGGGAGGGGCATTGAATCAACTACGACTTCAGTGCAGGGCTGAGCTGGGCTTGCAACATGCTCTAGGAGTGGCAACAGTTTGATGCCCCTGGTGTAGGCCTGAGTGTAGGAAGGAAGACCGGGACGGTCTTCCTTGAGGATGTTCCACCAGATGGAAGGAAATGGATGCTTGAAGACGAGACGGGAGAGCAGCAGAGCAACCAGCATGGCATCCGTGACCTTCTGGTGCGGGCAGGTTTTCTGGTCGCTGAAGTGCTTTTTAGCCCAGAAATAGAGGTGGCGAATGACGTACCGACGTCCTAGACTATGGTGGAGACGATGTTTAGCCATGTCGTCTCTATTTTTATGTGTCTGGGACGCAGTTCGCCAGAGGTGAGGCAGGCCCTAAACGGCGTTTATGGTTTCCTCCATACCATAAACAAGCTTGCCCCTTGCACTTCCTTTTCTTATCTTCTGGTTCCACTTGCTGATCACGGCCCACAGGACGAATGCAGGACAGAGCAGAATCCCTGGACAACCCGCTGGCGCAATCAGGGAATTCATATGGGCTGCACTAAGATGGCCGGGTGAAGCAACGAGAAACACACGGTGGTCTGATGGTGACTCTGGAACCTGGTGACGTTGGTCAGAGTGTCCGGCGGAGCCTGGCCGGGCAGAATCTGGCCGGGGTTAACGTGACCCTAGAAATTCAGGGGGACGCTGCCCCGGACGCCGTTTCGGAAGCGATCGGTATGATTGCGGTGTCGGGTGGCCGGGTCAGCCGGGTCCGTGCACCACGCGTGTCGGTGGCAGCCCCGGCTGCCCCTCTGACGGAAGAAGCGGCCCGCGCCCGTGAAGAAAGCCCCGCCACCGCCTCGGATGACCCTAACCGTACGGTGATCCTGCCGCATTCGCTGCGCTCCGGCTTCCGGCGTGAGTTCGGCGGCAGCGTGGTGATTCTGGGTGATGTGAACCCCGGCGTAGAGGTGGTGGCCGGCGGTGACATCATCGTGATGGGGGCGCTGCGCGGCGTGGCCCATGCTGGGGCCTACGGGAACACCTCGGCCATCGTGTGGGCGCGGCCCATCGCCAGTGCCCAGATCCGCATTGCCGACGCGCTGGCCCGCTCACCGGAAGGCAGTTCGCTGAGCACCATGCGGCGGCTCGAAGGCCCCGCCGAGGCCGAGCTGGCCCGGATTCAAGACGAACGGATCGTGATCTCGCCTGCCTTCGCAGCGCGTCTGGCCGCAGACGGTCTGGGCTGACCCCGCCGTTCAGGGCACTTTTTCCATGAGAGCGGGGCTGTTATACTGAGGCTCTCAGACCTCGAACGGGAGGTGGGCAGAGTCGCCCACCTTTTTTCGTGGAGGAGGTGAGCGAAGGCCCATGTGCCTGACATATGAATAACAACTCAGATCTACACAACCAAATAGCGCAGCAACTCACATCAGACTACGAACTGCTGGAAGTGCAGCTGCAAAATGCGTCCGGGCGGCCTATCCTGCTGGTCCGCATCGACCGCGCCGATGAGCAGCCGGTCAGCGTGGACGACATTGAGGCCGTGACCCGCCGCCTGAGCAACTGGCTGGACGAAGCTGACCCGGTCAGCGGCGAATATCGCCTGGAAGTCGAGTCGCCCGGTGCCAAGCGTCCGCTGCTGCGTGAGCGGCACTTTGAGCGGATGCTGGGCCTCAAGGCCAAGGTGCGCGGCGGTGAACACAGCTTCACGGCGCCGATCAAAGCTGTGGACGGCGATCAGGTGACCTTTGACGTGCCGGGCCAGGGTGACGTGACCCTGCGGATTGCCGACATCAAAGCCAACCTGGCCGAGTTTCCCAGCGAACACCGCTAAAGCCGGTCCCCACCTGACATATAAGGAGAGCTATGTCTCAAGACATCAATTTTGCTGACGCGCTACGTGAAGTCGCGCAGCAGCGCAACATCAATGAACTGCAGCTGATCGAGGCCTTCGAAGAGTCCCTCGCGCTGGCCTACAAACGCAACATCGAGCAGGACAAGCGGGTCGAGGTGCATCTGGACCCACAGTCCGGCGATCTGGAAGTCTTGATCGTCAAAGAGGTCGTGGAAAAAGTCGAAGACGAGAACATGCAGATCTCGCTGGCCGAGGCGCTGGAGTTGGACCCCGGCGTGGAAGTCGGCATGGAGATGGAATTCCCGGTGGAGCGGGAGCAGTTCTCGCGGATCGCCTTGCAGGCCGCCAAACAGACCCTGACCCAGAAGATGCGCGAAACCGAGCGCAACGTGGTCTACAACGAGTACAAGGACCGCGAGGGCCAGGTGCTGACTGCCCAGGTGGTCCGCAGTGACAACAAGGGCAACTGGTTCGTGGAACTGGGCGCGGGTGAGGCGATCATGCCGCCCCGCGAGCAGATTCCCGGCGAGAAGCTGACCCCCGGCAACCGCGTCAAGATCTACCTCAAGGAAGTCCGCAAGACGCCCAAAGGCCCCACCATCCTGGCGAGCCGCGCCGACGAGCGCCTGCTGGATTATCTCCTCAGGCAGGAAATCCCCGAAGTGCAAAACGGCGTGGTGGAAATCAAGGCGGTCAGCCGCGAGGCGGGGCAGCGCTCCAAGGTAGCCGTGTTTTCCAACAATTCCAACGTGGATCCTATCGGCGCCTGCATTGGGCACCGGGGCAGCCGCATCCAGGCCGTGACCGGCGAACTGGGCCGCGAGCGGGTGGATGTCATCCTGTGGGACGAGGACCAGCGCGAATTTATCCGCAATGCCCTGAGCCCTGCCAAGGTCGGCCCGATTGATCTGGATGAAGAAACCGGAACCGCTACCGTGACTGTCACGCCTGATCAGTTAAGCCTGGCCATCGGGAAGGGTGGACAGAACGTGCGCCTGGCTGCCAAGCTGACTGGGCAGAAGATTGACCTGCGCGAAACCGCTGCGGTCAGCGATCTGGACGAGGCCATGAAGCAGGCCCTCTCGGAAGAAGGCAGCAAGGGCAGCAGCAAGGCTGCTTCGGCCTTTGACGCACTTTTCAGCGACACTGAGGCAGACGCAGGCACGCGGGCGGAAGTTTCCCAGTCCGGGGAGAGCAGCGACGCTGCCGAGCAAGGCTGAGCGCGTGCCCAGCCCGCAGCGGACCTGTGTGGCGTGTAGGCGGGTCCGGCCCCAGGCGGAATTGCTGCGCCTGTCTGCGGTGGCACAGGGCTGGGCGGTGACCCTTCCCGGTGAGCGCCGCCTGGTCGGACGTGGGCGCTACCTGTGCGCCGATACGCCGGGTTGCTGGGCCGAGAAACGCCTGCGGCGGGCTTTCGGAAAACAGGCGGCATCTCTAAGTGAAGCCTTGCTTGCGAGGCCACAGCCAGAGCAATCCCACGAACCAGACATGACCAATCCACTGATATGCCAGTGATATGAACTACCACAATTTGCGGCTGCTGGCCCAATGTTCTACCGAGGACTGGGCCATGTCCTAACCGGAGCAGTCCTCCCCACTCACCCGGAGGTGAGCTATGTCCAAAATTCGTATTTACACTATTGCCAAAGAGCTTGGCATTGAGAATGCCGAAATGCTGAGCATTCTTGATGACCTGGGGATCGAGTACAAGAGCGTGAGCAGTACCATTGAAGAAGACACCGTAGAGTTGATCAAGGGTATTGTGGCAGAGGGCCGGGGTAGCGCCCCAGCAGTTGCGCAGACCGACCAGCCCCAGCCAGAAAAGCAGGAGGAGGTGAACACCGATACCGTGCAGAACGACCAAGCCAAGACTGAGAAGTCACGGGTTGATCAAACCCCAGCTCAGGCAGACAGTGGACTGAGCGCCGAGGAGCTGGCTGAACTGGCCGAGCTGGAAGCCGAGGAAGCTGCCGAGCAGGCTGCTGCCGCTGCCCGTGCAGAGTTACCTCACCGCGCTCCGGTCGTCACCATCATGGGCCACGTGGACCACGGCAAAACCTCGCTGCTGGACTATATCCGCAGCAGCAAGGTGGCCGCCAAAGAAGCTGGGGGCATCACCCAGCACGTCGGGGCTTTCGAGGCCAAGACCAGTAAGGGCCGGGTCGTCTTTATCGATACGCCTGGTCACGAAGCGTTTACCAGCATCCGCGCCCGTGGGGCCAATGTGGCCGATATTGCCGTCATCGTGATTGCAGCAGACGACTCACTGATGCCGCAGACCCGTGAAGCCATTGCCCACGCTCAGGCGGCCAAAGTGCCGATGCTGGTGGCGATCAACAAAGTGGATCTGGCACAGGCCGATCCTGAGCGGGTCAAGGCCGATCTGACCACCATCAACCTGGTGCCGGAAGACTACGGCGGTGACGTGATTACTGTGCCTGTGAGTGCCCGCACCGGTGAAGGGGTCGAGGACCTGCTGGAATACATCTCGCTGACGGCCGAGCTGGAAGACCTGCGTGCCGATCCCAAAGGTGAATTCGGCGGCGTGATTATCGAAAGCCGGGTGGACAAGCAAGCGGGGGTACTGGCCACCGTGATGGTTCAAGAAGGCACGCTGAAAGTAGGCGACTTCTTGGTGGTGGGCGAAAACTACGGCAAGGTGAAAGCCATGACTGACTCGGCCGGTGGCCGTATCAAGGAAGCGGGTCCCAGCACTCCGGTGCAGATCCTGGGATTTAGCGAAAGTCCCAGCTCCGGTGAACTGGTCAGCCGCACCGAGAATGAGCACGCCGCCCGTGAGCTGATTGCTGGCCGCGAGGAGAAACGCCGCGAGGAGGAGGAAGCTCGCAAAAAGCCCAAGCTGAGCCTGGACGATATTCTCGGCCCGCTGAGCGAGGTACAGACCGTCAACCTGATTCTGCGTGCCGACACTCAGGGCAGCCTGGAAGCGATTCAGGGCATCTTGGCCAAGAAGGAAACTGACGACGTCAAGCTGAACGTGCTGCTGGCCGGTATCGGCGCGCCCACCGAGGGGGACGTGCTGCTGGCCTCTACCGCGGACGCCACCATTTTGTGCTTCAGCGTGGTGCCCAGCGGGGCCGTGAAGAAAGCTGCTGAGAACAAGGAAATTGACCTCAAGAGCTACCGGATCATCTACGAGATGATCGACGAGGTAGACCGCCTGATCAAGGGTAACCTGGAGCCGGTGTACGAGGAGCAGTACCTGGGCCGCGCCGAGGTGCGTATGGTCATCCGTCACCCCAAGACTGGCAATATTGCCGGATCGTACATCACCGACGGCATGTTCAAACGCGGCGCCAAGGCCATGGTGACCCGTGGCAAGGAAGTCGTGTACGAGGGCAATGTGGTGGGCCTGAAGCGCTTTAAGGACGATGTCCGTGAAGTGCGTCAGGGCCTGGAGTGTGGAATCAACCTGGACTGGGACGAGGTTCAGGAAGGCGACATCATCGAAGCCAGCGAGATGGTCGAAGTCGAGCAGTAAAACTATCTGCTGCAATATTGAGGAGCGGTTCCCGGTCAGGGGCCGCTCCCTTTTTCGTCTGGCGGGGGTTATCTCTCCAGGCAGCCGCCCGCCACCAGCCGGGTGTTCAGCTCCACAATGCCACCGTTGAAGGCTGCAGGCCAGCCCAGCAGTGGGTGGCGCTGGCGCGTCGTGTTGGGGCCGACGTAGGTTCTGAGGGCATCGTCTCGCAGCGGAAACCCGGCGGCCATCTTGCGGTAGATGCGCGTGATTTCCGGCGTCCCCAGCAGTCCCCACCAGCCCAGATACGGCGTGCCCGACAGCTCGTAGGGGCGGTAGCCGTTGCCCTGTCCGGCGGTGGCGTAGTTCCAGCGGTAGACCGTATTGCTGCCGTCCATGTAGTTGTGAAAGCGGACAAAGGATGTGCTGGCGGGTGGGCTGTAGATGCGCCGGGTAAACGTCCGCGCCAGCCCTGAGCGCAGGGTGGCCAGGCGGCTCCTTTCCTGCGGGAACACTTCGGTCAGGGCCGCCCACGATCCCGCCCAGGCCCCGAAGCGCGATGCATGGCTGCTGTCCAGCGTCACATTGGGGTTGGGCTTGGGCGGGTCGCCGGGCGCCGGAGCTTGAGCGTAGCCGGCATACGCAAAGTCGGGATAGTCGGACCAGACGCCGGGCCGGTACAGGACCGTTCCATCTGGCTGCACCGGCAGATAGCGCGTCAGGACATCCCGCAGCGTCGGCGCGATGCTCATGCGGTACAACTCACCGAAACTGTTATCCCGGTGCAGCGCATATAGGTCCGAGCTGGCGGCCATCACGTACCATTCTAGGTCCCAGACGATGCCGTGATACCGCTTGTCCAGCCGCTCTGCTGGGGTTTCCAGCTTCCAGCGCAGCAAGTCACGCATGTTGCCGAAGGTCTGGCCGTTGTACCACTTGACCGGCCTTTCTTCCCACAGCTCCTGGGCTTCGGTGGCGATCAGGTCGGCCCAGCGCTGGTCGGTCTCAGTCCACTGCCCGCTGGCGTCCCTAAGGCTGAGGTACTGCGTCACCAGATACAAAAACTGCCAGCGGTTCAGACTGCCTGGCGTGGCGAGCTGGTCACTGTGGGCCAGCGCCCGCGCCATGAACGCCTCGAAGGGCTGCTCGTCGCCCGGCGGGGTGCGGTAGGCTGCGTGCAGCGGGACCAGCAGGGCGTGCGCGGCGTCGTAGGCATCGTTTACCCAGAGATCATCCGCCAACAACTCTTGTAGCGGTCCACGCCACAGCTGCTGGGTGAGGGTGTCCAGGCGGCACTCGGCGGCTGTGGCCACACCTGCGCCGCTGCTGAGGCCCAGGCAGATCAGGAAGAGGGAAAGTCGGCGCATGTCCTGAGTGTAGCGGGGAAAGGGCGGAGACCCCTATCCCCCTGATACACTGGGCAGCCGTGAAGACTGTCAAGAACGCACTGGGGGCCAACCATGAGTAACTTAGCCATCGACATCGTCAGGCGTTAGCCTCTAACGAAACAGCTCCGACCTGCGCCGCAACGGCCTGCCAGCGGGGATCAGGGCCACCGGCAAAAAGATGAACCGCCCGCCTTCTGGAACGCAGACCTGGGATGTCGGTGAGCGTATGGGAGCGGCTCTGCGCCAGGCCAGGGGGGCAGCAGGGGAGAGCGGCAGTGGGGGCGCGGAAGCGGTTGCATTTGCCAACGTTCCCAAAGCCACGGTGTACCGGGCCATGCGGGAAGGGCAGCTGAGCAGTTGGCGTAGTACACGCTGCAGGGGCACCCGTGTACAGAACAATTTAGATGTCTCCCGATTCCTTATTAGCCAAAATCTCCCTCACCAAAGCATCTAACTCAGAACTTGCACCTGAATAGGCGGACAAAAAGCGCTCCCAGAGCTGAACATCTGGAAGTGTGTACAAACAGGTTTCAGGGGAGCGCACCCATATTCTCTCACAGCGGATTCTGGACATTCCAGAGACGCTGTACCAACGGCGAAGCCTGGAGGCTTCGCCGCACCTTTTCCACAGTCCAGGCCAGAAGATCAAATTCAGCCAAGCTGAAGGAGCCAGCCCCAGTGCACTGAGTCGCTTTTTCGACGTCTATGACTGGGATTCAGACCGTTGCTGGGACGAAATGCAGGCCATCCAGTGGCGCATTTTGTTGGACGTAGCTGGTAGTGGTACGCGAAATCCTTCCACATCAGCCCCACTTTTTAGGAGGGTGGGGCACACTGGAGGGAAGATATGGGAAAACAGCGCAAAACTTGGTCACCTGAACTCAAGGAACAGATTGTTCTGGCTGTCCTGAGCGGGGAACACACCATCGCAGAAGCCGCTCGTGAGTACGAGGTCAGCGAGAGTTTGATTCATACCTGGCGGGCCCAGTTTCTAGAGGCGGGCCGTGCCCGCCTCCAGGGAGCCAGGCCGGATGCGGCTCAAAAGAAGCTGAAGAAGGAAGTCCAGCAGCTTAAAGCCATCATTGCCGACAAAGAATTGTCGCTCTATATCGCAAAAAAAATCCGGGGTCTCTGAGCATAGATGGGCTCTTGGCGTGTTACCAGGAGCTGCTCAGAGACCACCCGAAGCTCAGCCTCAGTCAATTTGCGGCTGAGGTTGAGCGTCCATATCATGTCCTGCGTGATACCCGGCAGAACGCAAAGCGTTCTGCACAGCGGACGGAGCGACGTCAGCACGTCCTGGAAGAGGTACGGCTGAAAGCCCTGGAAGAGCCACTCAGCGGCTACCGTCTGATTTATCAGGCCCCTACAACAAGATGTTCTGCGGCCTGCTCCGGGCCTCCATACTGTTCGTCGCTGCATGGTGGAGTTGAAGGTGCAGCGCCCAGTTCCCAGAAAGAAGCGCCGTCTGCCGGTGTCCCCTACGCCTATCGTTCTCTGGCCAGCGGGCCGCCGAATTCAGATGGATGCCACACGGCTCAGCCTACCGGACGGGATCTGCTGGGCTTACCTCGTTCTGGACGTGGAAAGTCGCGCACTGCTGCACATTGAAGTGGTCCGGAATCTCTCTGCCAGCAGCGCGGTGGCCGCGCTGCAACAAGGAATCCGTGGGCTCCATAATCTCGGCATAGACGAGCGGTAGTGCTCCAGAAAATCCTTCAAGCGGCTTTAAGAGACTCGGCCACTTCCAGCAGTTTAGCCCAGGGATAGCCATACCCCAAGGCTGAATGAGGCCGAACGATGTTGTACCAGGTGCGGAATTCAGCGCATAACGCGCTGAGTTCCGCTTTCGTCTGCGGTTCCTCCCTGAAAATGAACTCGTACTTCAAAGTGCGGTTGACCCGCTCCAGGATGCACATTCCACCCAGCTGCGATACCTTCGCCCTGACCCAGGTACCTACCTCCTCACAGGCCGCTTTGAACTCGTGGGACGTGAAGTCCGAGCCACCATCCGACATCACGACCAGCGATTCCTCGATTCCCAGTTTCTTCAGTTTCTCAACTCCTCCTCGCAGCGCGGTGACCGCGCTGCTGGCCGATAACGAGCGCACCACGTAGACATTCAGCACAGCTCGAGTTTCCACGTCCAGAACGATATATGCCCAGGAAATCCCATCTCGTAAAGCAAAGCGAGTGGCATCGATTTGAACCCGTCTACTCATAACTTGCACCTTGCATAGCTGAGCGAATAGCCGTGCTGGTGCAGGAATTCTTGCTCTTTTTGAAGTTGGTTCAGCAGGTGGTTGAGCCTGACTTCGGGGAACAAGGTGTAGAGAGCCAAGCGTGCAGCTTCCTTCAAGGTCATGTCCTCTGAGCGGTGCAGTGTGGTCAGGGTGAACGCCAGGAAGACCATCAGAATCCAGCGGTCCAGGCCCTGGCAGTTCGCAACGCGAACTGCGCCAACCCAAACTGATGCTTCCCCTCCTTAAAAAGGATTCCAGCGCCCAGCGCCGCCTACCTTCGGCCAGGATGTCATCCCCCTCCAGCAGCTCGGACGACACCGCGAAGAATTCGCGGTCCCCACGGTCGATCCTCCCCAGAGACAGCGTTTCCAGTGGCCAATTGGCGAGGTTGACATACCCTCCGTGCGGACAATCCGCCACCGTCACCCGCCCAGGATGATCCGTGCGTCGGTTGCTCCGCACACCCACCACAAACTCGAAACCTAGACGCTGCACACCGTCCAGAAAGACAGCGGATTCGAATCCGCTGTCCGCCAGTACGCAGACCTGAAAGCGTTTCCCCACGAATTCTGGCACCTCTTCCAGCAAGTCGAGGGCCAGCGTGACCGGGGTGCTGGTGTGCTTGCCCTGGTAAACCCGGTAAGAAATGGGGAATTTCAGTTCCCCATATTCGGCGAACAAGACCACCAGATGGATGCCGTGCCTGCCGTTGTAGACGCTGACATAGGGCAGCTGAGTTCCCACCTTTTCCACCGTGGTCAAGTCCACGCTGAGACGCAGACGAGGTCTGCGTTTGTGGCGGGCTGCATCCAGCAGGATGCGCCACTGGAAATCCTGCATCTCTTCCCAGCAACGGTCTGAATCCCAGTCATAGATGTTGAAGAAACGGCTCAGTGCGCTGGGACTGACTCCCTCAGCCTGGCTGAACTTGGTCTTCTGGCCTGGACTGTGGAAGAGGTGCAGCGAAGCTTGCAAGCTTCGCTGCTGGTACAGCGTCTCTGGAATCCCCAGAACCTGCTGTGCGAGAATACGGGCGCGCTCCCCTGAAACCTGTTTGTTCACACTTCCAGAATTTCAGCTCTGGGAGCGCTTTCTGTCTACCTATACAGGTGCAAGTTATGAGGTCTACCCATAGGCCACAAAGTGGCCGGCACGACACCAGGCACCCGTCGTCTTGCCTTCTTAGCTGCAGGAGGGCTAAGTTGAAGTTCAACCAACGTCAGACGTACTTCATGTCGTCCTGGACAGGTTTGTCCTGTCTTTTTAGCTTCCTGTCGAAGAAGATGGTGGATGCGCCTGTAACCACAGGTCGGGTAATGCAAAGCCATCTCCCGAATACGTTCCTGCCTTGCACATCTCCGTTTCTCACGTTCGACACGGTGCTTTTCCTGCTGACGGGCATCACGAAGCCGCCAGACAGGGATATCAGCTTCGCGGGCGAAGCTGGATAGGCTGAGATGGGGATGGTCTTTACGCACTTGCTCGTACAAGCTGAGAAGCTCTTCCAGGCTTAAAGACCCCTGGCTTTTTTTGCGATATAGAGGGCTAATTCCTTTTCACCGAGCAAGCTCTTCAGACGCTCGTTTTCTTTCTCCAGCACCTTGAAGCCGTCATCCTGCTTGTTGCCAGCGAGGCGGGCACGGCCCGCCTCCAGGAACTGAGCACGCCAGTTGTGAATCAAGCTTTCAGCCACGCCATGCTGACGGGCCAGTTCTGCGATGGACTGCTCATCACTGAGCACGGCCAGGACGATTTCTTCCTTGACCTCAGGCGACCAGGTTTTGCGTTGCTTTCCCATAATATTCCTCCAGTTTGCCTGACCCTCCTGAGGAACAGGCTGAATTTGGAAGGAATTCCTGGAGCATTACCGCCTGATCCAGATTCTGAAACCAGTGGAGGTTCAGGCATTCATCCCGAACACGTCCATTGAAACTTTCGATATAGGCGTTTTCGACGGGTTTTCCCGGTCGAATGAAGTGGTGCATGATGTCGCACTTATGGGTCCAGAGTTCCAGGGCTCTCCCTGTAAATTCTGGGCCATTGTCGGTCGTAATAGCCTGTGGTGCACCACGGAACCGCACCACAGCTTCCAGAGCAGTCACGACATCGTGCCCTGTGATGGACGTTCCAGCCTGCATCACCAGGCACTCCCTGGTAAAGTCATCCACCACGTTCAGCACACGAAATCGCTGACCAGATGCGAGCTGGTCTGTCATGAAATCCAGGCTCCAACGCTGATTAGGAGCAGAAACCTGAGGTTTCTGCTGACGCTCCCCAACATTGAGCTTCCTGCGCTCCTTCTTCCGAACGGCTAGCCCTTCGGCACGATAGATGCGGTACACACGCTTATGGTTCACGTTCAAACCTTCTCGGCCCAGCATCAGGTGAAGTCTTCGGTATCCAAAGCGTGGCCGTTCCCGTGCCAGTGCACGTAAACGTTCGACCAGAACCAGATCTTTTACTCTCTCTGGGCTTTTTCTTCTATAGGTCGTGCGCGAGAAGCCCAGGGCCCGACAGACTCGACGTTCACTCACGGCGAAGGTGTCCTTCAGGAAGATCGCTATCTGTTTTTTGAGAGGTGTCCTCGCCTGGGACGTGGTCCCAGGCCCTACCACGTTCGTCCAACCACCTCTTTCAGCATGGCGTTGTCCAGCGAAAGGTCAGCAACCAGCTTTTTGAGACGCTGGTTTTCCGCCTCCAGCTGACGAAATTGACGGGCTTCGTCTTTGGTCATGCCACCGTACTTGGCTTTCCAGCGATAAATCGTCCCTGGCGCGACTCCATGAAGTCGCGCCAAATCGCTTATAGGCGTGCCCGCCTCAAGCTGTCCAAGGATGTCCAGAATATGTGCTTCGGTATACCGTTTGCCGTTCATATGCCTCCCAGTCTGCTCCTGAATTCGCAATCAGACTGGCACCGAAAACAGGGGCAAGGTCAACCTGCCCGTCCAGCATTCTCGCAAAGGCCCGCTGCATTGCCACTCGCCGAGGATTTTTCTCGAAGTCCTTGGTGACTTCAAGAATCAATTCCCTAGCTTCCCCTAGCGCGGCCACGCTGCCATACAGCATGCTGTACAGCTCATCGTCCAGCTTGCGCAAATGCTTCCTGCCTGCTTCCGTATCTGGCTTCAGGGGCTTGAGAGTGTCCAGGCGTTTCTCAAACTGCTGGACAGCCAAATTGTTAGAGAGGTCGAGGGTGTCAGTCACTGGTCTGCGCTCAGTATCGGGCATAGCGGCCTGCACTTTGCCCAGCCGCAAGTACTCCAGCGCGTGTCCGCACCAGGCCTTCTCCGACCAGGGCAACTCTGCCGCCCCAGGCCCGTGAACTGGGATGCCACCGATGATGAACGGCTCGTCTATCCGCTTGACTACCCCTTCCAGCACCGAGTGGCTGCGCGGTTCTTTCACCGGGCGGATCCGGACAAACTTTTTATGGGTTGCTCCGCCCAGCGTGGCTCCACCCTGAAGACCTGTGCGCAGCGCGTCTGTTACCAGCACGCTCGCCGCCAGCCGGGCATAGGGGCTGACCTGAGCCAGTGTGGCCCGGCCCAGCACATCCAGCGCCCGCTCACGCGCCAGGGCACCTTGTCGCAGTGCCAGAGCCTCAGCCGCTTCGGTCAGCAAGTCACCGTCCTTTAGTCCCCCGGCCAGCTCGCGCAGCTGCGCCCGCCCGGCCAGGTCGAAGGTGTAGAACACGCCCAGGCGCGCCCGGCACTCGGAACGTACTTAGAAACGAGCGCTATATGGGCCGAGCTGTGTTCCAGGGCATCGAGCTGACCTATGAGCCGATCATCAGTGCAGAGCAGTTTGAGCGGGTTCAGGAGCGGATGCAGCGCCGCCGGGTGACGCGTCCCAGCCGGAGCGGTAGCCCGCGTCTGTGGTCGGGCCACTTGCGCTGCGCCGAGTGTGGAAGTGCGATAGGAGCCTCTCATGCCAAAAATAACGAGGGGAGAACCTACACCTATTACACCTGCTGGCGGGCCAAGCGCAGCCCTCGCCAGTTGGGCAGTGCTCCAGGGTGCACCCATACCACGGCCTACAGAGCTGACCGCATGGAAAAAGAATGGTGGCAGCAGATGACTGCGCAGCTGAGTGACCCGGTCATGTTGCCCACGCTGTTGCCGCCTGCAGTGTCGGCCACTGCTGGGCCACCCCTTGCCAGGGTGCAAGAATTGGAAACGGCCATTGCGCGGGCGTGGGAGCCCTTCGCCGCGGACAAGATCTTAGAGCAAATTGCTGAGCGACTGGCGGCGCCTTACCAGCAGCAGTTGGCCGAGTTACGTGCCGAGTATGCTCCCCAGCCCACTGTTACACCAGACTATGTGGAGCTGGCTGGAGAGTTTGCCCAAGCGCTGGACAAAGCTATCCAGGATGAGGACCGGCGCATGTTGCTCAGCCTCTTGGACATGCAGCTTTATGTCCATCCAGATGGCTCGGTGCGGGTGCAGGTGTCGCCACCCTGATACACTGGCGGGCGTGAATAACGCTGTTTACATCGCTATGGAGTACCGTTATGGCTAACGGACTGAGTATTGGCATCGTGGGTTTGCCGAACGTCGGTAAATCGACCCTCTTTAACGCCATCACCCGCGCCACGGCGCTGGCGGCCAACTATCCTTTCGCCACCATCGAACCCAATGTGGGCCGCGTGACGGTCCCCGACGAGCGTCTCAGCGCCCTGAGCGGCGTCTTTACCAAAGGGGAACGTGTACCGCCGATCATCCCCACCTATGTAGAGTTTGTGGATATCGCAGGTCTGGTTAAAGGGGCCAGCAAAGGCGAAGGCCTGGGTAACCAGTTCCTGGCCAACATCCGCGAGGTGGACGCCATTGCCCATGTGGTGCGCTGCTTTGAGGACGGCAACGTCATTCATGTGGCGGGCAAGGTGGATCCCCTTGACGACATCGAAACCATCAATACCGAGCTGATTCTGGCCGACCTGGCCGGGCTGGAAAAGCGGCTGACCAACTTGCAGAAAAAGGCCAAGGGCAACGATAAGGAAGCTGCCGCCCTGGCGAGTCTGGCCGAGCAGATTATTGCGGTGCTGGGTGAAGGGAAACCGGCCCGCGCTGGGGCGTATGACCAGCCGGTCCCCAAAGACTTCGGGCTGATCACCACCAAGCCTGTCATCTATGTGGCAAATGTAGGCGAGGACGAGCTGAACGAGGATAATGCCTACGTGCAGGCGGTACGTGACCATGCTGCGGGCGAAGGCGCACAGGTGGTCAAGATCAGCGCCCAGATCGAGGGCGAACTGGCCGAGATGCCCGAAGATGAGGCCCGCGAGTTCCTGGCGGACCTGGGTGTGGAAGAATCCGGCTTGGACAAGCTGGTCAAGGTCGGTTATGACACCCTGGGCCTGATCACCTTTATTACGTCGGGTGAAAAAGAGGTGCGTGCCTGGACCATCCGCAACGGCGAAAAAGCCCCAGAAGCCGCTGGCGAGATTCACACCGACTTGGAAAAGGGCTTTATCCGCGCCGAAGTGATTGAGTGGGACAAGATGGTCGAGGCAGGTGGCTGGGCCGCGGCCAAAGCTAAAGGCTGGGTCCGTACTGAGGGCAAAGAGTACGTGATGAAAGACGGCGATATCATGAACGTGCTGCACAGCAGTTAGTCGCTGCTGGCGGAGCCACCCGAGCAGGGCGTATAGCGAAAGAGCGTGACGGGCGGCCCCGCCGCGCAAAGTAGCAGGAAGAAGGGCTGTCTTGGATAGCTTTCTTCCTGCTGCTTTTAACCCGCTGTCACCCCCGCTACACTGCCCCATGACCTTACAGAGCATTTCGGATCAGGTATGGCTGCTGCCGGGCGCAGTCGCTAGTGTGGTGATTGAGGATGGAGTGGGCGGGGCAGTGTTGGTGGACACCGGGCTGGATGATGCCCAGGCCCGCAAGCTGCTGCGTGGTCTGGAGGCCAAGGGACTCAGACCTAGTGCGGTCCTAAACACCCATTCGCACGCCGATCATCACGGCGGCAATGCATTTATCCTGGCGAAGTTTCCGGAGCTGCCGGTCTTTGCGCCGCCGCTGGAAGCCGCTGTCATCAATCATCCTGTGCTGGAGCCGCTCGCGCTGTATGGGGCCATGCCACCTGCCGAACTCCAGAACAAGTTCTTGCTGGCTCCGGCCTCGCCCGCGCAGCCGTTGGCGGCGGGACAGCAAACAGTGGGCGGGGTAGAACTGGAATTGCTGAATGTCCCCGGCCATGCGGCGCAGATGTATGCCGTCAGGGTAGGGGAGGTGCTTTACGCTGCCGATGCCCTGTTCGGTGCGGAGGCGCTGGCCAAGCACCCACTGACTTTTTGCGCGGATTCGGCGGCGCAAAAAGCGTCGGCAGAGCTGCTCGGAGCATTAAGCGGGATCCGCAGGGTCTTAGTGGGTCATGGCGTACCGACTGAGGATCTGGTGGCGTTGGTGACAACCAACCTCAACGCCTACCAGCAGACCAGTGAGCGGGTGCATGCTGCGCTGGCGCAGGGCGCCGCAGGAGTGGATACAGTGTTGGCGCGTGTCGCTGGGGGCCTGAGTCTACAGATGGCCGCCATGGGGCCGCTGCTGCTCAACCGGGCCGTGGTGGCGGCCCATCTGGCCGAATGGCTGCATAAAGGAGCTGTCAAGGCGGAAATTCATGAGAACGAACTGGTGTTCAGCCTATGCTGATTCCATGACCAAAGCCAAAAAGCCCGTAAAAGCATCGACCAAAGGCCAGACCAGGACGGACGCTGCACATATGGAGATCAAGCACAATGAGCTGGTGGACCATAACTACCTGAGCGAAGAGCAGTTCAATGCGGTGGCCGAGACGCTACAGCGTAACTTGGCCACCACCATCAGCCTGTACCTCAAGTTCAAGAAGTATCACTGGGATATCCGGGGCCGTTTCTTCCGTGATCTGCACCTGGCCTACGATGAATTCATTGACGAGTTTTTTGACTCCATTGACGAGCAGGCCGAGCGGCTGGTGGCCCTGGGTGGCAGCCCCATTGCTGCGCCCAGCGACATAGAGCGCTACTCGGTGGTGAAGGTGCCGACTGAGACGGTGCGCGATGCCTATACCCAGGTGGAGGATCTGGTCAGTGACCTGACCCGCGTGAGCAAGGGCTTCCGCGACGACAGCCTGACCGCTGACGAGAACGATGATCCTGCCACCGCTGATATGTACAACGGCTACGCCGCCACCATGGACAAGATCCGCTGGATGCTGCAGGCCATGATGGACGATGACCGTATGCAGCGCTGAGCGTCGGCGACGAATTTCAAAGGCCTGCCTGTTTTGGGTGGGCTTTTTTGGTCGTTCCGGCATAGAAAAGGAGTCCAATGCAGCCCATTTCGCTTGATCATGTCGTCATTCATGTGACCGACTGGGAGAGGTCCAACCAGTTTTACGCTGAAGTCCTTGGCGCAGGCGTCATTCCGAGTGGGGCCGGCTACGTTTACCGCATCGGAGCGCAGCAGTTAAATGTGCCTGGGCCGGGCTTGACGGTGCAGGAGGTGGCCCGCCTCCCGGTCCAGCCGGGTAACGCGGATCTTTGCTTCGAATGGTGTGGGCCGCTGGCCCAGGCTCAGGCGTATCTGGCGGCCTGCGGCGTAGAGGTGATTTCAGGTCCCGTCACTCGGCCTGGAGCCAGAGGAGAGGGCACCAGTCTGTATTTCCGTGACCCGGACGGCGCTTTGCTGGAGTTCATCAGCTATGCGGCGGCGGAGGGACAGGATGACTGAGAAGAAACGCATCTCCAAAGGCCCCAAGAAAAAGTCTGACCGCGACTTTGACTACAACCTACACTATGCCGAGCTGAATCTGCGTGATCAGCCAGAGTTGTACCGGGTGGGGAGGGGCGAGCAGGGCGTGCTACTGGTGCAGCCGTACAAGGACGAGATTCTGCCGCACTGGCGCTTCGCCACGCCCGATAAAGCCCGCGAGAGCAGTGAAGCCATCTACGCGATGTTCCTGGACTATCTGGCCGCAGACGACTTCGTGGGGGCCGACATGGCCCGCAAGTTCCTGCAAATGGGTTTTACCCGTTCGCGCCGCTACGCCAACCACAGAGGCGGCAAAAAGTATGACGGTCCTGTGCCGGACGACAAGAAAGGTCAGAGCGGAGCACATGGCCGCGCTGAATTGCCGCGTCAACCCGAAGACCCGGTCAAGGCGGAATCGGCCCGCATCTTCAAGGCCAAATGGGATGAAGCTGAGGCGAACGAGGGGTATGCGGCCATGAAAAAGGCGTGGAAAGAGCGTCTGGGCTAAGAGGTGATGGTTCCGCCGCTGGCGCGGCTGATGGTTGTTAGGTGATGGAGGAAGGCGGGCCACAAGCTCGCCTTCCTCCATCACCTAACAACCATTAACTTTTACAGCAGTCCGCTCCGGCGCAGCAGTGCCGTGGGATCGGGATCACGGCCCATGAAGTTGCGGTACAGCTCGGCGGGGTCGGCGCTGCCGCCCTGGCCCATCAGGGTGTCCACGAAGGAGCGTCCCGTCTCGCGGTTGAAGATACCTTCCTTCTCGAAGCGCGAGAAGGCGTCGGCGTCCAGCACTTCGGCCCACTTGTAGGAGTAGTACCCGGCCCCGTAGCCCACCGGCGACGAGAACAGGTGGTTGAAGGACGCGATCATCGCGTAATTGTCTGGCAGTGGCGCGGCCATGAAGCGGCCCATGATGTCGCGGGCGTACGCGACCGGGTCGGCGTCACTGGTGGGGTCAAACTCCACATGCAGGCTCAGGTCGGTCAGGCCGAAGGAATACTGCCGCATGGCGAAGGCTGCGGCGCGGTAGTTGCGGGCTGCCAGCATCTTCTGGAACAGGTCTTCGGGAATGCGCTCGCCGGTCTGATAGTGCCGTGCGAACAGGTCCAGGGCTTCACGCTGCCAGACCCAGTTTTCCATGATCTGGCTGGGGAGTTCTACAAAGTCCCAGGCCACATTGGTCCCACTCAGGCTGCGGACCTCCACGCGGCTCAGGGCGTGGTGTAGCAGGTGCCCGAACTCGTGAAAGACGGTTTCCACTTCGCTCAGCGACAGCAGCGCGGGGGTGTCCTTGCCGGGAGGGGTCATGTTGCCGCACATCAGGCCCAGGTGGGGGCTGAAGACCTGCCCGCCCGCCGTATCCACCTCGGGGCCGCCAGTTACGAAGGCGTTCATCCAGGCGCCGCCGCGCTTGGTATCGCGCGGGAACCAGTCGGTGTAGAAGCTGGCGATGTGCTCGCCGCTTTCGGCGAAGATGTCGTAGTACTTCACGTCGGGGTGCCAGCCGGGCGCTTGGGCTTCCTTGACGGTGATGCCGAATACACGCTTCACGATCTCGAACAGTCCAGACAGCACATGATTCAGCTCGAAGTAGGGACGCAGTTCTTCCTCGCTGAAATCATATTTGGCCTGCCGCTGTTTCTCGGCCCAGTACGGGGTGTCCCAGTGGTCCAGCGCGGGCGCGTTCTGGCCCATCTCGGCGCGGTAAAAGGCTTCCAGTTCGGCATTTTCACGCTCGAAGGCGGGACGGGTCTTGGTTTCCAGGTCGCGCTCAAAGGCCAAAGCAGCGTCACCGGACCCAGCCATGCGGTCCTCAAGGACCAGATCGGCAAAGTTGCGGTAGCCCAGCAACTCGGCCTTTTCGCGGCGCAGTTCCAGGATGCGGCGGACCAGGGGCCGGTTGTCGCGCTCCGGTTGCTGGCCGACCAGGGCGTTGGCCTGCCACAGTTCGCGGCGCAGCTCGCGGTCGTCGGCGTAGATCAGGATGGGTTGCAGTACCGGGGCGTGCAGGGTCAGGCGGTGGCCCTCTTTGCCGCGCTCCTCAGCGTCCACGCGGGTGGCGTCCTGCACGCGCTGCGGTACGCCTGCCAGCCGCTCGGTAGGCACATACAGCTCGAAAGCGGCGATGGAATCCAGCACGTTCTTGCCGAAGTCGTTGGTCACTTTGGCCAGTTCGGCGTTGATTTCCTGCAAGCGGGCTTTCTTGTCCTCGGACAAGTCGGCGCCGCCCCGGCGGAACTCGTCCATGGTGAGTTTCAAGAAGCGGGCGCGGACCGGGTCAAGGGCCTGACCTTCAGCGGTTTCTGCGTAGGATTTCAGCGCCCGCCATAGCCCTGGATGCAGTCCCAGCGCCGTGTAGAACTCGGTTACGCCTGGCAGAATGGCTTCTTCGGCGGCGTGCCACTCGTCGGTGGCCACGACGCTGTCCATGTGCCCGACAATTGTGCGGGCGGTGTCCAGCTCGCGGGTAAGAAAGTCGAGGTCGTCCATGAAGCCCGCAAACTGCCGCTCCTCGGCTCCGGCTAGCGCTTCGACTTTGGCGCGGGACTGTTCCAGCAGGGAGTCCACGGCAGGCTTGGCGTGTTCTGGCTGCAGGCGGTCAAACGGAACTTGAAATTCGATGCCGAGCAGTGGATTTTCATTGTGGGTCATGGCCCTGAGTATAGAGGTGGGTGCTCAGACTTCCGGTAAGGCAAATGGCGTACTTTGCAGCGCTTGCGTGAGCTTGCGGCGGTGATCCTGCTGCCAGTCGGTCAGTGACTGGGCGGTTTCTCTGCGCTGCGCTGCCTCAGCCTGCTCCAGCTGAGCTGCCGCCTGATCGGCCCGCAGACACAGAATCCCTGCACTGTCGGCTACCATCAAGTCGCCGGGATGCACGGTGACGCCGCCGCACTGCACCGGCACCTGCCACTCGCCGCCGGGCACCTTGAGGCCGGGGATGGGGCTGGTCCCCAGCACGAAGACCGGAAACTGGGCCGCTTCAATCTCGGCGCGGCCCTCGGATCACGCCGTCGATGATCATCCCCGCGATACCATTTTGCTGCGCGGTCAGGCAGACATTGCCTCCTGCCACGGCGCTGCTGTGATCCGGTGACTGCACCACCAGTACCGAACCCGCTGGCGCCTGATAGATGGCGGCGTGCAGCAGTAGGTTACTCCCGGGGTCCAGCCGCACGGTAAAAGCAGGGCCACTCAATGTGGGCATTCCGTCGTACAGCGGGCGAATGCGGTAAGCCAGCACCTGGGTTGCGGGCAGAAATGAACCAAAGACAGTGGTGGGCGGCGTAGTCTCGGTGTGCATGCCCTATACTGTTGTACAGCCCTGTAAGCCGCTCCCATCCTGTGACTGTTCAGACTGGAGGCTGCCTCGGAAAATCGCGGAGGTGAGCGTACCTCCGCAGGAGGCAGGAGAGCGAGTAGACAGAGACTGGCTTGATCCTTACATCCATGTTCCGGATGACCTCTGCGGAGGTAGGCCATCTGGCGTATGACCTGTCAGGGTGTGCAGCTGTCAGACTGTCCCATGGACCCACTCACCCTGCATCCCATCCTGGCCCCCGAACTGGACGCCTGGGCCGAGGCACTGGCCCGGTGGAGGCCAGCGGCGGCCCGCAGCGTAGCGGCTCTGCGTGAGCGGGACGCGGGCCGCCACCCCGGTGAGATAGGCGAGCGGTTCTGGGCTCAGCTAGGACCGGAGCGGGTAGGGGCGCTGGAACTGGAAACCCCACTCACCGAGAATCAGCCGGGTTGGGTGCAGCTCCGCCTGGGAGCGCTGCCTGAACACAACTCAGCATTGGTCCGTCTGGGTGTGGCCTCAGGCTCAGGCATCAGGAGCCAGCACCGTCATGGCCCGCATAGGCGAGCAGGAGGCAGAACTGCACTCCTTTCTGGCTGCCGGATTCACCGAATACAACCGGATGTTCACCAGTCGCCTGGAACTGGAGACGCTGGACCTGAACCGCTTTGCGGCAAAAGAAGCGTCGGTGCGGGCGGCTGATTTGCAGGTTCTCTCAGTGGCAGGTGCGCTGGGGGAAGGTGGCTGGGACGAGGCCGCCCGGCGGCGCCTGTTCCGCCTGATCGTTTCACGCATCCAGGATGTGCCGGGAACGGTCCCTATCCAGCCCTGGACCTTTGAGGTGTGGCAAGAGCGGGTGGGGCACAAACTGGACCCTCGCGGCGTTTTTGTTGCCGTAAATCAGGAGGGTGATTGGGTGGGCCTGACCGAATTGTTCTTGGAGCTGGAACCAGGGGTGCTGCACACGGGCCTGACTGGTGTGGAGCCGGCCTGGCAGGGGCAAGGGGTGGCCTACGCTCTGAAGTTGGCGGCGCTACGGGCGGCACGGGAGCGCGGTTACACCCGGACGCTCACCAGTAATCACAGCCGCAATGCGTCGATGTTGGCCGTCAACCGGGCGCTGGGCTTTGTGCCGGACCCGGCGACGCTCATGCTGCGCCGAGACTTGCATCAACGTAGCTGACAGGCTGCACAGTCAAGGGGAACAGAAGGCAGTTCACGTCAGTTTGGCAAATGGCTCTAAGACCGGGAACTAGGGTGCTGCGGCCCGCTCCGCCTGTGCCTCCAGCCGTTCCAGATCATCCAGTGCCGCAAAGGCTTGGTGTAGCGCAGCGTTTAGATCTTCCGGGCCTTGGGCCCCTTGCAAGTCTTCTTGCGCCTGGGCCAGTTGTTCTCCGGCCTGGGCAGCCCGTGCCCGCAGTTCGGCAGCCCGACTCGCTTTCCGGGCCAGGGTCAGGGCGGTGACCACCCCCTCGGCGGTGCGTCCCACCTGCTGCTGGAGTTGTCCAGCTTGCTCATGCGCCAGCGTCAGGGCCAACCGCGCCTGAGCAGTGGTGGTCAGGGCTTCGGTCAGATCCTGGCGTCGGCTGCGAACAGCCAGGAGAGCCTCGTCACGCACCGCGGCGGCATGCAGCGGTTGTCGCCGTTCCAGCTCTGGCAAGCTCGCTTCCAGCAGGCGGTCCAGTTCGGCGGCCAGCTCAGCCGCCTGCTCCAGCTCAGTTGCCACGCCGTCCAGCACCTTCAGTTCGCTGCTCAGCGCTGCCTGCTGCCGGCGCAGCTCATCCTGGCTGCGGTAAAGCCCTTCCAGGGAGGGACGCACCTGGGCAGTCAGCTCGGCATACAGCTGTGGAGTCAGTTCTGGTGAGGCGGGCGGCTTCCAGAGTCGCTGCCACCAGTTGGGCGGCGTTGGTAGTAGGGGAGCCAGGATTTGGCGCAGGGCAGTCAGCTCCGCCGTCAGCGGCGGGGCAGGTCGGTCCAGCAGAGATCGGCCTACCTGCGTGGACCGCTGCTGAGCGTGACTTCCTAGTGCCTGCACTGCGGCGATGCTCTCCCTGAACTCTGGACTGTGGTGGGCACTGAGGGCCAGCCCGCGTACCCAGGCTTCAGCCCTGGCCTGCGCAGCCGGATCACGGCGCTCTGGGGCCTGTGGACGCCACTCGGGGAAGTCCGTCACTGTTCCAGCAAGCGCACAGCGCTTTCTTCGTGCATCATCCGGACGAAAACCTCGGTGTACTGCGGGTCAAAGTGGGTTCCGGCCTGCTGCTGAATTTCTTCCAGGGCACGCTGCGGACTCCAGGCCGCCTTATAGGGACGCTCGCTGGTCAGGGCGTCATAGACATCCACGATGCTGAATACCCGCGCCGTTTCGGGGATTTCCTGACCGCGTAGGCCTGCCGGGTAGCCCTGGCCGTTCCACTTCTCGTGGTGATAGCGCACCAGATCCAGCGTTTCGGTGGGCAGAAAGTGCAGATTTTGCAGCAGGTCATAGCCGATCTTGGGGTGAGATTCCATCACCCGCCGCTCCGAAGGCGTCAGGGCTCCTGGCTTGTGCAAGATGGCGTCTGGAATGGCGATTTTGCCCAGGTCATGCAGGTAGGCGCCCCAGCGTAGTGCGGTGATGCGTGACTCGCTGAACCCCAGTGCCCGGCCCAGACGTACGCTCAGGTCGACGACCCGGCCAGTGTGCCCGCCGGTTTCGTCGTCACGGTGTTCTAGGGTGCCGCCCAGCGCTTTCAGGCTGAGGTCCTGGGCCTCCTGCAACTCCTCAATCACCGCGAACTGGCCCAGCTGTGCGCCCATCAGCCGGGTCAGCGATTGCAGTACGCCTTCGTTGCCAGGCTGAAATCCGCTGCTGGAAGGGTGCGCCAGCACAATGGTTCCTAAGTGCTGGGTATCGCGGTTGTTGACTGGCACGGCCAGAAAGCTGGCCCGCTGCTCACGTGGCAGGCGCACCAGAGCTTCTTCGACCACCCAGTGATCGGCTTGGACCGAGCGACTGTCATTGTGGCTGGGAAAGATCGGCTGGCCCAGGAACGGTTCAAAGGCCCCACGGGCAGCCAGAATCTGTGGACTGCCGCCCCGGTAAGCCAAATAGGCCAGGTTGGGGGCCAAATGCAGGCTATGAATCATCTGGGTGCCTGCCTCAATGACCTGTTCAGCAGTCTTGGCGCGGGCCAAGCTCTGGCTGCCGCTGTGAAGAACCTGGACAGTGCGGCGCTGCCAGCGCAGATCATTGAGGGTGAGCTGCTCCCGGTAGATGATCAGGAAGAGGGCGGCGATCACCAGGGCTGCCGCGGCCAGGCCCTCCAGCGCCAGGCTCTCGGGGTGCAGCAGTAAAAAGGCCACAAAGGCCAGCGGATAGGCCAACAAGGCCAGCCAGCGAACCAGACCCCTGAGGGACGTGGTCAGGGCGGCCAGCAGCACAGCGGCAGCAGCCATAAGAGCCTGATTGCCTTCGACAGCAGCGTATCCCAACACACCGACGGCCAGCAAAGCAGTGAGGAGCGGCAGCATCTGGGCCCACACGCCGTAAGTGTAGCACCGCATTCACTTGCCTGATTGTCCGGGTTACAGAGTGCCCTGCTGTGCTGTCTCAGAAGCATCTTGCTGTAGCTGCGTAGACTGGGCCTATGACCCAGGCACTCACCATTCCTTCCCGCCCCGACACTGCACCTCCTCTGCGGCTGGCGCCGCTGGTGTGTAGCAATACTGAGATCCTGGAAGTGCTGGGTGTGCTGGACTGGGTGGTTGCCGTGGACAGTCATTCCGATAGTCCTGGTCTGGAACATGCGGTGCGGCTGGGACCGGATCAGCAGATTGATGTGCCGCTGCTCAAAGCTCAGGCTCCGGATCTGGTGCTGGCCAGCCTGAGTGTGCCGGGCCTGGAAAAGGTAGTGCAGGAGGTCCGGGACGCCGGCCTGAAGTGCCTGGTGTTGGACCCCATCACTCCTGAGGACATCGCCGGGGATATTCGGCGGGTGGGGGAGGCCGTCGGTCTGCCGGAGCTTGGTCAGCAGCAAGCAGAGCATTTTCTGGCCGAGTTGAACCGGATCGGCCAGCAGAGCCGGAAGCGGCTGTCGGTCTGGCCGCGCCTGCCCAGGGTGGCCGTGGAGTGGTGGCCTAAGCCCATCATTGCCGCCACCCAGGAATCGTGGGTCACACATATGCTGGACCGCCTGGGCGCGGAGAACGCTTTTGCTGCGCGCCCAGGCCGCTCCAGTCCCCTGACGCTGGAGGAGGTCCGCGCCGCGCAGCCAGACCTGATGACCTGCTCGTGGTGCGGGGTCCGCAAGCTCCGCCCAGAAGTGATGGAAGCGCGGGGGCTGGGCGTGCCGGTGGTCTGCATCCCCGAAACTGGCCTGGGCCGCCCTGGCCCCCGCTTATTGGAGGGAATGCAGGCACTGGCTGAGGCACTGGCGGGCTTACCTGTGCCTGAAGCTGCCAAATCATTTTCCTAACTCGGTATACATCAAATTGGAAAACCTCCACCCAGCGGCTGACCGGGTGGAGGTTTTCGGTGCCTGATTGAACTTAGTTCAGTGACTGTACCCAGGCATAGATATGGTTCAGGTCGTCGTCCGAGAGCTGTTCTTGGCTGAACCGCGGCATGGTGCCGGCCAGTTCGCCGCGCGGCGAGTTGCCTTCACGGAGGGTCTGGACGAATTCAGGCTGGCTCCAGCTGGTGGCATTTTCGGTCATGGCTGGGCCGAGGCCGCCCTGGCCTTGTGCGCCGTGGCAGCCACCACAGCTGCTGGCGAAGATCTCCTGGCCAGTGGCTGGATCACCCGTTGTAGCAGCTGCCACAGAGGCATTCGCTTCTTCAGTGTCTTGCTGGGTGTCGGTCGCGGCATCAGCGGCTTCGGCGTCGGCCTGCTCACTTTCAGAAAGCTGGTCTTGTTGGGTACCGTCTTCCGGAGCGGCGGTGTCTGGCTCACCCTCACCGGGTACGGGAGTCTCAGTTTCTTCGCCGGTACCTTCGGCGGCTTCGCCTTCACCGGCAGCGCCGTGATCTTCGCTGGCACCTGCCTCGGCGTGAGCCTCGTGGGCGGCCACTTTGTTCACTGCCGTGCGGTAACCGACCACTGAGCCGCCAATGCCCAGCAGCAGCAGCGCCGTCATGGCCAGAGCGTACATACTTTTCATCGCCCTTACCTTACCACACGGTTAGGCCGCACCAGAGGGCCAAAAGCCCGCCGCTCAGCGAACTTCCAGCAACTTGTTTTCGCCGTCTACCAAGACCACGGTAGGTTCCAGAGTGCGGGCTTCTTCGTCACTGTAATTGCCGAAGGCCGCAATAATGACCAGGTCACCGGGACGCATCAGGTGAGCCGCCGCTCCATTAATTCCGATGACTCCGCTGCCGCGTGCGCCACTCAGCGCATAGGTGTGCAGGCGGTTGCCGTTGGTGATGTTCCAGATATCTACTTTTTCATTGACCAAGATATCTGCGGCGTCCAGCAGATCCTGGTCAATGGTTACACTGCCCACATAGTCCAGATCAGCCTGGGTCACCGTGGCACGGTGGATTTTGGCGCGAAACATGATTCTTTCCACGCGCCAGAGTATAGGGGAAGGCTGTCACACCAACGTGACGCAGACTTGATGGATCAAGGTTTTATCTAGGCCTGGCCTGCGCTCCTTTGTCAGGCCCAGTATTTCCAGAGCAACTGCGCGGCGCTGAGCAGCAGCAGGCCCGCAAAAAAGGTCTTAAGCTGCGCCGCCGGGATTCGGGCCTGCAAGCCTGCGCCAGCCCGCGCACCCATCAGCACCCCCAGGGCCACGGCGCAGGCCAGGGGCAACTCCAGCAGACCACCGGCTTGATAGATCAGGGTGTTGGCTACAGCGGTCAGGCCCATAATGAAGGTGGACGTGGCAATGGCCTCGCGCAGCGGCAGGCCGCCCAGCAGGTTCATCACCGGGACCTGCACCGTGCCGCCCCCAATGCCCAGCAGGCCGCTCATGACTCCCGCAAAGCCCATCCCCGGCGCAGCCCAGGGACTCTGGGTGCTCCCTTGCTCGGCTTTCTGACCGCCGCGCAGCAGCCGGTAAGCCGAGTAGAGCAGCAGCGCCGCAAAGACAGTGGCGACCAAGCGGGCTGGGAGGAACAGCCCCAGCAAGCTGCCGATCACGCCACCCGCGATGGTCAGCGGCGCAAAGAGATACCCGCTGCGGACATGGACCAATCCACGCTCCAGGTAACTGGCCGCTGCACTGACGCCCACCGCCAGCACGCCCACCTGCGATACGGCAATAGCGGCTGCAATGGGCAAAGGTTCTCCCAGCCAGTCGGCGGCCAATTGCAGGCCCGGCACGACCACTACGCCCCCGCCCAGGCCCAGGATGGCGCCCAGAACTCCGGCCAACAGGCCGACAAGGAGCGCAGCAAGGGTCAGGGTCATGGGGCAGATGCTAGCGCCTGCGCTGCCAGGCAACACGCCACCGACTCCTAGCCACTTAGGCGCAATGACTGGTGACTTTCACTTCGTAGAATCACTTCGTAGAGTTGTCTGACTTTCAGTCCTGTCTGCTCCGCACGGTAGGGAACGTTCAAATTGTCTATACAGTCTAGGTACTCGCTGGGGTAGTCAACAAAGCTTGGAGTACCCCATACGCTCAGCGTGAACACCATGACCACGATTAAGATTGTGATGAATACGGGGGTTTTCAGTCGGTTGCAGGCCATGGCGACCTCTCGCTTCCACGCCCACCGGGACTGGACGCCACAACAAAAAGCAGGGGCCAAAGCCCCTGCTCAGTGACTCTATTTTCCACTCAGCCGAGTGCCGATTCCAGCGCGGCCAGTGCCGCAGTGGCGTCCTGAATCCCCGCCTGGGCCATGTCGGAGCGGCCCCCGCCTTTGCCGCCTCCTGCTGCGGCCAGCTTGCCGATCAGCTGACCAGCGTGGGCCCCACGGGCCACAGCATCCTTGCTGGCCTTAACGACCAAGCCACTGTCGGCGGCCACGACCACCAAGTCGGCGTCGCTGGTGTCCAGCAGCTTGTCGGCAGCTCCGCGCAGTGCTCCACCTTCGACACCGCTCAGCTGCACGGCAGCCACCCGGTAGCCGCCAATTTCGCGGACCGCCTGTCCCGCGTGCCCGCCACCCATCTGAGCTTCGGCCAGCTTGGCTTTGGCCTGGGCAGTTTCCTTTTCAGCAGCGCGCAGCTGGGCTTGCAGGCCGCCAATGCGCCCCTCCAGCCCGCTCGTGCCCGTGTTGAGCAGGGCAGCTGCCTGCCCCAGGGTGTTGAGTTGGCCGCGGAGCCAGTGGGTCGCCGCTTCACCGGCCAGTGCCTCAATTCGGCGGACGCCTGCCGACACATTTTCGTCGCTCAGGAGCACGAACGCACCGATATCTCCGGTGCGGCGCACGTGGGCCCCGCCGCACAGTTCCATGCTGGAGACGGTCACGCCGCCGTAGTCCACGTCGCCCTGCACGCTCACCACGCGCACGGTGTCGCCGTACTTTTCGCCAAAGAGCGCGGTGGCCCCGGCAGCCCGTGCCTCGGCAATCGGCATCTCTTGCCAACTGACCGCAAAGTTGGCGCTGATCCAGCGGCTGACCAGGGCTTCGATCTGGGCCAATTCCTCGGCGCTCAGCGGCGCACTGTGCGTAAAGTCGAAGCGCAGGCGGTCGGCCGCCACCAACGAGCCGGCCTGGCGCACGTCGCCGCCCAATACGGCTTTCAGCGCCGCGTGCAGGAGGTGGGTGGCAGTGTGGTGGCGCTGAATGGCAGCCCGGTCCTCGCTCACCACGCCGCGCACGCGCTGGCCCTGGGTCAACTGTCCAGCGGTCACTTCTACGTCATGCAGCCACACGCCGGAGTTCTTGCGGGTGTTCAGCACCCGGCCTTCACCACCTTCCCATTCCAGTCGGCCCGTGTCGCCCACCTCGCCGCCGCCCTCGGCATAGAAGGGAGTGCGGCTCAGCACGACGGTCTGGCGGTCCTGCTCCCCGCCCGTGTCCAGCACGGCCAGCACCTCGCCCGCAGTGTCCAGTTCGTCATAGCCGACGAATTCGGTGGCAGGCAGATTCTTGACCAGTTCGGTTTCACTGTCGAACAGTTCGCCCTTGCCGAATTTGCTCCCGGCACGGGCGGTTTCCTGGGCGCGTTCCAAGGCCAGTTCGTAGCCGGTCACGTCTACGCTCACGCCCTGTTCCTCGGCGATTTCCTGGGTCAGGTCCAGCGGGAAGCCGTAAGTGTCGTACAGGGTGAAAGCATCGTCACCGCTCAGCACCTTCTCGCCGCCCAATTCTTGCAACAGGGCATTCAGGCGGCCGATGCCCTCTTCCAGGGTGCGCAGGAAGCGCTCTTCCTCACCCTTAATGGTGGCGGCAATGCGCTCCTGTTCCTGTACCAGTTCGGGGTAGCCGTCTTTCATGCGGCTTACCACAATCGGCACCAGCCGGTAAATGCTTGGCTCGGTCAGGCCCAGCAAGTAAGCGTGGCGTGAGGCGCGGCGCAGCACCTTACGGACCACATAGCCGCGTCCGGTGTTGCTCAGCGTCACGCCGTCTGCGATCACCATGCTCACGCTGCGGGCGTGTTCGGCGATGACGCGGTGTGACACGCTCTGCTCACCCTCGTAGGGGATCCCACTCAGTTCGGCGATCTTGTCGATCAGCGGGCGGAACACATCGTTGGTATAAAAGTCCGGCTCGTCCTGCACCACGCTCGCCACACGCTCCAGGCCCATGCCAGTGTCGATGTTCTGGTAGGGCAGCGGGGCCAGAATGGGGGTGCCGCTTTCGTCCAGGCCCTGGCGGTCGAACTGCGGAAACACCAGGTTCCAGACTTCCAGAAAGCGGGCGCTCTCGCGGGTCTGGGCGTAGTCTTCCCAGGTATCACTGCCGTACTTTTCGCCCCGGTCGTAGTAGATTTCCGAGCAGGGACCACAGGGGCCGTTGGGGCCTTTGAGCGGTGCGTCGGCAGGCCAGAAGTTCTCGTCAGCTCCGAAGCGGTGAATGTGACTTGCGGGCAGACCATGATCCCCTGTCCAGTAGCCAAAAGCCTCGTCATCGTCCACATAGACCGTCACATACATGCGGTCCTTGTCAAAGCCCATCCAATCCGGGCTGGTCAGGAATTCCCAGGCCCAGGCAATCGCTTCACGCTTGAAGTAGTTCCCAAAGCTGAAGTTGCCCATCATCTCGAACAGGCTCAGGTGGCGGCGGGTGCGGCCTACGTTCTCAATATCATCCATTCGCACGCACTTCTGGGCCGTGGTCACGCGCTGGCTGGTGCCTTCAGAGAATTGCGCGGGTGCGCCCATGAATTGCGGCTTGAACTGCTGCATCCCCGCGACCGTGAACATGGTGGTCGGATCAGGCGCGATCACCGAATGGCCTGGCAGGATCAGGTGTTCTTTGCTGGCAAAAAACTCCAGGAATTTCTGGCGGATTTCGGCGGTGGAGTACTGTTTGGGCGCGGTCATAGCGGCGAGTATAGCGGGCGGGTCATGGGCGCCGCGTAAACCCGCACCGCTTTTTCCGGGGCCGGGTCAGCAGGTGGCCGCGCCGTCAACCCACTGCCAAAGTATGGAATAGATAATATCTTTGTCAGGACCCAGCGCCTATCTTGACGCCATGTCCTTGGGTGATCCCACCGCTGAGGTGGAACAGCAGCTTGCCGAATGTGAGCGTTTATTGTACAGCCAGCCCGCTGACGCGGAAGCAGGCCTGCGGCCCTTGCTGACCCATGCCCGCCAGATTCAGGATGTCGAGCTTGAGGTGCGCTGTTTGGTTTTGCTGTGTGGGGCCATGTTTCTTCAGGCACACTATTCACAGACTGTGGAGTACGCGTTGGTGGCGCTGGACCTTAGCCGTGACTTGGAATTGCCCTCACTGGAGGCCCGCTGCCAGAATGCTCTGGGCCTGGCTTACGACCGCATGGGTCAAAGCGATAAGGCACTGGACGCCCTGATCGCCAGCCTCGAACTGGCCCAGCGCCACGGTGACAACGAAGGCCGCTGCTGAGTGATGAACAACATCGCCTATCTGCAGGTGCGACTGGGGGATTATGCTCAGGCCTACGAACTTCACTTTGAAAGTCTGAAACTGGCCCGTGAGTTGGGGCACGTTCCTTATCAGGTCGACGCAATGATTTGGCTGGGACACGAGTGCTCTAAGTTGGGACGTACCGAACAGGGAGTGGCGTATGCCCGTGAAGCCTTGGCGTTGGCTGGCCGCGAAGGAATGCGGCTTTTGGAGTCTGCGGCGGCGACCACTCTAAGCGAGCTTTTGCTGGATGATGGTCAGGCTGAAGAGGCTGACAAAATTTTGGAGCGGAACATGTCCTTGATCGTGGATACAGGCGATCAAGAGGGTCTGAGCGAGGCGCTGACCGTTTGGGGCAGGGTGCAGCGGAGGCTAGGCCAACTGCCGCAGGCCGAACAGAGTTTGCAAGAGGCGGTGAGGCTGTGCCGCGCCATCTGCTACCCGACTCAAGAGGCCGCCGCGTTGCTGGAGCTGGCCCTGGTGGCAGAGGAGGTAGGCAACCTTCGCGGCGCCTTGGACCTGACGCGTGAACATCATGAACTGAAAACCAAGCTGCACACCGAAGATATCCAGCGCCGGACCCAGGCCCTGACCCTGCAGCTCCGGACTGACGAACTGCGTCACAATGCTGAAGTGGCCCGGCTCCGCAATGAGGAACTGGCCGAAATGAACCTGATGCTGCGCCAGACTGAAGCCGAGCTGATGTATCAGGTGAGCCATGACCACCTCACAGCCCTGATGAACCGTTCTCGTCTGCGTGAACGCCTGACGGCCCTGCTCAGTCAGGATCAATTGCCGCTGGGCATGATTCTGATCAATCTGGATCAGTTCAAGGAGATCAACGAGCGTTACGGTCAGTCCTGCGGTGACTTGGTGTTGATTGAGGTGGCTCAGCGGTTGCTGCATCAAGTGGGGCCTGAAGACTTGGTAGGCCGCGTCAGTGGCGACGAGTTCTTGGTGATTCTCCCCAAGATTGGTGGTGGACCTGAGCTGGATGCCTGTGCCGAGCGCCTGCTTGAGGCGCTGCGCAGGCTCTACCGGATTGAGAACTATCTTTTGGAGGTCACCGCGTCAATGGGAACGGCCTTAGCGCCTGAAGACGGTCTGGACGCGGATGAGCTGACCAAGCGAGTGGACCTGGCGATGTCGCATGCCAAGGTCGCAGACCACGCCAAGATCCAGCGCTACACCGTGGAGCTGGGCGAGGCCGAAAAGGAGCGCCGCCGCTTGGAAGAGGAGCTGAGGGTGGCCATCGCTGCAGGGGAATTGACCCTGCACTATCAGCCACAGTTCCGGTTGCCTCACCAGCAGCTGAGTGGCTGTGAAGCGCTGGTACGTTGGCACAATCCGCGCCGGGGCCTGATTTCGCCGGCCACCTTTATTCCGCTGGCCGAGGAATCGGCCCTGATCGTGGACCTGGGATACTGGGTGATGGAACGGGCCTGCCGGCAAGCGCTGGAATGGGACTTTGTAGGCCGGAACCTGGGCATGTCGGTCAACGTCTCGGCGCACCAGTTTGAGCAGCCCGACTTTGTGGAGCGGGTCAGAACCATTCTGCATACGACTGGATTTCCCGGCGAGCATCTGATCTTGGAACTGACTGAAAGTCTGGTGCTACGCGATATCTCCCAGGCCCAGCGCCATGTGAACGACCTGCACACACACGCGATTCGGATTGCCATTGACGACTTCGGGACCGGGTATTCCAGCTTGAATATGTTGGCTCAGCTGCCTTTTGAGCACCTCAAAATAGACCGCTCGTTTGTGCGGGACCTGACGGCCCAGGAGGCCTATGCCGAGCCCAGTCGGGCGCGGGTGCTGATGCGGGGCATTACTGGGTTGGCCCACAGCTTGCAGCTCAAGGTGATCGCCGAAGGGGTAGAAACCGACGAGCAGCTCAGCCTGCTGCAAGAACTGGGCTGTGACAAGGTACAGGGGTATCTGCTGGGCCGCCCCGTTCCACCAGAGGAAGCGGCGGTCTGGCTGGAGCGCGTGCAGGCGTGAAAAAGCAGGCGCTAGCGGGTGTGGTCCCGTTCCAGTTCCTGGACCCGTTGTTCCAGGTGTGCGATCCGCTGCTCCTGGGCGGCCGTATCCTTTGAGCGGGGACGGCGTAACCGGGCCATCACACCCAGAACAACCAAGATGGGCAGCAGCAGCAACAGCGCAAGGGAGAGGAGTTCAGCGGGGCCAATGGACATGGACCGATGATGGCTTACGGTTCAGGGGTCTTCAGCCCAGCTCGCTGTCCCACCAGATGTCGCGGTCATCGGCCATATCGGCTTTGGAGTCGTCGCCTAGACTGCGCAGCGCCGTTGCCAGGCTGTCCCAATGACGGTCGCTCATGGGATCAATACTGAGTGCTTTCTGGAGATAGCCGACCACTTCCTTGGTCTGGCCCCCGGTCTGGGCCGCACTGGCGGCGCTGTCCAGCACGCTCAGTTGCAGACCTTCTAAGCGGGCGCGCACATCGTCCACCCAGGGGCCGTCGCTGCCCGGCAGGTACTCGCCGTACATGCCTGCCACTTCACGCAGCTCCTCCAGACCCAGCTTGCCCTGGCCTGCCTGGGTCGCCAGCAACTCGTAGCGCTGCACATCGTATTCCGGTTTAATGCTTTCCGAAAGACTGTAGCGTCGGTTGGTGCTGACCACCGCGTCGCTGCCCAGCGGTTTACGTAGACGGTGCAGGGTGGTGTGAAACAGACTGCTGGCGCGGGACTCGTCCTTTTCGGGCCAGAGTGCCTCGGCCGCTTCCCAACTGGTGACTTCCTGGTGTTCCAGCAAATAGAAGAACAGTTCCAGGGCTTTACGCGAGACCCAAGACACGACCTCGCCGTCCTGGGTCACCTGTGCGCTGCCCAGCGCACGGGCCCGCAGGCCGCTTTCGCCTTGCAGGGTCATGCCCACCCGCCGCAGCCGTGCCTCGACCGCTCCAGTCAAGTCAGCTGGGGTAAAGGGCTTGGGCAGATAGTCGTCAGCGCCGAGGTTCATGCCCCGGCGAACATCGGCCCGCTCGGCGTGACTGGACAGCAACATAAAGGGAATACGCGCCAGCTTGTCGTCCTCACGCATCGTCTCCAGAAATTCCAGCCCGGTCATGTACGGCATCACTACGTCACTGATGACCAGCTCTGGCGTAAAGACTTTGAGGAGGTCCAGGGCCTCAACTGGGTGACCGGCTGTCCGAACATCGTGCCCGGCACGGGTCAGAATCACGGAAATCAGTTTGAGAATGGCGGCGTCGTCATCCACCACAAGGATTCTGGGCATGTGTGACAGTGTAGCAGGCAGTGGGAGGCTGCCAAGACCAGTTTGATCCAGTGCAGGGCGCATTTCTTGTGAGGGGTAGGGCAAAATCAGTGGGCGAGTCCTCAGTTTCCAGTGTGATAAATGTCGCGCTCATCGCTTGCGGGTCACGGTCCATCTTCGGCCATCCGACTTTTCAGACAGTCCACCCAGGGTCGGTGGTCTACGCTGGGGTATGTCTGCACTACAGCAAAGCCCGCCGATACAACTGATTCAGGCTCAGATCATGACCCAGGACCCTACGCAGCCACAGGTGGAGGCTGCCTTGGTGGGTGGTGGCCGCGTTCTGGCGGCTGGGGCATTGGTGGATTTGCAGGCCATGGCGCCCAAGGCTGAGCGGCTGGACCACCGCGATCTGATCCTGACGCCGGGACTGTGCGATGCCCATACCCATCTGGTGACTTACGGTTTTACGTTGTCGCAGGTGCAATTGCGTGGTGTGAGCAGTGTGCAGGAGGTGCAGCGCCGTGTGGCCGAGCGCGCCGCCACCACCCCACCAGGCGAGTGGATCCAGGGTGACGGTTTCTTGCTGTCTGAAATGGGTCTCAGTCGCTACCCCACCGCCGCCGAGCTGGACGAGGTCAGCCCACATCATCCAGTGGCGCTGTACTCGCGGGACCACCACATGCGGTGGGTCAATAGCCGCGCGCTGGAACTGGCCGGAATCCATGCGGACACGCCTGACCCGCCCGGTGGACAGGTGGTGCGGCCTCCCCAAGCGGACGGGTTGGGGTCACTGCTGGAGAACGCCACCGCGTTAGTCAACCGCGTGATTCCGCAGGCCGGTGACGCAGCGTACCTGCAAGCGGCGCGGGTCGCCAGTGAAGATCTGCGCGCCCGTGGGTTCGTCAGCACCCATACGATGGCCTTTGAGGCCCCTCAGGCGGCCCGCGCCCTGCAAGCGCTGGAGCGTGAAGAAGCCCTGCCGCTCCGCATCTGGGCCTGTGTGCCCCATACCGAGTTGGACGCTATAGAGCGTTTAGGTCTGGCGGGCCAGCGTGGAGGTGGCCTGTTTCAACTTGGCGGAGTCAAGTTCTTTGCAGATGGCGCACTGGGCAGCCGCACCGCCTGGATGCACGCGCCCGGTTTTGCAGACGGCTCCGGTACGGGCATCGCGCTGGACTCCCCGGAAGTGATTCTGGAAGGGGGCCGCCGGGCACTGGCGCTGGGGCTGGTTCCGGTCACACATGCCATCGGGGACCGGGCCAACACCGAGGTACTGAATGTCTACGATCAACTGCGGCCACTGGCCGATCACGCAGGGGTGCGTCTGCGTATTGAACACGCCCAGCACCTGCGGGATGAGGACCTGCCCCGCTTCAGTGGTCTGGTCGCCAGCCTCCAACCCACCCACATGCCAGCCGACGCTGCATTGATCCGCGAGCTGATGCCACACCGCGAGGCGCTCAGCTTCGCCAGCCGCAGCCTGATGCAGCGCGGAGCCATTCTGGCGTTCGGCAGTGACGCCCCGGTGATGCCGCCCAGTGCCCAGGATAATTTTGCCGCCAGCGTGACGCGTCAGGGCGACTCGGGCGGTCAAATTGCCCCTGCCGAGGCGCTGACCCCAGAAGAGGTGCTGTGGGCCCACACCCGCGGTCCCGCCATCGCGGCGGGCTGGGAGGATGAGGGCGTGATTCGGCCAGGATCACGGGCTGCTTTTACGCTGTGGGACCGTTTAGGAGGGGAGAGCACAGCGCTGGTACTCTGAATGCATGGCCGGGGGCACTCGTCTATAGGCAGCGCCCATAATCCGTGATTGGCCAGCTATCCTGGCCCACACCGCTGCATTGCCTTTTCGCGCCTGCCTCCTTTCGCGTACCCTGAAGTTATGCAGTCTCCCGCTCCCGCCCACCCGATTCACGCCCAGCACCAGGTTCACGTCCGTGAGGTGACCCTGGGCCTGCTGGGTTGTGGCAGCGTGGGCAGCGCCATTTTGGAGCTGCTGGAGCGCCGCCGTCAGACTTTTGCTGACATGGGGGTGCGGATTCAAGTGGCGGGTGTACTGGTGCGCGACGCCTCGCGCCCGCGTGATGTGCCGCGTGGTACGCCTCTGACCGATGACCCCAGCTTTTTGAACAAGTGCGCCGTGGTCATCGAGGTGATGGGCGGCACCGAGCGTCCGCTGGAGTTGCTGCGGCCCTACCTGTGTTCAGGTCGTCCGGTGATTACGGCCAACAAGGCACTGCTGGCCGAGTGCTGGGATGATCTGCGCCCCTTCGCGCTGGCGGGGCAGCTGTACTATGAGGCCAGTGTGATGGCGGGTACGCCAGTCATCGGGCCGATGAGCACGGTGCTGCGAGCCAGTACCTTTCAGCGCTTTCAGGCGGTAGTCAATGGCACCTGTAACTTCATCCTGACCCGTATGGAACAGGGTCTGGACTATCCCGAAGCCCTGGCCGAAGCACAGGCACTGGGCTACGCCGAGGACCCGCCCACCCTGGACGTAGGCGGCTTTGACAGCGCCCATAAGCTGGCGGTGCTGGCCCGCTTCTGCGCGGATGGACGTTTTCCGTTCCAGGCAGTCAGTGTTCAGGGCATTGAGCATCTGACACAGCCGGATATTCAGGCGGCGGCCGCGCGCGGCGAGCGTTACAAGCTGGTGGCCGAACTGATGCGCACTGCTGACGGTAAGGAAGACAGTTGGGAAGGCTGGCAGGCGAAGGTTCATCCGCTGTCACTGCCGGGCGATCATGCCCTGTGCAGCACTGCTGGCAGCCGCAACGCCATGCTCTTTGAGGGCGACGAGTGCGGCCCGCTGCTGTTTGCCGGTGGGGGCGCAGGGGGCATGGTCACGGCCAGTGCGGTGGTGGGCGACCTGCTGGATTGGCTGATCGGCTTTCCGGGTCATGTGCCGCTGCACGGTCCTGAAGAGGGGTTAGGCGCGGAAACGAACTGCGGGTAATTTCCACCTATCACGGCATATGAATAGGCGGCCTCACCATGAAGCCGCCTGTATTGCTCTCAGTGAATGGCGCTAAAACCCCTTAGCTTAGACACCTACTTTGTCGGCGCGGATCTCCTCGCTGGTGTGGTCCCGCAGCTCTGCCACATCTTGCGTCAGGCTGACTTTATATCCGTGTGGGTTCAGCAGGCGCAGGCTACCTTCCTGCAACTGTCCCAGTTCGGCCAGGGCGCGGGCCTGAATGGTGGTCAGATTATCGGCGGGGAAAGTGCGCTGGCCGCCCCGCATCACCACTTCACGGGCGTCTTCCCAGGTCAGCTCAGGTAAGCGGCTGGCCCGCAGCGGGTTGGTAGGGTCACTGACCCGCTCACCAGTCTGCGGCGCTTCACCCAGAGTCAGTACGTCGTAAGCCAGCAGGCCGTCTGCGTCGCGGCCACGCCAGACCCGCTTGTCCCCCGGCACGTTGCTTTTGATCGGGTCGCCGGTCAGCTTCATCTTGGGCTGACCGTTCAGTGCGGCCAACTTGTATACCCCGCCCAGGGCTCCACCGCCGTTGCCGCCTGCGGTGGCCAGCTGGGTGCCGATGCCGTACACGTCTATGCGTCCACCCTCAGCGATCACCGAGGCGATGACCTGCTCGTCCAGGTCATTGCTGGCGACGATCTTCACGTCTGGAAATCCGGCCTCATCCAGCCCGGCCCGCACTCGGCGGCTGAGATAGGCCAAGTCCCCGCTGTCCAGCCGTACGCCGCGTAGCTCGTGGCCCTGTTCGCGTAATTCATGGGCCACCGTAATGGCATTCACCAGGCCGCTTTGCAGGGTGTCGACCGTGTCCAGCAACAGTACGGCGTCATCCGGGTAGGTGCGGGCATAGGCACGGAAAGCCTCTAGCTCGCTGCCGAAGCTCTGCACCCAGGCGTGGGCGTGCGTGCCCGACAGTGGCAGGCCGTAGCGCAGGCCTGCTTCCACGTTGCTGGTGCCGGTGGCTCCGCCCACGAAAGACGCCCGTGAGGCACTCAGGGCGCCGTTGGGTCCCTGGGCGCGGCGGGCGCCGAATTCTACAACCTGCCCACCGTAGGGGCTGCCCTGCGCGGCGATCACGCAGCGGGCGGCCTTGGTGGCCACCAGGGTCTGAAAGTTCAGGCTGTTCAGCAGCGCCGTTTCGACCAGTTGGGCTTCCCACAGTGGCGCGGTCACGCTCAGCAGCGGCACGTGTGGAAAGACGATTCGCCCTTCACGGAAGGCCGTGACCGTCCCACCGAAGTTCCAGTCCCGTAGCGCTTCGAGAAAGTCGGCCCGAAACAGGTTCAGGCTGGCCAGATATTCCAGGTCCTGTGCGCTGAATCTGAGGCTTTCCAGATAGTCCAGCGCAGGTTCCAGTCCCGCCCACACTGCGAAACCGCCCTGGAAAGGTTGCTTGCGGTAGTACAGGTCAAAGGTGGCTGGCTGGGTGTGCATGCCCTCCAGCCAGTAGCCCTGCATCATGGTGAGTTGGTACAGGTCGGTAAACAGGGCCGTGGAGCAGACCAGTTCTCTTTGCTGGGTGGGGGTGATGGGATTCATAGCAAATGACCTCCTGAGTGGTCCAATTGGGTCGCACTGCAATGGTGATTACTGTAGCGGAGCAGGGGAGATAAAAGCCGGGAAGCAGGTCATCCCACTTCCCAACTCGCCATGTCACCCTTCAGGCAGTGACTTCTTCAAGTTGTTTGCCGCGTGTCTCGGTGCCGATGCTCCAAGCGGCGATGGCGGCCACCGCGAAGCTGGCTGCGAATACGCTCAGCGCGGCGCTCAGGTTGCCCGTCACCAACATGGCGCCCAGGCTGGGGGCAATCAGTCCAGCGACGCGGGCAGCGGCGCTCATCAGGCCCATGGCGGTGCTGCGGACGCTGGTGGGGAACAGTTCGGGGGTGTAGGCGTACACGCTGCCCCAGGCGCCCAGCAGGGCGGCACTCAGCAGGGCCGAGGTGGCCAGTACGCTTCCGGCTCCGCTGGCCGAGAGGAAAAGGTAAGTGCTTACGGCGCCCACCGCCAGGAAGCCGGCCACGGTGGCGCGGCGGCCCACGGCGTCTACCAGATAGGCCGCCAGGAAATAGCCCGGCAGCTGCGCGAAGGCCAGCAGCAAGGTGGTGCGGTACACGTCTGCCAGTTCCATGCCCCCGGCCCGCAGATAGGTCGGCAGCCAGGTGAAGATGCCGTAGTACCCCAGTGACAGCCCGAACCACACCAGCGCCAGCAAGATGGTCCGCTTGCTGAGGCTGCCGCTGAACAGGCTGGCCGCGCTGACTCTGGCTTGCTGCAAAGGCGGAGCCAGTTGGATACCCGCCAGCGCATCGGCATTGCCGTTGCTGCGGGCCACGGTGTCTACAGCGGCGCGGGCCCGGGCGTCCTGGCCCCGGCCGAGCAAAAAGCGCGGCGAGTCGGGAATCCCGAAGCGGGCCAACAGTCCGATCAGCATGGGCAGCGCGGCCAGACCCAGCAGCCAGCGCCAGGCATCTTCAGGCGCCATGACTGAGTTCAGATACCAGGCCAGCCCGGCCACGATGATGGTTCCTACGGCCCAGAAGCTCTCCAGATAGACCAGGAATTTGCCGCGCCACGCGGTCGGGACAAATTCGGCCATCATGGCGTAGTCCACCGGCAGCGTGCCGCCGATGGCAAACCCGGTCAGGAAACGGGCCACCATCAGCAAGGTGACGGTAGGGGCGAGGGCCCCGCTGAGGCCAAAAATGACCCCCAGTGAGACGGTAATCAGGAAGACGTTGCGCCGCCCGATCCGGTCTGCCAGGTTGCCCCAGAAAATAGCCCCGACGAACATGCCCAGGAAGGTGGCGGTGAGGAGTGGGACTGCGGAGGCTCCTTCCAGCCCAAACTCGGCCCGGATGCCCGGCAGCGCGAAGCTCATCAGCAGCACTTCCATGGCGTCGGCGGCCCAGGTCAGCCCGCAGATGGCCAGCAGTTTCCACTGAAAGGGCCCTAGGCCAATCTGGTCAAGAGCGTCGTCCACGCTGACCTGTGAGCTGCCAGCAACCACCTGTGGCCCGGCGGCTTGTGAAATTTGTGTCATGCCAGAAGAATAAAGGACGGGATCACCTTTGTCTGTCAGGCGGGGTGACACCTCTGCGGTAACGCCAGGGGAGACGTGCCGGCATCAGTACAGGCCTATCAGTAAAGCATTCGACAGAATAAGCGCAAGCGTTTCTGTCCGAGCTGGGCGAGTCAAATACTACGAGCAGGACAGAAAATGGAGCGAGTAAGAGCGCTTTTCTCTTGCTCGCGTAATTTGGAGCACTGCTCTAAGACGGAGTAGGCCGCTGGCTCCTGACCTCCTTCCGGCGCAAAGTAAAGGGTGACAAAGTAAGCTGGTGTGGTAGAGCTGCTCGCCGTAACGGTGCAGGGCAGCCCGGTGGATGGCCCCCCAACGTCGTCCAGCTTGAGGATGATCCGGCCTGCTTCCTGCCAGTAGGTGGGGACCGCTTCTCGCTGCGCTGTCAGGTCCACGGTCTGCACGCCCAGCACTTCGCAGTGCAGATCATCACAGGTGTCGTTCTGGTGCAGGTAGGTCACCCTGACTCGGTGGACCGTCTCACCCCCGAAGCCCGCCTTCCAGATTTCGGGTAGCCCGATGACCCCATAGGTCCCCGACTCGGCCCGTAGGATATTCATGCTCACAGCGGAAATTCCGGCCCTGAGGACTTCGGGATATTCGGGAGTGTCTTGAATAGGTGGGAGTGCCAAAATCGCTGATTGTTGTGGCGGATCAATCTTGGCGGTCATTGGGGATGTACAGGCGGTCAGACCCAATATCAAGAAGAAGCTGAGGCACTGGCGCACGATTCAGCTTAGAGCAGGCCACTTTCTGTAACTAAAAACCCCGCCCGCAGGCGAGGTAATTTGGTGGTGTACCCAGGAAGATTCGAACTCCCGACCTTCTGATCCGTAGTCAGACGCTCTATCCAGCTGAGCTATGGGTACACGGCTTGAGTGGCAATCACTCGGCGCTAGCGCACCGGCAGGAAAAGAGTATAGGCATATGTAGCGGCCAATGCAAGGGGGGAAGGGAGGAGCAAGCAAGACACAAAAAAACCCCGCCCGGAGGCGAGGTGATTTGGTGGTGTACCCAGGAAGATTCGAACTCCCGACCTTCTGATCCGTAGTCAGACGCTCTATCCAGCTGAGCTATGGGTACGCACGTGGCGGAGAGGGAGGGATTCGAACCCTCGATACCTTGCGGTATACACCCTTAGCAGGGGTGCGGTTTCAGCCACTCACCCACCTCCCCAGATTGTGCGTGCGCCTGCTCAGACCCTTTGTGGCGGAGGGTGAGGGATTCGAACCCCCGGTAGGTTGCCCTACTGCAGTTTTCAAGACTGCTGCCTTCAACCACTCGGCCAACCCCCCAGCTTTTGCGGGGAACCTGCGCGGACACTCCCAGATGGGGGCCGCTTCACAAGCGCGAAAGGAAGTATAAGGACTGATTCCGGCCTTGTCAAACTTGGCCCAGCTTGGCCCCGGTGCAGCTTGCCCTGGGTGCGCCAGGCTGCGTATCATGCCTCTATGATTGCCCGCGCTCCCCTGATTGACCTGTGGTTCACAGGTGTCGGCGGCCCATGCGCGGTTCCGCGTGGCCTGACCCGAACTCTGAGCACCTGAGAGCGCCCATCATCCCGGCTCTCAGGTGACCAGTTTTTTTGGATGTGTGGGTCACGCTTTTGCCGTGCCCTGTTAGCCCCAGACCACCCTAGTCTTCATCCGAGGAGAAACCCTGATGCACATTACCCTTCCCGATGGCAAACAGCTGGAGTTGCCCGCCGGAGCCACCGCCTATGACGTGGCCGCCCAGATCAGCGAGCGCCTGGCGGGTGACGCCGTGGCCGCCCGCGTCGGCGGCGAACTGACCGACCTGCTGACCCCCCTGAACGACGGTGACAGCGTCAGCCTGATTACCAAGAAAGACATTACCGGCACTGAGGGTCTGTACCGCCACTCCCTGGGCCACGTGATGAGCCAGGCGGTGGGCGAGTTCTACCGCGCCAAGGGCTACAGCGACGATCAGATCAAGCGCGGTGTCGGTCCCGCCATCGAGAACGGCTGGTACCAGGATTTCGACCTGCCCGAGCCGCTCAGCGAGGACGACCTGCCCCAGATCGAGGCACTGATGCGTGACATCATCGGACGCAAGCTGGAATTCTCGCGCCGTGAGGTGAGCCGCGCCGAGGCGCTGGACGTGTTCGCCCACGACCCCTACAAGGCCGAGCTGATCGAGGCCCTGCCTGAAGACGAGGTGGTCACGCTCTATGCCCAGGGCGACTACACCGACCTGTGCCGTGGGCCGCACTTTCCCTCTACCCACCGCCTGCCCACCGCCTTCCGGCTGATGTCCACCAGTGGAGCCTACTGGCGCGGCAACGAGAAGAATCCCATCTTGCAGCGTATCTACGGGGTGGCCTTTGGCACCCAGGCCGAGTTGGATGAATATTTGCACCTGCTGGAAGAGGCCCGGCGCCGTGACCACCGCCGCCTGGGCAAGGAGCTGGACCTGTTCTTCACCAGCGATGTAATTGGGCCGGGCCTGCCCATCTGGCTGCCTTCGGGCGCGACGATTCGCCGCGAGCTGGAGCGGTTCATCGTGGACACCGAGCTGAAAAACGGCTACCAGCACGTGTACTCGCCCGCGCTGGCGAAATCCGAGCTGTACAAGATCAGCGGCCACTGGGACCACTACCAGGAGGACATGTTCCCCATCATGCACCTGGACCAGGAGGAGCTGGTGCTGCGGCCCATGAACTGCCCGCACCATATTCAGATTTATGCCCACAGGCCGCACTCCTACCGCGAGCTGCCCATCAAGATCGCCGAGCTGGGCACCATGTACCGCTACGAGCAGAGCGGGCAGCTGACCGGCCTATCGCGGGTCCGCAGCATGACGCTGAACGACGCCCACATCTTCTGCCGCCCGGACCAGATTCAGGAAGAGTTCAAGGCCGTGGTGCGGATGATTCAGGAAGTGTACGAGGTGCTGGGGTTCAAGGATTACAGCTACCGGCTGTCGCTGCGTGACCCTCAGGACACCGAAAAGTACTACCAGGACGACCAGATGTGGAACACCGCCGAGGCGCAGCTGCGTGAAGCGCTGGCGGACCTGGGTGTGGACTACTACGAGTCGCCCGGCGACGCGGCCTTTTACGGTCCCAAGCTGGACGTACAGGTCCGCAGCGCCCTGGGCAAGGACGAAACCATCAGCACGGCGCAGCTGGACTTTCTGCTGCCGCAGAAGTTCGACCTGGAGTACGTGGCCGAGGACGGCTCGCGCCAGCGCCCGGTGATGATTCACCGTGGGGTGATTTCCACCATGGAGCGCATGACCGCTTTCCTGATCGAAAACACCGCCGGCAATTTCCCCTTCTGGCTGGCGCCGCGTCAGGTCATGATTATTCCGATTGCCGACCGTCACAACGCCTACGCCGAGGAACTGCGGGCCGAACTGGTGGCTGCCGGCCTGCGGGCCGAGGTGGACACCGGCAGCGACCGCATGAACGCCAAGGTGCGTGACGCCGAACTGAAAAAGATTCCGGTGATGCTGATTGTGGGCGACAAGGAGCAGGAAGCGCGGGCCGTGAGCGTGCGCGAACGTACCCCTGAGGGCCACCAGGAGCGCAAGGGCGTGCTGTTCGCTGATCTGAAGGCCGAATTGCTGACCCGTTACCAGACCCGCGCCTGAGCTGATTTAGGCAGGGCTGCCCCGCAGGATTGACAGGAGCGGGGCCGCCCCTTAACATGGTTGGGCCTACACGGATGATTAGCTCAGCGGTAGAGCGTTCGCCTTACAAGCGAAGGGTCGGGGGTTCAAATCCCTCATCATCCACCACGATATAGACGACAGAAACGCCACTCCTTAGCGGGTGGCGTTGGTCTTTTGACACCTTATTTGACACCGTAGCTGTACCTATGCAGCCCAGATATGCACAAAAAAAGCCCCCACCCCGCCGCGCTGGCAGAGTGGGGGCTTGCTCGTATGACGTCACTTCTTGGGCGGCGTCGCTGGGATGTCGTTGGTCGGGTCCACCGGTAACCGCTCCAGCACCAGGTCGTCGTTCTGGCGCACCCAGACCCGCAGCACGCCGCCGTACTCCCAGGGGCCACCGGGTACGGGGTAGGCCTGCCGCAGCTGTGGCACCAGTGCGGTGAGGCCCTGGCTGTTGTACCGACTGCGGCCATCCCAGGGCACAGGGTCACTGCCGCCCATCGGCACCAGCAGCACCCGCCCAGGCTGCGGCACTGCTTTAAGCGCCTCATGGATCAGGGTGTGATAGCGCAGCCGATCAGCGTAGCCGTTATACCCACCATTGATGCGCCGGGTGATCTCGCGGAACTTGCCCTGATCGGACAGCGAGTTGAGGCCCCGCGAGGTCCAGTAGGCTGCGGCCAACCGCGCCGCCACATCAGGCCGCGCTGCCAGGTCAGGATTGCCCTCCAGGTCCAGGCCGAGCAGTTGGCCAAATTTGCGGTAGTTGTGCCGCCCAGTGAGCTGGATCCAGCCCCGGCCCCGGTAGCGGTAGCCGTCGCCCGGCTGGGTGTTGCCCAGGTCAGCGCGGCCTTCGTAGCGGCGCTGGGCGCTGGTCGGCCCCCACAGCTCCTCGGCGTAACGAAACCCGCAGCTCTCATGGGCCAGCTGTGCCAGGAATGCCGTGATGCGGGCCGGGGTATTGATGCCTGCGCCAGCAGCGGCAGCAGAAAGCCCGCGAGCGATTTCGGCTGCGCGGGCTTCGGAGAGGCGTGGGTTAATGGTTCGGAGTAGCGTGCTATTTATCACGGCGGCACATCCTTTCGCGGCGTTTTCGCCGCACGGCACGGCGCTTGCCTGCATTGGCCACATCTGCGGAGAGGCGGAGCATCAGGCCGACCAGCACAATCAGCTGATAGGCCGGGGTGTTGGTGTCCAGTTGGCTGGTCATCAGGGCCGACATGCCCAGGCCGATGCCGACCAGCAGCCAGCCGGTCACGGTCATCCACCGCCCGGCGGTCATGTTGCACCACCGCCAGGAGCGAATCTGCGCATTGATGACGATAATGACGCCCAGCACCGTCAGCACGCGCAGGCCGATCAATATCTCGCTGGGCAGCGGGGTGGCCGCGACCTGGGCAATCTGGTGGGCGACGTTATCCCACATCTGTATCGGGTCCATCTGGCACCTCCTGTTTTGCGGGTGGCGTGACATCCAGGCGGCGCACCGCCAGCTGCTCTAGGGCGCGCTCGATGAAGTCCACGCCCAGCATGGTGACGCCCGCACTGATAGCGACGGCTATAGCGGGTGCCAGCTCCCTGAACTCGCTGATGGCCGACCAGATGCCGCTGGCACCAATGCCGGTCCACAACGCCTTGGCGATGAGCCGCATAAGCATGTCACGGGGCGCGAGGGCAGCTCCGCTGCTGATCGCCTTGAGTAGGGTGGCAATGGTGGTGATGATTGCCACGATGGCGAGCATCAGCCAATCTCGCTGATCCTCCATGCGCACCTCCGTTTCTCCCGGCCAAAGGAATCCCCACCGGGCCGGGGCGGTGGGGACAGGAAAAACCCCGCTCAGAGGCGGGGCTGCGGATCTTGCTAGTTCACGTAACCTATCCAGCGCTCCTCAAAGGGCTTGAATCGTGCGTCTCCAGTGGCCTCTCTCAGCGCCTGGAGCAGGTAGATATGGGCTGCATGGTAGCCGACGCCCACATGGGGAGCCTGCCCTTGCCGCCACGAAACCAAGTGGCCCAGGTCATAGCTGGTAAACCCACCCATGTCATAGAGCGGCAGGAGTTTCTCTACGCTGTCCAAATGCCGTTGCAACTCACGGGCGATGGTCAGCCGCCGCACAGGATTTTCAGCCGTCCTGGACAGGTCGTACATCCCCAGCAGACTGAACAGGTAGCCATTGAGCGTATACGCGCTGGGATTGCTGATGTACTCCTGGATGAAGGGCAGGTGGGACCACTCCGGATTCAGGCCACCCAGATCAGTGTAGGGGCCGCCCCGCTCGGCTGGCGTGAGCATGAAATCGTAGGCCCGCTCGGCAGCCCGCAGGTAGCGTTGATCATCCGTCGCCGTATACGCCCGCACCCAGACGCTGATGGCCTGCCCCTGCCCCATACCGCTGACCCAGCCCGGCTGGAACGTCTCCTTGGTCAGGTAGTAGCGCCACGGGTAATCGTAGGTCAGTGCGCCCCGCTCATCCTGCATCAGCAGCAGCCGGTCCGCATGGACCAGAAACAGCCGCAGGTCATCTGGGCTGCTGCTTCGGAGCCAGCGGCCATAGTGACCCAGGCCAAACTGGCTGATGGTGGTTGGGTTATAACGGGGTTTTTCTGGGTCGGCAGTGTATTTGACCATTGCCACGCCCTGATCATCCAGCGTCACCGTAGCAGACTCGCGGGGCCGCACAGTGCTGCCATAGTTGAGGTAATCCCCTACATGGGTATAGCCGCCAGGCGTGGCGTTTCGGACCGGGTTGCGCTTCTGGTCGTGATACTGGGCCTGGGCCTCAGCCACAGTGAGCGTGTTTTGGGCTCCTGCCGTCGAGATTAACAGCAGGGCAGCGAGTACGATATGCTTCTGAGGGTGCCCCAAAAGCGGTACCAGTCGTTTTGCGAAACTCAGCTTACCTCAGCCCGCCTGCAACAGGCGGGCAAATTCGTTCGGAGTCTGTCCATTCAGTGAAGTGTGTGGCCTGACATCGTTGTAGTCCTCACGCCAGCGGCGAAGAATCAGACGGGCCTGATCCAGATTCTGAAACCAGTGGAGGTTCAGGCATTCATCCCGAACACGTCCATTGAAACTTTCGATATAGGCATTCTCCACAGGTTTTCCCGGTCGAATGAAGTGGTGCATGATGTCGCACTTGTGGGTCCAGAGTTCCAGGGCTCTCCCTGTAAATTCTGGGCCATTGTCGGTCGTAATAGCCTGTGGTGCACCACGAAACCGCACCACAGCTTCCAGAGCAGTCACGACATCGTGCCCTGTAATGGACGTTCCAGCCTGCATCACCAGGCACTCCCTGGTAAAGTCATCCACCACGTTCAGCACACGAAACCTCTGACCAGATGCGAGCTGGTCTGTCATAAAATCCAGGCTCCAACGCTGATTGGGAGCAGAAACCACAGGTTTCTGCTGACGCTCCCTAACATTGAGCTTCCTGCGCTCCTTCTTCCGAACGGCTAGCCCTTCGGCACGATAGATGCGGTACACACGCTTATGGTTCACGTTCAAACCTTCTCGGCCCAGCATCAGGTGAAGTCTTCGGTATCCAAAGCGTGGCCGTTCCCGTGCCAGTGCACGTAAACGTTCGACCAGAACCAGATCTTTTACTCTCTCTGGGCTTTTTCTTCTATAGGTCGTGCGCGAGAAGCCCAGGGCCCGACAGACTCGACGTTCACTCACGGCGAAGGTGTCCTTCAGGAAGATCGCTATCTGTTTTTTGAGAGGTGTCCTCGCCTGGGACGTGGTCCCAGGCCCTACCACGTTCGTCCAACCACCTCTTTCAGCATGGCGTTGTCCAGCGAAAGGTCAGCAACCAGCTTTTTGAGACGCTGGTTTTCCGCCTCCAGCTGACGAAATTGACGGGCTTCGTCTTTGGTCATGCCACCGTACTTGGCTTTCCAGCGATAAATCGTCCCTGGCGCGACTCCATGAAGTCGCGCCAAATCGCTTATAGGCGTGCCCGCCTCAAGCTGTCCAAGGATGTCCAGAATATGTGCTTCGGTATACCGTTTGCCGTTCATATGCCTCCCAGTCTGCTGCTGAATTCGCAATCAGACTGGCACCGAAAACAGGGGCAAGGTCACTTCATTTGCCCAGTATAGCTATCCTATTACCCCTGCACTGCCGCAAAATTGTAATCGGTGGCGCGGCCCAGGCGGTTGATTGTGCCGGCCAGGGTGATGTTCCGGGCCACCCGGTTATCGTGCATGATCAGTTTGACTGAGGCATCGGCGGGCGCAGTGAGGGCGATGCCGTTGATGCTGCTGCCATGACCCACGGTGTTGTTGCGGATAATGACCTCTTCAATATGAGCTACCCCTCCAGTACTGCCGATGGTCACGTTGATCCCGCTACTGCCGCCCTCAATGATGTTGTCCTCAATGATGAGTCGCTTGTATTTCATCCCTGCCGTGACCAGGATGCCGATATCAGCGGTCACTTCAGCGCCGCGCCGGATGATATTGCCTCGGATGATCAGGGTATCGCCCTGCTTGACACCAGCCAGCCTCTACCGCCATTCCGACTTGGCCTGCGGGAATACGACATCCTGACCCGCGTGCTTCAGGGCGCAGGGGAGGGTAGCGTAACTCTCAGCGCCCTGGCGGAGTGGGAAGGCAAGGGGCTGGTCAAGCTGCTTCAGGTGGCAGGCCCCGGCCTCCTCCTGCATCTGCCCGGTGCGGACGTAGAGACGCCAGATTGGCGCAAGGCTGTCCCAGCGTCGCGTGTCGTTATGAAGTGGCCCCGCGCCGCCGTCCTGAATGCCCTCGAAGGACTCAGCCTGGTGGCCGAGCGCACCATGAACAGCCGGGTGACCCTGGTTCCGGGCAAGGAAAAGCTGGAATTCTTCGTGGAGAGCGATCAAGGTTCGGCCAGCGGAGTGGTGGTTCTGCCTGAGCAAGTCAAGAGCCGTGACAAGGAAGTCCTGGGTCAGCCGTTGAGCATCAATGGCCAGTATCTGGCAGAGGCGGTGCGGAGTGCGCCCGCTGAAGACCTGGAGGTCAGCCTCTGTAACCGGCACAAACCGCTGGCGCTTCGCTGCGGACCTTACAGCGCTCTCGTAACGGTGCTGAGGAACTGAGATGCAGGACATCTACCAGACCCTGGGTAACGACGCCGATCTGGGCAGAGACCCGCAGCGCTACGCTGCCGCCCTCAGCGACATGCTTGCCGGGAAGAGAATCAAAGGAGCGGACGCCCGCGTGGTGACCCTGGCCCTGCTGAGCAGCGCCCTGGAGTTTCAGCCCTGGTCGCGCCGGTACTGCGATGGGCGCTGCACCTACGCGCCCTCGATGCACAACGGGGCCACTCAGCGCCTGCTTCACCTGGGGGTTGAGGTTCATCCCGACCCTGTATTGCAGTCGGTCTGGGCCACTGATAGTCACTTCGGCTTAGAAGGTTACGCCCAGCAGCAGTTGGAAGGGCAGAGGGGAGAGCCGCTGCTGCTGGAGCTGCTGGACTCGGCCATTGATGGCTTGGGCTGCCACGAGGAGCAGCGCCATGCAGAGGTAAAAGAGACGCGGCTGAGGATGCGGGAGATGTTATTGAGAACGGCAGTAGTCTGCATTGATTGGTGGGTGGTGGCGACTGTGTAGCGCGCTCGGCAATCCATTGGGTCAATGTCAATTTATGCCGTTATCAATAGCTTAGCTAAAGGCAGCTGACAAACTGAACAGGCCAAAGCGGTACGTCAACTTCTGCGGGAAGCGGGGCAGCCCGTGAGCGCAGAACAGGTAACCAAGTCCTTTAGGGGCGTGCGCCTTGACCGCATCGAAGAACTGCTAGAAATGCTGCTGGACATGGGCCAAGCACGGCAAACGGAGGATTTGCGGCGGTACACGGCGTAAATCTTTGCCCGATGAATTTTGAATCTCAGCCCTGGGAAGAAGTTCAGTGCTAACCCATCCAAGAATATTTCAGTACGGTAGCGACTGCTGGAGCTGTACCAGCAGCTTGCGCCGACGCTGGAAAGCCAGACTGGGAAGAAGAGGCGAAGAAGTTAGGGTTTGCGAACCAACTGAATACGCCGTTTAGAGCCTAGCAAGATTGTGGGCGAGTACGGCTAAGACGACGCGGAGCTTAAGTGAACCCAGGGTTTTGGTTTGGGCAGAGCGGATTTGAGCTTCCACAAGCGCAGAGAAGACTGTTTCAATACGTTTGCGGATTTTGGGATGGCGAGAATCTCGCCATCCCGTGTCATATCTGGTGTTCTTCTTGGGCGGATACACGTAGCCCAGACAGCAATACCCCTTATCGCCAATGATGGTTGGGCCTTCAAACTCTGGCCATCTGAGATTCAGCTCATAGCTGACCGTAACGTCATGGAGGTTGGCAGGTCGGATGACGTACTGAACGATTTGTCCACCTGGTGTGACCCAGGCGTGCAGCTTATATCCGAAGAACTCGCCCTGAGTTCCAAATCCCCATTTCGCGCCTGGGAACTGACAAAGGTGCGTGCGTTTGGGACGGCAAATGGGGAGGGGCATTGAATCAACTACGACTTCAGTGCAGGGCTGAGCTGGGCTTGCAACATGCTCTAGGAGTGGCAACAGTTTGATGCCCCTGGTGTAGGCCTGAGTGTAGGAAGGAAGACCGGGACGGTCTTCCTTGAGGATGTTCCACCAGATGGAAGGAAATGGATGCTTGAAGACGAGACGGGAGAGCAGCAGAGCAACCAGCATGGCATCTGTGACCTTCTGGTGCGGGCAGATTTTCTGGTCGCTGAAATGCTTCTTAGCCCAGAAATAGAGGTGGCGAATGACGTGCCGACGTCCTAGACTATGGTGGAGACGATATTTAGCCATGTCGTCTCTATTTTTATGTGTCTGAGACGCACTTCACCAGGGGGCGGTCAGGCCCTAAACGGCGTTGCTCGGTGAAAAGGAATTAGCCCTCTATATCGCAAAAAAAGCCAGGGGTCTTTAAGCCTGGAAGAGCTTCTCAGCTTGTACGAGCAAGTGCGTAAAGACCATCCCCATCTCAGCCTATCCAGCTTCGCCCGCGAAGCTGATATCCCTGTCTGGCGGCTTCGTGATGCCCGTCAGCAGGAAAAGCACCGTGTCGAACGTGAGAAACGGAGATGTGCAAGGCAGGAACGTATTCGGGAGATGGCTTTGCATTACCCGACCTGTGGTTACAGGCGCATCCACCATCTTCTTCGACAGGAAGCTAAAAAAGACAGGACAAACCTGTCCAGGACGACATGAAGTACGTCTGACGTTGGTTGAACTTCAACTTAGCCCTCCTGCAGCTAAGAAGGCAAGACGACGGGTGCCTGGTGTCGTGCCGGCCACTTTGTGGCCTATGGGTAGACGGGTTCAAATCGATGCCACTCGCTTTGCTTTACGAGATGGGATTTCCTGGGCATATATCGTTCTGGACGTGGAAACTCGAGCTGTGCTGAATGTCTACGTGGTGCGCTCGTTATCGGCCAGCAGCGCGGTCACCGCGCTGCGAGGAGGAGTTGAGAAACTGAAGAAACTGGGAATCGAGGAATCGCTGGTCGTGATGTCGGATGGTGGCTCGGACTTCACGTCCCACGAGTTCAAAGCGGCCTGTGAGGAGGTAGGTACCTGGGTCAGGGCGAAGGTATCGCAGCTGGGTGGAATGTGCATCCTGGAGCGGGTCAACCGCACTTTGAAGTACGAGTTCATTTTCAGGGAGGAACCGCAGACGAAAGCGGAACTCAGCGCGTTATGCGCTGAATTCCGCACCTGGTACAACATCGTTCGGCCTCATTCAGCCTTGGGGTATGGCTATCCCTGGGCTAAACTGCTGGAAGTGGCCGAGTCTCTTAAAGCCGCTTGAAGGATTTTCTGGAGCACTACCGGGATATCCTAAAAAAGGCGCTGGGGTACTTCGCCAGGCAGATTTAACCTTCCAATTCATCCATGACCACCAAGGAGAGTTTCCTATTGCCCTGATGTGCCGTGTGTTGGAGGTCAGTGTCAGCGGCTATTACGCCTGGCGGACGAGACCACAGAGTAGACGTAGCCTAGAGGATGAGGTACTGACCGAGAAAATCAAGTATTTTCACGAGCGAAGCCACCGAACCTACGGCACGATTCGCCTGAAAGAAGATTTGGCAGGAGAAGGATTTCAAGTCAGTCGGCACCGTATTGGACGGCTGATGCGCGAAGCGAACCTTGAGGTTCGCTATAAGAAACCGACTCGCAAAACCACGAACTCAAACCACGCTCACCCTGTGGCAGAAAACTTGTTGGACAGGGATTTTACGGCGACCGCGCCCAACCAAAAATGGGTGACAGATATCACCTATATCCCCTGCACAGATGGCTGGCTCTACCTGGCTACCGTGATGGACTTGTTCTCTAGACGGATTGTGGGCTGGGCTATGGAAAGTCACCTTGAGGCCACCTTGGTCATGAGCGCCCTGAATATGGCATTTGAGAGCCGTGGGCCTGTGGGTGGCGTGCTGCATCACTCAGATAGAGGGAGCCAGTATGCCAGTGAGGCTTACCGTCAGGCATTAGAGCGGCTGGGAGCCGTGCAGCGTATGAGTAGGAAAGGGGACTGCTGGGATAACGCTGTACAGGAAAGCTTTTTCAGCACTTTGAAGCTGGAATTGGACTTGAGAAAAGCGCGGGGAACCCGCGCCCAGACGAAAACAGAGGTGTTCGAGTGGATTGAAGTGTTCTACAACCGTATACGTCGTCATTCAGCCCTTGGCTATCAGTCACCAGTGGCCTTCGAAGAAGCCTTTTACGCTCGAACTGAACTTCTATCAAACCCTTGACAGTCCAAAGATCAAATTCAGCCAAGCTGAAGGAGCCAGCCCCAGTGCACTGAGTCGCTTCTTCAACGTCTATGACTGGGATTCAGACCGTTGCTGGGACGAAATGCAGGACATCCAGTGGCGCATTTTGTTGGACGTAGCTCACTCCAAACGCCGACCTCGGTTGCGGCTCAGTGTGGATCTGACCACGTTGGAAAAGGTGGGGACCCAGTTGCCCTTTGTCAGTGTGTACAACGGTAGACATGGCATCCACCTGGTCGCCTTGTTTGCCGAGTATGGGGAACTGAAGTTCCCCATTTCCTACCGGGTGTACCAGGGCAAGCACACCAGCACGCCCGTCACTCTGGCGCTCGACCTACTGGAAGAGGTGCCGGACTTCATCAAGAAACGTTTCCGGGTACGTGTCCTAGCGGACAGCGGCTTTGAAGCCGCTGTTTTTCTGGAAGGCGTGCGGCACCTCGATTTCGAGTTCGTGGTGGGTGTGAGGAGCAACCGGCGCACGGACCATCCTGGGCGGGTGACGGTGGCGGACTGTCCGCATGGAGGCTATGTCAACTTGGCCAACTGGTCTCTGGAAACGCTGTCTCTGGGGAGAGTAGACCGTGGGGACCGTGAATTCTTCGCGGTGTCGTCTGAACTGTTGGAGGGGGACGAGATCGTTGCTGAGGGTGGGCGGCGCTGGACATTGGAATCCTTTTTCAAGGAAGGTAAGCACCAGTTTGGGTTGGCGCAGTTCGCGCTGCGAACTGCCAGGGGTGCTGGACCGCTGGATTCTGATGGTCTTCCTGGCCTTCACCCTGACCATACTGCATCGCTCAGAAGGGATGACCTTGAAAGAGGCAGCACGCCTGGCCCTGTATACCCTGTTCCCAGAGATTAGGCTGAACCACCTTCTCAACCTGATCCAAAAAGAACGAGAATTTCTTCTCCAGCACGGCTATTCGCTCAGCTATGCAAGGTGCAACTTATGAGTTTTACGCTCGAACTGACCTTCTATCAAACCCTTGACAGTCCAAATGTCGAGGCGAAATTCCTTGAGGTGCGCAGCGATGAACGCGAACCTCAGAGATTTTCTTTGGCAAAGAAGGCTGCTGCTTTTTTTAGGATTTCACGCTCCTGACGCAGAATCTCGTTCTCTTTCCGCAGCCTCTGAATTTCCTGCTCCTGTGGGGTCAGGGTCACCCGACCCTGACCTGGAAATGCGGCTGTCCCAGCCTTCTGAGCTTGGACTCTCCAGCGGTAGAGTACAGAGGTGCTGATTCCGAGGTCACGTGCAGCCCGGATTGGGCCGACATCCTCGCGTGCAGCGAGTTCGATGGCCTGACGCTTGAATTCGGCGGTGTAGGTCTTTCTGGTGGTCATGGTCTTGCCTCCTATGGTGAGGCTTAACTGCACCGACTCAAAACTGCACTAACCCCAAGTGGCCATCGTGCTGAGCCTGGTTGACTTGTCGGAAATGAAGCTCTTTCAGCGTTTTGCGTATTTGACCGAGGATTCGGCGGACGGCAGTTCCAGCGCCCGACTGGAATTCTGGCGGCTCACCCTCCGCGCTCCAGAATCGTTTTCCAGTCTGCTGTTTGGAAACGGGGTGGGGATGTGGCCGCTGGACATCTACGGCCAACCAGAAGGCTATCCGCACAACATCTTTATTGAGTTCTACTACGAACATGGCCTGATCGGACTCCTCGCGCTCGGCTGGATGGTCGCCATGCTTCTGGGCAGCCGTAACACGGTAGTCAAGTACCTGGCGCTGTATTTTCTGGCCTTTTTACAGTTGAGCGGTGGGCTGGAGAGTATGCGGTGGTTCATGCTGTTTTTCGCGCTGGCTATTCATGACCGGGGAGAGGTGTGAGGGGCTTGGCACAGTGGCCCGTCGCCCTGGCGCTGATGGGATTGGCGACTGTTGGGGCGGCGTGGATCGCCTCGTGCCTTCCAGATCAGGTCAGGGGAGGACACCAGGTGGCCGAGGTGGGTGTCAGTCCAGCGCCTTGTCTCCAGGTCACGCCGCTGCCAGAGTCGCGCAATCCGCCTACCGAAATCAGCCCCGGCGTTTGGCGGCTGATCCGCACCAGCGGGGTGCAATTCATGTCCTGTCAGGCGGGTACGCTCAGCCTGATGGCCGCCCCTGACCTGCATCAGCCGCAGCCTGGCCCAAGCTGGCTCAGCATCTGGCAGGGCAGGCAGCTGCTCCGGGCTGTCGCGGTCGAAGGCGGCCCACAGCGGGTCAGCGTGGAGGTGACGCGCGGCCCGGTCTACCTGACGCTGGACAACGACTCGGCCTACAAGGTGACGTCGGCCCGCCGAGTGTACCTGAGCGAGTTTGCCGTGTTTGGGCCGTGACGCCAGAGCCTGCGGAGCGGCCAATTGCCTGCTCAGGCCCGTGCTAGCCTGACTCCAATTATGTTTGACACCCTCGGACACAAGTTGCAAGACATCCTCGCCAAGGTGGGCGGTCAGGACAAGCTGAGCGAAGATCAGGTGAAAGCGACCATGCGCGAAATCCGCATGGCCTTGCTGGAAGCGGACGTGAACTTCTCGGTGGCGAAGGACTTTGTGGCCTCAGTCAGCGAGCAGCTGGTAGGCCAGAAAGTCGGCGGAGTCAGCGGTGAACTGGACGCTGGGCAGACCATCATCAAGCTGGTGCATGACGAACTGGTCAACATGCTGGGCGCGGACAAGGCAGAGCCGACCTTGCAAGCGGGCCGCAACGTGTGGTTCATGGTGGGCCTTCAGGGAGCCGGTAAGACGACCAGCACCGGCAAGCTGGCACACCTCTACAAAAAGCAGGGCAAGAAAATTCTGCTGGTGGCTGCCGACACCCAGCGCCCCGCTGCCCGTGACCAGTTGGAAATCCTGGCGCGGCAGGTGGGTGTGCCGGTCCTGAAAGTGGAAGACGGCGAAGCCCCGGCGACCACCAAGGCCCGCATTGACGCGCAGCTGGCCGACAAGCCTGCCGATCTGGTGATCGTGGATACCGCTGGCCGCTTGCAGGTGGACGCTGCGCTGATGAACGAGCTGGCCGCTCTCAAAAACGAACTGGAACCCACCGAAACCATGCTGGTGGTGGACGCCATGACGGGTCAGGAAGCCCTGAACGTGGCCCAGAACTTCGACGAGCGCGTGCGTGTCACGGGCCTGATCATGACCAAGCTGGACGGAGATGCCCGGGGCGGCGCAGCCCTGAGTGCCCGCAGCGTCACGGGCCGCCCGATTTACTTTGCGGGAGTCAGCGAGAAAATCACCGGCCTGGAGCCGTTCTACCCGGACCGCATCGCCGGGCGCATTCTGGGTATGGGCGACGTGATGGGCCTGATCGAGCGTGCCGAAGCCGCCCAGCTGAGCGGCCCCACCGACAAGCAGCCCGGCGAGTTTGACCTGGACGACCTGCTCAGCCAGCTGCGCCAGATTCGCCGCATGGGTCCGATTGGCGAACTGATCAAGCTGATCCCCGGGATGAGCCGCGCCCTGCCCGAAGGCTTTACGGTGGACGAGCAACAGGTTCAGCGCATTGACGCCATGATCAGTGCCATGACGCTGGAGGAGCGCCGCAACCCCCGCGTGATCAACGCCAGCCGCCGCGAGCGCATCGCCAAAGGCTCAGGGCACGACGTGTCCGACGTGAACAAGCTGCTCAAGATGCACGAGCAGATGAAGATGATGATGAAGATGTTGCAGGGCATGCAGGGCGGCAATATGCCGAGCATGCCAGGAATGCCTGGGATGGGGATGCCCGGTATGCCGCAGCGCAAGGGCTTCCGCAGCCCGCCCAAGAAATAATCTCGGAAAACCGGTGAGGCCCTGATGCGGGCCTCTTTTTTTAGTTTTAGGTCTGCTGCTGGTGCCTGTTGAGGCGGAACTCCAAGCCACTGCGGACCGCAGGCCACTCACTGGCCACGATGGAATATACGCAGGTGTCGCGCAGGGTGCCGTCTTTGGCGCGGGTGTGTGACCGCAAGATGCCGTCCAGCCGTGCTCCCAGACGCTCTATGGCGGCGCGGGACTGGGCGTTCAGCCAGTGGGTGCGCAGTTCCACGGCGGGGCAGCCCAACTCTTCGAAGGCATGGGTCAGCAGGAGCAGCTTGGATTCGGCGTTGGTACCGGAGCCGTGCGAACTGGCCGCGTTCCAGGTGCTGCCGATCTCTACACGGGGCAGGGCTTGGTCAATGTTCATGAGGCTGGTCATCCCGATGATGCGGTCATCCTTCAGTCGGCGTGCCGTGAAGGGAACCATCTGTCCCGTCTCTTGAAAGTGCAGTCGCCGCTCAATCTCGGCGGCCATGCCAGAGGGTTCGGGCACGCTGGTGTACCACAGCTGCCACAGTTCGCCGTCCTGAGCTGCGGCAACCAGGCCGTCATGATGCTCTGGTTGGAGGGGTTCCAGATGGACGAGGCTCCCACTGAGGGTGACGGGCTGAACTTTCATTTATCCACCAGCAAGGCTTCGATGCCCAGGCGGTAGCCCAGCGGCCCGAAGCCACTGATTTTGCCCCGGCAGACCGGCGCAGTCACGCTGATGTGGCGGAACTCCTCACGGGCGTCCACGTTGCTCAGGTGCACTTCGACCACCGGCAGATGTTGTCCTGCTATAGCGTCCCTTAGCGCATAGGAATAGTGGGTCAGCGCCCCCGGATTGATGACGACGCCGCCGAAGCCCTCGGCTGCGGCCCCCTGCACCCAGTCAATCAGCTGGCCTTCGTAGTTGCTCTGGCGGCAGGTGGCCTCGCTGCCCATCTCGGCGGCCCAGGCCTGGCAGCGGCGCTCCAAGTCGGCCAGTGTAGCTGTGCCGTACACGCCGGGTTCACGCCTGCCCAGCAGATTGAGGTTGGGGCCGTTCAGGATCAGGATCATCTGGCCCCATTCTATGGATCTAGGCTGGCTCCGAGTTAAATGTCGCGCTGCCACTGCCGAAAAACATCGTCCAGCAGGGCGCGGTCTACCCGGGTGAGGTACGGTTGGCCCAGTTCATGCAGGAGCACCCAGCGCGGCCCCTGCGTATCGGCTTTCTTGTCGCGGTTGATGATCGGCCACAGCGCCTCCAGGCTCAAGCGGGGCAGCGGTTCGGGGTTCTGCCAGTTCAGAAAGGCGTGGGTATGCCCACTCAGGTTTTTGGCTCCATGCGCCTCACTCAGTAGGGCCGCGAAGTGCATTCCATAGCCCACCGCTTCACCATGTGGCAGCCGCTGGTGGGTGAACGTTTCCAGCGCGTGTGCTAGGGTGTGCCCCAGGTTGAGAAAGGCGCGCTCGCTCTGTTCGGTAGGGTCGCGCGCCACGATGTCAGCCTTGACCTGCACGGCCCGGCGCACCACCTCCGGTAACCGCTGTGAAAACTGGGTCAGACCTGCCCCGCTACGCTGCGAGGGCAGAACTTCGTCCAGCAGCTCAGGAGCAGCCAGCAGGCCATGCTTGAAGACCTCGGCAGCACCAGAGCGGAAGTCGCGCACTGGCAGGGTGTCCAGCGTATCGGTGTCACACCAGACAGCCTCGGCAGGCCAGAAGGCCCCAACCAGATTCTTGCCCTCGGGTAGGTTGACGCCGGTTTTGCCGCCCACTGCCGCGTCTACCATGCTCAGCAGGGTGGTTGGAGCGGCGAAGTAGCGCACCCCACGCAAATAGGTGGCCGCCACGAAGCCGGCCACATCGGTGGTCGCGCCACCCCCCAGGCCCATGATCGCCCCACTCCGCGGCAGGCCCGCTTCTGCGAGAGCTGAGAGCAGCCGGGTCACTTCCTGCATGCTCTTACCTGCCTCCCCTGAGCGCACGGGCAGGACGAGGCTTGGCTGGAGGGCTTGCCGGGCACGTTCGACCCACTCGTCTGGCAAGCGGCGGTCGTGTAAAAGCGCTACCGGGCCCGCCGCCTGTGCTTGAGCCAGTGCGCCTGGCCCCACCCAGATTCGGCTCTCAGGTCCTGGGGGCGCCGACCAGGGAACGGTCAGGTCAGGATGGCAAGTGGAAGGGTCAGTCGGTGCCATGCCTCAGATTCGCATATGCGTCGAGATTCAATTCCAAATCGTCCTGCTGCGCCATTCGGACTTCCCAGCGCCACAGCTGCTCAATCACTTCTTCTACCACCTCTTCGGAATGGCGGCCATCGCTATGCACGTGAATGGTACCGTGCTGGTAGTGCGGGCGACGCTCACTCATCAGGTGACGGATGCGTGACAGCGGATCAGCCGTCTGCAGCAAAGGACGGTCCGAGTGCTTGGTCCGCTGGTAGACGGTTTCGGGGGTGGCCCACAGCACGACCACTGGGCCACGCTCCAGCAACTGGCGCCGGTTGTCCTCCTGAATAAAGGTGCCGCCGCCCAGGCTGACGACCGCGTGGTCCAGCCGGGTGATGCGGCTCACCACCTCATGCTCGCAAGCACGGAAATAATCCTCACCGTCTTCCTCAAATAGCTGTGGAATGGGCTTGCCAGTAATCTTGGCAATCAATTTGTCGGTATCCACATAGTGTAGGGCCAGGGCGCGGGCCAGCTCCCAGCCCACCCGGCTCTTGCCTGTTCCCATAAAGCCCGCCAGTGCCACCCAGGTGACCGGGCGTTCAATCAGGCCAGAGCTATTCATAACCCTAAGTCTATGCCATGCGCTGCTGGGGGCCGTAATGTATTTCGCTTTGGTCTAGGGCCAGCTCACATCTTCAGCGAACGCCGTGGCTCAGCGCCGACGGGTCATCTGCCATAGAAAAAAAGCGTTCATCAGCGCCAGCACCAGGGCCAGACCACCCAGCACCGGGTCATTTTTCACCGTAAAAAAACGGATCGCCAGTCCACCCCAGGCAATGATAAGAAAAGTGACCAGCCAAATGCGCCAAGAAGGTGCGTACATGGGGCCATTCTAGAGGTCATCCGGAACATGGGTGTGAGGTCCAAGCCAGTCTATGGCTCCTCGCTCTCCTGCGGAGCTGTGCCCGTCCGCTCGCCACAACCCGCGGAGGTACGCCCACCTCCACGGTTTTCCGAGGCAGCCTCTAGGGCATGGGGGCGGGCCGATCTGGAATAGGGCAGTCGCAGTTACTGATTTGTGCTTAAGTTGATAACATGAAGTGTGACGCTTTCTGCTTGGCGACCCGCTCGTCTCTCCCGCACTCAACAGGAAGAGCGCCGTCTGGCTGCTCAGCCCCTCCTGAATGATCCCGACTGGTCCACTCGAGATCTGGCCCGACATTTCGGTGTGGCTGAGGTGACTGTTCGTGCCTGGCGTGCCCGTATACGCCACGGTGGTGAGGAAGCGCTTCGCGCTTCCCGTGCCACTGGCCGCCCGGAGTTCCTCACCCCTGACCAGCAGAAGGAAATTCAGGACATTCTTGAGAGCGATCCCCGACTGCATGGCTTCGAGACCAGTGGCTGGACTGTCCCCAAGGTCCGTCAAGTGATCGGTCTGAAGTATGGGGTCTGGATCGACCGTGCCCATCTTTCCAGGAAGCTCAGACGTTGGGGATTCTCGTATCAGCGGCCCGCGTTGCGGGCCGTAGAGCGTAACGAAGAGGATATTGCAGCTTGGGTCCGTCTCCAGAAGGAGGCGTTGGAAAAAAAAGAGGGCTGAGGGAGCGACAATCATTTTTCTGGATGAGAGCGGGTTCAGCCTGAAGACGACAAGGGTTCGCGCGTGGGGACGACGAGGCGAAACACCGATTATCCCGACAAAACTGCGTTGGGCACATCTTTCTGTGATTGGTGCTATCACCACAAGCGGGCAGTTTTTGCAGCACACCTGTCAGGGTGCAGTACGGTCCCCACAAGTCGTGAAGTTCCTGGATCACGTCCTACGTCACGTCGCTGGAGAGGTGGTGGTCATCCTTGACCGGGCCATGATTCACCGGTCGAAAGCAGTGCAGGCGTTCGTGCAGCTGCACGAACACCTGTCCCTGGTCTATCTCCCACCCTATGCGCCAGAATTGAATCCCATCGAACTGATCTGGGCGGACCTCAAACGGAATATCGTAGGCAACTTCTGTGCGCTGACGACAGAAATGCTGACGAAGCGGTTGAAAGTGGGATGGCAGCGTGTCCGGCGCAAATCTTTGCCACTCGCCTTCATCCGAGGCACGCCCTTCACCGCCTCGCTAGTAACTTCAGCACAGATCAGTAGTTGGCAGAGTTGGAAGGGGGTGAAGCCAGAGTGTTGACCCAGTCCAGCGCTGCAGCAATGTTAAGTGTGCCCGCGCCGCAAGATTTACGGGGATCGGAATCACAGCCCCGGCCTGACCAGGGGGTGGCTGTCCAGACCAGAATTTCGCGCAATTCGGCGGGGGTGAGTTCGGGGCGTAGACCCAGCAGCAGACTGGCCGCGCCACTCACTTGCGGTGCCGCAAACGAGGTGCCGTTCTGGCGGTGGGTGTGGAGCAGGGTAGGCAGACCACGCGCGTCCAGTGCAGTACTGGCTGCCAGCCCTTGCTGCGGACTGCCGCTGGGGGCAGCCAGGGCCACGGCGCTGCCCCAGTTGGCATAGTCGGGACGCTGGCCCCGGTGGGTTCCCGTCACCGTCAGCACGCCTTCGCAGCCTGCTGGGGAAAGCCGTCCAGCGTCGCGGTCTTCGTTGCCTGCCCCCACAACGACCAGCGCTCCGGCGGCAGTCACGTCATTCACGGCGGCAGCAATGCGCGGATCACATCCGGTATCCGGCAGCCAGTCGGCAAACAGCGACACGTTGATGATGCGGGCGGGGAAAAAGTTGCGCGTTGTTCCTTCTACCGGCAGTCCGGCCGCCCAGCGCAGGCCGTCCGCCAGGTCGTCCACCTGAATCATACCCTCCTGGTCAGCCACCCGCACTGCCAGGATGCGTGCCGAGGGGTTGATTCCGGCCATGCCTACGCCATCATGCGAAGCGCCGATGATTCCGGCGATCATTTCGCTGTGAAAAGCGAACTGCCCCACTCCCAGCGCGCTGCGGTCCCGCCCTTTGCCGTCCCCGGCGCGCCTGGGGTCACTGACAAAGTCGTAGCCGTTGATGATCCGGCCACGCAATTCGGGTGAGCGGGTGTACCCAGTATCCAGCACCGCGACCGTCACCGGTGACGCCAGGCGGCCCTGCTGTTGCCAGGCACGGGTCATGCCGGTGTCCTGCAAATAGGTTTGCTGGCTGAGCAGGGGTTCGTTGGGCCAGTAGGGCGCAGCCTGGGCAGGCGGATGGCCCAGCATCAGAAGCGCAGCAGTGGTCAGAGCGGCAGTGGCGATGGCTTTCACGCTCCGCAGTATGCCGCTCGGACCTGACGGCCCTCTGAGGCGCAGTCGGCGGGCTATTTATCCGGCGGGCCGGGGTTGCCCCTCGCTGGACCGTGCCGGGTCCATCCGGCGGGTGGTCCATTAAACTGAGAGTGTATGAACCTTCCCAAGACCCTGTTCAAAATGGCCCTGCCCTTCTTGGAGCGGGCCATCACGGCGGCAGATGACCTGGTGAGCGATTATCTGCAACCCCGCCGCGCCAAGGGACAACTGGTGGTGCAGTCCTACGTGGGCTGGGGCAACCCTGAGCAGCAGGAGTTGCAGGGCCGCGTCCTGTTGCCGCGTGTGACCACCCCCCCCCGTGTAGGCGATGCCCGCTGGCGCAATTTTCTGAATGTCATGCGGCGGCTGTTCTCGCGTGAAGTGGGTGGGGTAGAGGTCGCGGGTCAGTTTCAGGGGCAAGAAGTTCGGGGAATTACCGGGCCAGACGGTTATTTTAGCCTGCAGTTTCAGCCGCGCTCCCAGGTTCTGCCCGGCTGGTATGAGGTGCCGCTGCGCCTGATGGGCCGCCCCGAAGTGACGCGGGCGCGGATGCAGGTGGTGGGTCAGACCGCTTTTGGCATCATCAGTGATTTGGACGACACCGTGATTCAGTCGGACGTGACCAGCGTACCGCGGATGCTGATGACCAGCCTGACCGGCAATGCCCGCACCCGAATGCCCTTTCCGGGGGTGGGGGCCTTCTATCACGGGCTGGTGCAGCAAGGCGGGGGCCGCAATCCGATCTTTTATGTGTCCAGCAGTCCCTGGAATTTCTTCGATCTTCTCTGGCAGTTCCTGAGTTACCGCCAAATCCCGCTGGGGCCGCTGTTTCTGCGGAACTGGGGATTCGATCTGCTGGGCGGCCACGGTGACTACAAGCATGGTGTCATCGAGCGTATTTTTGCCCGTTACCCTGATATGAAATTTGTGCTGGTCGGGGACAGCGGCGAACATGACCCTCAGATTTATGCTGAAGTCGTTCACCGTCACCCGGACCGGGTGCTGGCGGTGTACATCCGCGACGTGACGGACGCCGTGGCGGATGAAGCCGTGCTGCACCTACGCGAAGAGGTTCGCAAGGCGGGTGTGGAGTTGGTGCTGGCCGCCGACAGTCTGTACGCCGCCAGTCATGCCATGGCCATGGGCCTGATTACCCCTGAGCAGATGCGCCGGGTCCAGCGGGCCGTGGCGCGGGATTATGGCTGGGCCTGATCACGGAGAGTCAGCTTCCAAGAAAAAGGCAGCCCTCCTGATGAGTGGCTGCCTTTTTCTGGTGGATGAGAAGAGGCTCAGCCCCCCTGCTGGCCTTCGGAGCGGCGACGGCGGCTGCGGCGACGGCGCTTGTCACCTTCACCCTGACCCTGGCCCTGTGGCTGTCCTGGTCCTGAACGTCCCCGGCCTCCTGGGCCACCCTGCGCCTGACGGCCCCGGTTGCCACCGGAATGCTGGCCACGGGAGTAGCCACCGCGGTCTGGGCGGCCACCATCCTGCGGACCATGGCCTTCTTCGGGCATGTTTTCTACAGTCCAGTCTCCGAAGTACATGCGCTGCACGGTGATATTCACCGGGCGCAGGTGCTCATTGCGGGGACGTTCCAGGGTGATCACCCGGCGGCGGCCACCCCCGTTGCCTGCGCGTCCGCCTCCTTGCTGTCCCCCGTCACGGCGGCGGGACTGCTGGCGTCCGTCGTTGCTGCGGCTGCCTTCGGCACGGGTATCCCGGCCCTCACTGCGGGCGGGGCGGCGGCCCTGATTCTGATGACGCTGGCTGCCAGTGCTGCCTTCGTCATCCAGGGTGAAGCGGGGCTGGGTGGGCTGAACGTTCGATAGTTTTTGCTGACGCTCCTGCTCGCGGTCCTCGCGGCGACGCGCGCGGACTTTCTGGCCGGACGCCTGGGTTTTGTTGCCGGATGGCTGTTGATCACTCATCACGATCTCCTCTAATTCGGTGCCTTCTTCGGGCACGGTGAAATCAATCTGACGGGCCAGCGGCTTGACCTCGTTGATGGTCACGGGCACACTGTCGCCCAGCTTGAAGGTCCGCCCGTTGCTGCGGCCCTTGAGCATCTGAGCGTCTTCCAGATAGATGTAATAGTCGTCGTCCAGATTGCTGATGTGCAGTTTGCCTTCGACGCCGTTTTCCAGTGCCACGAACAGGCCGCTGGCGACGACGCCCGACACGCTGCCCATAAAGCTCAGGCACTCGTGTGCCTGGGCCCACTTGGCCTGGTAGTACTTGGTCAGGTCGCGCTCGGCCTCGGCGGCGTTGCGCTCGCGGTCGGAGGTGTGCTCTCCCATCGTGGGCAGCACAGAACGCAGCTGGTCTACCTCGCGGCTGCCCGTTCGGAGTTCGCCGGCCAGCACTTCGCGCAGCACCCGGTGCACCATCAGGTCCGGGTAACGGCGAATGGGTGACGTGAAGTGCAGGTACTCGTCGAACGCCAGACCGAAGTGGCCTAGGTTTTCGCCGGCATACTTGGCCTGCTGCATGGACCGCAGCAGCAGCGAATTCACCACACTCTCGCGGGGCGTGCCACGCACCTGCTTGAGCACATCCTGATAGGCCTGCGGGGTCGGTTCGCCGCCCGGAAAGGCCAGCCCCAACCGTCCGATGGCCTGCGACACGTCCTGAAAGCGTTGCAGGGTCGGCTCCTCGTGAATACGGAACAGGGTGGGAATCCGGCGTTCCAGCAGGAAGCGGGCCACCACTTTGTTGGCCAGCAGCATCAGGTCCTCGATCATGCCGCGCGCCGTTTCCTCGCGCAGCGGGATCAGTTCCATGCGGCCTTCCGCGTCCACATCTACCTTGACCTCACGCATCTTAAAGTCCAGGCTGCCCTCGCGCAGTCGCTTCTGACGCAGTTTGGTGGTGAATTTGAGCAGCAGGTGGAGGTCGCCCTCCAGATGACGGGCGTGTTCTGGCAGGGGAGAGGTGGCTTCACTGTAAGCCTGCACCTCGTCGTAAGTGAGCCGCGCCTTGGAGTGAATCACACTGGGGCCGATCTCCACACTCAGAATCTCGGCGTCGGCAGACAGTTCCACCAGGGCGCTCATGGTCAGGCGGTCTTCAAGGGGCACCAGGCTACACACCCCGTTGCTAAGGTGCTCAGGCAGCATCGGCAGCACGCGGCCTGGCAGATACACGCTGGTGGCGCGGGCATAGGCTTCCTGGTCCAGCGGGCTGCCGGCCTTCACGTAGTGGCTCACGTCCGCAATGTGAATGCCCACCATAAAGGTGCCGCGTTCCGTCGGCGCAATGTGAATGGCATCGTCGAAGTCCTTGGCGTCGCGTCCGTCCACCGTGAAGGTGTTCAGCTCGCGCAGGTCCAGGCGGCCCCGCAGGGCCGAGTCCGGAATCTCGCGGGGAATCCGCTCGGCTTCGCTGACCACTTCGGGTGGGAACTCGCCGCGCAGGCCGTATTTGACCATCACCGCTTCGGTTTCGGTTTCGGGATCGTCTTCCTCGCCCAGCACCCGGCTGACTTGACCGAACACTTCGTCTTCGCCGGTGTCTTCGGGCCAGTAGAGGTCCACGACCACGCGGGCCCCGGCGCTCAGTCCTTCCATCTCCTCGGCCAGCAGCAAGATGCGGTGGCGTGCCCGGAAGTCGTCGGGCTTGAGGATCGGGTAGCCGTGGCTGAATTCCAGCGTACCGACCAGCTGCGCGTAGTTGCGCTCCACGATGCGGACCACGCTGGCCTGCGGATTGCCGTCAAAGCGGCTGCCGCGCCGCCCGCTGTTGCTGCCGCGGGAGCCGTGACCCTCGGGACGCACGAGTACGGTGTCGCCGTTCCAGGCTTCCATGGTGTCTTCGGGAGACACGTAGTAGTCCTCGCGGCCACTGTCCGGCACGACAAAGCCGAAGCCAGCGGCAGACGCTTGGAAGCGGCCCCGGACCAAGTTCATCGCTTCGGGGAGGCCGTAGGTCTTCTTGCGGGTGCGGATCACCATTCCGGCGCGGGTCAGGTCTTCTAGGGACCCTTCAATATCGCGCCAGTTGCCGACCAGATCGGCTTTCTGGCGGGTAAAGCTCTTTTCGAGATCCTTGACGTGAATAGGCCGTCCGATGGACCGCAGCTGACGAAGCAGCAGGTCCTGTACTGGATCTTCGGGCACCGTTTCAGGTGTGGTGGCGGTGGCGGTAGCCTGCGGCGCGGGCGGCAGGTCTGGCAGCAGGGCGGCCAGCACATCCGTTTCGCTGATTTCTGGCAGATCGCCGAGTTGCGCGGTTGGTGCGCTGCCTGGCTCCAGCGGTTCCACTGGCTCCACGCCGCTCAGTCGGCCCAGGTCGGCTTCTAGGTTCTCGTCCTGGCGGCTGCGGGATTTGCTGCCAGCTTTCTTGCCTTTGGATTTGGAACGCTGCAGCACCAGCGGCTCGTCACTGATGGTTTCGGCAGTCTTCTTGCGGCTACGGCGGGAACGCTGGGTCGTGCTGGCGACAGGTTCAGGGCTGACTTCAGCTCCTGGGGCCAGGCCTTCCTCCGTCTGGGAAGCTCCGGCCTGCACTTCAGCGTGCTGATCAGGTTCCAGGCCAGGCACGACCGTCTGCGGCAGCGTTACGGGTGCTTCCCCTTCGGGTTCGGACACGGCAACGGCAGTCTCAGCCTGCTCGGTCGTGGTGTCTGCCTTACGGCCCCGGCGTGAACGCTTGGTGCGGCTGGTCTGAGTTGCTGATGCTGCCGTGTCCGTATCGGCCTGTTCGCCCACCGCGTCGGCGGCTGGCTCGGAGCGTTTGGTCGTGCGGCGGGTGGTCCGCTTAGGCTTGGCGGCAGGAAGTTGCTCTTCCAAAGTGGCCTGAGCTTCATCAGAGGGGATCGCCTCGGCGTTCGGTGTTTCTGACAAAGCAGGCACGGCAGCAGCTTCAGTTTGCTCCGATGCAGCCTGATCAGTCGCGGTGGCAGACACCTCGTCGCTCAAAGCAGCCTCTGCCTCGCTGGTTGCTTCAGTCTGGGAAGCAGCTTTACGCCCCCGCGTGCTCTTGCGGTTCTTGGAGGTTGCCTTGGGCACCTGGGTGCTCGACTCTGCCGGTTGCTCTGCCTTGTCCTCGGTGACCTGGGTCTGATTTCCTGTTTTGCGCTTGGGTGCGGCTTTCTTCCGGCTGGCTTTTGGAGCCGTGCTTTCTGGCTGCGCAGTCACCTCGGCCGACGTGGCGAGGTCGCTAGACAGCGAGTCACTGACCATTTCCGATTGTGAATCCGCCGCAGCAGTCTTGGTTTTTGGAGCTGCCGCCTTGGTGGCCTTGGCGTTTTCGGGGATTGCTCCTTTGGCTTTCCGCTTAGGAACGCTATCGGTAGCACCACCCTCGGACTCGGCCACAGGCGGTTTCGCCTTGCGCGTGGTCCGTGGGGTGCGGGCTTTTTGTGGTTTTGTTTCCGTGCCGGTCACTTCTTCGGGTTGCTTTTCCGAAGGGGCTGCGGCCTTGGCTTTGGTTTTTGGCATGAAGCACCTGTCAGGATGTTGGGCGAACTTGAATGTGGTGACTTTCCTGAAGCGGCAGGGGCGTGGGCTGGGCCATCATCTCAACAAACTGCTACGGTTTGGGCCACAGAAGAATTGCGTCACGTCACTCCTGGTGGGTTATGCGGCCTTGCGGTTGGGGCAGTGATGATGCCCGCCTGGGCAGGCCGCCTCCCAGGCGGTCAGGAAAGTTCTGCATTTGGCAGAGGTTGCTTGTCTCAGGTGGCCCAGAAAACCGCCGGTGGGCGTTTCCTCATCCCGTCACCTGGAAGCACGCTGATTCTAACATGGCCGCTCCTGCAGGCGTAGCTTAGAGGTCATCCGGAACATGGGTGTGAGGACCAAGCCAGTCTGTGTCTACCTGCTCTGCCCACCTCCGCGATTTTCCGAGGCAGAGGCAGCCTTTAGGGCAGCGTCACGTGTGCGCTGAGAGGGGCGTGGTCACTCAGACGGACGGGACGGTCCACCCACACATCCGTGACTCCCACGCCGGAGCTGAGCAGATAATCAATTCGCCAACCGGTGTCGTTGGCATAGGCCTGGCCCCGGTTGCTCCACCAGGTGTATTCGGGCCGCTCGCCCAACCAAGCGCGGTGGGTGTCGCTCAGGCCGCCCGCCAGATGGGCAGTCATCCATTCTCGCTCGTGCGGCAGGAACCCACTGTTTTTCTGATTGGACCGCCAATTCTTCAGGTCAATGGCCTGGTGGGCGATGTTGTAATCCCCACCGATCACCAGTGGTCCGTCCGGCAGTTGCTGCTCGGTCCAGAGCTGATAGTCCAGCAGCAGTCGGTCCTTGAACCCCTGACGCAGCTCGCCAGATGAGCCGCTGGGCAGGTACACGCTGGCAAAGCGCACCCCCGCAATCCGCGCGGAAATCAGGCGGCCCTCGGCGTCCATCGCCTCATGGCCCATCCCCAGCCGCAAGTCCTCCAAGGGCAGGCGGCTGGCAAGTGCCACCCCGCTGTAACCTGCCTTTTGCGCCGGATGCCAGGCCGAGTGATACCCCAGAGCCTCCAACACCTCCGGCATGGCTGGAGCGCGGACTTCTTGGAGCAGCAGGACATCCGGCCGATGCTTCAGGAGCCATTCATCCAACCCCTTGCGCCGGGCCGAGCGCAGGCCGTTGAGGTTCAGGGTGGTAACGCTAAGCGAGTGTGGGAGGGGAACAGACAAGCTGGGCGGCTGAAACTCGGTCACCTGACCAGCTTGCCACAGACGTGTCCGGGGACGTGGCCCTTAGTGGGGAAGGGTGGCCACGGCCAGCAAAGGTCCATGTTGGGCCAGCAGCAAGGTGGCCCGTCCCAGCGGCCAGGCCAGGGCGTCGTGTAGCTCTGCCGCAGGATGACCTTCCAGCTGAACTTGGATCAGTGGATCACCGCTGAACGCTTCCTCGCCCGCTGGTTGCAGGATGACGGTCTGTCCGCTGACCGAAAGTTCACGGCGCTCCCCCGTGCACTGGCTGAGGCTATAAGGTCCAGTTTGTGGGAACTCGCCCCGTTCCAGCGTCTGCGGATCGAAGATAACTTCTGGAACGTGCGCTGCTCCCAGCAGTTCCGAAAGCAGCTGACCCTCGGCGGCGTCTAGCCCAGCGGCCAGAGCCGCGGTCTGAAATACCTGAGTCCTCTCCCAGCTTTCCAGAGGACTGCTCAGGGCCAGCAGTGCGTCCAGCGCCTTCTCGGCGAGCTGGCCCAGCTGCGCGGCGGGGGCACTGTGATAGCGCGCAGCGCTGCCCGGTGACAGGTCAGTGCCCGCCAGTTCGCGGCCACGCAGCGAGAGGGCAGCTGCCCGTGCCAGCCGCATAGGCGCGTACGCCAGATACGGCTGAGTCAGATAGGCCAGCAGCCGCGCCCGGTTGGCCTGGATCTGTAGCGCAGCTGGCGCTGCCCACTCGCGGCGCAGCAGCAGGTAATCGCGGTCCAGTACGGCGTGGATCAGCTGATCTTCCAGCTGGACACTCCAGATTCGCAGGCTGGCGGGCAGGTCCTGACGCAGTGGGAGTACCCGTCGCTCTGCGCCGTTCACCCCCCACAGGTGGAGGTCGAAGTCACCCGCAGTAGGGTTGCCCTCTCCCAAACCAGCAGTGGGGATCAGCTCGCCCCGAAGTTTGCCCCAGCTGAACTGGCCTGGATGCAGCCGCAGTGCAGTCAGCTGGGCTTCGGGATCTGGCGTGCTGCTCACACTGACGGGTTGGGCCGCCTGTGGCAAGGCCGTCGGCCAGCGCTCCAAAAGTCGGGTGAGGACGGCGATGGTCTTCTTGAGCAGTTCCAGCTCTTCAGACCAGATCAGGTCGGCGGAAGACAGGTGCAGTGGCCCATCCGGCGCGAGGTGGCCCGCTGGGGCGTCGCCTGGGCCAGTCGGGAAGACCTGCTGGTCACGGGCCAGACTGGAAAGTCCGTCGTCGGTAAAAATTGCACGCCCCATGTCCTGCGGCGAGGATGGTGGCTCGCCCCAGCGTTGGAGGCTCAGGTCCCATAGCCCAGCAACGGCCCTAAGCAGTTGCTGGCGTCCGGTATAGGTAGAGAGCAGCTCCAGCACGCTCTCGGTCAGGGCGTCAATCTGATGGGGTCCGGCCAGACCTAAACTGACCGATTCACCCAGCGAGACCAGCGCACGCTGCGGCTCACCGCGCTGCTCGTGTTGCAGGTTCAAGGTGGCGGTCAGGAGCGTCCGCAGGGGCATCAGACGCGGCTCTGAGCGGGTCGCCCACAGGCGCGCAGAAACCCACCGGCGGGCATCCGCGTGCCACAGTCGCTGGGCCATCGTGCGCAGAACCTCGGCCTGAGCGGCCTGCGCCGACTGGGCCGATTTGCGTGGGCGAGCCCTGAAGTGCACCTCGCCCCGGCGCTGCAAGTCACGGAACTGCCGCTCGGCGGCCATCAAGCGGCGGCGTGAGCCGGAATCCAGCGTGTCGGCGGTCATAAGCAGTTCACGCAGATCTAAAAAAGCCTGTTTGTCCCCCCTGGGGCTGCGGCCATGATGCAGGTCCTCCACGCGGTATTCATAGAGTTGAACCAGCTCATCCAGCCACTCATTTGCCCTCATCCGCCGCAGTATATCGGGTGCTGGCCCAGGATAGAGCGGCATCTGTCAGACCCCAGATCAAGCAGCGCGCACAGGCGGGGTCAACGCGGCTGTCATAGGCTGGCCGGAAGCGGTTCCACCACGGATGGGTGAAACTGTGAGAGAACCGCAACCTGGTGGGGTATAGGGTAGGCATTAACCTGATTCTCCAGGCTGAAACCTAAGGCAATTCGGGAACGTGGACCTGCCCTGCTCAGGTGTCTGACCGGGATACTCTGGACTGCAGGCTCCATCCGCAGAGGTCGCTGGCACCCCGAAAGAGTGAACTTCACACGAAACTGAGACTGAATTTGATGATCCCCGCACCGCGCCGAACCCAGGACCAGACCAGGAATGTCCGCAGATGAGTGAGCTGCTGGACACTGTTCTGCTGCTGGGTCTCTTTGTGGCGGCCCTGCGGCTCATGCTCTTTCCGGCCGAGCGGCTGCTGCGGTACCTCACCTTGCTGGTTCTGGCCGGGCTGGCTGCGTTGCTGGTCACCCTCAACTGGGAAGCCAATCCCCAGGCTGCGCCGGGCCGCGTCCAGGGGCTTTTGGTGTTGGCTGCCGCGTTGCTTCCGGCCTTGCTGGGGGTCCATCTGCCGCGCCGCTGGGTGGACTGGGGGGGACGGCGGGGCGTCCGGCCCGGTGGACTGGACCCGTCACCAGCTGAGCTGTCCCGCCCAGGGCCGGGCCGCCGCACCTGGATTCCGGGCTTGCGGGTAGGCCACGGAGAAGAGAACGAACAGCCTCCCGCGCATCTGGGCGAGTACCTGATCGAGCGCCGCATTGGTATCGGGGGAATGGGCAACGTGTATCTGGCCCAGCGACGCAGCGACGGGCGGCAGGCAGCTCTCAAGGTTCCACAGGAGAAATTCTTGGCCGACGAGAAGTTCGTCAAGCGTTTTTTCCGCGAGGCGGAGATTCTGATGCAGTTTGACCATCCCAACATTGTGGAAGTGTTCAGCTACCGCATGGAGGACGGTGAGTACTACATCGCTATGGAGTACCTAGACGGGATCAGCTTGGAGCAGATTCTTGAGGAGCGTCAGCTCACCCTCCCTGAAGCGGTGCAAATTTTTCGGGCACTGGCGGACGCCCTGCGGCACATTCATCTCCACAAGGTGATTCACCGCGACCTCAAGCCCAGTAATGTGATGCTGCTGCAAGGGGCGCTGGACGGTGGGCAGCTGCAGCCTGGGGGCGTCAAGCTGATGGATTTCGGTATTGCGGTGGGCCAGGCCCTTTCGCGCCTCACCATGACCGGGGCGCGGGTAGGCACGCCCACCTACATGGCTCCCGAACAGGCCAAAGGCATCCGCACCGATGCCCGCAGTGACCTGTACGCGTTAGGCCTGCTGGCCTACGAGATGATCACCGGCAAGGCGGCTTTTGAGGGCAGTTACGAGTCGGTGGTGCATCAGCAGGTCTTCGAGGACCCCAAGCCGCCCAATCAGCTGCGGCGAGGGGTGCCCAGCCGCCTGAATGATCTGATCCTGCACATGATCGAAAAAGACCCCGATAAACGGCCCAACCTGGATGAAGTGATTGCTGCACTGGATGAGGGCATCTTGGTAGACGATGCCTTTGAGGACGCCGATGTGCTTGCCATAACGGTTGAAGATGCCCAGGGCTCACTACGCCTGCTGGACACCACGGGCAAGCTACGGCAGACTTGGGGAAGTCGTGGCGCGGTGACGGAACATGAACTGCGGCTCCCTGGCCCTCCCAGTGCCCTACACGGTGGCCCACACGGCGAACTGCTGGTGGCCTTTCAGAATCGCCGCCCTTCCGGTGAGGGGAGTGGTGGGCTGGTCTGGGTGCTGAACTCGCAGGGGCAACGGGTACAGCAATTCGGTGAATATGGTCTGGGCGAGTCGCAATTGCTTCAGCCCTGTGGCCTGGCGGTGCTAAGAGACCAGATCTATGTCCTGGACGGCGAGGCGCATCAGGTGAAGGTGTACAGCCTGAAGGGCGAGTTCCGATTTGCTTTCGGGCGTGAGGGTGGGCGCGAGGGCGAGTTCCGCCGCCCGACCATGCTGGCTGCGGCGGCTGCCCATCTCTATGTGCTGGATACGGGGAACCACCGCGTGCAGCGTTTTACGGCAGACGGCGAATATATGTCGCGTCTGGCGTTCCGGTTAGAGCGTGGTTCGGAGAATCTGCGCCCGTTGACTGGGCTGACCGTGGACAGTGCCGGGGCTGTGTATCTGGTGGATTCCACCGCTGCCAAGGTGCGGCGAGTGGACCCAGATGGCGATGTGACGGCTCCGGTGGCCCTCAGCCGTGAAGTGGGTGAGCCGGGTGATGCACTGTGGCTGCTGAGTATCGGTCCTAAAGGCCAGATCTATGCGGTGCCGCGTGGCAGTCACCTGCTGCGGATTTACAGTCCGTCGGGTGATTTGCTGGGAACACGCAACATGTATACCCCCGTGACCAATCTGGCGGCTTTTCAGCGCCGCTTACTGGCTGAGGCGGCCCAGCGTATTTCTGCCTGAGCCGCACTGCCGCGCCGGGCCTTTGCATGATCAGGGGGCACGGGCAGCAGGGGGAGTGGGCTGGGGACGGGTCAGGCCGAACAGGCCCATGCCCCACGCCATCGCGGGGCCGCTCAGCAGCGCAAAGGCAGCTGTGCCTAACCCCAGCTGTCCTCCCAGCGCCCAGCCCAGCGCCAAGACCAAGAGCTCGATGACCGTCCGTATGGTGGCGACCGGAGCGCCGCTCAGCCGTGAGAGGCCCAGCACCAGTCCGTCACGCGGGCCAGCGCCCAGCGCGGCGGCCACATAGGTGCCGGTGGCCAGACCCAGCAGGGCAACGCCGATCAGAAATTCGCCCCAACGTAGCAGCAGACTGCTTGGCTCTGGAAAAAAGGCGAACAGGTCCAGAAATAAGCCGACCAGTACAGCATTCAGGACGGTCCCCAGGCCAATCGGTTCACGCAGCAGCAGTCGGCTGAGGGTCACGATGACCACCCCGGCGGCAATGCCTGCCTGGCCGACCGTCACCGGTAGCCGGTCAGCCATCCCGGTGTGCAGCACGTCCCAGGGAGCCACGCCCACTCCTGCATCGATCATCAGACGCAGCGAGAGCCCATAAAGCATCAGGCCAAACAGCAACAGGGCCAGCCGTGCCCCGAAAGGCCAGTGCTTGACGCCCTCCAAGGGGGCCGAAGTTGCGCGGGTCAAATGTTGAACCCACCGTCGACCAGCAGTTCCTGGCCAGTGATGTAAGCGGCTTCGTCCGTGGACAGGAACGCGATGGCAGCAGCCACCTCACGCGGCTCTCCGAAGCGGCCTGCTGGAATACTGCCAGCCAGGCGCTGCGCCTCGGCAGGGTCATGGTGCAGGGCCTGAAGCCGCTCCGTGGCGGTGTAACCGGGGGCTACCGTGTTGCAGGTCACGCCGTTCCCTGCCACTTCTAGGGCCAGGGTCCGTAGATGGTTGGTCACGGCGGCGCGCATGGCGTTACTGACCGGCAGGCGCAGCACTGGATGCGAGACGGTCATGGAGGTGACGGCGATGATCCGGCCCCAGCCGCGCTCCTGCATACCGGGCAGCACGCCAGCCGCCAGCCGCACGGTACTCAGGAAGTTGGTCTGATAACCCGCTTCCCAGGCCTCTTCAGGGACTTCGCTGGGGAGGGCCTGCGGTGGTCCGCCAGCATTGGCCACCAGAATATCTACCGCTCCGGCAGCTTCTAGGGCAGCAGCGACACCCTCAGGAGTGCCGACATCGGCCGCCACCCAGGCCGCTCCGATCTGCCCAGCGGCCGCTTGCAGGTCACTTTCGGTGCGGGCCGCGATGGTGACTTCGGCGCCCAGCTCGCGCATCAGCTGCGCCGCCGCGAATCCGATGCCTTTCGATCCGCCGGTGACGAGGGCGCGGCGTCCATCCAGGCGAAAAGGAACGTGCTGGGCAGGTGCTGAGGTCATACCGCAGTGTAAGGGTCTGGGGGTGTGGGCGTGGCGAGAAACTTCCAGTTTTGGATGGCCTTACGGGCCAGCACGCCCTTGCCTTCTAACCCAACAGGTTGCGTCCGAGAAAGACGGCGGCCAGCCCAGCAACCGCCAGCAGGGCGGCCAGACTGAGACGGCGGTCTGTGTGCCAGCAGGTCACGGCTACCCAGAGCGCTGCCAATACGGGAACAGCCGCCAACGTGCTCACAGCGAGCCCCGCCAGCTCCGGCCAGATGAGCGTGACAGCCATCAGCAGCCCAGCGGCCAGGGTGCCCCAGGTATACAGCTGCGGCACCTGCCCGGTCAGTGCAGCGCTCGCCAGCTGATCGCCAGACGGGGAAGATAGGTCTTGGGGGCTCATGCCCATTACTATAGAAGAATGAAAAAAATCCTGGCCCTGATGCTGACGTTGCTGGCGACCCAGGCCAGCGCCGCCGATCTGCCCCAACCCTACCGCTACGGGTTCAGCGAAGGCGGAGCCTATCACCTGATGCTGACCCACTGGGTGGCGGATGGCAGTGGGTTTCCAGCTGCTGAGTTGCGGGTGGTGCGCCAGGGCGTAGGGGTGCTGATCAGTGACCGCCTGGTTCTCCGGGAGGCGGCAGAAGGCACCACCTCGGCGCAGGTGGCCGAGCAGCTGCTGACCCGCCACGCCGCCCGGCTGCGGCAGCTGGGCCTGGAGCGGCCCATTCCGGGCCAGATGCTGTGGGCACAGGCGTTACCCTTGCCTTCGCTGGCCGGCTGGCCCGCGCAAGAGCCGCAGACCGTGACGCTGAATTCCGGCTTGGGCAGCACCGTCCGTACCCTGGAGGTACGCCCCCAGGCGGCCTATAACCACTGCGAATATAGGGGGCTGTTACCAGCTGATCCAGTGGGTCTCCGCCTGCGGGTGAACGGTCAGGACTGGTTCCGCGACGCCGCCCAACTGCCTGCTGGCCGCAACTGCGTGGCGGCCTACCGCCTAGAAGCGGCCTGGCAATACGGAGACGCCGTAGCTGTGCTGCTGCGTGGCTATGGCCCTGGCTTTGAGGGGCCTGATGCCCACCCCATCACCTTCCTGAACCGCGCTCCGGCACCAAGCGGCACGCCTACTCCTGTCTCACAAGCGCAGCCTGCTCCGCAAGAGCAGGTCGCCCCATAAAATTGCAGCAGAGATGAATGATCCTGGCCTGAGCGTCCTGACTGCCATGATTACCCCGGCGGTGCTGCTCAGTGGGGCCGGGGCCATTCTGATGAGCACCACCACGCGGGTGGGCCGCGTCACCGACCGAATCAAGTATTACACTGACCGTTTCCGGGAACTGATTGAGGGGCAGCATCTGGATGAAGGGCTAGCCGCTGCCGAAAAGGAAATGATCATAGACCAGCTAGAACTGCACTCGCAGCGCAGCCGCATGTTGCTGCGGGCCATGACCGGGCTGTACGTCGCCATCAGCCTCTTCGTGCTGTCCAGTGTCCTGATCGGCGGGCGCGAGCTGATTCAGGGCTATACCGGCGTGGTGCCGACCCTCACAGCGATTCTGGGATCGGTCAGTTTGGCTTATGCCACCTTGATGCTCAGCGCCGAGGTGCGCCTCAGCGCCCGCGCCACCCGGCGGGAAATGCGTTTTGCTCTGCGGTTAGGCGAGCGCTATGCACAGTTGTACGACGAGGCCCACCCTACAGCGAGGAGGTAAGACACAGCAAATCAGATCTGGCTGGACTGATGACCTATGCCGATCAGTAGACAAAAAATACCCCCCACCAGTTCTGGTGGGGGATGATTTTTGCCTCTTATTGGGGCGAGTTGGGATTACAGCAGGGCGTTATCGGCAGCGGGAGCGTCGGTGACTGGGGCGCGTTCCTCGCGGGGCGCGGGAATAGCCGCCACGGCGCTGGGGTTGTATTTCTCCAGCGTGCGGTCGTCGGCTACCTGAACGTCGCGCACAGCGTTCAGACCAGTTCCAGCGGGAATCAGCTTGCCGAGGATCACGTTTTCCTTCAGACCGATCAGCTCGTCCACCTGACCGCGCATGGATGCCTCCGTCAGCACGTGGGTGGTGTGCTGGAAGGATGCGGCACTCAGCCAGGACTTGGTGGTCAGGCTGGACTTGGTGATGCCGAGCAGCACCGGCTTCCAGCTGGCTGGGGTTTGACCGGCTTCCAGAGCATTGTTGGCGTCCTGCACGTCCCAGCGCTCCACGATCTGCCCTTCGAGCATGTCGGTGTCGCCGCCTTCGGTGATTTCCACGAAGCGTAGCATCTGCCGCACGATGATCTCGATGTGCTTGTCGTGCACCTTCACACCCTGAGAGCGGTACACGCGCTGCACTTCTTCCACCAGGTAGCGCTGCACGGCGTCAATGCCTTTGTACTCCAGCAGGTCGTGGGGGTTCACGGCGCCGCGGGTGAGCGGCTGGCCGGTTTCCACCCGCTCACCGTCACGGACCGTCAGGCGCAGGGTCTTGGGCACCTTGGTCGCGGTCTTGGAGGAGAACTCCTCGTCGTCCGCGTCAATCCGCAGCAGGTAGCGGTCCTCTTCTTCCTCGATGCGTAGCACACCGTCACGGTCAGCCAGGATGGCCGGAACCTTGGGCTTGCGGGCCTCGAACAGCTCGATGACGCGGGGCAGACCCATGGTGATGTCGCCGCCACCGGCCACACCGCCGGTGTGGAAGGTCCGCATGGTCAGCTGGGTGCCGGGCTCACCGATAGACTCGGCGGCCACCACACCCACGGTTTCGCCCAAGCTGACGGGCTTGGCCTGCGACAGGTCGTAGCCATAGCATTTGCGGTCCACGCCGCTGCGCACCGTGGAGTTGAAGGGAGTATAGACATGCACCTCGCGCAGGTTTTCAGCTTCTTGGCCGATCTGCTGCACATCTTCCAATGCCAGCATTTCGTTTTCGCGGATCACGCGGTCACTCAGCTCAATGTCCACGGCCACAGTGCGGCCATAGATGCTGGTTTCCAGCTCGCTGCCCTTGCGGGTGCGCCACTCGCCGGTGCGGCTGTCCACTTCGCCCAGTGGGATGGTGGTGTAGTCGGTGGTACCGCAGTCCAGGTCACGCACCACGATCTCGTGGGCCACGTCCACCAGCTTACGGGTCAGGTAGCCGGAGTCGGCGGTTCGCAGCGCGGTATCGGCCCCACCCTTACGGGCACCGTGGGTGGAGATGAAGTACTCCAGCACGGTCAGACCTTCGCGGAAGGACGCCCGGATAGGCACTTCAATGGTGCGTCCGTCGGGGCGGGCCATCAGGCCGCGCATCCCGGCCAGCTGAGTGATCTGCTGGGCGTTACCACGGGCACCCGACTGGCTCATGATCCACAGCGGGTTAAAAGGGTAGTTGTCCGAGAAGTTCTGGAACATCGCGTTCTTCACGTTGTCCTTGGTGTCGTTCCACAGGTCCACGACCTGCTTGTAGCGCTCGTCCTCGGTCATAAACCCGAACTCGTAGTTCTGCTCGATCTCGTCCACCTGTGCGTCGGCTTCGGCCAGAATCTCGGCCTTGGTCGGTGGAATCACGATATCGTCGATGCCGATGGTGATGCCCGAGGTGGTGGACAGCTTGAAGCCGCTGTCTTTGAGGGCATCCAGTAGGTGAGCGGTGGCCTCAATACCCAGCTGACGGTAGCAGGCCATGACCATATCCTTGAGGTAATCCTTCTCGTAGGCTACGTCCAGACGCACCAGCTGATCTACCATCCCGGCGTTCTCGCCCAGGGCTTCTTGGACCAGGCGGCGGAACATCACCCGGCCAGCGCTGGTCTGGTACAGTTCACCGTTCAGGCGGATGGTGACGTGATCCTGGTAGTCAATCTCGCCGCGGTCTACGGCATGAATGGCTTCGTCGGGGCTGGCGAATTGGTAGCGCAGGCGGCCTGGGCTGGTTTCCTCGCCGTTCAGCATGACGGGGCTGTTCAGCAGCAATTCGCCCTGGTCGTAAGCTTCCAGCACATCGTTGGCCGACGAGAATTCGCGGCCCGCGCCCAGGTTGTCGTGACGCAGCTGGGTCAGTGTGAAGATGCCCAGAATGATGTCGCGGCTGGGTTTGACGTTGGGTTCACCGTTGGCAGGCGACAGCAGGTTATGGGCGCTGAGCATCTGAATGCGGGCTTCGGCCTGCGCCTGGGCGCTCAGCGGCACGTGAATGGCCATCTGATCCCCGTCAAAGTCGGCGTTGAAGGCTTCACAGACCAGCGGGTGTAGCTGAATCGACTGACCTTCGACCAGCACGGGTTCAAAGGCCTGGATGCCCAGGCGGTGCAGCGTGGGCGCACGGTTCAGCAACACCACTTTGTCCTCAATCACTTCTTCCAGCGCGTCCCACACGCTGTCCTTGGTGTCGCGGTAGCGCTCCAGCATCTTGCGGGCTTGCTTGATGTTGGTGACTTCGCCTTTTTCTTCCAGCAGTTTGAACAGGAACGGCTTGAACAGCTCCAGCGCCATACGTTTGGGCACACCACACTGGTGCAGTCGCAGCTGCGGACCCACCACGATCACCGAGCGGCCCGAGTAGTCCACGCGCTTACCGAGCAGGTTCTGGCGGAAACGGCCCTGCTTGCCGCCCAGCAGGTCGGTCAGCGAGCGCAAGCTGCGGTCCGAACCGGGGTTGGTCACGGGGCTGCCGCGCCGTCCGTTGTCGATCAGGGCGTCCACCGCTTCTTGCAGCATCCGCTTCTCGTTGCGGATGATCATGTCGGGTGCGCCCTGACTCATCAGCTTCTTGAGGCGGTTGTTGCGGTTGATCAGGCGGCGGTACAGGTCGTTCAGGTCGGAGGTCGCGAAGCGTCCGCCGTCCACCTGCACCATGGGTCGCAAGTCTGGTGGCATGACCGGAACACTCTCAAGGACCATCCAACTCGGACTGTTGCCGGAGCGCTTGAACGCCCGGACCACTTCCAGCCGTTTACGGGCCTTGGCACGCTTGTGGCGGCTGTTATCGCTCATGGTGCCGTTCAGTTCGACTTCCAGGGTGTCCAAATCCAGGTCGTCCAGCATGTCTTTGATCGCTTCGGCGCCCATTTTGGCCTCAAAGTCGTAGGACTCGATCACGCGGACCTGCTTACGGACCAGGTCGATTTCCACGCGGCCCGAAATCTCGGACTTGAGCGCACCGGAATCGGCCAGTTCGTCACCGGGTTCCACGCGGTCGCCGTTCACGACCAGCGGCTCGTCCCCATACTCGTACACCTTGGCCTTGGACACGATGATGCTGGCCGGTGCATGAATGGTCAGTACACCGTCGGCTTCGGCAATCACTTCTTCGTCTTCGTCAATGGCGCCCACAACCTTTTGGCCACGGCGCACTTCGGAGCCGTCTCCGACCAGCACGTGCATGGTGGGGTCAATGGCGTACTCGGCGCGGCGGTTCCAGTGGGCGGTCAGGGTGACACCCTTCTTGCCAAAGTTCACGGCACTCAGGCGGCTGTCACGGCTCACGCGCAGCAGGTCGCCTGCTTTGGCCTCAGCTAGAACAGCACCTTCGTCCACAATTTCGCCGTGTACGACCTGCACGTCCATACCGTGCGGGATGTACAGGCTGGCCAGCACTTTGGCTTTGGGGGCCTTGCGGCGGGGGGCAGCAGTTTCCTCACCGTCTTCGCCATTGGTTTCTTCGGGTTCCGGCTCGTCCACTTGCTCACGCAGTTCGATCATGACCGAGTCCTCGCCCATCTCTTTGAGGTAGGCGACGCCAGCTACTGGCGCGGTCACAGTGACGTTTTCTTCCAATTCAGCCAGAACTTCACCAGCGCGGAAGATGTCTTGCTGCACCAGGGCGTCGGCGCTGAGCGGCAGCGCGGCTTCCTGCTCCTCGCGGTAGGCGATCTCGGCGCGGCGGGGGAAACGGTACTGGGCCAGGCCGTCCATCTTGGACACGACATTGCCGCCCAGGGTCTGCCCACGGGTCACATAGTCGCCGTCCTTGACATCGGCTTCAGCGCCGCCCTGCAGGGCGTAGGTTTCCTGGCGACCAAAGCGCAGTTCACGGTACTCGTCGTCGCTCAGCAGTTCGCCGCGCTTGAGGGGACGGCCTTCTTTCTGGGCATTGCGGGGATCAGTCACCAGGAAAGAGGAGAAGTACAGTACCTTTTCCAGCTGCCCGGCAGTCAGGTCCAGCAGGGTGCCGATCTTGCTGGGGCTGTCCTTGACGTACCAGATATGTGCGGCGGGGGTAGCCAGATCAATGTGGCCCATGCGGTAGCGGCGCACCTTGCTGGAAGTGACTTCCACGCCGCAGCGCTCGCAGACCTTGCCCTCGTAGCGCTGGCGCTTGTAGCGTCCGCAAGCACACTCGTAGTCCTTGATTGGGCCAAAGATACGCTCGTCAAAAAGACCTTCGCGCTCCGGCTTGAGGGTGCGGTAGTTGATGGTTTCCGGCTTTTCCACCTCACCAAAGCTCCACTCACGGATTTTCTCCGGGCTGGCAATGGCGATACGGACTTTGTTGAAATCTTTCATTGAAACTCCTTCGGAGTTGGGCGAAAAGCAGATGGAAAAAGGCAGAAGGCTGTCACCATTGGGGTTGAGATTTAGCTTGGGCAGATGGCTCGCTTGGCCTTGTGCTTTCCGCTTGCAGCCTTCTGCGGGCGCGTTTCAGCGTCCTTAGCGCTTGGGCATCATGCCTTCGAAGATGTCCACGGCCTTATCGCCGCTGTCCAGGACTTCTACGTCCAGACCCAGCGAGTGCAGTTCCTTGACCAGCACCTTGAAGCTCTCGGGGATGGTGGAGTCGGCCACCTGCTCACCCTTGACGATGCTCTGGTAAGCGGCGTCGCGGCCGTCGATGTCGTCGGACTTGATGGTCAGCATCTCCTTGAGGGTGTGCGCCGCGCCATAAGCTTCCAGCGCCCACACTTCCATTTCCCCGAAGCGCTGACCGCCGAACTGCGCCTTACCGCCCAGCGGCTGCTGGGTAATCAGCGAGTAGGGGCCGGTGGAGCGGGCGTGCAGCTTGTCTTCTACCATGTGGTACAGCTTCATCACGTACATGATGCCCACCACGACGGGTCCGCTGATCGGCTCGCCAGTGCGGCCATCGAACAACACGCTCTTGCCCACGCGGGCCAGTTGCTTGAGGGCACCTTCGTAGTTCTCGCCGGGTTGGTCAATCACGCCTAGCTTGGCGGCGCGGTCCAGCACTTCTTCTTCGCGGCGGTCAATATCGAAGCCTTCGTCGCGGCGCCGCTGCAGACGCAGGTTAGCCTGCTCTTCCAGCATGTCCTTGATCTGGGCTTCGGTCACCGAGTCGAACACCGGGGTCACGAACTTCTTGCCGGTGATGCGGGCCACTTCACCCAGGTGGGTTTCCAGAATTTGGCCCAGGTTCATGCGGCTCGGCACACCGAGCGGATTGAACACGATGTCCACCGGGGTTCCGTCTTCGAGGTAGGGCATGTCTTCGGGGGGCAGAATCTTGGAGACCACGCCCTTGTTTCCGTGGCGGTTGGCCACCTTGTCGCCCACCTGCAGCTGACGCTTCTGGGCCACGTACACGCGCACCATTTCACGCACGCCAGGCTTGAGATCCACACCCTCGTCACCGCGGCGGAAGCGCACGGTCTTGACGACGATGCCGCCCTGACCCGACTGCACGCGCAGCGAGGTGTCTTTCACTTCACGGGCCTTTTCACCGAAGATGGAGCGCAGCAGACGCTCTTCGGGGCTGGGTTCGCTTTCCCCCTTAAAGGAGGTCTTGCCTACCAGGATGTCACCCGGCTTGACCTCGGCGCCCACGCGCACGATGCCGTCTTCGTCGAGGTCGCGCAGCGCGGCTTCGCTCAGACCGGGAATGTCGCGGGTGATTTTTTCCGGGCCCAGTTTGGTGTCACGGGCTTCGATTTCGTCTTTTTCGATGTGAACCGAGGTGTAGAAATCCTTGCGGACCAGCCCTTCAGAGATGCAGATGGCATCTTCGAAGTTAAAGCCGTCAAACGGCATGATGGCGATGGTGATGTTCTGACCCAGCGCCAGGCGGCCAAATTCGGAGGCGGGACCGTCGGCCAGCACCTGTCCAGCCACAACCTGCTCGCCCACTTCGACGATGGGGTGTTGATCCAGGTTGGTTCCCTGGTTGGAGCGGGTAAAGCGCACCAGTTCATAAATCTGAATGTTGCCCTTTTTCATGCCCATGTCCGGGGCGTCTTCGGTCAGCTTGATCTGGATGTTACGGCTGTCCACGTAAATCACTTCGCCGGTCACTTCGCTTACGACAGTGGTGCCGGAATCGGTGATTACACGCTCTTCCACACCAGTGCCCACGGCGGGGCTTTCAGCGCGCACCAGCGGTACGGCCTGCGACTGCATGTTGGAACCCATCAGGGCGCGGTTGGCGTCGTCGTGCTCCAGAAAGGGAATCAGGCTGGTGTTGATCGAAACGATCTGCTTGGGGCTAACGTCCATGAACTCCACGTCGGCCGGGTCATACAGCAGCGGCTCGCCGGATTTGCGGGCCAGGATGCGCTCTTCGGCAAAGGTTCCGTCATCATTGAGCGGGCTGTTGGCCTGCGCGATGGTGTAGCGGTCCTCAATGTCGGCAGTCATGTAGATCACGTCATCGCTGACCACGCCGTTCTCCACGCGGCGGTAGGGCGCCTCGATAAAGCCGAGCGGGTTCACCTTGGAGTAACTGGAGAGTGAAGAAATCAGGCCGATGTTGGCGCCTTCGGGCGTCTCGATGGGGCAGATGCGGCCGTAGTGGGTCCGGTGCACGTCGCGCACGTCGAAGCCGGCGCGCTCGCGGGTCAGACCGCCTGGGCCCAGGGCCGAAATCCGGCGCTTGTGGCGCAAGTCGGACAGGGGGTTGGTCTGGTCCTTGAACTGGCTGAGCTGGCTGCGTCCGAAGAACTCGCGCATGGCCGCCACGATGGGGCGGTTGTTCACCAGCTTGGTGGGGGTCGCGGCGTCGGGGTTACCCAGCAGCATCCGCTCGCGCACGCCACGCGCCATGCGGCCCATGCCCACGCGCAGCTGGTCGGCGAGCAGTTCGCCCACGGTCCGCACGCGGCGGTTCCCCAGGTGATCAATATCGTCTTCGTGGACGGGGACTTCCTGTGCCACACCGTCGGCGTCGGCACCCAGGGTGATGGTCTCCAGGCCGTTTTGCAGGGCCAGCAGATAGCGGATGGTGTCCACCAGGCCCTCGTCAAAGAACTGGCCGTCACGGAAGGTCAGCAGGGTTGGCGTATCGCGCTGCCAGGTGCCCAGCTTGGTGTTCATCTTGAAGCGGCCAGGTTCGCCCAGGTCATAGCGGCGGGGGTCAGCCAGTAGACCGTAAAGGTACTGGGTGGCCTTGTCACGCTTGGGCGGATCGCCGGGGCGCAGCACCGTAAAGAGGCGCAGCAGCGCTTCGTCGGCGTTCATGCCCGCAGTTTTGTCCTCAATTTCGAGGTCTTTGTCAAACTCGGTAAACAGTTCGCGGATCTGACCGTCGTCCATGCCCAGCACCCGCAGCAGCAGACTGACAGGGAACTTGCGCTTGTTGACCTTCATTTCCAGCATGTCGCCGGCCCATTCCAGTTCGATCCAGGGACCGCGCTTGGGCATGGGGATGATCGCCGCCGAGTACAGCTTCTTCAGACCTTTATAGGAGGAAGTGAAGTACACGCCGGGGCTACGGTGAATCTGGCTGATGACCACGCGGTCAGCGCCGTTGATGATAAACGAGCCGTCCTCGGTCATCAGTGGCAGGTCGCCCAGGAACACCTGGTCTTCTTTGATGACGCCGCTGTCCTTATGGATCAGTTGCAGCTTGGCGTACATGGGTGCCTGATAAGTCAGGTCCTTTTCACGGCACTCTTCGGGGCTGTAGGCCGGGTCGCCCAGGCGGTATTCGAGATAGTCCAGCACCAGGCCAGTCGAGCGGCCCTTTTCGGTTTCATCGATAGGGAAGACTTCGCGGAAAGCACTTTCCAGGCCGAAGTTGGTGCGCTCACCGGGAGTCTTGCCCGATTGCAAGAACGCATTGAAGGAGTCTACCTGAACTTCGGTCAGGTCAGGCAGGGGGATCACTTCGGCAATTTCACCAAAGCGCTGAATCGTGGGGCGTGACTGCATGTCCACCTCGTGGGAATAGGGGCGAATGGAATGGCGGTGCGGAGGCGCTCGCTTGCTGAAATCCGGCGTTCAGCAGGGAAGAAAGTGAACTGCGCTAGCTTGCTTTGAACCAGGCGGACCCTGAGCAAAGCAAAAAGGCCGCTTTACGGTACTGCGGTGCAGGGCACGGAGCAGGATAAAGTCGGCGGCTGGGCGAGGTCTGGTCCTTTTCTTCCTTACGGCGGTTTAGCAAGAAGGCTCCATTCCAACCCATCTTGGTTGGCTAAACTTGAGTGTAGCATCTGGGAACGGGATTTGTGAAGGGTGGTCAAGCGGCTGCAGGTTACAGAAAGTTGGGAACCTGCAGCCTTGAGCCCTCACCCGGTCTTTCAGGTCAGTGAGCGGTGGTCCACCATCATGCAGCGGTCCTGCACTACGTCTATTCCGGCCTCGGTCAGGCGCCGGGCCGTCTGATCGTCCCGGATCCCCTGCTGTAGCCACACCAGTCGGGGTGCGGGATTGAGGTTCAGAATGTCGTCCTGGTGCTGATATACCTGGTCCGAGCGGCGGAAGATTAGCACGATATCTACCGGAACCTGGATTTCGCCAAGAGTGGACACAGCGGCATGTCCGAAGAATTCCTCGCCGCCCTCTGCCAGCGCCGGATTCACTGGAATGATGCTGTAGCCCCGCCTATGAAAGTATTCGGGAACGTAGTGTGCCGCGCGGGTAGGTTCACGGTGGAAGCCGATCACGGCAATGGTCGCGCCTTCAGGACTGAGATGCCTGGCAAGGTCTTTGGACTGGTCAATCAGGGTCATGGTGAGCCTCCTGGAAAAAGGGATGAGCTGAGGCAGCCGGGTGAAACAGCCCGGAGGGGAAGAGGCAGCCATGCAGCGATATGTCCCAGCATAGAGTGCTGCTTCTACCCCTGATTTGTACTTACCTTAAAGTTCTGAAAAGGCCTGACGCGCCGCTTGCAAGGTGGTTTGCAGCTCGGCGTCCCCGTGTGCGGCACTCACAAAGATGCTCTCGAACTGGCTCGGCGCCCAGTATATCCCCTGAGCTAACATGGCCTGAAACCAGCGGGCAAAAGCCTGAGTGTCGCTGTGCGCCGCCTGCTGGTAGGTGGTGACACTGCCGTGTGGCGCATCCTGAAAGAATACGGTCAGCATGGACCCGATCTGATTGACCGATACAGGCACACCTGCCGCCTGGGCCGCATCCTTCAGACCGTCGGCCAGGGCCGTGGTATAGGTTTCTAATCGCCCGTACAGCTCTGGCTGGTCTTGCAGCTCACTTAAGGTTGCCAGTCCGGCGGCCATCGCCAGTGGATTACCGCTTAGTGTCCCCGCCTGGTATACCGGGCCGCTAGGAGACACGAAGTCCATCACCTCAGCGCGGCCCCCGTAAGCGCCGACCGGCAGGCCGCCACCGATGATCTTGCCCCAGCAGATCAGGTCTGGCTGAATGCCCAGGCGACCACAGGCCCCTTGCAGTGACAGCCGGAATCCGGTCATTACTTCGTCGGCAACCAGTAAGGTGCCTTGATCCTTGACCCGGTGCAGCGCGGCCAGGAAATCAGCGCTGGGGACCAAGACGCCCGCGTTGCCCACCACGGGTTCAAAAATCACCGCCGCGATTTCATGGCCGCGCCCCTGCATCAGTGTGTCCAAAGCAGCAGGGTCGTTGTACTCGCTGACCAAAGTAAGGGCAGCGTATTCCTCTGGTACTCCAGCACTGCTGGGAGCGGCGCTGCCGAGCTGCCCGGCTGCCGTGGTCATCAGCCCGCTGCCAGCCTCAACCAACAGACCGTCGGCGTGGCCGTGGTAGTTGCCGCGAAACTTGACGATGTATTTACGGCCTGTAAAGCCGCGGGCCAATCGTAGGGCGCTCATGGTGGCCTCGGTTCCACTGTTCACGAAGCGCACCCGCTCCACGCCGCTGCTACGGGTCAGCTCGACCACTTTTTCAGCCAGCAGAACTTCGCGTTCATTCGGGGCACCGAACGACGTCCCGCCCTGCAGTGCTTCGGCAATGGCTTGGTGCACCCTGGGATGGTTATGGCCCAGAATCATTGGACCCCAGGACCCGATATAGTCCAGCAGCCGCTTTCCATCGGCATTGGTCAGGTAAGCGCCGTTGGCCTGCGCAATGAAGTGGGGATGGCCGCCCACGCTCCCGAAGGCGCGCACGGGGCTGTTCACACCGCCGGGCGTCACCACCTTGGCCCGCGAAAAAAGTTGTTCTGAAATGGGATTGGCTTGGACCGTCATGGGGCGCAGTCTAGAGCAGCGCAGAAAATGGAATGTCCTGCTGACGCGGTGACAAGTCAGGGAGAGCAGCACAAAAAATCCCCGCCACCAGGCGGGGAAGACATATGGCAGGGTCAGCTTAGAACTTGCGTTCGTTGGATTTGTCGCTGTTGCCCTTGTTGTCGGCTACGCCACCCTCGCGGCTGTAGGGCCACTCAGGCTTGCTGTCCTTATTGGCCTGCGCCGTATCACTGGCTTCTTTGGCCGTATCTTTGACATCCTTGGCGACCTGATCGGCCTTGTCCTTGGCTTGGTCAGCTTTCTGCTGAGCAGCGTCCTTGACCTCTTCGGCCTTGACCTGAGCGGCGTCCTTCAGGTCCTCAGCTTTCGCTTTGGCGCCTTCGGTGCCCTTGGCGACTGCTTTCTTCGCATCGTCGGCAGCATCTTCGGCTTTACCCTTCAGCTCTTCGCCTTTGGTCTTGGCCTGATCGGCCAGGTCAGCAGCCTTGTCCTGGGCGTCAGCGACGGCGTCTTGAGCATCGGCCTTGAGCTGCTTACCTGCGGCCTGCACATCGGCCTGGTTGTCTTTGGCAGTGTCGGCCACGTCCTTGGCGGCAGTTGCAGCGGCGTCCTTCACGTTGGCGACTTTCTCGCTCAGGGTGCCACCTCCGGCGGCAGCTTGCTTGGTCTGTTCCCAGCCCTTAGCCACGCTGGAACCCAGTTCGTCTACCGTGTCCTTGAGGCCCAGTTCGGCCAATTTAGCGTCAATGGCACGGCGGTTCTGTTCGCGCGTCAGCAGGTAAATGCCTGCACCCAGCACCACCCCGAACACCACCAGGCTGCCAAAAGAAGAATCGTTATCGCGGTTACGGCGTCTGTCGTATCGTCCCATGCTCACAATTTACGGGAGTCATCTCATGAAGACATGAGCGGGGCTTATGCACCCTTTCAATGTTGGGTGGACTTGGTTCTAGCGGCCCTGAGTAAATTCACGCAGTTTCAGGCGGCTGACCAGTTCAGGAGCCAAAATCCACTCTTCAGGTTCTTCGGTACCCTGCACTGTCACGAGGGCGTAGCCCCGGTCAGCGTAAAAAGCTTTGATCTCACGCCATGCACTTTCCTCATCCTGGGCCCCTTCCAGTTCCAGATCGCCGTAGGTATCCCACAGTTCGCCGTCCACCTCGGCGCTGAGCAGTGCTTCGGCGTAGGCACTTAGGCCGTAAGCGTCCAGCGGCTGCGCTTCCTTGGGGCGGTCCTCTGGGGACAGCGCAGCGGGGCCGTCTGGCAGGTCGCACAGCGAATCCAGCCAGTCTTGCCAGGCAGAGGCGGTCAAAACCAGATGTTCGGCGCTGTCGGAATGATCGGTCATGTGGGTCAGCATAGCCGGGCTGACTGCCTTTATGTGTGCTTGTTTTCCTGGGTGCCGGGCGGACAAAGTCCGTAAACTGGGCAGCATATGGCACGCAAGGCGCAAAGAACACAGCAATTTGGCAGAGGTCTGGTGGTGCTGTCACTCAGCGCCCTGCTGGGCCTGATGCCCGCCGCGCTAGACACGGGTTGGTCGTCCGCGCAGGCCCAATCGGGCGGCGGCTTCGGTGGGAGCAGCAGCGGCGGTTTCTCTGGCGGAGGTGGCGGTGGCTTCTCCGGGGGTGGTTACTCAGGCGGTGGCTATTCGGGTGGAGGGTACTCCGGCGGTGGTGGCTTTTTCCCTGTCCCGATGGGCGGCCCGGTCATTATCGGTGGCGGTGGCGGTGGCGGCAGCATCATCGGTCTGGTGATGTTCGGCATGGTCATGATGATGGTGATGGGGTCAATGCAGCGGGCCATGCGCGGTGGCGGTGCACGTGGCCTCTCGAGTGGTGGGATGGAAGATATAGGTGCGCGCGCCGTGTTGGTGCAGGTGGCGCTGACCCACGGCGATGAAGTCAAGGCGGCCCTGCAAGATGTAGCGCGGCGCGGCGACCCCGATAGCGACGAGGGCCTGGCCCGCATGATTCAAGAAGCGGCGCTGGTCGTGTTGCGCCAGCGTGCCCGCTGGACCTATGGCCGGGTGGCCGTGGCCGGGGGTGGTCCCCGTGAGATTGAGGGACAGGTGGGCGCCTGGGCCACGCAGGCCCGCGCGGCCTTTACTCAGCAGACCACCAGCCACTATCAGGACAATCTGGACAGCTCAGCTTTCCGGCAGGACACCGGTTACACCTATGAACGCGAGCCAGGTGATCTCTATTTGGTCGTGACCATCGCTGTGGCGGCCCACGCTTTCCCGGAGCTGGGTCAGACTGAAATGCCCAACGCCCGTGAGCTGGAAGCTGTCTTGCAAGGGATCAGCGGCGTATCGGGCCGCAACCTGATTCGCGGCGAAGTGATCTGGAGTCCCGATGCCGAGGGTGAATTCCTCAGCGAAGACGAAACCATCATGAAATATGGTGAACTGAGTAAGATCTGAGACCATACCCCAGATGTAAACAAGGACCAGAACAGCAATCTCGCTCTTCTGGTCTTTTGAATTCGGGACTTAGTGTGTCGTGGCTGGCAAAGGCTCAGGGTGAGGGTGGGGCATAGCTTGGCGCTCGGGCAGCCAGCGGCGGAGCAGTTTGGGCACCGCGCCACCTGCGAACAGGACCAGCACGGCGTAGCGTAGGGCGGTCATGCCACTCAGGGCTTTCAGGCTGGCGGGCAACAGCAAGGACAGCGCAAGGTACAGGCCCAGCACCAGGGCCAGTCCGATGAGCGCCACCGCCAACCGTCCCGCCCAGTCACGCGGCGGAGTGTAGTTCAGGCGCAGGGCCCAGAAGCCAGCCAGGATACCCAGGCTGGCGGGCAGCTCACGGGGAGTCCAGTTGGGGAGCAGCAGGCTGGCCAGCAGCAGTGCCGCTGGCACGCCCCAGCGCCAGACCTGATCTGCCGGAAGATGCCAGCGCTGGGTCCCAGCCAGTGCGGCAAAGCCCAGACCCAGAACCAGTCCGACCAGCACGTCGGCGGGATAGTGGACTCCCAGTGCCAGACGTGAGTAGGCGATCAGCCCTAGCATAAGGACAGCCACCCCCCAGAAGTAGGGATGGCGCAGCTGGGCCGCCATGCCCGCCCAGAGGGTGCTGCTCATCTGAGCGTGGCCACTGGGAAAGCTGGGGCCGCCCGCTGTCGCTTGGGCTGCTGTGCTGGCCTGCCCAGCAGCCGCGAAAGGCCGCGCCACATCAAACCCGTATTTCAGGGCGCTGTTGACCAGGTAGGACAGCGCGAACACGATGCCCAGCTGCCGCGCCCGCTGCGGGTTCACCAGCCAGGTATAGAGGGTCAGTACGGCGATAAAGACCTCGTCGCGGCCCAGATTGGTGATGGCCAGCCAGAGCGGTTCGGTGGCGAGGGGGGTAAATGTCGTGGCGTCCACGGTCATGGGGGCAGTTTAGCCTGAGGTGGCGCCGCCCAGAGCCGCAATACACATCAGCTTTGTCAGTTCAGGAAGGCTTCAGCAGGAGGGATCACAGACTGTCACTCCTCTGGTTTTCTGTGTCCCTTACAGCGGGAGCCAGATACGGACCTGGGTGCCATAGCCAGCCAGGCTCTCTACTTCCAGCGTGCCGCCAGCCAGTGCGGCACGTTCGCGCAGGCCCAGCAGGCCCAGATGCCCCTGAGCGGACAGGGCCTGCGCTGCAGCGGGGTCAAAGCCCTGGCCGTCGTCACTGACCGTGGTGTGGATGCCCTGGGCCGAAAAAGTCACTCGCACTGCCGCCGACGCTGCCCCAGCGTGCTTGTCCACATTGGTGAGTGCCTCGCCCACCAGTCGGAAAAGGGTGACTTCCTGCACCGAGCTCAGGCGGATTTCGTCGCCACTGACCTCCAGTCGCGCTGGAGTCCGCGCCTGGGCACAGAGCCATTCCAGTGCTGGCAGCAAGCCCAGGTCATCCAGCACACTGGGCCGCAGGTGCCGGGCAAAGCGGCGTACACCGGCCGCAATCTCGCTCAGTTCATCGGCCAGAGCTGTGATATCCGGTGCGGCCTGAGGAGCCTGTTTCTCCAGACGCAGCAGCTTACGGCGGGCGGCCACCAGCAGCTGCGCTGTCTCATCGTGCAGCTCGCGGGAAATACGGCGGCGCTCTTCTTCCTGGGCCTGGGTATATAGGCTGAGAAAGGTCCGCAGCTCGTCGCGCCGCAGGGCCACCGCTTCCAGCTCCTGCCCGCGCTGGCTGATCTGCCCCAGCAGGCGGTAGTGCTCGCTGAGGTCACGGGCCATGATCAGCAGACCGCCCGTGCCCCCAGAGAGCAGCCCCAGTTGCACTTCCAGGCGCTGCTCACCTACCGTAACCTCGGTGCGAATGGGAGATTTGCTGCCTGCCGGTCCACGGACCTGAGCGGCCAATCCCTGCCAGAGTGCTTGCTGATCGGCATCGGCAGCCCAGGTGAGCAGTGAAGCGTCTGGCGGAAGGGTTCCGCCCCGTTCTCCGGTCAAAAGGGTGCGGGCCGCGGGGTTGGCATACAGGATCCGGCCCAGCGGGTCGGTGGTCAGGATCGCGTCGTGGCTGCTTTCGGCCAGCTGACGGTAGCTCGCCTCCGAGCGGGCCAGCGCTACAGCCAACTGCTGGCGGCTGAGACGGTCGGCCAGGTGTTCGCACAGCCGTCGGGAGAGTCGCAAGGTGGCCTGAGGTGGAGGGTCTGTTCCCGGATCATCGGCATACAGCCAGCCCAGCACGTCTGCACCGTGACGCAACGGAGCCAGCAAGGCACTGCCGGCCCCGGCCATCACCCAGCGGGGCGGCAGCGGGCGGGGGCCCCGGCCCAACTGACCGGTCAGGGTGTCCAACTCATCTGGCAGGGCAGAGGGAAAGCCCACGCCGACGGTGGCTGTGCCCGCTATGTGCAGCAGGCCGCGCCCAGCTCCCAGTGTTTCGACCATCATGCGGAGCACCTGGGTCAGATCGTGGCGGGTCAGGCCGTGTTCTAGCCGCCCCGAAATGCCCAGCAGTGCTCCAGCCTCGCGTTCCCGCTCCTGGCCTTCACCGAACAGCAGGGCGTTGTCTATCGCCAGTCCGCCTTGTACCGCCAGTGCATCAGCCAGTTGGAGGTCGGCACTGTCCAGGGTCAGCGGTGCCGTGAAATACAGCGTCAACACACCAAATGGACCTTGGCGGGTGGTCAGCGGAAGGCCCAGCACACCGCGAAAAGGATAGGTTCCCGCGGCCAGCAGCGCGCGGGTATGCCGACTGGCAGCGGGCATACCTGAAGCTGGAAAGTCGTGGCACTCGCACCGCTGACCCTCGGCAAAGGCGCGGCCCGTGACACCGCTGCCGGGCCGCACCCGCACCCGCAAGACCCAGTCACTCGGCAGATTCAGCGCCGAGTGAATACTGAGGGTTCGCCCGCCTGGGTCAGCGGTATACAGCGCGGCGGCATCCGCACCCAGTAGCGCTGCGCAGCGCTGGAGCAATTCGGCCAGCGTATCGGCCAGGTGCAGTTTGCCTGAAAGGGCCTGTCCCAATTCACGTAGGACGCTTTCGCTGCGTTGCTGGCGGGTGGCTTCGGCAAAGCGGTGAGCACTGCCCAGGGCCAATCCGGCCTGCTCGGCCAGTTCCAGCAAAAGGGCCGCGTCACCATTCCTCAGCGCTTCGGGACGGTCCGAGTCGGCGTACAGCACGCCCAGTGGTTGGCCGCGCACCCGCAGAGGCGCGATCAATGCCACCTGCGGGGCCAGGTCCGACAGCCCCCGGCCCAGCGGCGTGCCTTCGTCGTGGGTGGCGCGGTAGGTGATGACCTCGCCGCGCTCCATCAGAGCAGCGTAGGACACTGGACCCACGCCCATGTGCTGCGGACCGCTGCCTACAAAGCCCGTGCTCCAGATTTCGCTCAGGTGCCCCCGGTTCAGTTGGCCTGGCTCTGTGGCCGCTGGGGACGGAGTCAGCAAGCCAGCGAACGCTCGCCCGAAACCCAGGGCCTGCGCCGCCACCTCTGCTACAGCCGCCAGAATCTGACCATGTTCCAGACTGCCGTCCATGCGCCGGACCAGCAGGTCTACCGCTGCGGCCACCCGGCCCTGGCCCGCCTGCTGTTCGCGGGCCAGGGCCGCTTCCAGGGCCAGTCCCAGTGTCTGTGCCAGAGCGGGCCACTCCTGTGCCAGACCCTCTCTGCCCGCCACGATCTCCAAGACGCCGAACGCGTAGGGCCGTTGCCCGAACGGTAGGGTGCAGACCAGCCCCTCATGTTGTGGTTCGCTCAGGGTGCGGCGCACCTGTTGCTGACTGGAGAGGGTCAGGCCGTGACCTAGCTCGGCGCGGCGTTCCAGCCCCGCGGGGCCTTCGGTCCACACCCCAGCACCATGCGCGGCAGCCCATTCGCAGGCCCATGCTGCCAGCACCCCCGCAAATTCATTGGCCGAGGTCTGGGAGAGGAGGTCTGGTGGTAAGGCCTGTGTCAAGACCGAGGCCCCTACAGCCCCTGCGGGTCAATCCAGCCGCGCCGGATGCCGGCCAGGACAGCCTCGGTTCGGCTGCCAACATTCAGCTTGGAAAAGACGTTGCCCAAGTGCACCTGGACCGTGCGTGGCGAGATGCCCAGGGTGCGAGCAATCTCCTTGTTACTGCCACCCGCTGCAGCGGCCCGCAGCACTTCCAGTTCACGCGGGCTGAGGTCTTCGGTGAGGTCCATTTCGGCGGGGGCATCGGCACTAAAGCGGGCCATCACCCGCCGGGCAATGCTGGGGGCCAGTACGCTTTCTCCAGCAGCCACAGCCCGCACCGCCCGGATCAGTTCTTCCTCAGAGGCTTCCTTGAGCAGGTAGCCGGCGGCTCCAGCTTCTAGTGCAGCGAAGACATATGCGTCATCGTCGTAGCTGCTCAGGACCAGCACGGAGACTCGGCCCTGCGCGGCTTTGATCTGCCGGGTGGCTTCTACACCCGTCATATCCGGCATGGACAGGTCCATCACAATCAGGTCGGGGGACAGTGTGGCGGCCAGGGCCACGGCCTCGGTGCCGCTGCCTGCTTCGCCCAGCACCTGCAGACCGGGTTCGGCTTCCAGCAGTTCACGGGTGCCTTTGCGGACCACGGGATGATCGTCGGCCAGCAGCAGTGTGATGGGCCGGGGGGAAACAGCGGACATTTGCTTAGTTTACGCTGTGGGTTATCCGGGGCAGTGCCTCAGAAAAAGAGGCGTACTTGTCAGCGCTTTTCTGGCAGGCGTGATGCAGCGCCCCTAGAGATCACGGCCCGGAGAGGGGCTGGCAGCGGCTCGGATGCTGTGTCAGCTCCAAAGTTGCCCGCACATAAGTTTCTGGGTTGGGTTGCGGCATTTGCTCGCAGCTGGTCGGTGAGGGCTTCAGCCGACAGGGGGCGGCTGAGGGCAAACCCTTGCCCCAGCTCAAAGCCCATGGCGCACACGGCGTCCACATGCTCTTGGGTTTCCAGGCCCTCAGCAGTCAGGTCCAGGCTGTACAGGTAACTCAGGTCCAGCACCGCCTCGGACACCAGATGCGAGAACTCGTCCTCGGCGGGTAGATCCTGAATCAGCGAGCGGTCCAGCTTGATACCGGTCAGCTGCATGGACCGCAGCCGCGCCAGATTCGAGTAGCCAGCTCCGAAATCGTCGATGCTCAGGCTCACACCCTGGCTACACAGTTCAGACAAGTTGACCTGTACGCGGTCGTTTTCGTACAGCTGGGCGGTTTCGGTCAATTCCAGCTCCAGGCGTTCGGAAGGAAAACCTGTACGGCTCAATATACTGGCCACATCTACCGCAAAGTCCGGCTGGCACAGTTGGGTGGCGCTGACATTCACACTGAGGGTAATGGGCCAGGCGAGTGCCTCGCGGCAGGCCCGCTCAAGTGCCCACAGCCCCAGGTGCGGGAGCTGACCCGTTTGCTCGGCCACACGGATGAACTCCTGGGGCACTATGAGGCCCATTTCGGCGTGCTGCCAGCGCAGTAGGGCTTCCACTTTGGCGATTTTCCCAGTCAGCAGGTTGAAGATGGGCTGATACTTCAGATAAAAGCCTTCTTCGCCCGGTTGGCGGCTCTGACCCAGGACGCGGGCCAACTGCTGGAAACGCTCGGTCTGCAGGTCCTGATCTTCGCGGTAAGCCTTCACGCGCCCCCGGCCACTGCGCTTGACCGAATACATGGCGCTGTCGGCGTGCCGCAGCAAGGCCTGTGGCGTCTGGCCGTCGTCCGGAAAGCGGCTGATGCCCACGCTCAGGCCCACCCGCACACCTACATCCTGATCGGGATGCTCGGTCAGGTCGCGCTGAAAGCTGCGGGCCAGGGCTTCAGCATGCTCGGTGCCGAAGCCTGGGGCCAGCACCACGAATTCGTCGCCGCTGATCCGGAAAGCGCGCGCTCCCCGCTGCTCGCCGCGCATCAGTGCTTGCGCCACCCCACGCAGTACCTGATCACCTGCCGCGTGGCCCAGCGTGTCATTGATGACCTTGAAGGAATCCACGTCAATCACCAGCAGAGAAAAGGGCGTGGCTCCAGGCCGGGTCATGTCCGATAATTCGCGTTCCAGGGCCAGGCGGTTGGGCAACTCGGTCAGGAGGTCACGGTAGGCGAGCGCTGCGAGCGCTTGCCGCTCACCCTGGGCGAACTTCAGCCGCTCTAGGCGCTGTAGTGAGAAGCGCAACATGAGAAAAGCCGTGAGGGATGAAATCAGGAGTTGCAGCAGATTGGCGACCAGGCTGTTGTTCCAGCCCAGATGGTAGGTCCAGTAACTGCCTCCTAGTACCATGACAACCATCAGGCCAATCAGGGTGGCGTACAGCACAGGTTGAAGGCTACGCAGGCTGCCGGTGGCAAGAAGTGTCCAGACTAAGACGGTTGGGAACCAGATCAGCGTTTCGGTCAGTTCGCGCTGCACCGTCTGTATCGGTTGCAGGGTGAACAGCAGTAGCCCCAGTTGCACCAACAGCCACACCACCGACCCACGTAAGAACAATTCGATGATGTTCTGTTTCTGCCGCCAATCGGTTTGGGTCATCAAAATGGTAAGCACCAGCCCAGCGATCATGATCAGGTTGAGTGCGCGGTCATACGTGACATCCCAGGCATCACCCGTTTCCAGAAACCAAATGCTCACGGTGGCAGCGAGAATGGTCAGGCTGCCCTGAGTCAGCGATGTGATCCAGCCGGATTGCCACTCCGGCCCTTCAGCTTCCAGAGTGGTAGACAGTATGTCTTCGGCAGGGGGCAGCACTGACATCAGAGTTCACCCTAAGTGGGCACACCTCACCGAATGATGACAGTGAAGAATGAAGACCTATCCTGAGTTGTCGGCTGATAGTCGTCGAGAATCAAAATTCAGCGTCAATGGCCAGCGCGGTAGGCATCAGTGCCGAGAATTCCTCCGCGCGGATCTCATATACGCCCAGCCGGGCGATATGGTCGTTCTGAATCTGAGCGTCCAGCACGGTGAAGCCCTGAGCGTGCAGGTGTTCTGCCAGCCGGACAAGCGCCACCTTGGAGGCGTCGGTGACACGGTGAAACTTGCTTTCGGCAAAAAAGACTCCGCCCAGCGCAATGCCCATTACGCCTCCGGCCAGCTGCCCATTCTGCCACACCTCGAAAGAATGACTCAGGCCCGCCAGGTGTAGCTGCTCATACACTTCCACCATCGCGTCGCTGATCCACTCGCCGTCCTCACGTTGGGGACTCCCTGGCAAGCGGCCCCGGCAGCCGTCCAGCACGTCCAAGTAAGCCGAATTGCGCCTGACCTCAAAGCGCCCCAGCTGGCGGCGCAGCCGCCGGGGCACGTGCAGGCCCTCAGCCTCGGTCAGTGGAACCAGCGCACGAGTATCCACCGTGTACCACTGCGGCCCAGCATCCATATCCATCAGAAAGCCGCCCTGGGCGTAGCCTGCCGCCACCGCCGAGACGACGGCGTCGGGGTGATTTAAGAACGTCAGCGCGGTAGGCATTTCAGCAGCCTACGCCCTGCGGCGACGGGCGCGGACGCTCTGCTCGGAATCCAGCATCCGCCCCAGGGCCTGCTCGGAGCGGGTCAGGCCCTCAAGGGCGGCGGGCACGCGCCCGGCACGCGGCTCATAATCGTCCAGCACCTTGCCTTCCAGGTAACGGTCAAAAATCACCGGGCAGATGTAATGCTCGCGGGTCACGGCGGGCGTGTTGCCCAGGTCGTCGGCCACTGTCCGGACACATTCCAGCAGCACTTTTTTGGTGGCCTTGTCGCCCTCCACCGCCCCGTATTCCGCCAGGAATTCGGCGGCCAGCAGGGTGCCGCCCCAGGTCCGGAAGTCCTTGGCGGTAAAGGGTCCGATCTGCTCGCGCAGGTAGGCGTTCAGCTCGGCCGCCTTGATGCGGCGCTTGGTGCCCTCATCCACCGTCTGGAACAGGTGCTGGCCCGGCAACTCCAGCAGCTTTTCGATGTTGCCCGCAATGGTCCGGTCCACCACCGCCTTGCTCTGCTGAATGCCGTGTTTGCCCTTGAAATTGAAAGTCACGGTGCTGCCTTCTACGCTCACGTGGCGCTTGCGCAGAGTGCTGAGGCCATAGGTCTTGTTGGCGCGCGCGTAGGTGTCGCTGCCCACCCGGAAGTGGGCGATGTGCAGCAGGCGGGTCATCAGGGCCAGCACTTTACGCGGCGGCAGCTCGGCGCGGCGCAGGTCTGCCGTGGTCAGGGAGCGCAGATCGGCCAGCGTGCCTGCGAAACGCGAGAGCCGCTGCCACTTTTTCAGCGCCCGCCCCTGCACGAAATCGGCGTGGTAACGGTACTGTAGCCGCCCCGCCGCATCACGCCCAAACGCCTGCAACTCGGCGTCGGCATCGGGGGAGACGTAGACGTCCTGATAGCCCGGCGGCACCGCCAGCGCGGCGATGCGGGCGATGCCTGCTTTGTCGGTATAACGTTTTCCGTCAGGCCAGAAATAACGGAACTTGCCCGGTTCATTGCCGGTGCGGCGCAGGTATTCGTCTTGCAGGGCTTCGGTGCGGCTGGGCATGCGTCAAAGTCTACGGGGCGCAGGGGCGCAGGATGGACAAGGGGGGCGCGGAAAACGTTTATCCTTCGCCTCTCCCCGCCGCGCTGCTCCGATTACTGCGGCAGCCGCTGATCCACCCAGCGGGCCGGGTCCACCGCCTCGCCGCGCAGCCGCATTTCGAGGTGCAGGTGCGGCCCCGTCGAGTAGCCGGTGGACCCGACTTCACCGACCTTCTGGCCCCGGCTCACGCTTTGGCCCACCGAGACGTCAATTTTGGAGAGGTGAAAGTACAGGCTGAGCAGCCCGGCCCCGTGGTCAATCACGACCAGGCCGCCACGCACCGGATAGGTGGCGGCCAGCACGACCCGGCCCAGGTTCACGGCCTGTACGCGGGTGCCCTTGGGGGCCGAGTAGTCCATGCCGTAGTGGTAATTGATCTTGGCGCCTGCCGTCTCGCGCCGGGGCTGCCCGAAGCCCGACGAGCGCCGCCCGCCCGCGATGGCCTGGGCGAACGGCTCGGTCCAGGCGGGTGGGGTGCGCAGTTCGTAAGCTTTTTCCACGGCGGCGGTTTCGGCGGCGCGGCCTGGGTCTTGCAGCACGGCGGCAATAGAAGCTGGCATGTTGAGGTTCTGCACCGGCTGGCCGAGTGGCCCCACCGGGAACTGCCCACCTGCGCTCACGCCGTCCAACTCCAGCTCGTAGCGCACCGGCGCCGTTTGCCCCAGCACCACCCGGCCCAGCACCACCCAGGCCCCACCGATTTGCACGGGGCTCAGCCATTCATTGGGGCGGCGCACGTCTTCATTCAGCTCGGATGGGAAACGGACCCGCACCCGACTGGCATTGTCCCCGCTCAGGCGCAGCACGAAGGGGTCACCCTCCTTGACCCGCGCCGGGGTCTGCACCTGCACGCCGCTTAAGCTGGCGACGGTCGGGGCGCTCGTTGCTGCTGGAGTTGCTGCCGCGCCCGGCAGTTGCAGCACCTGACCCACTTCCAGTGCATCTGTATTTAGGCCATTGGCGGCGCGCAGGTCGGCCACGGTGGTTCCGCTTCGCTGGGCGATGCCCCACAGCGTATCCCCGCGGACCACGGTATAGGTGGCCGCCAGCGACGACGGAAACAGCATGAGGGCCAGCAGGGGGGCAAGCTTGTTCATGCGGGCCAGTGTACCGGGCGTGCATGAAGGCGGGCTGACCGCTCTGGTCGGGATGTAAAGGCACGTTCTGCCAGGGTCCTGAGCTTTACAGTTGTCAGGGAGTGAAGACATGACCACAAATGAGACGCAGGGCTTGGGGAGCGCAGGGTGCCCTATCGGATTCGGGTGGGCGCTGCTGCCACTGCTTCTGATGATGCTGGCAATGGGCGTGGGCGTGATCGTGCTGGGGGTAGATGCCCACCTGCTGCTGGTGCTGGGCACGGTGGCCGCCGCGCTGGTGGCCTGGCGGCACGGCTACCGCTGGGGTGACATCGAAGAAATGATGTACCGGGGCATTCGCCTCGCGCTGCCCGCTGTCATCATCATCATGCTGATCGGGATGCTGATCGGGTCATGGATCGGGGGCGGCGTGGTCGCCACCATGATTTCGGCCTGAATATCGTCAGTCCCAGTTTTTTTCTGGTGGCCTGCTGCCTGCTGTGCGCGGTGGTGTCGCTGGCCATCGGCAGTTCGTGGTCCACGATGGGCACGGTGGGCGTGGCCTGCATGGGTATCGGCGCGGCGCTGAATATGCCGCTGCCGATGGTTGCGGGCGCAGTGATTTCCGGCGCGTATTTCGGAGACAAGATGTCGCCGCTGAGCGACACCACCATTCTTGCGTCGGGCCTGACGCACACCAACCTGTTTGAACACATCCGCCACATGGTCTACACCATCCTGCCGGGCCTGCTGATCGCACTGGGCGTGTACCTGTACCTGGGGCGCACGGCCAGTGGAACTGCTGACCTGGCCGACATCGCCGCGACCCAGGCTGGGGTGGCGCAGGCCTTTACGGTGTCGCCCTGGCTGCTGCTGGTCCCGCTGCTGCTGATTGCCCTGGTGCTGCGCCGCGTGCCTGCCGTTCCGTCGCTGGTGCTGGCGACCCTGGCGGGGCTGGCCTGTCAGGTGTTCGTGCAGGGCGTCAGCCTGAGCGACGCGCTGGGCACACTGCAAAACGGCTACGTCCTTGAAAGCGGCAATGAGGCGCTGGACAGCCTGTTCACACGCGGCGGCCTGCAGGGCATGATGTACACCGTTTCACTGGTCCTGATCGCGATGACGTTTGGGGGCATCCTGGAGTATTCGGGCATGTTGCGGGCCATCGTGGAGCGCATCCTGGCGGCGGCCCGCACCACGGGCAGCCTGATCGCCGCTGCGGTCTCGTCGGCCCTTTTGATCAACGTGGCCTGCGCCGAGCAGTATGTGGCGCTGGTGGTCCCCGCCCGCATGTACGTGCGCGGCTTTGTGGAACGGGGGCTGGCCACCAAGAACCTGTCACGCTCGCTGGAAGACGGCGGCACGCTGACCAGCGTGCTGGTTCCCTGGAATACCTGCGCGGTCTTTGCGCTGGGTGCGCTGGGCGTGTCGGCCTGGGAATATGCCCCCTACGCCGTGCTGAACTACACCGTGCCGCTGATCGGCATCCTGTACGGCATGACCGGTACCTTCATCACCCGCCTGACCGCCGCGGAGGCGCAGGCCTACCGGCGCACGTATCTGGATGAAGGGCAGGGGGCAGGCGCAACGTAAAGGAAGGTCGCGCCGAGCTGCTGGACCTGTATGGGCAACTGACTGACAAGGTGCTGGCCCTAGAAGGCGAACGGCGGCCCGGCGCGTCCCGCTACCTGCTGAGCTTGACGATGGTTTCGCTGGAGGGCATGGAGCCTGACTGTGTCCTGGCCGCTATCTTGGAGCCATGACCGAACGCTGCGAGTGGCTGGGAGCAGTCCAGCCGAGTCTGGATAGGGTGACTGTGCAGCGGGTGGACCGCGCCGCCTTGGGCGTGTATGGCGGCTGCACCGAGGCGGGTGCCCATAAGAATGAAGACGCGGCCCTGCTCTGGGAGAATGCCGAGGAGGGCTGGACCTTCGCCGCCGTGCTGGACGCCCACGGCTCAGCCCAGAGTGCGCGGGCAGTGCTGGACCTGCTGGCAGGCGAATTTGACGCCATCTCTGCGCTGCTGAAACAGGCGGCTGCCCCAGCTTTCGCAGCCCTGGAAGCCCATCTGCTGAAGATGTTGGGTGGTTCCAGTTTTCAGCAGGTCTGCGCGGACTTGAGTGGGGAAACCGCGCTGTTGTGCGTGGCGCAGCGTGACAACTTCCTGTGGTGGTTCTCAGTAGGAGACTGTGCCCTCTACCTGCTGCACCCGGACCTGATGGGCTTGGGCCAGTATGCGCTGACCCAGCGGCACTTCTTTCAGTGGATCGGCGAGGTCAATACCTTTGCTCAGGCCTGTGCTGCCTACTCCAGCGGACGCTTTATGTTGCGGCCCGGCCAAAACGATATTGTGCTGCTGACCGATGGGGTGCTGGAATTCGGTACACGTCCTTTTGAGGACCCGGCGCAGTTGGCGGCGACAGTCTATGAGGCCGAGTCGGCGGAGGGAGGGGTTCGCCACTTGCTGGCGGCTGTTCAGCAGGGCCAGGGCCGGGACAGCTTCACGGTTGTTGGCTGGCGGGTGGAGAACTCGCACGCAGCCATGCAGCCCTCAGCCTGAGGTGGATTTACCTGGGCCAAAGGCCGTGAGCCATGCAGCGGCAGACATTCCCGTAAGGCACGCCCCATGCCCCTCACTCCAGCGTGTCAGACTGGGGCGTGCCAGGAAAAATACTAGGCGCCCTGGTGGCGGCCATCGGTGGCTTGACTTTCGTGTTGGTAAATGCAGGCGGCCTCCCGGACCCCTGGCCCTGGCTGCTGCAGGGGCTGAGCGTGCTGGTGTTCATCTGGACCCTGCTGCGGCTGCGGCAGCCTGGGGCGCTGCCCTCAGGCCAGCGCCCGGATGCCCGCAGTTGGCGCACCTATATGGTTAGCGTGGGCCTGATGCTGCTGGCGTTTCCGCTGGGGGCCAGGCTACTGAACATGTATGACTTCGCTGAACTGGTTGTGCTGTGGATCGTTCTGGTGGTGGGCCTGCACTTTTTCCCGTTTGCCCAGGCGTTCGGGACGCCGGTGTTCCGGAACGTGGCCGCCAGTCTGGTGGCCGCTGCACTGGTAGGGATGGGCCTGGCCCTGCTGGGCGTAGCGTGGGGGCCAGCAGCGGGAGCGGTGGCCGCCGGGTTCGCCCTCCTGGGGTACAGTGGCGGGCTGGGTCAGCGGGCGGCGCAGCCCGCCTAAATCACCTCCCGGAACGCCACGCTCTGGCTGCGGTTTTGCAGCTCGCTTCTCAGGTATTGCAGCCGGGGATGTTCCAGCCGGGGATCGTGGCTGAGGATGTGCTTGGCCAGGGCGCGGGCCTGCTCGATCACCTCGGCGTCGCCCGCGAGGTCACCCAGGCGCAGATCCGGGATGCCGCTTTGCCGGGTGCCGCGAATCTCGCCGGGGCCGCGCAGCTTGAGGTCGGCCTCCGCGATCACAAAGCCGTCGGTGCTGCCCTCGATGATTCGCAGGCGCTGCTCCGTTTTCTTGCTCATTTCACCGGAGATCAGCACGCAGTAGCTTTTGGCGCTGCCGCGTCCCACCCGCCCGCGCAGCTGGTGCAGCTGACTGAGGCCGAAGCGCTCGGCGTTCTCGATCACCATCACGCTGGCGTTGGGCACGTCCACACCCACCTCGATCACGGTGGTGCTGACCAGCAAGTCAAATTCGTGGGCGCGGAACGATCCCATGATCTCGTCCTTTTCAGCGGCGCTCATCTTGCCGTGCAGGATGCCGATCCGGGCTTCAGGCAGCATTTCGGTCAGATTCTCGGCCAGGTCGGTGGCGGCCAGCAGCTCCAGGTTCTCGTTTTCTTCGATGAGGGCCGTGACCACATAGGCCTGCCGCCCCTCGCGGATTTGCCCCATCACAAAGCCGTAGGCCTGGGCGCGGTAACCGTCCTGAATCAGTTTGGTTTCTACCGGCGTGCGGCCCGGTGGCAGCTCGTCAATCACGCTCAGTTCCAGATCACCGTAGGCCGTCAGTGCCAGGCTGCGCGGAATAGGCGTGGCCGACATGACCAGCACGTCGGGTCGGCTGGCAAGAAGTTTTCGCCGCTGCATCACCCCGAAGCGGTGTTCCTCGTCAATGACGGCCAGGCCCAGGTGGTCGAACTGCACGTTTTCCTGAATCAGGGCCTGGGTGCCCACCACGATATCCACCTCGCCCAGGGCAATCCGCTCCTGCATCGCCAGCTTGGTCTTGGGCGTCATCGCGCCGATCAAGAGGCCCACCCGCACGTCCAACGGCCCTAAATAACTGACCAGATTGGTGTAGTGCTGCCGCGCCAGGATTTCGGTGGGGGCCATCAGCGCCCCCTGGTAGCCGTCGCGCACCGCCAGGTAGAGGGCGCAGGCCGCCACCGCCGTCTTGCCGGAGCCCACGTCACCCTGCACCAGCCGCGCCATCTGACGGTCAGAGCGCATTTCCTCCACAATCTCGCCCAGCACCCGCCGCTGCGCCCCGGTAAAGCGGAACGGCAGCGCCGCCTCAAAACGGTCAATGTCCTCCGGGTGGGCCTCGAAGCGCTTGCCCTGCAACACGGCGTCCTCGCCCTGGAGCAACATTCGCAGTTCCAGAAACAGGTACTCGTCAAAGCGCAGCCGGCCCATCGCCCGCGAGAGGTGCGCCTCGTCCACTGGGAAATGGATGCCCTGGAGCGCATCGGCCAGCGTGGTCAGGCCATACTCGCGCCGCCAGTGAGCGGGCAGATAGTCGTCCAGCGGAGCCGCGGCCAGTGCCCGGTGCGCCGCCCGGCGCAAGAAGTCCTGGCTGATGCCTTCTTTGGCGTCGTATACGCCCACGATGCGCCCGGTGCTGAGGCTATCTGCGGCACTGTCTACCGTTTCCAGATGCTCGGCGGCAATCTGGGCGGTGCGCCCGAATTTTTTCACCCGCCCGGTCACGATCACCTTGAGGCCTTCGCGCAGCTGCCGCTCCAGCCAGGGCTGATTGAACCAGCTGGCCCTCACCCGGTTGCCGCCCTCGGTTTCCAGGGTGGCTTCCAAAATGGTCATGCGCGGTTTGGGGGTGCGCTTGAAGCGGCTGACCACCACGCCCTGCACCGTCACTTTCTGGCCCTCGTCCACGTTCATCAGCGAGGGCAGCGCCCGGCGGTCCTCGTGGCGGTGTGGATAGTAGTGCAACAGGTCGCGCAGCTGCATCAGCCCCAGCTGCCGCAGCTTGCGCTCGCCGCCGCGCCCGGTGTCTAGCTCGGCCAGCGGGGTGTCAATGGGCAGAGAAGGGGCCAGGCTCTGGCTTTCGGTTTTGACGGCCGGGGGCTGAGCTTGCTGCAGGCCCTCGGCGCTTCGCTTCTTGCTTTCCACCTTCCGCTTTTTGCCCGCAGCCTTTTCTCCCAGCATTCCCAGTGCTTCGTTCAGTGCCCGCTCGCGCTCAGGCTCGCTCCAGCCCGCGTAGCCGTCCAGCCGTTCGCGGATCTGCGGAAAGGGGTTCGCCAGTGGCCCCGCCAGCAGCCCTTCCAGCCCACCGGCCACCACCCGGTTGCGACACCCGGAGCGCAGTTCCAGGGTCAGGGGTTTACTGAGGCGTTCGGCGAGTTCAGCGACGGTGGGCACGCAAAAGAGGCTAGCAGAGCAGGCGGCCACGGAAGGTGCTCCGCCACCCGGCAGGACCGTTAGAATCGGGCCTGGCAGGGCGGGGCCCGCCAGCGTGCTTTTTATGTCTCAGACTTTTCTCCGGTCCATCTGCACCTTTGCGGTCCAGCACGGTCATGATCCCAATGACCTGGAGCTGTGGGCCGAGATTTTTTCAGGTTGGTACCTCGAATATCTGCCCGACGATCCGGCCAGCCGCGACGCTGCCGAGGTCATTGAGCTGGTCCGCCAGGAGGACCGGGAAGAGGTACGCGGCGGAGCGCTGGTCTTCGCCCGCTGGCCGCAAAGTACCCGCGCCGTGCTGGCGCTGGTGAACCTCTCGTATGACCGGCGGCTGGTCACGGTGCGTATTTTCGGTGAGCAGCTGACCGAGGTGCAGCAGCAGGCCGAAACCATCACCGCCCGGATGCTGCTGGATCCGGCCCTGACAGTTGGGGCTGGAACCCGCGTCAATATTGCGCTGGACGTGAACGGCAAGCGCATTGAGCTGACCAGTGGGCGCGTGCGTGGTCGGCGCGGTGGGGCGCTGCGGTCCTTTTACGAAATCAACAAGTACCCGCTGACAGTGACGCTGGTGGTGCTGCTGCTGGCGCTTGGGTACGTGATCGTGACAGTGCCGCAGCACCAATACGACACAGTGGGCAAGCTGTACGACCTGTCTGGCCGCTTGCTGTCGGCGGTGATGTTCAACTCGCTGTTGTTGCTGTCGCAGTTCGTATATTTTGCCCGCCACCGTCAGGTCATTGAGTGGGAGCGGGCGTAACAGATAAGAGTCTGAGGATGGCTACGTTACGGGCTGATCAACGGTTGGGCCACTGGCCCTTCACAGTCCCAGCCGCTGCAGATAATCCTCTGCCGTCTCCCAGAGCCTGAGTGCCAGACCGTCGTCCAGGGCAATCGGGGCTGGGTCGGTCGGTTTGGACTTGGCCCAGTAGGTGCCGCTCACAGGCGTCTGTGGGGTACTGGCCAGATACACGCTGGTCTGAGCGCCTTCCTCCGGTGAAATGGCTCCCAGGTCCACCAGCGCCCACAGCCGTGCCTGCAAGGTGGCGTTGTTGGCGTTGAATCCAGTGCGGACCACTCCCGGATGCACCGCTGCCGAGCCTAGCCAACGCTCACGGCGGGCCAGTTCGCGGGCCAACAGCACGTTCGCCAGTTTGGAGGCGTTGTAGGCGGGCCAGGCGCTGTAACCCCGTTTCATTTCGGGGTCGCTCAGGTCCAGCCGGGCCATGCGGTGCGCGTCCGAAGCCAGGGTAATGATGCGTGGGTCGTCTGACTGGCGGAGCGCTGGCAGCAGCTCCCGCGTCAGTAAAAAGGGCGAGAGCACGTTCAGCGCCCAGGTCATCTCAATCCCTTCACGGGTCTCCTGCCGAGGGTCGAAGATACCGCCAGCATTGTTGATCAGTACGTCAATCCGGCCTTCTTGGTCCCGGATCTCGCTGGCGACCTGGGCCACCTGGTGCAATTCGCTCAGGTCGGCGCGGTAGGTGGCAGCGGCCCCGGTTTCTTGCTGCGCGGCAGCCAGTTTTTCAGGATTGCGTCCCAGCAACAGGACACGCTGGCCCCGGCGTACCAATTCGGCGGCAGTGGCCAGGCCGATGCCTTCGGTGGCTCCGGTGATCAGCGTGGTGGGGCCTTCGGACGGGCGGCGGGCCGGTTCGGTCATGGGAACAGGATAAAGCGCCAGTGGCACGTTGATGGTTGACAGAGCCGCCTTCTATGACAGCAGGGGCCCACTCGATCACGCTCACCGTTATCCTGTGTCTCGCTATGCGTTCTCCCGACTTCCAGACCCTGCGCCTCACCACAGTTGGTCTAGGTATCGGCGTATTGCTGGCCAGCCTATTGACGCTGGTGGGCTACAGCGGCTTTGGCCTGCCCTTGCTGTTGTTGCTGGCGCTGCTGGGTTTGGGACTGACGCTCTGGTCCCCTGGCCGCCGGGTGCTGTGGGGCCTCCTGGGGAGCGTGGCTCTGCTGTACGGAGCCGCTCTGTTTACGCCGTTGGTTTCGTGGGCGTTGGATCAACTCACTGAGGCCCAGGCTCCTGCAGCCGCTGACGCGATCATCGTGCTGGGCGGCGGCCTGAACTGCGCCGAGGCCACGCCCAAGGTTGCCAGTGCTGCCCGACTGGCGCGGGGTGTGGACCTCTGGCGGACGGGATATGCGGATACGCTGGTCCTTAGTGCTCAGTCGGACGCACTGACCCCGGCAGGCTGCCCACGCCTGAATGACCTGCTGAGCAAACAATTGAATGACTGGTTCGATACACCACCTGAACTCCTCATCTTGCAGAACGTCACCGATACTGCCGATGAGGCCCGCCAGGCCGCAGAGCTGGAAGATCAGCACGGCTGGCAGCGGGTGCTCCTCGTGACTAGTCCCTCTCACTCGGCCCGTGCCGCTGACCTGTTCCGCTCACAACTGGATGCCGAAGTGTTGAGTGTCCCCGCCGAGGAATGGCGTTTTTCGCTGTCCGGCGAGACGGCTTATGACCGTCTGGTGGGCCTCAATGTGGTGATTTATGAGGTACTGTCACGCGCCAAAGCCTGGGCGCTGCGATGATGCGGCATGCACCAGGCAGCGCTAGGCGAACATTATCTGACCGACGCCCGGCAGCGGATGCGGGCGCTGCGTGACGTGGGGGAGCGGACCCTGACCCAGTTGCCGGAAAGCAGACAGCACCATACCGCGCGGCGCAAGTGCCGAGGACAACCGCCAGATGCAGCAGCGCAGGCAAATCAGGGCAGAAGCTGAGGCCGAGGGGCACTGAAGGATTTTGTCCGTGCTTATAAAAAACCCTCCACGCTGGGGGAGGGAAATTCAATAAGCACAGCAGGTAGGCTTCAGCCCGCGCTGCCGCGTTCGCGGACCACGCCCGCCAGCCGTTCGGCCACGTCCATGATCTCGGCGTGGTCGGGGCCTTCGACCATCACGCGGATCAGGTTTTCGGTGCCGCTGGGCCGCAGGTTCACGCGTCCGCGTCCCGACAGCGCTGCTTCGGCTTCGCTTACAGCAGCCTGTACGCGCCCGTCGCCTGCAATGGCTTTTTTATCAGCTACAGGCACGTTGATCAGGGTCTGGGGGAACATCACCAGGTCATCGTGCAGAGCGTCCAAGGTGGTGTTCAGGGTTTTCATACTGGCGAGGGTGAGCAGCGCCGTCAGCACGCCATCTCCGGTAGGGGAAACGTCCAGAAACAGCACATGGCCGCTCTGCTCGCCGCCCAGGTCCAGGCCCTTAGATTTCAGGCGTTCGTGCACGTAGCGGTCACCTACGGCCGTACGCTCCAGCGCGATGCCTTCGCTGCGGAGCCTGACTTCCAGCGCCATGTTGGTCATGATGGTGGCCACCACAGACTCTTCCTTGCGGGCGCGGGCGTTCAGCAGCAACATATGGTCCCCGTGAATGACATTGCCGCGCGAGTCCACGAACAGGGCACGGTCGGCGTCCCCATCAAAGGCAATGCCCAGGTCGTAGTCGCCCTCGGCCACGATCAGGCGCAGGTGATCCATGTGGGTGCTGCCGCAGCCCCGGTTGATGTTGCGGCCATCCGGCGTGGTGTAGATGGCGAATACGTCGGCCCCGGCAGCCTGAAAGACCTTCGGGGCGATGCGGTAGGCAGCCCCGTTCGCACAGTCCAGCGCGATCTTGAGGCCGCTCAGGTCGGGCGCGTACTGCCGCAAGAAGTTGAGGTAGATACGCTCGGCCTCAGTGTAGTTGGTCACGCTGCCCAGGTCGGTTCCGGTGATTGGCGGCAGGCTGCCCACCTCATCAATCATCCCCTCGATTTCCAGCTCGGTGGCGTCCAGCAGCTTTTCGCCGTCGAACCCAAAGAACTTGATGCCGTTGTCAGCCGCCGGGTTGTGCGAGGCGCTGATGACCACACCAGCGGTGGCATCCAGGCGGCGGGTCAGGTAGCTCACGCCAGGCGTGGGCAGTACACCCAGGTGAATTACACCTACGCCCCGGCTGGTCAAGCCAGCGGCCAAGGCAGCTTCGAGCATGTCGCCGCTCTGGCGGGTATCCTTACCGATCACCACACTGGCGCGGCCCCCGGCCTGGCGCTTGAGCACCTCACCGGCAGCAGCGCCCAGTTTCATGACCCAATCGGCCGTCAGTGGAGCCTGTCCAGCCACCGAGCGCACTCCGTCGGTGCCGAAATACTTGCGTTCACTCATGCGGGCCATGATAGGCCATTAAGTGCAGCAGGGCGCAGGAGGATGGCACATGGCAGGCCATCCGGGGATTTGGGGAAGGCCACTGTGACTTTGAGACAGACAAGTGCATTTTCCAGCGTCTTTTAGCCTTTTGCTTGTTCCAGTTCCATGCTCGGCGTGGCCGGGGACACCCAGGGGCTGCCCTTCAACACAAAGCGCCAGGGCAGATTGCGCCCCTCCCGGATACCGATGCGGGCCGTCGTCTGCACCTGATCCGGCAATGTGCCCTCCCAAAGCAGATGCAGCATGGGCTGATCTACCGATGTGTGGGCCACCACTTCGGGCTGAATGCCCAGGGCGTAGACCAACTTGGCTGGACCGTTGGTCAGGTCACGTTCCCGTACGACTGGGCGGTGCAGCAGCATCTGGTCTATACCGTCTAATGGTTCCAGAGCGCGGATCAGCACGCTGGCACTGATGCCTTCTTCACGGCAGCTGACTTGTAATAGTGGGTGGCCGTGGGCAGTCCAGAACAGCCATTGCCCTGGCGCAATACTCATCTCGGCGCTGCGGGCTGCGTGGAAGCGCCCGGCGGTGCAGGCCGGGTCACGCGGGCAGTCGTAGGCTTCGGTTTCTACGATGCGTCCGGTCATCCGTTCACCGTAGCGGTCGGTATGAACCAAGGTGGCTCCCAGCAACTCACGGGCGACCACGACCGGATCACGCTCAAAGAAGGTTGGCGTGAGTCGAGTCATCTGGCTTGGGCGTTGACTCGCCGCTCTCGCGCCAACCGCAGCAGATGCCAGACGTTCACTCCAGCTCCAAAGATATTCATGATGGCCACCGGATACGCTCCGATCCACAGACCATAGATGGCGAACAGGATACAGCCGATCAGGTTGATAATCCGGAGGCGGGACATATCGCTCATCAGCAGAGACGTCCCTACAAACACCGAGGCAGCATACCCAACCCATTCCGAAGCGGGAATTCCAAACATCATCCAAGTGTAATCACTGGCAGCAGGGTGCGTCTGACCAGACAAAGAAAAGCGCCCTCAGGCGCTCAAAAACCCGTTGATGAGAGTTACTCCACGCTCACGGTTGTGACCATGTTCCCCTTGGTGGCGCGGGAGTAGGGGCAAACTTCCAGCGTCTGTTCCATCAGGGCCTGTGCCTGTGCGTGATCCATGCCTGGAAAGTGACCGACCAGTTTTGCGTTGAGGCTAAAGGACACATCGTCCTTCGCCATGCCCACGGTAGCCGTCACCGTGGTGTCTTCAGGCAGCTTCAGGCCTTGCTGGCGGGCCACCAGACCCAGCGCGCCTTGAAAGCAGGCCCCGTAGCCCGCAGCAAACAGCTGCTCAGGATTGGTGCCAGGGCCATCATCGCCACCTATTGCTTTGGGCACGCTCAGGTTCAGATTCAGGCGTCCGTCGTCGCTGCTCACGGTGCCGCCACGGGCGCCCTGGGTTTTTACCGTAGTTTCGTAGTTGTTGCTCATAGAGCCAGTGTAACCGGCCGGAGCAGTTGGACCCCCAGGTCCTCCACGCATAACGGCCCATAAGCTCAAGCGCGCCTCTCTGGTCAGGGGCGCGCCGGGATGAAGAAGGGAAGCGGACTTTAAGCTCCAGACACCTGAATTTCAGCGTTCTGGGTGGCCCGTGTAATGGGGCAGACCTTCAGGGTTTCGTCCAATAAACGCTGTAGTTGCTCACCTTTCAGGTCGCTGTTTTTGACCGTGATCGTGATTTTGAAATCGTAGGCATCCCCGTTTTCATGGAGTTCCAGCTGGGTCTGCACCTCGGTATTGGGTGACAAGCTCACTTCCAGCCGCTTGCTGACGATGCCCATCGCTGCTTGAAAACAAGTGGAATAGCCCGCTGCCAGCAACTGCTCAGGGTTGGTTCCGTCGCTGCCTTCGCCGCCCAGTTCAGTGGGAAGGCTGAGCGGCAGGTCCAGGCGTCCATCATCAGTAGAAACCTTTTCGCCAGCTGCCCCGTAAGCGGTTGCCGTAGCTGTATACAATTTTTGCATATCAACAGTGTAAGTTTGCTCTGTCATGATATGAAGGGGGGCGCCTTATTCTGTTCTTGGCGGAGTACACATGGCGACATACGAAAAGCGCCTGACTTGGTGTCGGGCGCTCATCAGTGGTTACAGTTTGGCTTAGCCGGCAGCAATCTCTGCCAGGGCCGCTTCGTCACGCAGTGTGATTTTGCCGTAGCCAGCGCTGATCACGCCGTCGCGGCTCAGCTCACCGACCACCTTGGTCACCGTTTCGCGCACGCTACCTACAGCAGCGGCCAGCTCGTCGTGGGTGGCGTAGATCATGGTTTCGCCACTTTCCAGCTCGGTGGCCAGGGCCGTGTCCTTCAGTTCCAGCAGTTCGGCAGCGATGCGGGCACGCAGGCGCTTGCCGACCAGGCGGAAGATGCTCTCGTAAGCACGCTCCAAGGTCCGGACCAGGTGGCCCGTGACCATCAGATTGTCCTCACTGGTCATCAAAGCGGGGTTGATCACATCTACCGTGCTGTCAGTGACAGCTTCAGCGAAGTAGGCACGCTCGGTACCGCTCAGGGCCTCTTCACCGAAGTACTCACCAGGCTTGACGTAGCGCAGGGTCAAACCGTTGCCGTCGTCATCCATGGTGTGGATGCGGATCAAGCCACTGACCACGCGGTACAACATATCGGCCGGGCCAGGGTACAAGATGACCGAGCCGGGGCGGTGGCTCACGGTGTCGACGTAGTTTTCATTGATGGTTTTCGTTGCGGATTGGGTCACTTGCGTCATAGATGCCTCCTGTGACACCCGGTAAGCGCGGGGCTAAGAGGGAATGAGAGACAGAACCCACGTCTGTCTATTGAGAATCATTCCCAGTACTGGAATAAGTGTACACCTTGGTCACAATTTTGTAAACAATTTTGTTGAGGAAATAGAACTTCATCACACATTAATTCTGTCAAGGGCGAAATTTCCCCAGGCCATTTTTCAATTCTACCGGGTCTGAACGGGACAATGTGGTAAGGAAGACGTTGTCTAAGAACGCCTAAATCATGATCTCAGGCAGGGGGAACCAAACAGAAAAATACACAAGAAATAGCCCTGCTTAGATCAAGCAGGGCCAATGAAGTGGAGAAGATTACAGCTCGTCTTCGCGGCGGATGGGGAAAGCACTAATCACGCAGTCGTCGCCGTTTAGGTTGATGACCTTGACACCCTGGGCATTGCGGCCAGTGACGCGTACTTCTTCCACGCGGGTGCGGATGACCAGACCCCCACGGGTCAGCACCATCAGTTCTTCATTGCCGTCTACACGGGCCAGCGTGACCAGCTTGCCGGTCTTGGGGGTCACGTCCAGCGTGATCACGCCCTGGCCGCCGCGTCCCTTGCTGGGATAGTCGCTGATGGGTGTGCGTTTGCCCAGGCCGTACTCACTGACCGCCAGTAGCTCATGGTCTGCACCTTCAGGAACCAGGGCCATGCTGACCACTCGGTCATCTCCCTTCAGGCGAATCCCGATCACACCCTGGGTGGCGCGGCCCGTATCGCGCACTGCCGAGGCCTCAAAGCGCATGGCCTTGCCGCTCTGGGTGGCCAGCACGATGTCACTGCCATTTTTCACGATGCCTACGCTGATCAGTTCGTCATCATCCTGCAGATTGATGGCGATCAGGCCCGCCGAGGTGATGTTGCCGTAGTCGGTAATCAGGCTGCGTTTGACCATGCCGTTTTTGGTCGCAAAGACAAAGCTGCCGTCTTCGTCGAAACCCTTGATGCTCTGCACCGACGCAATATTTTCGTCATCGCGCAGCGAGGGCAGCAGATTGCGGATATGCGAACCTTTGGCGTCGCGGGCAGCTTCGGGCAGATCGTAAATTTTCTCGTGGAAGACCCGGCCCTGATCCGTAAAGAACAGCATGAAGTCGTGCGTACTGCCTACGAACACGCGGGTGTTCACGTCTTCTTCGCGCAGTTTGCCGCCACGTGAACCGCGTCCACCACGCGACTGGGCGCGGTACGAGTCCAGCGGAGTGCGCTTGAGGTAGCCTGCCTCGGTCATGGTGATGACCATGTCCTCTACGGCAATCAGGTCCTCTTTGGAAATGTCTTCTTCAAGGTCGGTGATCACGCTGCGGCGCTCGTCACCGTAGCGGTCACGGATGTCGCGGATCTCCTTTTTGATCTCGCGCCACAGCAGCTTTTCGTCGCCCAGGATCGAGCGCAGGCGGGCAATCAGCGTTTGCAGCTCGTCGAACTCGCCGGTCAGCTTCTCGCGCTCCAGCCCCACCAGGCGTTGCAGGCGCATATCCAAAATGGCCTGGGCCTGAGGCTCGGACAGCTCAAAGCGGGCCATCAGCGCGTCACGGGCCTCACCGCCAGTGTTGCTGGCGCGGATCAGCGCGATCACTTCGTCAATGTGGTCCAACGCCTTGATCAGACCTTCAAGGATGTGGGCGCGCTCCTCGGCTTTGCGCAGTTCGTATTGGGTACGGCGGGTCACCACTTCCTGACGGTGGACTAAGAAATAACGCATGGTGTCCAGCAGCGGCAGCACCCGCGGCTCACCGTTGACGATGCTCAGGTTCATCACCGTAAAGGTGCTTTGCAACTGGGTGTATTTGTACAGCTGGTTCAGCACCAGGGTCGGAATCGCGCCGCGCTTGAGTTCCACCACGATGCGTACCGGCTCTTTGCGGTCCGATTCGTCGCGCAGGGCCGAGATATCGGGGATTTTGCCTGCCTTGTACATTGCCGAGATGGTCTGAATCAGATTGGTCTTGTTCACCTGATAGGGAATCTCGGAAATGATGATCTGCGAGCGGTTGTTCTTCTCGTCGATGCGGGCCTTGCCGCGCACCTTGAGGCTGGCGTGCCCGGTGGTGTAGGCGTCCTGCACGCCCTGTTTGGCAATGCGGCCCCCAGTGGGAAAGTCGGGGCCGGGGACATGCTCCATTAGATCCAGCAGGGTCATGTCTGGCCGGTCAATCAGCGCCAATAGACCGTTGCAGATCTCCGTGAGGTTGTGCGGCGGAATGTTGGTCGCCATGCCGACGGCGATGCCCGAAGCGCCGTTGATCAGCAGATTCGGCACGGCGGCGGGCAGCACGCTGGGTTCTTCGGTGGTCTCGTCATAGTTGGGCTTCATGACGATGGTGTCTTTTTCGAGGTCGGCCAGCAGCTCCTCAGCCAGCTTGGTCATGCGGGCCTCGGTGTAACGCATGGCGGCAGGCGGGTCGCCGTCAATGGACCCGAAGTTGCCCTGCGGGTGAACCATCGGATAGCGCATGTTCCACCACTGCCCCAGGCGCACCATCGCGTCATAGATCGAGGTATCGCCGTGCGGGTGGTACTTTTTCATGACCTCGCCCACCACCGCCGCCGACTTGGCGTGCTTCTGGTTGGCGTAGAGGCCCTCAAGCATCATGGCGTACATGATCCGGCGCTGCACCGGCTTGAGGCCGTCGCGGACATCCGGCAGTGCCCGGTCCACAATGACGTTCATGGCGTAGTTGATGAAATTGGTCTTGACTTCGGACGTGATGTCCACGGGTAGAATTCCGGTCATTCAAACTCCATTCTGGGCCGTAAGCACCGCAGCGCAGAGGCTACGGGGCTGGCCAGGGGAAACGGAAGAATTGGCGTCGCCTGCCCTCCTCCGGAACTTCCGGGGGCAGCGGTCACTTCGCACATATTCTAACAAAATCTGCTCCATTATGCTACTGGCATAATAGAGTCCGTCTCTCCAATACCTCAATTTAGCGCACCTGGTCCTCTAGCGGGCCGTGAATGCCATAAGAAAGCCCTCCGAGGGTCAGAGGGCCAATTTTTATTTGCTGCCCGGTTCAGGGCCGCGCTGCTTAGTCGGGGCTGCCTGGGTCAGTTGGGCGTGCCCAGAACCCGGAAGCTGAATACTTCGGGCCGGGCCGCGTCTACCGTCACCTGTACGGCTTGCATCCGCTGATCACCGGGAACCTCCAGCCGGAAAATGTTGGGAGCGCTGCTGTCGTCGTAGGTGTTGAAGGGCTGGTCGAATTTCAGCACGTGCGAGTCACCATGCACCAGCAACACTGGGCCAGCAAAAGCCGCTGCCTCGGCCTTGAGGGCGCTGAGCATATCGGCAAAGCCGCTCAGGCCAGGCTGCTCGAACATGTCGGCCTGCATGACCAGGACCACGCCAGCGCTGCCCGACTCGCGGGCCTGGGCAAAGGTTCCCTTCAGCCAAGCGAGGTTGGCTGCGTTGCGCGTGAAATACTCGCCCGCCATCTGGGCATTGCGCTCCAGACCGTTGTTGGACCCCACCACATGCAAGGTGGCAAAGGTCACGCCGCCGCGCTGCCAGCGGGTATTTTCCGGCAGGTCGGTTTGGCTGGTCAGTGGCATGGGCGCGGCTCCGAGGCTCTGGCCGCCTGCCCCGAAGAACTCGCGGCGCAAAAAGGCCAGCCGCTCCAGCGGATCATACCTCCCGGCCTTCTCACGGTGGCAGTCGGTCCACTCGTTGTCGCCGGGGGTGTAGATCAGCGGGTGCTTCAGCGTCTGAAACGAGTCGCGAACCTGCCGCAGCAGTTCGTCCGAGCAGGGTGTCGAGCCGCTTTTGATGTCGCCCACATGCACGCTGAAGGCCGGATTCTGGGCGTCGATGACTTGCAGCAGTTCGGTGTAGCGCTGGTAGACCTCGGCGCTCTGGCCATAGGGCATGTCGCCAAAAGCGATAAAACTAAACGGGGTGGGCGGCTGCGGCGCAGAACTGCCGGACGCCAGAGCCGTTGCGGGGCCGAGCAGCGCGCCAAAGCACAGAAGAGCGGCGACGTGGTGGGGCCAGGGGGTACGTTTCATGTGGCGCAGGTTAGGGCGGGTGTGTCAGGCGGATGTATCAGGGGAGGTGCAGGTCAGTGGCAAACCTCTGGCCTCTGACAGAAGGCCCGCAGGGAATCCCCAACCGGGGGGCATCTGTGCGTTCAAAAAGCGCTCACTAGGCGGCGGCGGCAAGATATGATGGGCGAGATGCTGCAACAACTCACACAACTGGTCAAAGACGTGGATGGAGCCTGGGCGGCGGCCATCGGGGGCATGGATGGGCTGCTGGTCGAAGGTCACAGCGCCGCAGCGGTCAGTCTGGACCTGCTGATCGCCGAACATGCCGGGCTGATGCGCGGCGCGGGCGACGCTTACGGCATGATCGGCGGGGGTCGCCCGCGAGAGCTGTATATCCGGGGCGAACAGTTCAGCGTGTTTCTGTTTCCGGTCAACGAGCAGTTTTTTGTGTTGCTGGCGCTGGACGGGGGGAGCGCTAACCTGGGCCAGGCCCGCGTCTATACTCGCGCCGCCGCCCGCGCCCTAGAAGGCGAGCTGTAATGGCCCCCCGGCTGGAAGAGCTGCGTGCTGTCCCTGGCCTGTCGGTGGCGGCGTTGCTGGGCGCCGACGGTCTGACGCTGGCCACTGTTGGCGAAGGCGCCGAGTTGCTGGCCGCCGAGCTGAGTGGCCTGTCTTCGGCCCTGAACCGACTGGACCGCCGCCTGGGCGTGGGCGAGGTGTCGCGCCTGGCCTTTACCACCGCCAATCTGGAAGTCATCACGCTTAGCCGGGGCGGATACACGCTGGCCGCAGCCCTGATGCGTGGCACCGACACGCAGGCCGCCCAGCAATTGATGGCCCGGTTGATGGAAGATGCCCTGGATCAACTCCCGCCGCAGTTCTCTGACGATCAAGATGCACAAGGAGCAGCCGTATGACCACCCCTGATCTGAGTACCCTGACCGAAGGGCGCGGCATTCGCTCGGCGGCGCTGTTCGGAGCGCAAAGTGAATTGCTGGCCCAGTCCGGGAATCACGAGGACATGGCCTCACTGCTGACCCCGGCCCAGGCCATTGTTCAGACCCTGGAACAGACTCTGGGGACGGGCAGTTGGAATGACCTGTTACTGGATCTGGACAGTGGCCCGGTGTTGCTGACTCCTGGCCCAAGTGGACAGGTGCTGGCGGTGGGCTTTGACGAGTTGTCCAGTCTTGGCCGTGTGCGCCTGAGTGTGGGCCGCGTACTAGACAGCTTGACGAACTGAAGAACGAAAAGAGGAGGGCCAGGGCGGCTGCAATTTTGCCGCCCCAGCCCTCCTCTCTACTCAGTTACTCGTATCCACACCACTGAGCAGGTCTGGCAACGGGTATTCGGCTACTGGTGTACGGGTGCCGCCCAGCGAATACCATTCCTGGCCCAGCATCTGCGCTTCGAACTGCTGGCGCTGCTCCGGGGCCAGGCGGCCCAGGGCGCTGCCGGGTCCCATCTGCGTGCCGTGGGCGGCCAGGGCGGCTTTTTTCTGCTCGGCCCAGGGAGTTACGTTCAGCCGGGCGGCGGCGGTGTGTTCACTGATGCCGTAGCGCTCCGGCTCTAGTGTGCGCTCCGAGTCCATCATGTTCAGGTGGCGGGCGACCTCCGACGAGAAGACGGTGTAGTACAGCCGCTGGGGTCCGCCGTAGGACAGATGCCCGGTAGAGAAGAAGGCTCCCACCGCCGCCCGGTGCATTTGCAGGTGGTCCACATGGCCGTAGCCCCCGTGCGGATCGAAAGTGATCAGGATGTGTGGCTGGTGTTGCGCGATCAGGTCACGCAGTTTGTCCTCAATATCCAGCACATCCACATTCATCAGGGCATTGGCGTCGTCATGACGGGTACGTTCGAAGCGGCCTGAATCGTGGTAGTCCAGGAAAATAGGTGGCTGAATACCCATGATGCGGCAGGCTTCGCGCAGTTCAGCCTCGCGCTGCTGCCCCAGGTCGTCCACGGTCATGCTGGGATCAGTCATTTTGCCTGCCTCGCCCCGTGTGGCGCACACCACCCAGACCTCCGCCCCAGCTTCGGCGTAGGCGGTGAGCGTGCCGGCCACTGAAAAGGCTTCGTCGTCTGGGTGGGCAAAAATGGCCATGATACGGGCCTGGGCATTGTTCTGGGGGGTCCACGGCAAAGCGGTCATGCGGGGCAGTGTAGCCCGCTGCCTGGGGTGGGAATGTTTGAACTGTGTACACTTTTTCTCAAATGCAGCGCCGGATTGGCCGGACCGTGGGTTAGATTTGTGTCATGCCCAAAGTTATAGCCATCACTTCTGAAAAAGGAGGAGTAGGAAAAAGCACCCTGGCCATTCACCTGGCAGGAGCGCTCACCGAGCGCGGCCTGGACGTGGCCCTGATTGATGAAGACGGTCGGGTGGGCAGTTCGCTGCGCTGGCAGGCGCGGGGGCCGGGATTGCCCTTTCCTGTGCTGGACCCGGAAGAGGTCAAACCCAAGAAACTGGCCCGCCTGGACGCCGTAATTGTGGATACGGAAGGTCGTCCCAAACGCAAGGAGCTGACCGAGCTGGCTCAGCGTTCCGATCTGGTATTGGTTCCCAGTGGTATGTCCCCGCTGGAATTGGAGGCGACCCACGAGCTGATGAGCTTTTTGGGTGGTTGGCCTGAAGCGAGTCGCCGCAGCATGGTGGTGCTGACCCGCGTACCCCCCGTCGGTCATGCCGCTGAAACGGCCCGCGAGGATCTGCGCGAACTGGGCATTCGGGTGGCCAATACCGCTGTGCGTCATTATGCGGCCTACCAGAAGGCCGCTGATCTGGGCGTGCTGTGCCGCGATGTGCGCGATGACCGCGCTGACGTGGCCTGGACCGACCTGCTGGCGCTGTCGCGCGAGGTGCTGTGATGAGCCGCTTTGACTATCTGGAACAGGCGGGGGCGGTCAAGGCCGGCAAAAAGAAGAAGAAGTCAGGCAAGAAAGCCGGCAAAGTACAGCAGGAACAGCCTGAGGCTGAGCAGCCGCAGCTGGAGGTGGTGTATGTGCGGCGCGAAACCGTGCGGGCCGTCTGGCGCGAGCTGAAAGAGGGCGGCGGCGAAAGCCTCAGTGAACTGGTAGATGATCTGCTGCTGAACTGGCTGCAAGAGCACCAGAGCGGGGCGTAGGCGGCAGGGTGTGACAGCAGGAAAGGCTGTCCCCACTGGGCGTTATGCTCCCAGTCCCACCGGGGCGCTGCATCTGGGCAATATCCGTACGGCGCTGCTGGCCTGGTTGCACAGCCGCGCCCTGGGGGGCCGTCACCTGCTGCGTTTCGAGGATCTGGACACCGGGCGGGTACGCCCCTGGGCCTACGATGTGACCCGCTGTGACTTGGAATGGTTGGGGCTGGACTGGGACGCCGAGTACCTGCAATCGGAGCGATTGGAGCTGTACGCTGAGGCGCTGGCTCAGCTGGACACCTATCCGTGTACCTGTACGCGCCGCGAGATACAGGTCGCCATTCAGGATTCGGCGGGTGCGCCGCACGGCAGAGAACCCGTGTATCCGGGGACATGTCGGCGCACCCCTGCTGACCCTACCCGTCCCGCGGCTCTGCGCTGGCAGATACCCGACTGGACCGTGTGCGTGACCGACGCCCTGAGTGCCGAGCAGCTCTGTCAGCACTTGCCACAGGAGGTAGGCGATCTGGTCCTGCGCCGCAGTGACGGTGTGTTTGCCTATCACCTCGCTGTGGTTGTGGACGACGCTGATATGGGCGTTACCGATGTGGTGCGTGGGGCCGACCTGTGGCCAGCTACCCCCCGCCAGGCGGCGCTGTCTGATGCGTTGGGGCTGGCCCATCCCCGCTCCTGGCATGTGCCGCTGATGACCGACTACCAGGGGGAGCGCCTGGCTAAGCGTGGCGGAGCACCCCCGCTGCGTGACCTGCGCGAAGGGGGGGCGGACCCAGGCCGGGTGCTGGCCGAGTTGGCCCGTTCCCTGGGGTGGCAGGTGCCAGACGCAGTTCAGGCCGCCGAGCTCCTGCCGCTGTGGCGTGAGTGGGCAGGGGTGACTGAGCAACCGTTGTGATGCGTCTTAAGGGTTTGCTGCACACCTGGCCTAAGAGGCCTGACCTACAGCACTGAGCGCTATGCTGCCCGCATGAATTTTCTGCTGAACCTGATCGTCAGTGCGCTGGCGCTGTATGCCGTCAGCCAGTTGTACAGCGGCGTCTACTTTGTCCCCGGCACGGGCTGGGTAGAAATCGTGCTGTCGGCGTTGGTGCTGGGCTTGGTCAATGCCCTGGTCCGTCCGGTGCTGGGGCTGCTGTCCCTACCGATCACGGTGCTCACGCTGGGACTGTTCGCACTGGTGCTGAATGGGCTGATGCTGTGGCTGACGGCGCAATTCACTGCGCTGGAAGTCACTGGTCTGGGCGCAGCCGTGGTCGGTGCTCTGCTGCTGAGCTTGGTGTCCTGGGTGCTGAATCTGATCACTGGGCCACTCCGCTCAGGTGGAGAGCGGCACTGATGCCCCTGGAGTTGGTGACCACTCCAGCCGAGCTCCGTGATGCACTGCAGTCGGCACGGTCACAGGGTCAGTCGGTAGGCCTGGTCCCGACGATGGGCTATCTCCATGACGGCCACGGCGAACTGATCCGCCGCAGCGCTGCCGAAAATGACCTGACGGTGGTCAGTGTCTTCGTGAACCCTACCCAGTTTGCGCCCACCGATGACCTGGGAGCCTATCCCCGTGACCTGGACCGTGACCGTGAGGTGGCGGCCCAAGCTGGGGCAGCCTTGTTGTTTCACCCCGATGCCGGGGCGATGTATCCGGAAGGTCACGCGACCCGGGTACAGGTATCGGGCCTCAGTACCCGGGTAGAAGGGGCGTCGCGTCCTGGGCACTTTGACGGTGTGGCCACCGTGGTTCTGATGCTGCTGAATCTGGTCCAGCCGCAGCGGGCCTACTTCGGCGAGAAGGATTGGCAGCAGTTGGCGGTGGTCCGGCATATGGTGCGTGATCTGTGGGTGCCTACCGAGATTGTCGGAGTGCCGACAGTACGGGCCCAAAGTGGATTGGCGCTGAGCAGCCGTAATTCTTATCTCACCGACGAGGGCCGCCTTCATGCCGCTGTGATTTCGCAGGCGCTCAGGGCCATGCAGGCGGCTTATCAGGGTGGAGAGGCCCAAGCGGACAAGCTAAGGCAGGTGGGTTTGAATGTCCTGGCCCAGCAACCCGTGCAACTGGACTATCTCCTGCTCTTAGACCGTGACTTGCAGCCGCTGGAGGGTTCCCTCAGCCCTGAACAGGCCGCCGAGGCCCGTCTGGTCTTCGCAGGCCGCCTGCATGGGGTGCGGTTCATTGACAACATGCCGCTGGTTGCCCCCTTGGCTTAAAGAGCTGAATCGTCCAGAAATCTGGATGCTCGCATCACTCTGAAACTTTCCACGCTTGGCTTATTGTTGGCGGCGTAAGTATGCGCTGCTAAACTCTAGGGACTGTGGAATGGCAACCGAACCAATATTCTCGTGCCCAACTTGAGGAGCGGCGCCTGGCTGCTACCGAGTGGCTGCAGCAAGGCAGCCACACACACCGCGAAATCGCTGCTCACTTTGGCGTCTCCGTGCTCACGGTGACTTCTTGGAGTGCTCGGCTCAGAAAGAAGGGAAGCTTGCAAGCGACGGTCAGCTCTGGTCGTCCTGCTCGACTGACTGAGTCTCAGCACGACCAGCTTCGCACCCTCCTGCAGGAGGGTGCTCTGCAGCATGGGTTTCCTGACGAAACCTGGACGACAAAACGTGTGGCAGAGCTCATCGGGCGGCACTTTGATGTGTGGTACCACCATGATCACGTCCGCAAAATCCTACGAAAGTTGGGTTTCAGCCCACAGATGCCAGATGGGCGGGCCGCTGAGCGGAACGAACTTCGGATCGCATCCTGGCGGGAACAGGTGCTGCCGGAGTTGGAAAAAAAAGGTCGCTGAGGGAGCCACAATCATCTATCTGGATGAAGTCGGATTCTCTCTGAAAGGAGTCCAGCGACGGACATGGGGGGTGAGGGGGCGTCACGCCCCTGGTCAAGCTCAGAGCAAACTGGGAGAAGCTTTCAACGATTGGGGCGATCACTTCAGATGGACGATTCTTCCAGCACACAATATCCGGAGCGATCCGGAGTAGAGAAGTCATACGATTCTTTGGGCACATCCTGCGCCAAGTTCAGAACATCGTCGTGGTGCTGGACAATGCGAGAATTCATCACGCGAAAGTAACCCAGGCGTTCGTGGGTTCCCACGAACGCCTCTCTCTGATCTTTCTGCCTCCGTATGCTCCAGAGTTGAACCCGATCGAGTTGGTGTGGGCCTACGTCAAGCGCAATGTGTTGGGGAACTTTTGTGCCCACTCCATAAGAGCGCTGAAAAAGAGGCTTGTCACCGCCTGGCAGCGGGTCCGCTATATTCACCTGCCCCGTCAGCTTATGGACGCCAACTTACGCCGCTATCAATAGTGTTTTTCGGATCACGCTGATCCGCCCTGCTGGTGTGGTGCATCGACACGACATTGTTGTGTGCCTCATGTAAGGCACATATACGGCATACTGCAGCCATATCCCACCAGGCAGCCAGCCGCATTCTGACCGCTGTGTCAACCGCCACCAGGAGACCTTACATGATCCAGATTGATGAACTCTTGACCGAGATGATGAATGCCGAAGCGAGTGATGTTCACCTTCAGGCGGGCAGTCCTCCAGTGGGCCGGGTCAATGGCGACCTGATTCAGTTCGGTTCCAACGTGCTGCGCCCAGAGGACACGGCGGCCTATGCCCAGGCCCTACTGACACCGGAGCAGTGGGAAGATTTCGAATTCCGTCATGAGATCGACTCGGCCTACAGCCTCAAAGGACATGGCCGTCTGCGCGTTAATGTCTTTCGTCAGCGTGGCTCGGTGGGCATTGTGATGCGGGTGGTGCGCGACCAGATTCCTGACTTTGAGGAACTGGGCCTGCCTGAAGATGTCATGCGCACCATGGCCGACTCGGCGCGTGGCCTGATTCTGGTCACAGGACCGACCGGGTCGGGGAAGAGTACCACGATGGCCAGCCTGGTAGATCACATCAACCGCAGCTCTTCCAAGCACATCATCACCATCGAAGATCCGATCGAAATCATGCACCGCAACCGCAAATCCATCGTGGTGCAGCGGGAGGTCGGCGTGGATACCCGTGATTTCCGCACGGCGCTGAAATATGCCATGCGTCAGGACCCCGACGTGATCATGATTGGGGAGATGCGCGATAAAGAGACGGTGGAAGCGGCCCTCACTGCCGCTCAGACGGGTCACCTGGTGCTTTCCACGCTGCACACCCAGGATGCTCTGCGGACCATCAACCGGATCGTAGATTTTTTTCAGCCGCACGAGCGTGATGAGGTCCGTAGCCTGTTTGCAGAGTCGCTGATCGGAATCGTGTCACAGCGTTTGCTGCGCCGTCAAGATGGCCGGGGCCGGGCCTTAGGGATGGAGATTTTGCTGGGGACGCCGCTGGTCGTGGAGAGCATCAAAGATGAAGAAAAGACTCCGCTGATCAAGGATGCTATGGTGGAAGACAACCTGCGCGGGATGGTCACGTTCGATCAGCATCTGGCGCAGCTGTATATGGAAGGCATCATTTCCATGGAAGAGGGTCAGGAAGCCGCGACCAGCCCCCACGAGTTTCGTCTGCTGGTCACCAAGGCTGACTTCGAAGGTGAAAAAGAAATGGAGCATGAGCATGTGGCACAGGGATTCGGGCGCAAGTCGTTTGGCCGTTAACTTGCCGTACTCAGGTTGGAACCCATAGGGGCCTTCCCGGATGTTGGAGAGGGGGGTCCATTTGGTCTGGCCTGTGATGGGCGGCCAGGTGCAGCCTACTGACAGCCAGGGTCACTGCAATTCAGATACAATGGAATGCTATGACAGGACCCAAAATTTCCATCACCCAGCGCGGCTATGACCGCCTGAAAGAAACGCTGCACCATCTCAAAACCACCCGCCGGGAGCAGATCAGCGAGAACATGGGCCGCGCCATCGCTGACGGTGACCTGCGTGAAAGTGCCGCATACGACGAAGCCCGCATGGAGCAGAGCGAGAATGAGGCCCGCATCCGTGATCTGGAAGACCAGCTGGAGCGTGCCATGATCGTTGCGGAAGATGCAGCAGGCGGCGCTGGCCTAGGTGCCAAGGTAACGGTCCGCAGTGGCGGGACAGAGCGCACCTTCGAGCTGGTCGGGACCTTTGAGGCGGACGTGCGTGCCGGAAAAATCAGCGATGCCAGCCCCATCGGCAAGGCGCTCCTGGGCGCTTCCGAAGGGGACAAGGTCAAAGTTCCTGGTCCCAAGGGTGACACCGAGTTTGAAGTGGTGAGCGTCAGCTACGAGTAAAGTCAGCCAGGAGGCATGCGACTCTTCACATTGCGGTTGGCTGACTTAAACCCAATCGATCTGATCTGCGCTGCCCGCTGTGGTGGCGCAGTTTTTGATCGGTTGCCTGGCTTGGAAGGGTTCTGTGGGGTGTGGCGTGCGACACTCTGGCGGGCAGGCAGATCACGGGGGGCTGGACATCTCAGCGAAATGCTTTAAGCTGTCCGCCGAGCTGCGGGAACGATGCCCAGTGGCCTCTTATTACGCCCAACCTTCTTTCTCAGATGGAGTGTCCGCATGAGCCATACCTCACACCCAGAAGTCCAAGACCATCAGCGTCACGAACCCCAACACGGCGCCGAACACCATGAGGGACTGACTGACTGGCCGCGCTCCAGCGGCGTGTTGCTGCATCCGACCTCTTTGCCTGGTCCCTACGGCCTGGGTGAGTTGGGCGCCGAGGCCCGCGCTTGGGTGGACTGGCTGGCGGAAGCTGGACAAAGCTACTGGCAGATGCTGCCGCTGGGACCAACTGGGCATGGCAGCAGTCCCTATCAGACCCTGGGGGCCTTTGCAGGCAACCCGATGTTGATCAGTGTAGGTGACCTGCTAGACAGTGGTTTGCTGCATTCCGCCGATCTAGGCGAGATCCCTACCGGAAGTCTGGACCGGGTGGACTTCGATGCCCAGGAGCGCTGGCGCAGTGGCCTGCTCTGGAGCGCTTTTCGCCGTTTCATGGCCGGTGAGGGCCAGATTGACCCCCAGGAATTTGAGGTTTACAAGGCCGAACAGGCGCGCTGGCTAGACAACTACGCGCTGTTCCGCGCCCTCAAGGAAGTGCATGGTGGGGCAGCCTGGTTCGACTGGGAGCCGCAGTACCGTGAGCGTGATGCGGCGGCGTTGACCCTTTTTCAGCAGCAGCACTTTGAAGTCGTAGAGCATATCCGCTTTATTCAGTTCCTGTTCGAGCGGCAGTGGCAGGCGCTGCGCCGCTACGCTGCTGAGCGGGGGGTACAGATGGTGGGCGACTTACCCATTTTCGTGGCGCTGGACTCGTCGGACGTCTGGGCCCATCAGGATCTCTTCGCTCTGGACGAACAGGGTCGGCCAGAGGTGCAAGCTGGCGTACCACCTGACTATTTCGCCGCTGAGGGGCAGCTGTGGGGCAATCCGCTGTACCGCTGGGACCGGATGCAGGAGCAGGGCTTTGACTGGTGGGTGGCCCGCTTTGCCCGCAGCCGCGAGTTGTACGACCTGTTCCGGGTAGACCACTTCCGGGGATTTGAGGCGTACTGGGAGGTGCCTTATCCCGCTCCCAATGCGATGGGTGGCCGCTGGGTTCCTGCGCCAGGGCGTGAATTGCTGGAAGAAGTCGGCAAGCGCCTGGGCGAACTGCCGATCATCGCGGAAGATTTGGGCGTGATCACACTTGAGGTAGAGGAGCTGCGCGACGATTTCGGTTTGCCGGGCATGGCCATTCTGCAGTTTGCCTTTTCAGATCCGGATTTCTGGAACAGTCCCTTTTATCCGGCCAACATTCCTGTGAACCGGGTGGTCTATACCGGCACCCACGACAACGACACCACACGGGGCTGGTGGGCCACGGCCACTGAGCTGGAGCGGCACCACCTGCGGATGTTTACCAATTCGGACCCTGCTGAGACAGAAGTGACCTGGCAGATGCTGAATATCGCCTGGCACAGCCGCGCCCGGATCGCCATTGCACCGCTGCAGGATCTGCTGAACCTGGACACCGAGGCCCGCATGAATGTGCCTGGTCTGGCCGAAGGGAACTGGGGCTGGCGGGTTCGCGCTGAGCCGCTGACCACCGAGCTGGCCGCGAAATTGCGTGAGCTGACCGCGTATTCAGGGCGATTGGCTCCCGCTGCACAGGTAGACGCCAGCGCTGTCATCTGACGGTTCTTCCTACTCCTGAGGGCACCGCACAGCCTGCGATGCCCTACCCTGAAAGCCTATGCGCCTGCTCACCGCCCGACGATTCGCCCCCTGGATGATGGCTGCCCTGGCCCTGCAACGCCTGGCTGAACTTAGAGTCGCCCAGCGGAATGAAGCCTGGGCGCGTTCCCAGGGGGCCAAGGAGTACGGACAGAAGCATTACCCCCTGTTTTTCGTGCTGCACCCCAGCTGGATGCTGTTTACGCTGCTGGAAGGCCGCCGCCGGGAGGAGTCCGTTCGCCCGCTGGCGCTGTCGGCCCTGCTGCTGGCCCAGCCACTGCGTTACTGGGTGATTCGCAGCCTGGGACGGTACTGGAATACCCGTATCCTGATCGTGCCCGGCGGAAAGCGGGTGCGGCGCGGACCATTTCGTTGGCTGCGGCACCCTAACTACGCCGTGGTGGCCCTGGAGATTGCCGCTGCGCCGCTGGCGGTCCGGGCCGACCGTGCTGCGCTGGCCTACACCGTGCTGAACGCCGCTTTACTGCTTTTGATCCGCATTCCTGCCGAGGAAGCCGCGCTGCGGGAGTACGCCCATCAGGCCGACTAGCTGGATGCGTCGGATGCCGAGCGGTTCGCCCGGTACCACCCGATCAGTGCATTGGTGCTGCTGTCGTGTGAAAGTTGGCCGTCACTGCTGAGCTCTGGTGCAATCTGCTGGGCCAGCACTTTACCTAGCTCCACGCCCCACTGATCGAAGGAGTTGACGCCCCACACTGCGCCCTGCACGAAGACCTTGTGTTCATACAGGGCGATCAGTGCGCCGAGACTGCGTGGGGTCAGCTGCTGGGCCAGCAGGGTAGAGGAGGGACGGTTACCTTCAAAGGTCTTGTGCGGGACCAGCGGTTCTGGCGTGCCGTCCTGACGGACCTGTTCAGGCGTTTTGCCGAAAGCCAGTGCCTCGCTCTGGGCAAAGACATTCGCCATCAGCAGATCGTGATGCTCACCCAGCGGATTGAGACTGCGCGCAAAGCCGATAAAGTCGCATGGAATCAGCCGGGTGCCCTGGTGAATCAGCTGGTAAAAGGCGTGCTGACCGTTGGTTCCGGCCTGTCCCCACACAATCGGGCCGCTGTCCACACTCAGGCGCTCGCCACTCAGGGTCACACTTTTGCCGTTGCTTTCCATATCCAACTGCTGCAAATAAGCTGGAAAGGACCGCAGATACTGCGAGTAGGGCAGGACTGCGAGCGAGCAGGCGCCCAGAAAGTTGTGGTTCCAGATGCCGGTCAGGGCCATCAGCACCGGCAGATTCTGCTCCAGCGGCGCTTCTGCGAAGTGGCAGTCCATCTCATGCATGCCGCCTAGAAATTCACGGAACTGTTCTGGACCAACGGCAATCATCAGACTCAGGCCGATGGCGCTGTCCAGGCTGTAGCGGCCCCCCACCCAGTCCCAGAACCCGAACATGTTGGCCGTATCTATGCCGAATTTCTGCACTTCATCTGCGTTGGTGCTGACCGCAACGAAGTGCCGTGCCACTGCCCTGTCATCGCCCAGAGCGTCCAGGAGCCACGCGCGGGCGGTGCGGGCATTGGTCATGGTTTCCAGCGTGGTAAAGGTCTTGGATGACACGATCACCAGCGTGGTGGCCGGGTCCAAATCACGGACCTTCTCGGCAAAGTCGGTGCCGTCCACGTTGGACACGAAGCGCAGCGTCAAGTCGCGGTCGCTGTAGTGTTCCAGCGCCTCGTAAGCCATCACCGGCCCCAGGTCACTGCCCCCGATGCCGATGTTCACCACGGCGCGCAGGCGTTCACCCGTAAAGCCACGCCACTCACCGGAGCGCACGGCCCTAGCAAATTCAGTCATCCGGTCCAGCACAGCATGAACTTCAGGCACGACATGTTCGCCGTCCACCTGGATATCGGCGTCACGGGGAGCGCGCAGCGCGGTGTGCAGCACGGCGCGCCCCTCGGTCACGTTGATTTTCTCACCGCCCAGCATGGCCGCGCTGCGCTGCTCTACGCCGACTTCACGGGCCAGATTCAGCAGCAGCTGCAACGTCTGGTCAGTCACCCGCTGCTTGGAGTAGTCCAGGAGCCAACCTGCACCCTCGGCGCGTAGCCGTTCACCACGCTGCGGGTCGCTGGCGAACAGGTCGCGCAGGTGCTGGCCTGACACCTCTTTGGCGTGGGCTTGCAGGGCCTTCCAGCTCTCAAGGGTCTGTACTTGCATGGGTTCAGGATATTCAGCGCCGCAGGCACGCTGCGCCAGCCTAAAGCATTGGACAAAGGCAGTCTGCAGCGTCACCGGGAAGGTTAAGCGGAGGGATGCAATACGATCAGAGCTTTCACGTGGAGGCCCATCAGGGCGCAGGCGTAGTGATTCTGGATGACGCGGGCCGCATCCTGCTCATTCAGGAGCGCGGCACGCCCGACAAGCCGGACGAGGCCGGGCTGTGGCACTTGCCCGTCGGGAGTGTGGAACCGGGCGAAAATCCCCAGGACGCGGCGGTGCGGGAGGCCTGGGAGGAGACGGGCCTGCGCGTACGGGTCGTCAAATTTCTGAATACCCGCGCTGCCCGGCACCGTGATGGCGACCTGATTCTCCGCTCGGTCTGGCTGGCCGAGCCGCTGCCGGGACAGGAACTGCGGCCCGCCTTGGTGGATGAGGTGGCAGACGCCCGCTACTTCACCCGTGCCGAGGTAGAGGAGCTGTTTCGGAGTGGGCGGCTGCGAATCTACACCACGCCGCTCTTTTACGACGAGGCGCTGGCGGTGCGGGGTTCACTAGAAACTACTGCAACGGAGTCAGGTCAAAGTCCCACTCGAACGAGCGGCCCCACGGCAGGTTGACCTGATCCAATTCATAGGAAACGCCGATGTTCAGTGGGAAATACTCGGCGGCCAGTTCCATCAATTTGGCCTGGGCGGCAGGAGTATTCATCTCAGCTTCGGGAATGGCTTCACGCAGGGCCGCCCGCAGGCGGGTGGAGTAGATCAAGTCGTTGGCGTATTCACGGGCCAGCAGGGCATTTTGCTGGGCAGGGTCCACATCGTCCAGATACAGCTTGGCATGGGCCATTGCGCTTCCCAGGTTATTGCCAGGTGTGCCCCAGGCGGCCAGGGCCGTCAAGTTGGCGTCGCGTTTCAGCACGCCCAGGTCACGCCACAGCCGGGTGTTGCCCAGATTCACTTTCTCCACGTCCACCACGGCTACAGGTCCGCGCCGCAGCAGCGCAGAGATGTCCAGCGCGGCGCGCCGGGGGTCGCCGCCGTTAAAGACATAGAACGTCATGTCAGGGGTCTGGCCCGCCTGCACCATCTGGAACCCAGCCGCTTCAGCGTGATTTTCTACACTGTCGGTCAGTGGAATGCCTTCATACTTGATCACTTGCTCGGCCAGCTTCGGGTCGGAGTAGGCTGCCTGCAAGGTCTTCGCTTGCGGTGAGAGGGCGCGGGCACTCAGCAGGGCCAGCACCTCATCGGCGCCGGGGTAGACCAAAACATTATCCGGGGCGACTTCTGCCGCAAACTCAGCCAGTCGCGCTCCCTCGGCAGGAGCCGGGCTGCCGGGTAAGGCGTCGTCCCAGGCCACGTGCAACTCCTTAAACACGCCAGCAGCGGCCCAGCGAATCATCAGGCGGGCCACGTCATAGTTGCGCTGACGGTCTACTGCGTCGGGGTGGCGGGGAATGGTGATGAAGGCGTAGATCGGACGGCCCGTCTCGCGCTGCCATTCCAGCAGTGGCAGCAAGCGGCTGCGAATACGGGCAGCAGACTCGGTACTTTTGCGCGACTGCACCAAGCCGCCGTAGGCCAGGGCATCCAGCGCCACGATCAGCGGTTCATCGGCGTTGCCAGCTCCTTCGGTCCGCAGCCAGTTCAGCAGTGCCTGGGGATCGGCGCCTTGCTGTGCCGTGCCCAGCAGTTCACGCGGAACCACTTTCAGCGACTCGCTGGCCAGCGCGGCGGTGGCAGCAGGCAGTCGGCTGGTGGCGGGGCGCGAGTCCATCGGAATGAGCGTCTGTGCGGCGGCAGAGGGAATCAGCGTCGCCAGTGCAGCGGTGAGGGCAGACAGGAGGGATACGCGCTTCATGCGCCCAGTGTAGGAGCAACAGATGAAATGGGCCTGATGGTCGGCAGCGCTGCGAAGACTCAATAAGCAGACCAGACCCTCAAAACCAAAAAGCCCCGGTAGCGTTACCCGGACGAGAAGGATTCGGCTCAGTTGCCTAGGACGCGGGCTTGCTCGTCGCGCAGCCAGAAGTTACGACCGGCGCTGTCTTGCAGGCGCAAAACCACCTGCACATTTTCGCCACTGCGCAGACCCTGGGCAGGTCCAGTGCCCTGTACCAGGCGACAACTCTGACCGCAGCCCGCCTTCCAGTTGGCACCAGACTGCCAGACGCCGCCTTGGGTGACCAGGTAGACCGAATGCACGTTCAGCGGGAGGACACTGCCCGAACTCCGAACGGCCAGCTGGGCATTCAGCTGATCGCCGCGCAGCAGTGGCGTGGCCTCGGCCCTGAGGGTATGGCCCGCCAGGTTCAGCGAGGTCGGCGCACGCAGCAGTTCGCCGGCTGTGGGTGCTCCACCGCTGACGCTACCGCAGGCGCTGAGGGTCAGGATCCCAGCAACCAGAGTGAGGGCAGCCTTGGCGTTCATGTGAACCATCTTAGAACACTATGGTTAAAATTGTCTGACGGCGCTCTGTCACCCTACGGTTCGCAGCAGCATTTGAGGAATGCTGGTGGTATTTTCCCGGCGCATAGAGCGGAAACTGCCGCTCCAGTGGAAGTTGGCGGCGGTAGTGATCCGGTTGTCAATGGTAAAGGTCTTGCTAAAGCTGGCTGGCAGAAGACCCGCATTCGCTTCTCAAAGATGGTTGTAAGCGGTGCAGCCGAGGGGATTCATGAGCTAAGGTTCCTCTATGGCCCAGCCCTCTCACACGCTTCAACTTCCCTCGGACCAGACCGAAGCAGACCACCAGCGCTCACCCTACGACTACGACGCCGCCGTGATCGGTGCCGGTCCAGCGGGCCTGAGTGCCGCCCTGGTGCTGGGTACGGCCCGCCGCCGGGTGCTGCTGCTGGACGGTGGACCACCGCGCAATGCTGCTGCGCAGGCTGCACATGGCGTTTTTACGCGGGATGGTGCCGATCCGCTGAGCCTCAAGGCCGAAGGGTTGCGGCAGCTGGAACCTTATGACGTGACGGTGGAGCAGGGAGCAGCGCGCCAGGTGCGGTTGGCCGAGGACGGCTTCGTGGTGCGGCTGGCGGTGGGTGAGGTGCGGGTCAGGCGGTTGCTGCTGGCGACGGGCCTAGAAGACCTGCTGCCAGCGGTCAATGGTCTGCGTGAACGCTGGGGCGAGTCGGTCCATCACTGTCCTTACTGTGACGGCTGGCCCAACCGTGAAGCGCAGCTGGCGGTTTTGGGCAGTCACCAGGAGGGCCACCACCTGGCGCTGAGCATGCGGGCCTGGACCGATCACCTCACCCTGCTGACCAACGGCCCTGATGAACTGACCGCTGAGCAGCGCCGTGACCTGCAGCGGCTGGACATTGCCCTGGACACCCGGCCCATCCTGCGGCTGTCGGACGCTGGGCGAGCTGACCTGGCCCGTGTGCATTTCCGGGATGGAGACACTCTGGACTTGGAAGCCGTGTTTCTGAATCCGCAGCAGCGGCAGCGCAGCAACCTGCCACACCGTCTGGGTCTACAGCTGGATGACAAAGGCCGCGTCCAGGTCAACGAACACGGCATGACCAGCCTGCGCGGGATCTGGGCGGCAGGGGACATGACCGGAGCGCCGCAGTATGTCATGAGCGCCGCCGCTGCTGGTCAGGTGGCTGCCGTCAGCCTGAACGCCACCCTGATTCATGAGGATGTGCATGGGTACGGCGCCGCCTTTCACGAGTCACCTGAGAGCGAGGACAAGGGAGCGGAGCTGTGAGTCCTCAAAGTGAGCAACTGGCACAGGCCTGGGCGGCCATCGAAGCCGGACACTATGCCGAGGCCGAGGCCCTCCTGCGGGCCGACACCACTCCGGAAGGACGTCATGCGCTGGGCTACGCCTATACCTTCGCAGGCAATTTCGGTGCAGCCCGCGCCGTCTATCAGCAGTTGTGCCAAGCGGCGAAAGGGGAGGCTGACGAGCACCGCTATCTGCACCAGTTGGGCATGGTGGAGCGCGAAGCCGGAGACCATGCGGCCGCCCTCGCCCTGTTTGAGCAGGAGCGCAAGCTGATCGAACGCCAGGGGCTGGGTCCGCTGGAATGCGCTGTGAATGGCTATGAGCTGGCCCTGAGTCGCCACGCTCTGGGCCAGGAACGTGAAGCCCACGCAGCGCTGGCCGATGCTTTCGCTGAGGCGGTCACAGCAGACGACGCGACGACCCTGGGCTGCCTGTGGCGGCTGGCGGGTGACTTTGCGCGTGCCGATGACAACGCAGAAGCAGCCCAAGACGCTTATACCCATGCCCGCACCCACTTTGCGGCGGCTGAGGATACGGCAGCCGTAGAGGAGATACAGGGTCGCCTCGCCGGGTTGGAGCGGTAGGTGCCAGCGGTTCTGTTTGATCTGGACGGCACCCTGCACGACCGCTCGGCCACGTTGCGCGGCTGGCTGCCTGGGCATCTGGAGCGCTTCGGCCTGCCCAGTATGCGGCCCGCTTTATGACGCTGGATGACCTCGGCTACCGCTCCAAGCGGGAAGTGTTTCCTGCCTTGGTTCAGGAGTTCGGGTTGGCCGTTTCACCGGAAGAATTATTCGCTGACTTCGGTTTGCTGCTGCGCCAGGCTCAGCCTATGCCCCACGCCGCCGAGGTGCTGGCCGAGCTGCGCCGCCGGGACGTACGGCTGGGCCTCGTGACGAACGGTTGGTCGGCCGTGCAGCGCGAATGTCTGGAACGCTGTGGCCTGAGCGGAGCTTTCGGCGTGGTGCTGATCAGTGAAGAAGTGGGCCTCAGCAAGCCAGACCCGCGCATCTACACCCTGGCGCTGGACGAGCTGGAAGTGACGGCGGAGGATGCCTGGTTCGTGGGTGACTCGCCGCGCAATGACATCCAGGGTCCACAGGAGGTGGGCCTACGGGCCGCCTATCTGCCGGGCGGGCATCCATTGACCTCAGAACAGCCGGACGCGGTGCTGCGTGGTCTCCGCGATGTGCTGGATCTGAGCGAATGGTGATGTCCGACCTGCCACCCCTATCAGCACCCAACGACGCTGACATCCAGGCGGAATTTATCCGGGTGGTGTCCGTCGGCGGAGCGCTGGACGGCCGCCTGTGGCTGGAAGTGGGCCTGATTCGCTGGACTGGCCCCCATACTCCTGCCCTGACATGGCAAGTGGCTGACTCGTTGCCGGCTGGCGCCAGTGCGGAGGCGGTGACCACTGCTCAGACGGCGCTGTTGAACGACGCACGTTACTTTGCGGTCTGTGAGCGCTGCGGCCGGCGGTGCCCGCAGGGCTGGATGCTGGACGGCGTGACCTGTCAGGCCTGCGCCGAGCGGTTTCTAGAGCATTTGACAGAATAAGCGAAGCGTTTCTGTCCGAGCCGTGCGAGTAAAATACTATGAGCAGGACGGAAAATGGAGCGAGTAAGAGTGCCTTTCTCTTGCTCGCGTAATTTGAAGAACTGCTCTAGGCGTGGTGTACTGACGCCGGTGCATTAGCATGGTGCTGCCCGGCCCTGCGCCCTGCCTGCCTATGACTGATCTCCCTGCCCTCACCGCCCTGCCGGATCTCCGCACCACCCTGGCCGCTCATCCGTTGGTGCTGCTTCAGGCCCCGACCGGCGCGGGCAAATCCACGGCCCTACCGCTGGAGTTGCTGGCTGAACCCTGGCTGGCGGGGCGCAAAGTGCTGCTGCTTCAGCCCCGGCGGGTGGCGGTGCGTGGGGTAGCGGCGCGGTTGGCAGCACAGTTGGGGCAGAACGTGGGCGAGACGGTGGGCAGCCGGGTCCGTTTCGAGTCGCGGGTTTCCGGAGCCACCCAGCTGGAGGTCATGACCGAGGGCATTCTGACCCGCCGCCTGGGGCGTGACCCGGAGCTCAGTGACGTGGGCCTGGTCATTCTGGACGAATTTCACGAGCGGAGCCTGAATGCTGATCTGGCCCTGGCCCTGCTGCGTGAAGTGCAGGGGGCGCTGCGCGATGACCTGCGCGTACTGATCATGTCGGCCACGTTGGACGCCGACCTGCCTGCCCGCTTGGGCGCGCCGCTGGTCCGCAGCGAGGGCCGCACCTATCCAGTCGAGGTGCGGTATGCCCAGGCCGAGCCAGGCGGGCGCATCGGGGACACGGTGGCCGGGGCAGTGCGCCGAGCACTGGCCGAGGAAAGCGGTGATGTCCTGGCCTTCTTACCGGGCGTGGCCGAAATCCGTCAGGCTCAGGCGGCGCTGAGTGAAGTGGACGCTGTAGTGTTGCCACTCTACGGTGAGCTGCCGCCTACCGAGCAGGCCCGTGCTGTGACGCCTGATCCGCAGGGACAGCGGAGGGTTATCCTGGCAACCTCTATCGCAGAAACGTCGCTTACCATTGAAGGCGTACGGGTGGTGGTGGACAGCGGGCAGCGACGTTCTCAGGCTTACGATCCCAGCACGGGCCTGACTGGCCTACGAACCGGACGCGTGACCCGCGCTGAGGCAGAACAGCGGGCTGGACGTGCAGGCCGCACTGCGCCTGGCGTGGTGTACCGGCTGTGGCCGGAGCGGACCCAGGCGCTGCTGGCGGCTGACCGCCCTCCTGAAATGCTTGGGGCTGACCTGGGCCCACTGCGGCTGGAACTGGCGGCCTGGGGCGTGACTGATCCGGGCAGCATGGAGTGGCTGGACGCGCCGCCTTCTCCCGCATGGTCCGCTGCCGGCGAAGTGTTGCGCGGTCTGGACGCTCTGGACAGTGGGGGCCGTGTCACCGAGGCGGGAGAGGCCTTGCTGCGTTTCCCTACCCATCCCCGTTTGGCGCACCTGCTGGCCGAAGGCCGCACCGGATTGGCCGCCGATGTGGCCGCACTGCTCGAAGAACGCGGCCCACGCCTGGACGGGGCCGATCTCACTGAGCGGGTGGCTGCGCTGCGTCAGGCCAGAGGGTCTGGGCGGCTAGGGGAATGGGCGGGTGCCGAACGGCTGGCGCGGCAATGGCGGCGCTTGTTGGATGTTCCGCAGGATGATGCCCAGCCGGACGCTGAGCATGTGGGGTGGCTGGTGGCCCTGGCTTACCCGGAGCGCGTAGCTTTACTGCGCCCCGGCGAGCGCGGACGTTACCTGCTGGCGGGTGGGCAGGGGGCCGAACTGTCCCCTGATGATCCCTTAAGTGGCCAGAGTGCGCTGGCGGTGGCCCATCTGGACGGCGTAGCCGAAGGGCGGCGTGGTCCTGAAGGCCGCATCTTCCTGGCCGCGCCGCTGGCCCGTCAGGAGTTGGAGGCGCGGGCCACCTGGCAGCCACGTACCGATTGGGACAGCCGCACCGGACGCCTGCTGGCGCAGGAGGAATGGCGCGTGGGAGCGCTGGTCCTGGATACCCGCCCACTACGCGAACCTGACCCGCACGCGGCTGCGGCCGCCGTGGCCCGCGCCGTGACCCGCGAGGGGCTCCACCTGCTGACCTTTTCCCCGGCGGCCCAGAGTCTGCGGGACCGGGTAAACTCGCTGCGGACCTGGCGGCCCGATGAGGGTTGGCCCAACCTGAGCGACGCGGCCCTGCTAAGAAGCACGGATATCTGGCTGGCCCCTTTTCTGGCTGGCATCCGCAGCCGTGAGGCGCTGGCCCGATTGGACTTGCTCCCGGCCCTGCAAGCGCAGTTGCCCTGGCCGCTGGCCTCGCAACTGGATGATCTGGCCCCCACCCACCTCACCGTGCCCAGTGGCAACCGTATCCGGCTGGACTACGCCCCCGACGGCAGCCCCCCGGTGCTGGCAGTCAAGGTGCAGGAGCTGTTCGGCCTCAATGACACGCCGACGGTGAATGCGGGCCGGACCGCCGTGTTGCTGCACCTGCTATCCCCCGCCCGCCGCCCGGTCCAGGTCACGCAGGACCTCCGCTCCTTCTGGCAACACGGTTACTTCGAGGTGCGTAAGGATCTGCGGGGGCGCTACCCCAAGCACCCCTGGCCGGATGACCCAGCCAGTCACGCGCCCACCGCCAAGACGAAACGGGCGCTGGAGCGCGGCTGATGAGAACGCATCGTCCGTGTGGGGCAGGGATCACATCTCACGCTCAGGCAGGCCCGTCAGGAAGCCGTCCATGCTGCTACGGTTTTTCTCTTGCGGGTAGCGGAGAATGCCTTCTGGTCCCTTCTCAACATCCAACACGAAGATGTTGCGGGTACTCGCCATGGGGGGAAGAGGGCAGCAAGCCCTTCGGAGAGATGTTGACCCGCCCTCCTCTTGCAGCCGTGGCCACGAAAAAGCTGGGTTGCTGTGCAATAAACATCTGTAGACAACCCTGGATGTCGTCGAGTTGTTGGGCTATGACCTCAGTGTAGAGGTCATCCGGAACATGGGTATGAGGTCCAAACCCGTCTGTGCCTCCTCGCTCTCCTGCGGAGCTGTGCCCGTCTGCTCGCCTACAACCCGCACAGGTACGCCCATCTCCGCGATCTTCCGGGGCAGCCTCTAGGCCCCCTGTGCTGGTCTGAGAAGATGCGGCTTCAAAGACTGGAGGATTTATGTGCCACAAACAGAATGCGCGTAAAGGCATAGAAGACCCGTTCGTCACCGAAGACGCTAAGGAGCCGCTGGCGGTAAGTGTCCTCGAATCGGGCGGCATCTTCAGCGTTCAGGCGTGAGAGGTAAGGCACCAGCGCCGTTCCACGGACCCATTCCAGCACGCCCTCAGCTCCGCTTAGCTCTGTGGGGTAGACCCGGCTGATCACTTCCAGCTCTCTTGCCCCCAGGCCGTCTAGAATCTCGGCGTAGGCTGCGGGCGTCAGGACAGGTGTGGCCCCATGCACCGGCCCGAAACGGGTGTAGCCGCCCAACTCGTGCCGTGAATTCATCAGCCGTTTCCGTGATCAGGCGGTGGCTGACGTGGTCGTGGTTGGCAGGCACCTGCACTGCCAGTACGCCACCAGGGTTCAGGCGTTCCCACAATCCGGCCAGCAGCGCCGGGTGATCAGGCAACCACTGCAACGCCGCATTGGAATACAGCAGGTCATAGGTGCCGTCTAACTCGCGCAGGTCACTCTGCCGAAAGCTGAGGTGAGCTGCGGTGTGTGCTTGTGCCTGGGCCAGCATTTCGGCGCTGGCATCTATACCCATCACTGCAGCCCCTGGGAAACGTTGAGCCAGGGCCAAGGTCTGTTCTCCAGTACCACACCCCAGGTCGGCCACGCGGCGGTAAGGCAGGTCTGGGATCATCGCCTGGAGATCCAGGGCAGGCTGCTCACGGGCGGCGCGAAACTTGTGATACTGATCTGGATTCCAAGCCATACCCAGAAGGTAGCGTGACCTGCCTAAGTCCTGTACGTACTGGGGTAGTAACAAGGGAAAGGGGATCTCTGTGTTTGAATTTAGCCTTCTGGATCTGTCGGTGGGTCACCTTTATGGTGGCGTGCATCGAGTTGTTCACGTAGGCTCTGACGCCAGCGGCGGCGGCGTTTCCAGCGCAGGGTGTTGGCGCTTTCCTGTGGTTCTCCGCGCTCTTGATTGGTCAGGGTCATGCCCACGCTCGCCAGCATCACCAAGACCAGCGCGGTCCACTGCACAGGGCTCAGTTGTTCGCCCAACAGCAGCAGGCCTGCGATGGCGGCCAGCGCCGGCTCCAGGCTGCTCAGCACCCCGAAGACCTTGGGCGGAATGAATTTCATCGCTTGCATTTCTAGGGTGTAGGGGACGGCGCTGCTCAGCAGGGCCACGCCCAGGCCCGCCAGCAGAATGTTCGGTGCCAGCAACGAGGCTCCGGCCCCCAGCACCGCAAAGGGCACGGTAACGGCGGCGGCCACCCACATCCCGGCGGTCACGCTGATCGTGCCCGAAAGCTCGCGGCTGACCCGACTGCCCGCCAGGATATACAGTGCCCAGAAAAATCCGGCCAGCAGCGCAAAGCCCATGCCCACCGGGTCCAGGCCCTGCAACTCGCCACGCGGAGCCATCAGCGCGATTCCGGCAGCGGCCAACAGCACCCACAAGAAGTCAGCTGGGCGGCGCGATAGGTACAGCGACAGCGCCAGCGGCCCGGTAAATTCGATGGTTACGGCTACCCCCAGCGGCAGCCGCTCCAGCGAGGCATAGAAGCTGAGGTTCATCAGGCCCAGCGCCAGACCGTAGGGAACAATCAAGCGCCAGTGCGCCGGGACGATGCGGTGAAAAGGAGGCCGGAACAGCAGCGTGAGCAAGGCGGCAGCCAGCACCACCCGCAGCCCGGCAGTTCCCATCGCGCCCACGGCCGGAAAGAGACCCTTGGCGATGGCCGCTCCACCCTGAATGGTCAGCATCCCCGTCAGCAACATCAGCAGCGGAGGAAAGCGGGGAGGGGCACTCTGAGTCATAGCGGCGATGTTAGAGCATTTGGCCGCAGGCCTGTACGTTGTCTCATAGGCCAGCGCCGCACACCCTGAGTCAAATCTTGCCTCATTGTCACTTCGTATAAGATGCGGGGCAGTGAACGCAGTGAAAGAGGCCCAGCATGTCTGATTTTCAGGATCCACACGGTCAGCCCCAAGCGGCGCAGGAGGCCGGCCAAAGCCCTCAGCCCAGCCGCGTGACAGGAGCGCCCGCCGCGCAGACTGTCACTGTGCCGCGCCGCCGCAGCCCGTTGGCCCGCTTCTGGAAGGAGTGGGGCGAGCCGATTGTGTTCGCGCTGCTCATCACGCAGTTCATCGCGACGATGGTGCGCGTAGACGGTGCCAGCATGATGCCCAACCTGCGCCACCAGGAACGGGTGATCGTGCCCAAATACGAAACCTGGCTGCACCGCATGGGCGTTGGAGAGTTTGAGCGGGGCGACATTGTGGTATTCAAGCCGCCACGGGCCGCAGCTGCAGTGGTTCCTACCCTACGTGATGACTTCCTGGGGCTGTGGACCTACCGTCCCTTCTTGATCAAGCGCATCATCGGCGTAGAGGGGGACCGCATCCGCATCCAGGGCGGCGAGGTCTGGATCAACGACAAGCCGCTGGATTCCAGCTTTACCACCGACTACTGGCAGGAGCAGGGCTGCTGGGACCGCGACAGCGCCATTGCCAATCAGGCGACGTCGGCTGGTCAGGGCATTGTTCCCGATCAGCTGGAACTCACGGTGCCTGAGGGCCACTATTTCGTGATGGGTGACAACCGCCATCCCAGTGGTTCCGAGGATTCCCGTTCGTTCGGAACGGTCCCACTAAGTGACGTGGCCGGCCGCGCTGCCGCCGTAGTCTGGCCGCTGCAGCGCCCCAATGAGCTGAGCTATGACTGCGCCGCCAACCAGACGGTGAATCCCAGTCAGGATCAAGAATCGGCTTTCCGGACCCTCCCCGCCCCGCCCGCCTTTGATCAGCTGGAGCAGCAGCTAGGGCAATAAAGACTGTCCGGATAAATCATAGAAGTGATTCGGCCAGTGATGCGTCTGCGCTTGCCCTGCCTATCAGTCAAGCACTGAACAAGCAGGGCTTCTCGCATGATGAGGCTGAAAACTGCGCTCAGACCTGTGCCTCCACTCCCACCGCCTTGTGACGTTTTGCTGATGTTTCCCCCGTGACGGGTCAGTGCTAGAGCTGTGCGAGCCCACCTGACATAGTGTCGTCAGAAATGATGCATCACCACGGGACCTGCTACCAACACTGGTTGTGGCGTCCGCCGATCTGATCCGTGCCTATGAAGACTGGAATGTCTCTGCTGGCATGGAAGCCGCTTAGCCTTCAAGTGCGGTAATCTCAGTCCATTCCTCGGTGACGCGGTAGTCGCCGCCTGCCACAAAGTCGGCGGCCAGCCGCAGCGTTTCTTCGACCCACGCGTAATCATTGCTGACCGTGACCACCGCGATCACTTCCCAGTCGTGGGCGTCCAGGCCGTCCAGCCGGGCTGCTGTGACGGGAAAGCGCACCTTCAGTTTTTCTACCACCGGCTTGACCAGGGACCGCTTTTCCTTGAGGGACCGCACCCAGGGCATTTCCAGCCGCAGGGTCAGCGTGCCGACATAGCCCAGAGCGCTCACCGCTGCTCTAGAGCATGCCTGCCAGGAAGCCCTGGCGGCGAACCTGACGCACCAGGTCCATCACGGTCTGGGCACTGGGATCATAGTGGACTTCAATCTGTCCGGTGTCGGGAATGGCTTTGCTGACGCCAGGCAAGGCCAGCAGGTGGTTGGCCACGCGCAGGCCAGCTTCGCGGTCCATGCCACGCACGCCCAGCAGAACTCGGGTAGGGTTCGTCATGCCCTCAAGTATAGGTGGGGAATCTGGCAAGCTCCTGTCAGATTGCGCAGCACTCAGTCCAGACTGGGCAGCGCCGTTTCCTCACGGCTGCCCAGATGGCGCACGGCGTAGTCCCCGACCCGGCGCACGTCTCCCAGGTCCCCGGCCAGCGGCCAGCCGGGCTGCGGTACAAAGTGAATCTCGTATACCGCCGTGTCATAGGCACTCTTGAAGAGGGCGCGGAGCAAGCCCGCATAAATGTCGTGTCGCAGCGGCAGTTCCAGGCCCGGCGTTGTGAGGAGTGTCCGGACCAACACAATGGGCTTGTCGCCCTGCCAGACACTCTGGGCCAGCACCAGCCCGCAGACCTCGCCCGCCCGCATAGCCACAAAGGAATGGTCCGTGCGGGCGTAGAACTTCAGTGCGCCCAGGCTGCTGCTCAGGCGGCCTTCGCGTTCGCGTTCGGGCAGCCCGGCAAAATCAGGGTCCAGTTCCAGCTGAGCGGCCAGATCCAGCGCAGCCACAGCCTCAAAGTCCAGTTCATTCAGGGCGCGGTAGGCTGCCACGGGGGCAGGTGCAGCCAGTGCGTCTTGCGGTTCGTGAGTCATCTGCTCAGGCTAGAGCATGTTCCATGATGGGTGGGGGAAATAAACCCTATAAGAGCGCTGAAGCTGAGCCTATGTTTATACTGAGTCCAAATCTATTCAAAAGCTCGCCTGTACCATCAGGCATCTGTTCGTCCAGGGCCAAACGTCTCAGACCCTTCACTGCTCTGGTCATGGACCTATCCCACTGCATCTGCCCCGGCTCCTTTCCAGAAAGGCCAACCCATCATGACTCAAGACCACGCTCAGACCTACTTGACCCGACCCTGGCTGACCCATTACGAGGCGGGAGTTCCGCATGAATTTCATTCCTCCGACCGGGTCATGCCAGATCTGCTGCGTGAGAACGCCCGCGATTATGGCTCCAGACCAGCTGTTTCCTTTCTGGGTGCCTCTTTGAACTACACCCAGTTGTGGCAGCAGGTGCAAGCATTGGCGGCGGCCTTGCAAAAATCCGGAGTGCAGCCAGGCGACCGCGTAGCGATCATGCTGCCCAACCTGCCGCAGTTCGTGGTGTCGTTTTACGGCGCACTGCTGGCGGGTGCCGTGGTGGTCAACACCAGCCCGCTGTATGTGGCGGATGAATTGGCACATCAGCTCCAAGACAGTGGAGCGAGTACCCTGATCATTCTGGACTCGTTGCTGCCACGTTACCTGGAGGTGCAAGGCGGTGTTCCAGTCAAGCGGGTCTTCGTGGCGCGGGTAGAAGATGCCCTGGCTTTTCCCAAGAATCTGCTGTATCCCATCAAGCAGCGTCTGGAAAAACAGCACGTCAAGGTACCCTGGAGCGATCACATCCTCCCGCTGCGCAGCGTGATTGCCTCTCAGAAGGGCGCACCGCAGCCGGTGACCCTGCGTCCGGACGACGTGGCCCTGCTGCAGTACACCGGCGGCACCACGGGCCTGCCCAAAGGGGCCATGTTGACCCACCGCAACCTGATCGCCAATGCCGAACAGGCCTGGTCCTGGTTCAGTGAACTGAAAAAGGGAGAGGAAGTGGGTCTGGGGGCCATTCCTTATTTCCATGTTTATGGCATGACCGCTTCCATGAACCTGAATATTCTGGGCGCAGGTCACACGGTGCTGGTCCCCAACCCGCGTGATCTGAAGATGGTGCTATCGGAGATCCAGCGGACCAAACCCAGCCTGTTTCCGGCCGTGCCGACGCTGTATAATGCCATCAACCATTATCCCGATATCTCCAAATATGATCTGTCGTCCATCAAGGCCTGTATCAGTGGCAGTGCGCCACTGCCGCTGGAAACGGCCCGCACCTTTAAGGAAATCACGCGGGGGGCCAATCTGGTGGAGGGCTACGGCCTGACCGAATCCAGCCCGATCACCCATGTGAACCCGGTCAGCAGCGAGCAGCGCGAAGGGTCCATCGGCCTGCCGCTGCCCGGTGTGGACGCGATGGTTATGGATGACGATGCCCAGCCAGTCCCCTTGGGCGAAACAGGTGAGCTGTGGGTCAGCGGACCGATGGTCATGAAGGGCTACTGGAACCGCAGCGAGGAAACTGCGAAAGTGCTCCGTGACTATGCTGGCAAGACCTGGCTGCTGACTGGCGACGTGGCCCGCATGGATGAGGCCGGGTACTTCTACATCGTGGACCGCAAGAAGGATTTGATCATTGCCAGCGGCTACAACATTTACCCCCGTGAGGTGGAAGAGGTCTTGTTTCAGCATCCGGCCGTGCTGGAAGCAGCCGTCGTAGGTGTGCCGGACGAGTACCGCGGCGAATCGGTTCACGCGGTGGTGGTGTTCCGCGAAGGCCAGGAAGCTTCTGAGAAAGAGCTGATCGGCTACTGCCGCGAGCACCTGAGTCCCTACAAGGCTCCGCGCTCGGTGGAGGTGCGCGCTGAGCTACCCAAGACGGCGGTCGGTAAGGTGCTGCGCCGCCAATTGCGCGAAGAGGTCTGGACCAGGCGCAGCGGCTGACCGAACCTGAAAGGACACCGTGCGCGGGTGGGAGGATAGGGAAAAGGCCCTGTCTTTCCATCCGCATATGCCATGATTGATCGCTGCATGCTCCATTCGGGCAATGTTCTAACCAGTGCGAAACATGACCGGGCTAGACTGGGCTTTATTGCCAGGCCTGAGAAGCAAGCGGGCGGATCACACAAGGCCGCTGACGTACCGGGCAAGAAGCCCTGGTCATAAGGGAGAGACGACGTTGATACTGCTGGGTAAATTCTTCAAATTTTTCTTTTCGCTGCTGCTGGCAGTGGTCCTGGCCGGTGCCGGACTGGCCGGGGCGTTTGCCATGAAATGGGCCGGTGAGCTGCCGGATTACCGTGAGCTGGACAGCCTGACCCTGGGCGCTGAAACCCGCGTGTTTGCGCGTGACGGGACACCGCTGGGCACGCTGGTCCCGCGGGTAGGTGAGCAGAAAGTCAGCCGTACGCTGGTCCGCCTGAATGAGATCAGCCCTTTCATGACCGCGGCGGTGGTTGCCAACGAGGACCGGACATTTTTCCAGCACTACGGTCTGGACCCACGCGGTATCGGGCGGCAGGTGCTGCGCGTGATGGAAGGTCAAGACGTGCAGGGCGGCTCTACGCTGACCAACCAGCTGATTAAAAATACCCTGCTGTGGGACGAATTTGGCGGGGTGGCTACGCCCGACCGCAAGGCCAAGGAGTGGATGCTCAGCGTGCAGGTGGAGCGCTCCTTTACCAAAGAAGAGGTGCTGCAAAATTACCTGAACGCCATCTACTGGGGCGACGGCGGCCCGGTCGAGCTGTACGGCGTGTATTCGGCGGCGCAGTCCTATTTCGGTAAGGCCCCCAAGGATTTGACGCTGGGTGAAAGTGCCTACATGACGGTCCTGATTCCCAACCCCTATCAGCGCTATCAGAACTACGAGCAGGCCTACGGCCTGATGAAAGTGCTGCTCAAACGTATGGAAGAGGATGGCTGGATCACCGCCCAGCAGCGTGAGAACGCCCTGGCCGAAAAGGTGCAGCCCAAAGGCTGGCAGGTGCAGTACAGCGCTCCCGGCGAGATTGCCAGTGCCGAGCTGGTGGATCCCAAAGCCAAGGAGCTGCGCGACGTGACCACCAACCGCGCGCCGCACTTTACCCAGCAAGTGGAGCAGGAACTGACCCAGTTGCTGGGCAGCGACAAGGTGTACGGCGCTGGTGGACTGCGGGTCTACACCACCCTGGACCTGAAGGTACAGAACGCAGTGGAGACGGCCAGCCGTGAGGCGGTGCGCCTTCCCAGTGGCGCCACCCTGGGGGCCACCATCATGGACCCCTATACCGGCGAAGTGCTGGGCATGATCGGTCAGAAGATTCGCGAGGGTGAACCTATCCCCGACTGGAACAATGCCGCGCAGGGCCAGCGCCAGATCGGTTCGACCATCAAGCCGCTGCTGTACACCGTGGGTCTGCAAACGGGGCTGCGTCAGGACCACCGTGAAGAGGACCGCCCGGTCAGCTTCCCGTGTGATACCTGCGAGGATGGCATGTACAGCCCGCAGAACTTCGAGGGCGCGACGACCTTCCGCAACATGACCATCCGCGAAGCGCTGGACCGCTCGCTGAACCTGGTCACCGTGCGTCTGGCCGACCGGATCGGTCTGGAAAAATTCTTCGGCAAGCTGGGCGAACTGGGCATTCCGCCCAATGACGGCACTGGGCTGGCGGCCGCGCTGGGTGCCATTGAAACCACCCCAATTAACATGGCCGCAGCCTACGCGCCTTTCGTGAACGGGGGCGTGTACTACAAGCCGCGTTACATCACCCGAATTGAGACGGCACGTGGTGAGGTGCTGTACGACGCGGGCAACGAGAACATCAAGCCAGTGCGGGTCTGGTCGCCGCAGGTGGCCTATCTGGGTCTGGATATGATTCGTGGCGTCGTGAACGACCTCAAGCCAGAGCAGGGCGGGCTGGCCAGTGGGGCCAAGTTTGGCGAGTGGTCGGTGGCGGGCAAGACCGGAACCAGTAACGGCCCCAAGGATCTGTGGTTCGTCGGTACCACGCCGCTGTATACGGGAGCCGTCTGGGTCGGGAAGCAGGAGGGCGGCGACATGCCGATCAACTCCTACTCCGGAGTCGTGAACGCGCCGATCTGGAAGCGAATGATGGAAGTGGCCCACGCAGGCAAGACCAAGGCTGAGTATCAGCAGCCTCCAGGTATCCTTTTCGCTGAGCATCCCGACAAGGAATGGATGCCGGAAGTCAAGTTCGCCTATATTGACCCGAGTTACCGCGACGCAGCCACCGATGTCGAAGGACAGGTGATGCCCCAGCAGGGCGCGCGCTACAGCGAAGTGGAATGGTACCCTTCCGACCCCAGCTCCACCGAGCTGGTCGGTATTGATCGCCGTACCGGACGCCTGGCTACCGAATTCACGCCGCCCGAGGAGGTCATCATGCGCCGGATTCGCACCGCCGATCTGCCTTCTTACTCCCCTGATATGCCTGGGAGCAGTAAGGCGACCGAAACCGACACTGCGGGCGCGGGCGAGTCCCAGGACACAGACTCCGCCGACACTCAGGAATGAGCGGTGGTGCAGCCCAGCGGACCCGCCGTCTGGGGCTGACCGGCAGTATCGGTGCGGGCAAAAGCACGGTGGCCGCGCTGCTGCGTGAAGCGGGGCTGACTGTCACCGATGCCGACGCCTTGGGCCGTGAGGTCACGGCGTCACCTGAGGTGCTGACCGAGTTGGCCCGGCTGTGGCCGGAGGTGGTGTCTACCGGACCGGGACGGCTTCCGGCACTGGACCGTGCTGCCCTGGCGGCCCGTGTGTTCGGCCACCCAGAGCAGTTGGCGCAACTTGAGGCCCTGACGCACCCACGCATCCGCTCGGCCACGGAAGCCGCCTGGCAAGCGGCGCAGGATCGGGGGGAGAGTTGGGTGGTCCATGACATCCCTCTGCTGTTTGAAAAGGGCCTGGACAGAGATATGGACGCGGTGTGGGTGGTGGACGCACCACTGGAGCTGCGCTTAAAGCGCCTGGCAGAGCGCAGTGGCCTGACCCGTGAGCAAGCCCTGGCCCGTGAGGCGGCGCAGTGGCCTCCTGCTGACAAGCGTGCCCGCGCCGACACCGTGATTGTCAATGACAGGACGCTGGCTGATCTGCGTCAGCAAGTCACCTCAGCGCTGCACCAACTAGGCTTGGGCTGAGCGTCTGAAGGGAACATTCCAGCTCTGATCATCAGAGCAATATTTTGTGAGGGTCTTTCAGCATATCAGTCCCACGCGACGTTTGCAGTGGCCTGGCCTGCTTCCCGAACAAATTATGGATAACTATACTGACACCTTGAATTTTGCCTGTCCGGAAGAGTTGCGTAGAGGCTGTAGGGCCGCGCTTCCAGTTCCCGGAGCAGTTGCCGGAGGAATATATGGAAAGTGATTTCAGAGTAATTTCCGCTGCCCGTCAGACCAACCTGGTCGAGCAGCCCTCGCCCCGTGAACTGATTGACGATGTCTATGCCAGTGACGTGCTGACCCTGGACGATCTGCGCAGCCGCCTGAGTAAGCCGGTCTTCAGGAGCCTACAATCCACCATCGAACGCGGCACCCCAGTCGACGCCGGCATTGCCGATACGGTGGCGTTGGCCATGAAAAACTGGGCCATGGAGCGCGGTGCTTCGCACTACACCCACTGGTTTCAGCCACTGACCGGCAGCACCGCCGAGAAGCACGACTCGTTTCTCTCCCCGATGGGTGACGGTAAGGTCATGTCGGCCTTTGGCGGTAGCGAACTGCTCCAGGCCGAGCCGGACGCGTCTTCGTTTCCGTCGGGCGGCCTACGGGCCACCTTTGAGGCGCGGGGCTACACCGTTTGGGACCCCACCAGCCCTGCTTTCATCCTGCGGCACTCGGGCGGAGCCACCCTGTGTATTCCAGCCATTTTCGCGTCGTGGAACGGCGAAGCGCTGGACCAGAAAACTCCGCTGCTGCGCTCCACTGAAGCCCTGAACCGCGCTGTCGTTCCGGCACTGCGGCTGTTTGGAGCTTCCGAAGGCACCCGCGTGATTAGCACCCTGGGCGCCGAGCAGGAATACTTCCTGATTGCCGAGGAATTCTACTACCAGCGCCCGGACCTGATGATGGCGGGCCGGACCCTGTTCGGGGCCAAGCCGCCGCGTGGGCAGGAACTGGAAGACCATTACTTCGGCAATATCCCTGACCGGGCCCTGACCTTCATGAGCGACGCTGAAAGTCAGCTGTACGCCCTGGGTATTCCGATCAAGACCCGCCACAAGGAAGTGGCCCCCGGTCAGTTCGAGTTGGCCCCGATCTTCGAGGAATCCAACGTGGCCGCCGATCACCAGCAGCTCACCATGCAGGTGATGCAGAGCACCGCCCGCCGTCACGGCCTGGTGGCGCTGCTGCACGAAAAGCCCTTCGCGGGTATGAACGGCAGCGGTAAGCACTGCAACTGGAGCATGTCCACCGACGCAGGTGAAAACCTGCTGGAGCCGGGCGACACCCCGCACGAGAACCTGCAATTCCTGTTCTTCTGCTCGGCGGTCATCAAGGCGGTGGACGATCACCAGGACCTGCTGCGGATCAGCGTGGCCAGTGCCAGCAACGATCACCGCCTGGGTGCCCAGGAAGCGCCCCCTGCGATCATCTCCATGTTCTTCGGCAGTGAGCTGACCGAGATTTTTGAGCGCCTGGAGAGCGGTGTGGGCGGACGCGGTGAGCGAAAAGGTCTGCTGGGCATGGGCAGCCCCGTACTGCCGCATATTCCCCGCCACGCTGGGGACCGCAACCGCACCAGCCCGTTTGCCTTTACCGGCAACAAGTTCGAGTTCCGCGCACCGGGTTCCTCGCAGAGCATCTCGCTGCCCGTGACCATGCTGAACGTCATCGTGGCCGACGCAGTGACTGAGCTGACTGGACAGCTTCAAGCCCGTCTGGATGCTGGAACCGATCTGGACAAGGCTGTGGGCGAGATCGTGCGGGAAACCTACACGCAGCACAAGCGCATCCTGTTCAACGGTGATGGCTACGACGAGGCCTGGCACCGCGAAGCCGAGCAGGAGCGCGGCCTGCTGAATCTGCGGACCAGCCTGGACGCCTATCCGCAGCTGACCAGCGAGAAGAACGTGGCCCTCTTCGAGCGTCATCAGGTGCTGGATGCCCGTGAACTGGAAGCCCGCCAGGAAATCATGTTCGATATCTACTTCAAGACAGTGAACATCGAAGGTGAACTGACCGAAACCATCGCTCAGTCGGTGCTCCTGCCCAACACACTGGCTTATCTGCGTGATCTGTACGCGTCGGGCCAAAGTCTGGCGGTCAAGGGTCTGATCAGCGAACTGGAAACACTGAACGACGCACTGTATCAGGCGTTGCAAGAACTGCGCACTCAGAATGCCGAGTTGGGCGGCGAATCGGCCCATGAAAAGGCCTTCCACCTGCGTGACAATGTGTTGCCTGCCATGCTGAAAGTTCGCCGCGCTGCCGATGAACTGGAGAAACTGGTCAGCGACGAGCACTGGAAGCTGCCTACTTACCGTCAGATGCTGTTCGTGAAGTAAGCTCGGCACTCTATCCGAACTCCCGCCCGGTCCAGTGTCCGGCGAGAGTTTTTTGCCCTACGGCTGGCAATAGCGCAGAGCGTTCCCGCAGTTTTCGGCCCGCTGCGCTATAACATAGGCATCTGTGTTTAGCATGCGTAACAAATCCGCAGTGGGTGCCCCTGATCTGCAAGCTGGCCTGGCCGAACTGGGGCTGGACGGTACCCAGCATGTGCTGGCCCACGCCTCGCTGCGCTCCTTCGGGCGCCTGGAGGGCGGGTCACGCACCCTGGTAGACACCCTGCAGCGCTGCACGGCGACGCTGGCGGCCCCGGCTTTTACCTATTCCACCATGCTGTACCGTCCTACCGATCCGGTTCACGCCCGCTACCACCGGGACCGGCGTGTGAGCCGCGAACTCGGAAGGTTACCGCAGGAGATGGTGGAGCGTGCTGAGGCGCGGCGCTCCTTTCACCCGACCCTCAGCTTCGTGGCGCTGGGCCAGGAGGCCGAATACGTCACTCAGAGTCAGTCGCTGGACCAGCCCTATCAGCCGGTCGGGGCACTGTACGAACTGGACGGGTACTCGCTGATGATCGGGACCGAATGGGACAGCAACACGGCGGTGCATTACGGCGAGTACCTGGCTGGCGTGCCGTACCTAACCCGCTGGGCGGAGGTAGACGGTGAGGTCAAGGGCATGGCCTTTCCCAATTGCTCGGCAGACTTCGGGAATTTGGCCCCATCGGTGCAGGGTCTGGGTCGGCAGGTCCAGGTGGGCCAGAGCTTGCTGCAACTCTACCCAATGCGCCCGCTGATAGACCGCACGGTGGCCTTGCTGGAGCGCCAGCCGGGAGCGCTGCTGTGCCGCTCACGCTCTTGCCGCTGTCAGGATGTGGGCCGAGTGATTGATACACAAGGTTTGCGTCCCCGGACCCATCAGGTGCGCCATCGTGAACTGCATTCCGGCTGAGGGGCAGCCCGGTCAGAACACGAGATAGCGCGGCGGGAATCGAGTGTGATTTCCGCCGCGCTATCTCGTCCGAGGCGTCAGCGCTCGGCGCGCCAGCCCAGCATTTCTTCCAGGTGGACCACCTTATGGCGTGGGCGGCCTGACTCGCTGCCCCGGCCCTGCTCGTGGCGGTCCAGTTCCTGCCAGTCCCCGAAGGTGTACACCGGGCGGTCAGCCAATACGGCCTCCAGTGCGCTCAGGTTCTGCTCGGCACTCGGCTTCAGCGTGCCGCTGCGGACATCTTCCAGCAAGAGGCCCACCGTGTCGGCGGCGCACTTGCGGTTGGTGCCGATCACGCCACTGGGACCGCGCTTGATCCAGCCGGCGGTGTATTCGCTGGGGCAGCCAGTGACCCGGCCCTCCACGTTGGCGATGGTTCCGGAGCGCTCATCGAACGGCACACCTTCTAACGGTGTGCCCAGATAGCCCACCGAGCGCAATACCATGCCTACTGGCAGTTCTTCAAACTGGCCTGTGCCCACCGGGCGGCCCGCTTCGTCCAGCTGATTTTTCTCCACCCGGATGGCGTTGACGTTGCCTGCGCCGTCATCCAGGATCTCGGTGGGGGAGACCAGAAAGCGGAAATGCACCCGGCGCGGTGTCTCGCGCTCCGGCAGTTCCAGGAAGGAGCGCAGCACTTCCAGATTCTTCTTGGTCACGTTGTCGGCGGCGACTTCTTCCTCAGGGGCCACGGCCAGTTCGTCGGCACGGACCACTGGGCTGGCGGCGTCCAGCTCACCGAACTCGCGCAGTTCCTTGGTGGTGAACTTGGCCTGGGCAGGGCCACGCCGTCCCAGGATGTAGATGTCCTTGACCTGGCTGTCCCGCAGCCGCTCCAGCGCGTGCTGGGCAATGTCGGAGCTGTGCAGTTCGTCCGCTGTCTTGGCCAGGATGCGGCTCACGTCCAGGGCCACGTTGCCCAGGCCGATCACGGCCACGCCCTGAGCGCTGAGGTCCATGTCGCGGGTGGCCGCGTCGGGGTGGCCGTTGTACCAGGCCACGAACTCGGTGGCGCTGAGCGATCCTTGCAGGTCTTCGCCGGGAATGCCCAGGCGGCGGTCGGCACTGGCCCCCACGGCGTAGATCACAGCGTCGTAGTGGGCCAGCAATTGATCACGGGTCAGGTCACGCCCGAACTGCACGTTGCCCATAAAGCGCACGCGTTCGTCGCTCATGGTCTTCTCGAACGCCTTGGTGACGCTCTTGATGGTCAGGTGATCCGGGGCCACGCCGTAGCGCACCAGCCCATATGGGGTGGGTAGGCGGTCAAAAATATCCACCTGCACAGGCACGTCACTTTGCTTGATCAGCGCTTCGGCAGAGTAAATCCCGCTGGGGCCGGAGCCGATCACGGCCACCCGCAGCGGGCGTTCAGAGGTAAAAGCCTGGGAATCTTGAGTCATATGGTCCAGTTTAGCGGCTGACCGGAGGGCCAAACCGGAATGCTGAACCGGGTTTAAGACACAAGGAGGCTGAAGCTTGTCTTGCAACCTTCTTGCTTGATTGGTGCCTTATTTCTTGTCTGGGCGGCTGGGGCGCACTTCTACCCGGCTGGGCAGGGTACGGCGCGGCATTTCCAGCAGGTCAATGGTCAGCTGGGCAATGTCTTCCGGCTGAATTTTCCAGGCGTCGGCGTCGCTGGGGGTATGACCGTTGAAGTAAGTCGCCACACTGCCGGGCATAAACTGCGTCACCTTGATGTCGTCCCCGCGCAGGTCCAGCATCAGCACTTCGCTCAGGCCGTTCATGCCGAATTTGGACGCGTTGTAGGCTGCGCCGCCCGCGAAGGGGTTTTTGCCTGCCAGGCTGGACAGCAAAAAGATGTACCCGCCGCCATTTTTGGCACTCTCGGTCAGCGCGGGCAGGGCTGCCTTCACAGTGTAGAACGCTCCACTCAGGTTGGTTTCCAAGACCGTGTCCCAGTCTTCTATGCTCATGTCCTTGACGTTGGAAAAGCGGCCCACGCCCGCATTGACAAACAGGACATCCAGCCCGCCGAAAATGCCGGTGTGAACGTCAATTTCCTCCTGGAGTGCTTTGGCGTCCCGTACATCACACATCACGCCACGGATACCGTGCCCTATCTGCGCGGCGGCGCCGGTCACTTCATCTTCGTTGCGGCTGGTGATGGTCACGTTGTAACCGGCCCCCGCCAGTGCCTGGGCCACGGCGTAGCCGATGCCCTTGCTGCCGCCAGTCACGAATGCGCTTTTGCCTTCACCGATTTTCTTCTGGTCCGTCATGCGTAGACGCTAACGTGCCTACGCTGCTCCAGGGGTGGGAAATGGACGAACAACCCTTTATTTGCCCTACAGACCGACAAAAAAGGCGCCTCCCGTAGGAAGGCCCATCCGTGTTCTGGCGTTTAAGGAAGTTGCCCTGCCAGCTGGTCAAAGATGTAGTTCGCAGCGTTGTAACGGTGCTGATAGACCTCCAGCACGCCGAAGTTCTGCCGTACATTAATCACCTGGCCGCTGGGTAGCTTCAGGCTCAGCGCCGCCGAGAACTTGGCCCAGGGCAGCAGGGCGCCGGGGGCGTTCAGCACCGGAGTCACCTTGATGGCGCCGGGAGTGTTTGCGTCGGTGGCGATGGTCGCGCCGGGGTAACGCCGCTTGATGGCACCTGCCGAGTCGGTGCTCATGGCCCGCAGGACGGTCTGGTAGTCACCGCCGCTGACCAGGCTACGGTTGCCGTTGACCTGGGGATTCACGATGACATAGGTGGCGGTAGCAGGATTCACGCTGCCCCAGTTGTTCTGGGCATTCGCGGCAGGCAAAAGGGCCAGGGTCGCCACGGCGGCGGACAGGGCCAGAGGAGTCTGAGTCTTCATAGAAAAAAGTGTCGCACGCGCAAACTGACGGGGTATGAAAAGGGTCTGAAGTGCCTGGCCCGCGCATGAGCATTGCCGTCAGGTCAAGTGGATGGAGCGAAGGGGTCTGTGACCGGAGAGGTGTGCCTCTCCCAGCCGTTTGGTGTGACCGCCCGCCCGTAAACCCGTAAAAAGGAGAAGAAACGAGGCCCCGGCTCATTTGCGGTTCGGTGAATGTCTGCCCTGGGCACGGCCAGCCACCAACCTCATCTGCCAACGTCCACCTTTGGTCCACTCCTGGCCGTGCCATCATGGCCGGATGCAAGACCTGCTGAGCACCATGCGCCGCCTGCGCGCCCCTGACGGTTGCCCCTGGGACCGCGAGCAAACCCATGAGTCGCTGCGGCCCTACCTGCTGGAAGAAGCCGCCGAAGCTGTAGACGCGGTGGGTGACGACGCCGAGCTGTGCACCGAACTGGGCGATGTGCTGTTGCAAGTGGCCTTTCACGCCGTGATTGCCGAGGAGCGTGGGGCCTTTGGTTACGCCGAGATAGAGCGGAGCATCGTGGAGAAGATGGTGCGCCGTCATCCGCACGTGTTCGCAGCGGCCCAGGCTGAAGATGCTGAGGCGGTGCTGGGCGTTTGGGAAAGGGTCAAGCGTGAGGAACGCGGCGGGCGGGAGCAACCCCTGGCCCAGAAGATTCCTGCTGCGCTCGGAGCGCTGGAACGCGAGCGCCAGGCCCAGAAGGGAACTGGGACTGGTGAAGGCAGCCGGGAAGCTGTCCTGGGTGCCTTGCAGCAGGCCGGAGACGACGCTGAGGGTGTGGCCGCTGTGCTCTCGGCGGTGGTCGCCTGGGCACGGACAGCGGGTGTAAATTCCGAACTGGCCCTGCGGGAGCGCACCGCCCGGACCATCTCGGCCTACGACGCTGCGGCGCAAGGGGGTGAGGAACATGGCTGAGTTGCCGCTGGACCCGCTGGATGAGTCGCTGCTGTATGACCCCGCTGCAGACCCCTGGGCGGGCTGGGTGCAGGCCCGGCAGCGCCAGCGGCTGCATCTGCCGGATTACCGTGAAGCGGCCGTGCTGGCCGCCCTTTCACTGGAAGCGGTCCCACGCGTGCTGCTCACCATCCGTTCGGCGGAGCTGCCCACCCACCAGGGGCAGGTCGCCTTTGCGGGCGGCAAGCTGGAGGCGGGGGAGACGCCTGTGCAGGCTGCCCTGCGTGAAGCTCAGGAGGAAGTGGGCCTGGCCCCGGAAGCGGTTACGGTGCTGGGCGAGCTGGACGACGTCTTCACGCCGCTGGGCTTTCATGTGACCCCGGTGCTGGCCCGCTTCGCCCTGCCAGACCGGTTCCGGCTGAGCGGCGAGGTGGACCGGGTGCTGCTGTGTTCGCTGGATGAGCTGCGGGCGTCGGCGGCCCCGCCCACCCTGAAGACCATGCCGAATGGCCGCGAATACCCCATGTACGAGTATTTGCCCCAGGGCGTGCGCGTGTGGGGCATGACCGCCCGCATCCTGCACGACCTGCTAGACGCGGGCGTGGACTGAGGCGTCCGCAGGCCAAATCGTCTAGGCTAGGGGGCATGTCATCCTTGATTGCCTATGATCCCGTCAAGCACGCCGAGCTGCTGGTGGATTACTGCCTGTATGCCCAGAGCGGCGAGCGACTACAATTGGCCGGTTCCACCCTGGCCCTGCCGCTGATGCAGGAGCTGCACCGCGCCGTGCTGCGCCGGGGAGCGCGCCCGGTGCTGAACCTTGAATACCCCGGCCAGCTGGACGAGTTCGCTGATCTGGCTGCCGATGATGTGCTGGACAGCGTGCATGACGGCGACCTGGCCAACATCACCCATATGGACGGCACCCTGCGGGTCAAGGCTCCCGAAAATCCAGTGGAAGGTGATCCCAAGCGCCGCGCACGTTTGGTGGCCAGCGGCGCACGCCTGGCCGCCGTGCGCTCAGGGAAGAAGTGGAGCCTGACCCTCTATCCCACCGAGTTTGCCGCTCAGCAGGCGAACATGTCGCTGCCGGAATTTGAGGATTTCGTCATGCGGGCGATGTTCCTGGACCGCCCTGATCCGGTGGCCGCCTGGGGCGAGATTCGTGAGATGCAGGCTGGATTGATTGAGCGGCTTGAGCGTGCCGATCAGGTCCGGATCCGGAATGCAGGCACGGACCTGACGCTCAGTGTGAGAGGCCGCACCTGGGCCAACAGCGACGGCAAGCGGAACATGCCCAGCGGTGAAGTATTTACTGGCCCCCTTGAGGACAGTGCTGAAGGGTATGTGACCTTCAGCGTACCGACCATTTACGGTGGCCAGTGGGTGCGCGGCGCCCGGCTGGAGTTCCGCGCTGGGCGGGTGGTGGACGCCCGCGCTGACGAAGGCGAGGATGTGCTGCTGGCCGCGCTTGATACTGACGAGGGTGCCCGCCGCCTGGGTGAACTGGGCATCGGTTCCAACTTTGGGATTCAGTCGCCAACCGGCAACATCCTCTTTGACGAGAAGATGGGCGGCACCGTCCACCTGGCCCTGGGCCGCTCGTACCCCGAAACGGGCGGTACCAACGAAAGTGGGATTCACTGGGACCTGATCACCGATCTGCGCCCCGGCGCGGGGGGCGGCACCATCAGCCTGGACGGCGAAGTGTGGCAGCGTGATGGGCAGTTTGTTTGAGCTGAGTTGAGAGTCAGAGGCGGCGTGGCCGTTGTTGCCGCCTCTGAAGCCAAAAGACGGGGACATCTGGCGATAACCCAGAGCAACCCGTCCAATGAAAGATGCTGGGCGGGTTGCTTCTATTCCTCAAAATCCCCCTCCAATTTCAGAAGGGAAGGGGGAAGGTTATTCAGCCTTGGCTGGCTTACCTGAGGTGCGGCGCTGACGTGGCGCAGTGGATTTGGCTTTCGCCCCGCTTGGGTTGGTGCCCTTCCCTGATCGGGGACGGCGCTGGGAAGTGGAGACTGGAGCTTCCTCCTGAAGGTCCATCTCAGGCTCAGGGTCTATGTCCGTGGGGTCCGCTGCTTTGCGGGCGCGGCTGACCCGCTTGGGTTTACTGCTGGTCTGCTCGCTGGATTTGGCAGGCTGCGGCAGATCTCCGGAGAACTCGGTGTCCAGAGGGTCGTGGCTGCCCGCTGTGTCCAGGCTGGTTGCAGGGTCAAGTGGTGCGAACAGACCATCCAGATCTGCCGCAGTCAGTTGCGCGGCGTCGGTCAGGCCGCCGTCCAGCACACCCTGCGCCAGTGCAGCTTTGCGGGCCTGCATTTCCAGAATGCGCTCCTCCACGCTGCTTTCGGCAATCAGCTTGTACACGAACACCGGCTTGTCCTGCCCGATGCGGTAGGCGCGGTCGGTGGCCTGGGCCTCGGCGGCAGGGTTCCACCAGGGGTCCAGGTGAATCACCGTGTCGGCAGCGGTCAGGTTCAGGCCCACGCCACCAGCCTTGAGGCTGATCAGGAAGATGGGTACCGCGCCACTCTGGAACTGCTCAATCACTTCGGGGCGGTTGCGGGTGCTTCCAGTCAGCTTGGCGTAGCCCAGGCCCAGAGCCCCCAGATCCTCTTCTAGCAGCGTCAGCAGCGATGCGAACTGCGAGAAGATCAGGATGCGGCGGCCTTCTTCCACCAGTTGCGGCAACTGTTCTTGGAGCCAGTCGCGCTTGGCGCTCGCCGTGACGCCCTCAGCGGCCTTAAGGCGCAGCAGGCGGGGGTCAGTGGCGACCTGCCGCAATTTGAGTAGTGCGTCCAGAATGGTGACCGTCGCTCCGCCCAGGCCCCGGCGTTCCAGCTCGGCTTGCACGCGGCCCAGGACGCCTTCGCGGACGGTTTCGTACAGGTCACGCTGTGCGGGGGTCAGCGTCAGGAACACCGGAATTTCAGTCTTGGGAGGCAGTTCCTTGGCGACGACCTGTTTCTCACGCCGCAGGATGAAGGGGCGCACGCGAGCATTCAGCGCCTGCTGGCGCGCTGGGTCGCCGCGCTTTTCGATGGGTCCGCGGAACTGTTCACGGAACTGTCCCGCCGTGCCGAGGAGCCCCGGCGAGACGAAGTTAAACAGCGACCATAGCTCGCCCAGGTGGTTTTCCAGCGGCGTGCCGGTCAGGGCCAGGCGGTGACGGGTGCGCAGTTGCCCGGCGGCCTGCGCGGCCTGACTGCGGTGATTCTTGATGTTCTGTGCTTCGTCCAGCACCACGTAATGCAGCGGCTGCCTCTTCAGCACTTCCAGGTCACGCGGCAGCAGCGAATAACTGGTCAGAATCAGGTCGTAGTCGCCCAGCGATCCGAAGTGTTGCTCGCGTCCTGGTCCGTGCAGCACCAGCACACGCAGATCCGGTGCGAAGCGCTCGGCCTCGGCGCGCCAGCCGCCCAACACGCTGGTGGGGGCAACCACCAGGCTGGGCAGGTCGGCGCGGCCCGCTTCTTTTTCGGTCAAGAGGTGGGTCAAGGTCTGCAACGTCTTGCCCAGGCCCATGTCATCGGCCAGGATGCCCCCCAGGCCGTATTCGCGCAGGAACTGTAGCCAGGCCACCCCCTCACGCTGGTAGCCGCGTAGCTCAGCCTGAAGACCCTGCGGCGGTTGGATTTCTGACAGACCCGCAAAGCTTTCCAGTCGTTCGCCCAGTTCCAGCAGTTCAGCTGCGCCGTCCCAGTGGGCCGGAACGCGCTCTGCCAGTTGAGCCAGTCGGGCCGCGTCCAGCAAGGGCAAGCGCAGGGTGTCCGTATCGTCCAGGCCCAGGTGCAGCTCGCCCAGGACGCCCAGGATGTCGCGCACCCGTTCGGCGGGCAGCTGCACCCGGCGGCCATCTTCCAGCCTTACGGTGAAGGTATCGGTAGGTGTGAGTTCGGCCAGTGCGCCCGGCGTGAACAGTTCCGGCTTTTGCTCGGCCAGGGCCGCGATGACGGGCAGCAGGCTGTACCGCTCGCCGTCAATCACCACGCCCAACTCCAGGGTGAACCAGCCCCCGTCCGTTTCGGTTTCGCCGTACCAGTCCTGAATCTGCGCGTAGTGGTGAGGGAAGGACGGTTCCAGTTCAATCTGAAAGCCCGCTGCTTCCAAGCGGGGCACGTCCTGCTCCAAAAAGGTTTGCCAGCGTTCCGGATCGCTGAAGCCGTACAGTCGCCGGGCTTCAGGCAGATTGGTCTGCGCGCCGCGGGGCAGCAGCTTGGTCACCCGCTTGAGGCCCAGTCGCGTGATCTGCTGGGTGGCAGCCTGCTCGGCGGCAGGATCGGGGCTCTCCACGATCAGTTCGCCGGCCGCGTACCATTCGTGGCCGCGGCCGGTGAGCAAGCGGCCTCCGTACTCGTGATCCAACCGCGCCAGCCCAAAGCGCTGGGTCTGGGTGGTGCGCCGTCCCGGTTGCTGCACCGGAATGCCCTGTTCCAGCAAGCGCAGCACCGGCTGATAAGGCTGAGTCAGCCGCCGGGTGGGGATGGCCTGGGGCAGCGGCAGCCCAGCGGGCCAGAGCGTGCCGGGTTCTGCCCGCAGCCGTTCCGCCAGCGCGGCAGCCTGCGCCGGAGGGACCGGAGGCAGGGCCAGCAGATGGGCTTCGGTTTCGCCGTCCAGCGCAGAGATGACCCGGCCCACCTTCAGCACCTGGCCGTTCTGAGCGTTGCTCCCTGCCGAAGCTGCCAAGACGGTCGGCGGAAAGTACCACTCGCCTGCCAGGGTCAGCGTGGTGAGGGCCGCCAGTTCAGGCGCGGCGGCGCGGCGCAGACGTTGATAGCCACGGGCGTCCAGCAGCCATTCCAGTGGTTCTTGCAGGTCTGGTCCCAGGGTCAGGGGCGCAGGATGATCGCCCCAGAACAGCAGCCGCTCAGTCAAGGCGTCCAGCAGCCAGTTTTCACTGCGGGCATCGGCGGGTAGGCGCCAGGCTTCCTGCCCGCCCACACTGGTCAGAATGGCGTGGGCCGCCAGAGTTTCAAGCAGTGGTTGGTATGGCCGCAGTGGCCCCGGCAGGGAGCGGCGGCTGCGGACCACGCCGGTGTAGCTCTGGAGGTAGTCCGACAGGTGAAACAGATTCAGGTGGTCCCGGCTGCCCGAGGTGTCCGCGTAGAGGGTCACGCTCAGGGCCGGACCGTCCTCGCTGGCCTGAACAGGGGCCAGTTGCAGGCGTAGAGGTCGGTCGCTCACTTCGGTGCTTGGCAGCGCTGAGCGCAGTTTGTTCAGCCAGTTCTGTCCCTGGGCGTCCAGCGGCAGATGTACAGGTTCGGTTTCGCTGCTGTCCGGTAGCGGGGGCTGGTCCAGGTCCGGGGTGGCTGGGGCCTGCGCGGCGGCCACTCCAAATTCGTTCAGCGCCTGGGTCAGTGCCGAGGAGGTCATCACCCGGACCATGTGGGCGCAGTGCCGCCGCTCGCACGAACAGCCCAGGCCCTGATATTCACCGCCCGGCCCCAGTTGCAGCGCCAGGCTATAGGTTTGATCCTTGGTGGCAACAGAAGCGATGCCCACGAAGCCCAGGGCGGTTTGCTGCAATTTGACGTTCTGTACTGTTTTGTCGGGTAGTTGCTGGCCCCTGCGGATCGCCGCTTTGGTAAACAGCTCCGCACTTAATCTTGGATGGGTCACTTCAGCCTACTTTCGTGAGGTCTTTGGGCAGTGGCAAAAATTCAATCTCCGGGTGTTGTTCGGCCGTGTAGTCCAGGTCGTAGTGCGAGCGGAACAGCATCACCGGGCGCCCCTGGTCGTCTTCCATCGTCCGGGCGAAGCGGGCCACACTGCCCTCGTCCCCAGCGATCCAGCGCACCAGTGAATAGCTCGTAACCGACATTTCCACGTCCACCTTGTATTCCTCTTCCAGCCGCGCCTGGAACACCTCGAATTGCAGCGGCCCCACGGCGCCCAGGAACGGTTCACGCGCCCCATCGGTGGGATAGAACACCTGCACCACACCTTCTTCGGCCAGCTGGGTCAGGCCTTTCATGAACGCCTTGCGCTTGCCCACGTCTTTGAGATGCACACTGGCAAAGGTTTCGGGCGTAAAGCGGGGGAAGCTGGGCAGTTCCAGTTTGCCGCCGAGGCTGATCACGTCCCCGATCTGAAAGACGCCGGGGTTGACCAGGCCCACGATGTCGCCGGGATACGCTTCTTCGACCTTTTCGCGGTCCTGGGCAAACAGCGTGTGTGCCTGTGACAGCCGCAGCTTGCGCCCGGTGCGGGTGTGAATCACGTCCATGCCCCGGTCAAACTCGCCGGACATCACCCGCATGTAGGCGGTGCGGTCACGGTGGGCGCGGCTCATGTTGGCCTGCAACTTGAAGATGAACCCGGCAAAGGCCTCGGTGGGCGGGCGCGGCCCCTGGTTGGTTTCGGTCGCACCAGGACAGGGGGCCAGCTCCACGAAGTTGCTCAGGAAGTGCTCCACACCGAAGTTGTTCATGGCCGACCCGAAAAATACCGGGGTCATTTCTCCGGCCAAGAAGGCCTCCGCATCAAAGTCAGGCAGCGCACCTTCAATCAGTTCCACGTCTTCAGCCAGTTTGGCGGCCAGGTCGGCGCCGACCAGCTCGGCCAGCTTGGGGTCGTCCAGGCCCGCCGTCTGTACCGGGGCGCGGTGTTTGCCGCCAGAGGTGCGCTCAAAGGCCAGCACCCGCCGCGTCTGAAGGTCGTACACGCCCCGGAAGTCCGGGCCATCGCCAATCGGCCAGGTCAGCGGTACCGCCACGATGCCCAGGGACTCTTCCACCTGGCTCAGCAGATCAAACGGGTCCAGCGCGGGGCGGTCCATCTTGTTCACGAAGGTCAGGATGGGAATGCCCCGGTTGCGGCACACTGCAAACAGTTTTTCGGTCTGCGCCTGCACCCCACGCGCCGCGTCCAGCACCATCAGCGCACTGTCGGCGGCGGTGAGGGTACGGTAGGTGTCCTCGCTGAAATCCTGGTGTCCCGGCGTGTCAAGCAGATTGATGTGCCGCCCCTCAAATTCAAAGGTCAGCGCCGAGCTGGAAATGGAAATCCCGCGTTGCTGCTCGATGCTCATCCAGTCGGACTGGGTGTGCGAGCGGCCCTGCTTGGCCGTGACGGATCCGGCTTCCTGAATCGCACCCCCGTACAGCAGCAGCTTTTCAGTGATGGTCGTTTTGCCTGCGTCGGGGTGGGAAATGATGGCGAAGGTGCGGCGGCGCTCAATCTCGCGCTGGAGGGTGTCGGAAGTGGCGGTCATGGCAACTCTCCTGTCATCGCCCCGCTTGGGCAGCGAGGCACTGAGGGGTGGTGGGAACTCTGGTGCTGCCGGGAAAGGCCAGCCGGACGGCGCGGCCCCGACCATGACAGCTTGAATGGCTGGTCGCCAGTCAGAGGACAGCTTGGAAAGGCCAGCGCGCGTGCCGTCGCCCTCAGTTCAGTGAGAGAGCGTAGCGGGGTGCGGCTGGGTCGCCCAAGCCTGCTGGGAACTTTGTCTGCCGAGTAGCAGTGTAGGTCCGTGGCAGCCGGGACGCGGCATAGGGCGCATGATAGCAGGGGAGAGGCGAAAAAGAAGCCCATCCTCATCGCGTCCACGTATTACACTCCTCCTCATGACCCCACGCCCCCTGACCCTTATCACCGGCGCTACCGGCGGCATTGGCCGCGCCATCGCTGCCGCCCTCGCCCCGGAGCATGACCTGATCTTGCAGGGCCGTGACATTGCCACCCTCCAAAAGTTACAAAGCGAATTACAGAATGACGTTCTGGTAACGAGGATTCACCTGCTTTCGCTGGACCTGACGCAGCCGGAAACTTTCGCTGAAGCCACCGCTGACCTGCGCCCCACCCATCTGATCCATAACGCGGGAGTGGCTGAACTGGGCGGGGCCAATGAACAAGGCCACGCCGTTTGGACCCGGACCCTGGCGGTCAACGTAGTCGCGCCCGCCGAGCTGACCCGCTTGCTGCTTCCAGCGGTGCGGGCGGGGCGGGGCACAGTGGTGTTTATCAATTCTGGTGCGGGCCTGCGGGCAGGAGCGGGCTGGGGCAGCTACGCGGCCAGCAAGCACGCGCTCAAAGCCCTGGCCGATGCGCTGCGCCAGGAAGAAGCTGAGGCGGGCAGTGGGGTCCGGGTCAGCAGCCTTTATCCGGGTCGCACCGCCAGTGAAATGCAGCGCCGCATCCGCGAGCATGAGGGCCAGCCCTACGATCCGGCCAGCTTTATCCAGCCGGAGACGGTGGCCGATGTGGTGCGCTATGTGCTGTCAGCGCCGCGTGACGTTTCCCTGGAAGATGTGGCCGTGCGCCCCGGCCCCAACTGAATGCACTGACGATCAACCGAACCGTGCTTTTCTCATGACAGCCGTTCGCTAAGCTAGGGGTCATGAATATTCTCGGCAAAATTACGGTCCTGCCCCGGCTCCCCGAAGCCATCGGGCGACTGTCGGAACTGGCTTATAACCTGTACTGGAGCTGGGAACCCCGCGCCTGTAGCCTCTACCGTGAGCTGGACCCGGAAGCCTGGGAAACTTACGGTCACAACCCGGTCCGCACTCTGCTGGAAGCCAGCAGCGAACGCATGGAAGCCGCCGCCGCCGATCCGGAGTTTGTGCAGCGTTATCAGGAAGTTATGGCCGAGTTCGATGCCTATATGCGCCGGACAGACACTTGGGCTGCGCAGCACGCCGCCGACCTCAAGTCAGTTGCGTATTTCAGCATGGAATATGGCCTGCACGAGTCACTGCCGATCTACTCCGGGAGCCTAGGCGTACTGGCGGGCGACCACTGCAAGAGTGCTTCGGACCTGGGTCTGCCGTTTACCCCGGTAGGCCTGCTGTTTCACCAGGGGTATTTCCGCCAGACGTTTAACCGCGACGGCTGGCAAGAGGAGAAGTACGACGAGCTGGACGTGACCACCCTGCCGATTCGTCCCATTCGGCAAAACGGGGATGACGAACTGAGGATTTCTCTGGATATCGGTGGACGGGACGTGATGGCCCGCATCTGGCAACTGGTGATTGGCCGCATTCGGATGTTGCTGCTTGATACCAATTTGGCCGAAAACCACCCGGATGACCGCCTGCTTACCTCACGCCTGTACGGCGGCGATCAAGAAATGCGTCTCAAGCAGTACATGCTGCTCGGCATCGGCGGAGTGCGGGCGCTGCGTGCCGCGGGAGTTTCTGCCGAGGTCTGGCATATGAACGAGGGTCATGCAGGCCTGCTGAACCTGGAGCGCATCCGCGAGCGGGTAGAGCAGGGCATGGACTTCCGCGCCGCCACTGAACTGACGGCGGGCTGCACGCTGTTTACCACCCACACACCCGTCCCAGCCGGCAATGACGCTTTCAGCTGGGAGCTGATGGACCGCTACCTGGGCGGCTGGCCCGAGCGGCTGCGAACCAGCCGGGACCAGCTGTACTCGCTGGCCCGGAGTGGGTCGCTGGAGGACCACGGCCCGGCCTTCAACATGACGGTCTTCGCTCTAAGGATGAGCCGCATGGCCAACGGTGTTTCCAAGTTGCACGGTCAGGTCAGCCGCGAGATGTGGCAGGGCCTTTATCCCGGTCTCTACGCCGAGGAAGTGCCGATTGGGCACGTGACCAATGGAGCGCACAACCTCAGCTTTACCAGCCAGCGGATGCGCGACCTGCTGGGCACCGTGATGCCCAAAGACTGGACCCAGCGTGTGCACGAACGGGAGTTGTGGAACAACGCCGAAAAACTGACCGACGCCCAGCTGGCCGAAGTCCAGCGCGAGATGAAGGGTGAAATGATCGACTTCGTGCGTGAGCATCAGCGGGAAATGCTGCTGCGCAACGGTGCCGGGGCCGCCGAGCTGAGCCACACCGAAACATTGCTCAGCCCCGATGTGCTGACCGTGGGCTTCGCGCGGCGTTTTGCCACCTACAAGCGGGCTACGCTGCTCCTGCGTGACCGTGACCGCCTGAGCCGGATCGTCAATCATCCGGAGCGCCCGGTACAGTTCGTCTTTGCTGGCAAGGCCCACCCCGCCGACAACCCCGGCAAGGCCATGATTCAGGAGATTTACCGCGTCTCACAGCTGCCGGAGTTCCGGGGCAAGATCGTGATTCTGGAGAACTACGACATGCATGTGGCCCGCCGTCTGGTGCAGGGAGTAGACGTCTGGATGAACAACCCGCGCCGCCCGCTGGAAGCTTCCGGGACCAGTGGCATGAAGGCGTCATTTAACGGCAGCCCGAATTTCAGCGTGCTGGACGGCTGGTGGGTCGAAGGTCATGATGACGGTAATGCCAACGGCTGGCCCATCGGCGAGGAGCGCGAGTACGCTGATCAGTCGGTGCAGGATGACGCCGACGCCTTCAGCCTGTATCAGACGCTAGAGCAGACCATTGTGCCGCTTTACTACGGCCACAACGAGAAGGGCGACGCCGCAGGCTGGGCCAAGGTGGTGCGTGATGCCATTGAGTCAGTCAGTGCTCAGTTCTCCATGCAGCGGCAGGTCATTGATTACGTGCAGTGCTATTACCGCCCGCTCAGCCAGCGCCGTGACCTGCTGACCGAAGGCGGTGGCGTACGCGCCCGTCAGATTGCCGAATGGAAAGCCTGGACTGAGAAACAGTGGCCGCAGGTCTGCATTACGGCCAGCCATCATCTGCCCGCCACTGCCGAACCCGGTGAGGATATTGAGGTCACGGCCCAGGTGGACCCGGCCCGGATTGCCCAAGCGGAGTTGCGTGCCGAGGTGGTTCTCAAGCGTGGCCACCGCATTGAGCGCTTTCCGATGGTGCAGCGTGAGGATGGGCAGTACGCTGCCCGCGTGTCGCTGGACCGCAGTGGCATGTACGAGGTGGGCGTGCGCCTTTACCCCTACATTGAAGGCCTCAGCAACGACTTTGAGCTGGGATTGATCAAGTGGGCCTGAGGGTCTAAAAGACATAGAGGGTCAGAGCGATTGCCTCTGATCCTCTATGTTCATTACAGCTAGAACAGCAGTTCCACGTCGTCGTCGGCCTGACTCTGTTGGCCCAGTGGCAGCGCCAGGGTAAAGGTAGATCCCTCGCCCCGCACCGAGTCCACCCAGATGCGGCCCCCGTGCTCCTCGGCGGCCAGTTTGCAAAAGGCCAGGCCCATGCCGGTGTCAAAACGCCCATGCAGCGTTAGGCGTGACTGCTCAAAGGCCGCGAATAATCTGGGGATGTCTTCGGCGGGGATGCCCTCGCCGTTGTCGGAAACCCGCAGCAGCAACTCCTGCCCCATAACCTCCGTTTGTACCCCGATCAGGCCCCGCTGGGTGGTGTGCTTGAGGGCATTGCTCAGTAGATTGGCCAGCACCCGGCGCAGCATGGTGGGGTCAGCGCTGAGCGGAGGCATCGGCACGATGTTGACGGTCAGCTGACGGTCACTCAGCCCTGCACCCACGTCACCCATGGCCTGCTGGACGGTCTGCTCCAACTGGGCCGCCGTCATCTGCTCGCGCTTAAGATGCATCTTGCCCGCCTGAATCTTGCGCACATCCAGCATGTTCAGCGACAGGTGCAGCAGGTGGCTGGTTTCGTCACGGGCCACTTCCAGCAGGTCTTTGGCGTCATCAGGCAGGCGCGGGTCATCGGCCACCACTTCCAGTAGGCCCAGAATTGCGGTGATCGGGTTTTTCAGGTCGTGGACCAGCATGTGTACCAGCTGGTCGCGCACCCGCTCTTCCCGCTCCCAGCCTTCAAGTGCCGATTCGACCTGCTGCAGCTGAAAGCGTAGGCCCTCCTGCTCCTCGGACAGCCGGACGAGGGCTTGAATCTGCTGCGCCAGCATAGAAAGTGGCGAAGCGAGCGGCAACGTCACATCTGCTCCGGCTGCAAGCAGTGCAGGCCAGCGTTCCGGTGGGGTCAACGCCAGCCAGCGGGTGGATTCCAGTCCAGCGTGGCGGCGCAGCACCGGCAATACGTCGGGCCAGCGGTCGGAGACCGTTCCGGAGACAATCACTGCAGCTGAAGGCCGCAGCCCATCCGGCAGGCGCAGCAGCGCTTCAGCCGACAGCACTGGCAACATGGCCTGTTCCGGCATAACCCGGCGCAGTTCCGTGACCCAGGCTTCGGCGGCACCGACCACCAGCACCGGGCGGTTGGCCTCAGGAGCAGTGTATTCAGCGGACAAGGTATCCCTGCTCCTTAAAGCGCCCCAGCCAGGGTTCGATCTCGGTGAGGGGGGTGTCGTGTTCGAGGGCAAATTCGGCAGGTGATACGCCACGGATGAGTGCTTGGATCAGCGCTGGGGCCAGATCAGTCCCAAATTCGGCGCGGAACTCGGCGTGTGCCGCCGTGATGGGGCTCAGCACATCCCGCCCACGCAGGGTGGGCTGATAGGTGGCGTGGGCCCAGCCCACCAGGTTGCGCGGTAACACCAGGGGTTGCGGGTTGGCGACTGGAAACGCCCCCTCGTAGGGCAAGCTGGCGTCCAGGGTGGCCACGGCTTCCCCATGGGCATAGAGGACCGCTCCAGTGGGTTGGGCATACAGCCCATTAAAGTCAGCGCTGAAGTCGAATTTCTGTGCCCGATTGCCTAGCCCACTGAGCAGCTCTGCGTACTGAGCCGGCAGGGGATAGGCGGCCAGCTCCGCGCCCACTTGGTAACTCAGGATCAGCTCGCCCAGGGCTTCTTCGGCCACGATACTTTCGGCGGGGACAACAGCGCCACTGCGGAGGGTGTCCGCGGCAGCACTCACCGGGCGGCCGCGCAGAAGTAGCACCCAGACATTTTGCTCTTTACGGCTGGAATGCAGGTAGCCGCTCCAACCCTGGGCCTGGAGATGCGACAGAAAGACATATAGGTCGCAAAAAGATTGGTGTAAGCCCAGCTGACTGGGGGCCACATCCGGCAAAAAGCGGGCCAGAAAAGGCTGAACCTCCCGGAACCGTGGATACAGCTGGGGCAGCTCTACCACGCTGGGCATTGCCTTGGCTGAGGCGGCGCGGCGCGGTGTCTTGACCGTGCGGGCTGGGGTGGGGTTATCTCCTTCAGGCATGAGCGCAGTCTCCGTGGCGTAGGTATAGCTGGTCTTTAAAGGCCCAGTTTAACGTACCTCAGGTGGTGAGGCGAGGGCAGAGGCCAATGATTCCGACTGCTGGTCTAGCTCTGGGTATGTGGCAGCAGTTCACGGGCGTACCACTCGGCGTTGCGCACATAGCGCTCAGCGTTCTCAAACGGCTGTGCCGGGCCGATGACCCTTGCCGGGACGCCCACCGCGACCATGCCATCCGGGACCTCATCTCCGCCGCGCAGCAGCGCCCCAGCCCCCAGCACTGCACCCCGTCCCAGACGTGACCCGCTCAAGAGGGTGGCGCCCATGCCAATCAGCGATCCTGCTCCACAGTGTGCTCCGTGGACCACTGCGCCGTGTCCGACCGTCACGTCTTCTTCCAGCACACACGGGTGCCCCCGCTCGGTATGAAGTACCGCCGCGTCCTGCACATTGGACCGTGCCCCCACGACCACAGGTTCAATGTCGCCGCGCAGCACCGCCCCAAACCAGACCGAACTCTGCTCGGCCAGCGACACTGTGCCGATCACGGCGGCCCCCGGTGCAATGTAAGCGCTGGGGTGAATGACCGGCTGACGGTCTTCCAGGGTGTATACATTGCTGCGGGCCTGTCTGGCTGCCCAGGCGAATTCGGCCTGCCAGAGCAGCTGCACATCTTCCGGATAGGACAGCAATTGCCTCGCTTGTTCTATGGGATAAAAGCCGCCATCAATAAAGGTGTCCTCCAGCTGCACTTTGCCTGCCAGAGCTTCCAGAACGAACCAGTCTATTTCGCGGCGCTGGCCCCGGTCATTGGTGTAGCGGGTCGCGGGGAGCCAGCCGACTTCTGCTGCCTGAACACCCGTTTCCTCGTGAACCTCACGGAGGGCTGTTTGCAGCGGTGTCTCGCCGGCTTCCAGGTGGCCTTTGGGAAAGGTCCAACCGCCGCTGCGATACCGCACCAGCAGCACTTCACCGCGCCGATTCAGCACCACACCGCCCGCCCCAGGCTGCACCGGGGGATCACTCGTGTGGGCGGAACCGCTCGTGGCCTGCTGGGAAAAGTCGCTCATATCTGAAGTATAAGAAATGCCTGACTTGAGCGGAGATGCGGTTGCTCAGCGAAGCAGGCAGAAGGTCGGGGGAGTGAAGACTTGCTCAAAGGCCTAAAAAATCCCCTTGCAGCCACCATCTATCACGGCGGCTAACGGTCGGCGGTCGGCAGATATGCCCCCCTCTGGCTCTGGGCATGTCATAATGTCCGGGTCTGAAGCCGCAGCCAAGACAAGTGATGCTCTGTTTATTGAACGGGTATCGGCTGTGCGCGGCAGATGCAAGGAGATGTATGCCTCAAGGACGAGTAAAGTGGTTCAGCGTTGAAAAAGGTTATGGCTTTATTGAGCACCCCGGAAACCCCGACGTGTTCGTGCACTACAGCGCGATCAGCAGCAACGGTTTTCGCAAGCTGAACGAAGGCGACGAAGTCGAATTCGAAGTAGGCGACGGTCAAGGCGACCGTGGTCCCCAGGCCAAGAACGTTGTCGTGACCAATGCGGCTCCTGCTCCGGCAGGCCGCAGCGAGCGCTGGTAAGTTCTTTTTCAGTCGCTGAGCCACTTGGGCCAAAGTTCTGATCAGAACGGCCATAATTGAGCTGGTTGTAGTGACGACCCGCCTCCAGATGTGGGGGCGGGTTTTTTTGGTCCTGGCCCGTAGGCCTATAGGACAGGGGCATTGCCTCAGACTAAGGATCCTCGCTGACCTATGCGGACCGTGAGTCCAAAAGTTTGAGCCGCAGCAATTTTGTTCTGCGGCTCTGCTTTTTCCGATCAGTTTGCTGGAGCTGTGGTTTCGGCTTCTCTAGGTTGGGCCAGCACATGGGGTGAAATGGTGAGGCCAATTTCGCCTGCCCAGTCTTGCCAGTCGCTCATGCCCTGTCGGAACATCAGTGGGCGTTTTTCCCGCTTGCCCCATTTGCGTTTTCCTTCAGGCAAGGGCGGATCAGGAACCAAAGCCCAATTCACATTCATCGGCTGGAAACCTTTGGGGTTGGCACTGGCGAGGTAATGCACCAGACCACCCAGCATGGTGGTGGGTGGTGGTGCCACCGGGTCTTTGCCCTGCGCCAGCCGCGCTGCGTTCAGTCCGGCCAGCCAGCCGGTCGCCGACGATTCCAGGTAGCCCTCCGTCCCAGCCAGCACGCCAGCCACAAACTTCTGCGGATCTGCTTTCAGCTGCATGGTGGCATTCAAGACCTCCGGGGCATTCAGATAAGTATTGCGGTGCATCACGCCGTAGCGGACAATTTCAGCATTTTGGAGGCCGGGAATCAGCTGTACCAGTTCCTTTTGGTCGCCCCATTTCAGGCCGGTCTGAAAACCGACCAGCGACCACATCCGGCCCTCGGCGTCTTCCTGGCGCAGCTGGGCCACCGCGTAGGGCCAGCGCCCAGTGCGTGGGTTGTCTAGTCCCTTAGGCGACATCGGCCCAAAGCGCGGGGTATCGGGACCACGGCGGGCAATTTCTTCAATCGGCATGCAGCCCTCGAAGAACTCCAACTTTTCCCAGTCGTGGGGCGTATGGCTGCGGGCTTGCTCCAGTGCAGCGATGAAGGTCTGGTATTCCTCCTTGGTGAAAGGGCAGTTGATGTAATCTGCGCTCTGTTCGTAGCGCCCGGCCCGCCAGGCTGTATCCAGGTCAATGCTGGCAGCGTCAATCACTGGTGCGGCGGCGTCGTAAAAGCTCAGGCGTTCACTGCCGGTCAGGCGCATCAGGTCCTGCGCCAGCGCATCGGAGGTCAGCGGGCCGGAGGCAATCACGCAGATACCATCTGGCACGGCGGTCAGTTCTTCTTCCACCACTTCAATCAGGGGGCATTCCCGCACGCGCCGCGTGACTTCGGCGCTGAAGGCTTCACGGTCCACGGCCAGTGCGTTCCCTGCGGGCACACGGCTGTGGTCGGCGCTGCCCACGATGCCAGCCCCGACTGAGCGCATTTCAGCTTGAAGCATTCCCTTAGACTGCATCTCGCCCTCGCCGCCCAGACTGGTTGAGCAGACCAGCTCGGCAAACTGCCCAGTGCGGTGGGCTGGGGTCATCTTGTGAGGGCGCATTTCATACAGGCGCACCCGTACGCCCTGGCTGGCCGCGCTCAGGGCCGCTTCGGCTCCAGCCAGGCCTGCGCCGATCACGGTGATTTGAGCAAGTTCAGACATCGTCATTCCGCCCAGTGTAGCCGTGAATCGGCCCCACTGCCGGAGGCTGCATACCAATTCCATACGTCTGGTGACCAGGGTTGCCTGCCTCATCAAGCCTGGGCGGGTGATGTGCCTGTCAGATTCGTGAGCCTAGCATAAGCGGTGAGCTGAAACCGGAAGGGGGTGGGCGATGAGCAAAGCGGTGAAAACGGCGGTAGGCCATATCGGAGCGGATCAACCTACGCTGCCAGCAGCCCGGCGACTCCCTTCTAGCCTGCGGACGCAGATCACCGCTGTCATTGCGTTGATGGCCTTTTTGCCCAATCTGGTGATTACGGTGGTGGCGAGCCCCAGCCTGCCCATTTTGCCGTTGGCCGTCTGGATGGGATTGGTGGCACTGCTGTCAGGGATGATTGCCTGGCTCCTGAGTGGTCTGCTGCTGCGTCCCCTGATCCGCCTGCGCGCTGAGGTGGAACAGGCCGACTTCGGCGCTCCCTGGCCGGACGATCCCACCGAAATCGTGGCATTGCGCGGTGCTTTTTCCGGTCTGCTGGGCCGTCTGGGAACGGAACAGGCCCGCCGCAACGCTTTTATGGCAACCCTGGTGCATGATCTCAAGACCCCACTGATCGCGACCGGCCATCTGGTTCACTCCCTGACTCATTTCGATCTGAGTGCAGACGAAAAGGCCGAAATCAGCGACCATCTCCTGACCGAAAACCGCCGCTTGTTGTCCCTGGTCAGTCAGATGGCGGATGCCCACCGCTTTGAACGTGACGATGTCCGCCTGGACCCCCAGGCCACCGATCTGCGCTCGTTGCTGGTGCGGGTAGCGGGGCGCCTGGAGCAGGCCGCAGCCGAACGTTACCTGAGACTGATGGTGGTGGGGGCAGGGCAAGCGGTGGTAGATGCCGCAGTGCTGGAGCGAGCCGTGACCAACCTCACCGACAATGCCCTGCGTTACGCCCACTCGGAAGTGGTCCTGGCGGTGGTCCCGCAGGGCCTGGAAGTCCGCGACGACGGCCCAGGACTAGAGGGCGATCTGGACGAACTGGCTCAGCCGTTCAACAGTCAGCCGGCGCTGATTGCTGGGCAGCATTACACCGCCGGAACTGCTGGGTTAGGGCTGTTTATCGCCCGCCGCATTGCCGAGGCCCATGGTGGCGGCCTGTATTACTTCCGCGACCCGCCGCAGCCGCCGGAGCGTCCCAGCGCCCGCAGTGTGTTTTTACTGCACTTATCCGAAGTTGAAATGGAAAGCCTCAGTCCGCCCTCCGCTTCCGCCCCCGAAAGGAGCCCATCATGACCCAGACCAAAACCCTCCCCAACCTGCGCCCAGAGCAGCGCCTTCCCGGGCAGCGGGTAGGGGAAGCTGGGTTCATGCCTGCACCCCAGACCAGGCGGATGACCCTGGTGATCGCGGACGATCATCCCCTGTTCCGGATGGGCCTGAAATATGCGCTGATGCACCAGGGCTTTGAGGTGGTCGCCGAAGCCCAGGACGGCAACGAGGCCCTGGAAGCGTGCCGCAGTTTGCGCCCCACCGCGGCCCTGCTGGACGTCAAGATGCCGGGGCTGACCGGGATTGAGGTCTGTGAGCGGCTGAGTCGTGATTGCCCGGAGGTCATCAGTATCCTGATTACCACGTTCTCTGAGCCCGCCATTATTCAGGCGGCGCGGGAAGCGGGAGCGCGGGGTTATCTGTCCAAGGAAACCGACCCACCCGCGTTGGCCGCGCAGTTACAGGCCATCATCACCGATCCGACCCAGGACCGGTTGCCCAGGGTAGACGTCCCGCGTCTGACCCCCCGCGAGAGTCAGGTCTTGCCGCTGCTGGCACAAGGACTGAGTAACAAGGAGATTGCCCGCGAGCTGGGCCTCAGTCCCGACACGGTCAAAGACCACCTGGCACGGATGTACGGCAAGCTGGATGCCTGTGACCGGACCGAAGCGGTGAGCCGGGCGCGAACCATAGGCCTCTTAGAATAGAGGGGAACTTAGACCTGGGATTGGCCCTGGGAACCCTGATTCCCCGCGCCGCGTACCGGGAGCATGACCGAAAAAGAATATGGCCGCCCGCAGGGTCATCCTGCCGGAAAGCAGTCCACGGCCGCCGATGCTCAGGCCAGCACCAGCTTGCATGATTTCCTGCAGCAGACAGCAGAGCGCGACAACCCCGGCGACGTCTTTGAGCTGGAGTCGCCCAAGATGCTGGAGGCCAACGTCAGTGGCCGGATCTGGAGCAAGCTGGGCGCGATGGTGGCCTACAAGGGCCAACTGACCTTTCAGCGCGAGGGCCTGTTAGACGGCGGCATGCTGAAGGCCTTCAAGCGGGCCGTCTCCAGTGAAATGACGCCGCTGGTCGCCATTGAGGGCAACGGCATCTGTTACCTGGCAGACCGGGGCAAGCAAGTGACTGTTCTGCGGTTAGAAGGCGACACCCTGAACGTCAACGGCAATGACCTGCTGGCCTTTGAGGACAGTGTGACCTATGACATCACCATGCACCGCCGCATGGCGGGCTGGGCCAGTGGAGGTTTATTCAGTGTGCGCCTGAGCGGACGTGGGCTGGTGGCGGTCCTGAGTCACGGTAAGCCGCTGACACTGCCGGTCCGCCCCGGTGAGCCGATAATCACGGACCCTAACGCCACCGTGGCCTGGAGCGAAGGGCTGAGTCCCGAGCTGAAAATGGATCTGTCACTGCGAACCCTGCTGGGCCGGGGTGGGGGCGAAACCTTCCAGATGGTGTTTGAAGGCAGCGGATTCGTGGTGGTGCAGCCTTACGAAGAGACACCGATCCTGGTCAGCGGAGGCTAAGGCGGTCCACTGGCGTCCATCAACCAAAAAGAGGCCAGTGCTGGGTACTCCCAGGCTGGCCTCTTTCTTTTTACTTTCTCAGTCGTTGGCGACGGCGGCGTGGGCCTGCGCGGCCTGTGAGCCTTCGCCAGTAAACGCCGCTTCCAGCTCTGCCAGGGCACGTTCGGCGCTCATGGCGGCGCGGGTGCCAGTGCCGACGCTGGTGGCCAGCTGGCGGTACACCCAGTCGCTGACGTCGCCCGCCGCAAACAGCATCGGCACGCTGGTGTAGATGTCTTCGCGGACATCCACGTAGCCGTCATCGCGCAACTTTACGGTGTCCTTGACGAATCCAGTGTTGGGAATGTGGCCGATAAAGATGAACACGCCATCAGTCTCCATCACGCGCTCCTCGCCGGTGTTCACGTCCTTCAGCCGCACGCCGCTTACCTGCTCATTCCCCAAGATCTCTTCCACGGTGGTGTTCCAGATGAATTTCATCTTCTCGTTGGCGAACACACGGGCCTGCGCCGACTTGTTGGCCCGCAGCTCTTCACGGCGGTGAATCAGGGTGACTTCATCAGCAAACTTGGTCAGGAACAGGCCCTCTTCCACGGCGGCGTCGCCACCACCCACCACCACGACTTTTTTGCCCCGGTAGAAAAAGCCGTCGCAGGTCGCGCAGGTGCTGACGCCCTTGCCCCAGAACTTCTCCTCGCCGGGAACGCCTAAGCGGCGCGGCTCGGCCCCGGTGGTCAGGATCACTGACTTGGCCTGGTAGTTCCCGGCGTGACCCTGCACGGTGAAGGGATATTGCACCGCTTCAGTGGTGTGATCAATGCTCAGGACTTCATCCATCTCAATCACGGCGCCGAATTTCTCGGCCTGCTGCACCATTCGCTGGCTCAGCTCCATGCCGCTGATCGCTTCGGGAAAGCCGGGGTAGTTCTCCACTTCTTCCGTCTGCGAAATCTGGCCGCCCGGCAGGCCGCGTTCCAGCACCAAGGTGGACAGTTCGCCGCGCCCGGTGTAGATGGCGGCTGTCAGACCCGCAGGGCCGCCCCCCACGATAATCACGTCGTACATCTGGGCTTGTTCACTCATATCTGTAGGGTAGCACCGGTGGCCCAGTTGTTCTGAGACTGATTCACATATTTATATCTACCGATGCGCTCTTAGGGCGGCGCGGCGAGTCTCAGGGTAAATGCAAGCTTTTCACTGGGCGCGGCCCGCTAAACTCCATATAGTACGCAGGTGATCGCTTACATCTGGGGCACCGTGCGTGAGCTGCGTACTGGCAGTGCCGTCATTCAGGCCGGCGGCTTAGGGTATGAGGTGCAGTGTCCTCAGTCCACCCTGGGCCGCCTCAAGGTGGGCGGCGAAGCTGAGCTGCATACCCGCTTCATTGTCCGCGAGGACGCGCAATTGCTGTTTGGTTTTCATGACGCCGACAGTGCTCAGCTGTTTGACCTGGTGACCGGGGTCAGTGGCGTGGGGCCCAAGTTGGGACTGGCGATGTTGTCGGCCATGCCCGTCTCGGCGCTGGCTCAGGGCATCGTGGATGGGGATGCCAAGTTGCTGTCCAGCGTAAGTGGCGTGGGAAAGAAAACTGCCGAGCGCCTGATTCTGGAAATCCAGAGCAAGGTGCCGGAGCATCTGGCTGCAGGTGGCCGTGGCGCTGTTCCAGTGCGCCTGAGTACTGCTGGGGCCGACGCAACCGATGCGCTGATGGCACTGGGCTTCCGCGAGCCACAGGTCCGCAGCGTGATTGCCGCGTTGCTGGCTGACGATCCAGAGCAGGGCAGCGACGCCCTGATCCGCAAAGGCCTGGGCAAACTCCGCTAAGCCTCGTTCCAGTCAGCAACTCCTGGGCCATATTTCCCCAAGACAAGAAAAGAGAACACTGTGACGCAGCAAGGCATCCAAGAGGGCGTGGACATTCGTGACAACGCCCAGGAAGAGAATCAGCCAGAAGTCTCGCTTAATACTGGCTCCGAGAATCAGGGGCAACTGACCGAGGAAGACCAGAAAGTCAGCTGGCTGGAGCTATTTTTCGACTTGATTTTTGTGACCTCCTTCGACCAGTTGGCCAAACGACTGGGCGACAGCTTCGCCCCCGAAAACATCATCGTCTTTTTGCTGATGTTCGTGGCCCCGTGGTCGGTCTGGTCCGGCAACACACAGTTCGCGGCCCGTTTTGGTAACGACTCTAAAATCTACCGCTGGGGCACCCTGCTGGAACTGCTGACCCTAGGTGTGCTGAGCCTGACCCTGCGCAGCGACGTGGAACATACCGGCTGGCTCTTTGCGGCTGCCTACGCCTTTAACCGCTTTACGCTGGTGGGCATGTATCTGTTGCTGGCCCACAAGGAGCCGGGCGCCAGACAGTACGCCCGTGTCACGGCGGCGGGCCTGGCCCTTTCTGGGGTGCTATGGCTGCTGAGTATGCCCACCAGTCACACCCTGACGCTGGTGCTGTGGGGACTGGCGCTGCTGGTGACGGTCCTGACCCCCGTGCCTGCCCAGCGCTATCACCACCATGCCCTGCCGCACCACGAGCACCTGCCAGAGCGGGTCGGCCTGCTCCAGATCATCGCGCTGGGCGGCATCGTGACCGAGGTGGTGGTGGGAGGCCGTCAGCAGGAAATGACGCTGTTGGGGCAACTTCCTACGTTTCTTGCGCTGGTGACCTGTATTGCGATGTTCCGCTTGTACTTCGATCAGTCGCGGGCGTTGCCGGTGCTGGTGGCCAATCTGCAGTCACGGGGCGGAACATTGATGTCCTGGCTCTATGCACACCTCCCCCTGACCATTGCGATCATGATGGTCGGGGTAGGGTTTGGACACGGCATCGCCTACGAGGACGAACACCATGACCAACTGAACCTGACCCTGGTGAGCTGGGCGATGGCGGCCGTATTCGGATCGCTGGCGCTGATTCGCTACAACTCTTCACGGCTGACGCGGGTTCCGTCATTGGACCGCTCTATGCTGACCCTGCTGGCAGGGGCGGTGGCCAGTGCCCTACTGGCCCTCAGTCATCTGGGGGCCTTGTCACTTCACCTGGCTACGGCAGCTGTGACCGTAGTCGCGGCCCTGATCATCGCCACTGATCCGGCTTCGCAGCGCCTAGGCAAAGTTGAGGAAGCTGTCCTGGACGAGCACGGCAGCGAAGAGTAGCGAAGGTCGGAGGTTGACACCAGAGATGGGTCGGCCTCCGACTCGGCGGGCCGTTATGCTGGGGGTATGTCCACTGAGTCTCCGCTGACGCATGCCGAATACCTTGACCTGCGGGATGAGGTGGAGCGTCACAACCGCGCCTACCACGAACAGGACGACCCCGAGATTCCGGATGATCAGTACGACGCTCTGGTGCACCGTCTGCGTGCCGCCGAAGCGGAGCATCCGGAATGGGCCGACGGACTTTCGCCCGCGCAGCAGGTAGGTGGGGCCGTCAGTACGGCGTTTGAGTCGGTGGATCATCCTACCCCGATGACCAGCCTCGACAATGCCTTCGGGGACGATGAGATGTATGGCTGGCAGGAGCGGCTGGCCCGCTCGATGAACATGGACCCGGAAACCGCCGAGTTCCGCTACACCACTGAGCTGAAAATTGATGGCCTGAGCGTCAATCTGTATTACCGTGACGGCGAATTGCAGTGGGCCGCCACACGTGGCAACGGGCGCACCGGGGAAAAGGTCACGGCCCAGGTGCTGACTGTCCCTGGTATTCCTCAGCAGCTTCCCGGCCTCAGGGGTGAACTTGAGGTGCGCGGCGAAGTGTATCTGGCCCGTGAGGACTTTGCGGCCTACAACGCGCGCGCCGAGGAACTGGGCGAACCACTGCTCAAGAATCCCCGCAACGGTGCAGCGGGGGCTCTGCGGCAGAAAGACCCCGAAGTGACCCGCCGCCGGGGTCTCAAGGCCATCTTCTACTCGCTGGGGAAGCGGGACGGTGTGCCTGCCCGCACCCAGGGCGAGGTACTGGACTGGCTGGCGGCCCAGGGCTTTGCCACCAGTCCCTATTCGCGTACGCTGGACGGGCTGGAGGCTGCCTTGGCCTACCACGCCGCGCTGACAGCCAGCCGCGCTGACTTACCGTTTGATGCGGACGGCACCGTGATCAAGCTGGATGCTCTGGCCCTGCAAGGGGAGGCCGGATTCACCAGCCGTGCGCCGCGCTGGGCCATTGCCTACAAGTTCCCGGTAGAAGAGGCCGAAACGGTACTGGAAGAGATCAGCGTAGGGGTAGGCCGGACTGGTAAGATCACTCCGCTGGCCCATCTGGCCCCGCGCCTGATTGAAGGCAGCACCGTTAGCCGTGCCACGCTCCATAACGAGGACTTCGTGCGTGACCTGGACCTGCGGCTGGGGGACACGGTGGTGGTGCGTAAGTCAGGCGGCGTGATCCCACAAATTATGCGTGTCATCCCTGAGCGGCGACCGGCCGACGCCCAGCCATACGTTTTTCCCACCGAGTGTCCGCAGTGTGCTCATGCCCTGGTCCGCACAGAGGGCGATGCCAACACCTACTGTCCCAACCCAGCCTGTCCCGCACAGCAGTTCGAACGCATCAGCTATTTCGTCAGCCGGGAGGCCATGGATATTCGGGGCGTGGGCGAACAGCTAATCCGTCAACTGCTGGCGCAGGAGTTGGTGCGCGACGCTGCCGACCTCTATACCCTGAGTGCTGAAACGCTCGCAGGATTGGAGCGCAGCGGAGACAAGAAGGCCGCCAATATCCTTGTGCAGCTGGAGGCCAGCAAAACTCGGCCGCTGTGGCGGGTGATCAACGCGCTGGGCATTCAGCATGTCGGGGCACGCGTCTCGCAGGCGCTGGCGGCGCAGTTCGGCATGCTGGACCACCTGGTGGCTGCCGACGAAGCTGCCGTTGCCGCCGTGCCAGGACTGGGGCCGGTCATCGCCCGGAACCTGGTGGCCGCCCTGCAGGATGAAGCCATGCGTGACCTGCTGCGCCGCCTGGAAGAGGCCGGGGTGCAGCCACCCCAAGAACAACAGCAGCGTGGCACGGCTCTGAGCGGCCTGAGTTTCGTGATTACCGGGACACTCAGCCAGCCGCGTGACCACTACAGGGCCTTGCTGGAAAGTCAGGGGGCACGCGTGACCGGCAGTGTCACCAAGAAGACCAGCTTCCTGCTGGCGGGGGAGGACGCAGGCTCCAAGCTGGAAAAGGCGCAGCAACTGGGGACAGCGGTCTTGGACGAGCATGGCTTGGCGGCGTTGCTGACGGAACATGGCGTTCTGGCCGGGTAAACTGATCTCATGGAATCGCTGTTTGCCCCTGGAGATTGGGGACTGCCCAACATCGTCTGGATGTTGATCCGCATCCTCAATATCGCTTTTCTGATTCATGCCCTGATGCGGCGGGACTGGCTCTGGGCCGCTTTTCTGGCGTTTGGGGTCTTCACTGGGGGCGGTATTTTCGTCACGCTGTTCTATGCGTTCACGGTGTTTGGGCCCGCCATGCAGGGCAGTGGAACACGTACTCGGCAGGCCGTCCGCCAGACGGTCAAGACCACTGCTGAAGCAGTCAAGACTCTGGACACCCGGATTCAGGAGGCACAGCAGGTCTTAGGCCGCAGCGATACCCTCGCCAACCGGACCCAGCTGGCGAATCTGTATACCCGTGCCAAGCGGTTGGACGATGCCCAGGCCACCTTGCAGCCGCTGCTGAGCGGTATCTATCAGGATGATCCGGTGGTGCTGCTGACCAGTGCCGAGCTGGATCTGGCACAGGGCCACCCTGCCCAGGCCGAGGCGAAACTGACTCAGGTGGAATTGCAAACCTCCGCCTCCACCAAGACGCGCGCCCTGACCTTGCTGGCAGCGGCTCAGACGCAGCAGGGCAACGCCACCGGAGCCGAGGCCACCTACCAGGAGGCCATGCAGACGGCCACCACCGAAGAGCCCCGCGTCCGCTACGCTGAATTTCTGATGGACCAGGGCCGCACAGAGGATGCGCAGCGAGTGCTGGAGCGGCTCTTGCAGGTTGAAAATGAAGCCACCCCACTGTACCGCCGTCAGGAGCGCGAATGGTTCGAGTTGGCCGGCAGGCTGCGCCGTCAACTGCGGCGATAAGTGGCAGGGGAGACGCGGACTGGTCCGTCCTGCTTTCCATTATCGCCCTTGGAAGAAGGCTTGCAACTCGTCAAAGGGTCGGTAAGTCTGCGTGGCAATTTCTTCCAGAATCCGGGCCGCTACAGTTTCAGCCCATTTGCTCTCGTTGGCTGTGATGGTTCCTGCTTTCAGGGCATTCTCTAGATCTTCTTGGTCGATGATGACGGGATTGAGCGCCGTCCACCGACCTGCTCTATCTCTGGAGGCCAGTGAGATGACATCCAGATACGCATCGCTGGTCCAGGGAAAGCCAGCTTCAGCAATGACGTCAGCGTAACACCAGACAGGTTCATCAGCTGCATTGAGACAGACCAGGCCAGTGCGGTCTCCATGCTTGGGCACCCAGTACAGCCAGTGGTAGTCGGCGTCCAGCGAGATGACCCATCCCCCCCCGGATCTTCTCTCTCAGGGGCTGATCCGTCTCCAACACGGCAAGTTTGACAATCCAGGCATCGTCCAGTTCATGCACAGTGTCATGACTCTGCAGCCCAGCAAAGAACTTGGAGAAACGACTCCCCTTACGTTTCATATGGCCAACATTTTGTCATGAACGTAGCTCTCATGCTTGGTCGGCAACCAAAAAGAACCCCCCGCCAATTGGCAGGGGGCCTTTGCACCTCGGTACTTCCGTGAACCTTATTTCAGTTCGACTTTAGCGCCGGCAGCTTCCAGCTGCTCTTTCATCTTGTTGGCTTCGTCCTTGGCCACGGCTTCCTTGATGGCGCCGCCCTTCTCGGCCATGTCCTTGGCTTCCTTCAGGCCCAGGCCGGTGATGGCGCGGATTTCCTTAATGACGTTGATCTTGCTGGAACCGGCGTCCACCAGAACCACATCGAACTCGTCTTTTTCAGCAGCGGCTTCGCCAGCACCGGCGCCAGCGCCAGCGCCAGCAGCGGCCACAACGGCTTCGACGCCCCAGGTTTCTTTCAGGCCGTCAATCAGATCAGCCAGTTCCATAATGGTCAGTTGGCTCAGTTGGTCAATCAGTGCTTGTTTGTCGTATGCCATGGTCGTTTCCTCCAGGGATGAATTTGAATGTCAGGGTGTAGGGGAGAATTAAGAAGCGGCTTCGGCTTCGCTGCCGCCCTCGGCCTGCAGCTTGCTCTGGTAGGCTTCCAGCGTACCGATAAAGGTTGCGAGGTGGGTCGACAGAACACCGACCATTTCGGCCTGCAGGCTCTGCTTGCTGCCCAGGGTCGCCAGCTTGCTGATGACTCCGGTGTCCACGCGCTTACCTTCGACAAAGCCACCCTTGAATGCAGGGATTCCGGCGTCATTGCCTTTGGCGACATCGTTGAGGGCTTTGGCCACACCAGCTGGGTCTTCACTGGCCAGCACCAAGGCGCTGGGTCCGGCGAGGATGTCTGAGAAGTCCTGATCGCTGCTTTGCAGGGCCAGGTGAATCAGGGTGTTCTTGGCCACGATCATCTGGCCGCCCTTATCACGGATGTCCTGACGCAGTTTGGACAGCTGTCCAGCGCTCAGTCCCTGGTAGTCCACCAGGTAGAACGAATCTACGTCCGTCAGGCTCTGCTGCAGGTCACTCAGGCTTTGTTGATTGCGCTCATTGGCCATGCTTGACCTCCTTTTCATATGCTGCCGCAGGGGCAGTTCTGGGGTCCAGGTGCGCTACACCTGGCATCTCGGCGGGATGTTTAAACCTGGCAAGGATCCCCGCTGTCTCTGGTGCCGAAACGAAATTTTAGAGGTGCTTGGCGCACCGGGGTGCCGTTATTAGGCTTGAGTCTGAGCGCTCAGGCTGACCGGGACACTGGGTCCCATGGTACTGGCCAGATAAGCGCTGCGCAGGAACACACCTTTGGCGCTGCCAGGCTTGGCGGCCTCCAGAGCCTGCACCAGCGCGCGGTAGTTCTCGGTCAGGGCATCAGCACCGAAGCTGGCCTTGCCGATAGGAGCATGCACCACGCCAGTCTTGTCGTTGCGGAACTCGATACGGCCGGTCTTCAGACCGCGCACCATTTCGTCCACGTTAGGGCCGACCGTACCGCTCTTGGGGTTAGGGAGCAGACCACGGGGGCCGAGCAGACGGGCCAGTTTCTGGCCGATTTGGGCCATCATGTCAGGAGTCGCTACGACAGCGTCGAAGTCCATGAAGCCACCAGCGATACGGTCAATCAGTTCTTCACTGCCCACCACATCAGCGCCAGCAGCTTCGGCAGCAGCGACGTTTTCACCCTTGGTGATCACGGCCACGCGCACTTCACGGCCCGTGCCGTGAGGCAGAGCCACGGTGCCGCGTACCGACTGGTCACTCTTACGGGGGTCAATGCCCAGACGGAAGTGCACTTCGACAGTCTCGTCAAACTTGGCGTTGGCCAGTTCTTTAACCAGATCCGTCGCCTCGGTGATCGAGTACTGCTTGTTGCGGTCCACCTTGTCTTTCAGGGCGCGGTAACGCTTACCATGCTTAGGCATTGGGGCCTCCTTCGATGGTCACGCCCATCGAACGGGCGGTACCGGCCACAGTGTTGGCCGCCGCTTCTACAGAACCAGCGTTCAGGTCGGGCATCTTGGTCTGGGCAATCTCCAGCACCTGATCCCAGTTCAGCTTACCCACTTTGTTCTTGTTGGGTTCGCCGCTACCTTTTGCCAGGCCTGCCGCTTTGCGGATCAGGTAGCTCATAGGCGGGGTCTTGGTGACGAAGGTAAACGAGCGGTCCGCGTAGATGGTGATTTCTACAGGAATAATCGCGTCGCCTTTATCGGCGGTCTGGGCGTTAAAGGCCTTAGCGAACTCCATGATGTTCGCACCGTGCTGACCCAGCGCCGGACCGACGGGCGGGGCCGGAGTGGCCTTGCCTGCGGGGAGTTGCAGCTTGACAATCCCTAGAACTTTTTTCATATCTCCTCCTTAGCTCCCCCGTGACGCCTGCTCATGTCGTTGGGGTGCTGGCGCTAAGTCTTTTGCGGGGCGTAATCACCCTGCGAAAAGCGCAGTGCTGCCAGTCCAGTACTTGGCGGCAACTTTGTCAGTATGCCAGTCCGGGGAGCCAGGTGCAAGGGGAAGGGAAAGATGCCATGGCACTCCCCCTGTCCGCTTGCGGTTTACTTACTCACTTCGGCAAAGTCCAGTTCGACCGGAGTTTCGCGGCCAAAGATGCTGACAAGCACCTTGACTTTTGCCTGGGGCGCGTTGATCTCGCTGACCACGCCGTTGAAATCAGCAAAGGGACCACTCTTGACCTTAACCATATCGCCAGGCTTAAGGTCGATCTGGACCTTAGGAGCCTCGGCCTTGGGTGCCGCTCCCACACCGACCGAGGCCAGCAGGCGCTGTACCTCGTCAGGAGAAAGCGGTACAGGACGGGTCGAGGTACCTACGAAGCCAGTCACACCATTGGTATTGCGGACCACTTCCCAGGACTCTCCCAATTCGCCGGGGGCGTCGTCGTCTTCGACGTCCATTTGCACGAAGACATAACCGGGAAACAGTTTACGCTCCACGGTTTCTTTTTTGCCGCCCTCTTTCAGCTCTACAGCCTGTTCGCTCGGCTGCAACACCTGATAGATCTTGGTGCCCAGCATGCCCAGTTTGCGGGCGCGCTCCAGCAGGTGGCTGTGCACCCGGTCTTCCTGGCCGATGTAGGTGTGAACCGCGTACCATTCAATACTCATAGCAGTACCCCCTTAATCAGGGTGGTGAACACCAGATCCATCAGGTAGACGATCAACGTCAGGGCCACCAGAAACAGCAGCACAGCCTGGGTTCCTTCCCACACCTGTGGGCGGGTCGGCCAGGACACACGGCTCAGCTCTTCACGCGATTCCTGTAAATATTGACTCAGATTCATCGTTCGTCACCTCATGGACCACCCGGCGCTGCCCTACAGACGGGACAGGCCGGGTGTACGCTCAAACGTCAGACTTTTTTCTCTTTGAAGGTGACGTGCTTGCGGGCCACAGGGTCGAACTTGCGCAGCTCCAACTTTTCCTGGGTGTTGCGGCGGTTCTTGGTGGTGGTGTAGTAAAAGCCCGTACCAGCGGTGCTTTCCATCTTGATGATCATGCGGGGTCCGTCTTTCGCCATGTTCCTAGCTCCTTTCGCAGCGGCTCTAAGACCACTGCTCCCAGCACCGCATTTCAGCTCTGAGGGGCGCTGCTGGCGCTGCCTTCGGAAACTGCCGGGCTGGTAAAATCCCGCCTGTCGGCGGGCTAACGCTGCATTGTAGCGCACCCACCCCAGGCTGTCCAACCCTGGGCACTTCATTACGCTCTAGGCGAAATGGTTTTTGTTACACTGGCCCGCGTGACTCCTGACGCGCCCACCGATCTTCTCGCGCAGCTCAACGAACAGCAGGCCGCCGCCGCAGATCACTACACCGGCCCTGCGCTGGTGATTGCCGGCGCGGGCAGTGGCAAGACCCGGACCCTGATTTACCGGATCGCCCATCTGATCGCCCATTACGGTGCTGAACCGGGCGAGATTCTGGCGGTGACCTTTACCAACAAGGCGGCTGCCGAGATGCGTGAGCGGGCCAGCCGCCTGGTGCCTGGAGCTGACCGCCTCTGGATGAGCACCTTTCACTCGGCGGGAGTACGGATTCTGCGGGCGTATGGCGAACATATCGGCCTGCGCCGGGGTTTCGTGATTTACGATGACGATGACCAGCTGGACATCCTGAAGCAGATTACCGGGTCTATGTCGGGTTTCGGGCCGGATACCAATCTCCGGGCAGTACGGGGCCAGATTGACCGCGCCAAGAGCAATTTGGTCACACCAGGGCAAATGCTGGCGGGCGGCGAACCCTACTTGGCGGGCTTGCCACGTGAACTGGTCGCAGAAGCCTACAGTCAGTATGAGTCGCGCAAGAAGGCCCAGAATGCCATTGATTTTGGGGACCTGATTACCGAGACGGTTCGGCTGTTTCAGGAAGTTCCAGCCGTGCTGGACAAGGTGCAAAACCGCGCCCGCTTTATTCATGTGGACGAGTATCAGGACACCAACAAGGCCCAGTACGAACTGACCCGTCTGCTGGCCTCGCGTGACGGAAACCTGCTGGTCGTGGGCGATCCGGATCAGTCCATCTACCGCTTTCGTGGGGCTGATATTCAGAACATTCTGGACTTTCAAAAAGATTATCCGGACGCCAAGGTCTATCGGCTGGAAAGCAACTACCGCTCCAGCGCCAGCGTGCTGACCGCTGCCAATCGCCTGATTGAGCAGAATACCGAGCGCCTTGAAAAAACTCTGAAGCCTGTGAAGGAAGCGGGGCATCCAGTGGTGTTTCACCGTGCCAACGATCACCGGGGTGAGGGTGACTTTGTGGCCGATTGGCTGACCCGGCTGCACGGCGAGGGGCGCGACTTTGCCGACATGGCGGTGCTGTACCGTACCAATGCTCAGTCCCGCGTGGTCGAGGAATCACTGCGGCGTGTGGGCATCCCGGCCCGCATTGTGGGAGGTGTAGGTTTTTATGATCGCCGCGAAATCCGCGACATCTTGGCGTATGCCCGGCTGGCGCTAAACCCGGCTGACGATGTGGCCCTGCGGCGTATCATCAGTCGCCCGCGCCGGGGAATTGGGGATACCTCGCTGACCCGCTTACTGGACTGGGCGGCGCAGCATGGCACGTCCGCGCTGGAAGCCTGTGCCCGCGCTGAGCAGGATGGCATCCTGGAACGCGGTGCCAACAAAGCCACCGAGTTTGCAGACCTGATGCACAGCATGAGCGAGGCAGCCGACAACTATGAACCAGCCCAGTTTTTAAGGTTCGTGATGGAAAGCAGCGGTTACCTCGACATGCTGCGTCAGGAGGGCACTGAAGGGCAAACCCGCCTGGAAAACTTGGAAGAACTGATCAGTGCTGCTGAGGAATGGTCGCAGGACAATCACGGCACCATTGGCGACTTTTTGGATGACGCCGCGCTGCTGTCCAGCGTGGACGACATGCGGGCGCAGCAGGAAAACAAAGGTGTACCCGAAGACGCCGTGACCCTGATGACCCTGCACAATGCCAAGGGACTGGAATTTCCGGTGGTGTTTATTGTGGGTGTAGAAGAGGGCCTGCTTCCCAGTCGTAACTCGCTGAACGAGCGCGGCGGGGTAGAGGAGGAACGCCGACTCTTTTACGTGGGTATTACGCGGGCAATGGAGCGACTGTTTCTCACGGCTGCCGAGAACCGGATGCAGTATGGTCGCACCAATTCAGCTGAGGACAGCCGTTTTCTGGAAGAGATCGGCACGGAGTTCGAAACTTGGAACGCCTTCGGGCAGGCCGTGGACTACCGCCAGAAAAGCTGGAAGGATTTCCGCCCGTCTGCACCTGCCCAACCTACGGTCAAGAACACCAGTGCTCTGACTGCCGATCTCGCCTACCGCGGCGGTGAGAAGGTCCTGCATCCCAAATTTGGCGAAGGCCAGGTGCTGGCGGTAGCGGGCATGGGGGACAAGCAGGAAGTGACGGTGCATTTTCCAGCAGTTGGAGCCAAGAAGCTGCTGGTCAAGTTCGCCAACCTGAAGCCTGCCTGAGCGCCGCGCTCCGCGTTAGACTGGGACCATGCCGTTTGTCATCGTGTCGGGGTTATCGGGAAGTGGCAAGAGTTCTCTACTCAGGACGCTGGAGGACTCCGGTTACCTGATCACCGATAACCTGCCCCCGGCGCTGTGGCTGCACATGTACGAGCTGGCCCAGGCGCAGGGCGTACAGGATGTGGCGGTCAGTTCAGATGCCAGAACACGTGCGTTTCTTCCTGATCTGGACCGCCATTTCGCCGAGCTGGTGGCCCGTGATCCGAACGTACGGATGATCTTTCTGGAAGCTGCGGATGAGGTGCTGCTGAAGCGCTATAACCTCTCGCGCCGTGAGCACCCGCTGGGCGAAAATCTACTGCTGGATTTCGCCCGCGAGCGTGAGCTGCTGGCGCCGCTCCGTGCGCTGGCGGATACGGTCATTGATACCACAGAGCTTACGGTTCCCGACCTGGCGCAGCGTATTTCTGGCCTTCTCAAGGCTGACCAGCGCTTTGAACTGCGCCTGATGAGCTTCGGCTTCAAGCACGCCCCACCCCGCGACGTGGACCTCATTATTGATGTGCGTTCGCTCCCCAATCCCTACTATGATCCTGGGCTGCGGCCACTCACTGGACTGGATCAGCCAGTGGCCGAGCACATTTTTGCTTCTGCTGATTCGGAAGGCTTTTATCAGCAGGTGAAGGGCTTCGTACGGACGGCAGCTGAGCGGGCTGCCCGCAGCGGGCGTCACGGTTATTCGGTGGGTATCGGCTGTACCGGGGGACAACACCGTTCAGTCGCCGTGTCCGAGCGGCTGCGGCGTGAGCTGAGCGACCTGAACGCAGAATTGATTCTGCACCGCGATATGCCCAGTGTGGCGGAAGCCTATTTGGGTGAAGGAGCGGGTGGAGCCGTTCAATGAGCCGCCCACCCACGTCCGAAGGGGGCTGGCCCCATGCTGCCACGGTAGACGACGCCGACCCACCATCAGGGGGCTGGACTGAGCGTCTGAATGACTGGATGACGCCGGGCATCCGCATTAAGCGCTGGATCCTGCTGTTGATGGTTGCTTCTGTGCTGGGGGCGTTCTCGCTGCTGGCCTTCTTCTGGATGAGTCCACTACGTGCGGTGATGTCGTCCTTCATTTACCGGGCACAGCTGTGGTTGCTGGAGAGTATCTCCTCACCGTGGCTCGTGGCGCTGGCCCTGGTAGTGTTGGCCGCAGCGGCGGCTATTTATGGCATTGTTCAGATCAACCGCACCCTGCTGTGGGCTGCTGGCATGGAACCAAAGCACGTAGCCAGAGCCATGTCTGGGCAACATACCCTGAGTCGGGAACCCCGCATCGTGGCTGTAGGAGGGGGGACGGGGCTATCCAATCTGCTCCGTGGACTTAAGGAACACAGCAGTAACCTGACCGCAGTGGTCACGGTGGCAGATGACGGCGGTTCCAGTGGCCAGTTGCGTCAGAGCCTGAATATGATTGCCCCTGGTGATTTGACCGATTGTTATGCGGCACTCTCCAAGCATCCGGCCCTCAGTCAGTTGCTGTTGCACCGCTTTGGACGTGGAGAGGGGCTGGAGGGCCATACTTTCGGTAATTTGTTGTTGGCCACCTTGAGCGAGGAGCGTGGTGGACTGGCTCCGGCATTAGGTGATCTGCACGAAATTTTGCGGATGCAGGGCAAGGTCTACCCGGCGACCACTGAGCCTACGACACTTGTGGCCCGCCTCAGTGACGGCCGCACGGTGCGTGGTGAGAGCCGACTGGCGTCCGAGTTGGGAGGGGCCACCGTCCGTGAGGTTTTGCTGGACCCTCAAGAGCTCCCTGCTGTGCCTGAAGTGATCCACGCCATCGAAGAAGCCGATCTGATTGTGCTGGGTCCAGGCAGCCTCTTCACCAGCATCTTGCCCGTATTGCTGGTGCCGGAGGTGGGGGAGGCCTTACGCAACACTTCCGCTCCCATCCTGTATGTGGCCAGCCTGATGACCGAACCTGGCGAGACAGAGCGGCTCAGCCTGGAAGATCATTTTTCGGTGATCTCAGGCCACCTGGGACGTGCACCCGACTGGATTCTGCTCAATAGTCAACCACTTCCGTTGGCGGTGGTACAACATTACGCGCAGCAGAGAGCAGAACCCTTAGTCCGTAGCGCGGGTGGGCGCAATCTACGTTCGCGGTACCGCTATGCTCCGCTCTTGGATCAAGCGGCCAGTCCACTCGCCAACCATCATTCCGCTTTGTTGGCACAGGCTATCTTGCAGCTTCTAGAGCATTGACCTGTGCTTCCGGTTCCCAGAGTGTTATAAGCATCAAAGAAAAGGGACCCCGCAGGGTCCCTTCTTCTAGGACTAAGCTTGAGGCTTAGAAGAACAGCTTGACGCCGCCCTTGACACCGAAGCCCAGGCCGCTGTTAGCGTCACCCAGTTGGGTATCAGCAACTTCGGTTTGGCTGGTGAAGTAGTACTTGCCGTTGCCTTCCAAGAACAGGCCGATGTTGGGCTGCACCTTAAAGTCAGCACCCACCAGACCGTTGGCGTAGAAGTCAGTAGCACGGGTAACATCGTTGGACAGAGCGGTAGGGCCGTTCACAGCACCCAGGCCCAGGCCGGCGTAAGGCTGAGCAACACCCAGATCAGCGCCAACAGTGGCGTTTACATCAGCAGCCACAGCGTTGTAGCGGCCAGGGATGTAGTCAGCGTTGACACGGTAGCCCACGTCTGCGCCACCCACGTTCAGGGCACTGTTGCCACCGAAGACCACACCAACGGTTCCACAGTAGCGCTCGCGGCGCTCGCGGTCACCGGTGTTGTCGCGGTTAAAGCTGTCCAGCGGGTTGATGCAGCGCTGGTTAACAGGATAATCAGCGTGGGTGAACTCGCCACCCACACGGATACCAGCGTAAGAGCCGTTGTTGATGGGATCAGTCACAACGGGAGGAGTGATGACGATGTCGCCGGGCTCCACTTCGACAGGCACTACAACCACAGGAGCGTCAGTCACAGGGGTTTCCGTCACAGGACGGCCTTCCAGGGCAGCAATGCGGGCTTCCAGGGCATCAATACGAGCTACCAGAGCACTGTTGTCAGCGCCGTCCATGTCCATGATGGCTGCTTCAATAGCGTCGATGCGGGCCTGCTGCTCAACAGTCAGACGCTCGACGTCGGTCAGGCGGCTGCTGATGGCGGCCAGCTCAGTGCTGACTTCCTGCATACCACGGGTGATGACCAGCAGGTCTTCGTCGCTGATGCCGTCGCCGCTCAGGGCGCCGCTCTGCAGCAGACGGTGGAAGATCATGGCAGCCTGATAACGGGTCAGGTTCTCGTTACCACGGAAGGTGCCGTCGGGAAAGCCCTGGATCAGGCCAGCTTCAACGATGGCTTCGACAGCTTCACGGGCCCAGTGGCCAGCAGGCACGTCGGTCAGCACCACAGCGCCAGTCACGGGAGCCGTGACAGCGGGGGCGGTGGTGGTCACTGGGGCAACGTACTGGGTGTTGTCGGCATAGCCGCCACCAGCCTGGGCTCCAGCAACGCCAACGGTCATGGCCAGGGTGGCCGCAATAATGGATTTACGCATAACTCTCTCCTTGTGCACAAGTCAGCTCTCACACTGACCCAGTGTCTCTGGCTGATCTCCCGAAAGAACCCCTGGGGCCTCTTGGAGAATCAGCGGTGTAGTGCTGGACACTGATGCTAGGTCCATCTCACTGCAGGCATAGCATAGCACCCGTTTTCCGCTCAGAGAAAGCCATGATCTGAGGAATGATCTTAACGTAACAATGAGCTTTCATCACATTCTGATCAGGTAGGGACCGTGTTTCAGGGGTTTGGTCCAAGAAAATAAATGAAGGAATCTTTATTGGTGCGAAGAGCCGCCTGGTCCTGTAAGTAACCGCGAATAGGGGTTGACAACATCTAGTCAGGTCATCAAGTCTCTGTATTTCAGGTTGTGTGCCAGGACATGGAGTGCGACTTTAAGTCTCAAACTCGGCATTGTTTTTACCTGTCCCCAAAGGAGTCCAGCACCGACCAGAACCGAGAATGCCGACTCAACACACTTCCTGGCCGCTCCAAATTCTTCTCGCCAACGTGGTCTGGGCTTCCGTGCATTGATTTTTGGTGGTGTGATAGTCGTCAGCGACTGATAGCCCTTATCTCCAATCTGCTGTGGCCCGCCGTAAGCGGGCCACTTTCGGTTCATCTCACACAAGACGCTGTAGTCGTGCTCGTTGGCAGGGCGGATATCGTACGCCACGATTTCACCGTTGAGTCCGCACCAGGCGTGAAGCTTGAATCCAAAGACCAGGCCAGCGGTGCTGAAACCATGCTTGGCACCCCTGAACTTGCAACGCGGTGCTCGTTTGAAGGTACAGACGGGGAGTGGTTCAGAATCAACCGCCACGAAGTCCAGGGCCTGGACTTCGTGGCTCAATTGTTCGATGACGGGCAAGAGCCGTTTCAGACGGATTCTAGCCTGTGTCTCGGAAGGCAGATTCGGGAAGTGATTGATTTTCAGCGAATGCCACCATCGGCTGAAATAAGGTTGCTTATGGAGCTTCTGGAGAATGGCGATGCCGATGAGGTTGGCATCACTGATTTTCTCGTGCTCGTGGAGCAATTTTACAGGGATGTGAGGCTGAACCCACTGGCTGAGGACTTGGAGTGCTTCGCGGATAGGGAGTATAGTAAGGTCGGGACGGCCCATAACACCGTCCCTTTCGCATTTTTAGGGTGTTGCTGTCAACCCCTATTCGCGGTAAGTATTTTCACCTGACTGGATTCAACTCAACCACCGAAAGCAGGCGCCTACTTAAGTTTCCAGCCCCACAGCCCAGAGTGTGGTGCCTCGCTGCTCCAGAGCAATACGTGAGAGTGGTCGGGTGGCCTGCCCAAAGACGGCGGCGCCAGCCCGTAGAGGATCAAACACCGAATAATGGCAGGGGCAGCCCAACTGGGGATGATCATTGTCCTGGGCGCGGTAGTTGTAAGCCAAGGCGAGGACTTCTGGATCACGGACCACCACCACGGGACACTGCAGGTGAGTGCAGAGCCGCGAAAAGGCGGCGAAATGCGCCGCACCGTCGCTAAGGCCGCCACTAACTGCTTCGGGGAGCCGCAGAACAATTGCAGGCGTCCCCTCATAACTGAATTCGAGACTGTCCCAGACTTCAGGAAGTGTAGCGATTTCAGTGATAGGTGCAGGTTCGGTCATCTGAAAGTCAGGATCGCCGGGTGCCTCTTTGCTGCCCAGAATTCTTTCGGCCCGTAGGCCCAGCCAGCCAAATGTTCCCAGGGTGCCAACAACAGGTACAGTCCACCAGTACCCCAGCAGATCGCGGCGGCTGAGGCGGCGATAGGGGCGCTGAGGAGGAGGATGCTCAGTCATCCGCTTGCCATTCCATCAGCAGATTCAGTAGCCCTTCTAAGTCCTCGTCCTGTAAGTCGGGATAGGCGGGCATGCTGCCCTGGCCGTGCTGGATAATCTCCGCTGCCGCTTCCCGGCTGAGGTTGGACTTGCGGAGGGAGGGACCCAGGCCACCGCCACCTGCTGGGCCGTGACAGCTGGCGCAACTGGCCGCGTACAGCGCCAGTGCCGGACTGGCCGAGTTCTGGGCTGTCCGAATAGAGGAGATAAGTTCGTCGGCATCTCGGCCCTGGGGATTCAGTTCACGGTAACGCTCCAGCGCAGTCAGGGCCTGTTCCTCCTGACCAAACTTGACCAGTGCGTAACCGAGCAGCAGGTGCGATTCTGCCTCGTCCGGGGCCAATTGTGCCGCCGTACGGATCAAGGCGAAGGCCTGTCCCGCCTCCTGATCGCTCAGGGTAGGACCGCCCATGTCTTCGCGGTTAAGCAGAAGGGTGCCTAGGCGACGTAAGGGACCAGCCTGCTGAGTTTCCAGCTTGAGCGACTCGGTATAGGCCCGCATGGCCTCGGAGTAGGCAGCTTGTTCGAAGGCGGCGTCACCCCAGGCGTTGTAGGTGACGACGCTGGGCTGCGCCTGTGCTGCGGCCCGCAGTCCCGGTAAGCGCTGGGCGGCAGTGACCTGAGCCGCCTCGGCAGCGTCCAGCCCCAGCTTTTGCCACTGCGGCACGAAGGTCAGCGTGGCACTCGCGGTAAGGAGGACAGCGGCCAGCCAGCCTATGCGGGCAGCTTGGGCGCTCCGGCCCAGCCTCTCCTCAGTGGGCGGCGCAGCGGGAAGTTCGTCCAAGCGCCGCAGCACACGGGCGGCTTTGACTTCCAGGGCGGTGCGGGTGTGATCCTGCTCTGGCGTGTCTGGAAGGCCCAGCAGCTCGGCGTACAGTTGGTCACGCTCGGCCAGCAGGTCGCTACGCTGTTGGGCTAAAGGGTCACGTAGTGGTTGCAGCAGTGGCAAAATCACCACTGCCAGCGCGGCCAGCACCATGATCAGTAACAGGAGGAGCAGTGCCAGACTCATGTTTGATCCTTCTGCCGGGTCGTTACGGTGTGGCCCGATTGCCGGGCGGCCAGATCACGCTGCACTTGCGCCAGATAGGGATCTTCAAGGTCACCAGAGAGAGTGACAGTCTCAGCTTTCGCCTGGCGGCGGTTGAGTATTCCCCACAGCCACCACCCACCCAGGCCCAGGGCCAGCAATGGCCCGGCCCACAGCACCAGATTGGCCCCTTCCTTGGGTGGGTCCAGCAAGACGAACGGACCATAGCGGGCCTCGAAATGCTCGAAAATCTCACGCTCGGAGCGGCCCTCGGCCACCAGCCGTTCCACCTCAGCCCGCATCGCGCGGCTGATGTCGTTGGTACTTTCGGCGATTGACTCTCCGGTGCAGATGGGGCAGCGCAGACTCTGCTGAACCTGCTCCGCGCGGACCAGTTCGGCTGGGGAGAGCGAGGCCCGCCCTCCGCCCAGGCTCACCAGTGCCAGCAGCGGCAATACTCGCCGGGCGAGTCTGCGGCCCGTCATAGCGGGTCTACCCCGATGGCGCTCAGGCCCGCGTTCAGCCGCTCACGGGTCAGGCCTCCTGAGTCCTTGTGGCGCACGATACCCTGAGCATCGATAAAAAAGGTTTCTGGGATGCCCGCCACGCCGTAGTTGATGGCCGTGTTCAGACGCGGGTCGCGCAGGTTGGGATAGGCCAGTGAATACTCCGCGATAAAGTCCCGTGCATTTTGTTCGACTTTCTCGTCGAACAGGACCCCAACCACCGCCAGCTGACCCTCACCCTGTCGCTCGGACAGCTCGCGCAGAAGTGGCGCCTCTTCACGGCAGGGACCACACCATGAAGCCCAGAAGTTCACCACCACCGGGCGGCCCTGCAAGCCGGAGAGCTGGACGTCAGCGCCGTCTAGGCTGGTGAGCACAAAGTCCGGCGCGGGCTTGCCGACCAGGGATCCCCCCGCTGTCTCATTGCTGGTAGGAGAAAACAGTGCTGTTCCCAACGCGGCCACCAGGCCAAAAGCCAACAGCGGCGGGAGCCAACGTTTCCAGGCTGGGGCTGGCTGGTTGGGAGTGGGTGCAGGGTCAGGGTGAGTCATGATGGTCCTTTCGGTAAATCTATGTTCAGCTGGTCACTAATCGGTGGCCGCCGCAGCGTGCGGTAGAGAGGAAACCGCTTCTTGCAGACGTGGCCTGCGGGGTGAAACCAGCGAGAGGCCCGTGCCGAGCATCATCACCGCTGTGCCCAGCCAGATCCAGGCGATCAGCGGACTTTCGACCAGACGCACGCTGACCCATTGGCCCCCCTCATCAAAGGCAGACACGACCAGATAGGTGTCGCCCCAGAGGCCATACCGCACCGCCGGAGCTGGGAAGGCCATGCTGCCCGCCTGCTGATAGAAATTCATGCGGGCCTCGTAAGGCTGCCCGTCGATGCGGATATCGGCAATCAGCGAGTGGCCGTCGCTGCGGTTGACCGAGCGGGTGCCGGTCAACTCCAGTTGCTCGTGAAGCAGTGAGGCCTGCTGGTTCAGATTCAGTGTGGCTTGCTGGTCTTGGCGGTAGACGGTAGAAAAGACGACTCCCAGAGCCAGCATCACCAGGCCGATGTGGGCCAAATAAGCACCGTAACGCCGGGGCTGAGATGCAAAGACAGTGCTCAGGCCGCCGCCCAGACCCGCTGCACGTCGCTCCTGGAGGTGGCGCCAGGTCAGCCCAGCCAGTCCGGCCAGGTTATAGGCGCAGAGGGCCAGGGTCGCCAGGACGCCGGGGTGGCGTAGGCCGGCAGCCAGACCGATCAAGGCGGCCACGCCGCCCGCGATCAGCAGGGGCCGTAGGGCACGCCATAGGCTTTGTCCTTCGGCACGTCGCCAGGGCAGCAGCGGTCCTATGCCCATTAGCAGCAGCAGCCCCAGACCCAGTGGAACAGCGAAGGCATTGTAAAACGGTGGTCCTACTGAGGTATCGCGGTGACCCTGAACAGCCTCAATCAGTGTGGGAAAAAGCGTGCCCAGCAAGACCATAAAGGCAAACACCACGAACAGCCAGTTGCCAGCCAGAAAGGCCCCTTCGCGGCTCAGGGCGTGAGGTGGCTCACCACTGTCACGCAGTCGGGGCGCACGCCAGGCGGCCAGGGCGATACCGCCGAGCAGCAACACGGCCAGGAACCCGAAAAACACTCCACCGACTGGCCCACCTGCAAAGGCGTGAACACTCTGCACGATGCCGGAGCGGTTCAGGAAAGTGCCCAGCACGGTGCTGGCGTAGGCCAGAACAATCAACCAGACATTCCAGCCCCGCATCTGTCCCCGGCGCTCCTGAATCTGAATGGAGTGCAAAAAGGCTGTGGCCAGCAGCCAAGGGATGAAAGACGCATTTTCGACTGGGTCCCAGGCCCAGTAGCCGCCCCAGCCCAGCGTCTCGTAGCTCCACCAGCCGCCTGACACAATGCCCAGCGTCAGAAAACCCCAGGCCACCAGCGTCCAGCGGCGGACAGCGCTCACCCAATGATCCGACAGCCTGCCGGTGATCAGCGCCGCGACAGCGTAGGCAAACGGCACTGCCAGTCCCACGAAGCCCAGATACAACAAGACGGGGTGAACCGCCATCATCCAGTGGTTCTGCAGGGCCGGGTTGGGGCCTGCACCGTCAGTCGGAATGGTGGCCAGTGGGGTAAAAGGGCTGGCAATGGTGGCGCATACCCCGATAAAAAACAGCAAGTTGAACAGCATGGCTGAAAAGACCCAGGGGCGCAGCGAGTCTTTGCAGGCCGTGCGGGTCAAGATGACGGCGTATAGGGACAGGAGCCACAGCCACAGCATGATCGAGCCTTCGAGTGCCCCCCACAGGCCAGTGATTTTGATCCACAGCGGACTGCTGGCCATCGAGTGTTCAGCGACGTAGCGCACACTGAAATCACTGCCGATCATAGCCGCCAGCAGGGCACCCACACTGATGGTCACGAAGCCAAAGACAGCGGCGATGGCGTGCGCGGCACTCTGGGCGGGGCGGGGATCACCGGTGCGTCCGGCGACGACGGCCTGCCACAGCCCACCCAGACCAAACAGCAGCGCGAGCAGCAAGCTCAGCTGGCCCAGCAGCGCCAGTGGGCTCTGTGAAAAGCTTAGGCTGTACCAGCTGAGCATGTCCACTATTCGGCAGACTCCAGCAGGTCCCTGAGCTGGTCTATCTCCGCCTGCGTTTCGGGGACTTTGTATTCTTCTGAGTGCTTGACGATGAGCTCGTCGGCCTGGAAGACGCCTGGGTCGGCCCCTTGCGCACTTTCGCTGAAGCGCCCACGGACCACCACGCCCTGACCTTCTTGGAACATGTCACTCACTGCCCCGGTGTACTGGACTGGGTAAGTGACGCTGCCGTCGGTGAGCTGGAAAGAGAGATTGAGGGTCTGGGGGTCATACTCCGCCGCCTGCGCCAATCCGCCCAAGCGCAGGGGCTTACCGGCCAGCGTGCTTTGTTCCAACTGGTACTCCGAAGGTGTCTTGAAATATTCCAGGCTCTGGCCCAACGATCCAAAGGCCAGAAAAGCTGCCAACCCCAGCAGCGCTCCGCCCCCCAGAATCGAGGGCAGCGGACTGCGCCTGCGCCGCTTGGCCTGCGGCAGCGGGGTAACGCCGCGCTCAGGCTGGGTCATGCGTGTTCCTCAGGAGTGAATGAGGCAGAAGGCTGCTGCACCGGGCGATGCCGCGCGGCCCACGCACGCTCCGTCTTCAGGCGGCGCCACAGCCACAGCAGATAAGCTGCCAGCAGCCCAAAAGTTACGGCGTAGACGATCACCACATAGGTCACATATTCAGGATGCTCCACGGGCCACCTCCAGATCAGCGGCGCTGCGTGGCGGCAGCTCGCCCATCAGCTCCAGGTCTTCACGGCGGTCGGTCAGTTCAGCCAAGCCTGCGCGCACACGCAGCAGATACAGATACAGCAGCGTGAAGGCCAACACGCCTGCTATCAGGGTCCAGCCGTAGATCGGTGATCCCGCAAAGCTGGGGCCTCCCTCATCCAGCACCTTCACGGTCTGGCTCTGGTGTAGGCCACGCCACCAGTTCACGGCCATGTAGTTGATCGGTACATACAGTGTGCCCATCAGGCCGATTACGGCAGCCACGCGTGCGCGGCGTTCGCGCTCGTCAATCATGGAGCGCACCAGCAGGTAGCCCCCATAAATCACCAGGCTGAGGGCGGTGGTGGTCAGGCGAGCGTCCCAGTCCCAGTACACGCCCCAGGTAGGCTTGCCCCAGAGCATCCCACCGATCAGGGTGGAGACGGTGAAGAGAACGCCCAGCTCGGCAGAGGCCAGGGCCAAGCGGTCAAATTTGAGGTTGCGTTTCAGCAGATAGAGCAGGCCAAACAGCCCAGTACCGAAATAAGCCAGGTAGCTGAGCCAGGCAGACGGCACATGTACGAACAGGATGCGCGACAGCACGCCCTGTTCTTCGGTGGCAGGGGCGCTCAGGCCCAGGCCAGTGGCCGTCAGCAGGGCCAACAGGGCCGCCCAGCCCAGCACGGGGGTCAGGCGGTCAGGTCGTGGAAGGGTCATGGTCGGATGTTGGGTCATGTCAGTGGGGTGGTCCTCAGGGCAGTGACCTGACAGATGCAGGCCCGGAAGGGGTGGTTGAGACTACGCCTTCAGTCTATGGACGAGTGTAGGTCGGGTCTGTTACCCAGAGGTGAATCCCCCTCCAGAGCAGAGCAGGCTCGGCTGTCTCACAGTGCTTATCACCAGACCACACCGGTGGTGGGCAGGGCAAGGGAAGGGAGTCCCTGCCCCGCAAGAAGTTCTAAACACGCCCTGCCATTTTACTTGCCAGCCAAGGCCTCTCGGCGCCTAGACTGCCCCAGTGACCCGTTCTCCTGATCGTCTGCGCGACTTCCAGCCGGCTCCACCACAGCGCCCTGACCACCGGGGCAATGCCGTAGGTGCTGGTGTGGTCACGGCCCTACTGATCGGATTGATTTGGGTACAAGAGATCGCCGATCAACTGCTGTTGGGCGTCAATCTGGACCGGCTGGGCATTTATCCCAGGAACCTGGCGACCTGGTGGCATATTTTTACGGCCCCGTATCTGCACGGCGGCTGGGAGCATCTGATCGCCAATACCTTGCCACTGGCGACTCTGGCGTTTATGTCGGCGGTGCGCAGTGTGGGACGCTTTTTGACGGCGACCCTGATCATCATGGTGGTCGGCGGGGGGCTGATCTGGTTGCTGGCCCGGGGCGGCAGTGCCCACTTGGGGGCCAGCATCCTGATTTTCGGGTATTTCGCCTACCTATTGGGGGTGGGCTGGTGGGAGCGGACCCCGGCGGCCATCGGCGTGGCGACCATTGCCGCCGTGCTGTACGGTAGCATCCTGTGGGGCGTGCTGCCGACTGACCCCCGCGTATCGTTTGAAGGACACCTTTTCGGCTTTATCGGTGGGCTGGTGGCGGCGGCCATGCTGCACCGTCAACGTCCAGGGGGACGCTGACCTTCTACCTAATCCAGCCTGACGTGTCCTTTAGGGGTAACCAGCGTCGCACGCAGGCTGACTGTCGGAGCGCTCTGGGCGACGATCTCCGTTCCGTTATATGAACCAGTCCAGTGGGCCAGACGTTCTGGGTGCGGGCTGCTCAGCTCTAACTGCTCTAACTGCACCCCCTGATCCGGCAATGACTGCGCGGGCGGCGGTGTGTCCCAGGCGATCAGGCTGGGTGCAGCACCGCCACCTGGCAACGACCCGTCCGGCGCGACGGTCAGCTGCCAGCGGGCCCCGCCCCGGCTGAGTCGGCGGGCCTGCGGATGACCAGTCAGTTCAGGCACGGCGACCACCCAGTGAATCAGGTGTGGGCGCTCGGCCAGTCGCTGCTGCATTTCGGGGCGGTCCAATTCGAACCAGCGTGGGTCAGCGGGCTGTGGGGCTGACGGGTCTATGGCGATCAATTCCAAATAACTGCCCCCCAGACTCAGCAAGAGGTTATGGGTGCCGAACTCTGCGTGCTGTCCGCCAGGTTGCAGTGAGACACCGAGCTGCTGCTCCAGCCACCGCCGTCCATTTTCCAGAGTATCGGTGGCCACGACCAGATGATCCAGGGTCCAGTGGGTAGGCGGCATAGATTGGCTTGGCATGGGACATGCTAAATCAGAGGCCGCGAGCTGCCCCAGCTATAACTTTTCTTATACCGCTGAGAAGGGCGCCCCTGCCATCACGTAACTTAGAGGGCATGAAGTTGTACACCAGAACTGGCGACAAGGGAGAAACGGGTCTGTATGGCACGGACCGGGTCAGCAAGGCCCATCCCCGCGTGGAGGCTTATGGCACAGTTGATGAACTCAACAGCATTCTGGGCGTTGCCCGCGCTCACCTGCGAGGCGAAAGCGACCCCTATCCGCGCTTGGACGCCGACCTGGAATATCTCCAGAACGCTCTTTTTGACCTGGGAGCCGATCTGGCCACCCGGAATGACAGCCGCTATCAGGCCAAGCTGGTCCGCATGGACGCTGAGGATTCTGCCACGCTGGAAGGGTTGATTGACTTGTATCAAGCGGAGGCTCCCGCGATGACAGGCTTCGTGCATCCCGGCGGGACACTGGCTGCGGCGCAGTTGCAGGTGGCCCGCGCCGTCGCCCGCCGCGCTGAGCGTGAAGTGATTCGCCTGGGCGAACTGGAAGAGTACAACCCCGAAGTCAAAGTCTACCTGAACCGCCTGTCGGACCTGCTCTTTGCGATGGCCCGCGCAGTCAATGCCCATGCCGGCATGACGGAAGATGGCTGGCTGGTCGGAGGTCGTCGCTAGCCACTGCTGGCTTTGGCGCAGTCTTTAGCTTCCAGAGGCGACACGGGCCTGACGCCTAGACTGCCGCTATGGCAAGTCAAGCAACCTCTCCTGGCCCTGCTCCTGCGGCCTTTCCATTGCCCCTGGATCACACCCATCTTCAAAAACTGGCCACCGCCGATCTGGTGCGCCCCGACCATCTGTTAGGGGCGCATCCGGTGGTCGAAGGTGGCGTCAGTGGTGTGCGCTTTGCCGTCTGGGCACCGCAGGCCCAGGCCATCCATGTGGTCGGTGATTTCAACGGCTGGCAGGAGGTCCATCTGCTGGAACGTCTGGACTTGGGCTATTGGGGCACCTTCGTGCCGGGCGCTCAGGCGGGACAGCTGTATAAGTTCCGCATTCATGGCGCAGATGGCCGGACGGTGGACCGGATTGATCCCTACGCCCGTGCCTTTGAAGCGCCGCCTGCTACCGCCAGCGTAATTTGGACCGACGACTACGCCTGGGACGACGCTGAATGGATGGCGAATCGTTCAGCCAGGCAAAGTGAGCCGGTCAGTATCTACGAGGTGCATGTGGGGTCGTGGCGTTACGATGACCGCGGCCAACCACTGGCTTACCGCGAACTGGCGCACGCTCTGGCCGACCATGTGCAGGACCTGGGCTTTACCCATGTGGAGCTGATGGGAGTCATGGCGCACCCCTTTTATGGCTCGTGGGGCTATCAAGTCACGGGCTATTACGCCCCGGAAGGGCGTCAGGGCACGCCTGAGGATTTCAAGTATTTGGTGGACCACCTGCACGGACGCGGGATCGGGGTGATTCTGGACTGGGTGCCGGGACATTTCCCCACCGATGATCACGCGCTGGCCCATTACGACGGCGCACCACTGTACGAGTACGCTGACCCGCGCAAGGGCTTCCATTACGACTGGAACACCCACATTTTCGACTATGGACGCAATGAAGTGGTGATGTTCCTGATCGGCTCGGCGCTGCGCTGGCTGCAGGATTTCCATGTGGACGGTCTACGGGTAGACGCGGTGGCGTCCATGCTGTATCTGGATTTCTCACGTGAGGAGTGGATGCCCAACATTCACGGTGGCCGGGAGAACCTGGAAGCCATCGCCTTCCTCAAGCGTCTGAACGAAGTGGTGCATCATATGGCCCCCGGCTGCATGATGGTGGCTGAGGAAAGTACGGCCTTTCCGGGTGTCACTCACCCCACGCCAGATGGGCTGGGCTTCGACTACAAGTGGGCGATGGGCTGGATGAACGATTCACTGGCTTACCTGGAGCGGGACCCGATCTACCGTCAATACGATCACCACAAGCTGACCTTTTTTAACGTTTACCGCAGCACTGAGCATTTCGTGTTGGCAATCAGCCACGACGAAGTGGTACACGGCAAAAAGCCGCTGGTGCTCAAGGCTCCCGGCGACTGGGAACAGCAGCGCGCCAACCTGCGGGCCTTTTATGCCTATATGTGGACCACGCCCGGCAAGAAGTTGCTGTTCATGGGTCAGGAGTTCGCTCATTCGCAGGAATGGAACCACGACGCGGCGCTGCCCTGGGAGCGGGCGGCCTGGGCAGATCATGCTGGGGTCAAGGAACTGGTGCGTGACCTCAACCGTCTCTATACCGAACGCCCCGACTGGTACGCGGGCGACACCCACCCCGAAGGCCTGCAGTGGTTGAACGCTGACGACGCTGAGAACAGCGTGTATATCTACCGCCGCGTTGCAGCTGAAGCTGGCCGTTCCAGTGTGATCGTGCTGAACATGACCCCGATGTACCGCCGCGATTACCATATGCCAGTGCCTGAAGCCGGAGCTTACCGCCTGCTGCTCAATACCGATTCAGGCCGCTACGGTGGCTGGAGTCACGAAATAGGCGAATTGCAGGCCTGGCAAGAGGAGCTGAATGGCCAGCCTGCCCGCCTGAGCCTGCATCTGCCGCCGCTCAGCGCACTTGTGCTGGAACGGGTGGGGGAGACACAGGGCTAATGGAGTCAGATCAAGCGGTGCCGGAGCAGCCCTCACAACGTGGCCCGGACCTGCTGTGGCAACTGAGTGTGGTGTTGTTGCTGGCGGTGGCTCTCAGTCTACTCTCGCCTCTTGTGGGTGGGCCGACTCCGCCGCTGGTCGCTGTTGCAGTCCTACTCGGTTTGCGCCTGATCTTGCAGGTCTGGCGAGCGGCGCATCTGGGGGAGGGTTACAACTTGGCTTCACTGGCCCTGTCAGCGCTGCTCCTCACCTTGCTGCTGTTCGAGATGGGACGCTCAACTTGAGCGCCTACTCACCCCATGCGTGGGGGATGAGCCGACGCTGAGAATCACTTAGACTAGATGGTATGCAGGTATTGCTCGCATTGTTCGCGCTGATTGTCGGTGGTCTCTATTTCACGGTAGGGCTACGCCTGGGTGCAGTGGCTATTACGCCAACCCCTATGTACGGTGCCAAGGGGACCAGTCAGTATGGTTTCCGTACCGCTGAACAGGGCAATAAGGTCGGGGTGAAGGGGTCATGCACCGCGGAAAAAGGCAGTGCCAACTTCTACATGGTCGACCCTAAGGGTCAGATTCAGTCCAGCGCCAGTTGTGTGCCGGGACAACCCTGGGCCATTAACCTTATGGCGGGGGGCGCACCGGGCATGTACGCGCTAAGGGTGGAATACAAGAACTTTACGGGCAAGATTGATATCACTGAGCAAAGGGCGGGCGGTAGTTACTGAGCCTTGGGTGGGGGCGCTGCGACGTACTTGATTGAGGGGCAGACTCCTCCACCGTCCTTGCTGGTAATGGACCCACGAACTTTGGTGGCCAAAGCTCCGCCAGAACCGCTCAGGCAAAGGCGCTATGGTGGGGGGCGAAATGCTGACTGTGGTAGAGCACCCCCTGATTCAACACAAACTCTCGCTGATGCGTGACGAGCGCACCGGGGTCAAGGAATTCCGTGAACTGGCCGGTGAATTGAGCCTGCTGCTCGCCTACGAGGCCATGCGTGATCTGGAACTGGTCCCAGTCCGTTTCGCCACGCCGGTGCAGGAGGGTGACTTCCCCATGCTCAGCGGCAAGAAGCTGGCCCTGGTCGCTATCCTGCGCGCTGGGTTGGTCATGACCGAGGCCATGACCGACCTGATTCCGGCAGCCAAGGTGGGTCATATCGGGATGTACCGCGACCCGGAAACATTGCAGCCAGTGGCCTACTACTCCAAACTGCCCGAGGACATCGGCAGCCGCCGGGTGTTTCTGACCGACCCCATGCTGGCGACGGGTGGCAGCGCAGTAGCAGCCATTGACAAGCTGAAGGAAGTCGGAGCCGAGCGGATCACTTTGATGTGTATCCTGGCTGCACCTGAAGGAATCGAAGTGATTCGGCAGGCCCATCCGGATGTGGACATCGTGACGGCTGCAGTGGACGAACGCCTCAACGACCATGGCTATATCGTGCCGGGCCTGGGTGATGCCGGGGACCGGATCTACGGAACCAAGTAAGGACGCTTTGATCTTGGACGTTTTGTATCAATGGCTGGACTCGCTGGGTGTGGCCGAACCGTTTGGACGAGGCTTTCTCAGCGTCTTGCTCACCTTTTTCACTGCCCTGGCCTTCACCTGGGCTTTTATTCCGCACCTGCTGCACTTTGCACTGGACAAGGGCTGGGCTGATCAGCCCAACGAACGCCGCCTGAACGTCAAGCCCCTGCCCAATGCAGGGGGACTGGCCATCTTTGCGGGGTTCATTGTCAGTCTGGTGGTGGCGTGGCTGCTGCGGCCCATCATCATTCAGGATGTGGTGATTCAGGTCCTGGCCATCTTGCTCGGCGGGTCCTGGCTGGTTCTGGTCGGATTCATTGACGATCAATTCGGGTTGTCCCCAGCGGTCCGCTTGGTGGTTCAGACCCTGGCCGCTGCGCTGCTGATGGTCAATGGATTAATGATCGACTTTGGCTCCATCCCGTATCTGGGAATCGTGCCGGAAGGGCTGAATACTCCACTGAGTGCCCTGGTGACCTGGCTGTGGATTGTGGGACTGACCAATGCCGTGAACCTGCTAGACGGCGTAGATGGCGTGGTGGGCGGCGTGGCCTTCGTGGCCAGTATGGTATTGCTGGTGACGGCGGCGCAGTTTCCCGACCGGGCCTCGGCCGTCATTCTGCTGGCCGGGCTGGCCGGGGCCACACTGGGCTATTTGCGGCACAACTTCAACCCCAGTCACATCATCATGGGAGATGCAGGCAGCACATTGCTGGGCTTTACGCTGGCCGCAGTGAGCTTGCTGGGGACCGTCAAGGCCACGGCCTCGGCCAGTGTGCTGCTGCCACTGCTGGTGCTGGCCTTGCCGATCATGGATACCACTCAAGTGGTGGTGGGCCGTCTGGCACGTGGCATCCGCAATCCGCTGGCCCATCCCGACAAGACCCACATCCATCACCGCGTACTGCAGAAGACAGAAAGTCCCCGCAAGACTGCGCTGACACTCTGGGCCGTGGCACTGGTGTTTGGGCTGGCAGGCATGGCCGCGCAGGGCGTCGAAATGGCGCCGCTGCTGGTCACGGGCGTGTTGATCGCCGTGTTGCTGGTGTGGGTGGCCTACACCCGCGTGCGGGCACACCGCCGCGAGCTGAGCACGGAGGAACGAGCATGACCCCTACCGTCAAGAGTCCAAGAATCGTCCTGGCGTTTGGCACCCGCCCCGAAGCGACCAAGATGGCTCCGGTGTACCGCGCCTTGCAGCGGCGCGATGACCTTACCCCGCTGATCCTCTCCACAGGGCAGCAGCGCGAGATGCTGGACAGCGCGATGGACGTGTTCGGCCTGCAGGCTGATCTGGACCTGGGAGTCATGACCGAGCGCCAGACCCTGGCTGGGCTGACCGGGCGCATCGTGCCGCAGGCTGGTGAGCGGTTGCGTGAGCTAGGCGCCGACATGGTCCTGGTCCACGGCGATACGACCACCAGTTTCTGCGTGGCCCTCAGCGCTTTTTACGAGGGCATTCCGGTAGGGCATGTAGAAGCCGGACTGCGTTCCTTCGACCTGTCAGCTCCCTTTCCAGAGGAGGCCAACCGCCGCCTGACCGGGGTGCTGTCCCGGCTGGACTTTGCGCCGACGGCCGCCAGTCGGGCCAACTTGCTGCGTGAGGGCAAAGACCCCGCCAGCATTTTCGTGACTGGGCAAACCGCGGTGGATGCCGTGCGTGAAGTGGCTGGACGCTTGCCACTACGCCCCGAGTGGCAGGCGCTCCGCGACGCTGGCCGCCAGCTGGTGACCGTGACCATGCACCGCCGCGAGAACTTGCCACATATGCGCGAGATAGCGGACGCACTGGCGACCCTGGCTGCCGAGCACTCAAATCACACTTTCATCTACCCGGTTCACTTGAATCCGGCGGTGCAGGAAGCGGTGCGGCCCGCGCTGCAAGGTGTTTCCAACTTCATCCTGACCGAACCGCTGGACTACGCCGAAATGGCCCCACTGATGGCGGCCAGTAGCTTGCTGCTGACCGATTCGGGGGGGTTGCAAGAGGAAGGTGCGGCATTGGGTGTGCCAGTCGCAGTCCTGCGTGACGTCACCGAGCGCCCTGAGGGGTTGGACGCGGGTGTCTTACGGTTGGCTGGAACCGACCCACAGCACATTCTGAAGCTGGGCCGCGAACTCTTGGCTGGCGGTGAGGCGCTGGAAGCCATGCGCCGCGCTCCTAATCCCTATGGCGATGGTCAGGCCGCTGGGCGGATTGCGCAGGCCGTGGCCTGGCACTTCGGCCTGGACGAGCGTCCCGCCGACTGGCTGGCTGCAGCCGCTACGCCATGACCTCCCCGCCGCTGGCGGTGGTCCTCAACCGCCGGGCGGGAGTGGGTCGCGCTGGCCATGAGTGGCCCCGGCTGCGTGGTGAGCTGGAAGCCTTGGGGGTGGAATACTGCCTGATTGACTGTGATACTCCCGCAGAGGCGTTGACTCAGGCGCGGGCGCTTCCCGCCAGTTGGGCGCTGGCGACAGTGGGCGGGGACGGCACGGCGGCGTCTGTCCTTCCTGAAGCGATAGAGGGCGGACGGCCGCTGCTGGTGCTCCCCTACGGAACGGGCAATGACTTTGCCGGTACCTTGGGCCTACGCCCCGGCGATTTCCGATCCGCCCTGCGGTGCCTGTCTCGTCCACCGGAACGGGTCGATGCCCTGCGTGTGACCTATGAGCTGGACGGTACCGAGCAGAGCGCCTACGTCCTCAATGGCCTCGGTATGGGGTTTGACGCCCAGTTGACAGCAATGCTCCCACTCGCTCCGGCCTGGACACGGGGAGCAGTGCGCTATGTCTGGGCTGCACTTGGTAGTCTCCGCGCCATGCAGACCAACCACTGCGCGGTAACGCTAGACGGTGAACCATGGGCAAGTGGCCCGACCATGCTCTGCTCGGTCATGAATGCCCGTACCCTAGGCGGCGGCTTTCAGTTCAATCCGGATGCCGATCTCTCGGATGGCCAACTGAATGTCGTGCTGGCTGCAGCAGTGCATCGCCGTGAGGTGCCAGGGCTGATTGCCCGGGTGCGCGGCGGCCACCATCTGACGCATCCGGCAGTCAAGTATCACCCTGCCCAAGTGGCCGAGCTGCGCTGGGACCAGCCGACCTATCTGCACATAGACGGCGAAGTGCGGGGCCAGTCGCGCTGGCTGCGGGCAGAAGTGTTGTCGGGTGCAGTGACGCTGCTGAATCAGGTGGGCTGACCTGATAAACGCGTTGGAAGCGTTGGCCCGGCCCGGTCCAGCGGCACCCTAATGGACCGCCCCAAGCCGATTCGGAAACGGGGTTGGACCTTTAGCGGTCCGCCGTTCTGGAAGACGTGGTAAGGCTGAGTTCTCTGCTCTGGCCAACGCTGTTCTGCCAGAGTGGCTGGAGTTAAGCAGCTGACAGGTGCTGGCCTCATCTTCAACCGACTTGCAAAGCTCTGCAGGCGAGCGGCAGCGAGGATGAGCGGGCCGGCCAGCGCCATTTCCGGGGCCTGCTGACGGAGGATGAATATGCCCAGCGGGCTGAAGTGGGCACCCTGCTGGGTGAAACCTTGCGCTGGCCCAATCCATTGCTGCCGCCTGGTCACACAAGCAACCGAAAGTTGGCGTTCCAACAAACTGGCCTCTCTATTCTATGCCGCTAGAATAAATATGCCTTGGGCCAGGCAACTGCGCGAGGCCCTGGGCGCGCAACCTGGCCGGATCACCGAGAAAGGAATCAGGAAGGTGATGACCGCAGAGTGTGGGCAAGAGACTGGGAAGCAATGAACTACCCCCGACACCTCATGGTGTGCCGGGGTTTCAAGGTCGGGAATCTATGACCGCGTGCGCTTATTTCGCCACGATATTCAGAATCCGCCCCGGCACGTAGATCACCTTGACCACGTCCTTGCCCTCCAAGTGCTTGGCAATTTCCGGGTTGGCCTGCGCGGCGACCAGGGCCTCATCCTGGCTGGCCTCCTTGCCAATCTCGATCTGGCCGCGCATCTTGCCCGTGACCTGTACGCCGATGTTGACGCTATCCCGTACCGCCGCTGACTCGTCCACTTGCGGCCAGGGCTGAAGATGGACACTGCCTGCTCCGCCACGCCCCTGCCAAAGTTCCTCGGCGATGTGCGGTACCACGGGAGCCAGCATCAGGGTGAACATGTTCAGAGCTTCTTCCCAAGCAGGCGTGCCATATCGGTCGCTGCGTCCAGCGCGGACCAGCACGTTGGTCAGTTCCATCAGCGCTGCCACGATGGTGTTGAAGCTCATCCGCCCGAAGTCGCTGTCGATCTTTTTCAGCGTGGAGTGCACCGCGTATCTCAGGTCGGCTTCGGTCATGTTCTCGCGGGGGCCATCCGGCTGCCCACCGAAATACAGGGTCCAGATGCGGCTCAGCCACTTGGCGGGACCGTTGATGCCTTTGGGGTCCCAGGGACCGCCCAGCTCCCACGGCGCGATGAACATCAGGTATGTCCGCACCGTGTCGGCGCCGTACTCCGCGACCAGATCATCGGGGTCCACGACGTTGCCGCGTGATTTGGACATTTTCTCGCCGTCCTCGGCCAGCACCATGCCCTGGTTGCGAACCCGCTTAAACGGCTCGCTCTGGTCCGTCAGCCCCATGTCACGCATCACCTTGGTCCAGAAGCGGCTGTACAGCAGGTGCAAAATGGCGTGCTCGATGCCCCCGGTGTAGAGATCTACCGGCATCATGCCCCGCTGAGCCGGGTCATAGGGGCCCGCGCCGTAGTCCGGCGAGAGGTAGCGGTACATGTACCAGCTACTGTCCACGAAGGTGTCCATGGTGTCGGTGTCGCGCTCGGCGGGGCCGCTGCAGTTCGGACAAGTGGCCTTGACCCACTCGGTGTCCAGCTTCAGCGGGCTCTGGCCGGTGGGGGTAAATTCTACATCGTCAGGCAGGCGCACGGGCAGCTGATCATCTGGCACCGGCTGCGGCCCACACTGCTCACAGTGGATGATGGGAATGGGGGTGCCCCAGTAGCGCTGGCGACCCACCAGCCAGTCCCGCAGGCGGAACGTGGTCTTGGCGCGGGCCACACCACGCGCCTCCAGTTGTTCCACGATGTTGGCGATACTTTCCTTACCACCGGGCAGTCCATCAAACTCACCGGAGTTCACGATGAGGCCTTCGCCGACGTACGGCTCACTGCCAGCTACATCCAGAGCTTCACCGCCCTCAGGGCGAATCACTTCCTGGATGGGCAGCTCAAATTTCTTCGCAAAGGCGAAATCACGCTCATCGTGGGCCGGCACCGCCATGATGGACCCGGTACCGTAGGTCACCAGAACGTAGTCCGCCACCCAGATGGGCAACTGATCGCCGCTGATAGGGTGGGTGGCGAAAGAGCCGGTAAACACGCCGGTTTTCTCGCCTTCCTGCTGGCGCTCCACGTCAGTCTTGCGGCCAGCGGCAGCGATGTAAGCCTCTACCGCTTCACGCTGTGCGTCGGTGGTCAATTCCTTCACCTTGGCATGTTCGGGGGCCAGCACCATAAAAGTCGCGCCCATCAGCGTGTCTGGCCGGGTAGTAAAGACCGTTTCCGGGCCTGCTGGAGTACTGAAGGTCACTTCGGCCCCCACCGACTTGCCGATCCAGTTGGTCTGCATCAGTCGCACCCGCTCCGGCATATCGGTGTCGCTGAAGTCCAGCAATTCGTCGGCATAGTCGGTGATTCTCAGGTACCACTGGCTGAGGTTGCGACGCTCTACCGGGGTGCCGCAGCGCTCACAGGCCCCGCCCACCACCTGCTCGTTGGCCAGCACCGTCTGATCCTTGGGACACCAGTTCACCAGGCCACCTTTCTTGTAGGCCAGACCTCGCTTGAAGAATTGCGTGAAGAACCACTGGTTCCAGCGGTAGTACTCCGGGTCGGAGGTGGCAAAGGTGCGGGTCCAGTCGATCATGCTGCCCATGCGCCCGAACTGACCCCGCATATGGGCGATGTTCTCGTAGGTCCAGCCCCGTGGATTGACCCCGCGCTTGATGGCGGCGTTCTCGGCGGGCAGTCCGAACGAATCGAAGCCCATCGGAAACAGCACATTGTATCCGCGCATGCGCATCCAGCGGGCGTGCGCGTCGGGGGCGACGGTGGCGTACCAGTGCCCGATGTGCAGATTTCCGCTGGGATAGGGAAACATGGTCAGCGCGTAGTGCTTCTGGCCAGGGGCCTGCGGGTCGAAGGTGTACAGGCCGCTTTGCTGCCAGCGCTCCTGCCACTGACCCTCAATGGCATGGGGATTGTAACGTTCCGGGCGCGGCTCTTGAATCTCGGGTCTGGTCATGGCGTATCTCCTTGTGGTCTGAACTGGTGCTGGTCATGGACCAAAAAAAATGGCCCCGCCCTATCAACGGAGCGGGACCCGGCGGCTGAGCTGTTCGGCTAGTCGCAGGGTCCCGCAGTGGGTAGGGCAGAGCGAATCACACGCCTAGTGTAAGGCATGGCGGCGCGGTGCGGCTACTCTTGGGTTTCGGCGCCCTCCTCGGTGGGAGCGTCAGTGGTTGGTGCAGGACTGGCTTCCTCGGACGTTTCAGTTTCTTCAGCGGCCTCGCCCTCTGCGGCAACGTCAGCCACGTTCGCCTCAGCGTTATTTTCCTCGGTTTCCCAGACCGTGCTGGGCACGCCCACCGAGTAGCCTTCGGGAATGTTCTCGGGCGGCAGCCCCCACATGGAGATGATGCTGGCAGACAACTCCTGGAAGATCGGTGCGGCCAGCTGTGAACCCTGAAACATCCCACTTTCCACTTTGGCGCCGTGGACCATCACGGCAATGGTGATGCGGGGGTCATGCGTCTGGCAAAAGCCCGCGTAGGTGGAATTGTACTGGCCTTTGACATATTTGCCGTCCTCAACCAGCTGGGCTGTGCCGGTCTTGCCCGCGCAGCTATAACCGTTGATCCCCGCCGCGTGCCGGATACCTTCCAGTGCGGTCTGAAGCATCGGTTTGATCTGCCGAGCCTCGGTATTTTTCAGCACCTCACGGCGCTCGCCAAAAGTACTGCCCTCAACCAGTTTGGGCGGAATGTACAGGCCGTCGTTGGCTAGCACATTAAAGGCAGCCGCCAAGTCCAGGGTGGTTCCGCTGACACCCTGCCCAAAGCCGCTGTTGGTTTCGACTAGGGGTCCCCAGCGGTCTTCAGACTGCACGATGCCACGCTCGGTCCGCACTGGCCCCAGGTCCACCCGGCGGCCAAAGCCGTAAGACATCAGATAATCGCGTAGGGTGGTGCCTGGCAGCTCTTCCACGATGTGCGAGATGCCGACGTTGCTGGAGTAGCGCAGCACTTCGGTGGTGGTCAGCTGCGCCGGATGCTGCACCGAGTCACCGATGGTGCTGCCGGACTCCTGATCGCCCACATAACGCCGCATCGGGGTATCGAATACGGTGTTGGGAGTAATGACCCCCTCGTTCAGCGCCGCCGCCACCGTCAGGCCCTTGACCGGAGAGCCTGGCTCGTACACATCCAGCAGGGGACGGTTGCGCCAGTCGCTGGGTTCATGCTCACGCCAGTGGTTGGGGTCAAAGGGCGGGTAGCTGGCGGCGGCCAGGATACGCCCGGTGCGGGTTTCCAGCACGATGGCCGAGCCTGAATCGCCACCGGACTCAGGAATGCGCCGCGCCAGCGCTGCTTCCGCCTGTGCCTGAATACGCGGATTGATGGTCAAAGTCACGTCCTGCCCGCTTTCCAGTTGCGGATTATAGGCGTGCTCAATGCCTTCCAGGCCCTCCTGGGTGCCCATCATGCCCACCACCTGGCCGCCCAGTGCGCCCTGGGGATACTGGCGTTCACCATCCACCGAGCGGGCCATCACGGTGCCGTCCGCGGCCAAGATGTCACCCCGGCCCTGCACCACTTGCCGCGAGAGGCTTTTTGGCATGGACCATTCCAGTTGGGCGTAGCCCCAGGTCAGGCTCAGGAAGATAAAGGCCGCCAGCAGATACATCAGCCGGGCACGGTTACGCATTTTAATTTCCACGGGGTTCTTCTCCTGTGGTGGGGGATGAAGGGGAACGCCATTCGGTGCGCACCTCCAGCTGCGCCGGAGGGGTCTGCGCAGGCTGGGGGAGACTGACGCCACTGATCTCGGCACTTCGCTTCAGAGAATCGGCAAAGCGCAGCATGTCCTGCTCCTCGGCCCAGGCGGTGATGCGACTGGCACTTTGCAGGGTCTGCACTTCCATGGAAAGGCCGTCACGCTCCACGACCAACAGCTGGCTGGCCTCCTGGGTGTCCAGCAGCGTGCTGCGAATGTCCGAGGTTTGGACGCGCAGGCCTACCAACAGCAGGCTGAGCAGCACCCACAGGCTGAGGAGCCGAATGGCCCAGCCGCGCCAGTAAGCCTCGGAGTGGCGCTCCTGCGCCTTTTGGCGGGCTGAGCTCATAACCACTGCTTCGGAACGTGTAGGCACCCCTTCGGCTGGCTGTATGGCGGGTTTACCTGGTAGAGCGGTCACTTCTCTACCTCCAGTTCAGCCACCCGCAGTTTGGCACTACGCGAACGAGGATTGCCTTGCAGCTCTTCATCATCAGCAGTGATGGGCCGTTTGGTCACAGGGGTCAGGCGTTGACTGCTCAGCAGGAATCGTTTGACGATGCGGTCTTCCAGAGAGTGAAAGGAAATCACGGCCAACCGCCCGCCCGGAGCAAGCAGGGTTTCCGCAGCCTGCAGCCCATCACGCAGTGCGCCCAATTCATCGTTCACGGCAATCCGTAGGGCTTGGAAGGTCCGCCGTGCTGGGTGAATACCGCGCACGAATCCAGGATAGGCCCGCTTGACCAGATCGGCCAGCTGGGTGGTCGTCTCTATGGGAGCCTGGTTGCGAGCGGCCACGATGGCCCGTGCAATTCGGCGTGAATGTTTTTCCTCGCCGTATTCGAAGATCAGGGCGGCCAGCTCGGATTCTTCAAGATCATTGACCAAATCGGCGGCGCTGGGACCACCCTGGCTCATTCGCATATCCAGTGCTGCTTCGGAGTGGTAGGAAAATCCACGTGCCGCGTCGTCCAGTTGAAATGAGCTGACCCCGATATCTAACAGGATGCCGTCCACCTGGGTCACGCCAATGCGGCCTAGCAAAGACACCATGTCGCGGAAATTGCCCTGTACCGTCCGTAGACCACTCAGTCCTTCGGCGCCCACCCGGTTCAGGGCGTACGGGTCCTGATCGATGCCGATTACTGAAGCGCCGCGTTCAAGCAACATGCGGGTGTGACCTGCGCCGCCCAGGGTACCGTCCACAATCAGTCGGCCCGGTGCAGGCTGAAGCGCGTCTAGCACCTGCTGGGGCAGTACGGGTTGATGGGTCAGGTCAGGGGTTTGGATCATGTTCAGGTCCGGTCAAAGTGAGGAAGAGTGGGAAGATGTGGATTAAATTCAGCACAGAGGCGTGAGGAGAAGATGGGGCATAGGAGCTCAGACCACCAGCGAGCGGAGCAATTCGTTCGGTGGGGCGCTTTCAGTGAAGGTCTGGTCAATCGCCTCGGCCCAGCGCTCCGGGTTCCAGAGTTCCAGGCGACCCGGAGCGCCCACCACCACGGCCTGTGTATCCAGAGCTGCGAACTGGCGCAGTGGCCCAGGCACGGAAATACGTGACTGACCGTCCAAGCGGCCTTTGGAAGCTCCTGAGTAGAAGAACCGGACGAAGGAACGTGCGGGCGCGTCGGTAATAGGCAGACCTTCAAGTTGTTCCTCAATCCGCCGCCAGGCTGACAGCGGAAACAGGTAAAGGCAGCCCTCCATGCCGCGGGTCAGGATCAGACCGTCTTCTACAAATTCACGGAAGCTGGGCGGCATGACCAGCCGGCCCTTGTCATCCAGATTGTAAGGGTATTCTCCAAACGGCACAGACGCTCCTCGGTCGGTCTGCCCTGGGTAGTCCCAGGCAGCAGCAGAGGCAGCCTGCCCCGGCTGCCGCCAGTGTAGCAGGCTATTTCCCCGAATTACCACCAGTTCCCACCAACTTCCCACCATCAATGTAAAAGAGGGCCTACCTCCCACCCATCCTCCACCTGCTGAACCAAAACAGATCTGGTCGGCAATCTACTTCCCACCTACCCTCTATGAAGAAGTAGCGTCAGCGCTTCAGCGCCGTATTCAGCCAGCCTGAAATCTGATGCAGGGCGGCTGGGTCCAGCGTGACTGATTGCTGAGCATATTCCGACGGCAGGCCGCTGCGGGCCGGTTGTAGTAAATGGTTCAGTCCGGGCAGTTCGCGGATCAGGTTGCCGGGCTGGGTCTCCAGCAGCTTCTGCATGAGGAGGTATCCAGCCGCCCGCGGCACTTGCAGGTCACGTTCCCCGAACAGGGCCAGAGTAGGAACTTGGTTCCGGCGCAGCGCCGGACGTGGATCATAGGTCACAAAGTCACGCAGATACGGCGACTGCACGAAGGGGCGCGAGTGAAGCCAAGCTTGCTCCACCTCGCTGCCAGACAGGTCGGTGTGATCTGGGCGCAGGGCCTGTCCGGCCAGGGCCTGGCGCTGCAACGCGGCCCTTGCCTCGATCTGCGTAAGGTTCAGTCCACTGGCGTTCAGTTGGGCACGCAATTGCTGGTCCAGCAGTTCGGCTCCTGTCACCGCTGGCCCAGTGAGGAGCACCAAGTAGGCGGGCGCAGGCTGAAGCTGCTGCGCCGCCATGACCGCCAGTGAACTGCCCTCGGAGTGACCGATCAACCCCACTTGCCCGGCGCGAACCGCAGGATGATGCCGCAAGAAGGTCACGGCCTGCACCAGATCACCGCTCAGATCACGGTAGCGGCTGGCATAGAGGTCGCCGCCCGAACCGCCGGTGCCCCGGTCGTCCAGCCGCAGCACGGCGTAGCCCTGGCGCGTCAAGTGATCGGCCAGCACCAGAAAAGGGCGGTGGCCGTGCAGGGTAGAGTCGCGGTCCTGCGGGCCACTGCCACTGACCAGCAGCGCGGCGGGAAAAGGCCCCTGGCCTGCGGGCAAAGTCAGCGTGCCACGCAGGGGCACCGCCCCCTGCCCCAGCACGGTGACCTCCTGCGTGCGGTAGGGCAGCGGTGGGCGCGGTTCCTGGGGCCGCGCTGGCAGCGTGACCCGGCCCGGCCATAGGGTAACAGGGGCGCGGTAAGCTCCCTGGCTGAAACTGCCCTGCAAGATGCTGGCGCGGCCCTGGCCTGTGCGCTTGAGGGTCAGGGTCGGTTGCCCAGGCCAGCGACTCAGCTGCACCCGCAGCCCATCCGAGTCGCCAGATTTGGTGAGGGCGGCCAACTGTCCACGTACGCCCTGATCCGGGAGCCACAGTTCAGCTTGCCGGGTGCCAACGGGGGGTTGATCAGAGCGCAGCGTGAGACCCAGCGGCACTTCTCGCTCGCCCTGTCTGATCCAGCCATGCCATTCCTCGGTGGCTGCTGCAGTTGGAGAGGCAGCCAATGCGGGTGGACGGGCTGGCACCGGCATACTGGTGGACAGCATGGCCGGGGCCGCTGCGGGCAGCAGCAGGGTCAGAGCAAGAAGCAAACTGGGCATGGTCGGGGCATCCTCAAGGCTGCGATAGAAGCAGCCAGACAGCGCAGTCTAGACCATACGGCGGGGAAGCGGCCATGAGAGAGGGTTCACTTCTGACGGGACTGAAGTTGAAGGACTTGGCTTCCACCCCCTTCAACCCATGTGGCCCGTCAGACTTCCCCGTAGGTGTTCTTCTATTGCAGGGCCGCACTGAGGCGGCTCAACGCTTCACGCAGCACGGGGCGCGAGGTGGCGAAGTTCAGCCGCACAAAGCCTTGCAGGGTGCTTCCCTCTTCCGGAATGGTAAAGGTCGTGCCATCGTTCAGGGCCACACCACGTTCAATCAAGTAGGTTTGCATCCGGGCCGCCTGGGGGTGCTGGTGCAGGTCCAGCCAGGCCAGGTAGGTGGCTTCCGGGGCCGTAAAGCGGACCAGCGGCTCAGATTCGGCCCACTCACGGACCAGTTCGCGGTTGCCATGCAGGTAGTCCATCACTTCTTCGCGCCAGGGTTGGGCATGGGTCAGGGCCAGTTCCCAGGCGCTGGCATTGTAGGCTCCCAGGTGGCCGACCAGCCCGCCCACTGCGGCTTGTATCCGCTCCAGCAGCTCGGGATTGCGGCTGATCATGGCACCCGCAGCAATGCCCGCCAGGTTGTAGGCCTTGCCGGGGCCAGTCAGCACTACGGTCCGGTCAGCGGCATCTGGCTCGGAGGCCATGCTGCGGAACTCTGGCGCACCGGGGTAGCACAGATCGGCGTGCAACTCGTCCGAGCAGATGGTCAGGTCATGCCGCTTGGCGACCTGGGCCAGCTGGCGGCGTTCCTCGTCCGTCCAGATTCGCCCGGTGGGGTTGTGGGGATGGCACAGCAGCATGAGGCGGGTCTGGGGCGTGATGGCCGCTTCCAGCGCGTCCCAGTCGATCTGCCAGCCTGCGTCGGTGTGGACCAGCGGCGCACTTTTCCACACCCGCCCTTGCTTCTGCACCGAGTGGTGGAACGGCGGGTAGGTGGGCGTCAGGGCCACCACTTCTTCGCCGGGTTGGGTAAAGGCGGCGACGGCGGCGTACAACCCCTGCACCACCGAAGGAATCAAGGTGATCTGCTGACCAAGCAGGCCCGGCACGCCCTCCTGGGCCAGTTTCTGGATCAGCAGTTGGCGCAGGGGAATGTCGGGGCTTTCGGTGTTCGCGTAGCCCATCGGCTGTTCCAGACGGTCTTGCAGCGCGGCTTTGAGCTCGTCGGAGATGGGCAGGTCCATATCGGCCACCCACAGAGGCAGGGCGTGTTCGGGGTAGGTGCTCCACTTCACGCTGACGGGGTGCCGCAGCTGCTCTTCGGTCAATGAGTCGAAGCGGTGCGGCTCTGGCGAAAATCCGGGTTGTGGGTCAGAAGTCATGGGGACATGATATGGATTGGCCTGAGGATGAAAGGAAGACAGCCACTGGTTGGAAAGAGGGTGGGTGGTGTAAAGGCTCAAGCCATGCGCGCAGAAGCGGGCCAACGGATTTGCCTGGCGGCTTGCTGCGGTCGCATCTGTCCTGCCAGGACCATCCGTTACACTGATCCGCATGATTACGATCATCGGTGCCATGGACGAAGAAATCAGTTTGCTGCGCGGGCTTCTTACAGGCCGGACTGAAGAAAACATCCTGGGCGTGACCGTCTACAAAGGCGAGCTGGATGGGGTGCCGGTGATGCTCAGCCAGGGTGGCATTGGCAAGGTGAACGCGGCCAAGACCGCCACCATCTTGCTGCTTCAAGGGGCCAGCAGCGTGATTTTCACGGGCGTGGCTGGCGGCGTGCATCCATCTCTGAAGGTGGGCGATCTGGTGGTGAGCACCGATCTGGTGCAGCACGACGTAGACGTGACGCCATTGGGCTACGCGGTGGGGACCATTCCCGGCGAGGGCGCGACCTGGGCGGCCGATGCACACTTGCGCGAGGTGGCCCTGGCCGCCGCCGAAGCGGTGAGCGGCGTCCAGGTCTATGAGGGCCGGGTCGCCAGTGGAGACCAGTTCATCGCGTCGGTGGCAGGCTCACAGGGCCTGCATGATCGCTACCAGGCATACTGCGCGGAGATGGAGGGCGCGGCAGTAGCCCAAGTCTGTGCTTCGGCGGGCGTGCCTTTCGTGGTGATCCGGGCCATCAGCGATACGGCGGACCACGCAGCCAACGTGGACTACCGTTCGTTCTTCCCACAGGTGGCCCAACACGCCGGGGCCCTGGTGCGCGGCATGGTCAGGCAGTTGGCCGCTGAGCCGCACACCGCGCGTGGGCACTGAGCCGGGGGCGAACCTGCCCCGCCCCTTGCTGGAGCACCCCGACTTTTATGCCCTGCACAAGCCCGCCGGCTGGCTGACCCATCCAGTCCGGTCGCACGGTTCTGCCCGCGCTCCTGATTTGGTGAGTTACTGGCAGGGTCAGACAGGTGAGTCGGGTCTGGGACCGCCGCACCGTCTGGACCGGGAAACTTCAGGGACGATCTTGCTCAGCCGCGACCCCGAGTCGGCGCGGCGCTTTTTCGTGCTGTTCCGGCAACAGTTGGTCAGTAAGACCTATCTCGCCATCGTCCAGGGTGAACCCCGCTGGGCCGAGCAGGAATTGGACGCCCCACTAGGCGAACTGGGCCTGGGTGGCGGCAACCGCGTGATCATGCGTCAGGGCGTGATTCCAGATGGCAAGCCCGCTGTTACCCGGTTGCGCGTTCTGGAACGTCGCGCCGGACACGCGCTGATTGAAGCCCGCCCCCGCACTGGGCGGCTGCACCAGATTCGCGCCCACCTTTACCACCTTGGCCTGCCACTGGTGGGAGACAAAATCTATGGCACTGACCCGGACGCCTTCTTGGAGTTCCGAGAGACGGGGCAGACCCCGGAGTTGACCCGCCGCCTGGGCCTGCCCCGTCAAGCGCTTCACGCTGCCGCCCTGCACTTCCCCTGGGACGGAGCGCAGGTGCGTGTCCGTGATTCATTGCCGGGCGATATGCAGGGCTTCTGGGATGGTTTGGCAGAGACTTCGTTGCAGCGGGCTGGGGGCTGACCGTGCATTGCAGGCATTCCATGTCGCTCAGCCCTTGGCCTTCGAGACAATAAATTGCCCTGACCGAACGCCCGGAATCAGACTGCTACAATCGGCCCTGTGTCCATAGAGCTGATCCCCGCCACCGATCCACAGGCTTACAACGACGTTGTGGCCGCCATGCCGCTCAGCAGCCCCCTGCAGGGCTGGGGCTACGGCGAGGCCCGGCGCGTGCTGGGGCAAACCCCCGAACGTTACCTGCTGCGGCGGTCCGGTGAAACGGTGGGCGCGGTGCAGCTGATCCGTAAACGGCTGCTTCCCGGCTTTTCGACCCTCTACGCCCCGCGTGGCCCGGCCCTGCTGAATACCGATCTGCTGCCCGAGTTCGGCCAGGCGGTGCAGGCCATTCGCCGCGCAGGCGACACCCTGCTCAAGATTGAGCCGCCGCTGGCCATTCCCGCTGACAACTCGCAGGAAGTCCCCGCTGCCTTTGGACGCTTTGAGCGGGCCGCCACCGAGCAGCCGGAACACACCATCATCCGTGAATTGAGCGGTACCGAGGACGCTCTGTTCGGGAGCCTGCACTCCATGGCCCGCCGCAACGTCCGCACCGCTCAGAAGCGTGGCGTACACGCTGGCCGTGACGACGACTTCGAGGCGTTCTGGGAGATTTTTACCGCCACCAACGAGCGGGCGAAGCTGGGGGCCTTCCCACGGGCCTACTACGAAACCATGCTGCGTGAGGGCGCCAAGTATGGCGGCGACGCCTATCTGATTCTCTCGCGCCATGAGGGCCGCGCCCTGGCGGGCGGCTTCTTTCTCGCGCTGGGCGAACACACCTGTTATCTCTACGGCGGCAGCGTGCGTGATGACCGCCCCGGCGAAGGCGGCGAGGCCCGCAAAGACGTGAAGGCTCCCGACGCCTTTTACTGGAACGCCCTGCTGGACGCCAAAGCGCACGGCTACCGCGTGTTCGACTTCTGGGGCATTCCCCGCGAACTGGACGAATCCAAGCACTCGTTCGGTGTGTTCAAGATGAAGCTGAAGTTTTCTGAGGACCGCGTCTGGTTCCCGGCCTACGATCTGCCACTGAATGCAGCGGCTCCAGTGATTACCAAGGCCCTGCGCTGGCGTAAAACCCAGAACAACATCCGCAAGCGTGGCAGTGCCGAAGACGTGCTGTAAGGGCCCGTAAAGCAACCGTAAGTAAGATCACATGCGCCGCAGCCTGTCTGCCCAGTAAGCTGACAGGCATGTCTGATATGTATGAATTGCTGTTGACGCTGCACAGCTGGGTGCGCTGGCTGGTTCTGCTGACGGGTCTCTGGGCCCTGGCGAACGCTTTTACGGGCGTGCGGGCACATGGCCCGCTAATCTCCCGCGCTCCCTTTACAGCCTTTATGGGCAGTGTCCACCTGCAACTGTTGCTGGGCCTGGCACTGTTCGCCATCATGGGCATGAGCGGTGCAGCGCCCTTCTCGGAGCCTGCTGCTCCCCGCTCCAGCTTCGGCTGGGAACACCTGGGCCTGGGCCTTTTGACTGCCGTGTTTGCCACCATGGCGAATGCGACCACCAAACGCGCCGCAGTCCCCCTGGCCGAAACGGCGGTGCAAGGGGGCCAGGTGGTATCACCTAACAGCAACGAGCAACAACTCTGGCGCAGTGCCCTACTGTGGACGGTCCTGGCCTGGATTCCGCTGCTGCTGCTGATTCCCTGGTGGCGTCCCGCCCTGCGGATGTTCGGCGCGTAAGAACAGAAAGCAAAAACCCCCGCTGAAATGGCGGGGGGCTTTTAAACTTGTAACTTACAGGACAGCGCAGCTGTCAACGACTGGGAAGACAAACTGCGAGTAGTTGGGCTCACTGATAACAGAGCCGTTGGCATTCAAGGTGCGGACACCCATGTTGGTGAAGCCAAGGACATTCACATTCTTAACGGGTTTCGGATTTACAACGATAGCCTGGGCTTCCAGATCAAGAGGTGCCATTCTTGGGTCGAAGGCAAAAGTAACACGGGTTTTGCCATCTGCATCAGCTTTGTAGGGGCCAAAGTTCTTAACTTCGCCTTCTTTGAGGCCTTTGGCAGAGATGAAAAAGCGATCAACACCGGGAGCCGTATCCACAGTCACCTCAACACCAGTACGCAAGTTGTCGCAAATCAGATAAGTACCAGCATTCAGGGACTTGCTGCCGTTGTCATATGTCACCTTTTCCGACAGACGGAAATCGGTGCGGGGTGGAGTCTCGGTGCTAACACTGCCACCACAGCTTGCCAGTACGCCAGTCAATCCCAGGGCCATCAATGCAATTTTTTTCATGCCTTCAGCATAAACGCTGAAACTGACCTGAATGTGATGAGGCATTTAAAGTCTATGAGGAATTCTCAAATGTGAGAGGTGCTGCGGTTGGTTCATCTCCCGTCAGCCAGCGGGGTTTAAGGTGGGAGCATGATGAAAGCCTTGCCCGTGACCCTGGCCGCTGCCGGACTGTTGATGAGTGGCTGCACGGTGGTCGGTGGTTCGCTCAGCCCATATACGCCGCTCGAAGCGCAGTACAGCGGCACCTACGAGGGCCAGTTGCAGGGGCGCGTGACTGGAACCTCGGCGGCGCGGCTGGTGCTGAGTGTGTCTGAAGCGGACCGGACAGCAGCGGGCGTGCTGACCAACCTCCGCAGCAACAAGTCCTACACCTTCAGCGGCGAATTCATTCCGGTGGGGGAGGCGGGATCGCTCAGCGCCCGACTGTACGAGCGCGGCAACCGCCACGCTGCCAATCTGACAGCCAATTTGTCTCTGAATGACGGTACGCCGCGCCTGGAAGGGCAGGTCCGCACGGTATTGCTGGGCCAGGAACTGCTGAACTTCGACGTGGTGCTGAACAAGGTGAGCGCGGCAGGACCTGCAACGACGGCACCTGCTCCCGCTCAAGCGGCCCCACCCCTCCGCCTGCCCTGGCTCCAGGGCCAATAGGATAGATGCCAGCGCGGCGAGTCCGCTTTGCCCAGGACACGGCTCTCTTTCTCCCTCTTGCGCTGTGGGACGCGCTAACATGTTTCCTTGCCGGCGGCGCGTAGCCTGCGCCCGCCCAAGCCGAGGGCCCTGGAATCCCTCCGGTCAGCCCCAGGAGGAACGATGAAAGCACATGTAGTGACATACGGCTGCCAGATGAACGAGTACGACACCCATCTGGTTCAGTCGCAACTGGTCAGCCTGGGCGCTGATCTGGTCGAAGATATAGACAGCGCAGATTTCGTACTGCTGAACACCTGCGCGGTGCGCGGCAAGCCGGTGGACAAGGTCCGCAGCGTGCTGGGCGAGCTACGCAAAGAAAAGCAAAAGCGCCCGCTGGTGGTGGGCATGATGGGCTGCCTCGCGCAGCTGGAAGAAGGCCAGCAGATCGCCCGCAAGTTCGAGGTGGATGTGCTGATTGGTCCCGGTAGCCTGCTGGATATCGGGAAGGCGCTGGAAAGCAATGGGCGCTTCTGGGCGCTGAACTTCCGCGACGAACTGCATGAGCACATTCCGCCGCCGCCACAGGGCAAGTTGCAGGCGCACCTGACCATCATGCGTGGCTGTGACCATCACTGTACCTATTGCATCGTGCCCACCACCCGTGGCCCGCAGGTCAGCCGCTCGCCGGACGACATCTTGCGCGAGCTGGATATGCAGTTGGCTGCGGGCGTACGTGAAGTGACCCTGCTGGGTCAGAACGTGAACGCCTATGGGGTAGACCAGGGGGCCAAACTGGCCGGTTATCCCAGCTTTGCCGACCTGCTGCGGCTGGTGGGCGCCAGCGGTATTGAGCGAATCAAGTTCACCACGTCGCACCCCATGAACTTTACCGAGGACGTGGCCCAGGCGATGGCCGAGACGCCCGCCGTGTGCGAGTTCATCCACCTGCCGGTGCAGAGCGGCTCGGACCGGGTGCTGCGCCGCATGGCCCGCGAGTATGGCCGCGAGAAGTACCTCACCCACATTGCCCAGATTCGCAGGCACATGCCTGACGCCGTGCTGTACACCGACATCATCGTGGGCTTTCCCGGCGAAACGGAAGAGGACTTCCAGCAGACCCTGGACCTGTACGATGAGGTGGGCTACGACAGCGCCTATATGTTCATTTACTCGGCGCGGCCCGGTACGCCCAGCTACAAGCACTTCACCGACCTGCCCCGCGAGGTCAAGACCGAGCGCCTGCAACGCCTGATTGCCAAGCAAAAAGACTGGAGCGCCCGCAAGTTTGCAGGCAAAGTGGGCACTGTCCAGGAAGTGCTGGTGCGCGGGGATGCCTACAGCGAAGGCTTTCTGGAAGGCCACACGCGCGGTCAGCACCCGACCGTGGTGCCCAAAGCCGTGGGCGCAGACGGTGCGGGCGTTTATCCCGTGGTCATCGAGCGAGCCACCCCACACATGTTGTATGGCCGGGTCGTGGACGCCCAGGGCCGCCCGCTGGAAGAACTGCCCCAGCACAGGCCCGAAGCGGCGGCAGTCAGCAACCCTTTGCAGATGGCTTGACGGTAGATGTGCCGCTCTGGGCAGCAAGCAGACAAGCAAAAAGGCAAGCGACATATCTACAGTCGCTTGCCTTTTTTGTTAGGGTTTGGCGCTCAGCCTATGGCTCAGCCGTGATTGGGCATGGAGGCCGTCACTTCAGGACGTACACCTGCTTCAAAGCGCCCGAAGTTCTCGCGGAACATGCCGGCCAGCTTCTTGGCGGTGGCGTCGTAGGCGTCCTTGTCGGCCCAGGCGTCGCGGGGGTTCAGCACTTCGCTGGGCACGCCCGGCACTTCCTTGGGAATGCTCAGCCCGAAGAACGGCTCGGTGACGAATTCCACATCATCCAGCTTGCCTTCCAGCGCAGCATTGATCATGGCGCGGGTGTGGCGGATGCTCATGCGTTTGCCTTCGCCGTACTGACCGCCGGTCCAGCCGGTGTTGACCAGCCATACCGCCGCGCCGTGCTGTTTGACCTTCTCGGACAGCAGCTGCGCGTACTCGCCGGGGTGACGGGGCATAAACGGTGCCCCGAAGCAGGTGCTGAAGGTCGGCACCGGCTCGGTGACGCCCTGCTCGGTGCCGGGAATCTTGGCGGTAAAGCCGCTGATGAACTGGTATTCCATCTGCTCGGGGGTCAGCCGCGAGATGGGCGGCAACACCCCGAACGCGTCAGCCGTCAGGAACACGATGTTTTTGGGGTGTCCGGCAATCGAGCCGGGCTGAATGTTATCGATCTGCTCAATCGGATAGGCACTGCGGGTGTTCTCGGTCAGGCTGCCGTCGTCCAGATCGGGTACGCTGTTCCCGTCCAGCACTACGTTTTCCAACACCGTACCGAAGGTGTGGGTGGTGCGGTAAATGGCCGGCTCAGCTTCGGCGTTCAGGTTGATCACCTTGGCGTAGCAGCCGCCCTCAAAGTTAAACACACCGCTGTCGGTCCAGCCGTGCTCGTCGTCGCCGATCAGCCGGCGGCTGGGGTCGGCGCTCAGGGTGGTCTTGCCCGTGCCGCTTAGGCCGAAGAACAGGGCTACGTCACCGCCCTCGCCCACGTTGGCCGAACAGTGCATCGGCATGACACCGCGCTCAGGCAGCAGGAAGTTCAGCACCCCGAAGATGCCCTTCTTGTTTTCGCCGGCGTACTGGGTGCCGCCCGCGATAATCATGCGCTTGGAGAAGTTCACCAGGATAAAAGTGTCGCTGCGGGTGCCGTCGGTTTCAGGGTCTGCCGTAAAGCTGGGGATGTTCAGCACCGTCCAGTCGGCCTCGAAGCCCTGACGTTCCTCGGCGCTGGGGCGCACGAACATGTTGTTCACAAAGAGGGAGTGGTAGGCCATTTCCTGGATAAACCGCACCTTGATCCGCTGCTCGGGGTCGGTGCCGGCAAACAGTTCCTGCACGAACAGTTCCTTGTTCTGTGCGTAGTCCAGCATCTTGTCCAGCAGGCGGTCAAACACGTCCGCGCCGATGGGTACGTTGAAGCCTTGCCACCACACTGCGTCGCGGGTCAGGTCGTCCTCGACGATAAAGCGGTCCTTGGGGCTGCGTCCGGTCTTGTTGGTGCGGACAGCCAGCGGTCCACCCTGGGCAATCTGGCCTTCACCCAGACGCAGGGCGTGACCGTACAGGTCGGGCACGGAAGGGTTGAGGTGAACCTGCTCGCTTTGCAGCAGATTCTGGATACGGCTTTGGGTGTCGGCAGTCATAGCATCCTCCAGTTGTTCAGTCGGTGAATTGTGGGCCGGCCACAGACGGCAGACTGACAGACCGTGTGGGCGCAGCCCCGCAGTTGGACCGATGAACGGATGAACCTATTGTGACGCAACTGTATTCAGATGACAAATACTTTCTGCCACTGCGCGTTTTTTGGTTCAGGGTCCAACGAATAGGGAAAAACCCCGCCAGAGAGGCGAGGTTCTTAGCGGGTAAGGTTGACTGACTCAGGCTTTATCGTTGCTGCCTGACTCAGGCTTTTTGTCGTTCATGCTTGCGGGTGCTTCAGCGCCGGTCTTGGGATTGCCGCTGTCCTTGGAGGCGTCGCCAGTGGCGTCCACACTCTTGTTGGCCGTGGTAAAAGGCTTCTCGTCCTTCTTCGGCCCTTCAATCCAGACTTCGCCCACGCTGGCCTTGAACGAGCGACCTACGCGCTCCAGGTGATGGCGGGCGTCGGGAGAGACTTTCTCCACGCCTTGTAGCACAGCGGTGCGGGCTTCCGGCATACGGGCCAGGGCCACGGCACCGGCACCCAGCAGCAACAGCAGAGCTGCGCCGCCGCCCATACCGCCTTCGGAACGCGCCTGACGCTCGGCCAGACGTTTTTGCTTCATCACGTCTTTCTCGAAGCGGGCAAATTCACGCTCGGCTTCTTTCTGCAGGGGGGCCAATCGCTTGGCGACGGTTTTTTCCAGCTTCTGGGGGTTCCAGTGGCGCTGGCCGCGGCGCAGGTCGCGCTCCACGTCACGGCGGGCGCGCTTCAGGTCACGCTCCATCTGGTTCCGGCGGTCTTCCAGCTCATCGCCGCTGCGACTCAGGAAACCCAGGAAGCTGCCGTGAGCGTCATCCAGCGTCTCTTCGGCGTCGCTGCGAAGGCTGCGGACCGTCCGGCGAGCGTCTTTGGCCACCGAGCGGTAGCGGTCCTCACCCTGATCGGCCAGGCGCATGGCGGTGCGGCGGGCATCTTTACGGACATCCTGGAAAGTGTCTTCGGCTTGTTCGGCGCGGCTGGCCCACTCTTTCTGGGCCTCTTTGGCCAGACGGGCAGCGCGCTCACCGGCCGTTTCCAGCAGGCCCTGGGCGCGCTGCATCAGGTCCTGGCCGTCATTCTCCTGCCAGTCATGCAGGGCATGTTGGCCCTCGCGGGCCAGGCGGCGGGCGCCATGTTCGGCGCGGGTGGCGGCGACACTCAGTACCGGCACGACTTCTTCTTCCAGCAGCTCCAGACCGTGGTCATAGGCATAGCGGGTGCCGCCTACCACACGGTCACGCAGGTTGCGGTCCAGCAGCAGCGCGGCCAGGCCGCCCATCAAGATCAGATTGGATGCCGAGATCCCAGATTTTTTGGTCATGTTCACTACACTCCTTTAACCCCCGCAGTCTAGACCAAAGCGCCGCTCAGCCTTGGGAAACCTTAAACTCCGCCTAAGTTTTCTGGTCGGATGAGGGCCAGGGCCGAAGGTGATCTGCAAGTTGCACTGCCGATTGTCGCTATCTCCCAACAGTGCGCTGGGGCCACTGCGCTAAACTGCGCGGGTGAATCGCCGCCCCGCCGCTCATCCCACCCTGACTCGCCTGGAAGTGCAAGCGCTGGCCACCATAGATACGCTGGAGCTGGACCTGGGCGGCGGCCTGAGCGTGTTTACCGGCGAAACGGGGGCTGGCAAAAGCATCATCGTGGACGCGTTGGGCCTGCTGCTGGGCGAGCGGGCCCGGACCGATCTGATTCGGCGTGGCGAAGACCAGCTGCTGGTCACAGGTTTCTGGCAAGCGGAGGGGGAGGAAGCGATCAGCTCACGGCGCGTCAGCCGTCAGGGCCGCTCGGTGGCACGCCTGGACGGCGAAGTGGTCGCGCTGCGGGAGCTGTCGGGCTGGACAGCGGAGCGCCTGACCATCCACTGGCAGCACTCAGCGGTCAGTCTGCTGACCCACGCCTCACAGCGCCGCCTGCTGGACTCGCGCTGCCGGGAGCAGGCCCAGGCCTATGCCGGAGCGTATGCGGCCTGGCAAGCGGCGGCGGCTCGACTGGAGCGTTTGCAAGCCGGTCAGCGTGAGCGGGCGCGCACCCTGGACCTGTTGCAGTATCAGGTCACTGAAATCCGGGAAGTGGCCCCAGCAATTGGCGAAGAAGAACCCCTGCAGGCCCAACTCTCGCGCCTGACGCACCAAGAAGCCATTGCCGGCGCTGCCGAGGGCACCCTGGAACTGCTCTCGGATGGTGAGGTCAGCGCTGAGGGGCTGCTTCAGAGTGCGGCGCGGACCCTGGCCGCTGGGGCACGGCATGATGAGGTTTCCGCCCAACTGCTAGAAGAATTGCGCTCGGCCCTAGAAAGTGTGGCTGCCCTGGTGCCCGAACTGAGAACCATTGCCGAGGCCAGCGCTCCTGACCCTGAGGAAGTCGCGCAGATAGAAGGACGCCTCGCGGCACTGGGCAAGCTGCGGAACAAGTACGGCCCTGAGCTGAGCGATGTCCTGACCTTTCTCACTCAGGCCGAAGCCGAACTGGAAGGCCTGAGTCGGGACGAGGCCGATGCCGGATCGCTGGAAGGTGAAGTGGCCCGCCTCTACGCCGAGTTGCAGACGGTGGGGGCCGAACTGGACCAGGCCCGTACTCAGGCCGCCCACCCGCTGGCCGAAAGTCTGCTGGCCGTGATCCGTGAGCTGGGGATGCCTCATGCCCGCCTGGAATTCGGCCTGACCCTGTTGCCGCAGCCCACGTCTGGGGGTCTGAGCGACGTGACCCTGATTTTCAGCGCCAACCCCGGCGAAAATATGGGTCCGCTGGCCGAAGTGGCGTCAGGGGGTGAGCTGTCGCGGGTGATGCTGGCCATCAGCACCGTGGTTGGTGCCGACACCCCGGTGGTTATTTTTGATGAGGTGGACGCCGGTATCGGTGGGGCAGCGGCAGTGGCGGTGGCCGACCAACTGGCGACCCTAGGCAAAGGGCGGCAGGTCATGGTGGTCACGCACTTGGCGCAGATCGCGGCCCGTGCCGATCACCACTACCGCGTAGAGAAAGAAGTCCTGGGGGGCCGTACCATCAGCCGGGTCCGCCGCCTGGACCCCGCCGAGCGCGAGGCAGAACTGGCCCGCATGCTGGGCGGGCAGACCTCCGGCGCTGCCCTGGACCACGCCCGTGAGCTCTTGGAACAGGGAGCTGGAGTGGCAAAAGCGTCAACTAAGCGCCGCGTTGCCCGTGGCTAAGGGCGAGGACGTGACTCATTCACGCCCCTCAACTAAAGAGCACCCCAGGACCGCTTTCAGGCATACGTCACCTTTGGTCCGTATGCTGAGGGTATGAGTCAAAAAATGATGATGGTGCTGGGTGCGGCCTTGTTGGGTGGTTGCGCCATGACCGGACCCACGGGGTTGAGTGTTCATGAAGCGCTGCTGTATGGGGATGTGCAGCAACGCTTGGCCTGGGTCTACGGTGATCTGGACGGCACGGGCCAGGCCGAAATCAGCTTAGGCGGAGACCGCTTCGCTCTGAGTCGGGCGGCGGGAAGCAACTCTGGCAGCGCCTTGCTGGTGGGTGGCCGCAGCGCCTATTCCTCTAACACCCTGAGTGGTGCCGTGGCCCAGCCCAAGGTGATCCGCACTGCCGCTGGCCTGTTTGATGTCGCCAGTGCAGGTGGGATCAGCGAGCTCTACTACACCGATGGGCGCAACTGGTATCTGCTGAATGCCACTGCGGGTTCAGGTATCTCGGCGCAGGCGGTAGCTGGACTGCAAGGGGCAGGTGAACTGACCCCTGAAGAAGCCGCCACCTTGACGCGTTCGCTGTCTGGTCAGGGCTCGCTGGCCGTCGGTGTACTCTCGCCCAGCAGCGTGCCGGATGACCGCCTGAAAGTAGAACCTGCCCCGCAGGAACACCGGCTGACTGCCCTGAGCGTGATCCGTGTGGGCCGCAGCAGCGCCAGCCCCATGCCCATGCCGACGCCGACTCCCGCTCCTACCCCAACCCCGGAGCCAGGAGGCAACGTGAGTGATATCAGCTACCGCATCGTAGATCAGGGCAACAATGCCACGGCCAGTGCGCCGGGAGTACAGGTCGCTACCACCGCTGCTCAGGCCCAAGCTCTGTACGCCGTTGCCTACGGTAACCAGACCTCCCGTCCCTCTGCCCCTGCCATGACGGGCAAGACTTTGGTCGGCATCTTTATGGGTACGCGCAATACCGGTGGGTATTCGGTAGATGTGGCTTCGGTGACGGCGGCGGGAGGCCGTGTGACGGTGAACGTCCGCGAAGAAACCCCTGGGTCTGATTCCTTTACCACCCAGGCGCTGACCAGCCCCTGGATCATCGTAGAGCTGAGCGGTTCTTTCACGGATGTGCAGGTGCAGGGTCTGGGCCGCAGTGCGGGCATCGGCGGCGTGGACCGCTAAGACCTCCTTCTTCCATGCCCCAGTCTGCAGGTGGCTGGGGCACTTTTTTTGGCTCCTGCGCGGCCTGACCTTTACAATCGGAACATGTCCCGTGCAGATTCTTTTCCTCCTGTGATCGGCCTCCTGGGTGCGCCGCCCGCTGCCGCACAGGCGCTCTCACGACTGGGTTTTCAGGCTTTGTCGCTCCCGGTAGGGAACCTGGGGGGATCGCTGCTGGCCTGTCAGACCCTGGGGATCGGCGGAGTGCTGGTTCACAGCACCTTTGAGGAAGCTGCCTTTGCCGCCACCGAGTCGGATGAGGCGGCCCGCCGCGCTGGCAAGGTAGACGCCATTGCCCTCCCGACGGGTGCATTGGCGGGGCAGGTATTGGGCACCTATACGCTGACCGAAGCCCTGAGTGACGCGGTTGCTGCCACCCACTACTCTGCGCGTGGTGCGACGGCCCTGATGATTGGGCATGGCCCCGATCTGGCTGCCGTGTTGCCGCTGACCCGCCTGGGTTTCTCACAGGTCGGATTCGTGGCCGACCACTTGCCTGCCGCCGAGCGCCTTAGCCGTGAAGTGCCTGCCGGGACAGCCACCTACGCCCTGAGCCGCCGGGACAGCGCCCTGCAAACCCTGGCCGAGCGGGCCGATCTGATCGTGGTGGCTGGGGGCAGCGTTCCCCCCGGTGTCCTGCAGCCATATCACACGTTGCTGGATCTGACCGGGAGGGTGCCTGCCGGGTCAGCCACACAGCTTCAGCTGGATGAACTTCCAGGTTTGCGCCTTTCTCAGCAGTTGTTGCATGTCACCGGCCAACGCCTCAGTCCCGCCGCTCTGAGTGAGCTGGCCCAGGCCATGCAAATGGCCCGCTAAAGCTGCCGGGCCAGCTCCAGTGCCTCAATCAGTCCGCCTTCGTCCACGTGACCTACCCGGTGCTGGGCAGCGGCCAGCACCGCCACTTCGGCATTGCCCATCGCTACCGTGTGACCGACTACGGCCATGGCCTGCAGGTCGTTTTCTCCATCACCTACCATCATGCAGCGGTCCAGCCCTATGCCGTACTTCTGGGCGATGCTGCGGATGGCACTGCCTTTACTGACTCCTGGCGCGGTCATAGAGACGAAAAGTGTCTCGCGCATCCGGGGGCTACCCGCCGGGTGCAGTTCCAGCCCAGATGGGGTCAAGTCCCGCACGGTGTCCAGTTCCCCGTGGCGGACCAGCCACTGTGCACGCACGACTGGGTCATGCAGCTCACTCGGCCACAGCGGTGGAAAGGGGAATCCCAGCAACTCGGCATGTTCTCTGGCCTCCTCATCGCGCAGGGTAGAGGCGTACTGGCTGTCCGAATAGATTTCCAGCAGCCTGCCAGTCTGCGTCGCCGTTTCTAGCAACCGACTCAGTGCTGCAGCTGGAAAGGCACTACTCAGGCTCTCACCTGTGTCCACCCGCACCACTGATGCGCCGTTTTGAAAGACGTGCCAGCCGCCGGGCTGCATCCGCTCGGCATAACTGCGGGCCTGCCCAAAGGCAGGTCTCCCGGAACACAGCACCAGCTTGACCCCTGCTTCCCGAATGTAGTCCAGGGCTTCCCACACATCGTTCCGTACCACATTGGAACTGCCGACCAGTGTCCCGTCCACGTCTATACAGATCATCTGCAACATCCGGAACAGTCTAGGCGCCCTGCCCAGTCCAAAGATTTAGTGTGCGAATTACAAAATAAAACGACAAAGAGGAAGCCCTCCCCATACCTCAGAGGAGGACCAAGTCGGCCAAGTTTAGGGCGCCATTCGCGTCAGCATGCGCGGGAACGGAATCGCCTCACGGATATGGTCAATGCCGCAAATCCAGGCGATCACGCGCTCCAGGCCCATGCCAAAGCCCGCGTGTGGCACGCTGCCGTAGCGGCGCAGGTCCAGATACCATTCGAAAGCTTCCAGCGGCAGACCCTCGCCCTCAATGCGTTCGCGCAGCAAGTCATAATCGTGAATACGCTCCGAGCCGCCGATAATCTCACCGTATCCGTCGGGCGCGATCATGTCGTCGCAGAGGGCCAGGCGGGGGTCTGCGGGGTCCGGCTGCATGTAAAAAGCCTTGAAAGACGCCGGGTAGCGCTCCACAATCACCGGGCGGTCAAAGTGATAGCCCAGGATGGTTTCGTGCGGGGCGCCGAAATCGTCGCCCCACTCGACAGGTTGCACGTCGGCCTGCACATTTTCGGGAAGGTCGCCCGCCTCGATGTGTCCGCGGATAATATCCAGCGCGTCGGTATAGGTCACGCGGGGGTAATTGCCCTCGGCGGCTCCGGCCAAGCGGCTCACGTCGCGGCCCAGCAGCTCCAGCTCGGCGGCACATTCTTCCAGGGCGCGGCGCACCAGGAAGCTGACAAAGCGCTCCTGCAGCGCCATGTTCTGCTCGTGGTTGCTGGGGGCCACCTCGGGTTCCACCATCCAGAACTCCAGCAGGTGACGGCGGGTCTTGGACTTCTCGGCGCGGAAGGTGGGGCCAAAGGTATACACCCGGCCGAACGCCAGCGCACCCGCTTCGGCATGCAGCTGCCCGGTCTGACTCAGGTAGGCCTTTTCCTCACCGAACATGTCAATCTCGAACAGCTCGGTGGTGCCTTCGGCGGCGTTGGGAGTGAAAAAGGGTGCGTCGAACCGCACAAAGCCCTCCGAGTGGTAAAAGTCCACGATGGCCCGTTGCACACAGTCACGCACCCGCATGATCGCCCAGGGACGGCGGTGGCGCAGGTGCAGGTGGCGGTGATCCAGCAGGAAATCCACGCCGTGTTCCTTGGGCGTGATGGGATAATCGCCGACCACTTCGGTGAGCGCTTTCAGGTCACGCACACTGATTTCCACACCGCTGGGCGCCCGCTCATCGGCCCGCACCTCGCCGGTGACACTCAGGGACTGCTCCTGGCTCAGCCGCTTGGCGGCCTCGAATACTTCTTCGGAGACGTCGCCCTTAAAGACCGTGCCCTGCACGAAGCCTGAGCCGTCACGCAGCTTCAGAAACTGAATTTTGCCTTTGCCACTCTTGTCCTGAAGCCAGGCGGTCAAGGTGACCGTTTCGCCGATATGCTGGGGAAGTTCGGAAATCTGCATCTGCGCAGTATAGGAAATTGCTTGCGCGAGCGAACGCGAGTACCAACCACAGGCCGCCCCGTGCGTGCGGTTGCGGAAGGCAGAAGACGGAACGGTGATGGGTTCGCCGCTGGCGCATCTGATGGGGTGTCAGCGGCCTAAGACCGTGTTTGGAAAGGTTAGGGCAGGACGTACCAGCTGTTGACGCTCTGTGCCGAATCTTGCCTCGGGCATGTTCTCCTCACCAGCGGATGTGAGCCACGGTGCGGGGACGATTCGTAAAGTCAAAGGCCACCCGCTCTTTCAGGGCACTCCCTGGCAGCATCAGGCCCAGCCACACGTAATTGTTGACCTCGGTGCCGCCGCAGCGGACCGGCAGCGCGAGGCGGACGTTGACCTGCTGCCCGGCTGTGTTCCAGATGGCGTAGCTGCGCTCTGCGACGCTCAGGGGAGAGGGTGCCAGCGGGCAGTCACCGCGCGGGGGCTGCCCAGTGAGGCTTTGCTCCAGTTCAGTGACGGTGCTGCCGCGCAGGGAGGACACCGCGTTGAGATAGGGGTCACGTTTCAGGGTGCTGACCACTGTGCGCTCACCGAACAGTTCACTGAGCTTCGGTACGGCTTTTCCAGCCAGCGAGAAGACTTCCATGAACGTGTAGTCTCGGCCGCAGAGGGTGCCCGTCACATTGACCGAGAGCAGCTCACCCGTGAGTGACAGCGGCGTGGCTCTGACGTCACCGTGACAGCCCCGCGCTTTCAACGAGGCCCGGAGCGAAAAGCCCGGCGCAACGATATCGCCTGTGGTCACGCGCAGAGCAGTGGCAGGAGCCGCCGGCCTGGACTGCGCCGACGAGACTGAGGAGGCTGAGCAAAAGAAGGTGTCGCATAGAGACAGAATGTTCCGTTCAGGTGAGAAAGGAAGCCAGACCGGCGCATTTTCCGTGTTGGCCTGTGCACGCCGCGCTTGCCAGCAATGAAAAGCCCCCTCCGCAGGGGAAGAGGGCCGTAGGGTAGGGGCAGGCCGCCTTACTTCAGCGCGTCGTTCATGGCCAGCACGTCGGCCACCTTGAGGCTTGCGCCGCCCACCAGTGCGCCGTTCACGTTGGGTTTGCCGCAGATTTCAGCGATGTTGTCGGGCTTGACGCTGCCGCCGTACAGCACCCGGATGCCCTCGGCCTGCTCAGGGTAGTACTCGCGCAGGGCGCCGCGAATCGCCGCGGCCATTTCCTCGGCGTCGTCGGCGGTCGCAGTTTTGCCGGTGCCGATGGCCCAGACGGGTTCATAAGCGATCACGACATCTGCACCGACATTTTCCAGCGAGCCGCGCAGCTGCCCCAGGGTGTGGGCGACGTGCTCACCCGCTTCGCGCACGTCCAGGCCTTCGCCCACACACACGATGGGAGTCAGTCCGCTGGCCTGCGCCTGAGCAGCCTTGGCGGCCACGTCGGCGTCGGTTTCGCCGTGATACTCGCGCCGCTCGGAGTGACCCACGATGACGTAGGTCGCCCCAACATCTTTGAGCATTGCCCCGCTGATCTCGCCGGTGTAGGCTCCACTTTCATGTTCGCTGATGTCCTGAGCGCCAAACGCCACTCCGTCAGGTAGCCCGGTAGCCAGGACCGGCAGGTTCAGCGCCGGAGCCAGCACCGCCAGTTCGGCATTGCTCACTTGCAGCCCACCTCCGAGTTCCTGCGCCCATTCCTGCGCTTCGGTGGGGGTCTTGTTCATTTTCCAGTTCAGGGCCAGTAGGTTCATGTCATCTCCTCAGATGGCTGCACGAAAAAAGAAAGTCGTGCGCCTGATAATTTTGCCGTTCTCTACGCGGTACACGTCAGCAAAGCGTTCTTCTAGGGGCCGACCGTCACGGCTCTCGCCCCGGAAGATACCTACCGCCACCACGTCGCGTCGCCTGCGGCAGAGTAGGTCACGGCAGCGACATGGTGCTGCCCCGCGCCAATGATGCGCTCGTGACGGTAAAACTCCCCGATGCGTTCCAGGCCACGCAGCGGTGCATAGCCGGGGCGCTCATACACAGCTTCCTGGGCAAACACCTGCCCCAGCTCGTCAAAACGTGCGCCGTCAATGACGCCAAACAGCCGTTCGATCAGTTCACGGGCTTCTTGCTCGGTCATCCTGCCTCCTGTGCTGTCTCATGTGGGCGCGGGCCCAGGCTCTGCGAGAGGCGAACGAGGCAGCCGTCCAGGTCCGACACCGACACCAGGTCGGGCAACCCTGGAGGGCCGCCGCTCATGCCATCGCCTTGACGCCCGGCAATTCCTTGCCTTCGAGCAGTTCCAGGCTGGCCCCGCCGCCGGTGCTGATGTGGCTGACCTTGTCGGCCTGACCGCTCTTGTTGATGGCGCTCACCGAGTCGCCGCCGCCGATCACGGTGTAAGCGCCTTCGCCCAGTCCGGCCACCGCCGCAGCGACCGCGTTGGTTCCAGCGGCGAAAGCACTCATCTCGAACACACCCATTGGGCCATTCCAGAACACGGTTTTGGCACCCTTCAGCGCCTCGGCATAAGCCTGCTGCGTATCGGGGCCGATGTCCAGGCCCATCCAGCCGTCAGGAATCTGGTCGGCGGGGACCACTTGGGTCTGGGCGTCCTCGGCAAACTGGTCAGCGGCCACCGCGTCGGTGGGCAGCGTCAGTTTGTCGCCGTACCGGTCCAGCAGTCCACGGGCATAGTCCACCTGGTCGTCTTCCACCAGGCTTTTCCCGATTTGCCCACCCCGCGCCTTGATAAAGGTAAACATCATTCCGCCGCCGATCAGCATCTTATCTACCTTGGGCAGCAGGTTCTCGATCACCTTGATCTTGTCGCTGACCTTGGCCCCGCCGATGATGACCACGTAAGGGCTCTGGGGGTTCTCGGTCAAGCGGTTCAGGGCGTCTACTTCACGTTGGAGCAGCAGACCTGCGGCGTGCGGCAGCCCCGCGGCGACACCGCTCACGCTGGAGTGGGCACGGTGCGCGCTACCAAAGGCGTCCAGCACAAAAGCGTCAGCCAGCGCAGCCAACTTGCCGTTCAGCGCCTGGTCGTTTTTCTCCTCGCCTTCCTCAAAGCGCACGTTGTCCAGCAGCAGCACGTCGCCCGCCTTCAACCCAGCAGCAGCCTGCGCGACCTCGTTACTGCTCGGCAGCCCTTCCACGAAACGCACCGGGCGGCCCAGGTGTCCTTCCAGCACGGGTGCAATGCCCTTCAGTGAGAACTGCTCCTCATAGCCTCCTTTTGGACGGCCCAGGTGACTGGTCAGAATCAGGGCGGCGCCACCGTCCAGCAGTTTTTGCAGGGTCGGCAGGCTGGCGGTAATACGGGTATCGTCCTGCACCACGCCGCCTTTCAGGGGCACGTTGTAATCCACGCGGACCAGGACTTTCTTGCCCTGAACGTCGAAATTTTCCAGTGTTTGCATCGGTATCTCCCAAGATAAGAGGGAAGAGCGCGCCTATCTGGCGGCTCCTCCCTTCGTCACCGCACCGGGGCGGCCCGGCACGGCGCGCTGCTTACTCGCTCCGCTCGCCGCCTGCGGCGTGGCATTAGCCCTTCTTCTGGACCAGTTCCACCACATCGGCGATGCGGTTGGAGTAGCCCCACTCGTTGTCGTACCAGCTGAAGAATTTGACCAGGTTGCCCATGGCCATGGTCAGCCCACCGTCAATGATGGCGCTGTGGGGGTTGCCCTGGATGTCGGTCAGCACGATGGGGTCTTCGGTGTACTCGATGATGCCCTGGTGGCTGCCCTCAGCGGCCTTCTTGAACACGGCGTTCACTTCTTCGGCGGTCACGTCACGGCCCAGAATCACACTCACGTCGCTGATTGAGCCGGTGGGGGTGGGCACGCGCAGCGAGGTGCCGTCAAACTTGCCCTTGACGGCAGGGTACACCTGAGCCACAGCCTTGGCGGCGCCGGTGCTGGTGGGGATGATATTGATCGCTCCGGCGCGGGCGCGGCGGGGGTCTTTGTGGGGCGCGTCCAGAATGTTCTGGTCGTTGGTGTAGGAGTGCACCGTGGTCATGATGGCCTTCTCGATGCCAAAGGCTTCATCCAGCACCTTCATGGGCGCGGCCAGGCTGTTGGTGGTGCAGCTGGCATTGGAGATGATGTTGTGCTGCGCGGAGTCATAGTCCTCTTCGTTGACGCCCAGCACGATGGAAATGTCTTCGCCTTTAGCGGGCGCGGTGATGATGACTTTCTTGGCCCCGGCCTTGAGGTGCTTGTCGGCTCCTTTGTCGCCCGTGCCGTCGGTGAAGATGCCGGTACTTTCCACCACGATGTCGGCGCCCAGCTCACCCCAGGGAATCTGCTCAGGGTCGCGCTCAGCGAAGGAACGGATCTTCTTGCCGTTGACGATCAGGTTCTGCTCGTCGTACTCGACGGTGCCGCTAAAGCGGCCCGCGGTGGAGTCGTACTTGAGCATGTTGGCCATGCTCTGCTCGTCCATCAGGTCGTTGATGCCGACGACTTCAATGCCGCGGCTTTCCAGAATGCGGAACACCAGGCGGCCAATGCGGCCAAATCCGTTAATGCCTACTTTCATAGTTTCCTCCTCGTGAGGGCTTCCCGCAGGGAAAATGTCTTTGTCTGTGGGGGAATGTCGCCTCTTGCTTCAGAGTGTACCTGACAATTTCGGGGCGGAGGCCTTGCCCCTCAGGCCGTAACATCCTCACCCCAGAGCCCAAAGAAAGCGGCTGGGACAAAGCCCCTCGCCTGAGCGGCCAGCCGAATCCTAAACTGAGCATGAACGTGCCTCCTGATTTCACCACCTTGCTCCTGTCCGGCTTACGCGGGCCCCTGCGCCAGCTCAGGCGGCAGCGGCAGGCGGCAGTGGGTGGGTTGCTCGCACTGCTGGCCTTGCTGGGCGGGGCCGCATTTCAGATGCGAAATGGCGGCGGTCTCAGCCCGCAGCTCTACGCGGCCATGCAGGCACAGTCGGCGTCTGAACACGCGGGCCATACGGGTCACGTTGGGCACGCGGCACCTACCCAGGCTCCAGTATCCGGCTCAGGCAAACACGCCAGCCATGACCCCAAGGCCCACTGTGGCTTTTGTGTGACCCAGGCCTTCGGCACGGAAGACCTGCCGCTGGATTTGCTGGCCCCGGCTCCCGACTCCCTGCCCACGGCCATCCGGTTGCGGCCTACGGCGGCCCAGAGCTGGCCCCGCTGGACCGACGCCCGCGCTCCGCCTGAGAACAGCTGAAGTCGGCGCAGCCGCCCCCGCGCCTGGAGTGGTCCAGGGCCGCGCTGTGGCTGCATGACTCCACGCCTCTGTTCTCAAAAGGAGTTTCACCATGTTCAAACACTTGATCCCTCTGTCTGCCCTGGTCCTCTCGGGCGCTGGCCTCGCCGCCCCACTGACCCTGACCCTCAGCCTGACCGACGGCGCAGAACCGTTCTTCTACCACCGACCGCTGACCATCAACGGACGAGACCTGAAGGTGCAGGATGTGCGCTTCTACGTGTCCAACGTGGCTCTGGTGCGCGCCGACGGCACTGAAGTGCCCGTAGAAGGTCTCAGCCTGGCTGAACTGAAAAAAGGCACGCCGCCCCAGAACATCCAGATCTTTAGCGGTGACGCACCCGAAGGTGAGTACCGGGGCCTGCGCTTCGACGTGGGCGTGCCGCGTGAGCTGAACCACTTGGACGCCACCACCGCCAAAGCGCCGCTGAGCATTGAAGAAGGCATGTACTGGGCCTGGAACAGCGGCTATATCTTTTTCAGCCTGCATGGTGACGTGGGCGGCACCAAGGTCGCCAATCACATTGGCGGCGACAATCACCGCGTGACGGTCAACTTGGCTGACCTGCAAAAGCCTGGCACGGCGCTGACGGTGGGCACGGACGGCCTGAATGTACCGCTGAATCTGGATCTGCAAAAGCTGTACGCTGCCGGGACCGGGGGAGAGGCTTGGGATTTCAGCAAGCCGCAGTACCAGCAGGTCCATTTCGGAGCTGTGGCCGATCAGTTTTTCGCGAATGCCGCCGGAGCTTTCAGCCGCGCTCCTGCGCCTGAAGCGGTCGCTGCGCCGGCCCCCAGCGCGCTGCCTCAAGTGGCCACCCCAAGCACTCAGCCCATGATGCGGCACTGACCGTGGCCCGGACTGGGGAAGGGCTGTCTTTCCCCAGTCCAAATAACCTCAACCGCAAAGGAGGTGAACGATGCATCTTCAACCCGTGGCTGCTGGCCTGTTCGGCGTGACCGCCGCAGCGCTGCTTCTCACGCTGGGCAACCTGGGTGTTTCGGCCCAGACCGCTGATCCCGGCGAAGCCAAACGCGCCGAACTGGGCCGCGAGCTGTTCTATGCGCCGATACTGAGCAGTGACGGTCAGGTGTCGTGTGCAACCTGCCACCAGCAGGACAAAGCCTTTACCGATGGCCGCGCCACCAGTCTGGGGGCGTTTGGGCGCACAGGTCAGCGCAGCGCTCCCAGCCTGGTCAATGTTGCGGCCCGCACGCGGCTGTTCTGGCACGGCGGCAGTCCCAGTCTGGAACTGCAGGCCCTGGGGCCACTGGCGGACCCCAACGAACACGACTTCCGCCCCGAAGAAACTGTGCAGACGCTAGAGGACAGTCCTTATTACGCCGGGCGCTTTCGGGAGGTTTTCGGGGCCGCTCCCAGCCTGAGCGGACTCACTCAGGCCCTGGCCGCTTTCGAGCGCACCATTGTGAGTTATGACGCGCCGTTCGACCGCTATAGCGCCGGAGACGCGGATGCTATGGGTGCCGCAGCGGTGCGCGGCATGGACCTGTTTTACGGCCAGGCCGAGTGTTTTCACTGCCACACCGGGCGCAATTTCAGCGACAATCGGGCGCACAACAACGGCTTTTTGCTGTTCAACCCCGATATCGGCGTGGCGCAGCTGACCGATGCCGAGGAGGACGTGGGCAAGTTCATCACGCCCACGCTGCGGAACGTCGGCCTGACTGCGCCGTACATGCACGCCGGACAGATAGGCACGTTGGAAGAAGTGATTGACCACTATGACGGGGGCGGCCAGCCTAACCCCAATGCGGACGGACTGATTCGCCCACTGGGGCTGAGTGACCGCGACCGGGCCGATCTGCTGGCCTTCCTGCACGCCCTGACTGATGAATCTATTTCCACCAACCCGGCCTGGGGACCACCCCCGGCCCACAAGGAGACAAAATGAAACGAATCCTCTTTGTCCTGCTTCTCGGCAGCCCAGCGCTGGCCCATGAGGTCGCCAGCCATGGGAACGTGAGCGCCGAATTCCATACCGACGCCAATGAACAGCTGCGCGTGGGTGACGACACGCTGGTGAGCTTTCGCCTGCTGGTCAGAGGCGAAGAAATAGACGCTGCCCGCTGCCAATGCCAGCTGCTGCTGTACCCCGGCCAGCCCAGCGCCCGTGTGATGCCGCAGATCCTGGAGCTGGAATCTGGGTTTGACGAACCACAGGCCGCTGAGGGCTGGGTCCGGGTAGATGAGCCGGGCCCCTACACGCTGGTCCTGGCTGGAAAGCCGGTTCAGGCGGGCGATTTCGACACTTTCCGCATCGAATATTCACTGAACGCCTACGCGGATTTCTTGGCCGCGCCGGCCTCCAAGGAGACTCGCTGATGCGCCGCTCCCTGCACTTGCTGGCCCTTCTGACCGGGCTGGCCCTGCCTGCTGCCACCGCCCACACTGCCGTGACAAGCATCTCCCCGGCGGCAGGCAGTACGGTCAATGCCCCCCGCGAAGTCACCCTGAGATTCAGCGAAAGCGTCAACCTGCGCTATTCCATTTTCAAGGTGTATCCTCTGCCGGCTGGACAGAGCGGCCAACGCGCCGCTGCCACGCTCACCCGCCGGGTGATCGCCCTGCGCGGCGACGAGGCGCAGCGGGCCGACACTTACCGTCCGCGCCTGGGTCACGGTCAGGGGGTCGCTGTGCCACTCAAGTCCAGCCTCAAACCCGGCGCATATGTTCTGATGTGGCGTCTGATGTCTGCCGACGGCCATCCGGTGACAGGCCAGACCGTCTTTCACGTCCGGTGAATACCGTGTTCAACGTTCCTGGCATGCTGGGGCCGGAACTGGCCCTGGCCGCTGGTCTCAACCTGGCTCTAGTGCTGCTGCTGGGCGTGACATTTGCCCGGCGGACTTGGCCGGACCAACTGCCACTGTGGGTTCCGGGGCTGGGGTTGGCGTTGCTGCTGCTCTGTGGGGTGGGCGGAGTGGCCTATACCCTGTCCCTGTTCGGCGTGCTGAGCGGCCCAGAACTGCTGACCTACCTGCTGGACGAGCCTTCAGGCCGTGCCTGGCTGCTGGCCTTGATCGGCGGCTTGGTGCTGCTGGCCGCCGAAGCATCTCGTTGGCCCTGGCTGGCACTTCTGCCCAGCGCCGCTCTGATGCTGTACGGCACGGCGGTTCAGGGGCACGCTGCTATGGGTGGCTGGCCGACCATCACCGCGCAGATGGTTCACCTGGCGGCCATGAGTGTCTGGGTGGGTGGAGTGCTGGCGCTCGCGCTGGGGCGTCCGCAAACCCCGGCCGGGTTGGACCGCATGACCAACCCAGCGCTGCTCAGCTTGCTGGCGCTGGCGCTGACGGGCTGGTTCGCCGCTGCCGTTCAGGGCGGCAGCCTGTCCACCTTGCGCGTCAGCACCTACGGCTGGGCGCTGGCTCAGAAACTGGTGTTGATTGCCTCCGCTGTCGCAGCGGCGGGCTGGTTACGGCTGCGCCTCAGCCGCGCCTTATCCCCCAAGCCTGCCCTCCACGCCGAACTGGCGGCGTTGCTGCTGGTGCTGCTGGCCTCAGCCTGGCTGGGCAACACGGTGCCGAGCGCACATGTGATGCCATAGCAGTCGTCAGGTACTTGTGAAATTAAAAACAAACTTTTTAATAAAATCTTTTTTTCACAAATTTGCCGTGACTCCTCTCCTCCCTCCTCCGCGTCTTTTTTGCTCGACCACCGCTACCGAAATTCTTCCGGCCATAGAGGTCCGATTCCATCACCGCTGATTGGCTGCTTTAGAATGCCGACCATGTCTCATTCGTTGCTGGTCATGAAATTCGGTGGAACCAACATGCAGGACGCGGCGGCCATTCGGCATTCCGCGTCGCTGTCGGCCCGCTCTATCCATCAGGGTGTGAAGGTGGTCGTGGTGGTTTCGGCGATGGCTGGCGTGACCAACGCGCTGCTGACCATCGCCGACGCTGCCGAAACAGGTGATATTGCCGCCGCGAACGACAGCCTGGCGGAAATCCGCACCCGCCACATGACCGCCGCCGCCGAACTGGGTGGACGCCCTGATAGTGCCACGGTCCGTGAACTTCGTGAACTGCTCGAAACCTTGCGTCAGGCCATCTACGGCGTCTATCTGCTGCGCGAACTCAGCCCCCGCTCCCGCGACATGATCGTGGCGTTTGGAGAGCGGCTCAGCGCACCGCTGATGAGCCTGGCCCTCTCGCAAATGGAACTGCGGGCACATCATCTGACCGGCGGCGCGGCGGGTATCCTCACGGACCGTCATTTTGGAAGTGCTCGCCCACTGCCCCAGAGTGCCGAACGTATCCGTGACCGTCTGGGCGGCCTGCTGGACGCGGGCGTGACCCCGGTGGTGGCCGGCTTCATGGGGGAAACCGAAGGCGGCGCGATCACCACCCTGGGACGTGGCGGCACCGACTACAGCGCCACCATCCTGGCCGGGGCGCTGGCTGCCGACGAGGTCTGGGCCTGGAAGGACGTGGACGGCGTGATGACCGCCGACCCCCGCGTGATTCCCGACGCGCAAAACATCTCTGAGCTGAGCTACGGCGAGGTGATGGAACTGGCCTACTTCGGTGCCAAGGTGTTGCATCCCCTGGCCGTCACGCCTCTGCAGGAAAGCGGCATTCCCCTGCGGGTCAAGAGTGCTGCCGACCCTGACTTCCCTGGCACCCTGGTCCGCGCTGAAGCAGCGATGGATATTCAGCATCCGGTCAAGGCCGTGACCGCCATTCGCAATGTCAGCCTGATCAACGTGACCGGGGCCGGGGTGCTGGGCGTACCGGAAGTGGTCGCCAGCCTGTTTTCAGCCATCGCCCGCGAGAACATCACCCTGCTGATGGTGTCCCAGAGCAGCTCCATGAGTAACGTGTCTATCGCCGTGCCTGATGCCGACGCTGGCCGCGCCATGGAAGCCCTGCGCCTCTCTGCCGCCGATGACCTGAGTTACGAGCAGCAGACCGGCAAAGCGGTGCTGGCCATCGTGGGCGGCGGGATGCGCGGCCAGAAGGGGGTTTCGGCCCGCATGTTCACCGCCCTGGCCGAAGCCGACACCAACATCCTGATGATCTCGCAGGGGTCCAGCGAGTTGAACGTATCGGTAGCGATTGAAAACAGTGAGGTGGATGGGGCCACCCGCGCTGTGCACGCCGCCTTCAGCCTGGGCCGGGGCGCGGAGTAAGGGTGCAGGCGCAGGTAGCCGCGCTGCTGTGCCTCACTCTGGCCGGCTGCGGCAACTTGTCAAACGGGCCGGACCCCGCCGCCCTTCCCATGACCGCGCAGGAGCGGCGAACCTGTGAGCCGATGATCCTTTTTACCGGCGGTTATTACGACAATCCGCTCTCCCGGCTGGTCTATCCCAGGTCTACCCTGGAAAAGGTCGGGGAGGGACAGTATCGGCTGCGACTCTTCGGGCTGTTCGGCACGGTGGATCACCGGTATGCCGTAGACGCGGGACCCACCTTCGAGGCGTCGCTCCGGACCGGGGAGGAGTTTTTCTGCAGTGTGGCCCGCCGCTAGCCGCCGACCGTGACCACAGCCGCCGCCTCAGCGCATCGTTTCCAGCCGCTTCGCAATCACATTCCCCGCGCCCGGCCCCGCTTCGGTCACCGCCCGGATGGCCCGAATCTGCGCGGCGTCGGCATAGTTGCCTACCCGGATGCCGTTCACGAACACCGACGGCGTGCTGTTCACCCCGAACTGCCCCTGCAAGATGGTCATGGTGCCCATAATGGCCTGAGTGTTCACCTTGTCCAGGCAGGCTTCCATTTCCGGCTGTTTGGCTCCGGCACTGACGGCGTACGCCATAAAGCTCTGACGGGCCTCGGCGTCGGGCTGCCCCATCCAGCGGTCAAAGTCTGCATTGATCTCATCCGAGAATTCCCAGAAGCGCCCCTGTTCGGCGGCGCACTCGGCATACTGTGCAGCAGGCAGCGCCAGCGGATGCATCCCCAGTGGGAAATGGTGATAGTTCAGCCGGTACACACCGGGTTTGCGCCGCCACTCGGCCAGCGCCTCCCCCTGCCAGAGCTGGTTGCAGTAAGGGCACTGATAATCACTGGCAATGTCGATGCGTGCCTGTGCGGTCTCATTGCCCAAGGCGCTGGTGACTGGGGGAAAGGCGGCGGTGTCATGCACCTTGATCGCTGTGTACACCTCCCACTGACCGCCGCGTAGGCGCACATGCACGGCGCTTCCTCCGGATTGGTCGAGTTCCTCGAACAGTTGACCCGACACTTGCTTCTGAAAGCCAGGGTCATCCAGTAACTTTTGCAGGTCCGGCACAGCCGTTTCCGGCGCTCCCCAGGCGGCCAGAATGCCACGGGCCACCGCTTCCGTCTGGGCCTGTGGGGCCGTCACATATATTCCGATGACCCGCTGCCCAACCCGGTCCAGTTCTAGGCGCACATCCCCCTGGTGCCAGATGTCTCCTTCGCCGCTGAACGCGGCCAATATGGGCTGAGCTACCGTGGCGTGAGGCGTTGCCCAAAGTTGCGCCTGACCTGCCGGAAGCAGCAGGGTCAGGGCCACCAACATCGTTTTTTTCATCCGAACAGTGTAGGGTACTGGCCGTAGTCTGCACCGTCGGCAGGACCAAAAGAAGCACCTGCCCAGAAAAGAGCAGGTGCCGCAGGTTCAAATAAGAGAGTCAGGTCGCAGACTGTGCAAGTGGACCCTAGAAGTCCTGAGGGTGAGCGCACTCACCACAAACGGTAAGAAGTGTTGTGCGCCTGGCTGTCTTATGGCGTCAATTTAACCCCTCGAGTCTGACAAGAACATGGCAAATGTCCCTTCTCGCCTTACAGACGCTTGAGCCAGGCCGTGCCGCCCTCCACCTCTGCGCTGTGTCCCTCGGCTGGACCGTAGCTGATCCCGCCCTCGGCCAGCACCTCGTCTGCGATGTACGCTTCAAAGGCCTGTGCCGCTTCCAGCGCGTCGCCGTGCAGTTCCAAGCTCAGCGTGATGCGGTCAGATACCTCGAATCCGGCGGCCTTGCGGCCTTCTTGGATGCCGCGCACCAGGTCGCGGGCCAGCCCTTCCAGGATCAACTCACGGGTCAGCTCGGTGTCGAAGGCCACCAGATAGCCGCTGTCCTCGGCGGCGGCCACGCCCTCAGGGGCACCAGCGTCAATCAGCAGTTCCTCGGCACTCAGCTCAAATTCGCCCAAGCGGGCCACGCCGCCCGCCTGCACGGTGGCGACCACTGCTGCGGCGTCCGCTGCGGCCAGCGCCGCTTTCAGGGCCGGTAGCTGTTTGCCGTACTTCTTGCCCACCACCGGCAGGTTGGGGCGCAGTGAGTAGGTGATCAGCTCGGTGCCTTCGCCGAGGTACTCCACCGCTTTCACGTTCAGCTCCTCACGGACCTGCTCCTCGTGGGCACGCACCGCGTTTTCCAGCGCTGCGTCGGGCAGACGGACCTGCACCTTGCTTAGTGGCTGACGCACCTTCAGATTGTACTGTCCGCGCACCGCCCGGCCTAACTCCACGACTTTCAGCACAGCGGCCATGTCGCGGGTCAGCCCTTCGTCCAAGCGGTCTTCACGCACCTGCGGCCAGCTCTCCAGGTGAACCGATTGTTCCCCAGTCTCGCCAGCGGCGTCCGTACTCGCGCCGCTCGGGGTGCCGCTCACGGCTCCCGCGGACAGATTCCGGTACAGCTCATCCGCGATAAATGGGGTAAACGGTGCGGCCAGCTTGGTCACCGTCAGTAGCGCGTCGTGCAGGGTGGCGTAGGCGTCGTGGTTGACCTGTGCGCCGCTCCCACTCGCTCCGCTCGGGCGACCGGGGCCGCCCCCGGCAGCCGGAGTGCCACTCCAAAAGCGACTTCTGGACCGCCGCACGTACCAGTTGCTCAGGTCATCCGTGAAACCCGCCAGGCTGCGGCCTGCACCGCGCACGTCGTAAGCGTCCAGGCGAGTGGTCACATCGCGCACGGTCTCTTCCAGGCGGCTGAGCAGCCAGCGGTCCATCTCGGAGCGCTCGGCGACTGGGCGAGCTGCGTTCAGATCCGGCTGGTCCAGGTTGGCGTACAGCACGAAGAACGAGTACACGTTCCACAGCGTGTTCACGAAGCCGCGCTGCGCCTCGCCCACCAGCCGCTCGGAAAAGCGCTTCTGGTCGCCAGGGTCCGATGCTGTGAACATGTACCAGCGCACGCTGTCGGCCCCGTACTGATCAAAGAGCGGCAGCGGCGCGATCACGTTGCCTTTGGACTTGGACATCTTGGCGCCCTTTTCGTCCACGATGTGACCCAGGCAAATCACGTTTTTGTAGGCGGGCTGCCCATACAGCAGCGTGCTGATGGCGTGCAGGGTGTAGAACCACCCGCGCGTCTGGTCAATCGCCTCGGAGATAAAGTCCGCCGGGTAGTGCCGCGCGAACTGCTCCCCTCCGCGCATCGCGTGGCCTTCGCGGTCCAGCAGCAGTCCCCACTGCGCGTAAGGCATCGCTCCAGAGTCGAACCACACGTCCAGCACTTCGGGCACGCGGCGGTATGCCTTGCCGTCACGCTCAAAGGTGATGTCGTCAATGTAAGGGCGGTGCAGGTCAAGCTCACTCAGGTCACGCCCGGTCAGCTCCTCCAGCTCGGCGCGGCTGCCCACCACGATCAGGTCGCCGTCTTCGCTCATCCAAAACGGCAGCGGCGTGCCCCAGTAGCGCTCGCGGCTGATGGCCCAGTCCACGTTGCCTTCCAGCCAGTTGCCGAAGCGTCCGCGCTTGATGTTGCCCGGCACCCAGTTGATTTTCTCGTTCTGGGCCAGCATTTCGTCCGCGTACTGACTGGTGCGGACATACCAGCTCTTTTTGGCAAAGTAAAGGATCGGATCGCCGGTGCGGTCGTGGAAGGGGTATCTGTGCTTGAGGGTCCCGGCCCAAAACACCAGACCGCGCTCTTTCATGTCGCGGATCAGGCCCTTGTCGGCGTCCTTGAAGAACTTGCCGCGCTCGCCCGTCACCTGCAGGGTGCCGTGATCGTCCACCCCGAACACCATCGGCACGCCGTACTCGCGGGCCACCTCCAAGTCCTCGGCACCGTAGACGGGGGCTTGGTGCGCCACACCGGAGCCGTCCGCCGCGCTGATAAAATCGGCCATCACCACAAAGTGCATCAAGGGGCGGCCATCTTCGCGGCGCTGGTGCAACTCGCGTTGTGCGCCCAGTTCCAGCGATACCTCAGGAAAGGGCGGCTCGTACTCCACCCCGGCCAGGTCGCGGCCCTGGAAGCGGGCCAGCACTTCCAGCGGCACTTCCCCTTGCAGCGCGGCCAGACGCTCCAGCGCTTCTTCGGCCACGATGACTGGCCCCACGTTTGACTGCGCCGCCACATAGGTCAGGTCCGGGTTCACGGCGGCCAGCGTGTTGCTGGGCAGGGTCCAGGGCGTGGTGGTCCAGATGAGTAAGGCCAGCCCCTGCCGCCCCTCACCGTTCAGGGCGCTCAGCGCCGCGTGGGCGCGTTCCGGCAGCGTGTCCCAGACCACTGGCAAGCGCACGTAGATGCTGGGGTCGTCCACCAGGCGGTAAGAGTCCACCTCGCCCAGCTCGGCCCGCGACAGGGTGGAGGAGATGCGCGGGCTGAGCGGCACCACCTTGTAGTCCTGCTCCAGCATGCCTTGGTCGTGCAGGCGGCGCAGCAGGTTCCAGACCGACTCCACGTACTCCTGCTCGTAGGTGACATAAGGATCATCCAGGTCCACCCAGTAGCCCATGCGCTCGGTCAGCTCATTCCAATCCTGAATGGTTTCCCACACCGAGGTACGGCACAGGCGGTTGAACTCTTCCATCTCCTCGCGGGTCGCGCCGTGGTTGCGCCCCTGCAAACCCAGCCGCTTTTCCACGCTGATTTCGACCGGCAGGCCGTGGGTGTCCCAGCCGCCCTTGCGGGTCACGTGGTAGCCCTGCATCACTTTGTAACGCGGGAAGATGTCCTTGAACGAGCGGGCCAGCACGTGGTGCAGCGCAGGCTTGCCGTTGGCCGTGGGCGGGCCTTCATAAAAGACGAATTCCTTATCTGAAGGGCGCTCCTGGGTTTGCTCGAAGACGCGCTCGGCTTTCCACTTTTGCAGAATGCCGCGCTCCAGCTCGGCGTAGTTGGGCTGCGGGGGAACGGGTTTGAATGTGGTCATACAGGCCTCCAGTAACAGTGCCGCGCCCAGAGTCATTGCTCAGGACGCGGCGCGGCGCGTGGTACCACCTAAACTTCACCCCAAAGGGCCTCGTTGCATAGACCCTCTGACGGGGGGTGTCCGGGTGGGTCTACTGGCCCCCTGGGGCGTTCTTCCACCGGCGCGGGAGGGGATGTTCGGCAGTCCGGGGGCGCGTGTCCCAGGCTTTCACCGTCCCTGGGTCGCTCTTGGGCGCGCTGTTCCGGGCCTACTGGCCTCACGGTCGCCTTAGATTTGGGCCTCAGTTTACCAAGAATTTGTCGGCGCATGGCAGCTACAGCAGGCCCGTGATGTGAAGATAATGCTCCACCGGGCAGGCCGGATGTCCTGCGGACAGCTCACCCTGGTCGCGTTAGACTGCGTAAGATTCCATCCCAACCCAAGCCCTACCCAGCACCGCCAAGGAGCCGCTATGAAATTTTTTATCGATACCGCCATCATGGACGAAATCCGCGAAATTCACGCCTGGGGTGTGCTGGACGGCGTGACCACCAATCCCAGCCTGATCGTCAAGTCGGGCCGCGACTTCCGCGAGGTGGTGTCCGAAATCGCCGAACTGGTCGGCGGAGCCATCAGCGCCGAAGTGACTGGCCTGAGCGCCGAAGAAATGATTGCTGAGGGCCGCGACATCGGCACCTGGTCCGAGCACATCGTGGTCAAGCTGCCGCTGACGCCCGCTGGGCTGCAGGCCTGCCGCACCCTCACGGGCGAAGGAATCAAGACCAACGTGACGCTGTGCTTCAGCGTGCCGCAGGCGCTGCTGGCCGCCCGCGCCGGGGCCACCTACGTCAGCCCTTTCGCGGGCCGGGTGGACGACATCGGCTGGGACGGCATGGAGCTGATCCGCCAGATCAAAGAAGCCTATGTGATGGGCGACATCGGAACGCAGGTCCTGGCCGCCTCTATCCGTCATCCACAGCATGTGGTGCAGTCGGCACTGGCCGGAGCCGACGTGGCGACGATTCCCTACAAGGTGTTTACCCAGATGGTGGCCCACCCGCTGACCGAAGCTGGGATTGAGGGCTTTATGAAAGACTGGGCCAGCCTGGGCACCCAGCAGGACAGTGCTCAAAAAGGCTCAGAGGCCAAATGAGCCCCAGCTTTCAGGAACTGCGCGAAAAGATCCTGCCGGAGTTGCATCTGCTGGCGGCCCAGGAGGGCATTCAGGACTACCGCAAGCTGAAAAAAGACGACCTGATTCTGCGGCTGCTCGAAGCCCAGGCCCAGGGCGGTGGGCAGCAACTGACGGGGGGCTACCTGACCGTCTCTGAGGACGGGTACGGCTTCTTGCAGGCGGACTTGCTGGACCCGTCTTCACGGGTGGCGCTGGTCACCTCGGGGCTGATCCGCGATCTGGCGCTGCGAACGGGCGATGAGGTCATCGGCCTCTCGCGCCCGCCACGTGATACCGAGCGTTATCCCACGCTGCTCAACATTCAGGCGGTCAACGGTGTGGACCCCGACACCGCCAAGGCCCGGCCGCGTTTTGACGACCTGACGCCGACCTTCCCCGATCAGCAACTGGTGCTCGAAGACCCCACCATGGATGACGGCATCAGCCTGCGGGTGGTGGATCTGCTCGTTCCCATCGGGCGCGGTCAGCGTGCCCTGATCGTGGCCCCCCCCAAAGCGGGCAAGACCACCCTGATGAAAAAAATCGCCAACTCCATCGTCAAGAACTACCCCGACATCCGGGTAATGGTGCTGCTGGTGGACGAGCGCCCTGAAGAAGTCACTGATTTCCGCGAAAGCGTGGCGGGGGCCGAGGTCATCACCTCCACCTTCGACGAGCCACCGCAGCGCCATGTCCGGGTGGCCGAGTTTGTCCACGAGCGCGCCCGCCGCATCGTGGAAGAGGGCGGGCATGTGGTGATCTTGCTGGACTCGATCACTCGCCTGGCCCGCGCGAATAATCTGGTCACACCGCCTACCGGGCGCACTCTTTCTGGTAGCCTGGATTCCAATGCGCTGCACTGGCCCAAAAAGTTCCTCGGCGCCGCCCGCAATACCCGCGAAGGAGGCAGCCTGACCATCCTGGCCACCGCCCTGGTCGAAACCGGCTCGCGCATGGACGATGTGATCTTCGAAGAATTCAAAGGAACCGGCAACGCCGAGCTGGTCCTCAGCCGCCGCCTGGAGGAGCGCCGTATTTTCCCGGCGCTGGATATCCTCAAGTCCGGTACCCGCCGTGAGGAATTGCTGCTGGATAAGCCTGTGCTGGACAAGGTCTGGCTGCTGCGCAAAGTGATCAGCGACATGGACCCCGCCGACGCGATGGAAATGCTGACCGGGCGCATGGGCAAGACGGGCAACAACGCCGAATTTTTGCAGCAGTTGACCGGACGTGGCTAAACGTATCAGCCAGGTTTTTGAGCATGGCGGCGGCGTACTGCACTGGCGCGAATATGGTCACGGTCCGCCGCTGGTGCTGGTTCACGGCCTGAGTGGCTCGCGGCGCTGGTGGCAGCGTAACCTACCTGCGTTTTCGGCGCACTTCCGGGTCTATGTCATTGAATTGACCGGCTACGGCTCGGCCTGGCGTCACCGTGCGCTCGGGGTAGAGGGTTCCGCGCAGCTGATTGGAGCCTGGCTGGAAGCGCAGGACCTGCAGGATGTCACTCTACTGGGCCACTCGATGGGCGGGCAGATTTCGACCATCGTGGCTTCGCGCCATTCTGACCGGCTACGGGCGCTGGTGCTGGCCTGCGCGTCGGGCCTGCTGGAAACAGACCTGTTTCGCTCGGCGCTGCAACTGCCCCGCGCCGCTGTCACTGGCCGCTTCAGCTTTATTCCCACCGTGCTGTTCGATTCGCTCCGGGCTGGGCCTATCAATGTGGTCCGCTCCACCCTGGACCTCCTCGGCCACCCGACAGGGGAGATGCTGCCCGCCATCGCTCTCCCTACCCTGGTGATCTGGGGCGAGCGTGACGCCCTGGTCCCTGCCGCCCTAGGCCGCACCCTTGCCGAAGCCCTCCCCAACGGTCAGTATGTCGAAATTCCACGTGCTGGACACGTCGTAATGGTGGACGCGCCGGAACGCTTTAACGAGGAAGTCCTGCATTTCCTACAGTGTCTGGACCGAGGAGCAGGGAACGAAGAATAGATGTACTTATGGTTAAAAATTACAACGCGAATTATAAAACCTGGAAGTAAAGAATAAAATCAGAACCAAAGACAAGAATTAAGCGGCGTGAAACATTTCACAAGCTCAGAGAAAAAATAGGGGACTTACCCCACCCAGCTCACCCCCCAGCCCGGCGCGTCGGACACGCTGAGGCATCCCGCTTCCCATATCAGCCCCTGCACCGGATCTGCAGCCAGCAACAGGGGAGAGTCCAGATCCACCCAATCACACTGCGGGGCCAGCGTAACTGCAGCCGCGATACCTAGCGATGATTCGATCATGCAGCCGATCATCACACTCATCCCATGCAACCGCGCCAGCTCCATGGCCCGGAGGCCTTGCACTGGGCCACCCAGCTTGGCCAGTTTCAGGTTCACTCCATCAAACGCTTCAGCCAGGGCAGGCACATTGGCCACTGAATGCAGACTCTCATCTGCGATAATCGGCAGCCGTGCCGAGCGGCGCAGGGCACGGTGGCCGTCCAGATCGCCCGCAGGCAGAGGCTGTTCCAGCAACTCGACCCGCCAGTGCTCCAGCACATCCAGCATCCGCCGCGCTTGTGGCAGGGTCCAGGCCGCATTGGCATCCACCCTGAGTGCCACCGCCGGGGCCACTTCGCGCAGAGCACTCAGGATCTGCTCGTCGTGAGCGGTGCCCAACTTGACCTTGAGGACGGCGTGTCCGCGCTCTACTGCTGCACGTGCCTGGGCCTGCATTTCCGGCAGTGAAGCAATCCCAATGGTGAAACTACTTTCGGGAATTTTGCCGCTGGGCAAGCCGAGCAGCTCGCGCACCGGGCGGCTCACACTCAGCGCACAAGCTTCCAGCGCGGCCATTTCCAGCGCACATTTGGCACTGGGGTGGTAAGCCAGCGCCGCGTCTAGTTGCCCAGCCAGGGTCCGGAAGGCCCAGGGGTCATCCAACAGCGGGGCCAACCGCTCCAGTGCAGCCAGCACCGTTGCCCCCGTCTCGCCATAAAAGGCATTGGGGGCCGCTTCACCCTGGCCCGTCACCTCACCCAGTTGCCATTCCACCCGTACCCGCTCATAGGTGGAATGGGTCCAGCGGGCAATCCCGAACGGCTGAGCAGTCGTCAGGTCAAATCGGCTCCAAGTGATCATGTTCTCCTCCAATCCGGGCGGCCAAAGCCCAGTAAATCGCGAGCCAGCAGACGGCCATATTCGCCACCTTCTTCGCCTAACGTGTCGATCTGAACCGCCATGTGATATGAGGTCGAGTTCAGCATTCGCTTCGCATCCAGCATCAACCCGACGTGACCGGGGAAAAAGGCCAGGTCGCCAGCCCGTGGAGTTTCCACCTGAGCCAGCGCCCGCCGCTGGTCACCCGAGTCGCGCGGAAGCTGTAATCCATAAGCTGCATGAAGCACCTGCATTAGCCCAGAGCAATCGATCCCCCAAGCCGAACGCCCGCCCCAGCGGTAGGGCGTCCCCACAAACTCCACTCCCAGCTCAGCCAGAGTGGGGGGGAGTGAACGAAACACACAGCGCTGTATCCAACCGCCCGGCCAGGCCAGTCGCTCCCAAACGCGGGCATCCTCCTCAGTGCGCTCACCACTGAGAATCACCCGCGCCCCTTGACTGAGGCGACCCAGCACCGGGGCAGCCACCGAAGGGGCCTGGTAGATATGACCACGCAACGCCGTCACCGTTTGCCAGTCGCCCAGCACCGCTGACTGGATGCATTCCGACTGTATCCAGCCCTGATATCCATCCGCAATCAATTGTACCTGGGCCCATTCACCCTGCTCGGCCAGTAGGTCCAGTGGCTCACCCAGGAGCACCTCGGAGACCGTCTCAGACTGCGCCTGAGGATCACGTCGCAGCCAGGTCTGACGGGCAGCTTGGAGCATCAGCCGTGACCGGTTTTGATCACATTGGCGATCTGGGCTGGCAATTCCCAGGCCATAATGTCGAAGGCCGCGGACGCAATATCGTATGGGACTTTATGCAGGGTGACGCGGGGCGCAGCATCCGCTACACAATCTATGACGGCCACATCTGCGCCGGGTTCATGGTTCAGCGACAAGCCCACCGATCCAGGATCTAAGAAAGTCACCTCGCCCACCTGCCGCACGAAGGGCACATGGGCCCCTGCGGCCACGATCAAGCGGGCGGGGTACTGCGCCGCCAGCACCTGTAGTTTTTCCTCGGGGCCGGCCAAATCCAGCTTCTCTTCTGGATCCTGTGGACTGCCATGAAAGAAGCGAATTCGTCCACTGGGCGTCTTGAGGCGCCCACCCACTGGAAGGGAACGCAGGAAATCCAGTTGCTCAGAGGTGAGTATGTCGCGGCTCCAGTTGATCACCTGTTCGGCGGGTCCATGCCGACCTTCACGGTCACCCAGCGGTAGGGCCACACGCATATCCGACGAGCCCAGGCAGGCCGAAAATCCATGCTGCTGCACATAGTCGATGACTGGTCCAGGGTTCGCGCCGTAACCCACCAGATCACCCACCACCACAATCTGGTCCACTGCCTGAGCACGCAGAAACTCAGCGGACGCCGTCAGGGCATGAATGTTGGCATGGAGATCACTAATAATACCCAGTCGCACAGTAAAGCCCATCCTACTCCAGTGCGCGGGCGAACCTGGTCCATGCGGCAGCCCTCAACTGCGTCCACTATCATGCGCGGATGCGCCGCTCATCTGACATCCTGGCTCTATCGTGGGGGCTGGTCACCGCCGCCCTGACGCTGACGCCCTGGGCCTGGCTGAGCGTGCTGCCGCTGGCGGTCTGGTTACATCACGCCGCTCAGGCAGACACGGCACGGCGGATGGGGGTGGCCGCGTTCGCTTACACAGGGCTGCACCTGTGGTGGATTGCGGTGCTGGCGGCCAAAATCTTTGGTGTTCCCCCGCTGGGAGGGCTGGCGCTGATTCTTTACGCCATTCAGGGGCTCTTTTTCGCGGCGCTGGGCTGGTTGGTTCTGCGATTTTTTCATACGCCCCGTGCCCGACTGTGGGCTCTGGCGGGCGGCTGGGTCATCCTGGAATGGCTACGAACTCTGGGTACACTGGCCTTTCCCTGGCCCACGCTCGGCTATGTCTGGCTGGATACGCCAGTCGCCCAGGTGGCCGCTCTGGGCGGACTGCTGCTGCTGTCCTGGCTGGCCGTGACGACCGCTGTTGCTCTTGCAGACGCCCTGATCACCCGCCGTCCCTGGCCACTGCTCACTCTATTAGGCCTGTTGGGACTATCCACCGCGTATGGGCTGACTCGCCTTCCGGCACAGGGCGAACCAGCCCGTGCCTTCCTGACCCGTACTGAGGTGGACGGCTTTGACCGCTTCAGCGGAGGCTTGCTGCCGGAATTGCTGAGTGCCAGTCAGGACCGCCCTGCAGGCGAAGTGCTGATCTGGTCAGAAACGGCCCTGGATGTGAATGCTGGAGATCAGGTTCTCTTCCCAGGCCCTGGCATCAGCGGGGCACATCTACGCGAAGAGGACTTCGGGCGAAATCTTGCCGTTGCGATTGACAGTGACGGCCAAATTCTGGTCCAGAACGACAAAGGCCGTCCAGTGCCTTTCGGTGAGGCCTTTCCCCTCCAGGACGTATTGGGGCCGCTTTACACCACGCTGGGTGGGCTGACCGGCTTTGACCTGAGCACCAGCATTCGGCCCGCACAGCAGATGATTCCTCTGGTCCTGGAAGGTATTCGCTACGGGGTCTACATCTGCTATGACTCGGTCTTCAGCTGGCCCGCCCGCCAGTTGACCCGCCAGGGCGCAGAGGTGCTTGTCAATGTCAGCAATGATTCCTGGTACGCCGCCGCTGGGGTGCAGCAACATTTCAACATGGGCCGCGTCCGCGCCATCGAGAACCGCCGCTGGGTGCTTCGCTCAGTGCAGCGAGGCTGGGCCGGCAGCGTGAACGATCTGGGACAGCCAGTGCAGGTTCTCAAGGAAGGCACGGGAGGCTTCAGCGCCGAATATCAGCGGCTCACTGGGCAAACGATCTACACTCGCCTGGGTGACGCCCCGGTCCTCCTGCTGGCCCTGGCGCTGATTTTGGGTGCTCAGCGCCTCAACTTGAATTCTGACCTTTCCTTCCAAGTAAAAGAAGTGGAATCCTAGGAAGATGACCAGCACTCCCTCCGGACCGCTATGGACCCGCAGCTTTACCATCTACTGGCTGGCGGGCCTCCAGTCGGTGTTCGGCAATTCACTGACTTCGGTGGTGGTGGCAGTGCTGGTATATGGCATGACCGGGCAGTCCAGTGCCATGGGTCTCACACTGGCCCTGGGATTGCTGCCAGGTCTGGTCAGTCCATTTGCTGGAGTGGTCGTTGACCGGGTCGCCCTCAAGCCCCTGCTGTTCTTAGGAGATTTGCTGCGGGGCTTGCTGGTCCTGGCGCTTGGTCTTGCCCTGCTGGGTGGCGAGGTTTCACTCTTCTGGCTGAATACAGTGGTGTTTCTTAGCGGCCTGATCACAGCTTTTACCACTCCAGCCACCTCGACCCTGTTGCCCCAATTGGTCCCGGAGGAACACCTGGCCCGCGCCAACGGCTTGATGGGTATGGGCCTGCAGAGCGCACAACTGGTGGGGCTGCTGGCGGGAGCAGGCCTGGTGGCCTGGCTGGGCAATCCCCAGACCCTGCTTCTGGACGCCGCCACCTTCCTGATCAGCGCCGCTGCCTATCTGCTTATCCGTCTTCCTGAAAGGGCAAAGGCGCCAAAGGAGGAAAGCTACTGGAGCGCTTTTGTAGCGGGCCTCCAGACTTTACGCCAGTATCCAGGGTTTGCCCTAATTCCAGTGCTGGCCTTTGTCGTGAACGTGGCTTTTGCCCCGGTGCAGATGTTGTTGCCTGCACATATTGAACTGCTGCGGCTGCCAGAAGCGTACTACGGTGTCGCGCTGGCACTCGTAATGGGGGGGATGCTGGCGGGGAGTCTCGGTATTACCGCTATCGGGAACCGTTTCGCTCCAAAGCTAGCGCTTCCGCTGGGGCTGGGAGCCGCTGGCTTATCACTGGCCATGATGGCCCTGAGTCATATGCCCACGCTTTTTTATATGGCGCTGGTACTCCTTGGCTTAGGTTTGGCGCTCACCAATACCGCTATTGCCTATCTAGGCCAGACGGTGATTCCCGCTGAATTCCGGGGACGGGTGTTTGGCCTGATTGGTGCCAGTGGCATGGCCGGAATGCCCCTGGCCATGATCCTGCTAGGTCCTGCCGCCGACGCATACGGGAGTCGCCTACTGTGGCTGGTCGCAGCGGCAGCGGTGCTGGTGAGTGCTGGGGTATGGGTGGTAAAGAGCCGCATTAAGCTTGTCAGTCTGAATGCTTATTGATAACGGCGTAAGTTGGCGTCCATAAGCTGACGGGGCAGGTGAATATAGCGGACCCGCTGCCAGGCGGTGACAAGCCTCTTTTTCAGCGCTCTTATGGAGTGGGCACAAAAGTTCCCCAACACATTGCGCTTGACGTAGGCCCACACCAACTCGATCGGGTTCAACTCTGGAGCATACGGAGGCAGAAAGATCAGAGAGAGGCGTTCGTGGGAACCCACGAACGCCTGGGTTACTTTCGCGTGATGAATTCTCGCATTGTCCAGCACCACGACGATGTTCCCCTGAACTTGGCGCAGGATGTGCCCAAAGAATCGTATGACTTCTCTACTCCGGATCGCTCCGGATATTGTGTGCTGGAAGAATCGTCCATCTGAAGTGATCGCCCCAATCGTTGAAAGCTTCTCCCAGTTTGCTCTGAGCTTGACCAGGGGCGTGACGCCCCTCACCCCCCATGTCCGTCGCTGGACTCCTTTCAGAGAGAATCCGACTTCATCCAGATAGATGATTGTGGCTCCCTCAGCGACCTTTTTTTCCAACTCCGGCAGCACCTGTTCCCGCCAGGATGCGATCCGAAGTTCGTTCCGCTCAGCGGCCCGCCCATCTGGCATCTGTGGGCTGAAACCCAACTTTCGTAGGATTTTGCGGACGTGATCATGGTGGTACCACACATCAAAGTGCCGCCCGATGAGCTCTGCCACACGTTTTGTCGTCCAGGTTTCGTCAGGAAACCCATGCTGCAGAGCACCCTCCTGCAGGAGGGTGCGAAGCTGGTCGTGCTGAGACTCAGTCAGTCGAGCAGGACGACCAGAGCTGACCGTCGCTTGCAAGCTTCCCTTCTTTCTGAGCCGAGCACTCCAAGAAGTCACCGTGAGCACGGAGACGCCAAAGTGAGCAGCGATTTCGCGGTGTGTGTGGCTGCCTTGCTGCAGCCACTCGGTAGCAGCCAGGCGCCGCTCCTCAAGTTGGGCACGAGAATATTGGTTCGGTTGCCATTCCATGGTCCCTGGAGTTTAGCAGCGCATACTTGCGCCGCTATCAATAGTAGGAAGCTTCACTAAGTGAAGGCCAAATAAATGTCTTTCACCCTTTGTATTTTCGGATTTTTTTAGCATCTCATAGGTAAAGTCAATGATTTTTTGTAACTCATCTTCCCTGAGGAGAACTCTAATTCATATGGATATGGCATCCGTATCTCCAGTTTGATCGCCAGCTACATAAAGCGATTTATGTAGTCTTCCTCCGGATGCTTTGATTTCTATACCGGCCTCGTCATAGCTATATTTTTCTGTAAGGGGTTTGGATATGGAAGATGCAAATACCTTATGATCCTCTCCAAAGTCCTAAAGTCCTTTTGAACAAAATCTGTGATTGTGTCGTGGCTGGTTAATGAGAATGGCACCTTATATGAATCAGCAGTCAACTCGTGGTATTTGATTCCTCGACCTTTACGCTTGACTATGCTGCCGACTTGCACCAAGCCGTTAGATTCTAATTGCCTGACTCTGTAGTAAGCAGTATTAAAGTCCACTCCAGCTCGGTTCGCAATGTCACTGATGGTATGGCAGCCAGACCAAAGGGCCGATAAGATTGGTCTGAAGCTGTCAGAGAGTAGTAACCGCCCTTGCTCCGTGGTCTTAACAACCCTACTTGAAAATCTTGCTTCCATTTTAAGTAGAGGATAGCAATACTGTGTTATCTGAGAACGACCTTGAGTGCACGGGTTACCCTCTGGGGGGAGGGGTTCTCAGACTTCACAAAATGTGGCTTCACTAATGAGACATCATGCAACCTACCGTTATTATTATCATCTCGCACACATAATTACAAAATCAGGGCATGTGGCCGATAAGTCGCGTGCCCTGCCCTTTCCCTGATCATTCTTATCTAAGACTGTTTAGGTAAGAATGAGAAGACAAAATATGCTGTGCAGAGCCTTTTGTTAGCTCTGCACAGCATATTTTGCCCCAACCTCTACCCCTCATTTCAATCTGCAAGGGTCTTCTCGTCCATTCTGGAACCTCGAAAATTCCAGGCCTTCTAGGACGGCAACATCAGGATCAGGTCGAGAGATCGGCTTCAGTCTGCATGGTAAAGAACGGCACAGCCCTCGGCAGGACACGCGCAGTAAACGGCGTGGTTTCCACATGCATCTCGCCATCGAATTGAAGTGGGAACGGTTCATCAGCCACCACACGGATCTCGGAAGCCGTAAAGGTTTCAAGATTGTCGCTGAAGGTGGGATCACCAAGATTGAACTTGGCCTTGAGGGAATCCAGGAGGTTTGCCCCTAAACGGAGGATATTGCCTTCTTTGAGGAGAATGACCGTGAAGCGCCCATCGCTAGGACTGATGTCGGAAGCGATGGGAATACGGTAGTTGGCCATGCCCAGATTGGCGATCATCACCCCGATGCCCCTAAAGGTTCGCTCCTGACCGTCTGCGGTGATATGGAAGGTGGTGACTTCCGGGTTGATCTGCCGCATGGCGGCCAGCACATAGGCCATGGTGCCGAAGTTCTTCTTGAGCGGTTCACTTTCTTTGATCATGTTGGCATCTGCACCTGCTCCAGCCAACATGGCAAAGCCTTTGCGCTCATGCGACTCACCGGTTTCCAGTTCACCCAGATCCAGCTCCACGGTGCGGCCCGAGAGCAGCAGTTGCAGCAGGTCCTGTGGTTCTTCGGGAATCTTCAGATTGGCTGCGATCAGGTTGGCCGTGCCTGCAGGAAAGGCCAGCAATGGGATGTCCTGACCACGCATGGCATAAGCCAGTGCGCTGACTGTACCGTCACCACCGGCTCCAATCACTGCAGCGAAATCTCCGAGATCAGACACGTAATCCGCCATAGGCCGCTCTCCCTCCAAGTGACGCTCGGTGAGTGGAATCCCCTGGGCGCGCAGCAGATTCAGCAGATCCGGAAGGGCATGATCCCCCGCACCGCTTTTGGGATTGGCGATGACCAAGACGCCTTTTTCTAGCATGGCAGCGGTGAATTGGGCACCAGTAGACGATCGGGTAGAAGAAACAGTTTGACCTGATGACATTTCGCTCATTAGACTGCAAATTGCGGAGGAATTCACTATGAAACGGACCCTATTTGTATCTTTACTGTTGGGCGGCTCGCTGAGCGCCTGTATGCCCACCCAGCAGGCGGCCCCCCAGCCCACTGCAACCGTCACCCCGGTACTGTATAAGGCTTCTCCATCCGTGGCACGCGGCGGAACCCTGACGCTGCAAGGCCGTTATCTGGGCGGTGCAGACAATTCAGTGGTGCGCCTGGCAGCAGACGCAGACGGCACCGGCGGTTTTGTCTTTCCTAAAACGTCCGTGCAGTCCTGGACCAGCAGCCAGATCGTGTTGACCATTCCGGCCAATGCACCTGTAGGCGGTGGCTGGGTCTTCGTGGAAGTGGACGGCCTGCAGAGTAGTGGTCTACCCTACGCTGTAAGCCAGTAAAATACGCCTGCCGACCAGGCCCCCTTCCTGCTTGGGGGGGCGGGGCCTGGCTGTTGTTGATAGACTCGCCTTTAGTTATGGCGATTCAGCGCCCCAAGGGCACCCAGGACCACCTGCCAGATGGCAGCCCCAAGCAGGGCTTAGACACCCGCGCCGCCGCTTTCCGATTCGTGCGCGAGACAGCGCAGCGTGTGCTGGAGCGGGCCGGTGCACAGCATATCGATACCCCACTCTTTGAAGAAGCCGAGGTCGTGCAGCGCGGCGTAGGCGGCAGCACCGACATCGTCCGCAAGGAGATGTTTACCGTCTATTACTTCGGAGATCACGGCGGCTATGTCCTGCGCCCTGAGGGCACCGCCGGCATTGTGCGGGCGTACCTGCAGAACGGACTCAAGCAGCTGCCCAGTCCACTTAAGCTGTGGCTACATGGCCCCATGTTTCGTGCCGAGAACGTGCAAAAAGGCCGCCTGCGCCAGTTCCACCAAGTCGACTACGAGGCCATCGGCAGCGCTGACCCGCTGGTAGACGCCGAGGCGATTGCCTTGCTGGTTGAAGTGGTCCGTGAACTGGGCCTCAAGCAGGTGAAAGTCAAGCTGGGGTCCATTGGCGACCCAGAGGACCGCCAGCGTTACAACGACTATTTGCGCGGGCTATTCGGGACACACCGTGAGCGCCTTTCGGACGATTCGAAGGACCGCCTGGAGCGCAACCCGATGCGGATTCTGGACTCCAAGAGTGAAACCGATCAAGCCCTCATTGCCGAACTGGGCGTACAACCCATGCTGGACTTCCTGGGCAACGACGCACGCGAGCACTTTGAGCAGGTGCAGCGCTACCTCCAGGACTGGGGCGTGCCCTACGAGCTGGACCCCTCTATCGTGCGCGGGCTGGACTACTACCGCCGTACGGCCTGGGAACTGCACCACGAGGGCGTCGGCGCCAAGTCGGCGCTGTGTGGGGGTGGGCGCTATGACGGACTCGCCCAGGAACTCGGCAGCAAGACGGAAGTTCCTGGCATCGGCTGGGCTTTTGGAATTGAGCGGCTGCTGCTCGCCATGGAAGCGGACGGCGTAGAAATTCCTTGCTCCGAGGGGCCTTTGCTGTACCTGGCCGCGCTGGACACAGAATATGTCCCAGCAGTGGCCAAAGTGGCATTGGATGCCCGCGCGGTGGCCCGCACTGAATTCGCCTACCGGGCCATGAAACCGGGCAACGCCTTCAAAGATGCCGAGCGCCGCGGCGCTGTCTGGGTGGCCCTGGTCGGCTCCGACGAAGTTGCCAATGGCACCCTGAGCCTCAAGAACCTCGTCACCGGCGAACAGCGCCGGGTAGCCCACAACGAACTGATGACCTTTCTGGGGGAGCAAGCATGAAACGAACTGCACGAATCGGAGAACTGACCTCTCAACACGCACACGAGAGCGTCACCTTACAAGGCTGGGTAACGCGGCGGCGTGACCTGGGCGGGCTGATTTTCTTTGAGCTGCGCGACCGCTCTGGTACGGTGCAGGTGCAGGTAGACCCGGCCAGTGAAGCCTTTGCTGAAGCCGACCGCCTGCGCGCCGAATATGTTGTGGAAGTTACGGGAACGTATGGCCTGCGGCCCGAAAGTCAGCGCAAGGGCGGACTGGCGGACTACGAGGTGCTGGCCAACACCGTCACCATTTTGAACCGTGCCAAGACCCCTCCCTTCGAGCTGGACAAGGGCGCGGATGTGGCGGAGGACGTAAGACTGCGCTACCGCTACCTGGACCTGCGCCGTCCGGAAATGCAGCGCAACATGATGCTGCGCTCGCGGACCTGGGCAGCCATTACCCAATTCATGGAGGGCGAGGGTTTCATCAACGTGGAAACTCCACTGCTGACCCGCTCTACGCCCGAAGGCGCACGTGATTTTCTGGTGCCCAGCCGGCTGAACGAAGGCGAGTTCTATGCGTTGCCGCAGAGTCCACAGCTGTTTAAGCAACTGCTGATGATGGCCGGCTACGACCGCTACTACCAGCTGGCCCGCTGCTTCCGCGACGAGGATCTGCGTGCAGACCGCCAGACCGACTTTACGCAGCTGGACATGGAAATGAGCTTCGTGGACCAAGAAGACGTGCTGGAGCTGAACAGCCGTCTGCTGGCCTTTCTCTTCCGGGAGGTGCTGGGACGCGAACTGGAACTGCCCCTCCCCCGCCTGACCTACCAAGAGGCGATGGATAGGTACGGCTCGGACAAGCCGGACCTGCGCTTTGGTCACCCGCTGGTAGACGTGAGCGCGCTGTTTGCCGGCGGCGAGTTCGGGGCGTTTGCGAGCGCTGAGGCGGTCAAGGTGATCGCGGCGCCCGAACTGACCCGCAAGCAGATTGCTGAGCTGGAACGCATCGCCAAGCAACACGGTGCAGGTGGCCTGGCCTGGCTCAAGCGCAGCGGCGAAGGCTTTACGGGCGGCATCTCCAAGTTCGTGGGCGAAATTGCCGCTGACCTGATTCATCAAACCGGCGTGGAGGACGGCGGCACGCTGCTGTTCAGCGCAGGCAGCTGGAAGACGGCGGTAGAAGCCCTGGGCGCCGTGCGCTTGGCCCTGCGTGATCTGTTCGGCTGGACGGTGGGGGGGGCCGACTTCGCGCCACTGTGGGTCACCGACTTCCCGCAACTGGACCTGGACCCCGAAACGGGCCAGTGGACCTACATGCACCACCCCTTCACGGCCCCGCACCCGGACGACGCCACGCTGTTCGGGACCGAGCGGCAAACCGAAATCCGCGCCCAGGCATATGACCTGGTGCTCAACGGTTTTGAGATCGGCGGTGGATCCATCCGGATTCACAATCCCGAAACCCAGCGCGAGATGTTCCGGGCCATCGGTCTGAGCGACGAGGAAGCGGCCGACAAGTTCGGCTTTTTCCTAGAGGCCCTTGAGTACGGCACTCCCCCGCACGGCGGCTGCGCCTGGGGTTTCGACCGCCTGGTGATGGTGCTGAGCGGCGCCGATAGCATCCGCGATGTGATCGCTTTCCCCAAGAACAACCGCGGCCAGGACTTGATGGCAGGCGCCCCCTCGCCGGTGGCCCAAGCACAGTTGGAGGAGCTGGGAATCAACGTTCAGCAGTAAGTGGGTGGCCCTGCCCGATAAGGCGGGGCTTTCTTCAGATTCATCTTGTGAAAAAAAGGTTTAACTATATAAATTGTGAAATAAGTATCTTGCGTCTTTCCTGTGTTGTTTACGGTGTGCTCTGGCGCCGAGGGCTAGACTGGGGCGTGCAACTGGCCGACCTTCCTGTGCTTCCCGTGACCTCCGGCGTGTACATCTTCCGCAAGGGAGGCACGCCCATCTATATCGGCAAGGCGAATAACCTGCGTGGGCGGGTCATGCAGCATTTCAAGGCGGGCGGCAAAAGCGGGAAATTCACAGCCCTGGCCGACGAGCTGGAATTCATTACTACGCGCAATGAGGTCGAGGCGCTGGTGCTGGAGGCCAACCTGATCAAGCAGCACCGCCCGCACTACAACGTGCTGCTCAAGGACGGCAAACACTATCCGTTCCTCAAGCTGACCAATGAGGAATTTCCCATGCTGATCGTCACCCGCAAGGTGCTGAATGACGGCGCGGCCTACTACGGCCCATATCCTGATGCCGGGGCTGTGCGGCGGGTCAAGGGGCTGATCGATACCATGTTTCCGCTGCGTAAGAATTCCGGACTGCCGATGAAGCTTAAGCCTCGGCCCTGCCTGAACTACCACATGGGACGCTGTCTGGCTCCATGTATTCAGGCGGCGGACCCGGCGGCCTATGCTCAGGTGGTGGATGACGTCAAAGCCCTGCTGGAAGGCCGCGCCGCGCCAGTGGTCCGGCGGCTGCGCACAGAGATGGCCGAGGCGGCGCAGCGGCAGGATTTTGAAATGGCCGCGCGGCTGCGTGACCGGACCCAGGCCGTCGAAAAACTGTTTGGCTCTGAGCAGCATGCCTTCATTAGCGAGGAAGCCGACCTGGACTTTCTGGGAGTGGCCCAGGCCGGCGAATACGCGATGGTGCAGCTGTTCCGGATGCGCGGTGGGCGGGTGGTCAGCCGTGACAAGCGCTTTTTGTCTTCCGGTGAGGACAGCACCTCCGGCGAAGTCCTGACCGCCTTTATGCAGGACTACTACACCCAGGCCACCCACCTGCCGCCGCTGGTCCTCTTGCCCACCGAACTGGAAGACATGGCGCTCTGGAACGATTTTCTGACCGAGCGTGCCGGGCACCGGGTCAGCGTGCGGATTCCCCAGCGCGGCGACAAGGTGGACCTGGTCGAGATGGCGCAGCGCAACGCCGGGCACGGCCTGGAATCCGAGTTGGCCGTCCTGGAGCGCCGGGGTGACCATCCCGGCCTGGACGCCCTGCGCGAGGTGCTGGCCCTCCCCGATCGGCCCTGGCGCATTGAAGGGTATGACAATTCCAACCTGTTCGGCACCCACATCGTCTCTGGCATGATCGTGCTGGAAGGTGGACGGGCGCGAAAAAGCGAATATCGCCGTTTCAAGGTGCGCGGCTTGGAACGGCCTGACGACTACGCTGCCATGCGCCAGACCATCTTTCGGCGCTTTACCGGGTCCCTGAGTGACAAGTTGCCACTGCCGGACCTGCTCTTGATTGACGGTGGGCGCGGTCAGGTGAACGCGGCGCTGGACGCCCTGCAAGAAGCTGGGGTGCAGGTGCCGCTCGTAGGCCTGGCCAAGCGCGAGGAAACCATCATTCTTCCCTCGCCGTACGGCGCGCAGTGGTGGCTGACGGGTGGTACGGTGGTTGGGGACGGGAAGGAACTGCTGCTGCCACAGACCCACCCGGCGCTGCGAACCCTGATTCACGCCCGCGACGAGGTGCACCATTACGCGGTGAGCTACAACCGCAAGCTGCGTGGTCAGGCGATGACCGCCAGTATCTTCGATGGTCTGCCGGGCATCGGTCCCAAGCGCCGTGACGCGCTGCTGGAGCATTTCACCAGCCTGGAAGAGATCCGGGCTGCTGAGGTGGAACAAATTGCGGCGGTGCCAGGCGTGGGGATGAAAGCGGCGCAGGCCGTCAAAGAATTTCTACAGTCGCACCTCTGAAGTTACTCGTCGTATGGCTCGGCCACAAAAGCAAACATTCCTGGCCCGGTATGTGCACCGATCACGGAGCCGATCAACTGGGTGCGGCCAGCCCGGATGTTGAGCCCTGAGCGCTGCATGTGGCGGCGCAGCTCATGCAGGCGCTGATGGTCGCGCCCCGCCAGCCCCACAGCTACGCGCACGGGGTCTTTGCCAAAGCGGTCGTATAGGGTGCCCAGAATATTGCGCGCACTCTCACCTGAGCGGACACGGCGTAATGCTTTCAAGTGCCCTTCGCTGTCGAAGCCCAGAATCGGACGCATGTCCAGCAGGTTGCCTACGGCGTATTGCACTGGGCTGATGCGCCCACCACGGCGCAGATAATCCAGGCTGGGTACGGTGAATTCACCATACTGGTCACGGAGCGTATCCACGGCCGCTTGCGCCACACTAACGAGGTCACCGCCCTGGGTACTTTCCCGCTGCGCCGACAGCACGGCGGACGCCAGCAGGACCGACGACACGCCCGAATCCACCACCCGGATGCGGTCCAACTCGTTCAGGGCGACCACGGCTTGCCGGGCATGTTGCACCGTGTTGGAGATACGCGACGAGAGATGAACCGACACCACCGCGTCATAACGGGTCAGCAGATTGCGGTAACACTCCCGAAAGGTGCGGGCTTCTACCGGACGGGTCGCGACGCTTTCTCCAGCTTGCAGACGTTTGTACACTTCATCTGGGTCAACTTCATTCCACTCGCAGAGTGGAGGACGGTCCTGCAGCAATACACTCAGTGGCAGCATGTGTACCCCCATGTCGCTCAGGACGGCAGGGGGTAGGTCACAGGTTGAATCGGTCACCACTGCGATCATCACCTGATCTTAGGCCATCAACGCCTCAGAAAATGTACCAAACTTCTTCACGCTGACGCGGCGCTAAACTGCCCGCATGTCTGATTCCCGCCCTGATCTGTCCCACGCTGACCCACTGAGCATTGCGGTGCTCTGCCATACCGGAGCGGGAGGGTCCGGTGTGGTCGCTACCGAACTGGGTCTGCTGATGGCTTCACTGGGTCATGCGGTGCATTTCGTGGGGGGGCAGGTGCCTTTTCGGTTGTCGCGGCGCTGCGCGGTGCATGGGCCGTACTTTCACCAGATCGGGTCTTTCGCATATGCCCTCTTCGAACAGCCCTATCCGGAACTTTCGGCGGCCAATACCCTCAGCGAAGTGATTCTCGAACAGGGGGTTCAGCTGACCCACGCCCACTACGCCATTCCACATGCCACGGCAGCGCTGCATGCCTATGCCATCACCGGACGCGCGCCGGTCATGACCACCCTGCACGGCACGGACGTCACCTTAGTCGGTGCGGAACCGGCCTTCTACCACACCACCCGGCACGCCATCATGCAGTCGCACCATGTCACGGCCGTATCGCAGTTCCTCGCCGAGCAGACCCGCGAGGTGTTCGACACCGACCGGGAGATTGAGGTGATTTATAACTTTGTGGACCCGGAACGCTTCCGTCCGGTGGACAATCCCCAGCTGCGTGCCAGGTTTGCGCGGGAGGATGAGGCGTTGCTGGTTCACGTGAGCAACTTCCGGCCGGTCAAGCGGGTGCAGGATGTCATTCAGACTTTTGCTGGGGTCCTCAGTGAGCGTCCGGCTCGCCTCCTGATGATCGGGGATGGTCCCGACCGGGCCCCTGCACTGGAGCTCGCCCAGCGCCTCGGTGTGGCGGACCGGGTCAATTTCCTGGGCTCTTTTCCGGATGTGGAAACGGTTCTGGGACTCAGCGACCTGTTTTTGCTGCCCAGCAGCAAGGAAAGCTTTGGCCTGAGCGCCTTGGAAGCCATGAGCTGCCAAGTGCCGGTGGTGGCGGCCCGCGCCGGGGGAATCCCTGAGGTGGTGGTGGACGGCGTAACCGGACGCCTGGCCGACGTGGGTGATGTGGATGGCCTGACCCAAGCGGCCCTGGACGTGCTGGACCGCCGCGCCGAGATGGGCCGCGCCGCCCGTGAGCGGGCCATCGCCCATTTCCACCCTGGCATTGTTGCGCCGCAGTACCTGGCGGCTTATCAGCGTACGCTGGAGCAGTGGCAAAACTAGAGTTTAGGGTGTCAGGCGTGAATCGACAACCTGGCCGCTGTAAGGCCGCACTGCTACAGAGGAACCGAGCGTGACGGCAAAGGCATTCCACCCACTGGACAGCTTGGCCTGATAGCCGTGAGAAGCGGTGACATTGGTAGCGTCCCGGACCCAGACCAGAAACAGTGGCTGGCCCTGGTCGCGCAGCCGCAGCTCACGTAGCGGTTCATTCGGGTCAGGGCGACCATTGCTGTTGCTATCTACGAAGCCATAAGCCCGTAGCTCTTGTCCGGCGGTGGCACGTGACAGCTGGGCTGGGGGAAGCAAGCCAGGCCAGGCCAGTGCGTCGGCATTCAGCGTGGGTACCCGCTGAGGTGTAGCTGTGAGGGCAATAGACCAGCGGCCGTCCTTGACCGGAGATACGCCCACCAACTCTTGAGGCTGGCCGGAGGTGGAGACCGACCATACCCCGACGCTCAGGCCAGGAGGAACCGAGCCAGGCAGCTGACCCTGAAGGGTCAAGGCGCCAGCTCCACCGAGCAAGCTCAGGGCCAGAACGGCAGGAAGGGTCTTACGGACAGTCATGTCCCAACCGTAGCATGAGGCCCTGATGGGAGCCTGATGGCAGCTTCATGGTTGGACCGCCGGGATGATAAAAAAAGCCCCCAGAACGGGGGCCTGAGCAGCAGCTTAACGCTTACTGGTTCAGCGCTTTTTTCACCAGGTCAATGATCTCGGGCATGGTGTCGGCCACTGGCACATTGGCAGCTTTAAAGGCAGCCAGTTTGCTCTCGGGAGTACCGACATCACCCATGATGATGGCGCCGGCATGGCCCATGCGCTTGCCCTTGGGGGCACTGCGGCCAGAGATGAACGCCACGACGGGCTTTTTCATGTTCTGCGCGATGTACTCGGCAGCGGCTTCTTCGTCGGCACCACCGATTTCACCAATAACGACTACAGCATCGGTATCGGGGTCAGCTTCGAACATCGGCAGCACGTCTGCGAAGGTGGTGCCGATGATGGGACCCCCACCGATACCCACGGTGGTGCTGGTGCCCATTCCAGCGTCGTTCAGCAGCTTGGCAGCTTCGTAGGTCAGCGTGCCGGAACGGCTGATCAGGCCGATACGGCCGGGGTTTTGGTAGATGCGGTTGGGCATGATGCCCACTTTGCATTCGCCGTTGGTGACCAGACCGGGGCAGTTGCCGCCGATGAGGCGAATGCCCTGGCCGCCCTGGGCCTTGTTCTCTTCGCTCAGGCGGCTGACTTCTTGCACGGCCTTCATCATGTCGGTGGTCGGCACGCCTTCAGTGATCAGGATGATCAGCGGAATACCGGCATAGGCGGCTTCCAGTACCGCGTCGGCTGCCCCGAAGGGTGGCACGAAGATGATGCTGACATTGGCGTCATGCTGCTCTTTGGCCTCGGCCACCGTGTTGTAGATGGGCCAGCCTTCGAAGTCCTGACCGCCCTTGCCGGGGGTCACACCGGCGACCACGTTGGTGCCGAATTCTTTCATGGCGCGGCTGTGCTTGGCGCCTTCGGAGCCGGTCATGCCCTGCACGATCACTCGGCTGTCTTTACCTACCAAAATACCCATTTACTTGCCCTCCGCAGCGCTATTGGCTTCTTTGGCAGCTTCTTCGGCAGCCTCAAACATGGTGGGGTACATCTTGATCAGGTCGCTGCTCTTCTCGTTCAGCAGCGCCTTGGCTTCGTCCTCGGCGGTTCCGGCGATGCGCATACGGACCGGCTTGGTCAGGATGCCCTCGTCCAGCGCCTGAATCACGCCTTTTGCCACTTCATCGGCGCGGGTGATGCCACCGAAGATGTTGATGAAGATGCTCTTGACGTCGGGGTCTTTGCTGACCAGTTTGACGGCGTTATACACGACGTCGGCTTTGGCGCCACCACCGATGTCCAGGAAGTTGGCGGGCTTGGCTCCGGCGCGGTTGACCACGTCCAGCGAGGTCATCACGATACCGGCGCCGTTGCCCAGCACACCGCCGTTGCCGTCATCCAGCTTCACGTAAGCGAAGCCGTACTCGCTGGCTTCGACTTCCAGGGGGTGCTCGGCTTCCAGCTCGCGCCAGTCAGCGAGGTCGCGGTGACGGAACATGGCGTTGTCGTCCACCTCGAATTTGGTGTCCAGCACCATCGGGGTGCCGTCCGCGTCTACGAACAGCGGGTTGATCTCGACCAGCACGGCGTCGCGCTCAAAGGCGGCTTCGCTGAGCTTGACCATCATATCGGCGATCTTGTTCAGGTTGCCTTTGAATCCGGCCTTCAGGGCGATATCGCGGGCCTCAAAGGGGCGCAGGCCGGTGATGGGGTCCACGCGGTGGTGGATGATCTTCTCAGGAGTAGCTGCAGCTACTTCTTCGATGTCCATGCCGCCTTCGCTGGAAGCCATCAGGGTGTAGGAGCCGACGTTGCGGTCCACGATCATGCCGACGTAGTACTCGGTCCCGGCGTCGATGTCCACCGCTTTGGTCACCAGCACCTTGTTGACGGTGAGACCTTTGATGTCCATCCCAAGGATGTTCTGGGCATTTTCATAGGCCTTTTCAGGGGTGGGGCTGAACTTCACGCCGCCCGCTTTGCCGCGTCCGCCGACATGGACCTGGGCCTTGACGACCACGGGCTCACCGAATTCTTCCGCAATGGCGCGGACTTCTTCGGGGGTGTGAGCGAGGCGGCCTTCCTGAACGTTGGCGCCAGCGCGGCGCAGCAATTCGCGGCCTTGATATTCGTGTAATTTCACGTTGCTTCCTCCGAGGTGGCTTACGGCCACACATGAGTTTTGGGATGTCCCGATAGACGAGTATAGCGGCTGTTTCTTAGGTCGGTGCCTGTCTCCGTCCTGGGGACAAGGGCCGTGCTAGCGTGAGCAAATGCAACAACGACTCGAACGAATCAGGGCGGCCCTGGGCCGTGAGGGGACTCAGGCGCTGTGGGTGTCCAGCCCGGCCAGTGTGCGTTATTTGAGTGGCTTCACCCACCCCGAAGACGGCCGCATGCTTATTACCCCTACGCAGGCGGTGCTGTACACCGACAGCCGCTACACGGTACAGGCCAGGGAGGACGTGAATGAGGGTGTAGAAGTGGTGATTGCCGCACCCCAGAAAGCCCTGGAAGACGCCGCGCCCAAAGTGGAAGGAATGAAGGTGGCTGTCGAGGGGACTCACCTGACGGTTTCTGCTCTGGAGAAACTCAAGGAAGCCTGGAAAGTGCAGCTGCACCCCAGCGAGGGCGTGGTGGAAAACCTGCGCCTGATCAAGGCTGAGGATGAAGTGGAGGGTGTAAGGGCTGCCCAGGATCTGGCTGACCGCGTCTTTGCCGCAGTACGTCCTCAGATCAAGGCCGGTGCGCGTGAAGTGGATGTTGCCATTGCGCTAGAGCAGGGGCTGCGGCAGGCTGGGGCCACCTCGGCCTTTGATGTGATCGTCGCCAGCGGGGTGCGCGGTGCGCTGCCACACGGTACAGCCAGCGACAAGGTGATCGAAGATGGCGACCTGGTCACGGTGGACTTTGGCGCCAACCTGAACGGCTACAACTCCGACATGACCCGTACGGTGGCCGTGGGTCAGCCCTCGGACGAACTGAAACGTATCTACAACGCGGTGCTGGAAGCCGAGGAAGCGGCGGTTCAGGCCATCAAGCCTGGCATGAAGGCTGGCGATCTGGACGCGGTGGCCCGCGACATTCTGGAAGGTCATGGCTTGGGTGAAGCTTTCGCGCACTCGCTGGGTCACGGGGTGGGCCTGGTCGTTCACGAAGGCCCCCGTCTGTCCAAGGGCAGTGAGGATGTGCTGAAGCCTGGCATGGTGATTACCATTGAGCCGGGTGCTTACGTTGAGGGCCTGGGTGGTGTGCGTATTGAAGACCTGGTGCTGGTCACTGAAGACGGCTACGAAGTGCTGAGCCACTCGCCCAAAGAGCAGGTCTGATTCTCCCCTTTCCGGCCCTGAGCTGATGGGCCGGAGTGTTAGGATGGTCCAGGCCCGGTGGGGCGTTTGCAGCGTATGCTGCCCTCACCATTATTTCCAAGGAGGAAACGAATTATGACGACCGAAACTGCATTGCTGACGCTGGATACCCTCGCCAACTACCTCAAGGAGCGCGATGTTCAGCTGGAAATGGATCAGAACCCCGAAACCGGCCAACGCTTTATTCGCATGGGTTGGCGCTTTGAAATGGGCGACGCCGCTGTGTTGGTCTCTGTGAATGATGGCCCCCAGAACACCAGCCGTCTGGAAATCACCTGCGTGACCCAGAAGACCTACGAAGGTCGCATGCAGGAAGTCATGGAAATGCTGAACCTGCGTAACCGCGAGCGGGCCTTTAGCCGCAGCATCGACCAGCAGGGCAACGTCTGGCTGGAGTATGTGGGCTTCTACCCCACCCTGGCCGAGATGCCCCAGGAAACCTTCGATACCCTGTTTGGTGGCGTTCTGATGCACTTCCAGGATGATTACGCCGCGCTGGAGGGCGTGCAGCTACAACCTCAGCAGCCTCAGGCCTAAGGACTCATTTTTCTCATTTTTGCGGCCGCAGGGCCGCTTTTTTTGATTTGTATATTGTTCTCTATTAATTCTTCCTCTATTTTGTAAATCGCGTAGTACAAATTTGAGACTATTCGATACTGAAGGGCTCTCCAGTCACTTTAGCGGCGCTGCCGGAGGGCTTCGTACAGTACGACGGCGGCAGCGGTAGAGACATTCAGACTGTCTGCCTGGCCGCGCATGGGGATCGAAACGGCGTATTCAGTTGCTCGCCACTCAGCAGGCAGACCGGCATGCTCGGTTCCCAGCAGCAGAGCCACCCGTCCAGTCAAATCAGCGTCCCAGAGGGTCTGCGGCGCATCTGGGGTGCAGGCCACCAAACGGAACCCCTCCTCTTCCAGCCAGGTCCACGCCTCCGCTTCTTCAGCCTGCACCAAGGGCACATTGAAGACACTGCCCTGCGAAGCCCGGATCACGTTGGGGCCAAATACATCTGCGCCCCGTCCCAGAACCAGCACGCCATCTGCACCCACACCGTCGACTGTCCGCAGAATAGCCCCGACATTTCCCGGTTTTTCCAGGCCGTGCAGCACCACAATCAGTGCGGACGACTCCAACTGGGGCCAGCACGCCTGAGGTGCGTCAGCCAGCATCAAAACACCGTCGGGATGCTCGCGGCCACTGACCTTGGCGAAGGCTTCGCGGCTCAGGTCGGTGGCCTCAGCCAGTTGAGCTGCCAGCGCCGCTGCTTCGGGGCTGAACAGCGCCGGGCAAAGGTACAGCTCCTGCGCGGCCCAGCCAGCGGCCAGCGCGCGGGCTGTCTCGCGTGCTCCTTCGATCAGCACGGCCCTCTCCTCCTCCCTTGCTCGGCGGCTGCCCCTGAGCCGGACCAGGCGCTTGACAGTAGGGTTCTGGGTGGAGGTGATGACGGGGGCGGGCATGGGCCACACTATGCCGCATTTTTGACTTTTTTACTCTTCAGAGCTAGTTTGTAATTCGCAGATTACTCTCTCGTCGTCTCTTTGTCCGAGTTACGATTGGGGGGCATGCCCAACCTCCTAGATTTCGGTGAAATGGCGCGTGGTTGGATCCTTGAGGCCGCGCATCTGGTCGCTACCCTGGCAGAACTGGCCGCAGTAGTGATCGTGGTCGCAGCCTTGCTGGAGGGCCTGTGGCGCTCTGCCAAAGTGTTTATGCAGCGCGACCAGGTGCCGGATGAACTCAAGGAATCGCTGCGGCTTCAGCTGGGCCGCTGGCTGGCAATTGCTCTGGAATTTCTGCTGGCCGCCGACATCATGCTCACTGCTGTGGCACCCACCTGGGAAGAAATCGGCAAGCTGGCGGCCATCGCCACCATCCGGACGGCACTGAACTTTTTCCTGCAAAAAGAGATTGAGGCGCATGAGCAGCGGCATGGGCGCACCACGCACCCGGACCATACCTGAAGCCCGCCCCTGAACTAAGCTAGGGGTATGAGCACTGCATTTATCGGCCTGGGCGCCATGGGCTACCCAATGGCCCGCCACCTGGCTGCCCAGGAAGACACCCTGGTCTGGAACCGCACCTTTGCCCGCGCTGAGGCGCATGAAGCCGAATATGGCAGTGAGGCCCGGCCCCTGACGGAGCTGGCCCAGGCGGACATTATCTTCAGCTGCTTGCCGACCAGCACCGAGGTCTGGGAGGTGCTGCGCGCGCTGGACGGCTACCTGATGCCTGACACCGTCTGGGTTGACTGTACCAGCGGCCATCCCGCCGAGGCACCACGGCAAGCCGCCTGGCTCAAGGAGCGCGGCGTGGCGTGGCTGGACGCCCCCGTTTCAGGCGGCGTGGCGGGCGCGGAGGCCGGAACCCTCACGGTGATGGTCGGCGGTGACGCGGCAGCGCTGGAGCGGGTACGGCCCCGGCTGGCCTTTGCCGGCAAAACCGTGCATGTGGGCGGCGTCGGAGCCGGATTTGCGGTCAAGGCCGTCAACAATACGCTGCTGGCCGTCAACCTCTGGGCCGCCGGCGAGGGGCTGGCTGCTCTGAAGGCTGCAGGGGTAGATCTGAGCGCTGCCCTGGACGTGATCAATGCATCGTCGGGCCGGTCCAACGCCACCGAGAATCTGATTGGACAGCGGGCCCTGACCCGCGAGTTTCCGGCCACCTTCGCCCTAGGGCTGCTGGCCAAAGACGTGGGCATTGGGCTGGACCTGGTCGCCACGCACAAGGGCAGCGCTCCCCTGCTCGGCCAGACCGCTGGGCTGTACCGCGCGGCTGAGCGGATGGTCGGCGCGGCTGAGGACCATACCGCCGCACTCAAGCTGATAGAACAGATGAACGATGTGGAGCTCACATGACTGATCCTCAATTTTCGGTGGCCACTGACGGTGGCCTGGACGCCTTCAGCGGCCTGAACAACGCGGTGCCGGTCGCGCCTTTCTCGGTGAACTTCGGTGACGAGAGCCACGCCATGCACGAGCTGCCCAGGCGTGAACTGATGGACCGGATTCTGGCTGGTAACCCCCACCCCAGCACCTCGCAGCCCACGCCACAGGCCTGGATGGACGCCTACCGCGAAGCAGCCGAGCACAGTTCCAAGGTGGTGGCGCTGACCATCAGCCCCGGTCTTTCGGGCAGTGCCAACGCTGCCGAGCAGGCCCGTGAGTTGTCAGGGTTGGATGTCACGCTGCTCAACTCCGGCAGCCTGAGTGCGGCGCAGGCCTTTGTGCTGCACGCCCTGAATGCCGCTGCCGAGCGCGGCGAAAGCCTGGACACCGCCCAGCGCTGGGCCGAAGAGGTGCGCGAGGAGACTGAGCTCTACTTCACGGTCGAGACCTTAGAGTTCCTGAAGCGCGGCGGGCGGATCGGGAAGGTACAGGCGGCGCTTGGGGGACTCCTGAACCTCAAGCCAGTCATCACGGTGGAAAAACCGGCTGGGATCTATACCACTGTCGCCAAGGCCCGGGGGTACAAAGGCGCGATCCGCGAGATCGCCGCGCAACTGACGCGCCGCTACGGTGAGGGTACTCCGCTACGGCTGGGCCTGCTGGAAGGCTCACACCCTGAGGACACCGATCTGCTGCGCTCTGAGATTGCGGCGCGTCATCCGGTCGTCTGGGAAGGCCGCGCTGGGGTCAATGGCGCGCTGATCGTCCATACCGGACCGCGGGCCTGTGGGGTGGCGGCCGCGCCAGGAGCCTGGCCTTGGGAGCGCTAGCGGTTCAACTGCTCGGTGCCGAACATCCGCTGGCAGGAGAATGGCTGCGTTGGACAGCCTGGCATCCTGAACTGCGGGTGACCGCCCTGGTGGCTCCAGCGAGAGCGGGCGACACGGCTGAGGAACTGCACCCCTCCTTGTTCGGCTGGCGTGGCCTAGCCGCACAGACGGAAGCTGGCTCTGCCGACGTGACGGTCATCCTGCCGGACTGGGATAGAGCGGTGCCGCCAGATGCCGGGCAACAGGTAGATTTTCGGTCGGGAGCCAGCGGCGCAGCGGTCTTGCCGGAACTGAGAGGACCGTCCGATCTGACTCTACTTGCAGGACTGCCACCCCGCACGCTGGCAGCGGCGCTGGCGCTGGAACCTCTCCTTCAGGGCCGGGTGGTGTCCCCACGTGAACCCATTGGGCACCGGCTGAGCGGGGAGGAACTGGCGGCGCTGCGCCCGCTCCTGAGGGGGCACTTCAGCTTTGAAGCATGGGAGGGCGAGGGCCTGCGGATTCCCCTGTTCGAGGGCTACTCGGAACACGATGCGCTGGCCGCCTACCGGGACACGTTCAGGGGCCACCCCTGGGTACGGCTGCGGCGCGACCTCCAAATCCCTCAGGGTGTCGAGGGAAGCCCGGCCTGTGAGCTGAGCCTACGCGTGCTGGAACGCGAGGACCCGGAGATTCCTATTCCGCTGCTGGGCGTCACTTCCGCGCTGGACCCCTGGCCTGCACTGGCAGCGCGGGGAGTGGCGGCGCTGAACCTGTCGCGGGGCTGGCCAGCCCTGCTGGGCCTGGTGCCGGAGGCCTGAACAATGTTGCCTGCTTGACAGTTTGCCTGGGCCGCCCTACACTCGCTGAAATGCCACAGCTCAACGCCAACGATAATGACGATCCCACCTAGGGGACGTCGTTACGCTGCTGTTCGCGCCCCCGCCCCGAAACACGGAGCGGGGGCTTTCCTTATCTCACCTCATTCATCTGCCACAGGAGCCACCCACCATGACCACCGAACCTACTCAGGCCGCCCCCGTCCTCCCCCGTACCTTTATCCGTGAGCTGGCTCAGCATGTTGGGCAGACTGTACGGCTGCGCGGCATGATCCTCTCGCGCCGCGATCTGGGGGGGATCCAGTTCGTGACTCTGCGTGACGCGGGCGGCGCCGTGCAGTGTGTCGGCGACCAGTTGAACCTGGACCTGCCCCTGCCGGAAAGCAGCGTAGAAATCATAGGGACCGTGCGCCCGCACCCCAAGCGCGGGGGCGAGGTCGAAGTGCAGATGCAGGCCATGACAGTCATTGCCGCCGCGGCTGAACCTACGCCAGTCGAGCTGCCCAAGCTGGAGCGGGTTCACGCCGACACCCTACTGAACCACCGCGCCGTGACGGTGCGTGGCCTGAAGGAGCGCGCGGCGCTGCGGGTTCAGGCCGAACTGCTGGCGGGCTTCCGCGAAACCCTGTCAGGCATGGGCTTTACCGAGATCAGCACGCCCAAGATCGTGGAGGCCGGGGCCGAGGGGGGCGCTGGCCTCTTTACGGTGGACTACTTCGGGGAACCCGCTTACCTGGCCCAGAGCCCGCAGCTGTACAAGCAGATGATGGTGGGAGCTTTCGAGCGGGTGTTTGAGGTGGCTCCCGTCTTCCGGGGCGAGTCGCACAACACCAGCCGCCACCTGACCGAGTACCTCAGCCTGGACGCTGAACTGGGTTTTATTGATTCGGAAGAAGACGTGATGGACGCCGAAACTGAGGTGCTGCGCGGGATGCTGGCCCGCGTGCAGGAGCGCTGCGGCCCCGAACTGGCCCTGCTGGGCGCAGAGCTGCCGCAAGTCCCAGAGCGCATCCCCCGGATTCCCTTGCTGGAAGCCCGCGCCACGGTGGAGCGCGAGTTCGGACACCTGGTGGGCGGCAAGGACTTGGACCCTGAAGGCGAGCGGCTGCTGGGCGAGTGGGCGGGGCGTGAACTGGGCAGTGATTTTGTGTTCGTCACCAAGTTTCCGCAGGCGGCGCGGCCCTTTTATACCCACCCGGACGGTGAGATGGACGGCGTGCCGGTGACACGCGGTTTCGACTTGCTGCTGCGTGGCCTGGAAATCACGTCGGGCGGACAGCGTATCCATGACCCGGAAATGCTGCGCCGGAGCATCGAGGCGTATGGCCTGAACCCCGAGTCGCTGCGGGCCTACGCGGAGGTCTTCCGCTATGGGATGCCTCCACACGGCGGCTTCGCCATCGGCGCCGAGCGGCTCACCGCCCTGCTGCTGGGCCTGAGCAACGTGCGGATGGCGCGGGCATTTCCGCGTGACCGCACCCGCTTGCAGCCCTGAACCGAGCATGGATCACCCACCGCGCCGGAGCCTTGCTTTTCCGGCGCGACTTTTCGTGGCTGGAAGGTAGGCTGGGAACATGACAATGGAACACGAACTGGACATCGCGGTGCGCCTGGCGCGGGAAGCCGGCGCAGTGACCGAAGCTTTCCGCGCTCAGGGCTTCAAGGTTGAGCATAAGACCGGGGCCGACGATCCGGTGACCGAGGGCGACCGCGCCGCCTCGGCGCTGCTGATGCGGGAGCTGGCACGGGCTTTTCCGGGCGACGGCCTGCTGTCCGAAGAAGAAGCCGACGCCCCCGAGCGCCTGAGCCGCTCCCGAACCTGGCTGATAGACCCGATTGACGGCACCAAGGAATACGCGGACGGGAGCCCCGATCACTGTGTCTCGCTGGGGCTGGCGGTGGACGGTGAACCGGTGCTGGGGGTGATCTACGCGCCGCAGACAGATGAGCTGTTTGCCGGGGCGGTGGGCCTGGGCGTCACCAAGAACGGTGAGCGGGTGACGCTGCGTGACCACCAGCCCTACGTGATTGCCACCTCGGTGACCGAGACTCGCCGCGAACTGCGTGACCTCCCCTTGCCCGGTATGCGCCCAAGCGGGTCTACCGCCCTGAAACTGGCCCGTATCGCGGCAGGTGAGGCCGACGCCACCTTTACCATGTCGCCCCGCGCCGAGTGGGACATCGCCGCCGGGCACGCGCTGCTGCGGGCGCAGGGCGGCGACCTGACCCGCCGGAATGGACAGCCGGTGCGCTACAACCAGACCCGGCCCTATCTGGAACAGGGCTTCGTGGCCGGACACCCGGCGGCTCTGACCTGGCTGCGCCGCGAGTTGGAGCGGCTGGAGATCCCCAGCGGCGTGCTGTGCCTGGACGCCGACGCCCAAGGCCGGCGCCGCCACGTCCGGGTGACAGGCGGACGCGAACTGGCCTGGCTGGTGACCGGGCCGGGCACGGACGGCCCCGACACGGTGCTGGAGGCTGGCGGCGACGCCTTTCACCTGGAGCGGCTGACCCGCGACGTGCGCCGCGGCAAAGACGCCCTGGGGTGAGCGGGCAGGCCGCCCTATACTGTCCCGCGTGCGTCTGTGCAAGCTCTCGACCCTGAATTACCGCAATCTGTCGCCCGACACGCTGGATTTTCCAGCCGGGGTGACGGGGGTCTGGGGTGAGAACGGCGCTGGCAAGACCAACCTGCTGGAAGCCGCCTATCTGGCCCTGACCGGACGCACCGAGGCAGGCCGCCTAGAGGAGCTGATCTTGGCTGGACAGACCGAGGCCTATGTCCGTGCCGATGTGCTGGAAAGCGGCAGTCTCAGCGTGCAGGAGGTCGGGATCGGGCGGGGCAAGCGGCAACTGAAAGTAGACGGTGTACGAACCCGTAATGGGGATCTGCCGCGTGGCAGCGCCGTGCTGTTTCGCCCCGAGGACTCGGAACTGGTGTTCGGCGCTCCTTCGCAGCGGCGGGGCTACTTGGACTCCTTGCTCAGCCGCCTGAGTGCCCGGTACGCCGAGCAACTCAGCCGCTACGAACGCACCGTGTCTCAGCGCAATGCTGCACTGCGTGAGGGTCAGGACTGGGCCTTGGATGTCTGGGACGAACCGCTGGGCACCCTGGGACGGGGCATCATGGAATTTCGGCAGCGTGCTGCGGGCCGCCTGGAGGAACTGGCGCAAGGAGCCAATGCCGAGCTGGGCAGCCGTAAAACCCTGCGGGTCCAGTTGACCGAGAGTGCCGACCCCGAGCGCTACGTGGAGCAACTGCGCGCCCGCCGTGCCGAGGAACTGGCGCGTGGCCTCACCCTGACGGGGCCACACCGTGACGATCTGGCGTTGTCCTTGGGCGACATGAGCGCCGGAACCTACGCCAGCCGGGGCGAGGGCCGCACGGCTGCACTGGCCCTGCGCTACGCCGAGATGCAGCTCCTCACCGAGCGCTTTGGTGAACCTCCAGTTCTCCTGATTGATGACTGGACCGCCGAACTGGACCCGCAGCGCCGTCAGTTCCTGTTGGACCTTGCGGCGTCGGTGCCGCAAGCCATTGTCACCGGAACCGAGCGTCCACCTGGGGCGGCGTTGCTGCTGCACGCCGCAGCTGGACGCTTCAGTCCGCTTACTGAGGGAAACCGCGATGGACGATAAGCCCTACCGCCAGGGGCCCAGTTTCCGCACCCGTGCCCGCTCCGGCAAGCGCCAGGGTGACCTGCGCAGCGTCGGCGACTTGATGAATGCCACGCTGGGAAAAAATGGGCTGGGTTTCGGGGTGCGCCGCGCCCAGGCCATTTTGATCTGGCCGCAGGCGGTGGGCCCGGAGGTGGCCCGGCTGACCCGCGCCCGGTCCTTTCAGTTCGGCACCCTGCATATCGAGGCGCGGGACTCGGCGGCGGCCCATCACCTCAGCATGCAGCGGCACCATTTCCTGGCGCGGCTGAATGAACTGCTGCGGGCCCAGACTGCGCCCGGTACCGAGCCGGAACTGGTCAGCGAGATTCGCTTCGGAACCGGCTGGGCAGCCGAGAAGCCCTCGGCGGGTGGCGGTGGACCGCTGGCTGGCAGTGTGCTGCCGCCCCTCACCGCTGAGGACCGTGCCCAGGCTGCCCGCGCGGCCCAGGTGGTTGGCGAAGACTTACGCGGCCCCGCCCAGCAGGCTGCCGAGGCAGTGGCCCGCGCCCAACGCTGGCGTGAGCAGCAAGGCTGGACCCCCTGCCCAGTCTGCGAGGTACCCAGCCCACATACGCCGTGTCGCCCGTGTCAGCGCCTGCTGCGTGATCCTCTGATTCGGCGGGCAACCGACGAATTGCTGCGTCAGCCCGAAGCGCTGCGTGGCCTGGAAGATCGGCTGGGCGCCAGTGGTGAGCAGGCGGCCCGTTTTCTGGCTATTGAGGCACTGGAAGGCCAGCTGACGGTACTGGCCCTGGAGTGCGTACAGAGTGGCGGTGCCGAGCAGTACCGCGAGTTCCTGGAGCAACAATGCGGCAAATTGCTGGCGCTGCTGGGCCGCAAGTCAGTGGCTGAGGTAGTGGCAGCGGACTACGCCGGGTTGCCAGGTCCGGTGCGGCAGGTGCTGATGGCAGGCCGCGCGGCTGACCGTCGCCGCTGAAGCCCTAAAGCTTCGCTCAGGACCGGTTTAGAACTTTACAACGTTTGCCCCTGGTGCTGCGGCGTATGGTAGGCCAATGACCGAGCCAGCCACCGGGAGCATTCCACAGGCCCACTTGCCCGACCAGCCCGTGCAGTTGCGTGCGGCGGTCCTGACGGTCAGCGACACCCGGACACCCGAAAACGATCATTCGGGCGCCTTTTTGCGGGCGGCACTGGAGGCCGCTGGGCATCGGGTGCTGGAGACTCGGATCGTGCCCGACGAAGCGCGTGCCATAACCGAGCAGTTGCAGGCCTGGCTGGACGCAGAAGTGGACCTGATTCTCACCACGGGCGGCACGGGCATTACCGGGCGCGACGTGACCATTCCAGCGGTGGAAGCGCTGCTGACCAAGCCACTGCCAGGCTTTGGCGAGCTGTTCCGGATGCTGTCGTATCACGAAGTGGGTGCTGCGGCGATGCTCTCCAGGGCCATAGGTGGCCTGGCTGGACGCAGCCTGATTTTTGCGCTGCCTGGCTCGAAAAATGCGGTTCAGACAGCCTGGGATAGGCTGCTGGTTGGGCAATTGCAACACCTTGCAGCCGAAGTCCATCGGCAAGGCCAGCCCTGATGGAAGAACTGCTCGCCACGCCGTTCTGGACGCGCTTCAATCTATATTTCGTGGCAACCTGGGTGGTCCTGACACTGTACTGGCTGGTTCGGATCGCCTTTGAGGCGCGGCGGCGGCAGCGCCCAGCCGTTACGCTGTGGGCCATTCCCGGGCTGCTGCTGCTGGGTCTGGCTCCGCTGCTGGAAGTCCCAGTGCTGTTTGGGCTAGGTGCAGCCTTGCTGCTTGCGGCAGAATGGTGGCCGCGCTCTTTCGCCCCGGCCACAGGGCGGCCCCAGTGGGTCTGGGGATTGATCCTGGCAGTTCTGGGTGCAGGAACTCTGCTGATTTCTCCTGTCACCTTCCTGAGTGCGTTGGTCGGTACTGGGCTGGCGCTGGGTGGTCTGGCCTGGCTGCTGGCAGGTTTACTCTGGCCCCCGCCACGGCAGGCCCAAACCTGGCTTCCCCCCAGCGTCATGCACAAGGTCCATTCCCCGACCTTCGGGACCGAAGTCCGCTGGCAAGCCGCCCACGTTCCTATCCCGCCCGAGCTGGAGGTCACCCTGGCACAGGGCCATATCCTGCTGCGCAATACGGCGAGTGAGTCGCTCTGGCTGCGGGGTTGGACGCCGGCAGGCCGCAACGCCTTTCGCGCCCTGAACCGGACCATCGACCCCGGCGAGGACCACCGCCTGATCCGCGAGATCGGGCAGGCCGGCGTGCGCGTCTGGTATAGCCCGCCAGACAGCCCGGAAGTGCGCCTGCTGCGGGCAGATTGGACCGAACACGACCAGAGCCGTACCCTGCATTAGACGGACCACCCAGCAGGAGCGGCAAGCCAATCAAAATATCTGCGGCCCAGCTCCGGGACAAGCTTCACGGGACAGCCCGCGCCCCAGCGCGTTACACTGCCGGTCATGGTTGAAGTCGCCGCTGCCCCCACGCTGACAGTGGCGTTTCTGGCTGGGCTGCTCTCATTTCTCAGTCCCTGTGTCTTGCCGCTGGTGCCGTCCTACTTGGGTGTGATCGGCGGCACCCGAGTACCGCTGATCCGGGCACTGGGCTTTATCGCGGGCTTTGGGCTGGTGTTTGTCGCCCTGGGCGCCACCGCCAGTGCGCTGGAAGCCTTGCTGGCGCCGCATAAGATGCTGCTGGGCCGCCTGGCCGGGCTACTGATTATCTTTTTCGGGCTGGTCATGCTGGGTGTGATTCGCCTGCCCTGGCTGATGCGCGATACTCGCGATCTGAGCGGTGCCGACCGCTACGGCCCAGTGGCCCTGGGCGCGGCCTTTGCCTTTGGTTGGAGTCCCTGTCTGGGGCCAGCCCTGGGCAGCATCCTGGGCCTGGCGGCCAGTACGAGTTCGCTTACCCAGGGGGTGTGGCTGCTGCTGACCTACACTGCCGGGTTAGCCGTGCCCTTCTTACTGACCGCCCTCCTATGGGACCGGATCAACCTGCGTGGGCTGAACCGCTATGCCGGAATCTTTGAAAAAGTCGGCGGAGCCTTGCTGGTCGTGTTCGGGCTGCTGATGGTGACTGGATATTTCACTCTACTGTCCAGCTTTTTCTATGAGCTGATGCCGGAGTGGCTACGAATTTGAGCGACCCTGCACCCCAGCTGGAATATGCGGTGCAACTGCGGGATGTCTGGCTGCGCTTGGGCCGGGACGCTGTGCTGCGTGGGGTAAATCTGGATCTTCCGAAGGGCGAACACCTCACACTGCTGGGGGCCAATGGCGCGGGCAAAACCACCTTGCTGCGGGTGCTGGCCTCGGCATTGCGCCCCACGCGGGGGGAGGGCCGTATCCTAGGCTATGACCTGCGCGACAGCCGGGCGGTGCGTGAGCTGGTGCATCTGATGCCAGTAGATGGGGCGCTGTACCCCGATCTGACCTGCGCCGAGAATCTGGCCTTTGCCCTGCGGATGCATGGGCGCAGTATGACAGTGACGGATGCTGCCCTGGCACGGGTGGGCTTAAGTCAAGCTGCGGACCGCCGCACCCGTTTTATCTCGGCGGGCATGCGTAAGCGGCTGGCCCTGGCCCGTGCCTGGACATTGGCACAGCCGCTCACACTGGTGGATGAACCGTTTGCCAATCTGGATGCAGCGGGGCGAAGGCTGGCCCTGGAACTGCTGGGCGACCTGGCCGCAGGGGGAAGCACCCTGGTCATCGCGGCGCACGAGCCTGAACTGGCGGCGCAGTTGGCTCCACGGTCGCTCTACCTCGCAGGCGGCGTGCTATTGGAAGGCGGACCATGAGCGCCCTCAACACCGTCTGGACGGTGGCGGCCAGGGACCTCACCCTGGCTGGGCGCACACGCGATGTACTGCTGGCAACCGCTTTCTATGTGGCGCTGGTTTTGTTGGTGCAGGGGTTTGCGCTGGGCGCGCCGGATGGACGCTCAGCCAGCGCGACAGCCAATCTGGCTGCCGGAGTGGTCTGGACCGCCCTTACGCTGGCCTCGGCAGTCGCCGCAGGCCGCGCTTTCTCCGCGGAGGCTGAAGCCGGAGCCCTGGAACAACTGCTGCTGTATCCAGCGCCTCTGGCCGCGGTGTATCTCGGCAAGTTGCTGGGCGTGCTGCTGCCGCTGCTGCTGATCGGGGCGGCCACACTTCCACTGGGCCTGGGCCTATTCGGCGTCTGGGGTGGTGAAGACCAGCCACCACTGCCCTGGCTCAGTCTGTACGGGGTAATGGCCTTGGGCACAGTTGGCCTGGCCGCCACCAGCACCTTTTACTCCAGCCTGACAGTGAATCTCCGCGCCCGCGAAGCGCTGCTGCCTGCGCTAGCCTTTCCCCTGTTGATTCCCCTGGTGATCGCCCTGGTACGTATCACCGCCACGCTGCTTTCGGGCGGATGGACGGCTGAAGCATGGGCCTGGGCGGCTTTCCTGTTGGCCTTCAATATAGGAACGTTGGTGCTGGCTGCTTGGCTGTTTCCATACGCCGTGGAAGGGTAACACATCTTAACGCCACATCTTGCTCTGTAATTCGTATATTAGATCTGGGTCCAAAGAGAACCGGGCTTGCTCTAGGCCACCCGGCTCTCGTTCACCGTTTACTTCAGAGCGCCATGCTCATGCAGGTATTCTGCGATCTGTACTGCGTTCAGCGCCGCACCTTTCAGTAGTTGATCGCCCGCCACAAACAGCTCGATGCCCTGGTCGAATACCAGGCTCTGGCGAATACGCCCCACTTCCACATCGTATTTGCCCGTCGCAGTGAGTGGCATGGGGTACACCTTCTGCGCTACATCGTCGCGAACTTCAACCCCGGCAGCCTGAGCCAGCAGCTCCCGCACTTCCTCAGGGGTGGCAGGGCGCTCCAGCTCCAACGTAATCGCCTCGGCGTGAGTACGTTGGGTGGGAATCCGCACCGCCGTGCAGCTGACTTTCAGCGATTCGTCCCCGAAGATCTTGCGGGTTTCCCAGACCACCTTCATTTCCTCTTTGGTGTAGCCGTTGTCCTGGAAAGCGTCAATGTGCGGAATGACGTTGAACGAGATCGGGTGTACGAAGGCACTGGGAGCCAGCGTTTCGCCGCTCAGCTCGGCACGGGTCTGCTCCAGCAGCTCTTCAATGCCCTTCTGACCCGCGCCACTGGTGGCCTGGTAGGTGCTCACGATCATGCGCTTCAGGCCGTACTTTTGGTAAATCGGGTACACGGCGACCGCGGCAATGGCCGTGGTGCAGTTGGGATTGGCGATGATGCCCTGATGCTTCAGCGCCGCCTCACCATTCACTTCGGGGACGACCAGCGGTACCTGGGGGTCGTAGCGGAACGCGCTGGAGTTATCAATGACCACCGAGCCGCCCTCAACCCATTTGGGGGCCATCTCCAGACTGATACTGCCGCCTGCCGAAGCCAGAATGACGTCTGCTGGAATCGCGCCTTTGGGCATGGCCTGAATGGTGAGCGTCTCGCCCCGGAAGTCCATTTGCTTGCCTGCCGAACGCGGGCTGGCGTACAGCTGCAACTCGTCTATGGGCAGGCGGCTGCCCTCAAGGACTTTCATCAATTCATGGCCGACCGCTCCGGTGGCACCAACAATTGCCAGTTTCATGCACCCAGACTAAAGCAAATCTCAGGGCCAGCCTCACCCTGGGAACGTGGACTAATCCGTGACACGCCAGGGCAGTTCACCTAGACTGGACTGGATGCCAAATCTTTGTGATGTCAAGGCGCATCTGCGCCCCTGGGAGATCCGTTGACCGCGCCCGAACAGCCCGTGACCACGCCGCCCACGGCAGATGCGCCCCAGAGCGCTGAGCAGGTCACCCTGAACATCGAACTGGAGGGCCGTGAGCAGGCCCTGGCCCTGCTAGGGACTGGCGACGAGAACCTGCGCCTGATGCGTCAGCTCTCCCCTGCTCAGCTGCACGCCCGCGGCGGCACAGTGCAGATCAGCGGCACAGCCGAACAGGTCCAGGCCGCTGAAACCATGATTCGCGACGCCTTGGAAGTGATTCGCCGGGGCGGTGAACTGACGCCCGATCATCTGCGCCGGAGCGCCCGCCTCAGCGGTGAAGGCCGCTCGCTGGCTGCCGAAACCGAAGTCCGTGGCCTCAGCCTGCCGCGTGGCCTCAAAGCCAAGACCCCGGGTCAGAAGGAATACCTGGAAAAAATTGAGCGGAGTGACATCGTGTTCGGGGTCGGTCCTGCCGGGACTGGTAAGACCTATCTGGCCGTAGCGATGGCAGTCCAGGCCCTCAAGACCAAAAAGGTCAAACGCATCATCCTAACTCGCCCCGCAGTTGAGGCCGGCGAGCGCCTGGGCTTCTTGCCCGGCGACCTTCAGGCCAAGATTGATCCTTATCTGCGCCCACTATACGACGCGCTGTATGACATGCTGGACCAGGAAAAGTTCGAGTCTTATTTGCAAAGCGGCGTGATTGAAGTGGCCCCACTGGCCTTTATGCGCGGACGCACGCTGAACGACGCCTTCGTGATTCTGGACGAGGCCCAGAACACCACCGGCGAACAGATGAAGATGTTCTTGACCCGCATGGGCTTCAGCAGCAAAGTGGTCGTGACCGGGGACGTGACCCAGATTGACCTGCCGCGTCACGTGACCAGTGGTCTGGCGGTCGCCAAGCGCGTGCTGACTCCCATTGAGGGCATCGGCTGGCACGAGTTCACGGATGTGGATGTGGTCCGTCACCCACTGGTCGGTCAGATCATCAAGGCCTATCAGGCTGCTGAAGACGCCGAGGACGACCGCCGCGCTGCCCGCCGGGGTGACCTGGCTCAGGTACAGGAAGAGGAGCTGGACCAACCGCTGTCGGAAGGTTGAATCAACCCGTCAAAGCAAGGCCACTCCGATTGGAGGTGGCCTTTTTCAGTCACGGCAGCGAAAAGGCCTGAAGGCACTTGGCCATCAGACCCTTAGGCAAACTAAAACTTATTTGGCGTCAGCGTAGCGCTTGGCGACTTCGTCCCAGTTGACGACGTTCCAGAAGGCCTTGAGGTAATCAGGACGCTTGTTCTGGTAGTTCAGGTAGTAAGCGTGCTCCCACACGTCCACACCCAGAATCGGGGTGCCGCTGGTGCCCGCGACGGCCTCGCCCATCAGGGGGTTGTCCTGGTTGGCCGTGCTTACTACGTCCAGCTGGCCGTCCTTGACGACCAGCCAGGCCCAACCACTGCCAAAGCGGGTTTTGGCGGCTTCTTCGAACTTCTCCTTGAAGGCGTCGAAGGAGCCGAAGGCGCTTTCAATGGCCTGCATCAGTTCACCGCTCGGCTGACCGCCCTGGCCGCTGCCCATCACCTGCCAGAACAAGCTGTGGTTGGCGTGGCCGCCGGCATTGTTACGCACAGCGCCCTTTTTTTCGGCGGGGACAGCCTCCAAGTTCCTAATGACTTCCAACACATCCTTGTCGGCCAGGTCGGTGCCTTCCAGTGCCTTGTTGGCGTTGTCCACGTAGGCCTGGTGGTGCTTGGTGTGATGGATTTCCATGGTGCGGGCATCAATATGCGGTTCCAGAGCGTCATAAGCGTAGGGCAGCTGAGGAAGTTCAAAAGCCATAAATTCATCTCCTTTTTGGCAGAAGGGATTGGTTTCCAAAAGATTGTTCTGCCTGATGATTGGCCTCAGTCTAGCGGGTCAACCCACCTGCTGGCCAGGAAGGTCTAGAGAGCCTTAATTTATTAGTCTGAGCGAAAAAGCGGGCGGTGCGCTATGGTATGAGACGTGACCACCGAAGCTGGACCCCAGGGCGGCCGAACTGCCATTCGCCTTTTACAGGGCTATCTCTGGCATCCCCGTGACCTGGACCTTGATCTGGACGCTTATTTGCCCCGCGAACTGGACGAGGCCAATGTACTGTGGGACGAGATAGACCCCCCTTTCGCCTTTTTCGACAACGGCGAGCCTTCTGCCGGGCAATTGTTTTACCAGTTCACGGTCCTGCGCGTGTACGACGAGCGCCCCTCTGCCGAGGAGTTGCATGACGACGCGCAGGCGGCCAGTCAGGCGCTGGAGCCACTGTTGCAGGCCACCCCACAGGGTCTAGGCTGGCAGCTGATGGAAGACCTGCGCGAACTGTAGAGACGCGCCGCCCGCATGACGCAGCTACCGTTACCCCTCCCCTGGCTGGATCTACTGACCGAAGGCGACGCCCACCCGCGTCGTTTCTGGGCAGAGCAGGATCTGACCGATCATCTGCGCCGGGCCGAGCGTCTCGCGCCTGAGGCCACTGCGCAGTTGCTGGCAGAAGGACAGACTGGGCCACCTCTGGCGCGGCGTAGCTATCGCCTGAGAGGAACGGTCCGGAGTTCATCCAGCGATTGAACTGGATTCGGCACCTACCACAGAGCATCTCACCTTGCTGAGGCCACCTCCCGACAACTGGTGGGACGAGTTTCATACTCGACTGGGCGCTGTTGTGTTTCACCGCAGCCTCGGTACCGGAGTAAACGGTTCTCAACGCGAGCGACTTAGCCTAAGTGGCCCTAGCCCAGAGGTGGGCGCCTTGCGTGACTGGGTGCTCCGCTCATGCATGGCCAGAGACATCGGGGTGGTGACGGTTTAAGCATCCGTACTTTTTGCCTCCGACTCTCTGCGCTACCCTGGAACCGTGTCAGACCTCAGTCTCAGACCCCGCCGCCTGCGCCGCACTCCCGCGATTCGCCGGATGGTTCAGGAAATCCAACTTTCACCCGCCGATCTGATTCATCCCATCTTCGTGCATGAGGGCAGGGACGTCACTGAAATTCGGACCATGCCGGGCGTGCAACGTCATACCTTTGAGAGCGCCGTAGAGCAGGCGCAGCAAGCGCAGGCGCTGGGGATTCCGGCGGTCATTCTGTTTGGCATCCCTGACCATAAGGACGCTGGGGGTTCGCAGGCCTATGCCCAGGAGGGCGTGATTCAGCAAGCAACCCGCGCCATCAAGGCCACCGCGCCCGACCTGGCCGTCATCGCCGATACCTGCCTGTGTGAGTACACGGACCACGGTCACTGCGGCCATCTGGTTCAGGACGCGGGACAGTGGACGGTAGACAACGACAGTTCCCTGGAGCTGCTGGCCCGTACTGCGGTATCGCAGGCAGATGCCGGGGCCGATCTCATTGCGCCCAGCGCCATGATGGACGGACAAATCACCGCCATTCGCCGGGCACTGGACGCGGCAGGCCACGCCCAAGTCCCAGTCATGAGCTACGCCGTCAAATACGCCAGTGCCTACTACGGCCCCTTCCGCGAGGCGGCGGGCAGTGCGCCCAGCGTAGGGGACCGCGCCACTTATCAGATGAACCCGGCGGGAGGCTACCGCGAGGCGCTGCACGAGGCGGCCCTGGACGCCGAGCAGGGCGCGGACTTCCTGATGGTCAAGCCCGCCCTGGCTTACCTTGACGTGCTGCGGCAACTGCGCGATCACTTTGACCTGCCGCTGGTGGCCTACAACGTGAGCGGTGAATACTCGCTGGTCAAGGCCGCCGCGCAGGCTGGGTATATGGATGAACGCCGCACCGTCTTGGAAACACTGGGCGCGATGAAACGGGCCGGGGCCGATACCATCCTGACTTATCACGCGTTAGATGCCGCCCGTTGGATGAAGGAGGGCTGAAATGAGTGATCCTATCCGGGTAGATTGGGTGGTCACAGCGCTGTGGCCGGGACGGTTGGGGCTGACCTTCGCACCCGGCAAGAAAGGCCCCAGTCAGGTGCAACCCGGCGTCCAGCATGACCGCGACCTCGCTGAAGACTTCCGTGCCCTGCGCCGTCAGGGCATGACCCGACTGGTTTCGCTGCTGGAGCCGCACGAATACGAGCTGCTGGGCCTTACCGATTACGCCGAGCAGGCAAAGGCACAGGACATTGAAATTATCTCTTACCCCGTGCGCGATGTCTCAGTACCGGAGGACCTGGCTTCCTTTCACAAAATGGTTGACCGGGTCCTGTCGGAACTGCTGGACGGTGAGCGGGTGGTGATTCACTGCCGGGGGGGCCGGGGCCGGGCTGGGACCCTCGCTGCCTGCCTCCTGGTTCAGATGGGCATGGAGGCCGACGCAGCCATTGAGCGCGTCCGCCAGGCCCGGGAAGCCGCTGTAGAAACCCGCCAGCAATACGCCTTTATTGAGCGTTTTGGAGAGCCAGATGCTCCTATGCAAGGAGGCCAATCATGATTACTGTTACCAACCGCATTTTTGTCAGCCCCGAGTACCATGACCAGTTTGAGGCCCGCTTTCGTGACCGCGCTGGATTGGTGGACGGTATGGACGGCTTTATCGCCAATCAGGTCCTGCGCCCCACCGCCGAGGGTGACCCTTTCATTGTGCTGACCTTCTGGCGGGACCGAGCAGCGTTCGAAGCCTGGACACAGTCGGATGCCTTCCGGCAGGGGCATGCCCGCTCAGGCAGTCTGCCCCAGGAGGCTTTCAGTGGCCCCAACAAGTTGGAGGTGCACGAGGTGGTGCAAGTCAGCGGCAAGGTGGAGTAGCCGCCCGCAGACAACAATGCGCCTAAATCAAAACCACCACGGAACGCTCCGTGGTGGTTTTTACTCCGCTTACAGGAGTAATACTGTGCTTTAGGCCTGTGAGTACATCACCGAGCGCTTGACTTGCTCAATCAGTTCAGTGATCGGGATTTCACGGGGGCAAGCCTCAGTGCAGTTGTAGGCGGTGCGGCAGCGCCAGACGCCCGTGTTCTGGTTCATCAGGCCCAGACGCTGCTGGGTGGCCTCGTCGCGGCTGTCGAAGATAAAGCGGTGGGCCTGCACAATGGAGGCTGGGCCTAGGTAGCTCCCATTGGCCCAGAAGATCGGGCAGGAGGTGGTGCAGCACGCGCACAGGATGCAGTTGCTGGAGTGCGCCATCAGTTCGGCGTGCTCAGGCGACTGCAGACGCTCGCGGGCGGGAGCAGGCGATTCGTTGATGAAGTAAGGCATGATCGCCTTATAGGAGTCGAAGAACGGCTCCATATCCACCACCAGGTCTTTTTCGACCTTCAGGCCCCGGATCGGCTCAACGGTGAGCGTGCCGCCATCTTTGACGACATCGCGTACCAGGCTTTTGCAGGCCAGGCGGTTGCGGCCATTGATCAGCATGGCGTCGCTGCCGCAGATGCCGTGCCCGCACGACCGGCGGAAGTTCAGCGTGTTATCCACAAACCATTTGACATGGTGCAACACATCCAGCACGCGGTCGGTCGGAGCCACTTCCACGGGGTAGCTTTCCCAGTGCTGCTTTTTGTCCTTTTCAGGGTCGAAACGTAGGATCTTGACCGTAATGTTCATTTATCACTCCCTGACGAGATGACGAGAAATCAGTAAACGCGGGCCTTGGGCTCGAAGGAGCGAGTATAGCCCTTGAGCGCCACCGGCTTGTAGCCGATCAGCACATTGCCATCATTGTTCATATCCTTGTAGGCCATGGTGTGCTTGAGCCAGTTCTTGTCGTCGCGGGTCGTGTAGTCCTCGCGCTCGTGGGCACCGCGCGACTCGGTGCGGTTCACCGCACTGGCGGTCATCGCCTCGGCACAGTCCAGCAAGAAACCCAGCTCCACAGCATCAATCAAGTCACCGTTGAATTTGGCGCTCACATCGGCTACGCCGACATTTTGGTAGCGCGCTTTCAGCTCCTTGAGGATTTCGACCTGTTTTTCCATGTCGGGACCGTTGCGGAAGATACCCACATTGTTCATCATGGTTTCCTGCAACTCTTTGCGGATGGCGGCCGCATTTTCCTTGCCGCTGCTGTTCTTCAGACCTGCAATCAGCTCACGGGTTTCGGCTTCGGGGTCTTCGCCCAGGCGTCCATAATCCGCGTCACGGGCATATTTGGCGGCCGAGATACCAGCGCGGCGACCAAAGACCACCAGGTCGCCCAGGCTGTTGGTGCCCAGGCGGTTGGCGCCGTGGAGGCTGACGCAGGCTTGCTCGCCAGCGGCGTAGAGGCCCTCAACCTTGCCGCCTGCGCCGTCGGTGAGGCACTGGCCGTCAATGTCGGTGGGAATGCCGCCCATCGCGTAGTGGGCCGTGGGCTGCACCAGCACCATTTCCTTGAGGGGGTCCAGGCCCAGGTAGGTGCGGGCCAGGTCAGTAATCTCGGCCAGCTTGCCTTCCACCGTTTCACGCGGCAGGTGAGTCAGGTCAATGTAGATCGCGTCCTTATCGAGGCCTACGCCACGTCCTTCACGGATCTCGGTGATCATGCTGCGGGCCACAATGTCACGCGGTGCCAGGTCCCTGATGGTCGGCGCGTAACGCTCCATGAAGCGCTCATGGCTGTCGTTCCGCAGAATGCCGCCTTCACCGCGAATACCTTCAGTGACCAGGATGCCCAGTTTGCTCAGGCCGGTGGGGTGGAACTGGTAGAACTCCATGTCTTCCAGTGGCAGACCCTTGCGGTAGTAGATGCTCATCAGGTCGCCGGTCAGGGTGTAGGCGTTAGAGGTGATTTTAAAGACGCGGCCATAACCACCCGCTGCCAGAATCACGGCTTTGGCGTGGAAGGTGTGGATTTCGCCAGTCGCCAGCTCGTAGGCTACGACGCCCTTGCAGCGCCCGTCTTCGATCAGCAGATCGAACACGTGGAATTCGTTGTAGAAGGTGGTGCCGTTTTTGACGTTCTGCTGGTACAGGGTCTGCAGAATCATGTGACCGGTGCGGTCTTTGGCGTAACAGGCCCGCTCCACGGCGGCCTTACCGAACTCGCGGGTATGACCCCCGAATTTACGCTGGGCGATGGTGCCGTCCGCCTCGCGCGAAAAAGGCAGGCCCATGTGTTCCAGCTCGATCACGGCGTCCACGATGTCTTTGGAAAACACCTCGGCAGCGTCTTGGTCGGTCAGGTAGTCGCCGCCCTTAATGGTGTCGAACATGTGCCATTCCCAGTGGTCCTCGCCTACGTTGCCCAAAGAGGCCCCGATACCGCCCTGCGCCGCTCCGGTGTGAGAGCGGGTGGGGTACAGCTTGGAGACACAGGCCACCGACACATTGCCCTTGGCAGCGTAGAGGGCAGCCATCAGACCGGCGCCGCCGGCCCCGACCACCACCACGTCATAACGATGTTGCATTGTCACTTCCTTTGAAGATCAGTTGAATGAAAACTTGTGGCCCGAACGTCGGGCCAGGTCCGTCAGATAGAGAACAGACCCACGGTGCCCAGCGCATAAATCAGCGCAGCAATGGAAAAGACAATCATCTTGATCCAGGCCCGGTTGGGGTTGGAACGGATGTAATCTTCCATGACGTAGCGGGCGCCGTTCATGCCGTGCAACATGGTCAGGGTCAGGATCAGCCAGTCGTACAGCTTCCAGGCGGGGTTGCTCAGCTTGGCGACTACGGCATGGTAGGTCGCGTCCGACTCCGACACCTGGATAAAAGTCATGTAGATGTGGCCTAGCACCAGGAAAATCAGGATCAGGCCGCTGACCCGCATGAAAATCCACCAGTTCAGCTCGGCGTTGTTATGGGACTGCGCCTTGGCGTCCATAAATGTGCGTGCGCGGATCATCAGTAGCCTCCCAGGATCCGGGGAATGTTCATCCAGGCAGTGTAGAGGGTGATCAGCGCCGTGATGACCAAGACACCGTACCAGGTCTGACGCTGATAGGCCACGCCCCAGCCGGTAAAGTCCATGGCCATGATCCGCAGGCCATTAAAGGCGTGATAAGCCACACCCGCCGTGACCAGAATCAGGCCGATACGGAAAGGCCATAGGTCATACAGGTGGTGAACTCGCATATAAGCTTCTTCACCAAAGATGATCAGGCTGATGCTCACCACGTGCAGCAAAAAGTAGGCCAGGATCGCCAGGCCGGACAGACGGTGTAGAAAAAAGGCCCACTGACCTTCTCTTCCCTTGTACATTCACTTCCTCCTCAATGTGGCCAGGGAACAGAGCTGTATACCTGGGAAAACCTGCGGCTCCCCCACACACACCGCACTGACACCCCGGCTCTGCAGCTCCTGTTATGCAGAAGCCAATGCCTCCGAGTTGACCGTCGGGTCAGTCGCCCTAGACTAGCACCAATATGCGCTTAGCAGACCGTTGACTCCACACCTTCTACTCCCTGTTCCTCAGCACTGGACAGGGCCGGAAGCTCCGGGGTGTGGTCGCGGATCAGACCGCCGCCCAGCAGACGGTCCCCGTCATAGAGCACCGCGCTTTGGCCGGGCGCCACCGCAAACTGCGGCTCGTCGAAACGCAGACGAAATCCATGCTCATCAGCGTGCAGCAAGGTGGCACCGACCGGAGCCGTGCGGTAACGGACCTGCACCTGCAGCCGCTGCGGCAACTCGGACAGGTCCACCAGGTAGTTGGCACTGTCTGCTTCCAGCCCGTCCCAGAGGCAATCCTCATGGTCGCCCACCCAGACCGTCTGGGTCTGCGGGTCCAGATGAACCACATGCCGCACCCGGTGCGACTGAAAAAGGCCCAGCCCCTTTTTCTGACCTAGGGTGTAGAACTGCGTGCCCAGGTGTTCTCCGACGATCTCGCCGGTGCGGATTTCGCGGATGTGACCCTGTACCCGTGGCAAATGCTCGGCCACGAAATCCTGAACCTTGCCCGGGACGAAGCAGATGTTCTGGCTTTCGGGTTTCTGGGCCGTCAGCAGGCCGCGTTCAGCGGCGATTTCGCGCACCCGCGGTTTTTCCAGTTCGCCCACCGGAAAAAGGATGTACGGCAGCGCGTCACGGGGCGTGCCCCACAGAAAGTAGGTCTGGTCCTTGCGGGGATCGTCGCCCCGGTGAAACTCCACCTCGCCGCGCTCGTTCTCTACCCGCTTCACGTAGTGACCGGTCGCCACATACTGACAGCCCAGCATCTTGGCTTTTTTGACCAGCTCGTCGAATTTGACCTTGGTGTTGCAATTGACGCAGGGATTGGGGGTGCGGCCACGCGAATATTCATCAATAAAGGGGCCGACGATGTGCCGCTGGAACTGCTCGCGGTAGTCCAGCAGGTAAAACGGCACGCCCACCTGCTCGGCCACCCGGCGGGCTTCGTAGGCGGCGTCAGGCGAGCAGCAGGAATCGAAGGTATCTACCCGCTTATCGTCGGGCCAGAAGCGCATCATGGCGCCCACCACCGAGTAACCCTGATCCTTAAGCAGCGCCGCTGTCACGCTGGAATCCACCCCACCCGACATCGCACACAGGACACGGGGGGCAGTTGAAGTGGCAGCACTCGGCGCAGTCATAGCGCCCTAGCCTAACAGTGCCAGGGTTGGGCCCGCCGTGATCCACCTCACGGGGAGGCGACGCCCGCAAGTGCCTGCCGCGCACAGCGGTAAGGCAAGGCCGTTATGATGGTGCGGTGAATCACGTGTCCGCCGAAGCTGCCCAGCCCCCCAGAATCACCGATACGCGCCAGCGCATCCTGCACGAAGCGGGAGCATTGTTTGTGGCACACGGCTATCACGGGGTGTCTATGCGTGAAGTGGCGCAGGCGGTCGGTGTGACCAAGCCTGCGCTCTATCACCACTACGCCGACAAGGAAACCCTCTTTGTGGCGATTCTGGAATACTCGCTGGGTGATTTGCGGGAAATCATCCAGGCGATGCAGACCGAAGGGGACCTGCGCGGGCAACTGGGAGTCCTGGTCGGCCGCCTGCTGGCCCAGCGCCCAGATCACTGGGTGGGTCTGCAACTGGCCGCCGAACTGAAGCACATTGCGCCGGAGCGCCGCGCCGACTTTGAAGGGAACTACCGCCGGGTCTGGCTGGGTGGCCTGGGACAGATGATCGCTCAGGCGGTAGAGCGCGGCGAACTCCGCACTGACCTCTCCCCAGCCGATCTGACGCGGGGGCTGATGGGTATTCTTTATCCGTTGGTTTCCGGCCCGGCTCATCCTGGGCGCGAGGCAGTTGGATCCGCCCTGCTAAGTATCTTCCTTGAAGGTGCCGCGCCGCGCTGAGCGGGTGTCAATCCGGCGCCACCCGGATCACGCTGCGGCCCCGCAGCTCACCAGCCAGAATACGGCGGGACAGGCCCGGCAAATCGTCCAGCGTGTAGGTCTGGGTCATGGGAGCCAGTCGCTCTATAGGTAGGTCACGCGCCAGCCGTGCCCAGGCCTCGCGGCGCAGCGGGCGCGGGCAGGCCACCGAGTCAATCCCCAGCAAACTGACACCGCGCAGAATCAGCGGAAAGACCGTGGCCGTCAGCTCGGCGCTGCCAGCCAGACCACACACCGCCACCGCTCCCTGCCGCCGGGTGGCCGCCATGATCCCCGCCAGGGTGGAGCCGCCCACCGTATCTATAGCGGCAGCCCAGCGCTCGGATTCTAGGGGACGGTTCAGTTCACTGATCTCCTCGCGGGGCAGCACTTCAGCTGCGCCCAGTTCCCGCAGGTAGTCCGCCTGATCCAGCTTGCCAGTGCTGGCATGAACCTCGTGTCCAGCAGCGGCCAGCAGGGCCACAGCCGTACTGCCGACCCCACCGGTTGCGCCGGTCACGAGGATCGGACCGCCCAGATCCGCGCCGTAAAAGGTGTGCCGCTCCAGCGCCAGGACGGCCAGCATGGCGGTAAATCCTGCCGTGCCCACGGCCATCGCCCAGGCGGAATCGGTGCCCGCAGGCAGCGGTTCAACCCATTCGGATTGCACGCGGGCATATTCGGCGTAGCCTCCACTGGTGTTCTCACCGATGCCCCACCCAGTCACCACGACCTGATCGCCGGGACCAAATCCCTCACCAGAACCGTCGACCACCTCGCCGGCCAGGTCGATGCCCGGCACGATGGGAAAGGTCTTGAGGATACCGGGGCGGCCCTGCAGCGCCAGGCCGTCTTTGTAGTTGAGACTGGAATGGGTCACCCGGATGGTGACATTGCCTGGCGGCAGATCGGCCATCTTCAGCCCCGTGGGTTCTACCGCGTGGCCCTTTTCCTGACGGCGGGCCACCAGGGCGCGAAAAGGTTCTTGGACAGTCATGGTTACCTCCTGGGCGGCGAATCGGTGAGAATCACTCAACTGTAGCAGCTGACCCAAATGGTGGATGTGTAGTAAGATGGCGTTATGCAATTTCAGGAGGGCACCCTTAGTGCAGCTTGACCCCGGTGCAGTCATCGAAGGCCGCGTCACCCGCGTCACCGATTTCGGAGCGTTCGTCCAGTTTGAAAACGGCGAAACCGGCCTGGTCCACATCTCCCAGATCGCCCACTCTTTCGTGCGTAACATCCATGATCATGTGCGCGAGGGCGAAAATATCGAAGTCAAGGTGCTTGGCCGCGACGAACGCGGACGCCTGGACCTCTCGATCAAGGAGCTGCTGGAAGAACCCGAAGAAGTCCCCCGTCCCCGCGCCATCGGGCGGCAAAGCCCACAGTTCGAGGCCAAACTGCGCTCCTTTATGCGCGACGCCAAAGAGCGCACCGATGGGGGCGGCAAGCCCACCAAGAAGCGGAAGAAGTAACTCCTGGAACATGAACTGTAGGTTGCCCCCCAGCTTGGGGGGTTTTCCTTGGTGCCTAGTGGGGCCTTGCCAGATAATCGAACTTGGCCCCCAGCGCTTCCAGGTGCGAGAAGAAGTCAGGGTAACTTTTGCGGATATACTCGGCGCCAGTCACCGTGACGGGCTGCTCGGCACACAGGCCCAGCAGGGTCAGCAGCATGATCAGGCGGTGGTCGCCGTGGCCGTCTAACGGGACACCACCTGCCAGTCGGCCACCACACACGCTGAGGCTGTCGGCGGTTTCGCCCGCTTGTAATCCCAATTTCAGCAGCTCGGCCCGTGTCTCGCTGATACGGTCACACTCTTTGAGGCGTAGAGTGGCGACATTTTGCCAGGTGGTGCAGCCCTGCGCCTGAGCCGCGGCCGCCGTGAGCACCTGCACTGCGTCGGTGAAAGGATCACCGTCCAGGGTGACTGCCCGCAGGGGCCGCCCGCCCCGCACGGTGACGCCACCTGCATCTTGGGAAATATCCGCGCCCATCTGGCGCAGCACGTCCACAGCGGCCCTTTCACCTTGCAGGTCCTGGGGGTCCAATCCCGCCACACGCACCTCGCCGGGCCGAATCGCACCAGCCACCAGCAGTGCCGCGCTGCCCGGATAGTCGCCGGGAACGGTGTATTCGCCTGCCTGGTAGGCCTGAGCACCAGGCACTTGGAGCCGCCGCAGGTCATCTGACGCGCTGAAGGTAAGTCCAAAGCGGCGCAGGGTGTCCAAGGTTTGCCGGATGGGAGCCTCGCTTTTCAGCTGGCCGGTCACGCTGAGGTCCAGTCCATCTTCCAGCAGCGGCGCGGTAAACAGGAGGCCCGACACGAACTGACTGGACCGCTCGGCACTGACGCTGACGGCTCCACCCCGGATGGGACCGCCGCCGACCTGAACGGGCAGGCAACCGCCTTCGCTCTTGACCTGTAGGCCCAGCGCCGTCAGCGCGTCCAGCAGATCACCCATCGGACGGGTGCCCAGTGAGTGGGGCGAGTCGGTTTCTAAGCGTGTGCTGTCTGTCAGCGCTGAAACGGCCAGCAGAAAGCGGGCCACCGCGCCGGCATTGCCGACCTCCAGCCGCGTGTCTGGGCGTGGCGCGGCCCCGAAGCCCTGAATATGGGCATCCTCGCCACTCAACTCCACCTCCGCTCCCCAGGCGCGCAGGCAGCGCAGCATGGCCTCAGCGTCCTCGCTGGTCGCCACCCGGCGGACCACGCTGCGGCCCTCGCTGAGCGCGGCGGCCAGTAGAAAGCGGCCCGTGTAGTTCTTGCTGGGCTGGGCCTGAACGGTCCCACCCAGCCGGGCGGCGGGATGAACGCGAACATCGAAGCGGGTGGGGAGCGTACTCATGGAGGCAGTTTAGGCGAGTGGAGTGCTGGCGGCGTGGAACCTGAGGGATAGAGACGACGTACTGGAAGCATGCATACAGCTCAGCCGCCCTCAGCTCTGCCAGTGGCACCGACTTAGCCCCTCTGGCGGCGCTGGCTCCTCAATTTCGGCACCGTGTATCTGGTCAGCTATTTTCTAATGGCTGGTCAGGGGCTATTGACCATGGTTCCAGGCGTTCTCACCTCGCTTCACAGCGTGGTCGGCGTTTTTTACGAAAGGCTGTTGCACAAGTCCTGGCCGCCACTGCTCCCGACTGGAAGCGGCGACACCCTGTTCGATTGGACCCTTGCAGCGCTGTTACTGGTCATCGCTCTGGTGGCCGGAACGGCTTGGACCGCCTTTCAGCGAAAGGTATCAAGCCAGCATGTGCCAGTGCTGTCGGGTCTCCTGCGTTTTTTCCTGGCTTATTCCCTGTTGTCCTATGGATTGATCAAGTTCAATTTCGGGCAGTTTGGGTTACTGAATGACTGGCAACTCACGGCCACCTACGGAGAATCCAGCCCGATGGGCCTGCTGTGGCGCTTTATGGCCACCAGCCCTGGCTATCAATGGCTGGCTGGAGTGGCCGAGGTGTTGCCCGCCTTGTTGCTTCTCCACCGCCGCACCGTCACCCTTGGGGCGCTCCTCGCGGCTGTCACCATGACCAACGTGTTGGCCCTCAATCTGTTCTTCGACGTGCCGGTCAAGCTGTTCAGCGCCCATCTGTTGCTCACGGCGCTGGTGTTGGCTGCCGCCGACCTGCCCCGGCTGTGGGCTTTTGCGCAGGGCAAGGCGGTTGCAGCGCTGCCCTCAACGCTACAGCCGGCCCTCTGGCGTTGGGGCAGCTGGCTGCCGACCGTCCTGATCCTGGCTGGAGTGGGCATCCATGCCCAGCGTGGTCTGAGCGAACTGGCCGACCAGCGCACTGAGACGCAGGGCACGCCAAGCTTGCTGAAGTCACGTGGGTTTCACTTGGTGAGTCCCAAGCCCTTCAACCGCTGAACACCTGTACAAAACAAACAAGCCGGGGCGTGTGCCTCGGCTTGTCAGCTGTTCGACCACTTATTTCACCAGTTCGATACCGCTCAGCTCTTCCAGCGGCAGGCCCCACCGGTTCATGGCCGCGAAGAAGGGATCGGGGTCCAGCTGCTCCACGTTCCAGACGCCCGGCTGCATCCACTCGCCCCGCAGCATCAGCATCGCGCCGATCATGGCGGGCACACCAGTGGTGTAGCTGATGCCCTGGGCCTGAACTTCCTTGTAGGTCTCGGCGTGGTCAGTCACGTTGTAGATGAAGTGGACCTTGTCCTCGCCGTCTTTGCCTTTCCCCTTCACCTGCACGCCGATGCAGGTCTGGCCGGTGTAGTTGGCGGCCAGGCTTTCAGGGGCGGGCAGCACGGCTTTCAGGAACTCGATGGGCGCGATTCTCTGGCCCTTAAAGTCAATCGGCTCGATGGAGGTCATGCCGATGCCTTCCAGAACGTTCAGGTGCTTGATATAGGGGTCACCGAAGGTCATCCAGAAGCGGGCGCGCTTGATGGTCGGGAAGTTCTTAACCAGCGATTCGAGTTCTTCGTGGTACAGCACGTAGCTCTTGCGGGTCGCCACTTTGGGGTAATAGATGTCCTGGCTGATTTCCAGCGGCGCGGTTTCGACCCACTCGCCGTCTTCAAAGTAGCGGCCGTTGGCCGTGATCTCACGGATGTTGATTTCGGGGTTGAAGTTGGTGGCGAAGGCCTTGCCGTGATCCCCGTTGTTGCAGTCCACGATGTCGAGGTAGTGCATTTCGTCAAAGTGGTGCTTGGCGTGGTAGGCGGCCATCGCCTGGGTCGCGCCGGGGTCGAAGCCGCAGCCCAGCAGTGCCATCAGACCCTTTTCCTTGAAGCGCTCCTGGTAGGCCCACTGCCAGGAGTATTCGAACTTCGCCACGTCCTTGGGTTCGTAGTTGGCGGTGTCCAGGTAGTGCACGCCGGTTTCCAAGCAGGCGTCCATGATGGTCAGGTCTTGGTAGGGCAAGGCCAGGTTGATGACCATTTCGGGGCCAAAGCCTTCGATGAGTTTCACCAGTTCGGGTACGTTGTCGGCGTCCACGGTGGCGGTGCTGAATTTGGTTTTGCTGTTCGGGAAATGCTCCCCGATTTCCTCGACGATTCGGTCGGCCTTGCTCACCGTGCGGGTGGCGATCAGGACTTCGCTGAATACGCCGTCGTTCTGGGCGCACTTTTTGGCAGTGACGTTGGCGACACCGCCAGCTCCGATGATGATCACTTTGCTCATGGCTAGAAGTGTAACGTGATCGGGCGTACTGGGAGTCGGGCTTGCCGCTGGGCCGACGCTATGATCGGCCCTCGCGGTCATACCGGCTGGATAGCACACACAACTTTCCAGACCACGAACTTTAGACAAATGAGCGCCACACCCATCAACCGTCAACAGAATGTGCCCCACTGCTTCTCCCCCTGGCGCACCCTTGCTACACTACTGACATGCCCTGAACTGGGTGCGCCCCTCTACATATCCTTCCAAGCACGAATGCGGTGCTGGCGGGATTTTTTTTATTAGGTGGCCCGTCGTCAGGCAATTTTTCCGGGAGGTGAGCTGTGACAACCAACTCCATGCCCATCGGTGAGTTGCAGGCCCTACGTGCTCAGCTGGCCCGCGCCGAAAAGCGCGAGCGGCGGGAAAAGCAGGAACAGCAGCGGTCCAAGGCGCAGACCCAGCGGCCTAAGGCGGTCAAGCCTCAGCGTGAGGCCGAGCTGGAAGGCATTGACCAGAGCGCCCACTCGCTGAGCCAGGCCCACGCCCGGCTACGTGACGCGGTATTTCACTCGCACTTTGAGGTCAAGTCACATGCCATCGCCCATGCCCGCGCCGAAGGATTTCTGGAACGCGACATCATCGAGGTGCTGATGCGCGGACGGGTCCGGGCCATATACCCCGCAGAGCGGCGCTGGCTGGTCTGCGGCTACTTCGAGAGTGCGGGTGTGCAGCTGCCACTGCATGTGGTCGTGCAGCATTTCTCGGATGGTTGGTTAGACATCATCACCGCCTTCGTGCCCAAGAACCCGCATCACATCATGTCGCGTCAGCGCCTGGCTGTGATGCTGCGCTACGACGAGGAACAGATTCGCGCCCGGACCGCTGTGGCGGGCAACCGAGTGGGCCACCGGGGTAAAGGGCGCTGGAAATGAAACGGTGATCACTCTAGGATCGGGGGCATGACCCGTGCACGCCCCCACCGGACCGATACGGCGCTGCTGCTCCTGCGGCTGCTGCTGGGGACGCTGCTGACGCTGCGTGGCTATCAACATCTGCTGGTGCTGGGCATTGAGGGCACAGTGGCCGAGTGGCGCAGCCTGGGCCTCCCCTATCCACTGCTGTTTGCGCCGCTGCTCTCCTTGCTGGAACTGGTCGGTGGGCCGCTGCTCATCCTCGGCATGGCGACCCGCCCGGTGGCGGTGATGGCCACGCTGGCGGTGCTGAGTGTGCTGGTCTTTACACAGGGCGAGGCTTGGCTGGGGGCCACCTCGGCAGCGGAATTGATCACGCAAGTCCTCAATCCCACCGTGCAGAGCTGGTTGCTGCTGGTTGCAGCGACCCTTACGCTGGCCATCGCTGGAGCTGGGCACTTCAGCGTGGATACTCAGCGCTTGCCACCCCGGCGAGAAGATCATCCGCTGGACGCCGTGGCGGAAACGAAGCCCGTCAAGAAGCGGCGCAAGTAAGCGCTGGGAACCGGAGGGAAAGACGATCAACCTTCCCACTGTTCTCCATCCAGATAAAGCCAAGCACCTTCTGCATGGACAAAGCGGCTGTTTTCGCGCAGCTGCGTTTTCTGACCGTTCTCCTCAAACCGGGCGCTGAACTCGACCCGGTCATCGGAGGCACGGTGAACCGTGAGGCCCAACCAGCGCGTGCCTTCCAGGTCCAAAGTCGCGGGACGGGTCCCTGGATGCCAGGTTGCCAGCAGATAAGGCGCATCCCGCAGTACGAAGGCGGTGTAGCGGGAACGCATCAGGGCCTCGGGGGTCTCGGCGGTCCTCTCTCCACTCAGATTGGGACCACAGCAGGCGGAGAAACTGCGGCCCGAGCCACAGGGGCAGGGTTTGAGGGGTGGGTAGTGCAACATGGATAGAGTCTAGAGGGCAGACAGAATGACGACTCTCAGACCCTTATTTGCGGGTCAACTCCAGCTGTCCACGGTTCTGTTGGTCCGGCTGCCACTCGCCGCTCTGGCAGGTGGAGCGGTTCACCGTGCCCGGAGCGCTGCCGCGTTCGTACTCCACGAAGGTCACCTGCGCCGTGTATTTATGGGCAAAGCCGCCGCAGCTACCCTCGCCAAACTCACTGACCAAATTCAATTGCACGGGTGTGCTGCGGTACACACTGCGTGAACCCTTCACCACATAAGTTCCGCCGTTGGCACGGCTTTTGACCGTCGCGGTGACGGCCAGATCCTTCCCTACCACGCTGACATCCAGCAGCGCCGTGCTCCGGTCTGGCCCGATCACGCGGCCCACATATTGCCCGTTGACATTGATGTCCTTGCCCTGCCCGAATGCACGGGGGTGCACGGGGGTCCCCGCAACTGCTCAGCCCTGCACACCCGGATTTTGTTCGTACCTCTATGTAGCGGCCCCTGGCGCTATGCTGACGCACAATGACCGACCAAGCCGCCATTACCCGTATCGCCCCCAGTCCCACCGGCGACCCACACGTGGGAACCGCCTACCAGGCGCTGTTCAACTCGGTGTTTGCCCGTCAGCATGGCGGCAAATTCATCGTGCGAATCGAAGACACCGACCGTAGCCGCTACAACGCCCAGAGCGAGACGCGCATCTTGGACATGCTGGACTGGCTGGGCATCCAGCCCGATGCCAGCCCGCGCCGCGAGGACGACAAAGGACCCTACACCCAGTCCCAGCGGGCCGAGCTGCACCGCCGGTACGCACAGCAACTGCTGGACTCCGGGGCGGCGTACCGCGCTTTCGATACCCCTGAGGAGTTGGAGGAACGCCGCCAAGCCGCCGAAGCTCGCAAAGATTCTTACCTGGGCTATGACCGCCGGGACCGTGAACTGACCCGCGAGGAGTCGGACTGCCGCGCTGCCGCCGGTGAGGAGTTCGTGATTCGGCTCAAGGCTCCACTGGACGGCCAGACGGTGGTCAAGGACCGCCTGCGCGGGGACGTGGTGTTCGATAATGCGCAGCTGGACGACAAAGTATTGCTCAAGCGCGACGGTTTTCCGACCTACCACCTTGCCGCGATGGTGGACGATCATCTGATGGGCGTGACCCACGTGATCCGCGCTGAGGAATGGCTGACTTCGACTCCGATTCACCAGCTGATTCTGTCGGGGCTGGGCTGGGAACAGCCGGAATGGATTCATACGCCTTGGCTGCTCTCGGCAGGCGGCAAGAAATACTCCAAGCGCCGGGGCGATCCCAGCGTGGAGGATTTCCGCCGCATGGGTATCGTGCCCGAAGCGCTGCTGAACTATCTGGGCATGATGGGCTGGACCATGCCGAACGGCGAAGAAGTCTTCAGCGTGGACGATATGGTCCGCGAATTCAGCTGGGACCGCGTCAGCCTGGGCGGAAGCACCTTTGACCAGACCAAGCTGAAATGGCTGAACGGCAAGTACCTGCGCGAAGTGCTGAGTGAAGCTAAAGTCGTAGAGCGCGTGAAAACCCATCTGAACGAGTTCGGAGACGGCCTGCCTACGCATGATGACGCTTACTTTGCCGCCGTGGTGCGCCTGATGATCCCCCGCCTCGAAACGTTGGGCGACTTCGGACCGATGACCGGGTATTTCTGGAATGAGGACTACGCAGTGGACGACAAGGCTGCCAAAGCACTGGAGCAAGGCGCGGAGTTGCTGCCAGGTCTGCTGACTGCGCTGGAAAGGGTGCAGGAATGGAACGCGGAGAGCGTCAAAGTCGCCCTGCACGAGTACGCCGAAGCCCAAGAACTGAAACTGGGCAAGGTAATGCCCCCGGTCCGCGCTGCCGTAGCCGGAACCATGCAGAGCCCTGACCTGGGCGAGCTGCTGGAAGTGCTGGGGCGTGAACGGGTGCTGGCGCGGGTGAGTCAGGCAGTCGGTTGAAGGAAGTTGGTCTGGGACCCGAAAGCGTGTAGACCGCTTCCCCAGACCTCACCCCAAAGCCCCTCCCCAGAAGAGGGGTTTTTTGGCTCCCTGCTGTCGGTCCACTGCAGTGGCAACCCTCCCTCCACTCCTCCGGCCAACCGCTAAACTAAGCCCCAATGCGTCCCCAACTGCAAGAGATGGCCCTGTCGCTGCTGCCTTCGCCGGAGGAGTCGGCCTCACGGCCAGAGCTACGGCACTTTTATCAGATGCTGCGCGATTACCCGGAGCGCGGCGGCAAGGGGCTGCGCTCAGAGCTGCTGCTGCTCTCGGCGCGGGCGCACGGACTTCAGGAAGGTGGCCCCGGTTGGGAGCGGGCGCTATGGCTGGCCGCCGCGCTGGAACTGTTTCAGAACTGGGTGCTGATTCACGACGACATCGTGGACGACTCGGATGAACGGCGCGGGAAACCAGCGCTGCATAAACTACATGGGGTCTCGCTGGCGCTGAACGCTGGCGACGCCCTGCACGCCTACATGTGGGCCGCCGTTCACCGCGCCGGACTGGACGCCGGGATGGACGAATTCCTGAATATGATTCACCGCACCGCCGAGGGGCAGCACCTGGACGTAAGCTGGGTTGAACACGGTGAGTGGGACTTGCAGCCACAGGACTACCTGGAGATGGTGCGGCTGAAGACCGGGTATTACACCATCGTGACCCCGTTGCGCTTAGGAGCGCTGGCCGCCGATCAGACCCCGCATCCTGACTTCGGAGCGGCTGGCCTGAGCCTGGGCGCGGCTTTTCAGATTCGCGACGACGTCCTGAACCTGACCGGTGACCCGGCCAAATACGGCAAGGAAATCGGCGGCGACCTACTGGAAGGCAAACGGACGCTGGTGGCGCTGCACTGGCTGGGCGCGGCCAGCGAGACGCGCCGCCAGACTTTTCTGGAGCAGATGCGCCTTGCGCGCACCGAAAAGGACTTGGCCGTCATTGCGGAGCTGCTGGACTGGCTGCGGGAGAGCGATTCGCTGACCTACGCACATGAGGTGGCGACGCAGGAGGCTGAGCGCGGGCTGACGCTGCTGCGCGGGGCGCTGAACACTGCACCGGATCAAGCTGCGGCAGGCGAACTGCTGGGCCTGATGGACACCCTCATTCGACGCGACGCCTGAGCGAGCAGGCTCAGAATGGCGGCGGAATGGGCGTGCGCTGTTCGCCGTCCACTCGGCTGACCTGAAAAGCCATGGCACCGGGACCAAAAACCGGGCTGCCGCCCACCGCGCCGAGTGGATCGCCCTGAGCCAAACGGTCCCCTACCGACACCTCCGGCTGATCCAGGCCCAGATAGGCAGTCACCATCCCTTCCCCGTGGTCCAGCAGCACCACCCAGCCCAGTGAGTTGTAGGACGTGACGGCCAGAACTACACCTTCCTCGGCAGCGGCAGCTTGAGCATGACCAGCAGCCTTCAATACGGTCCAGGGGGTTTCGGTACTGAAGCGCTCGGCCACCTGCGCACCGGGCAGCGGCAGCTGCAAATCATCCAAGCGGGCCTGAACCGGAGCCAGTTGCGCTGCAGTGAGTTGCTCGCCCACTTCCACCTGAGCACGCAGTTCGGCCAACTGCTCAGCGCTGGGCGGCGCGGGCAGCGGCTGGGCAGCTGGCGCTGAGGATACTGAAGGAGCGGCAGAAGGACGGGAAGTGGCAGGCGGCGGAGCTAGCGCAGGAGCAGGTGTCGACGGCGGAGCGGCAGGAGTAGGCTGGGCTGCTGTGGTGGCCGTACTGGCCGGCGGCGTCGGCCGGGGAGCGGCTGAAGCCGAGGCAGCCGCCCGTGCCGCCGCCTGACTGGCCGCCTCCGCCGCACGGAGACGCGCCGCGGCTTCTTCCTCACGCTGACGCTGCTGGGCCAGGTCACGCTGGCGCTGTTGTTCCAGAGCGGCTTGCTGCTGCACGGCTGTGTCCAGCAACACTTCAATATTCTGTCCGGTCTGCTGTAACTCGGCCTGACCCTGCAAGGCCAGGAGGCGTTGCCCTTCAGCACTCTGGCGTAGCTTTGCCAGCAGGGTCTGAGCTTCGGCCTGCCGGGCAGCCAACTGCCCCAACGCCGTTTCCCGCTCGACCTGGTAGGCCTTCAGCTGAGCCTGGTCCTCGCGCTGCTGGGCCAGCTGAGCGCCGAGCCGGGCCTCTTCCAGTTGTAACTCCTGAATCAGTGTCACCTGACGGTCCCCGGCGTAGTTGGCCCAGCGTAGTCGCAGCAGGAGATCCGGCAGCGACTGTGACTGCGACAGCAGGGCCAGATATTCAGCGCTGCGCTCGCGGTACAGCGAGTTCAGGCCGGCGGAGACACTGCCGCGCAGCTGGCCTACCCGTGCCTGCAGGGCCACGATGTCACGCTGGGTGGTGTTCAGACGGGCTGCAGTGCGTTGCTGGCGCAGCTCCAGCAGCTCGGTGGCACCCCGCAGACGATCTATTTCGGCGTTCAGGCCATCCAACTGCGCCAGAGTGGCTTCTTCCTGTTCGGTCAGACCCTCAATGGCCGAGCGGATCTCAGCCAGCAGTTCGCGTTGTCGCTCCCCAACAGCCTGCTGCTGCTCCAGCTGTTGCTGCAAAGGGTCACCAGGTTGCTGGGTCGTCTGCGCCGCCGTCCAGGTTCCCAGCGCCAGCAGGCCCAGAGCCAGCCACACACCAGAGGGGCGCGGGGTCATTCCAGCTCCTGCAAATAGCGGCCTGACGCCAGCCAGCCGCCCAGCAACCCGACGATGGCGCCTAGCGCGGCCAGCCCCAGCCAGAGGGTCAACAGGTGGCCCCAGCCTTGCGCCAGCGGCAGTGCAGGAACCAGTTCGGCGGCGCGGCGCGTCAACTCCGCGGCCACTGGCAGCAGCACCAGCCCCGCCAGGGCTGCGCCGCCCAGTCCCAGCAACACCCCTTCAATCAGATAGGGCCACTGGATAAAGGAGCGGGTGGCCCCCAGCATCCGCATCACGTTGATCTCGGAGCGGCGGGCGTACATGCTGATCTGCACGGCATTCAGGATGCTCAGCAGCGTGCCACCCAGCAGCAGTCCCACCAGCAGGGTGCCCACCGTCCGCAGGGTGGCCAGGGTGCGGGCGGCCTGATCCACGTAGCCGGCTCCGTACTCCACCGATTCCACGCCCTGCAACATGCCCGCCGCCGCCGCGACCACACGGGTCTGCTCTACATCGGCTACGCGCATCCGCAGGGTGTCAGGGAATGGATTGCCTGCCAGCGCCGCTGCCTGCTGGGTGTAGGGATAGTCACGGGTCATCTCGGCCAGCACCTGATCTTTGGGAATCAGCTCGGCGCTGCTGACGCCCGTCATGGACTGCACATGCCCCAGCAGCGCTGCTCCATCGGCGTCAGGGGTCAGGAAGGCCGCGACTTCGGCCTGCCGCTCCAGACCGGACAAGGTCCGGTTCAGATTGGTATTGACCAGCAAGACGGCTCCCAGAATCAGCAGGGTCAGCGTAATGGTCGTCAGGGTGGACAGGGTGGCCGTGACATTCGCCCGCATGGACAGCCAGGCCGCGTGCAGGTGGCTCCGCCAGACATCCAGCTTCATAGTTGATACCCCCCGGTGGGGTCGTCCCGTACCAACTCACCCCGGCGCAGCGTCAGGGTACGGTGGCGCTGGGATTCGACCAAATCACGCGCGTGGGTCGCGACCAGGACTGTCGTGCCACGCTCATTCACCTTCTCCAGCACCCGCATCACCTCGCGGCTGTTCTCAGGGTCCAGGTTGCCGGTGGGTTCATCGGCCAGCAGCAGCGCTGGTCGGCCCACCACGGCCCGGGCAATCGCCACGCGCTGCTGCTCACCCTGCGAGAGCTGTGAGGGCAGTGCTCCACGCTTGTGATCTAGTCCCACCAGCCGCAGCGCCGCCGTGACCCGCTCATGCCAGCCGCCCAGCACCGACTTCTGAGGCGCTTCGGTGACACGTAAGGCGAAGGCCACGTTGTCGTAGGCGCTTAGGTGTGGCAGCAACATATTTTCCTGAAAGATGGTTCCCATGCGCCGCCGCAGCAGAGATACCCGTGCTCCCCGGTAGCGCGGCAGCGGCTCGCCACTGATCCGTACCTCGCCGGAGGTAGGCAGTGCCCGCTTGAGCAGCAGGCTCATGAAGCTGCTTTTGCCAGCGCCGGAGTGTCCGATGAGATACACGAACTCTCCCCTGGCGACCTGGGTGCTGACACTGCTCAGTGCCAGCGTGCGGGTTGCCGGGTACTGCAAAGACACCTGATCGAACTGAATCATCGGGGCCGTCGCGGCGGTAGGTTCAGGGCCAGACACGCCCCCAGAATACCCGATTCACCCGCCCGGCCAGACCCAGCCCAGGCGCATGGTAAGCGGGGACTTACCGCCCACTAACGCGCCCAGCGTACACTGCTGCACATGACCAGGAAACAAGTGCTGCTGCTCTCCGGGGCACTCGCGGGAACAGCCGCTGTGGGCTACGCACAGATGTCGGGCTATAAGGCCACCGACCTGCTGAACACCGAAGCGGGCCGCAGCTTCATGGTGGTGCTGGATCAGTTGAACGCCAACTATCTGTATGACGTGGACCGTGAAGCTGTGATGCGTGGCGCCATTCACGGAGCACTGGGGGCCCTCAAAGACGACTTTACCTACTACGAGGAACCGTCCGACAACGCGATTGACCGGCAGAACCTCTCAGGAACCTTCTACGGGATTGGTGTGCTGCTGGAAGGTGACCGTAGCGGGCGCGGCGTACGCGTCGGCACCGTGTACCAGGGCGGCGCAGCTTTTGAGGCTGGCGTGCAGATGGGCGACGTCTTTTTGGAGATTGACGGCAAGGACGTGCGTGACTCCACCACCACCGACGTCGTGCGGCTGGTACGCGGCGAAGAAGGCAAGCCGGTGCAGGTGATGTTTGCACGCGGTGGCAAGCCTTACACCGTGACCATGACCCGCAAGCCCGTATCCAACGTCAGCGTAGAAACGGCCATCTTGGACGGCAACGTGGGCTACATCGCGCTGACCAGCTTCTACAACGAAAAAGCTTCGGCACAGTTCCGCGAAGCTGTCCGGAAAATGCAGGCAGCAGGGGTAAACAAGCTGATCGTGGATATGCGCGACAACGGTGGCGGGTTGCTGCAAGCAGGTGTGGATGTGGCCGACCAATTCATGAACGAGGGCCCGATCGTGTCGCTGCGAAACCGCAGTGGACGCACGCAATTGTATGGGGCCGCCACCGACCGGGGCACCGACTACGAGGGTGAGCTGGTGGTGCTGGTCAACCGCAACAGTGCCAGCGCCTCCGAAGTGGTCAGCGGCGCCCTGCAGGACGTAGGCCGCGCCCAGATCATCGGTGAAAAGACCTTCGGCAAAGGCGTGGCTCAGACCCCGATCACCACCCCTGACGGGGGCCGCGTGAACATCGTGAGCAGTGAGTGGGTCTCGCCCGGAGGACGCCGCATCAACAAAGAGGGCATCACCCCTGACGTGCTGGTCAAAGACAGCCGCCGCTTTACTCCGCTGAACTTCATCGGCTCTGGTGCCCAGCCCGGCACGGAAATGATCCTGACCGTAAACGGCGAAGAGGTCAAGGTGCAGGCCAACTCGGAAGGGCAATTTGAGTATGTCGGCGAATTGCCCCGCCGTGAGCGCAGCTCGGTCCCCGGCGAAGCCACGGTGGATCTGGAAAGCGACCAGCAGCTGCGCGCCGCTCTGGAGTATTTCGCCACAGGTGCAGTCAGCAAAGACTTGCAGATGACCCCCGAAGAAATTGCCGCGCAGGATGAGGCCAGAGCTACGGAGGACGGCGAGGACGCCGCCGCTGAAGACACTCAGGACGCCGAGCCGCAGCCTCAGACCCCCGTGAAGCCCTGATCCCTCTTCCCGGTGACATACCCCCAGACCCACACGGGCCCCGGGGTATTTTTATTTGTAAATAGCAGGCCGCCAAGATAGGCCCTCAGATAGCCCTAAAGCCTCAAACTATTTCCAATTGGCAGCATCCATATGAAGTTCACACCCCGGCTTTTCAATTGACAGGACTGGACTGCTCCCGCATAGTAAATCTACTTTTTCTGACCGAGTCGAAAGCAGGCCGTCTCCAGTTCCGGCGGTGGCGCTGCGGTGTCAGATCCATCCCGCCCGAAGGAGGCGCCCCGCCATGACTGCCTGGAGAAACCTATCCCTGAGTGCCCAGATCCTGATCGCGCTGATCGCCGGTCTGATCGTGGGCCTGATCTTCAATGTGCTGGCCCCTGGCCTGCCGATTCTGAACACCATCAACGAGCAAGTGTTCGGCACCATCGGTAGCCTGTTCCTATCTGCGCTGCAACTTCTGGTGGTTCCACTGGTGCTGGTGTCCCTGGTGGTCGGCACCACCGCCCTCTCAGACCCCGCCAAGCTGGGCCGCCTGGGCCTGGGCACCATGATCTTTTATCTGGCCACCACCGCGCTGGCCATCGTGACCGCTCTGATTGCGGCCAACATTATTGACCCAGGCCGGGGGCTCACATTCAGCCCCGCCGAGAACTACGAAGCGCCGGTCCCGCCTCCAGTCAAAGACGTGCTGATCAACATCATCCCCAAAAACCCAATCGGGGCACTGGCGGACGGCAACATGCTGCAGATCATCGTCTTTGCCATTTTGCTGGGACTAGCGATGATGCTGGCGGGAAAAAGTGGCGAGCGCATCAAGGCCGCCTTCGAGGACTGGAACCACGTCATCATGCAGCTGGTGAATATCGTGATGTTGTTCGCTCCTCTTGGGGTGTTCGCACTGATGGCTTCGGTGATCGCCCGACTGGGCCTGGAGAGTCTGGGCAGCCTGGCGGCCTATTTCATGACTGTCTTCGGCGTGTTGATGATTCACCTGTTCATCACCTACCCACTGATTCTCAAGCTGTTTACTGGCCTGAATCCACTCACCTTCCTGCAGAAGATGCGCCCGGCCATGCTGTTCGCTTTCTCTACGTCCAGCTCCAACGCGACCATTCCGGTCAACCTGCGGACTGCCCGTGAGGCGCTGGGCATCCCCAACCAGGTTTCCAGCTTTACCATTCCGCTGGGGGCTACCATCAACATGGACGGCACCGCGATTATGCAGGGCGTGGCGGTGATTTTCATCGCGCAGACCATGGGGGTCGACCTAACCCTGGCGCAGCTGGGAACCGTCGTGGTGATGGCGGTGCTGGCCTCTATCGGTACGGCGGGCGTACCTGGCGTGGGCCTGGTCATGCTGGCCACCGTCCTGACCCAGGTGGGCCTGCCAGTCGAAGGCATCGCCATGATTATCGGGATTGACCGCCTACTGGACATGACCCGGACTGCTGTGAACATCACCGGGGACGCTGCCGTAAGCACCATCATGGCCAAGCGCGAAGGCGTGCTGGACGTGGCCATGTACAACGACCCGGCGGCCCAGGTCGAACTGGACGCCGACGAGCTGGGCAAGGAACACGGCCCGCCGCGCACCGAAATCCCGAGCTGAGCGACGTAGCTCAGACCTGGCCCTGCACTCCTTGGGGCCAGTTTTTTTTGCCCACAGGCGGCGGTGTGACCTACACTGCCCCTATGTCATGGACACACCAAAAGCAGGTGGGCGACGCCACCGTCACCACCCTGACCGACGCCCAGTTCCGCTTGGACGGCGGCGCGATGTTCGGCACCATTCCCAAGGTGCTGTGGAACGAGTTGAACCCTGCCGATGAATTGAACCGCATCTCGCTCCGCATCAATCCGCTCCTGATTCAGATCGGCGAGAAAAATATCCTGGTGGAAACCGGCTTCTGGGACCAGGGCGGCGAGAAGTTCGAGGCGATGTACGCCCTGGACCGCGACGAAACGGTGTTCCGGGGTTTAAGCGACGTGGGCCTTAGCCCGGACGACATTCATATCGTGATCAACACGCACCTGCACTTTGACCATGCCGGGCGCAACGTGACCCTGACTGGCGACCCCACCTTTCCGAATGCCCGCTACGTGGTTCAGAAACAGGAGTTGCATGACGCCCGCCACGCTCATGAACGCAGCCGAGCCAGCTATATCGCCGCGTACATTGAACCGATTGCCGACGCCGGTCTGTTCGATGAGATAGACGGTGAAGCCGAGATCGTGCCGGGCGTGAGCGTCCTGCCACTGCCGGGGCACAATCTGGGACAGCAGGGTGTGGTGTTGCGGTCCGGCGGCGAGACGCTGGTGTATACCGCTGACCTGATCGCCACCACGGCCCATGTCCCCTACCCTTACGTCATGGGCTACGACCTGTACCCGGTGACCTGCCTGGAAATGCGTAAAAAGTACCTGCCGCAATGGTTCGAAGAAGGCGCGATCATCTGCCCGCCACATGACCCGCAGGTGGCCTTTGCTCAGCTGGCCGAAGCCAAGCGCGGTTTCACGCTGGAAGCGGTGCAATGAACCCAGTGGCGTGGCCCAGCATCCCGCCGCTGGATACACCGCGCTCCTGCACGCTGGACCCGGCACTGTACGCGCTGGACTGGCTGGTGCGCTGGACAGTCCCGGTGCAGTTCCCTGACCGGACCGTGACCGATACACCCGTGCTGGAGGTACTGCGTGACGCGCTGAGAGACCCTCAGAGCTATGGCCTGAGTGCCGAGCAAGCGCAAGCTGCCGCTGAGCGTTTCTTGGGTCAGGCTACCCCCATCCTGGAAACCGAAGGCGGTCAGCGGGCCTGGCTGGAACGCGAGCTGCAGCGCTGACCCCTGAGTCAGACCCGCTGCGAATCAAACGGGCTGAGTCAACTGGGTTGAATCAGCCCGGCGCGCTGGAATTGCTGCAAGGACCCCAAGACCAGCCGGGGGGACTGCCCGCTTTGATCCATCATCTCCCCGATGGTCAGGCCGCGCTCTACGCCGCGCAGCACCTGAAACTGCTGCCGGGTGACCAAGCGGCGGTCTGTCCAGGCGCCACCAAAGCGGAAGACCCGGTTCCAGTCGCTGTACTCGGCCAGCAGGGGCTTCCAGGCTTCGGTATCCTGGAACAGTTGCCGCAGTGCCAGATCACCCGACAGTGACAGTGATTGCTCCGGGGCAGCCTGATCGCTGTGGAATTCGAAGGTGCCGTCTTCAATGGTGGTCAGCAGCTGCATGGCACTCTGGCCCTCCAGCTGACCGACCTGGGCATGGACGATGGTGCCAGCGTGCAGCCACAGCTGTCCAGTTCCCAGTTCGGCACGGACTTCCAGCAGGCCGGTGCGTCCCGACGACATCAGCATTTGCAGCACCGACAGGAAGGGAAACACACCGAAATTGCCCGCAATCATGCCTGACAGTCTAACGGCTTCCCTATGACGCTTTCCAGACAGGGCTTCTTCTGGCCAGATCTGGCGCTATACTCACGCCCAAGCAGTGATGGGGAGAGTAGGCGCACACACGGCCCCCACGAGAGAGTTCCGGTCCCAGGCTGAAAACCGGAGCGGTGGGTCAGCGCAGCCGAAAGTCACCCCTGAGCAGGCGGAAGAACTGGCCTCACGCCACACTAGACCCGCCCGGTTCGCGCCCGATACCGCGCATGATGAGTGCCCCCGCCTGGGGGAACAGCGGTGGTACCGCGGGATCTGTTCAGCTCTCGTCCGCAGATGGCCTAGCAGGGGCCGGAAAGGACGGGCGTATGTCATATCCAAATAAAGCGTCGGTGCGGCGATGATCACCCCCTACCCCAATCAGGCCCAGGCCCGAGCCGACGCCGCTGCACGCAGTCTGCGTGAAAAAGCAGTTTGTCTGGTGGTACGTGGCGGTGCAGACCTGCTGGTCTTTGACCATATCCCGGATGATGGCGCAGGCGTGCAGCTCCCAGCAGGCGGCGTGGAACCGGGTGAGCCTCCCGCCGACGCCGCCCTACGCGAGCTGTGGGAGGAATCAGGGTTGCGGCTGAGCGAGCCACACTTGCTGTGCTGCTACCTCTGGGAAGCCCAATTGCCGCACCGCTTCACCCGCCAGGTCTGTCATGCTTACGCCTTTGCCGCCCCGACAGATACGCCGGACAACTGGCAGCACCACGCCGACGGCCACCTGTTCGCCTTTCGCTGGGCCGACGTGACCGCGCCGGGCCTGGACTGGGAGATGGACGCCGCCATGCCTTTTCTTATTCGACATATGACATCCCATCAGGAGAACCTATGACCAACCCAACCACCTTGCCCGCCCAGTTCGACCCCAGTACCGTTGAGCCGCGCTGGGCCGAGCGCTGGCGCAACGAGCCCTTTCGCGCCGACGCCCACAGTGATAAACCGCCTTTTACGGTAGTCATCCCTCCGCCCAATGTCACCGGCAGCCTGCACCTGGGCCACGCGCTGGACAACACGCTGATTGACACCCTGGTGCGCTACAAACGCCTACAGGGTTTCGAGGCGCTGTACCTACCCGGCACCGACCACGCCGGGATCAGCACGCAGGTGGTCGTGGAGCGCCGGCTGAAAGAGCAGGGCACCGACCGTCACACCCTGGGACGTGAACAGTTCTTGGACAAGGTCTGGGAGTGGAAAGAGGAAAGCGGCGGTCAGATTCTGCACCAGCTGACCCGCCTGGGCGCCAGCGCGGACTGGACCCGCGAACGCTTCACGATGGATGAGGGGCTGTCCCGCGCCGTCCGTAAGCAGTTCGTGGACCTGTACCACGACGGCCTGGCCTACCGGGGTGAGCGGATGGTCAACTGGGACCCCGTCAGCCAGACCACCTTATCTGAGCTGGAAATCGACCGCGAGGAGCGTCAGGGCAAGATGTATACCCTGCGCTATGAACTGCGTGACGCCAATGCCCAGGCCAGCAACGGTGAAGCCGGCGAAATCCGGATTGCCACCGTGCGCCCTGAAACCATCTTTGCGGATCAGGCGATTGCGGTGCATCCCGAGGACGAGCGCTTTGGGCAGCTGCATGGCGCTGAGGCCCGCATCCCGCTGACCGACCGCTGGATTCCCATCATTGCCGACGAAGCGGTGGAAATGGAGTTCGGTGTAGGCGCACTGAAAATCACCCCGGCACACGATCCCACCGACTTTGAGGTGGGCGAACGTCACGGCCTGGGCCGACCCAGCGTGATTGACACCAGCGGCCATCTGGCCTCCGAGCTGGTCCCCGAGGAGTTCCGGGGCCAGGAGCGCTTCGAGGGGCGCAAGGCGGTGGTCAAGGCCCTGCGTGAATCCGGCGATCTGCTGGAAGAAAAAGACCATAAGGTCGCCATCGGCCTCAGCGAACGGACCAAAGTTCCGGTCGAGCCGATCATCTCCGAGCAGTGGTTCGTGAACGTGAAGCCGCTGGCCGAGCGGGTCATAAAGAGCCTGGACGACGGTGACATGAGCCTGACCCCTGCCCGCCATGAAAAGATCAACCGTGACTGGCTGGAGAACATCCGCGACTGGAACATCTCACGGCAGCTGTGGTGGGGCCATCAGATTCCGGCATGGTACGACGACGCGGGCAACATCTATGTGCCCGACAAGGAGAACCCTGACCTGGACTGTGATCAGGACCCCCGCTACGCTCATCTGAATCTGCGCCGTGACCCAGATGTGTTCGATACCTGGTTTTCCAGCAACCTGTGGCCTTTTTCCACGCTGGGCTGGCCGGACACCGACAGTGCCGATTACCGCAAGTTCTACCCGACCTCGGTGCTGGTCACGGGCTACGACATCCTGTTTTTCTGGGTGGCGCGCATGCAGATGGCCGGCTACGAGCACACTGGGCAGGCGCCGTTCCGCCACATCATGCTGCACGGACTATACCTGGACGAAAAAGGCCAGAAAATGTCCAAGAGCAAGGGCAACGGCATTGATCCGTTGGACCTGTTTGACCAGTATGGGGTGGACGCTTGCCGCTTCGCCTTCGCGTTCCTGTCTACCGGCGGACAGGACATTCGGCACGACGACCGCCGCTTCGAGCAGGGGCGCAACTTCGCCAACAAGCTGTGGAATGCCACACGCTTTGCGCTGATGCGCCTCGAAGGCGTGGAGCTGCCGCAAGAAGACCCTGCCCAGGCCCTGCGTGACCTCAAGGGAAGCCGTGACCTGGGCCTGGCGGACCGCTGGATCATCAGCCGCCTGAACGCGGTGAGCGCCGAAGCCGCCGCGCAACTGGACGAGTTCGACATCGGCGCGGCGATCCGTACGCTGTACTCCTTCGCCTGGGACGAGTTCTGCGATTGGTACATCGAGGCCAGCAAGCCCGCGCTGGACGCAGGCGACGTGCAGACGGGCCGGGTGCTGAAAGCCGTGCTGGCACAGATTCTGGGGCTGCTGCATCCTTTCATGCCGTTTATCACCTCCGAGCTGTATGAGGCGCTGGGTTACGGGGGCCAGATTGCGCTGACGGCATGGCCCAAGCCAGACCCAGCGCTGCACGACGCCGAAGCCACCCGCGCCTTTGACGCCCTGCGCGCTGCCGTGAGTGCGGCCCGCAGCCTCAAGAACGAGCTGGGGCTGTCGCCGCAGGACCGCCTGAGTGTGGCTGCCGAAGGCGACTTGAGCAGCGTGATCCAGGACAATGCCCGCGTGGTGGGCCAGATTGCCCGTGTGGACCTGGTGCCTGCGCTGGAAGGCCGCACCCTCAGCCTGGTGGAGCAGGGGGTAACAATGCTGGCCCCGCTGGAAGGCACCGTAGATGTGGACGAGTGGTTGGGCAAGCAGCGCAAGCGCCTGGCCGAGTTCGAAAAGCAGATCAAGCAGGCTGAGGGCAAGCTGAACAACGCCGGCTTCGTGGCCCGCGCCCCTGCCGAAGTGGTGGAAGAAGAAAAGCGCCGTGTGACCGACTTCGGGGCGCAAAAAGAGCGTCTGGAAGGGGTACTGGCACAGTTCAGTTGATCATTGATGGTCTGAGGCCCGCTGCCCCTAGGGTGGCGGGTTTTACTTTTGATTCTCCGCCCAGCACATTGATCCAACAGCGGCCAAATGTACGCGCCCTTAACGGCAAGCCTGCTTCTTCCCTCAACTCAGCCTACAGGTGGGAGAGCCTTCAAGCATTCGGCATAAAGGGCCATAAAATTTCTACCGAGCGATGTTATGTAGCGGGGAAATCTTAACACTCGCCAGGAATATGAGATCTAAGTTACTTTTATGTCATTTTTTGTAGATGTTTATATTACATATAAGCAGGCAAAATATCAAATTGTCTTTTATCTTCGGACAGCCCTTTTTCTTTCTCATATTTCAGGTGCCCTCCCGAACCTGATACCGATTTGGCCCGGACCGGGGTTTCTCACATGCATCTCAGCACAGGCCTTCGAGAGCCTTAAAGATGGACGCCATGTCACAGCTTCTTATCTGAGGTCATTGGTAGCTTGCCCAGGTAAACCCACCTTCGGACTTGCACCCCAATTGCATGAACATGCAGTCGTTTACCAACAAGATTCTTACATTGGTGAGGAGTGTGAGTTCTCAACCCGAAGACTTTCATTGTTTTGGCTACTCTTTGCGCTAGCATTCAGCAGTCGGCGATGATCAGTTCATAAATATGCCCTCATGGGAGACATGAGGGTTGGGGAAGGATAGAGCATCGCTCGCCTTGGAGGTAAGAACATGAAAAAAATGACCTGGATGTTGATCCCTGCTCTGCTACTGGCTTCCTGCGGAACGGTGGCCACTCCAGACGCAGCGTCTGGTGCCGATACCGCTCGCCCCGCTCCTCAGATGAGCGCTGACCAGCAAGCTGCTCCTGACACCAAGCTGGACGCTCAAGTCATCAACGGTACTCCCAGCGTTCTGGGCGCGCGCCCCTACCAGGTGGCCCTGACCCAGAACGGACGTCAGTTCTGTGGCGGCACACTTCTCAGCAACGAGTGGGTTCTGACTGCTGCACACTGTGTGCAGGGCACTTCGCCCTCGTCACTGGTCGTCCGCGCTGGCAGCCTGTCTGCCACCAGTGGTGGTCAGGCCAGCACCGCCAGCCGCATCGTGTCGCACCCCAGCTACCGCAGTGTGGAGTATGGCTATGACGTGGCCGTCATCCGCCTCAGCAGCCCGATGCAGTTCACCAGCACCGTCAGCGCGGCCGCGCTACCCACCCTGCAGTTTGCCGCTACCGCCGCCGCGCCCGGCACCAGCCATATCATCAGCGGCTGGGGCATGACCCGCAGCGGCGACAGCAGCTCCGCTTCAACCGTCCTCCGTGAAGCCGTGCTGCCCGTGGCAGCCAACAGTGTGTGCCAGACCGCTCTGAAGCAAAACATCACCAGCGGCATGCTCTGTGCTCAGGTGAACTCGCAGCGTCAGACCGGCTGCCACGGCGACTCCGGTGGCCCCTTCGCCAGCCAGCACAGCGGACGCTTCTATGTGTTCGGTGCCGTGAGCTGGGGCACCCCTCAGTACTGCCTGAACGGCCCGATGGTCTTTGCCCGCGTCGGCGAGTACCAGCCCTGGATCACCCAGCAGACCGGCGTGCAGCCCCAGTCGCCTACTACCCCGCCCACCTATGACTACGCCTACGAAGGCACCCTGTCCAGCGGTCAGAACCAAGTCACCCAATACTACCAGTATGCTGGCGGCACCATCACTGGCGAGCTGAAGTTCCCAGCTAGCGCTGACTTTGATCTGTACCTCCAGAAGTGGAACGGCAGCAACTGGGCTTACGTCGCCCAGGCCGACGGCGTTGCCAACCCGGAGCGTGTCTCCTACAACGCCACAAGCGGCTACTACCGCTGGATCGTCAACGCCTACTCCGGCAGCGGTAGCTTCGTCCTCGGTGAGAACCGCTAAGCGGTAGAGTCACACCCCTTAAGTTTTGTTCGCAAACAGCGGCGAGAGAATCCTCCGCCGCTGTTTCCTTGGTTACAGACCCATAGAAACAGACTCGCCTCCACGATTTGATGTGAGGAGGCTGGCACAGCTCCGCAGGAGAGCGAGTAGACATAGACGCTGCCGGGCTCCGCGCCCATTTTCCGGATAGCTTTCACAAGGGAGAAGTTGCTCCGTTGGCACAGGCGACCGAATTTTAGCCTCAAAGCGAAATCGTACCAGCCACAGCCAGGATCATCCGTCTTCTGTCAGAGGTCATCTCTTACGGCGGAATTCTGTGAAAGTCCGACGTAAAAGTGCAGCACATTCACCTGCACGGTAGCCTGCACGCACCTCAGGCTGATGTCCCCAGTGAGTCCTCAAGAGATCGCTGACCCCGCCCAATGCTCCAGCCTTGGGATTGGCTGCGCCGTACACGATGCGGCCCACCCGCGCCTCTAGAGCTGCGCCCAGACACATCGGGCAAGGCTCCAAGGTGACAACCAGGGTGCAGTCCGTCAGATAGGGTTGGCCGAGTTGCTGCGCCGCTGCCCGGAGGGCCTCAAGCTCAGCGTGACGCGTCATGTCCCCCAGCTCACGGCTGCGGTTGCGTCCCTCACCGATGAGCTGACCTGAACTATCCAGCACCACAGCACCGACCGGGGCCTCCTGGGCCGCGGCGGCTGAATGGGCACACACCAGCGCGGCGGACATCCCCTCCCAAAGGGGGTCAGACCAACTGGTGTGTTGCCGTGCCCCCAGCGCCCAGATGGGCGGGTCCAGCCCAATCCACTGGACCTGTTGTGGCTGCCCTGGATCAGCCAAGACTGGAACCTGACTGCGCCACTGCCTAGGGACGCGCCGCTCAGCCAACACGTCACTCAGCTTGCGGCGTCCACCCGGCTGCCTGATCCAGTCGCCTGCACTGGCTGTTCGCAAAACCCAGGCTGGTGGAGAATCGAAGTTCGGCGCAACCGGTGGCCCCACCTGGCCGGGCAAGATCAGCTGGCTGCCAGTCACGCTGACAGGCTGTGCCCCTGGCAGATCCAGATGAGTCGTCTGTCCTTGTGAAATTGCCTTGGCCAGTTGGTCCAGCTGATCGGCGTGAAAGCGCAGTCCCGCTCCCTTGAGGGTCATCCTCAGCCAGCGTCTTAGGACAGCCCTAGGCTGACCGACCAGGGGGGTATGCGGCTGCAAAGATTCGGCCAGCCCTTGCAACACAGCTTCATCCTCATTGGCCCGACACGCCAGCTTCGCCAAGTGCTGCTCGGCCAGGCCGAATCTTTCGAGCAACAGTGGCATCAGGACCAGCCGCACCCATACGCGGGTCAGGTCCGTATCCTGGTTGGTGGGGTCTTCGCGCCAGGTCTGGCCCAGCGCCTGTAAATAGCCTTCTACTTCAGTTCTGGACACCGCCAAGAGAGGACGTTCCACCTGGCCCCAGCGCTCGGCAATCCCCGTCAGGACGGCTTCACCACGCAGCAGTCGCATGAGGACTGTTTCAGCCTGATCGCGGCGGGTGTGCGCGGTCAGGACATGGCTGATCTTCCGGTCACGGGCCGCCCTGGTCAGAAAGTCATAGCGGAGTCGGCGCGCCGCATCTTCAATGTTCCAACCCCGGCGCCGAGCCACTGCCCGCACATCCACGCGCGCCGTAACGAAGGGCAAGCCCAGCTCCCCGGCCAGAGCGGCCACCCAGCTGGCATCCTCCGCCGAATCGGGCCGCAGTGCGTGGTCGAAATGGGCCACCACCGGAAACGCTCCGACTTCCAGCAAGCCGTGCAGGAGCGCCACACTGTCGGCCCCACCCGATACTCCCACCACGGCTGGCACGCCGCGGTAGGTGTTCAGGGCTTGGACGAGAGCAGCAGACACCGTGCCAGTGTAATGGATCGCCACCAGACGGCCCTGCACCATCAGAATTGTCAAATTTCCCCTATGACAGTCATTCCCTAGGCAGTTACCAGTCATTGGGTCAAATCAGCTGACAAATGCCAATCACCGGAGTATGATGGCGCAAGTCCAGAGCGGCGGCAGGGCGTTTGATCCTTCTCGCCCTCCTGTGGTCCCTGCTATCCTCCGGGCCTGCCGGGCCGCAGCTTTGACCGGCCGTCTTTTTTAGTGCTGAGTCGCTCAACCACTTTTGCTCTCCTTCCCCCCACCGAGGCTCCATGAAGAACAACGAACCTGCCACATCCAATAAGCGCAAATCTACCCCCGCCCCCACACGCCTCGATCAGCTGGACCTTCAGCTGGTGGACGCCCTGCAACGTGATGCCCGCCTGAGCATCCGCGAACTGGGCCGCCGCCTAGGTGTCTCCGCACCTACGGTATCGGACCGCCTCAGCCGCCTAGAAGATGCTGGAGTGATTCGCTCTTACGGCGCAGTGGTCTCTCTGAGTGCCTTGGGCTACGGCGTAGTGGCCTTTGTGGGTGTGTTCGATACCGGCGAGAAATTCAGCGCCCTAGATACCTGGGCCAAGGAGCATCCAGCCGTGCTGGAATGCCACCACGTCACTGGACGTTTCGCTGCCCTGATGAAGATTGCTGTGCCGACCATTGAGGAGCTGAACAGCCTGGTCATGGAGCTGGTAGACATGGGCGTACAGTGCGATACCAGTATCGTGCTGAGCTCACCCGTACCGGACAAGATGGTGACGGTTCAGCCATCGTAATTGGCTGCAAATCATAAACGGGGCGCGGGGAACATGTCATTTTCATTCCCCGCGCCCCGTTCGTTGATAAACCTATTCCAGAGCTACCGACTGGTTGGTTCCCATATCTGCCTGGTTCCCGGTCAGCAGACCTTTGGCCGTCTGGAAAGCCGAAGCCAGCTTGCCACTGCTCTCCCACAACTCGGCGCCGTGCGTTTCCACGCGGACCAGCTGGACGTTGGGGTCATCAATGCCTTCAGGGAAATAAGCCTTGTAAAAGTCGCTCCAGACTTCTTCCAGCTTGGTGCGGTCTTCGACCAGACTGGCACGCCCGGTGATGCTGACATAGTTCTGGCCGTCCGGCTGGCTGTACGCCAGGTTAATCTGCTCACGCTTGGAAATGTCCTGCACCCACTCGGAGTCTTTGCCCCCGATAAACCACAAGTCGCCGTCAAATTCCTGGTCCTGAGTGGTGACAGGGCGGCTGTGCAAGTGGCCCTCGTCGGTCTGGGTCACCAGCATGCAGAATTTGATGCCTCGGATCAGCTCGGCCACCTTCTGGATGGCCTGCTCGCGGGTCAGATCGTTGCTCATAGATTCAGCATGCCAGATTACGCGTACTGCACCGCCAAAGCTCAAGCGTTTATGAGTGCTGGACTATAAAACGGTTCCAGGTGTCGTCAGTCCTAGGCAGCTTCTGCGCTTCGGTCCAGGCCCAGTAGGGAGTGTAGAGGCTGCGCGAGGTCAGCAGCTCCTGCCGGAATACCTCGGCACTTAGGCCCGTAGCCAGGTAGCCGGACTCAGAGAAGCGGCGCAGGCTGAGTGCCCGGTCATAGTCCACCCGGATAATTTCTGGCTGCCAGCCCTGGGGCGTCGCGGTCAACAACAGATAGGCCGCTCTGGGGTCCCCGTCAGACGATACGCCCACACCGCCAGTATTTAGCACCAGCGTGTCGCCACTGCGGTGAATGACAGGCCGGTGAATGTGCGACCCCACAATCACGCCATGCAGACCAGCCACCTCGCGCAAGCGCTCCGCCGAGGTGCGGTCGCTGACGCCCTCACGGTAGTTGTCGGGCGTACCGTGGGCGACCTGCACATCTGGCAGACCCGGTGCATGCAGGGTTTCGGTGAGTGCCCAGTCCTGTGGCACATACAGCAAGCCCCCGCGGTCCAGCTGCTCAGCATTCCAGGCGGTGGCTTCCCAGAAGGGATCAGTGAACCAGTCGGACGGCAGATTGTCAGAGCGCTCCTGCCACAGCCGCAGCAAATCATCATGGTTACCCAAGATGAAGGTCACACCGTCCAGCGCCAGCAATTCATGCATCACTGCTGCTGAATCCGGACCACGGTTGACCAGATCGCCATTCACGATGATGCGGTCTACATCACGCCTGCGAAGATCGGCCAGGGTGGCCCTCAAAGCAGATAGGTTGCCGTGAATATCGGCCAGTACGGCAACTCTCATGGTCTGCATTTTACTCGGCCTATCAGCAGACATTTGGGTCATCCCTTCCCAAGCCAGCTAAAATATGGCCCGTGATCCTGCTCAACTTGGCTGTGGCCGTGCTGTCCTATCTCCTCGGTGCCATCCCCGCTGCGGCGTGGGTGGCCCGCTCGCGTGGGGTAGACATCCGTACAGTCGGCAGCGGAAACAGTGGGGCAACCAATGTCCTGCGCTCACTGGGCAAAGGTCCGGCGGCGTTCGTGGCGGCGTTCGATATTCTCAAAGGAGTGCTGGCCGTCATGCTGGCGCGCCTGATGGGTCTGGACCCGGCCTGGGTGGCGCTGTGCGGGGTGCTGGCCGTCATCGGGCATAACTTCAGCGTCTTTCTGAGCGGGCGGGGTGGCAAGGGCGTAGCCACCTCCTTCGGCACCGTTGCAGCGCTCTCCCCTGCCATCGGCATCTTTGCCTTCGTCCTGGCTATCTTTACCATGTGGCTGACCCGCTTTGTGAGTGCCGGCAGCATCATCGGAGCGGCAGCGGTACTGGCGCTGCTGGGTTTCAGCTATCTGGTGCAGCTGCCCCCACCCTGGTATGCCACCGCCGCACTGGCTTTTCTGGCTTCGCTGCTGATCTGGCAACACCGCGACAATATCAGGCGGCTGACGGGCGGGAATGAGCGGCGCTTGGGCGAGAAGGCGTAATGGTTTCTGCGCGAACCTGCAGTACACGGCACAACCCCACCCCTTTCGCGCAACCCGAATTGTCCCACTGGCACGCCATCCGCTAACGCAAGAGCAATGGCGTCATCTGGCCAAAGTCAATTCACAATAGGGCTCGCGCAAATCGGGTGATTCCACGCCTGCAGCACGGCATTGATAGAATGACCGTTGCACCTGGCCTTCGGGCTGGGTGAGGATTGAAACAACCTCATCACCATCAGAAAGGCCGAGAGATTTAAGTTGCACCTGGCCTTCGGGCTGGGTGAGGATTGAAACAGCTTGGGACACCCGACCCGCAGCCAGATCACGGTGTTGCACCTGGCCTTCGGGCTGGGTGAGGATTGAAACGCTTTGCTTCCGCTCACGGCTCAGGCGTTCGGGTTGCACCTGGCCTTCGGGCTGGGTGAGGATTGAAACACGTAATGCTCAAGATGCACCCGGTTATATATCGGGTTGCACCTGGCCTTCGGGCTGGGTGAGGATTGAAACTGGACATCTCCGACCTGATTAGCGCTGGAGACCTCAGTTGCACCTGGCCTTCGGGCTGGGTGAGGATTGAAACCAGCTCGGCGCGGCGCTGTGCCAGTTCGGCGTCGGTGTTGCACCTGGCCTTCGGGCTGGGTGAGGATTGAAACAAATTCTGGGCTGGTCATCATGTCGTAACGGTTGCTGTTGCACCTGGCCTTCGGGCTGAGGAACGCAATCCTCCTGCTTCGGCGGCACTAGCATGAGCCCATGCCCGAGCTGCCCGAAGTCGAAACCACCCGCCGAAAGATCGCACCGCTGGTCACAGGCCGCACCGTGCTAGAGATTGAGCATTTCAGCCCGGACAAATACCCGGACACTGAATTGGCCCACGGCCGGATCATTAGCGAAGTGCAGCGACGGGGCAAATACCTGATTTTGCCACTGGCCGACCAGGCTGGCGGGCCTGCCGATTACGAGCTGATCGTGCATCTGGGCATGACCGGGGGCTTCCGGCTGGAAGAGACACAACATACCCGCCTCACCTTACGGCTAAATGACGGCGCGCTGCATTTCCATGATCCCAGGCGTTTCGGAAAAGTGCGAGTGGTGCGGGTAGGCGACTACGCAGCGCTGCCCACCCTGGCAGCAATGGGCCCTGAGCCGCTAGAAGACGACTTTGCGCTGGAGCCGTTTGCCGAAGCCGCCGCCAAGGCCGGAGCCGTCAAACCCTGGTTGCTGAGCCAGAAGCCAGTAGCAGGTGTGGGCAACATCTACGCCGATGAAGCACTGTGGCGTGCCCAGATCCACCCGGCGCAGACGCGATTAAGTGCCGAGCAAGCAGCGCAGCTACACACGGCCATCCGCGAGGTGATGGAAGAAGCCGTGAACCTGGGCGGCAGTTCGTTGGGCGGCGGCACGGGCAATTACCGTCAGCATGACGGCGACTGGGGCGGCTTTCAGCTACAGCACGCGGCTTACGGGCGAGGCGGACAACCCTGCCCCCGCTGCGGCACACCCATTGAGAAAACTGTCCTGGGCCAGCGGGGCACCCATCACTGCCCGCAGTGCCAGCCGAGCTAACGGCTAGACTCGGACCATGACCGACCTCACCTCGCTGCGCCTGTCCTACACCCGCGCTGCCCTGAGCAAAGGGGCCATGCACGCCGACCCTGCCGCCCAATTCAGCGACTGGCTGGCGGCAGCCCTGGCCCATGAGAGATTGGACGAACCTTATGCCTTTGCCCTGGCCACTGCCGATGCCGAGGGCCAACCCAGCGTAAGAACATTGCTGCTGCGAGGAGTGGACGCCGAGGGATGCCCCAGCTTTTACACCAACTACGACTCGGAAAAAGGCCGGGCGCTGTCTCAGAACCCCCGCGCCGAGATGCTGTTTTACTGGGATGTGCTAGAGCAGCAGGTGCGGGTACGCGGACGGGTCGAGCCGCTGGACCCACAAGAAAGCACCCGTTACTTTCACTTGCGCCCCCGAGACAGCCAGTTGGCTGCACATGTCTCTGCGCCACAGAGTGGCCCGGTAGAAAGCCGTGAGGTGCTGGAAGGCCGCTTTGCCGCGCTCCATGAACAATTTGGGGGCCAGGATGTGCCGCGCCCCGACTTCTGGGGTGGCTACCGCCTGATTCCGGAGCGCTGGGAGTTCTGGCAAGGCCGCCCCAACCGGATGCATGACCGCCTGGTGTATGTCCGCGCTGGGGACGGCTGGACGCTAGAGCGGCTGATGCCCTAAAGCCGTTTTCCCGTGCAGAGCCCGATAGGTCTACTCGCCCAAAAGACAGGACATGGCGCCAGTCCTACGTGACGGGGAACTTCTTCCCCACCCACCGCGTACCTCTAAGCAGGAGGACACAAGTGGACTTTTATCTTCTTGCGCTGATTGTGGGAGGCGGCCTGCTGCTGCTCTCACTGCTTGGCGGACACGATACCGACCTGGATATGGGCGGCGGGAGCGGCCTGGATTCTGCCGACCCCGGCCATACCGAGACGGGCGATCTGGCGTCCTGGTTTTCCATGCGGGCGCTGGTGGCATTTGCCGCTTTTTTCGGGCTGGCTGGGGTCGTTGGTCGCCTGCTGGGGTTGGAGGGCTTAGCGCAACTGCTGACCGCGCTGGTCAGTGGCCTGCTGGCGGGCGTGCTGACGGCGGCCACCTTCCGCCTGGCCCGCAGTCGGGGCAATGTCTCGTTCGAGGCTGCCACACTGGTAGGCCGGGTCGGACAGGTCATCATTCCCATTGCTCCCGGCAAGCTGGGGCGCGTGTCGCTGGAACTGGGCGCCCAGACCGAGCAACTGACCGCCCGCAGTGACCAGACCCTCGGCGCTGGACAAACCGTGATCGTCACGGCCGAAGAAAGCGGCGTACTGGAAGTGCAGGCTTGGGGTGGTGGCCTGGACCTCTAACCGCGTCAGCCGTTTGTCCACTCGCCTACTCGCTTCCCAGGAGGTTTTTTTATGGTTCCTACTCTGATTGTCGGCGGCATGTTCCTGATTGCCCTTGTTTTCTTGCTGATCCTGATCCAATCCATGCTGATCGTGGTGCCACCCAACCGAGTGCTGGTCATTTCGGGCAAAAGCCGCGCCACCGCTTCCGGAGACCGGGTCGGCTACCGGGTCATTCGCGGTGGGCGGGCCTTCCGCATTCCGGTGCTGGAAAAGGCCAGCTGGATGGACCTCACCACCATCCCACTGGACCTGAGCATCGAAAACGCCTACTCCAAGGGCGGCATTCCGCTGCGAATTCACGCGGTGGCCAACGTCAAGGTCAACGCCCACGAGCCGTTTCTGAGCAATGCGATTGAGCGCTTTTTGGACGTGCCGCGTGATCAGCTGACCGGCATTGTCCGCGACACGTTGGAAGGCAACCTGCGCGGTGTGGTCGCCACCCTGACGCCTGAGGAGATCAACGAGGACCGCCTGCGCTTCGCTGAGGCGCTGATGGAAGAGGCCGAGCATGACCTGAACAGCCTGGGCATCAAGCTTGACACCCTCAAGATTCAGAACGTGACCGACGAGAGCGGCTACCTGGACTCCATCGGGCGCCGCCAGACCGCCGAGGTGCTGAAGGAGGCCCGTATCGCCGAGGCCACCCGCAACGCCGAGGCCAGCGAAGTGGAAGCGCAGGCCAAGCAGCGGGCCACCATCGCGCAGACCATTTCCGAGCAGGCGATTTTGGAGCGGCAGACCGAGCTGCGGATTCGCCGCGCCGAGCTGGAAGCGCAGTCGGCCGCCCGCGAGAACGAGGCGCAGGTGTCGGCCGAGCGGGCCAAGGTCACGGCCGAGCAGCAGCTGGAGCAAGAGCGCATCATCCTCAACCAGAAGCGGCTGGAAGCCGACATCGTGGCCCCGGCCCGCGCCCGCCGCGAGGCCGAGATGCTCAAGGCCCAGGCGGAGGCGGCACCCATCGTCGAAGAAGGCCGCGCCCGCGCCGAGGCGGTGCGGCAGATTGTCGCCGCCTTTGCCGATGCCGGCCCCGACGCCGAGCGGGCCTACGTGCTGAACATGCTTCCCTCGATTGTGGACACCTTCGCCGAGAGCGTGAAAGCGGTGGACATCGGCAAGATCACCGTGATTGATTCCGGAAGTGGTCAGGCCACCCAGAGCGCCATGCAGACCCTGCCCCGTAACGTCATCGGGCTGGTAGAGCAGGTCGAGACGGCCACCGGCGTGAGCCTGCTGGGCCTGCTGCGGGGCAGCGGCGAGGCACCCAGCGGCGGTGTTCCTGCACCTCAGGACCAGCCTTCTTCCCAGCCGTTCAGCGTTCCCAGTGTCACGGTACGCCGCGAAAGCAGCGGTGAGGAACAGCCGCTCTAAACCCTCTGTCCCAGGGGTCAGAGCGGCAAGAAAAGACCGAGCAGTGTCGGCAGACGAGCGTGGCAATGAGATGATCGCCACGCTCGTCTGCCGTGGCTTCCTTACTCATCTCTGCCACAGCTCAGGCACATGAAGTCAGCGGCTGAGGACCCAAATTCACCGTGTCATACCGCTGTCCGAACCATCTGATTACTGTGAGTCCAACTTCGCACACTTCTGTGAAGGGAAGCTTTGATCCCCGTCCTGTAATGCGGGCACCTCGGACGGGAGGAGCCAGTGGTGCGACCGGCTTTTCATTCTTCTGCACCGGCCAGATTCGGCCTGTGCTGCGCTTTTCAGGAGTCGTGATGTTCAAAAAAACTGCTTTCGTGATCCTGTTCGCCGCCCTGACCTCTGCCCTGGCCGTGGACAGCACCCAGACGGATTATGACCATGCCGCCCTGAGCCTGAGTGCCCAGGGAACCTACGCTCAGGCCGTGAGCTTCAGCATTCCCAGCACCGAGCTGACCCTGAGCGCCGAGCAGGTTCGCCCCGGCAACAGCTTTACGGTGTCCATTCCCGTGACCAACACCACGGACCGGGCCATTGATGTGAGTGCCGTGGCGGCTGCTCCTACCGGGACGGGCGCCAGCCACCTGACGGTGCAGGCTGTGAGCGCCCAGGCCACCCTACCCGCCGGACAAACCACCACCCTGACCTTCACCCTGAGCTTCGATGCCAGCACGGAGGCTGCCCAGGCAGGCCAGACCGTCAGCGTGATGTTTGATGTCACGGCTGTGGCTGCCGCCGACAACACCAGCACCGAGAACAGCAGCTTCTAGACCACCGAGCGACCTGGAGGCACATTGCCCGTGCTTATTCAGAAGATGCGTTTCATGGCGCATCTTCTTTTGTTTGGGAGGCAAGCATGAAAACTACTGTTTTGACCGCCGCCAGCTTCAGCCTGCTGGCGCTGCTGGGTTCAGGGCAGGCGCAGGGCAACCTGGTCATGCCAGCCGTCAGTATTCGTCCCACCACGGCGACACCTGTGCCCACTGAATTGGCCCGGCAGGTGCTGGTGCAGCCCGCCCGCCTTGAGGCTGCAGTGGCTCCCGGTTACACCACGGCCCCGCTCACCTTCACACTGCTGAGCGAAGTCGCCACCGAAGTCTACCTGCGGCCTAGCGACCCCCGGCTGGTCTTCCGAGGACCCAAAGACGGGCAGGTCAGCCTCACTCCCTATACCCTGCAATCGGTCAGCTTTCTGGCCATGACGGCGCATAACGGTGTGATAGACATCCTGAACGCCGCAGGCGAGCGCATCGCGCAGGCCCCGTATACCGTTTTTTCACCCAAGAGCGTCAATCAGAGCGCCTCGCTGACCTTCAGCCCACTCACCCAGAAAACCAGTCTGGGCTACTCGGTGTCATCTACCTGGACAGGCTTACGCGAGCCAGCCTTCAGCGCTGGAATCAATCTGGGATACACCCCCCCAGACCGTTTGGAGGGCACCATCAGCCTGAACGTGCGCTGGTAGCCGCCACAAGCCCTGTGTGCCTGACGGTTCTGCGCCGCCTGGCTCTGTAGACTGGCCGCATGTCTTCATCCAATTCCGCCTCGCAGCCTGACACGCTGGTGCTGATTGACGGTCACGCGCTGGCCTACCGCTCATATTTTGCCCTGCCGCCCCTGAGCAACTCGCGCGGCGAAAGTACCCATGCCATCGTCGGATTTTTGCGTCAAGCGCTGCGGCTGGCCCGGCAAAAGGGCAATCAGCTGGTGGTGGTCTTTGATCCACCAGTCAAAACTTTCCGGCATGAGCAGTACGAGGACTACAAGTCGGGCCGCGCCGAGACTCCCAGCGACTTGCCCCCGCAGATCAACCGCATCCGTCAACTGGTGGACGCCCTGGGCTGGCCCCGGCTGGAAGTTGGTGGCTACGAGGCAGATGATGTGATCGGCACACTGACCCAGCGCGGACGGGCCGAGGGAATGCAGGTCCGCATCCTGACTTCGGACCGCGACGCTTATCAACTGCTGGCGGACGATGTACGCGTCATCAAAAACGACAACTCGCTGTTTGGGCCGCAGGACGTGCTGGACAAATACGGCGTGACGGTAGACCAGTGGGTGGACTTCCGGGCGCTGACTGGGGACGCCAGCGACAATATTCCGGGCGCCAAAGGCATCGGCCCCAAGACGGCCACCAAGATTTTGCAGGAGTACGGCACGCTGGACGCGGCCCTGGCCGCCGCCAAAGCCGGCGAGCTGAAACCCGTCGGCACGCAGAAAAAACTGGTGGAGAGCGAGGAAGCGGTGCTGTTCAGCCGTGAGCTGTCGCAGATGGTCTGTGACCTGGAGCTGGACTGTGAACTGCGGGCTGGGCGCGGCGTAGGCGACCCGGCGCGGCTGAACGAACTGCTGGAAGAACTGGAACTGGACTCGCTGCGAACCGACATCGGGCGGCTGCTGGCCGGGGAAATGGAAAGGGCTCCTGCACCAGCGGCTGAGGTGCAAGTGGCGAGATTCACTGCGCCACAGTCCGGCACTTGGCAAGCACCCCAGCGCGAGGCCGTGTGGGGTTACCGCCTAAGCCGCGAGGACGACCTGACCGCCGAGCTGCGCGGCGCGGCCTGGTTGGACGGCGATACGGCCCGCGCCGTGCCGGAGCTGGAAGCAGCCCCCAACCTGTTCGAGCTGGAAACCGCACAGGCCCCGAAGAAGCGGGGCAAGGCCAAGGAACCGCAGCCGCTGGCGGACCTTGACGTTCTGACCGGGGCGATTCAGGGGCATGAACTGGACGCCGCCGGAGCCAAGGCGCTGGCCGCCTGGCTGGCCGTGCGCGGCAAAGAGGTCGCCCCCGGTGACGATCCGCTGCTGATGGCCTACTTGCTGGACCCGGCCAACACCGCCATGCCGACGGTGGCTCAGCGCTACCTGAACACCGAATGGCCCGACGACGCAGGCATGCGCGCCGGGATCACGGCCCGACTGCTGGAAGTGCTGCCTGAGCAACTGGATGAACCCAGACGCAAGCTGTACGGCGAAGTGGAAAAGCCATTGAGCGGCGTCCTGGCACGCATGGAAGCGCGGGGTGTACGTCTGGACAGCGAGTATCTCACCGGCCTCTCGCTGGCGATCGCGGAGCGGATTCAGCGGCTGGAAGGGCAGATTCATGAGTTGGCGGGGCGTGAGTTTAGCATTCGCAGCCGTGACCAGCTGGAAGCCGTGCTGTACGACGAACTGGGCCTGGCCAGCGGCAAGAAGACCAAGCTGACCGGTAAGCGGTCTACTGCGGTTAGCGCCCTCGAACCGCTGCGCGACGAACACCCTATCATCCCGCTGCTGCTGGAATACCGCGAGTTGGAAAAGCTGCGCGGCACTTACCTGGACCCCCTCCCACGCCTGGTCAATCCCACCACCGGGCGGCTGCACACCACTTTCGCCCAGACGGCAGTGGCGACCGGGCGCCTGAGCAGCCTCAACCCCAACCTCCAGAACATTCCGATTCGCTCGGAGGAGGGCCGCCAGATTCGTAAGGGCTTCGTCGCGGATGATGGGTATTGCCTGGTCGCCGCCGACTACTCGCAACTCGAACTGCGGTTGATGGCCCATATCGCCGGGGACGCCCCGATGCAGCAGGCTTTCCGAGATGGGGCCGACATTCACCGCCGCACCGCCGCGCAGGTGCTGGGGCTGGATGAGGCCACCGTTGACGCCAATCAACGCCGCGCCGCCAAGACGGTGAATTTCGGCGTGCTGTACGGCATGAGCGCCCACCGCCTTAGCAATGAGCTGGGCATTCCTTACGCTGAGGCCGCCGGATTTATCGAGAACTACTTCGGGATCTATCCGGGGATTCAGGAATACATTGACGGGACGCTGGAGTTCGGGCGGCAGCACGGCTACGTAGAAACGCTGTATGGCCGCCGCCGCTACGTGCCGGAGCTGACGGCCCGGAACCGCAACCTGCGCGAAGCCGGCGAGCGCCTCGCCTACAACATGCCGATTCAGGGCACCGCCGCCGACATCATGAAAATGGCGATGGTGGCCCTAGAACCGCGTCTAGACGCACTGGGTGCCCGGATGCTGCTCCAGGTTCATGACGAACTGCTGATCGAATCGCCCCAGGAAAAGGCCGAGGAAGTCGCCGCGCTGACCCGTGAAGTGATGGAAAACGTGGTGACGCTGGAGGTGCCGCTGGCCACTGAGGTCGGGATCAGCGATAACTGGTATGAAACCAAGTGAGTTGCGAAGGGCAAAATGAAACCATGCAAAGGAACATGGAAACCACTGAGCAGAGCCTGCGAAGTGTCGTTGGTGGGGGCCTGCTGGCCACTGCACTGGTCACCTCTAGCCCGGCCCGACTGGGCCTGCTGGGCCCCTCGGTGGACTGATGCTCGGCACGGCCAGCACCGGCCACTGCCCTGCCTACGTGGCGCCGAATGTGGACGCCCGCAAGGAACCGAAGGGCTGAGTCACGAATTCGCTTGATGGCCATCCCGGCAGCGCGGTAAGGACGCCCATTTTCTTATTTGGAACGACCTGACCTGACCCTTTGACGGCCAAATCTATACTCGCACCATGAACCTCAGCGACGAAATGGTCCAGGTCTTACGGAACAGCGTGCTGGCGTGGCTGGCGACGGTGGATGCCGACGGTTGGCCGAACGTCTCTCCTAAGGAGATTTTCGCTCCGTATACCGACCCAGCGGGGATCACGGCGGCCATCGCCATTGCCGACATTGCTTCTCCGATCAGCGTGTCCAATCTGCGGATCAACCCCCGCGCCTGCCTAAGCGCTGTGGACATCTTCCGACAGGTGGGATACAAGGTGCAGGGTCACGTGCGGATCATCGCTCCTTGCGACGCCGCGTTCACTGAGGTCAGCCGGGGACTGTTGGAACTCACGGGCGGTCAATATCTGGTTCGGCATGTCTTGCTGCTGGAGGTAGAGCAGGTCCGCCGAATCATGGCTCCCTCCTATCACCTGTTTCCGGAACGCAGCGAGGCACAGCGGGTCGCCCAGGCCATGCAAGCTTACGGCGTGCAGCCGGTTGAGCCGCCAACCCATAGCTAGAGCAGTTCTCCAAATTACGCGAGCAAGAGAAAGGCACTCTTACTCGCTCCATTTTCCATCCTGCTCTTTTTATTTCACTCGCCCTGCTCTGCTTCACAGCTTTGCAAGTCGGACAGAAACGCTTCGCTCATTCCGTCAAATGCTTTAATTCAGCGACCCGCCCAGCTCGTCCAGCGTAGGAACCCGCAGCTCCGGCTGAGGCCACTGGGGCAGCCCCAGCGGTTGCCCCGGCGTCACCGTCTAAAGAATGTGGATGGGCGGTTCAGGCTGAGTGGCCGTCCGCAGCGGCTGGCTGGACGGGTACACCGCCGCCATGTCTTCCCACACGGGCGACTGACCCGCCGCGTCCACTCCGGCGACCGCACCTATATACACCGTGTTCCAACGGTTCAACTCCAGCGGGGAGCGGCGAAACATCCCGTTGGCCCCTCGCTCTCCTTCAAGTTCCACACAGGGGCGCGGCCCTGGGCCTGGCCCCACCGCCGTGCGGCTAAAATGCGGGGAATGGTCTGGGGTCAGTCCGGCCACCAACAGGTAGGCGCAATGCTCGGTCTGACCGGCGACGGTGCGCGTCTGATTTTCAATCATCCATTCCTGCCGGAAGCGGGCATGAGCGGGCGCAGCGCCGCCGTAACTCAGGCGCAAGGCGGACTGCACATCCGTGACCAGCGCCGTATCCGTGCGGCCCAGACTGTCCAGTTGCACACTGACCACGGTGGCCGTACCTGGGGGAAAGCTCAGCCTGGCGCTCGCTGGCTCGGTGGTCACTGTTCCCTGATCTGGCAGCACCAGCGGCGGCATCAGCCGCGCCCACTCCTGCTGGCCCGCCGGAATGAAATTGCCCCAGCGGACCGCCTGCTGGGCGGCCCCACCGCATCCCACAATAAGCAGGGGCAGCAGCAAAAAGGTGGCCTTGGGCATGGTTCAGTGTAAGGTCAGGCGAAAGCCGCTGGCTGACCCCACCTTAATCCCCGCCCAGCAGCGCCCGCACCAGCCCCAGCAACCATGGGTCTTGCCCCCAGGGGGCGATCAGTTGTACCCCTACCCAGTCCACGCCGGAAGGCAGCGCCACTGCCGGGACACCCAGCATGGAAAAGGGCACATTCAGCCGCAGGACAGCTGGGCGGAGATTGGCCGTTTCGCGGCCCAGTTGCACTTCCTCCTGACCGATAAGTGGCGGTGAGGTAGGGACTACCGGAGCCAGCAGCAGATCTACCTGGCCGAACAGCTTTGCCAACTGGGTGCGGTACTCTTCCCGGCGGGTATAGGCCGCCTGCACCTGACTGGGCGTCAGTTCCTGGGCTGCCCGGAGCTTGGTCAGCACATCAGGGCTGAAGCCAGGGTCAGCCAGTGCCAGGGCGTCTGCATGTACCTGGGCTGCCTCGTGGCCCACGATGACGCTGTAGGCGTCCAACATGTCGGGCAGGGATATGGAGTGCAGGGCCGCGCCCGCTTCTTCCAGTCGCCGGGCCATACCCTGTACCGCCGCCTGAGCTTGCGGGTCCAGCCAGTCGGCAGGCTGCCAGATCCCCACCTTCAGGCCTGACCAGTCCTGGGGTGTGATCGCTGCGCCCGTCAGCGCCTCTTGGACCCGCAAGATGGTCCCAAAGTCTGCCGCCAGTGGGCCAGCGTGATCACAGGTGGGGCTCAGTGGCAAAACTCCGGTGGTCGGCCAGGCAGGGTGATTCTTGGTCGGTTTGTAGCCGTATACGCCACACCAGGCCGCAGGCACGCGGATGCTGCCGCCCGTGTCGGTTCCCAGCGCAAAGTCCACCTGCCGCAGCGCGGCGCTTACTGCGGCGCCACTGCTGCTCCCGCCCGCAGCATGGTCCGGCAGGGCAGGGTGTCTAGTCCCGCCATAAGCATTCGCCCCCAAAATCCCCATGGCGATCTCGTGCAGGTGGGTCTTGCCCACGGCAGTGCCCCCCAGGTCCAGCAGCCGAAGCACCAGCGGACTGGGAACCATCAGCGGCAAGGGTGCGCGGGTACTGGCCCTCAGCGGCCAGCCCTCCACCGCAAACAAGTCCTTGACCGAGAAAGTCAGGCCAGCCAGCGGTCCAGTGGCGGCTCCGCGCAGCGGCTGGGGTGGACGGTACGCCCAGGCCCGCTGCGGATCAGGAAAAGCTGGAGGGGTGGACATGGCCGCAGTCTACCCATCTGCCAGGCGGCCTAGCCTCCGCTCCCTTCATCTTCCCGCTGCTCGACTTCCGCCACAGGGGCCTGACGGTTCTTGCCGATTTCCCGCACCTGACCGCTAAAGCGGCTGCGAAAATCCTCGTAGCGTGGATGCGCCCGGATATCCCGCACGGCGCCACTGGCCGCAGTCGTCATGGGTGGAGCGCTGACAGGAACAGAGGCAGCGGGACGAGGGGACAGGGCTGGAGCGTCAGCGGGCTTAGCCCGCTCGGCCCCCCCCGCGCGACCACCCCCGCTGACGATCATCTCAGCAGGCAGGCCCAGATCATCCCAGACGGGTTCTTCCGTCACCGGCTCGCCCAGATACATTTCACGGGTGGCCGTTTCCTGCGGGGTTTCGGGGGTCTGTTCAGCTGTTCCTGCCGGAGCTGGTGGCACCTGGGCCGGGTCTTCCTGCCAGGGTGGGCTGGCGTCCGGCAGTGGGGCGGGAGCACGGTCATCCGGGGAAGGTGGGTCGGCGGGGCGCAGTGGGGCAGGCTGCTCGGCGGCCTGTTCCTGCACCGGCTCTGGGGCAGGTGCAGCGGTCTGGGGTCGGCCAACAGGGGCCCGCCGCGCCAACGGATCAAAGTCATCCACCACATCACTGGCGGCCTGAACGGGGGCAGTCGGAGCAGCACGTGAGACAGGCATGGGCGCAGGCTGTGGCGTAGTGATCAGGGCCCCTTGTACTGGCGCTGGCGCAGCTCCAGCCGCCGCTGCACCACCACCAACCGGGTACTTGCGGCCTCCATCTGCGGTGATGATCTCCAAAGTGACCGGCCCGAACACCTGCTCAATGAGTGGGGTCAACTCGTCCAGCTTGGTACCGACCTGCTTGGCATGAAAGCTGGAGCGGGCATCGTAACTCAGGCTGACATATCCGGCCTCGGCGTACATCCGGGCAGGCTTCAGGAAAGCGCGGGTCTGCATACTGACGGCCTGAATCACATCGGCCCAGGTGCCGCCAGCAGGCGCAGCGACCTGCGGGGCAGCGCGGGCAGGCGCCACCGGACGGGCGGCAGGCGGCGTAGGTTGCGTGGGAACCACAGAGGCAGTCGGAGCCGCTGCCACAAGTGTCCCGCTCCCACGCAGAGCCGCCAGATCACGCTCTAGCCGCTCCAGACGGCCTGACAGCTCGGACAGTTCAGCGCCATCCCTCACCTGCGGACGAGGAGCAGGGCGAGCGTCACTCTCCGCCACCTCTCCCCCACCGTCTGCCGCCAGCAGGGCATGGGTCAGGGCCAGTTCCAGGCTCAACAGGTCGGCGGCGCGGGCGAAGCGGCTTTCCTGCTCATCCAGCGCCGCTTGCAGCCGCAGCAGCCGGGATGTATCGGCACCTTCCAGGCGGGCTGCGTCACTGTCAGACACTCCCAGCTCCGCATGAATGGCCTGGGACAGTGCTTCAACCAGACCCTCTACCACCGTGCGGGCCGCGAATCCGGCGCGGTACAGCTCCCCTGCGGCAGCCAGGGCTGTTCCGGCCTCGCCACGCACCAGCGATCCGGCCAGACTCCGCATCTGCTCGCCGGGGGGCAAGCCCAGTGCCTCTTCCACAGCGCGGCGGGTCACGGCGGTGCCAGCAGCCAGCATCCGCTCCAGCAGGCTTTCGCCGTCACGCATGGCTCCGTCGGCCAGGCGGCCCATCAGCCCCAGGGCTTCCGGTTCAGCAGCTACGCCCTCCGCCTCGGCCAGCCCCGCCAGCTTGCCGGCAATCTCGTCCGCACTCAGGCGGCGAAAGCGGTAGTGCTGACAGCGTGACAGGATCGTGGGAATGATTTTTTCCGGCTCGGTGGTCGCCAGGATGAAAATGACATGCTCGGGTGGCTCCTCCAGCGTCTTGAGCAGCGCGTTAAAGGCGGCGCGGCTCATCATGTGCGCTTCGTCCAGAATGTAGATTTTTTTGCCGCCACGCATCGGGGCCAGCCCAACCTTTTCACGCAGGTCACGCACGTCGTCGACCGAGTTGTTGCTGGCCGCGTCAATCTCCAGCACGTCAGGGTGACTGCCCGCCCGCACCGCTCGGCAACTTTCGCACTCGCCGCAGGGCTTAGGCTCCGGGCCGGTGCAGTTGGCGGTCATGGCGATCAATCGGGCGGTGGTCGTCTTGCCCACCCCACGCGGCCCGCTGAACAGGTAGGCGTGCCCCACCCGGCCCTGGTCCAGCGCCGCTTTCAGCACTCCCTTGATGTGCTCCTGGCCGATGACCTGATCCCAGTGAATCGGCCGGGCACGCTGATAAATGGCGCTCATGACTTTCTCCCTACGGGGACGGCGAAAGGAGAGCGAGTGCGGCAGAATTGGGACTGGGGGGACGGCACGTGGCTCACTGGTTCAGTTTAGCCCGGCTGAGCGGGAGCGTTTGCGGCCCCGGTTCCCAGGAAATGCAGCTTACCGCCCCGGGCGCGCTTTCCCCGTCAGGCGGTTCTCGCCGGGATGGCTGCGGGCGTACCTGTCACCTGGATTGTAGAGCGTGCAGGTGTCCAGGCTGAGACACCTGCAGGCGATACAGCCGTCCAGGTCGTCGCGCAGGCGTTCCAACATGGCAATCCGGGCGTTCAGTTCATCCCGCCAGGCCTGCGAGAGCCGCGCCCAGTCGGCGGCAGTGGGCGTGCGGCCTTCCGGCAGGGTGTGCAGCGCGGCCCGGATATCCGCCAGTGGCACGCCGACACGCTGCGCCGCGCGAATGAACGCCAGTCGCCGCAAGGTGTCCCGCGAGTAGCGCCGCTGGTTCCCGCCCGTGCGCGTGGCGTGAATCAGGCCTTACTTTCTCGTAGTAGTGCAGCGCAGACACGTTCAGGCCGCTGCGTTCCGACACTTGCGCGGGAGTGAGTTCAGGCATGGTGACCTCCAGAGCTTGACCTGAAGTTTACTTGAGGTTTTAGGCTGGGGTCATGAACAACCTGACCTCGGACCACGTTCATTCCCGCCCCGGCATCCACACGCCCAGCCCGCCCAGTCATACGGGTGTCGCCGCATGAACATTCAGGAATTAACCCTTCATACCCGTTCCACAGCGGGAGTTCTACGCCGTGACGCTCGGTTTTCCACTGCTGGCAGAGGACGCCCGCCAGATTACCTTCGCGGCAGGTTCTACACGCCTGACGTTTGTGCAGGACGAGAATTTCACTGGTTTCTATCATGTGGCCTTCGACATCCCCCGGAACTGTGTCGCGCAGGCGCGGGCCTGGGTGCAGGAGCGTGTGCCGCTGCTGAGCGGCGAGCACGGCACAGATCAATTCGAATCGAAGGGCTGGAATTCTACCATCCTCTACTTCGACGATCCGGCGGGCAACATTCTGGAATTCATGGCCCGGCACGACTTGAACCACGACGCAGACCAATTCACGGGCGTGCTGCATGTCAGTGAACTGGGCGTCGTCCCGGACGTTCTCGCCACCGTGCAGAACATCGGGCAACGGTACGACCTGCACCCCTTCAATGGTGAAAGCGACACGTTCACCGCCGTAGGCGGTCACGATGGAATGCTCATCGTGGTGAAAGAGGGACGCGGGTGGTTCCCGGTAGGGCGAAGCGCGATTCCCGCGCCGTTTCGATTGGTATTCACCTCCGCCACGACGGAAGGAGTGATTTCCCACGACCCTGCGTCTTGAATTGTTCGTGGATGACGTGAGTGAATCCCTGACGTTTTACCGGGACGTGCTGGGCTTCGAGGTGATGGGGGAGAACGCGTCGTACAAGTCTTTGCGATTCGGTGAGAGCCGCATTGCCGTTCAGGATGTTCGCACGCTGGAACCGGGTCACCCGCTGGCTGGGCCGGGGAAACGCGGGCTGGGCGTCGAGTTCGTGCTGGAAGTGGGGGACGTGACCGCCCTGCACCAGCGCGTGCAAAAGCAGTGGGCGCACGTCACGGGGCTGAAACGGCAAGCGTGGGGCCTCACGGATTTTCGCGTGACCGACCCGGACGGGTACTACTGGCGCATCACCGAGCAAAGGAGATAAGAATGCACACCTTCAAGGTGGATAAATTCATCGTGCCGGAAGGCGCGAAGGCCGAGTTTCTGGAGAAAGTTCACGCCACGCACCAGCTTCTGGAACAGCAACCCGGTTTCGTGCGGCAAGTCCTGCTGGAACAACACGGCGGGCCGGGAGAATTCAACATCGTCACTTTCGTCGAATGGGACAATCAGGATGCCATCGACGCGGCACGGCAGGCCATTCACGAGTTGCACCAGCAATTGAATTTCGACCCGCAGGAAATGTGGGCGCGGCTGAGCGTACGAGCTGATCCGGCGACGTACCGTGAGCTGATGGGCTGGGAGTTACCGTGATCGCGGGTCTGTTCGAGACTCACCTCAAGGTGGCCGACCTGAAACGTTCAGAGCACTTTTACGGTGAGGTGCTGGGGCTGGAACTGGCGCATCGGGATGAAACGCGGCCCATCACGTTTTACTGGTTGGGCGGGCGGGGTGAGGCCATGCTGGGCTTGTGGGAGGAAGCGCCGGAAAACATCCAGCGCCAGCACTTCGCTTTCCGCAGCACCGTGCCGGAGGTGCTTCGTGCGCCCGCGTGGTTGCGAGAGCGGGGCCTCACACCGCGCAATTTCCTGAACGACGGCACGGATCAGCCGATGGTGTTTGCGTGGACGCCTGCCATCGCCATTTACTTCACTGACCCGGACGGTCACTCACTAGAGTTCATCGCCATGCTGGGCGGCGGACCCAGACCGGAACTGGGCGTGATCTCACTGGAGGAATGGCAGTCCAAACTATGAAGCTCTTGACCGACGCTGAAGTCCAGCGTTTCCCCCGTGCCACAGCAGTAGAGGTAATGCGCCGGGCCGTGCTGGCGGCGGAACACGGCGAGTTGACCTCGCCTGCCCGGCTGCACGCGGCGGACATGACGTTTACAGTGGGTGGCATGCCAGACGTGTTCGGGTTCCGGGCGTACCATACACGGAACACGCCCCTGGACGAGCAAGTGGTCGTGGTCTGGGCCAATTCCGGATGCGTGGCGGGCGTTGTGGTCGGCACGGAACTGGGACCTCTCCGCACTTCGGCAATCGGCGTCCTAGCCACACAAGCGCTGGCCCGCCCGGAGGCATCCCAGCTGGGTTTAATTGGAAGCGGCATGCAGGCGCGGCACCATGCATTGACTTTGTCGAGCGTGCGGGAGCTGACACAGGTGCTGGTCTACAGCCGTCAGACTGAAAGCCGCGAAAAGCTGGCGGCTGAACTCCGCGTCGCCGGGCTACCCGCGCAGGCTGCACCTTCTGCCGAAGAGGTCTGTGCGGCGTCCGACCTGTTGACGCTCGCCACGAACAGTTCCAGGCCCGTCATTCAGCCCGAGTGGGTGCGGCCTGGCACGCACGTCTGTACCCTGGGTCCAAAGGAGGCGCACCGTCACGAGTTCCCGCCCGAACTGGCCCGCCGGGCTGCGCTGGTGGTCACGGACAGCCTGAATCAACTACAGGGGTATCCTGGCAGTCATGCGCTGGCCGCGGAGGACACTACTTCACTGGGCGCATGTTTGCAGAGCGGCAGCATACGCCAGCCGGATGACATTACCCTATTTCTGTCGGTGGGCTTAGCAGGCACGGAAGTCCTGCTCGCACAGGCCATCTTGCAGAAAAGATGAGCCATTTATAGCCTTCCAGACCGTGTAAGAAATCCCTTAGGCGTCTAGGCCATAATTTCAGCCTTTTCTCCTCTGCCCTTCCTCATGTCACCCACCTCCACTAGTCGCCACTTCCTATCTGGGTTATACTCCGAGGCGTTGTTATGCCCAGAACAGAATTATCCGCAACACAACCACCCTTCGCCTGCTCACCACTCTTCCCCGCTGGTCGCTGCCTATGACCAGATCTCACCGGGGGGGCGGTGCCAATCAGCGCCAGGGCAACTCTGGCGGCACAGACGGGGCTTCTGGCCGTCTGCGGCTGTTTTATGCCCTCAAGGTGCCTGATGAAGTGGCGCAGGAACTGGCGCAGGCCCAGACCAAACTGCGCGGCAACTGGCGGCGCGTCGCGCCTGAGCAGCTGCACATCACTCTGGCCTATCTGCCGGGCGTGGCCCCAGAGCGCCTGAACGATCTCAAGCGCCTAGGCGTGCAAGTTGCGCAGGACATGCCGCCGCTGGATATTTCACTGCGTGGTACCGGCTATTTCCCCAACGAAGGCAGTCCCCGCGTGTGGTTCGTCAAGGCTAAAGCACCTGAGCTGGATGGGCTGGCGCAGGGCCTCCGTGCCGGACTGGACGAGCTGGGTGTGGAAACCGACGACAAGGGCTTCAAAGCCCATGTCACGCTGGCCCGCAAGAAAGGGCCAGCACCGCGCCTGCCACCTCTTACCTTTACTGACACTGGCTGGACCGCCGGACATGTCAGCCTGGTCAAATCAGTCCTCCGCAAGACCGGACCTATTTACCAGACCCTTTCCCGCTTTGAGTTGCGCGGCGAAACATCTTCCGCCGCTGCACCCGACCTCACCCCGGCCGATCTGGCCCAGGAGAACTCATGAGCAAAGCCACGACCAAAGAACCGACCATCATGCCCACCGACGCCAAAGAACGCCAGAAAGCCATTGATACGGCCCTGAGCCAGATCGAAAAGCAGTTCGGCAAAGGCTCGATCATGAAGCTGGGCGCCGAGAGCAAGCTGGACGTGCAGACCATTTCCACCGGCAGCCTGAGCCTGGACCTGGCACTGGGTGTGGGCGGCGTGCCGCGTGGCCGCGTAACCGAGATTTACGGTCCAGAATCGGGCGGTAAGACCACCCTGGCCCTGAGCATCGTGGCGCAGGCTCAGAAGGCGGGCGGCACAGCAGCCTTTATCGACGCTGAGCACGCGTTGGATCCGGTCTACGCCCGCGCCCTGGGCGTCAATACCGACGAACTGCTGGTGTCACAACCAGACAACGGTGAGCAGGCTCTGGAGATCATGGAGCTCCTGGTGCGCTCGGGCGCCGTGGACATCGTGGTGGTGGATTCGGTGGCGGCGCTCACGCCCAAAGCCGAAATTGAAGGGGACATGGGCGACTCACTGCCCGGCCTGCAGGCCCGACTCATGAGCCAGGCCCTTCGCAAGCTGACCTCCATCCTCTCCAAGACGGGCACCGCCGCCATCTTTATCAACCAGGTGCGCGAGAAGATCGGTGTGATGTACGGCAACCCCGAGACGACCACCGGGGGCCGCGCCCTGAAGTTCTATTCCAGTGTGCGTCTGGATGTGCGCAAGATTGGTCAGCCGATCAAAGTGGGCAATGACGCCGTAGCCAACACCGTCAAGGTCAAGACCGTCAAGAACAAGGTGGCCGCCCCCTTCAAGGAAGTCGAACTGGCCCTGGTCTACGGCAAGGGCTTTGACCAGCTGAGCGACCTGGTGACGCTGGCCAGCGACATGGACATCATCCGCAAGGCCGGATCGTTTTACTCGTATGGGGATGACCGCATCGGGCAGGGTAAGGAAAAAGCCATGCAGTACATCGCGGAGCGCCCCGAGTTGGAAGACGAAATTCGCACCCGCGTGCTGAACGCCATTCGCAGTGGCGGCCAGAGCGAAGCCGCACAGACGGAGAATGACGCTGACAGCGACTTGGCCCCACAAGCAGAAACCGCCCTGAACGCTGCAGAGTAAGCGATCAAGCCTAGTTCCCCCGCTGACGCCAGAGCGCTGTCAGCGGGGATTATTTTTGGATGGTTGTAGACCCCTTTGCTGAGTTGGGCAGTGTATGCCAGCGCTCAACATCAGGCACGCTCAAGGTGTAGGGGCAATCCAGACAGTCTCTAGGCTTTGCCCGTATCAGCGGAGGCCACTTGATTTCTGCGCGTCTGCTCAATCAGGGCCGCCACCGAGGACTCACCTGCCAACTGCGGCCGGACGATCCGGGACAGACCGACCTGAGGTTTCAGGGCCACACCGCGCAACACCACTTCTGCGGCAGTGATGACCAGCTGCTGAGCAATGGCCTGCGCCTCCTCACTTCCGGCAACCGAGGTGATCAAAAATGCCAGCTCGTCTGCTTCCCAGCGGAAACCTACGCCTTCCAGGTGATAGGCCGAGGGCTGCAAGTCACGCAGGCGCAAGACCGCCTGATCTACGGCTTCCTCGGCCCATTCCTGGCCGAATTGCTGCTGCAACTGCCGGTAACCACGCAGCTTGACCAGAAACAGATAGGTTTCGTCTCTGGCGCCATCCAGCGGCTCGGCAGGGGCCGGATGGCCACCCGGGAGGGTCAACCCTTCGAGGGTCCGGGTCAGGGCCACGCGGCTGCCCAACACCTGCTCGGAATAGGTTTGACGTAGACGCATCCCCCGTTGTGAGAGCAGATACTCCAGCGCCACCAGGCCCGTTCCCAGCAGCGCAGTGAACGCCAAAGTGATTCCCGGAAACACAATGCCCAATGGCCATAGCCGCACTAAGAGCAGTGGCATCAGCAGCGCCAGCACGAAGCCCCAGTAGCCGCCCAGCACCAGGCTGAGAGCCGCAGTCAGGGCCGCCAACAGAGCCACGACCGGACGTGAAAACATGACATTCTCGGGCGCCAGGAGGCTGGACACGGCCCGCACTTGCAGCACACTACTGCTGGGCAGGTCCGGATCTACCGAACTGGCCCCAATGACCGCCACGCGTCCCTGAACGGCAGCCCAGTCAAAATTACCCCGGAGCACATCGCTGAAATTCAGCTGACCCTGCAAGGCAGACGGTGAAAAGTGGTAAAGAAAACGTGGCGCAGCATTCAGAGGCTTCTGCGATCCAGCCAGGCGCGCCAGCTGCCAGGCGAAGGAAGGTAGCAGCGGTCCATTCTCCGCTCCGTAACCAGTCTGAAAGGCGTAATACAGATTGGCTTCGCCCGGATTGACGGTACTTAGACCACGTGAGACTGCTGCTCTGACCGCGGCAGGAACACCTGGCAGCAGGGCTGGGTCCTGTGACCTGGTCGCCAGGACCAGTCGCCCACCCCACACCTCTGCCGCGGCCTCCTGAACATCTCCCCCAACCTGCGGCAAGTCTAGACCGACGGCCCGCACCCCAGCCTGATCCAGCTGCGTTAAGGCACGCCTAAATATTTCGGGCGACCATGACTCTACTGGGCCGTATTCAGCTACGGCCACTGGATCCACACTCACCAAAAAGGCCTGAGGGGCGGAACGGGGCTGCCTTGGCCGAAGCGAAGTGCCAAGCCACCGGGTTGTACGGCCAGACCAGACCGCAGAATCCACCCAGGAGCAGGCCCGCAGTAGGCAGATAAGGCCAGCTCTCGTGCCTGGCCCCCTGGCGTATGGGCATACGGAGAGTGAGCCTACCCTGGGGCGGCTGACGCATCAGCGGATCTCCGCCCCAAGGCCTACAGGTCGTTGCACGGCCCGCATCATAGCGTCACGTCAGGGCCAATGGGCGGTATGCACGCTAAGCAGCTTACTCTCAGTACCTTGCTTGGTTCACGGCTCGCCGATGACAGCTGCCAGCAAAAGAAGGAGGCCCGCTATACTGCCCCGCGTGCTGGTTGCCCTGAAGAATGCCGAAAAATACTACGGTCCCCACCGCGTGCTAGAAGGTATAGATTTTGCGCTGCATGCCGGCGAACGCATTGGACTGGTGGGCCGCAACGGCGCGGGGAAATCCACCTTACTGCGGCTGATGACCGGTGACCTGCTGCCCGACGGGGGCACGGTGCTGCGCGCTCCGGGGGTACGGGTCCGCAGTTTGAGCCAGGACCCCAGCTTTGCACCGGGCAGTACGGTAGACGGCATCTTGGAAGCCGCGTTCGAGGATCTGGACGCCCTCGAAGCCGAGCTGCATGACGCGGCCCAGGCCATGACAGATGGCAGTGAGGCCAGCATCCTGCGCCACGAAGAACTGCTGGAACACTTTGGGCGGCGCGGCGGGTTTCAGCGCCGCAGCCGCAAAGAAGCGGCGGCCTTGGCCTTCGGGTTCCGGGGCCGCGAACACGAACAGGTCAGTGGCCTGTCGGGCGGCGAGCGCACCCGCCTGGGTCTGGCCGCGCTGCTGGTCGAGAACCCCGACGTGCTGCTGCTGGACGAACCGACCAACCACCTCGACATCGTGATGGTGGAGTGGCTGGAGACGTTTCTGGGCCGCTACCCCGGCGCGGTACTGGTGATCAGCCACGACCGGGCCTTTCTGGACAACGTGACCACCGAAACGGCCTATATCCGTGACGCCACGCTGAAACGCTACCCCGGCGGCTACACCCGCTTCCGCACCGCGCTGGAACAGGACCTGCAGCAGCAGGCCGCGCAGTATGCCCAGCAGCAAAAAGCAATTGCCGACTTGCAAGGCAGCGCCGACCGCATGAAGGTGTGGGGCCTGGGCATGTCCAAGCTGGCGAGGCGTGCCAAGGCCATGCAGGCCCGTGTAGACCGCATGGCCGCCGCCTCGGTGGGTGCGCCCCCGCCCGAGCAGCGCACCACCTCGATCACCTTTCATGCTCCTGAAAGCGGCGAAGTGGTGCTGGACGCCCAGAACCTGACCCGCCAAATGGGCGAACGGACCCTGTTCCGTGACGTGCGGGTGCAGTTGCGGCGGGGTGAACGGGTAGCGATCATTGGCCGCAATGGAGCGGGCAAGACGACCCTGCTGCGGACTCTGCTGGGCCTGGACCCTTCCGACGACCCACAGGGCCGTACCCTGACCGGGGCGCGGGTCAGCGTGGGTTACTACGACCAGCAACTGCGCGGCGTAGACCCAGAACGGACCCTCTTTGATGTGGCCCGCGACTACACCCAGAAAGACTCTGAGGCCCATACGCTGCTGGGGACATTTCTGTTTCCCTACGATCAGCACGACAAACCTACCCGAATCCTTTCGGGGGGCGAACGCGCACGCCTGGCCCTGCTCAGACTGGCGCAGGAAGACCACAATTTCCTGGTGATGGACGAGCCAACCAACCACCTGGACATGGAGATGGTCGAGGCGCTGGAAGACGCTCTGGCGGATTTTGGCGGCACCCTGCTGATGGTCAGCCACGACCGGGCCTTTATCGAGGCGCTGGCCGATCAGGTCTGGCTGGTCGAAGACGGACAGTTTTACAGCTATCCCGGCTGGGAAGACTACCGGGACCAGCACCCCCGCAGGGTGGAGGCCCAGCAAGCTGAACCCACCCCGGCGGCCACGCCAGCCACACCTGCGCCAAAGCCCGCTCCCAACGCACCCCAGACCCGCTTTTCGGGGGTCAACACCTATCAGTTGGGCAAGCAAGTCACCGAACTGGAGGCCCACATCGAGGCCCTGGAAGCCGAACTGGAAAGTGCGCAACTGGCACTGGCCGGGGCCACCCCCGACGCCAACTTCGCCGCGCTGGGCCGGGCGGCCCATGCCCTGGAAGGTCAACTGGAGGAGGTCATGGCCGACTGGGAAGCGGCCCATACCGAATTGGAAAGCCGGAGCTAGGCAGACAGTGGCGGCAAGTCCCTGGAGTCTTCAGGGCCTGGCCGCCTAAGCACGTTTGGTATCAAAGTGACCCAGGACCCAGGCGGGGAAGCGGTTTCGTCACTCCCCCGCCTGGCTCCACCGCTCTGCCAATAGCCTTACTCGTCCTCGTCTTCGTCCAGCATCGGCAGGCGCACCCGGAAGGTGGCACCGCCGCCGGGCGTATCGATCACGTCGATCTGGCCGTCATGGCCCAGCACGACCTGCTGCGCGATGGTCAGGCCCAGGCCAGCTGACCCGGCTTCCTTGCCCCGGTAAAACTTGTCGAAAATGCGCGGTTTCACGTCATCTGGCACGCCAGGGCCGTGGTCAATCACCAGCACTTCCGCAAAGCCGTCATTCTGGCGGCCCTGCAACTCTACACATTCTGGATTTCCGCAGACCCGCACAGCATTGCTGACCAGATTCACGAAAACCTGAGTCAGCCGTCCAGGGTCGCCCAGCACTTCCAGCGGACGGTCTAGCGCCGTCACCGGGACCTGAAAGTCGCGCCCCACCTGTTCCACCAGGCGGTCCAGGTTCACAAAGTGCATCTCGATGCCCTGGACCAGCTCACCGCGCGAAATCTGTAGCAGGTCGTTGACCAGCCGGGTCATGTTCTCGGCCACCCGCCGGGCATCCGAAAGGGTCTGCGACGCGCCTTTTTCACGTTCCTGGCGGTGCAGATAACCCAGCAGCGCCGTCAGAGGGGTCCGCAGTTCGTGACTGGTTTCAGCCAGGAACGTTTGCTGCATGGTCAGCGCTTCGGACAGTTGCTTGGCCTGAACTTCCAGACGCTGGCGCTGGGCCTCGGCCACGCCGCGCAGCCGCTCGACTTCTTCGAGGCGCTGCTGCAGGGACAGGTTCAGCTCGCGCACGGCCTGTTCGGCCATTTCCTGACGGCGCTGCATGTCGTGTTCGGCAATGGCGCGGCGCACACTGGGTGCGAGGCGTTCCAGGCGCTGCTTGAGGATGTAGTCGGTCACACCCTGGCGCAGCGTATCGACCGCCACCTCCTCGCCCATCGCACCGGTCACGATCAGGAACGGCACAAAAGGATCGTACTCTTGGGCCGCCTGAAAGGCCCGCAGGCCGTCATAACTGGGCAGCGCATAATCCGAGAGGATCAGCTGCGGCGTAAATTCGCTCAATTCGCGCATAAAGCCGTCCTCATCCTCGGCGCGGCGCACTTCCAGGTTCCAGGGCAGGTCGCCGCGCAGCGATTCCACGACCAGCTCATGGTCCAGATCATTGTCTTCGAGGTGAAGCAGCCGCAGGACACGGACCGGCTCGGTCATACTTCGGCCTGTTCTTCGGTGGGCCGGGGTTCGGTGGGCAGCGTCAATCTGAAGGTGGCGCCCACGCCGGGTTCGCCGGTAGCCGACACCTGTCCCCCATGCCGCTGTACGATGCGCCGCACGTTGGCCAGGCCAATTCCGGTGCCCTCAAATTCTTCGTTGGTATGCAGTCTCTGAAACACGCCAAACAGTTTATCGGTATAGCGCGGGTCAAAACCCACGCCATTGTCATGCACCCGGATCTCGGCCATGTCGCCCTGCATCTGCGCGTCCACGCGGATCAGCACTTCTTCTTTGGTCCGCGAATATTTCAGGGCATTGCTCAACAGATTGCCAAACACCTGCCCCAGCAGCCGCTCATCGCCGTAGACCGCTGGCAGTGGGTCTACTTGCAACGCCACCACCCGGCCCTCGCGGTCCGGCTGCAAGGAATCCCACACCTCACCGACCAGGGCACCCAGGTCCACTTGCTGCTGACGGAGTTCAGCCCGCCCAGTCCGCGAGAATTCCAGCAGGTCATCAATCAGGTGGCCCATGCGCTGCCCCGAATCCAGAATGACGCTGAGGTAGCGCTCGGCCTGCTGCGAGAGGTCTTCGTTTTCGGCCTGCAGCTTTTTGCGCAGCAGCTCCCCAAAGCCGGTCATGTGCCGAAGCGGTGTACGCAGGTCGTGGCTGACCGAGTAACTGAAGGCTTCCAGCTCGCGGTTGGCCTCTTTTAGCTCCAGGGTGCGCTCCTTGACGCGCTGCTCCAGCGAGCGGTTGAGTTGCGCGAGCTGCTCGGTGGCTTCCTGGGCACGGCGGCGCAGCTGATCGTTGTCCAGCGCCACCGCAAAGCGCTGGGCCAACTGCTCGGTCAGTTCGTAGTCGTAGGTACGGATGGAGCGGCCAAAGGCCACAGCCAGGATGCCCCGTAGACTGCCATCGTGGCCGCGCAGCGGCACCACCATAAATTCCACGATCCCGATCCGGGCCAGCAGTGGCGAGGCACGCTCCACCACTTGTTCGCCGCATACGGCGGCTTGCCGGATCATCTCACGCACGCGCCGGTCCACTTCTGGCGACAGACGCTCCTGCGGCAACATAGAGTGGCCCAACCAGTCGATTCTGAGCTGAGGCCCCAGTTCGCCGGGGACTGGGGTCATCTCCCCATCACCAGCCACTAGGTCCACTTGCCAGAGCCCCACCGCAGCGTCCAGTGAACTGGCCATCAGGTCAATGGCCTGCTGATACCTGCGGTCATCTGCGCCAATCTCTGCGCCGCCTGCGACCACAGACGTCAGCGCATCCGAGATTTGCACCATCAGCCGCGCCGAGGCCTCGGCCCTGACCTGATCATCCACATCGGTGGTGGTACCGACCCATTCCTCTACCGTTCCCTGAGCGTCCAGCAGCGGCACGGCCCGCAGGACATAGGCGCGGTAGTGTCCGTCCGGGCCGACCATCCTGACTTCCATTTCCAGCGGACGGGTTTCCTGCCGCGCCCGAACCACTGCAGCGTGGAAAGGAGCCAGATCGTCCGGATGCAGTGGAAGCAGCAGTTCATCCAGGGTCGTCGGCGTAGGCAGGCCGGGTTGCAGGGCGTACCAGCGACCATTCACATAGCTGACATTCCACTCCTCATCCACGGTCCAAACCAACTGGGGCATCCCGTTCAGCACCATGCGGTAGTGGTCCTGCTCAGCCACAGCACGTTGTTCAGCCAACAGACGGGCGTGCACATCGGTGGCTACGGCAATCCATTCCCTGACTTCCCCTCGCCCACCGCGTAAAGGCGCCACTTTGAGAGACACCCAGCGCCACCCCGGCGGCGGGATATCCATGTCCTGACTGCGGGCCAGCACGGAAGGCGTATGCAGGGCCAGGCGCAGATCCAGCTCCTGCGGCAGACTTTCACGGTAGGCACGTTCCCACATCAGGCGGTATGCTTCCCGGTCGCCGGGATGCACCTGCGCCCCGACATCCGCCGATTCCAGCAGGTCACGGAACTGCTGATTGGCGTAGATCAATCGGCCGGTGTCACTGCTCAGCCACAGGACATGCGGTACGCTGTCCAGCGCTTCACGCGACCGCTGGTCCTGTTCACGCAGGCGGCGCTGCACTTCACGCTGCTCGGTGACATCACGGACCACATGTAAGTACCCCAGCAGTTCCTGGGCCTGACCCAGCACACGAACCCGGCTCAGCTCGCCCCAGAAATTGCGGCCTGGGCCGCCGTGCAACTCGCGAACCACACCGGAATACTCTTCGGGAGTTTCACCCGAAAACAGGGCCTCACGGTTTCCAGGACGGTTGACGACCATCTGCTGACGAATCTCATCGATATGTTTGCCTGCCACTGCTGCCGCGTCCAGATGGAGCAGTTCCAAGTAATGGCGGTTGGTCATGCGAATAAAGCCGTCGGGTGTGGTGAAGGCCGCGCCGCCGTCCATCGACTGGAAAATGGCAAGGAAGTCAGCCCGCGACTGCTGCAAATAGCTCTGCGAGGCGCTCAAGTCCTCGTTGGACTGCAGCAGCCGCCCAGTCAGGCGGAGCTGATCCCCAACAAGTCGGTAGGTCAGGATGCCGGCCAGCAAGCCCATCAACAGCACCAGCGGGGTCAGGATGCTGGCGGGCTGCCCCACCGCCAAGCGCTGAACCGGCGCACTCAGACTCCAGTTGCGGCCCAATCGGTCTGTTTCCGAGTACATGACCTTCCCAGTGCTACCTAAGGTCATATTTGGCCTGCCCAAAAAGCCCAGGCCTGAGACCTGAGTGCCCAGCGCCCCTGGCCCAAGAAGCAGACCATCCACCTTGACATCAACCAAGCTGCCGGAATGCGCGGTCAGTTCATCCACTTTCTGCAGAAGCGTCTGGGTGTCGATCAGCAGGTACAGGGCGCAGGGAATATGGCCTTCCGAGGGCGCACAGGGTTGGATCATGACCAACCATTGCCGCGCCTGTCCCTGGGCATCTGCGGCTACAAAAGGCAGGGTCATCGTCTGAACTTGGCGGCTCACTGCATGGTTGAATTCTTCCTGTAGCGTGCGGGCGACGTCAGGGTCAAGCCGCAAAGGGCCAAGGGTCGTCAGCGGTTCTTCTAAGCGGTCCTGAAAGCGAACAACGTCCAGCGCATTCACGCTCGGCAGGTAGCGAGACAACTCCATGCCCTCGATAAAATCTTCGAGGTCGGTGCCTGGCATCTGATCGGCGTACAAAAACGAATGGGTGGCGTGCAGCAGAGTTTCAAAATCAGAAAGGCGGTCCACCAGCACCCGGACATGTGAGTTCAGATCGGACCGCGCTTCGGTCAGCTGTTGCTGGCGCACATAGGTATTGATCGCCAGGGTCGAGATCAGTGTGACCAGCAGAATCAAAATCAGCAGCTGGGTGGCCAGAGAAATCCGCAGAAAGGCAGGACGGCGAATCATGCGCTCCGCCCCAACTCGGCTTGGGCAGCTTCAATCAGCACACCGGCTGAGACCTCCGCCCCCGTCCAGCGCCGGAAGGCCAGGGCGGCTTGATGGGCCAGCATCCCCAGCCCACCCTCGCTGCGGCAACCGTGCTGCTCGGCATCGCGCCGCAACCGGGTCAGTCGTGGACGGTACACGATGTCATAGACCAGCGCTCCGGCAGGCAGCGCTTCCCACTGCGCGGCGCTCAGCAGCAGGGGGGTCTCTTCTGGTCGGTCCAGTCCTGCGCTGCTGGCATTGATAATCAGGCGCACCGCAGACCAGTCCACTTCCTCTGGCCTGGCAGCCTCCACCGTCCAGCTGGGAGTTGCCCACTCCTCGGCCAGCGCCTCAGCCCGCCCAAGTGTGCGGTTCAGAATCTGCGCCGGAATGCCCCAATCGCGCAGAACCCACAGCGCGGCACGCGCAGCCCCCCCAGCACCGAGCAACACCGCCTGAGACGCCTGGTCTGGAGCAAAGCCAGCATCTCTCAGTGCCGCTTGCAGGCCTGGAGCGTCGGTGTTGTCACCCAGGAGTTGGCCGTCCTCCCAATACAGGGTGTTCACCGCGCCGATGGCCCGTGCAGCGGGGGTCAGACCGTCCAGCAGCGGCAGGGCGGCCACCTTGTGCGGCAGGCTGAGGTTCGCCCCGACCGTCAGAGGATTCAGGGCCTCGGCACGCAGAGCCAGCAGTCGCGCCGCCAAGTCCTGAGGGGCCACGTCTTCAGGCCGGTAACTTCCGTGCATCCCCACGGCAGCCAGCGCGGCGCGGTGAATGACGGGTGACAAGGTATGGGCAACAGGATGTGCAAACAGATAGGCGCGGAGTTCCGCCGACATAAACGGCAGTCTATCGCATGCCCTCCGCCTGGAACGCTAACGCACCTGCGGCGAACTACCTGTGTGGGGCCGCACCATAAATATAAATGCAGTAGCCTGCACCGCATGACCGGCCTGCCCCATGCTCCTGCAGATCCCCTCACCTTTCGCTGGTCCAGTCTGGCCCGCCTGGGCGGGTTGCCGCCGGAAGCGGGGACCGGCGGGCAACTGCGTACTGAGCCCGCCGACTTTGTGGTGGACGAACTGCCGCTGTACCTCCCCCAGGGCGAAGGCGACCACCTGATGATTGAGCTGCGTAAGGAGGGCCATACCACTGGCCATGTCCTCCGTGAGCTGGCGCGGCAACTGCGCGTCAAGGACCGTGACATCGGGAGCGCCGGGCAAAAGGACCGCCACGCGGTGACGACCCAGTGGGTATCGGTTCCAGTCAAGGGGGAAAGCCGCCTGCCGCACTTCGAATTGTCAGGCGTAGAGGTGCTGCAATCCGCGCGGCATCCCAACAAGCTAGGTCTGGGCCACTTGCGCGGCAACCGCTTTCAGGTGCGCGTGCGCGGCGCGGCAGGGACAGCGCAGGCCGCCCAGCAACGCCTGGGTGAACTGACCGAGCAGGGCATCCCCAACTACTTTGGACCGCAGCGCTTCGGGCTGGGCGGCATCAATGCAGCGGAAGGGCTGCGGGTGTTGCGCGGCGAATCGGCCCTGAAAGACCCCAAGCTGCGGCGCTTTCTGGTGTCTGCACTGCAAAGCGCCGTATTCAACGCTTACCTCAGCCGGCGACTGGAACGTGGCCTCTTCGCTGAACTGCTGCCGGGTGATCACGCGAAAAAACACACCAGCGGAGGCGAATTCTGGGTGGACGACGCCAGCGAGTCGGAGCGGGCCAGGGCAGGCGAGGTCAGCGCACTGGGCAATCTGTTCGGACGCAAGACGGACCCCTTGCGTGGCCCGGCGGGCGAGCTGGAGCGCGAAGCCCTGGCGGGGCTGGACCTGGACCCCGCCGAGTTCACGGCTCTGCGCGGCGACACCCGGCTGACCCGCATCTTTTTTCTGGAAGCACCCCTGCTGACCCCGGAAGAGAGCGGATACACGGTGCAGTTCACCCTGCCCAGAGGCAGTTTTGCGACGGCGGTGCTGCGCGAACTGATGGGAGGTGAGATCGACACCCTCCCGCTGCCGGAGGAACGCCATGACTCAGCCTGATCCGGCGCTGCGTGAGGCGTTCCTCACCACCAGCTACGGCACGGCCGAAAGCCGCGCCAACCTGAGCGATGCGCCCGGTCCAGCGCCTATCTGGGCCAGGGGGCGCTGGGGCATCGTGACTGCCTGGAATCCGCAGGGGCGGGCGGCAGATGAAACGGCCAACCGACTTGCCCAGGCAAAGTTGCTGGCCGAAGTGCAGGCTCAGGGCTGGCCTAGGCTAACTGGCCACAACGGCAGTGGCGAGTGGCGCGAGCAGACACTGATCATCCAGGGCATTCAGGCCCGTGAACTGTCCAAACTTGGAAGGCGGTGCGGTCAGGCCGCCGTACTGTGGGGCTGGAACCACCGTGCTGCGCTGCTGTGGCTGGACGCAGCAAAAGTCTACGCCGTGGACCGCCGTTGGGTCATCCAGGCCTCACCAGAACTATAAAAAATGCCCCCCAGGCGGGGGACATGGCACTCCGGGAGCCGATAAGCTGGGTTCTGTCCTGATTCTGCCGCTACGCGGGCACAGGGACGACCATCTCTCTGGGATGCCTGTCGCCAGACACCTCAAGCGACCATCCTGGCGGTCTTCGCGGGCGGGCCGCCCTGCCGCTCTGTCGGGTCTTGCACCGGATGGGGTTTACCAGCGCTCCCAGTCTCCTGGGAACCTGGTGCGCTCTTACCGCACCGTTTCACCTTGACCTTGCCGGCACACTGCGCCTGGTGTATCGCCGCCTGGGCCGTCTCGTTTCTGTGGCACTGTCCTTCAGCTTCGCCGCTTTCCCCTACCCAGGCGCGGGTGGAGGTGCTCAGGCTCGCTGACCAGCCGTTAGCTGGCATCCTTGCCCTGTGGTGCCCAGACTTTCCTCACCGCAAATTACGGTGCGGCCGTCTGGCTCCCGGCCTACCAGTCTAGCAGATTGTGACCGCTTGGCCTCTTCTCGTCACAGCCAGAGCCGCCGCGTCACCTGTTCTTGTTCGCGCTGCTCCGGAGTGGCTCCTGTCAGGTCCGGCATCAGGAGCCACTCCAGCTGCTGGGAGTTCAGTTCGGCGAACTCCCCAGAGCCTAGGTCGCCCAGCCATAGCCCTCCCACCCGGTAACGCAGCAGGCGGTCCACCGGGCAGCCGATGGCGGCGAACATCCGGCGCACCTGACGTTTGCGGCCCTCACGCAGCAGGGCCAGCGCACCGCTGGGGGCCGCCTGCACCTCGGCGCGCGCAAAACCGTCTTCCAGCTCCACGCCCCGGCGCAGCTCGGCCAGACCGCGCTCAGAAGGTTCTGGATCACACCACACCCGGTACACCTTCTCGTGTTCATAGCGGGGATGGGTCAGGCGCTGGGTCAGCGCACCATCGGTGGTCAGAATGAGCAAGCCTTCGCTGTCACGGTCCAGCCGCCCGACGGGATGCAACCCTGCAACCGCAGGCATGGCGTCCAGCACCGTTTCGCGGCCCAATTCGTCGCTGGCACTGGTCACGTAGCCAGCGGGTTTGTGCAGCATGTAAGTCACGGTATGCGCCTGGGCCTGAATCGGCTGGCCGTCTACCCGCACGTCGTCGCCTGGGCCCACCTGCTGTCCCAACGTAGCCGACTGACCGTTCACCGTGACGCGGCCCGACTGGATCAACTCTTCGGAGGCGCGGCGTGACGCCACTCCGGCACGGGCCAGCACTTTTTGCAGGCGGTCAAGCTTAGGCTCATTCATGCAGTGCTCCGCCCGACTGAGGCAGAGTGGCCGACTTCGCCAGGAGCCCTACCAGACCTAAGCCCAGCAGCAGCGCCGCATAGCCCAGCAATACGTTCTGGAGCTGATCTGGCAGGTTGAGACGTAGCGCCCCAGCCCCCAGGGTGGCGGCCAACAGCAGATTGCCGCTGACCAGCAGCACCCGCCCAGTCGGATCGGTCCGCACCCCGGCATACAGCAGCGCTGCGCCCCAGGCTGTTATCATCGCCCCGGCACCCCGCACCAGCCACAGCGGCGAGGCCCTCAACTGCGCCGCCGATTCTTGCGGCAGCCAGTACAGGCCCAGCCCCAGCGGCAAGATCAGCAGGGCGGTCAACCAAAACGCAAAGCGCAACACAGCCCCCAGTCTACATGCCTGCCCGCGCGGGCAGTCCTCAGCGCGTCCAGACCGTCAGTTTTCCGCGGTACAGCCCAGTCCCTTCGGGGACGGGTTGCAGGTCCAGCAGCACCAGGCGGACAGGCTGTTCATTCTCAGCAGCGATATGCCACAGAGACGCTTCGCCGCCGCCTGGCAGTGTTGAGGACGGATTGACTTCAGCCCAACCTTGCGTACGCAGCTGCTCTGCGTAAGCTTGGTGTAACTGCTTCAGTGACTGACTGATCTGTAAGTTGGCCTCACTGTTGTACCAGTCGTTGCTCCCACCGCCGCCCGTTGGCCTGACCTGCACCCCTGATGGTGCCCGTAACACAGGCAAAAGAGATTCGGCACTACTGTAACTGCTCAGATTCTCTTTCATCTGGTGGGCGTCTTTACCCGTTTGCACCGAAAGCATAACCTGGGTGGCCTGCCCCTCTGCCAATCTGTGGGCCGTTATTTGCAGCAAGGTGGGCGGCTCCTGACGAAATATTATGGTCAGGGAGCCGGAGTCAACCCCTTCCAGACTTTCGGAGAGAAATCCGTTGGCCGACTGATGGCGCTCAGGTTCCACCACTTCCCAGCCCGGCTGGGTACGGTAAAACGCAATCACCTCCGCCGGAGATTTCGGGCTGTCCAGAAAGACAGTCCAATACCCTGCCTGACCCATCGCGCCCACCACTTCAGCGCCGGGGGGCAGCGGTGCGCCCAGCTTCTCAGGGGCCTGGCCGACCAGATAGGCTCCTGACATCATCCGGTCCAGCAATTTGCGGAGGGCGGCGGCATCCGCAGACGGAGCAGACGTGCTGTCCGCAGATTGAGTCTGAGCGAGAGCGGCGGGAGCAGGATTTCCGGCTGCTCCCGCCGCTGCTGAAGTACTCAAAAGAAGTAGGGCCAGAGCAGACCTTTTACCGAGCCAGTTTCGATTTTTGATGCTCTAATGTAACCTTACCTACGATTAAACAATGCTGAGCCAGCTGATCCAGGCTTAACGCTCCAGCACGCTGACCACTTCGACGTGACTGGTCTGCGGGTAGAAGTCATGCGGGATCACCCGTCCTAGCCGCCAGCCACGGCCCACCAGATCGCTGATGTCCCGCGCCCAGGTGGCCGGATCACACGAGACGTAGACCAGACGGTCCGCGGTCGAGGCGTGAATGTGGTCCCGTACCGCCGGGTCCAGTCCTGCACGCGGTGGGTCTACCACAATCACTTCAGCGCTCAGTTCATCCAGTTCCTCGGCGGCGCCTTGCTGAAAGGTGATATTTCCCACCCCCGCTTCGGCGGCGGCCTGACGCCCACGCATCAGGGCCTCAGCCGAGCTGTCCAGTACGGTCACGCGCTCGAACTGCTCAGTCAGATGCCGCCCGATGGCCCCTGCTCCACCGTACAGATCGGTGGCGTGGGTGCCGCGCCCGGCCAGTTCCGCCACTTGGGTGTAGGCCTGTCCTGCCGCTTGCGGGTTGATCTGTGCAAAGCCCACGGCACTCACAGGCAAATCTACTCCACCGAAGCGCTCTACAACACTGCTTTCACCAGCGATCAGGCGCACCCCTGCACTAAAACGCTTGCCGGCTGGGACCGCCAGGCTGACGCCCACCGCGCCCAGGTCCATCAGGTGATCGGCAGCCCGCAGGTAGGCTCGGGGCTCGCCAGGGCCGATGAGCGCAGCAACCACTTCACCCGTCAGGAACGAGCCACGCACGGCAATTTCCTGCGCGGGGGCCAGCTGCTGCACATCAATACGGTTCAGCAACTCAGCGACAAACGGCGCAATCAAGGGATCATGGTCCACCAGCAGCGGGCGGTGGCCCCGGCGCTCACGGTAGGCCAACCCCTGCGGAGTAATCAGATACTGGGCGCCACTGCGGTAACCCTGGGCCGACTCGCTGGGCACCGTGGGTTCTACACTGCCAGCATCCAGCTTGGCGATCCGGGTCAGTGCTTCGCGTACAAAATCGCGCTTGTATCGCAGCTGTGCCTCGTAACTTGCGTGTGCCAGGTCAGTGGTGGGCAGTTCGGAGGCCGTCACCCGGTCTGGGCTGGGCCGGAGCACCTCAGTCATCTGACCCTGACGCACTCCCTTGGCCGGACGCACCGCAGCGCGGACCTGCTCGCCGGGCAGGCCACCACGAATCAGGATCACACCTGCTTCATCCCGTGTCAGGCCATAGCCGCCAGCAACCACTTTTTCTATCTCATAAACGGCGTCATCGTGCGGTGCAGCAGCACCGGATCGGGGAAACTGGGTAGACATCACTTGCAGCCTAGCGCCTACAGCCCCCGGCATTGGGGAACACTTCTCCACTGGTCATGGCTGAACTCCGAAGCGCCCAGTCCTAGTCAGCAGCGAAATGACCCAGTAAAGGCCTACTGCATCCATCCACCTGCGCGAACAACACTACTTTAGTGCGGAGTCAGGCTGGCCACCAGAGATGACGGCAAACCAGCTGCGGGCTGGAAATAGGTTTGCTCCACGCGCATGTCTTCGCCGTAGCGGACCAGGAGCCAGTCTTCCTGCTCACAGGTGGTGACCGTAAACCCGCAACCCACCCGGTACGCTTCAGTGCCGGGTTCCAGAACGGCGTCGGCCGTGCCAAGTCGGTTCAGTACCTGAAAGCGTGCAGGCCGCGTACCTTCCAGCCAATCCTGGGCAGCGTAAGCCATATCACGGCGTGGATGGGCCTGCAAAGTCGCAGCATCCGTAGTGGTGGCTGCCTGCCAGGCCTGATCATCCAGGAAACGGTAACTGGGGCCAACATGTGAAAGTTGCCACACACCTGCACCTGCCCAGCCAGACAACACCACCGCTAGAGCAAGAAGTCCCTGGGTCAGCCGGGAAGGCCGTGTCCGGGGCAATGAAACTCCGGTGGTGGGCGCAGGAGAGGCGACGTGCATAAGTCACAGTAGCCCTGTATCCGCTGAGTCTCACCGGAACTGCAATGTTCACTCAACCATGACTTAAGACTGGGTGAACATAAGGCCACTTATCTGACTGATAGCTGACTGAAGCTGGCCAGAACGGTCATATATGGAGTGGATAGGCCCACCGGCCCCTCCACTCAAAATAGCTGGAAGGGGCTATGCCCGGCGGCGGGAAAGCATATCCATCACTTCATTCAGGGCATTGCCATCACCGTCACGGTCCAGAGCACGGTTGAGGGTCCCCAGGAGGCCGCCCATGTCACCCCTTTGGCCCTGGGGTGCCGCGCCGCTCTGACCGCCGCCCAGAACTTGATCCAACGCACCACCCAGGTTGCCGCCTGCCGCGCCCCCAGCCATGCCACCACCGAGCAGTCCGCCCAGCACACTGGTCAGCACAGAAGTAATGTCGCCACCTGCCGGACTGACCGCGCCTGTCTGCGGCAGACCACCCGGCAAGCCAGTGGGCAGCCCTGTCCCGCCTTGGGCCTGACGCTGACGGTTGAGGTAGCTCAGGACCAGTGGAGCGGCGATGCTCAGGATCTGCATGGCCAGCTGTGGATTGATGCCAGAACGCTGACCGACAGCATTGGCGGCTGCTTGCTGCTGACCTCCAAACACATGCCCCAGAATCTTATGGCCGTCAGCCATATCGGGCAACTGACCCCCCTGGGCGAACTGCTCCAATTCGTGACTGCCGTGCTGCGCGACAGCCTGCTCAATGGTTCCGGCCTGGCCCTGCTGGGCATTGCGGGTCAGGGCCCCCAGGAGCAGTGGCACCGCAGCCTGCAGTGCATCCTGTGTCTGCGCGGGGTCAGTGCCTACCCGCTGGGCAACTTGCTGGGCTTGCATTTGACCGGCCAACATCTGTAAAAGGTCCATGCGCTGAGTATAGGGACGGGCGCAGGCACGCCTGAACAGCGTTTCCTTGAAGATGGTTAATACAGCCAGTGGAACAAACATCTTTTGACGCCGTTTAGGGCCTGACCGCCCCCTGGTGAAGTGCGTCTCAGACACATAAAAATAGAGACGACATGGCTAAATATCGTCTCCACCATAGTCTAGGACGTCGGCACGTCATTCGCCACCTCTATTTCTGGGCTAAGAAGCATTTCAGCGACCAGAAAATCTGCCCGCACCAGAAGGTCACAGATGCCATGCTGGTTGCTCTGCTGCTCTCCCGTCTCGTCTTCAAGCATCCATTTCCTTCCATCTGGTGGAACATCCTCAAGGAAGACCGTCCCGGTCTTCCTTCCTACACTCAGGCCTACACCAGGGGCATCAAACTGTTGCCACTCCTAGAGCATGTTGCAAGCCCAGCTCAGCCCTGCACTGAAGTCGTAGTTGATTCAATGCCCCTCCCCATTTGCCGTCCCAAACGCACGCACCTTTGTCAGTTCCCAGGCGCGAAATGGGGATTTGGAACTCAGGGCGAGTTCTTCGGATATAAGCTGCACGCCTGGGTCACACCAGGTGGACAAATCGTTCAGTACGTCATCCGACCTGCCAACCTCCATGACGTTACGGTCAGCTATGAGCTGAATCTCAGATGGCCAGAGTTTGAAGGCCCAACCATCATTGGCGATAAGGGGTATTGCTGTCTGGGCTACGTGTATCCGCCCAAGAAGAACACCAGATATGACACGGGATGGCGAGAATCTCGCCATCCCAAAATCCGCAAACGTATTGAAATAGTCTTCTCTGCGCTTGTGGAAGCTCAAATCCGCTCTGCCCAAACCAAAACCCTGGGTTCACTTAAGCTCCGCGTCGTCTTAGCCGTACTCGCCCACAATCTTGCTAGGCCCTAAACGGCGTTTTTGGCTTCCACAGCAGTTGCCAAAGCTTCAGAAAGACAAAACAGCTTGAACCAAGAAGAAACCGATACCCGAAATCAGTTGAAACGGAAATTGGTCAGCTCAATGTTGACATTCACCGTCTCTTCGCCGCGCTGTACGGTCATGGCCACCTGATCACCGGGCCGCTTACCGATCAAGGCACCCTTGACGTCATCGGCCGAGTCCACCTCACGGCCCTCTACGGCGGTAATCACATCGCTGTCAGGTCTGGGAGCCACGGCCCCATCCGGGCGCTCCTGCGGTTCGGCAGCCCGCAATCCGGCCCTCTGAGCGGGACTGCCTGGATAGACCCGGGTGATGAGGACGCCCGTCTCTGGCAGGCCATATTCCTCCAGCTGAGCAGGATCGGCACCGGAAAGTTCGAACATAGAGATGCCCAGCAGCGGCGTGGTCACTTCTTCGCCCGCTTGCAACTGGGGCAGCAACTGTTTAACCACGCTGACTGGAATGGCGAACCCCACGCCAGCACTTTGCTGCACACCCCCAGTCAGAATCTGGGTGTTGACGCCCACGACCTGCCCAGCCGAGTTGAGCAGCGGGCCGCCGGAGTTACCGGGGTTGATGGCTGCATCGGTCTGAATCACCGACTGGGGAACGTTGGAGACGCCAACGGGGGCTTCCCGTTCCAAACTGGAGATGATGCCCTCAGAGACGCTGAAATCCAGCCCGAACGGGGCTCCCAGCGCAATGGCCTTGAGGCCGACTTCCAGCTGCTTATCGTCGCCCAGCGGCAGGGGCTTGACACCGCCCTGCGGCAGTTCGTCAGCGCGGATCAGCGCCAAGTCATAATCCGGTGCCGTGCCAATCACCTTCGCGGGATAGGCGCGGGCATCGCCGTGCAGCCGGATATTGATCTCGCTGGCGTTCTCGACCACATGGAAATTGGTGATGATGTCGCCAGAATCGGTTACGAAAAAGCCACTGCCCAGGCCCCGCGCCTCACGGGGCTGGGTTTGACCCTGCATGCCAAACAACTGTTCCAGCATCTGTTGCTGTTCATTTGGGGCCACCTGGCTGGTTGTTTCGATAAACACCAGACCGTCGGAGCTGTTTTTGACTACGCTGGCGGTATTCAGCTCGGATTCGGTGCGGGCGGTACCGTCGTCATAGGCGGGTTCCACCGAAGTCTGTGCCGCAGAGGTTTGGGCTGACGTATTCTGGGTGACCGTGGCAGCGGTGGCCTGGGTGCTGGCCTCCTGCGCTTTGGGGTCCAGCTTCAGAACCTGGGCAGGTTCACCCTGCATTTCGGCAACCTGGTAACCCCCGTAGACGCCAGCGGCGAGCAGGGCCGTGACTCCGAGAATGGGAAGCACTCTATTCATATAAGTATGCTGCGCGTGGGGGGTTACAAGTCGGTTAAAGGTTATCCTGGCGGGAAGTCGGGCGGTAATAGGCGCCACCCAGACAGGCGGGACACAGCACTCGGCCCTGGCGCACCGACCAGCGCTCGTTGAGCACTTCTTCGCCGCAGTGGCTACAGACCTCACGGGCCCCAGCCTGGCTGATCAGCGCCGCCAGGTCAAAGTCCAGCTCGACTTCTGCAGCGCGGAGCAGTTCAGCGTCAGACCAGTGGCGGTAGGCATCCAGATAGGCCTGATACCGCTTCTGGTCAGGCGGTTTCTGGGCCCGCACCCGCTCACGCAGATCGGTGCGCGGCCAGACCCGCAGTGCGCGGCCAGTACGGGTATCCACGAACGTGGCTGCCACTCGGCCGTAATCCATCAGCCGCAGGGTCCGCCGCCCCAACCAGCACCCGCTGGCCGCCGACACTCCATCGGCATAACACCCGTCGGTTTCGGCCAGCACCAGCACGCGCTTGTCCGTACGGGGAAAGTCCAGTCCCAACAAGTCACCGGCCAGCACTGCCGACCGCGCCCCCAGAATCTGCCGGGGGCAGAGGTGACCGTGCAGTGCAGCACTCTGCTGCAAGGCCGTATCCAGCCGAAGCAGGTCAGGCGGACCCTGCGGCAAGCTCAGGACTGAGCCACCCGCAGCCACCGCTGCAGGGTGGGACGTGACAGGATGGGACATAGCTGCAGCCTAGAGCATGCCCAGGGATGCAGGACATCTTTGCGGCTCACAGGCCCTTTCTGCTTCCCAAGTTCAGATCACTCAACCTGGCGCATTACCGAGCCAAAGCAAAGCCAGGCCCCTTTGCGAAGGTTGCGAGGCCTGGCTCAGCGGCCGTAGGTAGTAGGGAGGCTCTACTGGCGTACGAATTCCCAACGCAGGTCATTGGCTGTCAGGATCAGGGTGTCACCTTGCTGCTCTACCTGCGGGGCAGCAGCCAGCGTTTCGGTCAGCTGCGGCATGGTTTCCGTGCTCTCGCAGAACTTCATGGTCGACACCAGCGTGCCTTCCAGCTGCAGGGTCTGGCCTTCCAGTCGGTACATCCCACCGAAACTATTACAGCCGTCTAGGCCCCCCACCGAACCCGCGGCCCCCGCCGTACCGGGCGTCAGACTCAGCCGGACCGGCTCCGAAAAGCCACCCAGGTCCACTGGTTGGCCGCCGCGCTGCAGTGCGGTCAGGCGGTATTCACCGGCTGGCTGTTCACTTTCGCTGGATTCTCCCTGAGCAGCTTGCGGGGTCAGACGGAGCTGGCCTTGCTCGGAGCGCAGCACGACCACATCACCGTCACGTTGCAGCGTGACTGGGCTCTGGAACAGCTGTCCGATCGCCTCTTCGGTGCCCATATCAGGGCAGAGCATCAGACTGGCCCCCAGCTGGCCGAAGGTCCAGCCCGCTCCCTGGGGTTGACCCAGACCGAACAGGCCGTTGCAGCCTGTCGCAGCACGCAGCTCCAGCGTGCCATCCGGCTGCTCCCCGAAGCGAACAGTGACTGGAGGGGTCAGTGTGACCTGACGCCCCCCCAATTCCAGCTGCGCGGCACGGTACTCGGTGGCCCAGTCTCCGGCAGCCAGCTCTGCGCCCACTTCGGTGGCCTGCGCCCGCTCCAAGACCAGCTCACCATTCACCGAACTGAAGGTGACTCGGTCAGCCGTCTGCTGCACCTTGACCGCGCCGCGCAGGAAACCGGTCAGCGCCGTCTCGGCAGCCGACAGCTCAGATGAACAGGCCATCCGGCTAGAACGCATCCCGGTAAATACCCACTCTCCGTCCGGCTGAGCAGCATTGTGCTCCGCACTCAGGGTCAGCTGATTACAGCCCAGGCTGCCGGACAGGCCCGGCTGGCCCTCGCCGGAGGTCAGAGAGAAAGTGGCGTCCGGAACGGCGTAGATGCGTCCGCCAACCTTGAAGGATCGCACCTGCCAGGTCACGGCAGATGCCTCATCCGAGCGGGGCGGCTGAGGGGCATCGGTCATCGGAACCTCCGGGGTGGAACGGGGCGGCTGGCCCTGAGTGGCGGGGAGGCCAAGGCGGGGCGAGGTGCGGCGTAACAGCACTTCTCCAGCACTGCCCTTCAGGGTCAGCAGATCGCCTTCCAGCGTGTAGCGGGTCAGGCGATTCAGCCGTCCCAAAAGGGCCGCTTCGACTTCCATGGCCGTGCCGTCTGCACAGGCCCTTTTCGTGAGGCCCAGGCCAGCAGTCAGGAACACGTCGCCGCGCGCCGCAAAACGTCCGGTCAACCGGTTACAGCCCGTAAAGCCGCTCAGCTCCGAGCGTCCGTCCAGCGTCAGGGTGGGACGCTCGGTCACGCCCTGGAGCAAGGTATCCGGGCCTACCACGGTCCACTCGCCGCCCAGCTCGAAACTGGTGCGTGCCTCAGCAGAGGTGAGCAGCAACAAGCCCAGCAACAGGCCGTTTCGCTTCAGATGGTTGGGTGTCATGCCGTCCGTTCTAACACCGCTGGCTGACAGCTGGATGATCTGGACAGTGCAGGTGAAGAAATGTTCAATTCCCCTGGAAACAGGTGGCATAGTAGCGGGGTGACCATTTCCCCCGCCGCCGGCGACACTCCCCAATTTTCTGTGCTGGCCTCGCGCCTGTGGCCGCTGTATCTGTCGCAGGCACTGGCGACGGGAGCAACCACCGTCAGTACCATCCTGGCGTCTCTGGTCATGAGTGATCTGGGCAGCGAACACCTCAGCGGTTTGCCTGCCACGCTGATCAGCGTGTCGGCAGCACTTTCAGCGTCGTTTTTCGGGGCACTGATGATCCGCCAGGGCCGCAAGTTGGGCCTGAGCAGCGCCTTCGTGCTGGGGGCGCTGGGCGGAGCCCTGGGCTTTGCCGGGGCCAAGTCGGGGACGATGCCGGTCTTTCTGGCCGGAGCAGCCGCCCTGGGGGCGGCGCAAGGCGGCTTTCAGCAAGCCCGCTACGCCGCCGCCGAAAGTGTCCCCACCGGGGTGCGCGGCCTGGCGCTGGGCCTGCTGATGCTGATGAGCGTGCTGGGGTCATGGGTCATGACCGGATTCGGGGAGCAGATCACGGCTCTGGGCACACGCCTGGGCACCGACGAAGAAGTCACCGGCTGGTTGGTGGGCGCAGGACTGCTGGGGGTGGCAGCCCTGCTGATCACCATCTGGCGTCCAGTGCGTGAACCGACTCAGGTGATGCAGGCAAGCGGGCCCGATCAAAAGCCCTCGTTGATGGCGGCGCTGGCAGTTCCTGGCGTCAAAAGCACCGCTGCCGCCTTTGCTGCGGCACAGGCCGTGATGGTCACGCTGATGAGTCTGACTCCACTGCGGGCCCACCACATGGGGCTGGATCACGGCTCGATTGCCGGGCTGATTTCGGGGCACATCGCCGGAATGTTCGCTTTCGGGCTGCTCACCGGGCCATTGATTGACCGCCTGGGTCTGCGCTTCGGGTACATCACGGGGGGCGCGCTGCTCTTAATGGCCGCCGCGGCCTCGGTGACCTCCACGCACGCCGGGCTGCTGCTCAGCATGTTCGTGCTGGGTCTGGGCTGGAACCTGGTGTCGCTGACCACCTCCAAAGTGCTGGCCCGCCACCCGGCAGCGCAGGGACCAAGCGACTCGCTGGCCTTTGCCGCCTCGGCCACCGGGACCCTGCTGGGCGGACTGCTGATGGCCCAGGCGGGCTTTCCGGCCTTGGCCGCCGCCGCCGGGGTGCTGTGTCTGATTCCTTTCTGGAGCGCCTGGCGGGTAGGTCGCGGCTGAACATACAGAGAAATAGACCGTGCCACCCTTATAAGAAGCAGCACGGTCTATTTTTTTTGGCGGAATGAGAGGGATTCGAACCCTCGATACGGTTGCCCGTATACACGCTTTCCAGGCGTGCTCCTTCAACCACTCGGACACCATTCCAGCACTTTGATTCGGACCCGTTACAACCTCGCTCTGCAGCGTCTTTGCCCTGCCGTCAGTCATCAGTTGCAGCGGCAAGCAGCTTACCCCATACCCCCGCAGATGTGCAAGCTGCCGGGCGCAGTTTTGGCCCGGCACAGTTGCGGGTGCCGCTAACATAGGCGCATGACCAGATCCGTGGATGGCAAGCGGCCCCGCCCCACCCTTCAGTCGCTGGCCGATGCCCAGAGTGTCCGGTTGCGCGAACACTTCCTGCGGGGTGGCGCGGCTGGCAGTCATCCATCCACCCGCACCGCCTTGATCCTGGCCTGGGGACTGGCAGCCCTGATTCTGCTGGGTTACCTGGCCATGACCCTCTATGGCATCTGGGGCCTGATTCAGATGCCGCAGGCCGACAACACCGTCAAGCGCATTGTCCTGCTGATCACAGCTCCGGTGGCGCTGATGGTGGCCTGGGTCGTGCGGCCCACATGGGGACAGCGCGCAGGCCCCGCACTGAACCAACAGAACGCGCCAGAACTGCTCGGCACAGTTGCCGAGGTCGCAAGCGCGCTGGGCGTGCCTGTACCGCAACAGATTGACCTGACCAGTGACCTGAACGCCTCGGTGGGTCGCCGGGGCCGCCAGACCGTGCTGAGCCTGGGACTGCCCCTGCTGTACGCGCTGGGGCCACAGGAGCGGGTAGCGCTGATTGCACACGAACTGGCACACGATCAGGCCGGCGATCCCCGCCACAGTCAATTGCTGGGCAGCGCCGCGCAGATTCTGGACGGAATGATCGGGCTGCTCAGCCCCGACGCGCTGGATCAGCGGAATGTTCCGTTCAGAAGACTGGAAGTCACCCGGCCCGATCAGGAAATGATCTGGTTCAAAAAGGCAATGACGCTTCCCTTTCTGGGTCTGCAATGGATCTTTCAACTGCTGACCGGGCAGCACAGCCAGGCCGCCGAGTTCCGCGCCGATTTACGGGCCTCCCGCGTGGCGGGCAGTGAATCTGTGATCAATTTGCTTGACCGGCTGCATTTCACCCACCTCCTAGAGATGGCTGTACAACGCCAGCAAACGACCCCACAGCGGCCTCACGCCCTGGCAGAACTGCGCCAGATGTGGGCCGAGCTGACCCCCGAGCGCATTACGCGGATGCGGGCTGGCGCGGCCAACGAGCGGCTCCGCCTGGACAGCTCTCACCCGCCCACCAGTGACCGCCTGACCGTGGTGGGCGCGCACCCGGCCGTCCCGCAGCTCATTCTGAGCGCCGAGCGCAGCGCCCGGATTGATGCCGAACTGGCCCCACACATCCCCATCCTGACCGTACAGATGGCCGAGAGATATGGCTGACACCTACTCCTGCTCACCGCTTCGGTGGCCAGCAGCCTGCGCCAGCCACGCCCGCACAGCACGTAGTGGTGGGTAGGCATTGGCTGCCAACGCTGTCATCACCTGCTGTGCCTGAGCATGTGTGGCGGACGCCTGAGCTTCACTGACTGCCCCCTCAGCCACCGCAACGGCCAGTTCGTCTTCATCCAGCAGCAGGAGGTGCCGGGGTTGCCAGTCGGGGCCAAACAGGCCCGCCACATCCAGATAAAGGTCATCAATCCAGGGCAGACCTGTGCCCGCGTCTACGCCGCCGCCCTGATGGATATCTATATACAGCTCTAGGGGCTGACCAGACGCGTCCAGCAGCACCGTCAGCGCCTCCCCCACCACACCCGCTGGCGCCGAGCGTGGATGTGCGCGTACCCAACGCCAGCCGTGATCAAACAGCCGCAGGGATTCCCCACCAAAATCCACGGTGAGGGGCTGCCGGACACGGTGGGCGACGAAGTCCACCATCAGGAAGTCCCCGGCCACCTCCAGCCGCTGCGAATACTCCAATGCCCCAGTCCACTCGCGCAGGTCGTGGACCTTACGGCGCATGTTCAGAACTGTGGGCTAGATATTCACGAACGACAGCCAGTGGAGCAAAGTCACCGCGTTGCAGTGCTATAACCACCCGCTCCGCTTCAGCCCAGGCCAGGGCAGCGTGTTCAGGCGATAACTCACCCGTCTGCTTGGCGGCCCACCATTCGTCCTCGTCCTTCAGCTGCGTAGCGGTGACTTGCCAGTTTGCGTCACAGACCGCCAGCACATCCAGATACAGATCAGTCATGTAGGGCCAGCCGTCCGGGTCTAGGCCGGAATCCAGCGCCGTGTCCACGTACAACTGCACGGGACGGCCTGCCGCGTCCAGCATGACCGTCAGGGCATGATGCCTGCCAGTGGGCTGAACATAGATCCAGCGAAAGCCGGAGTCCAGCAGGGTCAGGTACTGATCCCCAAACGCTCGGATCAGTGGTTGCGTGACCGGCCCGGCCCGGTCATCCACCAGCACGCTGCCGGGCAGATCACAGCGGACCTGGCTGTCCGACTCGGCCCGCGACCAGTTGCGGTGGTCGAAGCGTTTGTGCTTCACCCGGCCTAGGACCCCGGCCGCTCCCACTCGTCCAGGAAACGGCGCAGCGCCTTCACGTACAGCTTGCCTTCGGTGGCCTGTACCCGGTTCCGCAGGCCTTCCAGCGTGTCGGTCAGCAACACGGGCACGTTGCTCTGCGCCAGAACCGGGCCTTCGTCCAATCCGGCAGTGACCAGATGCACGGTGGCCCCGGATTCCAGCTCACCCGCGTCAATCACGGCCTGATGCACCCGGTCCCCATACATGCCCTGGCCACCGAATTTGGGCAGCAGACTGGGGTGAATGTTCAGGATGCGCCCGGCATAAACCGCCAGCACCTTGGGCTCCAACACCTTCATGTAGCCACTGAGAATCACGATGTCTACGCTGTGCTGCCGCAAAAAGCCCAGTATGGCCGTGTCCAGCGCATCCGGATCGGGGTGGGTGGTGCCGCTCAGGTGGGCAGCGGGCAGGCCTTCTTCGCGCGCCCAGGCCAGCGCCGACGAACTGCCATTGTTGCTGATCAGCGCGGCAGGCTGCGCTGCCAGATCACCCCGCGCGCACGCCTGGGCAATGGCACGCGCCCCACTGCCCCCGTGCGACGCCAAGAAACCCAGTCGGGCCAAGGGGACACCAGCGCTCAACCCTGCACCCCACCGATCTCCTGCATCAGGTAAGCACTGGTCAGGATGCCATTGAAGTAGTCCTCCTGCGAAAAGGACTCGTTGGGGCTGTGCAGACCGTCCTCGTTGACGCCCAGGTCCACCAGCAGCACCGGCGCGCCCAGAATGCGGGCAAAGTCCGCCACGATGGGAATGCTGCCCCCGGTGCGTCCGAAGGCGGCGGGCTTGCCGTACACCCGCGCAAGGGCGCGGTCTGCCGCTTTGATAAAGGGGCTACTCAGGTCAAACTTGACGGGATCGCCGCCGTGATGGTCGATCACTTCGACTTGTACGCCCTGGGGGGCCAGGGTGGGGATAAATTCCTGCAACTTCCGGGTGATGTCGGCGGGGTCCTGACCCGGCACCAGGCGACACGACACCTTGGCTCCGGCCTTGGCGGCGATCACGGTCTTGGCCCCTTCGCCCTGGAAGCCGCCCCAGATACCGTTCACGTCCAGCGTGGGACGGCCCCAGATGCGCTCCAGGGTGGAGTAGCCCTCTTCGCCGGGCAGCGACGTGGCCCCGATGCTGGCGGCGAACTGCTCGTCGGAGTGCGGCAGGCCAGCCCACATTTCACGCTCCTCTTCGGTAAGAGGGACCACGCTGTCATAAAAGCCAGGTACGGTGATGCGGCCCTGGTCATCCTTGAGGCCCGCGATGATCTCGCACAGTGCGTTGATCGGGTTGGGAGCGGCGCCGCCGTAGCTGCCGGAGTGCAGGTCACGGCTGGCCCCCTGCACGCGCACCTCCACATAGGCAATGCCGCGCAGGCCGTAGGTCACGGTGGGCACGTCCTTGGCAAAGCGGCTGCCATCGGAAATCACGATCACGTCGCAGGCCAGCTCCTCGCGGTGGGCCTCCAGATAGGGCTCCAGGTTGGGGCTGCCGATTTCTTCTTCGCCTTCCAGCAGGAACTTGAGGTTGACTGGCAATTCGCCCTGCGAGAGCAGCAGCTCTGCGCCTCGCACATGGGCGTAGGCCTGGCCTTTGTCGTCGGTGGCGCCACGGGCATAGATGCGGCCTTCGCGGACTTCTGGTTCGAAAGGCGGGCTGACCCACTCCTCGACCGGATCTTCGGGCTGCACGTCGTAGTGACCATAGACCAGCACCGTCGGCTGGCCGGGAGCGTCCAGGCGCTCGGCGTAGACCACCGGATGGCCGGGGGTTTGGTCTACGCGGGCGCTGAAGCCCAGGGTGGCCAACTTGGCGCGCAGGTACTCGGCGGTGCGGCCCATGTCGGCCCGGCGGGTGCTGTCGGAGCTGACCGACGGAATGCGCAGCAGTTCGAACAGTTCCTGCTGGGCGGCGTCACGGTCAAGATGAGTGGACAAGTCAGCTTGGGTCATGGGTTCATCATAAGCTGCCGCCTGAGTTTACGATGCAGAGATTGTCATACCAGGTAGGTAACAGCATCCAGAGCAAGCTTTATCGAGATAATCAGCGTGTCATTTCACTGCTCAGACACTCGTTAGCTTAACGATTGGCAGCATCTGACTCACCCAGCGTATGGCGGGGTTTTGATTCAGTCTCCCCTTCCAGCCGCGCCACCGTGTCGCGCAGCCAGTCGCGGTCGGCCAGCGTCAGGCGCTCGATACGTTCCATTGCCACCCCTACCCCGGCGGTGCAGGCCACGCGGCGGGCGGCGTAACCCTCCAAGCGGCGCTCGGTGGCGGCCAGCCGTGAGCGCAGGGCGGCCAGGGTGGCCGCCGGGTCCAGGTGCTCTACGAACATCACTGGAACGTTACCGGTAGGAATCAGCGCTTCTTCCTGGGTCAGTTGTGCGGCCAGCAACATCTGAAAGTGAGCGCGGCCCGCGTCCGTGAGGTGGAACACCCGGCGCATGGGCCGCTGCGGCTGGGCCTCAGCGCGGCTGGTGATCAGGCCGTGAGCTTCCAGGCGGTCCAGCAGCCCATAGGCGGTGGCCTTTTTGAGCCGGATCACGGCTTCAAGGTTGCGCTCGATAAAGTCGTTGATCTCATAGCCGTGACGGTCTTGCTCGGTCAGCAGCCCCAGCAGCAGCAGCACCCGCTCGTCATCCGGCAGCGGGAGGAGGTCTGAAAGCGTCTTCGTCACCTCCTCACTCTAACCCTAGTCAGGATTGACTAGGCTGGGTCTGACGAAGTTCCGGCCACACCCACCTTCACCTAAGGAGAATGATGATGAACAGACGTAAACTGCTGACCACGCTGGTGCTGCTAAGCGGCGTGACCCTGGTTGGAGCCGCGACGGCGCAGGCTCAGAACAATGCCGCGATTGAGGCTGTGCGCCCCCTACGCCCCGCCGTTTCGGGCGAGCTGCGTACGCTGGAGCTGCCCGGTTTCGGTACGGTGCACTACTACGCCAGCGAAGGCGGTGAGGGCCGCCCGCTGATCTTGACCCACTCGGTCAATGCCGCTGCTAGCACCTACGAGATGAAGCCGCTGTGGGATGCCTACGCAGGTCAGCGCCCGGTCTACTCGCTGGACTGGCCCGGCTTTGGGCAGTCGGACCGCCCGGATACCCGCTACTCTGCCGAGCTGATGAGCCAGGCGCTGCTGGCCCTGGTCGCGGAGCTGGACACCGAGGTCGACGTGGTGTCACTCTCGCTGGGCAGCGAGTTCGCCGCCCGTGCCGCGCTGGAGGAACCGCGTATCCGCTCGCTGGCCCTGATCAGCCCCAGCGGCCTGGGCGAGCCGCGTGGAAGCAGTCAGGAGGCGACGCAGGAGGACGGCGGAGCCCGTGCCTATGAGCGCCTGAGCCGGTTCGAAGACCCGCTGTACGGCCTGATTCGCAGCCGGCCGAGCATTCATTACTTTCTGAGCCGGTCTTTTAGAGGGGACGTGCCCCGCGACTTGGTGCAATACGCCTGGGAGAGCAGCCGCCAGGAGGGCGCGGTCAACGCGCCGCTGTACTTCCTGAGCGGGCAGTTGTTCAGCCGCGACGGCTACGGCGAGCTGTACTCCAAGTTGGAGATTCCGGTAGCAGTGCTGTATGACCGTGATGCCTTCGTTTCCTTTGAGCGCCTACCACAGTTTGACACCAAGTCAAACGTGGCTGCTGTACGTATTCCCGGCACCGACGGCCTGCCACAGTGGGAGCAACCAGACGCTGTAACGGACGTGCTGGACCAATTCTGGGCGCAGGTGCGCTGAGCTGAGATTAGGAAAAGACCCCTGCCAGGCGGTGGGGGGTAGACCCTCACCGCAATCCACCACCGACTTCCGCCGTTTGCCCATCTATGCAGGTACACTAGGCGGACTGGGGCGGCTTTACTCTCCATTTTCAGGCCGCCCTGAGTACTGACCTCTGACCCCACACATTTGATTCCCACCGGACCTGCCGTTCCTGGAATACTGTCCGGTCACAACAGGAGAAACGCCAATGCAATTCATCACCCCCAAGCCCCGCGTGGGCATTTTTATTGACACCCAGAACCTTTACCACTCGGCGCGTGACCTGCTGGAACGCACCGTGAACTTCGAGACGCTGCTGCATACGGGCGCAGACGGGCGCGAGCTGGTCCATGCCATCGCCTACACCGTGGAGCGCGAGGGCGAGGCGACGGCGCGACCTTTTATCTACAAATTGTCCACACTGGGCTTTAAGGTGCGGCGCATGAACCTGACCATGCACTACGTGGGCGACTCGGGCCGCCCAATCTACGAGGGCAACTGGGACATGGGTATGGTGGCCGACATGGTGCGTCTGATGGACCACCTGGACATCGTGGTGCTGGGCAGCGGCGACGGCGACTTTACCGACATGGTGGAGGTCTTGCAGGAGCGCGGCAAGCGGGTGGAGGTGCTGGCCTTCCGCGAACACACCGCCCAGAAATTAATTGACGCCGCCGACCGCTTTATCCACTTGCCTGACCTGCCTGAAGCACTGATGCCTGCCCGCCGCACCAAGACCGACGCCGATACCCCGGAGTCGCCCGAGGCCGAATGATCGATGCCAGCCTGAACGTACCCGACCCGGACGACATTCTGGCAGCGCTGCACTTTGAGCTGCCACCAGAACGCATTGCCCAGAGTGGGGCCGAGCCGCGTGACTCGGCGCGGCTTTTGGTGGCCGGGGAGCAGCCAGAGCACCGCATCTTCCGCGAGTTGCCGGACCTGCTGCGGCGCGGCGACCTGCTGGTGTTCAACCAGAGCCGGGTGATTCCGGCCCGCGTGATGGCCCGCAAGCCCAAAGTGGGCGACATGGGAGGCGGCCAGGTTGAAGTGCTCTTGCTGCGCGAAGAGGAGGCGAATGTCTGGAGCGCCTACCTCAAACCCGCCCGCCGCGCCGGCAACGAGCTGTGGCTGGGCGGCCCAGAAGGCGAGGGCCACCGCGCAGAAGTGGTGGGTGTGCAGGAGGACGGAGCGCGGTTGCTGCGCTTCGCATACGACATCAAACCCCACTTGGAGGATATCGGACGGCTGCCGCTGCCGCCTTACATTGACGCCGGAGACAGCGACGAGCGCTGGCGCGAACGCTACCAGACGGTGTATGCCCGCGAGGACGGCTCGGTGGCGGCCCCTACGGCGGGGTTGCACTTCACGCCGGAGCTGCTGGCGCGACTGGATGACCTGGGCGTGGAACGCTGCGCTGTCACGCTGCATGTGGGCGCGGGAACCTTCCGCCCCATTCAGGGCCGGGTGGCTGACCATGTGATGCACGCCGAGCGCTACCACATCAGCCCTGAGACGGCGGCGGCCATCAACCAGGCCAAGGCTGAGGGCCGCCGGGTGGTCGCGGTGGGCACCACGACCGTCCGCGCGCTGGAAAGCAGCGTGGATGCGGCGGGGCAAGTTGTCAGCGGGGAGGGCGACACCCAGATTTTCATCACGCCCGGCCAGTCGGTGTATGTGCCGGACCTGCTGATCACCAACCTGCATCTGCCGGGGTCTACCCTGCTGCTGCTGGTGGCGGCCTTCGCCGGAACCGAGACGATTCGGGCAGCTTATGCTGAGGCTCTGCGGGAAGACTACCGCTTTTACTCGCTGGGCGACGCCATGCTGCTACACAACATTCGCCCGTGAGCGGCCCGAGCTACCTGCTGGCCTTACTCCCTCCGGATGACGTGACGGAACGTGTTGTCCGCTGGCGCGAACGCCATGGGCTGCACGACGCGGCTGCCGTGCCACACATCACTGTCAAGGCGCGCAGTGGGCTGGACGCAGATATGGATTGGCAGGCGGCGGCTCAGGCAGCACTAGCCAATCATCGGCCCATAACATTCAGCTTCAGGGCGGCCCGTATCTTTCCACGTGGGCAAGCGCTTTACCTTCCCGTCCTCGGGCGTGGGCCGGTGGACCTGCACTTGGCGCTGCTGGACGCCATCCGTCCGGCGCAGCGTTTTGGCTATGAAGGCCCGCAGATGCAGCCACATCTCTCAGTCGCGTTGGCCAGGCGAGGGCTGGACCTCGCGGCGCTGCTTCCCGACCTCCAAGCCGAGGTAGCTGACCTGGCCGAGCGACCTCCCCACACGGCCCATCAGGTCGCCTTGATGCGTAAGCCGGGGCCCGGCGGCTTTTACGCTGTGGTGGACCGCTGGCCGCTGGGTGAGGAGAAGCAAAGAGAGGGGACCGGTCTTCTCGGTGCTCAGCCTTAGCCCTCCCCCTGGGCTCCTCTAGCCCAAACCCTGCCGCCGCTTGACCGCCTGCAGGTCCGGCTGACGCTTCTCCATCGCCCCGCCTGCACCCCAGTACATCCGCAGCAGCCGCGCCCAGTCGCCGGGGCGGTCTCCACGCGCCGCAATCGGGTTCATGTGCTCAATGTTGGCCTCCATCTCGGCGCGCTCCGGCAGGCGGTAGCGGTCCGTATGGACAACCACTTCACGGTGGAGGCGGGGGCGGTAAGGAGCCTGCTCGTCCGGTAGGCCGATGGTGAGCGCCGAAAACGGCAACACCCCAGCGGGCAGTTCCAGCACTTCCGCGATCTGCGGCAGGTTGTTCAGCACGCCCCCGATCCAGCAACCCTGGTAGCCCAGCATCTCGGCAGCAGTCAGCAGGTTCTGTCCGGCCATGACGGCGTCACCCACCGCAAAATGATTGGCCACGTCGGCCCAGTCACCCACTGCTGTGCCGTCCAGCGCCAGAATCTGACCGATGCGGTGCAGGTCGGCGCATAGGACGAAGGCCGCTCCGGCAGTGGCAATGTGGGCATTGCCAGCCAGCTCCGCCAACTCGGCGCGCTGGGCCGGGCCCTGTACCTGAATAATCGAATACAGCTGTGAAGTGGAGTGGGTCGGGGCCCGCTGCGCGGCGTACAGCACAGCGTCCAGATGGTCTTCGGGCAGCGGAATCGGCTGGCCGTCCTGCGTGCGGTACTGGCGCACCGTCCGGTGGGCACCGAAAAAATCACGGACCTGCTGGGGCGTTAGGGCTCGGGTGTCAGGTACAGTTTCAGGCATGCCCGCCAGAATATGTGGCAGGCGTCTCACGCATTGGGAAAAAACCTTAATCTGCCGCCAGATCAATTCTTACGGTTGCCACTGGGGACAGCATTAGACTGCCGCACATGACCATTCCCACCCATCCCACCCACCGCTCGGACGACCCCATCGTCACGCCCCAACTGCTTCAGGGGGCGCGCATGAAGGGGCTGGAACTGCGCAACCGCATCGCCGTGTCGCCCATGTGCATGTACTCGGCCAAAGACGGCCTGGCCAATGACTTTCATATGGTTCACTACGGCCAATTTGCGCTGGGCGGTGCCGGACTGATTCTGATGGAGGCCACCGCCGTCAGTCCTGAGGGCCGCATCAGCGCACATGACCTGGGCCTGTGGAGTGACGATCAGATTGGGCCGCTGGGCCACATCACCGACTTTGCCCATGCGCACGGCTCCAAGATTGGGGTGCAACTGGCGTACGCTGGGCGCAAAGCCTCCACTCACCGCCCCGGAGACGGCCACGGGGCCATCTCACTGGAGCGCGGTGGCTGGGAGGTCATCGCCGCCAGCGAAGGAGCTTACAGCGAGAACTACCCCCGCGCCCGCGCCATGACCACCGAGGAAGTGGCCGCTGCACCCGCCGTCTTTGCCGCTGCTGCCCGCCGCGCCGAAGTCGCCGGGTTCGACACCGTAGAGATTCACGCGGCGCACGGTTACTTGCTGCACCAGTTTCTCTCGCCGCTGAGCAACGACCGCACCGACGAGTACGGCGGCTCATTTGAGAACCGGACTCGCCTGCTGGTGGATACCGTGCGGGCGGTGCGCGAAGTCTGGCCCGAGCACCTGCCGCTGCTGGTGCGAATTAGCGCGACTGACTGGGTAGAGGGTGGCTGGGACCTGGAACAATCGGTGGCCCTGGCCAAGGTTCTGCGCTATGAAGGCGCAGACGTGCTGGACGTCAGCAGTGGCGGCCTGGACCCCCGCCAGCAGATTCCTGTCGAGCCGCTATACCAAGCGCCACTGGCCCACCGCATCAAGCAAGAAGCGCCCGAACTGGGTGTGATGGCCGTCGGCCTGATCGAAACGCCCATGCAGGCCGAACAACTGCTGCAAGAAGGCATGGCCGATTGGGTCGCCCTGGGACGCGCCATGCTGCGCGACCCGCATTGGCCCCAGCGGGCCGCCCGCGAGTTCGGCATCGCCCCGGAACTGCCGCAGCAGTATGGCCGGGCCGGTTGGTAGCAGAGGGCGGAGGACGCGCGGAGCATTTTTCCTTTAATGCGTCGGGAGTTCAGTTCTCCAGCGGCCAGCGGTTGACCCACAGACCCCGCAGGCCCACTCGCCCGTAGATGTCCGGGGCGGCCCCACGCAGACCTGCACTCAGACTGGCCTGTTTGACGCGGTGGTGGGTCAGGTTGACCCAGCCGGATACCTGCAACATTCCCTCGGCGGCAGTGATGGCGGCTCGCTGAGACTGCTCGTCCTGGCCCAGTCCGGATAGCGCGGCTTCTACTTCGGCCAGCAGGGTCGCCGGCAACAGGCGACGAAACAGCAACTGCGGCGAGTGCATGGCGGTCCAGAACGAGAGCGCCGTGTCGGCCCCGGCCACCTCGCCCATCAGCACCAGGTCGGCGTGTTGGTCCAGCTGCCGCTCATCGTCCAGCCCGAAGACCTCCACGCTGATCTGCAGGCCCAACGCTGCGGCACGTGCCACCAGCCACTCGGCTTCGGCGCGGGCTTCGGGGTAGGGCAGCACATACAGCGTGAGCGGCGGCACGGGGAGCAGCGCATCCTCCAGCTGCCGCCGCGCCCGCTCCAGCGAACGCTCCCGCGCTGGGCGCTGCGCCGAGAACTCAGGGAAAAAGCTGGTCGCCAGCGGTTGAGCGGTGCGCCCCGTTTCCTGCCAGAAAGTCTGGACATCGTGCAGCTCAGCCAGTGCCAGACGCAGCGCCGGGTCATGGGCGGCAGGCCGCCGAGCATTCCAGATCAGGAACTGCACCCCGCGCTCCACCTCGGTGCGGGTCTGCGGCGGGATGGCCTCGGCGCCTTGCAGCTCGACCACTCCTCCCGCAGTTCCTGGCGGCGCATAGAAAAACTCGGCCTCGTCCAGCAGGGGGCGGCCCGCGTAGTGACCGTCAAAAGCCCGCAGGCGCAAACCGCCCGCAAAGGCGCTGAAGCAAAATGGCCCCGTGCCACACAACTCCATTCCCTGTGCTGGCGCGTCCGCCGGCTGAATCAGCAGCGGTGTCTGGGCCAGGCGGTGTGGCAGGAGCGGGTCAGGTCGGCATAACTTCAGCTGCAGTGTCCAGTCATCCAAAGCCGTCACGTCAGCCAGCCCAGGCAAGCTCCAGGCTGCTTCTGCCGTCACGCGGCGCAGAGTGAAAGCGGCGTCCTCAGCAGTCAATCGCCGTCCGTGGTGAAAGCGCACGCCTTTTCGCAGATGAAAGCGCCAGGTCAGGCCGTCCGTGGAGACTTCCCAGTGATGGGCCAGCGCGGGGCGCAGTGGGCTGCCCACGTCCTGCGCGGTCAGGCCATCAAACACCTGGTGCAGCAGCCAGGATTCCAGCGTGACCCAGCTGCGCAGGGGGTCCAGGCTGGTCAGCGGACGGGTGATCAGCAGGCGCAGGCGGTCCTGCCCCGCCGGGCTGGTGTGCAGGCCGAAGAGCTGTCCCACTTCAGGCGGCCTGGTCCACGAAACCGGAAAACCCAGGGTGTTTAGGCGACTCCATTCATCCAGGCGTCCGGCCTGCACCAACGCCGCCGCCAGTGCCCTGATCTCAGGCTCGGCCTGGCCCATGAACGTCAGCTGTGACCACTGCCCCCGCCCCTGTCCCGGCACATAGTGGCAGCGCCCAGCCGCCTGCCAGCGCTGCAAGATACGGCGCGCCGTCTTGGGGCTGCACCCCCACAGGGCCGCCACTTCCGGGACGCGGATTCGGCCACACCGTTGGTCCCCCTGCTCTGCGACCAGCACGGCCCGCAGGGTCAGCCAGGGCCAGTCGGGAGTGGGCGATGAAGGGAGAGACTTAAAAGGGGACAGAGCAGGCATCTCTTGGGACTTTTTACCACCTTTGGCTCCGGCGCATACTGCCGGGCATGTGGCAGAGCCTGCACCCCAACATCAAAGTCCGCATCATCACGTCCTTTTTGGCGCGGCTGGTAGGTGGGGCCGTGTTTCCGCTGCTGGCGATCTACTTTACGGAACACCTTGGCGCAGGGCTGGCCGGGCTGCTGCTGGGGCTGCTGGTGGCGGTGCAGTTCGTGGCGGGGCTGTACGGTGGGCACCTGGCCGACCTGTGGGGCCGCCGCCGCACACTGCTGCTGGGCGAAGGGCTGAAGGTGGTGTCGTTCGCCGCGCTGCTGGCCGCCAACGTGGATGGCATCTATCCCTACCTGACCTTTGCCGCGGTGTGCCTGAACAACGTGGCAGGCGGCCTGGTCAATCCGGCTTCGGAGGCGATGCTGGTGGACGTGTCCACCGAGGAAAGCCGGACCTTCATGTACGCGGTAAACTACTGGGCCATCAATGCCAGCCTGCTGGTGGGTACGCTGCTGGGTGGCTGGCTGTACCGCGACCACTTCCCGCTGCTGCTGGGCGGGCTGCTGGTGATGTCGCTGGTGATTCTGTCTGTATCCTGGCGCTTCCTGACCGAGACACGGGCCGGGCAACGCGGCGCAGCGGTGCGTTCACAGCTGGGGCTGAAGCCGCTGCTGGGCAGCTACGCGGTAGTGGCCCGTGACCCGGCCTTTTTGCTCTTCACGGCGGGCGGCATTGCGATTCTCGCCATTGAGTTCTCGCGGGGCAACTGGGCCGCCGTGCATCTGGCGCAGGCCTTCGCGCCGCTGAACATAGGCGGACAACTGATTGACGGGGTGCGGGCCATGAGCCTCCTGACAGCGCTGAATACGGCACTGGTGGTCCTCCTGACTGCCCCAGTGACCGCCTGGGTGCAGAAGCGTCCACTGGAACCCACCATGTACGCCGGATTCGTCCTGTTCGCGGCAGGCTTTGCGGCCCTGGCCTGGTCCACGTCGCTGCCGCTGCTGCTGGCCGCCACGGTGGTCCTGACCCTGGGCGAACTGATGTATGTACCGACCCGCCAGACCCGCCTGGCCGACCTGATGCCCGCAGATGGACGCGGCGCTTACCTGGCAGTGAACGGGCAACTGTTCACCCTGGCCAAATGGGTCGCCACGCTGGGTATTCCACTGGGCGCGGCCTACGGCGGGGGCCTGATGGCGGCGCTGACCCTGGCGCTGGGGCTGGCCGGGGTAGGGCTGACGGCGGCGGGGCTGCGGCGCTCTAGGCTGGTCAGGCTGCAGGCCGGGGTTTAGCGAGCATGGCGCCGCCTGTCCTTACGCTGCTCTAGACTGACCCACATGAGTCCCCGTAATCCTCCCCAGGTCGGTCAGCGCAGCGGCAACCGGGCCACTCGCACAGATGCGCAGGCCGTGACCCTCAAACCCCAGGCCGTCCGGCGTATTGCCGGGCGCTACCCTTTCGGCCATCAGAAAGACATCGCGGACGCTCCGGAAGGGCTGGAACCGGGGGCCGTGGTGACGGTGCGCGGCCCGGACGGCAGTTTCGTGGGACGTGGGTACTGGAATGCCGGTGGAGCCACTCCACTGCGGCTTCTGACCTGGCAGGACGAGCAAATCGGACTGGACTTTTACCGCCGCCGAGTGCGTGAAGCGCTGGCCCGCCGCGAGGGCCGCGTCACCGGAACGAATGCCCTGCGCGTGCTGCACGCCGAGGCCGACGGGATGCCCGGCGTGGTGGCGGATCAGTTCGGGGACGTGCTGAGCGTGCAGCTGCGCAACGCGGGGGTGGAAAGCCACCGCGACCACATCCTGCGGGCACTGCGCGAAGAAACCGGAGCCACGGCAGCCTTTGAGCGCAGCGACACGGGCGAGCGCCGCAAGGAAGGCCTGGACCTGACCAGTGGGGCACTCTGGGGCGAGCTGCCGGACGAAGTGGAGTTCTTTGAGGACGACCTGCGGCTGTCCTTCCGGCCACTCGAAGCCCAGAAAACCGGCTTTTTCCTGGATCAGCGCGACAACCGCCGCCTGATGCGCTCGCTGGTGAGTGCGGGACAGAGCTTTCTGGACGTGTATTCCTACACCGGATCGTTCAGTCTGCACGCCGCCAAAGCCGGGGCCAGAGCGGTCGCCATCGACAAGGATCAGGTGGCACTGGCGACCCTGGAGGGTGTGGCCCGCCGCAACGGGGTGAGCGTGGGGGTGCGCTGGGGAGACGCGCTGGAACAACTCAGCGCCCTGCAAAAAGAGAAGCGCCGCTTTGACGCCGCTGTGTTCGACCCCCCCACCCTCGCCAAGCGCAAAGACGACCTGCCCCGCGCCAAGAAGATCTTCACTGACGGCGTAGGTCAGGTGCTGGACATGCTGAATCCCGGCGGACACCTGCTGGTCAGCACCTGCGCGCACTACATCGGGGTCAATGACCTGCTGGACGCCTCGCGGGTGGCAGCCGGGCAGGCGGGCTGCGGGGCTGAAGTGGTCGCCATCACCTACCAGCCCGCCGATCACCCTCACCGACTGAGCGTGCCTGAAAGCCTCTATCTCAAGAGCTTGCTGCTGCGTAAAGAAGACTGAGATGCTGGGATCACTGTCAGGGCCGGTGCAGGCCGGGATATGGGGGCTGGTTTCGGGCTCGGCGCTGCTGCTGGGCGCGCTGATCGGGCTGCGGTTCAACTTGCCCCGGCGCTGGGTGGCCGCCGTCATGGCGTTCGGGTCCGGCGTGCTGATTTCCGCCCTGGCCTTTGAGCTGATGGAAGAAGCGTACTTACGCGACGGCCTGACTTCCACCAGCCTGGGATTTCTGGGTGGAGCCGTGCTGTACACTGCCGCCACCACCCTGCTGGAGCGCTGGCAGGGCAACAGCGGCGACAAGGAAGATCAGGAAAGCGGGTCCGCCTTCGTGGCCGGCGCACTGATTGACGGGATTCCCGAATCCATCGTGGTCGGGCTCTCTCTACTCTCAGGCGGCGCGGTCAGTCTGGTTACAGTGATCGCCATTTTCCTCAGCAACATCCCAGAAGGGCTGTCTGGGGCCACTGGGATGAAACAAAACCACCGCCCAGGTCAGATCGTGCTGCTGTGGACCGGGGTCACGTTGCTGCTGGGGCTTGCCTCGCTGCTGGGGTATACCGCCTTTGACCACGCCCCGGCCAGCGTGGTGGCGGCCACCACCGCCGTCGCGGCGGGCGGCATCCTCGCCATGCTGGTCAACACGATGATTCCCGAAGCCTTCAAAGAAGAGCACAACTGGTCAGGACTCATTGCCGCGCTGGGCTTCTTGGTGTCGTTCGCGCTGAGCAAGCTGGGCGGCGGATGACCCTGGCGCTTTACCGTGGCGGCGCTGGTGCTGGCTCCGGCCGTATGGTGGGCGTATCCGGATGTCCCAGCAACCGAAGCCTAATGGGTCAGGCCAGCGCCAGGCGGCACAAAAAGTTGAGATTTTACCGTCACGTCACCTGCAAAATCAGGCATAGTGCCAGACGATGAACTTTCAGGAATATTCGGCCAAACAGGCCCAGCGGCAGGCGTCCCAGGAGCATGAGACGCTGCGCCGCCCGCTGGATTTCACTCCCTTTGAAGCCAGTCTGGCCGGATTGGATGCTGAGGACTGGCAAGCCCAGGAAACCCTGATGCTGGAGCGTACGGCTGCGGAGCTAAGCGAATTGCAGGCGGGTGGAGAGCTGAGCGCCGAGGCACTCACACGGCTGCACCTGCGCCGGATCCGCGACCTGGACCAGGGCCGCTTCAACAGCGTGCTGGAACTGAACCCTCAGGCACTGAACGACGCCCGCCGCCTAGACGCCGAGCGTCAGGCCGGGCAGGTCCGTTCGCCGCTGCACGGCCTGACCGTCTTGATCAAGGACAACATTGCGGTAGCGGGCCTGCACAACACGGCAGGCGCGGCGGTGCTGAGGAGCGCCGTCGCCACCGCCGACGCCCCACTGGTCGCGCAGTTGCGGGCGGCGGGTGCGGTCATTCTGGGCAAGGCCAATCTGTCGGAGTGGTCCAACTTCATGACCGAGGACTCGGTGAACGGCTACAGCGTGCTGGGAGGGCCAACCCGGAATCCTTATGGTCCCTTTGATGTGGGCGGGTCCAGCTCCGGGCCGGCGACGGCCACCGCGCTGAACCTCTGCACCTTCGCGGTGGGGACCGAAACCGCAGGGTCGCTGATCTATCCTGGCAGCCAGAACGCGCTGGCGGTCCTCAAGCCCAGCCGGGGGCTGATCAGCCGCCGCCGGATCATTCCCATCACCGAGGCGCAGGACACTGCCGGACCGATGGCCCGCACCGTCGCCGACCTGGCACTGCTGCTGGGCGCGCTGGTGGGCCACGACCCACAGGACCCTGTGACGCAGGCCGCCCAGGGGTTCCGCCTGCCCGATACCTTGGACGCAAATGCCCTGCAGGGGAAGCGGGTGGGCGTCATCTTGCCTGAAGATTTCGCGCCTGAACTGCGTCAGAAGGTCGAACAGGGCCTGGCGGCAGCGGGCGCCGTGGCCGTGCCCCTGACCTTCGAGGAACCTGAACTGGACTGGCTGGGCGTGATGCTACACGGGATGCAACGAGACCTGCCCGCTTACCTGCGTGACGCGGGCGCTCCGGTGACCACCCTGGCCGAAATCGTGGCCTTCAACTCTGAGCACGCAGAGCAACATTCTCCCTACGGCCAGACGCTGCTGGAAATGGCGCTGGACCCGGAGCGCCAGGTGACAGACGAGGCCTATGAGGCCGCCCGCACCCAGAACTTCGAGCGGGCCACTGGGGCCCTGGACAGCGCTCTAGAAGGCGTGGACTGGCTGCTCTCACTCAGCAACGAGCTGTCCGGCGTCTACTCGGCGGCGGGCTACCCGGCGCTGACGGTCCCGGCCGGGCAGTACAGCAACGGTGAGCCTTTCGGCGTCACTTTCGTTGGGCCCTTGCTCAGCGATGCCGGGCTGATCCAGGCCGCCTACGCCTACGAGCAGGCGACCCAGGCGCGGCCCGCCCTCCCTGCACACCTCTAAAGTCACCGGACAAAAAGTCAACGCTTTTCTGTCCGGTAGAGAGAGGAAGTTGGAACCGGCAGGGGTGCGCTGGTTCAACAAACCCGCCGAGGGGGGCAAAGTGCCTTAACTGGCTGCCTCGGCAGGGCTACGGCGGCGCGTCGGGGCCTTGCCCCCACTCCAGGCCACGCCCACCGCTTCTTCCACGCTGCGGATACCGGCCACACCGTCCAGGCCGGGCGGCACGATCAGGCGTTGGTACCCGGCGCGGCGGGCTTCCTCGGCGCGGCGCCCGCTGGCGGTGGTGGAACGGACCTCGCCGGCCAGGCCCACCTCACCGAACACGGCCACGTTCTCGGCCAGCGGGCGCCCCACCACGGCCGAGTACACCGCCAGCGCGGCGGCCAGGTCCAGGCCGGGGTCGGCCACCTTGAGGCCGCCGGCCAGGTTCACGTAGATGTCCAGCCCGCCCAGCGTCAGGTCCAGCCGGCGTTCCAGCACGGCCAGCACCACGTCCACCCGGCGCGGGTCCAGGCCCACCACCACCCGGCGCGGGTTGGGAAAGGGCGTCTTGGCGGCCAGGGCCTGCACTTCCAGCAGCATGGGCCGCTGCCCGTCGATGGTGGCGGCCACCACGCTGCCCGGCACGCCGACGGGGCGCTCGGCCAGGAAGGCGGCGCTGGGGTTCTCCACCGCGATCAGCCCCTCGCCGCGCATCTCGAACACGCCCAGTTCGCCGGCCTGCCCGAAGCGGTTCTTGACCGACCGCAGCAGCCGGAAAGCCCCCACCGATTCCAGAAATATGGTGGTGTCCACGATGTGCTCGATGACCTTGGGGCCGGCCACGGTGCCTTCCTTGGTCACGTGGCCCACCAGCACGGTGGCGGTGCCGGTTTCCTTGGCGGCGCGGGTCAGGACGGCGGTGCCCTCGCGCACCTGAGCGATGCCGCCGCTGACGCCGTCGCCCTCGGCCACGACGGTCTGGATAGAGTCCACGATGCACAGCGCCGGCCGGTGTTCTTCCATCAGCGCGGCCACATGCTCGGCGCGGGTGTCGCGGGTGAGCTGAATCTCGCCGGCCACGCCCAGGCGGTCGGCCCGCAGGCGAATCTGCTCCAGCGATTCCTCGCCGGCCACGTACAGCACGGCGCCGCCGCTGCGGGCAATCCGGTCGGCCACCTGCAGCAGCAGCGTGGACTTGCCGATGCCCGGCTCACCGCCGATGAGGGTTACGCCGCCCGCCACCAGCCCGCCGCCCAGCACGCGGTCCAGCTCCGGGATACCGCTGGACGTGCGGGGTTCCTCGCGCCGGCCCACGCTGCTGAGCGCCGTGACCTGGCCGCCCTTGATGCCGCCGTAGGCCCCGCCCAGGCTGGAGCGCCCGCTCACGGCCGGCTTGTCCTCCACTTCCTCGAAGGAGTTCCAGGCTTGGCAGTTGGGACAGCGGCCCAGCGGCTTGGCCGACTGGTAGCCGCAGCTCTGGCAGATGTACTGCGTCTTGCTACGGGCCATCAACCCTCCCGCGTGGGGGTGTTGGCTCCGGTGGGGCGGCTGTCGGCCCGCCAGTAGCCCTGCTCGCCCCCGGTCAGATACTCGCCGTCCAGCAGCTCGGTCAGCAGGGTGGCTTCCAGCGATTCGTCGGCGTGGTCGCGCAGCATGACGCCGACTTCCTGCGGCGAGTAGACGCGGCCCGACTCGAACAGGTCGGTCAGGTGGTTGAGAATCGCCATCTGGTGCTGGGCGCGGCGGTCGCTGGGCCAGGAGGTGATGCGGCCGAAGTCGTCGGTAAATCCATCGAAGCTCTTGAACATCCGCCCATGCTAGCGGCTCGGCGGCGGCGCGAAGGTGGGCCGGCGCCTGCGCCCCCACTCAGCGGCGCAGGCGGCAGCCGGCCAGCAGCGGGGCCGTCTCGCCGCTGGCCGGGTGGTAGACGCTCAGGGTGCCTTCTCCCTGGTGTTCCCACCACTCCAGGCCCGATGCGGTATCCAGCCCGGCCAGCCCCACATAGCGGCTCCCACTGGCGCTGACCGCCGGGGCCAGGCCATAGTTCTGCCCCTGGTATCGCAGCACCACAAAAGTCAGATCGTGGGCCTGGACGTAACGCACCAAGACACGGCCGCCCTGACACTGTATCCAGGTGAAAGCGGGCTGGACAGCAACCGGCGGCGCTCCAGCCCCCCCGGCCAGGGCGGTGCCCCCCAGGAGAGCGGGGCTGCTCAGCAGGGCAGCGGCCATCAGCGTGCGGAACAGTTGGGTGAACATGGAAGCAGTATAGGCCTTTCCTGGCCTGCCGTGGCGCTCCCCGCACCCACCCGACTGTTCCGCACCCCTGGCTGCCTATACTGCCCCCTATGAAACTGGCACTCATCGGAACCGGCAAGCTGGGCTGTGCGCTGCTGACCGGACTGTTTCAGCGGGGCGTGCTGGCGCCGCAGGACGTGGGCCTGCTGAGCCGCGACGCCCACAAGACCTGTCAGGTGGCCGGGCGCTTTGGTGCGCCGGTCATCGGGCGCGGGGACCTGGCCGGGGCCGAGTACATCCTGCTGTGTGTGCAGCCGGGAGCCTTTCAGGAGGTGGCCGGCTGGGCGGGCGGGCACAGTGCGGGGTACATCAGCACGCTGGCGGGCGTGACCACCGGCACCCTCAGCAGATGCCTGGGCAGCGAGCGGGCCGTGCGGGCCATGCCCAGCCTGGCCGCCACCATCGGGCGCTCGCAGACGGCCCTGACCGCCACCCCCGGCGCCGAGGCGGCCGGCGACCTGGCCTTCGCGCAGGGGCTGTTCGGCGCGGTGGGCGACACCTACCGGATTCCCGAACACCTGTTCGACACCTTTACCGGCATGAGCGCCAGCGGCCTGGCCTACGCCGCCGTGTTCGCTGAGGCGCTGGCCGACGGCGGCGTCCGCATGGGACTGCCCCGGCCGCTGGCCAACGAACTGGCCCAGAAGCTGCTGGTGTCGGGCGGCGAACTGCTGGCCGAGCGGCCCCACCCCGCCATGCTCAAGGACGAGGTGTGCAGCCCCGGCGGCACCACCATCGCGGGCATCCGGGCACTGGAAGGCGGCAACTTCCGCCGCAGCGTGATCGACGCCGTGGAGGCTGCTACCCGGCGCGGCCACGAGCTGGGGCGCGGGGAGCGGGAAACGGGCGACAGCTAGGCGGCAGGCCCGCCCCCCGGTTGGGAAGCGGGCCTGCGCCTTGTCTGAGCTCCGGCGGTTCAGGTTCTCAGGCCAGAATCTGGGTCTTGCCCCGCACCCGCTTGTCGCGGCGGAATTCCAGGCCGTCGCCGCCCTCGCCCAGCACCACGCGCCAGCCGTCGGGGCCGGGGGCGGCGGCCATCAGCTCCAGCGCCAGCGGGTCTTCCAATTCCTCGCGCAGCAGGGTCCGCAGCTGGCGGCTGCTGCCCAGCGCGTGCTTGTGGCTGCGGGCCCTCAGCTTGCCCACCAGCCAGGGCGCCACCTCGGGCGCGAAGCTCACGGTGATGTCGCGGCTGTCCAGCTCCTCGGCCATCTCGGCCAGCAGCTGCCCGGCCACCCGCTCCAGCTCGGCCTCGCCCAGCGGCCGGAACTTGATGACGTCGTCCAGCCGGTCGAGGAATTCGGGCGTGAAGATGTGGCGCAGCGGCGCGTTGGAATCGGCCTGCACCGGGCTGAAGCCCACCGTAGGGTTGATGTTAAAGCCGGTGTTGGAGGTCATGATGACGATGGTGCGGCGGAAATCCACCGTGCGGCCCTGCCCGTCGGTCAGGCGGCCGTCCTCAAACACCTGCAGGAACGCGTTGTACACGTCGGGGTGAGCCTTTTCGATTTCGTCCAACAGGATGACGCTGAACGGCTGGCGGCGCACCGCTTCGGTCAGGCGGCCGCCCTGCTCGTGGCCCACGTAGCCGGGAGGCGACCCGATCAGCTTGCTCACGCTGTGCGGCTCCTGATACTCGGACATGTCCAGCCGGATGAGACTGCGCTCCGAGCCGAAGAGGGTACGGGCCAGCGCCTTGGCAAGGTGGGTCTTGCCCACGCCGCTGGGACCGGCGAACAGGAAGCTGGCCGACACCCGGTTACGCCCGCCCAGGCCCAGGCGGGCCCGCCGCAGCGCCGAAGCCAGCGCCCGCACAGCGTCGGGCTGGCCGTAGACCTGCTCGCCCAGCACATGCTCCAGGTCGGCCAGGTCGGCGGCGCGGTCGTCGGAGTACACCCCGCCCATCGAGTTCAGCACGCTTTCGAGGTCCTCGCGGGTCACGTACGGCCGGCCGTCCTCGTCGAGCGCCACCGGCACGTCCAGGCTGAGGTTCAGGTTCACCCGGCTGGCGGCCTCGTCCAGCAGGTCAATCGCCTTGTCAGGGAAGTTGCGCCCCGGCAGGCTGCGTTCGCCCATGCGGATAGACAGCTCCAACACGTTGTCGGGCAGGCGCACGCCGTGGTGCTCCTCATAGGCGGGCCGCACGCCGCGCAGGATGTCCAGGGTTTCGGCGGGGCTGGGTTCCAGCACGATCACCGGCTGAAAGCGCCGCTCCAGCGCCGCGTCCTTTTCGATGTAGCGGTGATACTCGCCGGTGGTGGTCGCGCCAATGACCTGAATCTCGCCGCGCGACAGGGCCGGTTTCATGATGTTGGCCGCGTCCAGGGTGCCTTCAGAGCCGCCTGCGCCCACCAGAGTGTGCATCTCGTCAATAAAGGCCACCACGGGGCTGGCCCGCAGCTCCTCGATGATTTGCCGCAGCCGCTCTTCGAACTCGCCCCGGTATTTGGTGCCCGCCACCACGCCGCTCAGGTCCAGGCTGACCACACGCTTGTCCTGCAGCGCCGGGGGCACCTTGCCCGCCGCAATCGCCAGCGCCAGGCCCTCCACGATGGCGGTCTTGCCCACGCCAGGGTCCCCGATCAGCACCGGGTTGTTTTTGGTACGGCGGGTCAGAATCTGGGTCACGCGGCGAATCTCGTCGCTGCGCCCGATCACCGGGTCCAGCCGGCCGTCTTTCGCCATACGGGTCAGGTCGCGGCCGAACTCGTCGAGCATGGGCGTGGGCAGCGAGGCGGGGTCGGGCTTCTTCTTCTCGCCCTGCTCCAGAATCCGCCAGCGGATGGTGTCGGGGTCGCGGCTGATTTCCTGCAGGATGCGGTAAGCCACCCCGTCGCCCTCACGCAGGATACCCAGCAGCAGATGCTCGGTGGAGGTCACGGCAGCACCTAGGGCACGGGCCTCGGCGGTCGCCAGTTCCATCACCCGGCGGGCACGCGGCGTGATGGCGGGGGCGTCGTTCAGGCGCGAGCCCTCGCCGCGCCCGATGATTTCCTCGACCCGCTCACGCAGCGAGTCCAGAGTCACGCCGAATTCGCTCAGGACAGCGTAGGCGCTGCCGCCCTCGCGCATCAGGCCCAGCAGCAGGTGTTCGGGGCCGACCATCGCGTGCCCCAGGCGGTTGCCTTCCTCGCGGGCGTAGTGAAACACCAGCCGGGCGCGGTCATCGTAACGGTTGTGGGTCATCGGATTCCTTTCCGCTCGGCACTGGCAGCGTACGTGCCAGGAACTTGCAGTGACATTCCTCAGTTTAGCGGCCGGCTGGCGGGGACGGCTGTTCAGCCGGCACGTTTTCGGAAGAGACCGGAAGAGAAAGGGGGGGGAAATGGCGCGGCCCCGGCAGTCCCCTTTAGACTGCTGCCATGCCGCTGATTTTCGTGCATGGAGTCGCCGTCCGCGAGGAAGACGGGCCGGAATGGGCCACCCTGCACCAGATGACCCACGGCACCGAGTGGCCGGCCATCGAGGCGCTGCTGCGCGAGCATGTGGCCCCGGTGCTGCGCCCGGACGCCCCGCAGGACGCGGCGCTGGAGTGGCTGTACTGGGGCGACCTGGGCGCCCGCTACACCAACGGGGGCCGCTTCCGGGGCGCCCTGGACCCGCAGTCCCCCCGGCTGGAGCGCCCGCTGGACATCTCCCCGGCCGAGCTGGCCCAGTGGTTGGAAGACGCCCTGCTGCCCTCTACCGCTGCCGAGCTGTGGCCCGCCACCATCGAGGCGGCCGCCTCCACCGCCCGCGACGAGAACGTGCGGACGATGGCCGCCGCCCTGCCGCTGCCGGCGCAGGCCGAGGTGCTGCTGGCGGCCGTGGAGGCGCGGCGCCGGGGGCACGCCTTTTTGCCGGCGCGGCTGCCGGCGGCCCTACAGACACGGCGCCGGCAGCAGCTTCAGCGCACCTTGCGCCAGGTACGGCGGCCACTGGAGGACTTCGTGCCCATTTTCATGGGTGACGCGCTCACCTACCTGAACGGCCGGGGAACCCCGCAGCAGCCGGGGCCGGTGCCGCAGCGCCTCCTGACCGCGCTGTGCCGGGCGCAGGCCCAGGCCGCTGGGGGTGAACCACTCGTCATCGTCAGCCACAGCCTGGGCTGTCAGCTGGTCTACGACGTGCTGAGCAGCGTCCTGCCGGCCCAGCCGGACCTGGCAGAGCTGCGGGTGGACCTGTGGTGCGCGGTGGGCAGCCAGCTGGGGCTGTTCAAGGAGCTGGGCCTGATGCTGGAAGACAGCCTGCCGGCGCCGCAGGAGCCGCAGCGGAAGCTGAGCGACCACCTGGGCTACCTCTGGAACGTGTGGAGCTACTCGGACCTGCTCAGCTTCCGCACCGAGGGCGTGATTCCCGGCGCCCACGACGCTCCCTTTCCGCTGCCGGGCCACCTGCGCGGCGACCACCTGGCCTACTTGCAGCGCCCGGTGTTCTACGCGGCGCTGGCGGCCAAGCTGCGCTCGCGGCTGGAAGCCCCCGCCGGGGACAGCTGAGCGACGGCACAGCCGGCATGGGGCAAGGCACCGCTGCCAGCGGGCCAACAGCTGTCAGACGCCCCGCACCCGTCAGACGATGCGGGTCTGCAACACGCCTATGCCCTCGACCTCGACCTCGACCGTGTCGCCGCGTTCCAGCGGGCCGACGCCTTCTGGCGTGCCGGTCAGGACCACGTCGCCGGGCTCCAGGGTCACGTAGCGGCTTACGTACACCAGCACCTGCACGGGGTCGAAAATCATGTGCGAGGTGCGGCTGTCCTGCTTGACCGCCCCGTTCACGCGGGTCTGGATGTGCAGGTCGGTGGGGGTCAGCCCGGTTTCCAGCCAGAGCCCCAGCGGGCAGAAGCGGTCGGCCGCCTTGGCGCGGAACCACTGCAGGTCCTCGCGCTGCTTGTCGCGGGCGGTCAGGTCCAGGCCGCAGGTGTAGCCCAGCACGGCCCCCAGCGCTTCGGCGGCTCCCAGGTTCTTGCAGCGTTGACCAATCACCAACGCCAGCTCGCCTTCAAAGTGAAAGTTCTCAGTCCACTCGGGATAGGCCACGCTGCCACCTGGCTCGGCCAGCGCGTTGGGGCCTTTGAGGAAGATGCCCGGTTCCAGCGGCAGATCCTCGCCACCCGCCCCAGCATGGCCCATCTCGCGGATGTGATCGGCGTAATTGCGCCCGACACAGACGATCTTGCTGGGGGTCGCAGGCGGCAGCAGCTGCGCGGCGTCAAAAGGCACGCTGCGGCCCGCGTCGCTGAAGCCACTGTCACCCAGTACGCCTGCCAAGAGGTGAACCGTCTCGCCGTCCAGGCGGCCCCAATGGGCTTGTCCGTCTGCCATGATTCTGACCAGTTGCATGAGGGGCAGCATAGTGCAGCCAGCAGGCCGGGCGTCCCCTCATGCCCGTTACAGCGGGCCAGCCCACGCAGGCGCTAGACTTCTGCCCATGACGACAACCACGAAGCTGATTCCTGTCCAGGACGTTCTGGATGACCGGCTCCGCCCGCAACAAGTCCGTGACCTGGAACTGCGCCACGGCAACGAGGAATTGCTGTACGGCCTGGACTTGCTGGGGGTGGCTGGGCCTTTTCGCCGCCTGAGTCCCTGGGAGCTGGAAGATGTGGGCGGCCAGCGGATGATCATGGCAGCCAGCTACGCGGCAACACCGTTTGGCGAGATGCACCCGGAACTGACCGAATTTGTGACCGAGTTCATGGCGAAAAACCGGGCCATGACCCTGCCGCAACAAAGCCTCAGCCCTTGGCGGGCCGCGCTGGAAGCCAATCTGGTGGCTCTGCTGGCCTCGCAGCTGCCCAGTCACGCAGACAGTCAGGTGTTTTTCTGCTCATCCGGCACCGAGGCCGTAGAGGGCGCACTGAAGTTCGCCAAAGCCTGGCGGCCCAACGCCAGCTACTTCATTTCGTTCAAAGCGGCCTACCACGGCAAAACCTACGGCAGCCTCAGCCTGACGCCCAACCCGGAATATCAGGACATCTTCCGGCCGTTGGTGCCGGGCGCCCTGACCAGCCCATATGGGGATCTTGAGGCGCTGCGAACCCTGCTGCGCCGGGTCGGACCCAAGAATGTCGCGGCGATCATCGTGGAGCCGATCCAGGGCGAGGGCGGCGTGATTCTTCCCCCGACCGGCTTTCTGCGCGGCGTGTCAGACCTCTGCCGCGAGCACGGCATCGTCAGCATTGCCGACGAAATTCAGACCGGACTGGGCCGCACCGGCCACTGGTTCGAGTCAGCAGCGCAGGGCATGGACCCCGATATCGTCACCCTGGCCAAGCCGCTGGGGGGCGGCCTCACGGCAGTGGGCGCCACCATCGTCCGTCACGGCATCTACAAGAAGATGCTGGGCGGCCTGAGCTCCAAACGCCACTCCAACACTTTCGGCGGCGGAGCGCTCAGCATGGCCGTGGCCCTCAAGTCGCTGGAAATGATCGTGGAAGGCGACCTGCCGGAGCGCTCGCTGAAAATGGGGGCCGAGGGGCTGGAACGCCTGCGCCGCCTGCAGGCGCGTCATCCAGGGCTAATTCAGGACGTGCGCGGTCAGGGGTTGCTGCTGGCGATGCAGTTTCACCCGATGGTGGGCCTACCGCTGCCAGAGCCGGCCAAGGAACTGGCCTACGAGGCGACCGCCATCTTGGCGATGCGCGAACTGCACCTCAGCGGCGTCGTGGCCAACCTGAGCCTGAGCAGCAAGCGCACGGTCCGCCTCAGCCCCGCGCTGAACATCCCTGAGCCGCTGTTCGGAGAATTGATGGACCGGGTGGACGACTTCGCGGAGCGTAATCCTAAGGCCAGCAGCATCATGAGCAATACGCCGCCCGACCTGCTGGCGCGGCTGGCGGCTTTTGCGGTGAAAAAGCCCAAAAAGCGCACCCCCAGTGACGGCTGATCTGCCCAAAACTCCACTGGCCCACAAGCCTGGCGGCTACCTGGGCTTGGGCAACTATTCCAGCCTGGGCACTTTCTGGCGCTACCTACGTGGGGCTGCTGGCGCGGGCCGAAGGGTCAGTCCGGTGCGCGGCGACAGCCCGGATACCTGCCGCCGCCGGATCAGCGGATACACCGTGCCCGGCGCTGGTTTCCTGCTGGACACCGTACCGCTGGACCGCGAACTCACTGAAGGCTTCGAGACACACCCGGCGTTGCTGGCCTACCTCTCCGGCGACCCTGGCCCGCTGCGCGAGGAGCTGAACGCCCACTACGCGCTGCACACCGACTTTGTGCTGGCCCTCACCGCGCGGCGTGAATTGATCGTGCGGCCCGAGTTTGAATTCCGTCCCTCAGACGGCGCGGCCAGCTTGCCGGCGGGCCTGACCCTGCGCGGACGGCGCATGAGCAAGGATGAAATCGGGGTCTTGCTCAGTCGGGCGTGTGGGGTCTAGCGCCCGGCTTTTTTGAGCTGATGGGCGGTGAGTAGCCCAGATAAAGCGGTAGGGCCGCCAAAATGACGCCAGCCAGTAAACCGGCAGCCCAGTGTGCGCTGATGGGCAGAAGCGAGCTGGAACTGACCGCTGGCACGCTGGAACCCAGGAAGACGATGAAGAAAATATTCCGCAGGCCGCAGAGGTAAAACGCGGCTCCAGCGCCTGTATAAATCAGAGCCAAAACTGCCGCCAATAATCCGCTGGAGCAGCCTTCCCGCTCCGCGCATACCAGCGCCAGCAGGTCTGGATCAGTGAACATGGACGCCGCAAAGCCAGAAAAAAAAGTGGCTGAGAATGCGATCAGGAGGTAGAGCAGAAATTGGCCTGCACTCACGTTCCAGAAATCAAAAAAGACGGCCTTTCGCGCCTCCTGCGCCCAGCGCTCATTTCCCGAAGCCTCCGCCTCATTCAGCATGGTCTGTTTCCAGTCCACCTTCTTGCTCATACGGTCACCTTCCCCCTGGCCTGCGCCCCAGCCTGGGCGTCAGCCTCACGCTGTTCACGGGCCAGTTTCAGGCCAGCGGCGCTCAGGGTGTAGATGTGCCGGGGTGGTTTGCCCTCATGCGGGCTGTCTTGCCACTCGGCACTGAGCAGGTCACGCTCGTGCAGCCGCTGCAGGATAGGGTACAGCGTGCCGGACTTGAGGGTCGTCGTCTGGCTCAGGTCATAGCCGTAGGTGGGCCGGGGGTAGGCGTCCAGCAAGGCCAGCAGGACGGCGCAGGTGTGGGGGCTGGGCTTGCGGGTGCGCTTGAACATGGCCGCAATTTGCTACATATGTAGATTTAAGGGAAGAGTAGCAATCTACTTTTGCGGCTTGGAACTCTATGGTGGGGCCATGTTTGAAGGGTTTGAGCTGAGCCACGCGCCGCTGAGCGCCGGAACGGTGCGCGTCCGCACAGGGGGCAGCGGCCCAGCGCTGCTGCTGCTTCACGGGCATCCACGCACGCACACGACCTGGCACCGGGCCGCGCCGCTGCTCGCCCAGCACTACACCGTGGTCTGCCCGGACCTGCCAGGCTTCGGTCAGTCATTTGTTCCTGCAGACCAGCCGGGGCACGTGGGATCATCCAAGCGGGCCAAGGCAGCCGCCTTGACCGAACTGATGCATCAACTGGGCCACTCTCACTGGGCGGTCGCCGGGCATGACCGGGGCAGCTACACAGCCCTGCGCATGGCGCTAGATGTTCCGCAGCATGTGACCCATCTGGCCGTGCTGGACGGAGTGCCGATCGCTGAAGCCCTGGCCCGCGCTGACGCCCGCTTCGCGCAGGAGTGGTGGCACTGGTTTTTCTTTGCCCAGCCGGACAAACCCGAGCGGGCTATTCTGGCCGACCCGGATGCCTGGTATGGGCACAGCCCGGAGAAAGCAGCGCAGATGGGCCAGGACAATTACCAGGATTACCGCGCCGCCATTCACGACCCGGCGGTGATTCACGGCATGGTGGAGGATTACCGCGCCGGACTGGTCACCGACCGCAGCCACGACGAGGCCGACCGCGCAGCGGGGCGACAGGTCCAGGCCCCCACCCTGGTCCTCTGGGCCGAGCAAGACGACATGGGGCGGCTGTACGGTGATGTGCTGGCGGTCTGGCGGCTCTGGGTAGCGGGCCACTTGAGTGGGCATAGCCTCCCCTGCGGACATCACATGGCCGAAGAGGCACCCGCAGAGTTGGCGGCAGCCCTGCACCAGTTTCTAGAGACGAACTAGTCCACTTCCCCCAGCACGTCCAGCACCGCTTGACCGTACTGCTCCAGCTTCTTGGCCCCCACGCCGCTTACAGTACTCAGCGTCGCCAGGCTACCGGGGCGCAGCGCGGCAATGGCCGCCAGCGTCTTGTTGTCGAGGATGATGTAGGCAGGGACACCCTGTTCACGGGCCTGCTCGCCGCGCCACTGCCGCAGCGCCTCGAAGGCGGGCTGGGCAGCGGCGGGTAGATCAGCTGGTGCCGATGCTTTGCCCTTAGCCCGGCGGTTGCTGGTCGGGCGCAGCACCTCCTCGCGCAGCAGGAAAGGCGTCTCCCCTTGCAGCAGCTCGCGGCTTTTGGGGGTGGCACTCAGGCCGTAGTGCTCACCGGCGGCCAGATACCCCAGGCTGACCATCTGCCGCAGGATGCCGCGCCAAGTACGCTCGTCATGCTGCGCCCCTACGCCGAAAGTAGGTAAGGTATGATGCCCCGCCTGCCGCACCTTGTCGGTGTCCTTGCCCAGCAGCACGTCGGTCAGGTGAGCGGCCCCGTAACGGTTGCCGGTCCGCACGGCGGCACTCAGGGCCATCTGCGCCTCGCGGGTCAGCTCGCGGACCTGCGGCGGGCTGATGCAGTTGTCGCAGTTGCCGCACGGCCCCTGATACTCCTCCCCGAAATAGCCCAGGATGCCTTCACGGCGGCAGCCGGCACTCTCGCAGTAGCTGAGCAGCGCGTCCAGCTTGGCGCCCTCAATCCGCTTGACCCATTCAGGAGCGGGCGAATCGCTCAGCATCCGGCGCAGGTTCACCACGTCACCCAGGCCATAGACCATCCAGGCGGTGCTGGCTTCTCCGTCGCGGCCCGCCCGCCCGGTTTCCTGGTAGTAGCCCTCCATGCTTTTGGGCAGGTCCAGGTGGGCCACAAAACGCACATCCGGCTTGTCTATCCCCATGCCGAAGGCGACGGTGGCAACCACCACCAGCCCATCTTCACGCAGGAACCGCTCCTGCGCTCGCTGCCGCTCCGGATGGCTGAGGCCCGCGTGGTAGGGCAGCGCCGGGACGCCGTTCTCGGTCAAAAAAGCGGCGGTGTCCTCCACCGATCGGCGGGAAAGGCAGTACACGATGCCCGCATCACCGGAATGCTCGGCGCGGATAAAGTCGAGCAGTTGCCGCTTGGCGCTGTCCTTGGGGCCGACGCGGTACTGGATGTTGGGGCGGTCAAACGACGCGGTGAACTGCGGCGCATCCTGCAAGCCCAGCACGCTGAGGATGTCGGCGCGGGTGCGCTCGTCGGCGGTGGCGGTCAGGGCGATGCGCGGCACGCCTGCGAAGCGCCCTGCCAGCACGCCCAGACCCTGATATTCAGGCCGGAAGTCGTGGCCCCACTGGCTGACACAGTGCGCCTCGTCAATGGCAAACAGGGCCAGCGGCACACTTTCCAGCAGCCGCAGGGTGCCCTCCATCAGCAGTCGTTCGGGAGCCACATACAGCAGGTCCAGCTCACCGGAGCGCAGCGCCGCTTCTACCTCGCGCACGCCGTCGGCGCTGAGACTGGAGTTGAGAAAGGCCGCCCGCACGCCGAGTTGCCGCAGCGCGTCTACTTGGTCTTGCATCAGCGCGATCAGGGGGCTGACCACCACGCCCACGCCGGGGCGCAGCAGACTGGGCAGCTGATAGCACAGGCTTTTGCCGCCGCCGGTGGGCATCAGCACCAGGGCGTTGCCGCCCGCCGCCAGCTGAGAGACGATCTCGCCCTGCCGCCAGCGGAACTGATCGTAGCCCCAGACCTCTCCCAGCAGGCTGAGGGCTTGGGCAGAAACAGTGGGCGGTGCGCTGGCAGTCATGGACTCAGGATAAAGGGGAGGGACGTAGGGGAAGGTGGTCCGGAAGCAGATCAGGTCTTCTGCTAGGCTTCCTCTATCCGGCGCAGCAACTCCGCTGCGGTGGGTTCGTCGACCAGCAGCCGCCGCATCAAGCCGCCGCGCAGGGCCGCCTGGAGCACCCCGACTTTGCCCAGACCGCTGACCACGCAGAGGGTGTTCGGATGCCCCGCCACGAAATCCAGCCCTGGTCCACTGGCGCGCGCATTGATCGGTAGCCCTTTCCAAGAGCCGTCAGCGCGAAAAAAAACGGTGGCAATATCGCCCACAACGCCCAGTTGATCCAACTCGGCCTTTTCATGATCGTCCAGCGAACCAGCAGCGTAGACATGACTGGGCCTCCCGGCGTGAGGACTGCCCACTGAATACACCAGCAGGTCGGCCCGCCCCTGCAAGTCCAGTACCTGCCGCACCGAACGCTCGCGCCACATCATGTCCTTGGTATGCGGATCATCGAAAAAGGTCGGCACCGGAAACAGGTGGGCGCGTCCCCCATAATTGCGGGCAAAGCGGGTCAGCGTGTCGGTCACGAAGCCGCTGACCAGTTCCTGAATGTTGGCGCTGCCGTTGAGCTGCACGAAGTCCAGCCCGCCCAGCCGCCGCGGTGTCAGGGCGTGCGAGACAGCGTCCAGCGTATTGCCCCAGGCCAGGCCCACGGTCATGCCAGGGCGCAGCAGGGTATCCAGCGTGGCGGCAGCGGCGTGCGCCACGCGGCCCAGCCATTCGTCCTCGGCGCTGCCGGGCGGTACTCCCACCACCTGCACCTCAACTCCTGAGAACAGGTCTTGCAACTGCCCGGCCAGGGTCTGTGGCTGCACCGCCGGATCATGGATACGAATTTCCACCAGGCCACTTTCACGGGCGAACGAGAGCAAGCGGCTGACTTTGGGCCGTGAAAGACCCAGTTCGGCGGCAATTTCGCCGGTGGTCAGCCCCTGATGGTAGTACAGCCGGGCCACCTGCACGGCCAGGGTGGTCTGCACGGCAGAATTCATTGCCACCCAGCATAACGGCTAAGCAAGTGGCAATCCGGAGAGACGGCGATTTCGGCGATCTTGAACATTTGATCATCCTAACTTGACATTTGTTCAGATAGTCGGCAGCATGGGGTCACTTCACAGTTTGTCCGGGTCGGCAGCAATGTAGCCGAACCGCAGAAAGGAAAGGAGCAACATGAAATTTACCCTGTTGCAGGAGTGTATCGCCGAATTTCTGGGCACCATGGTGCTGATTTTGTTCGGGACCGGCGTGGTCGCAATGGTGACTCTATTTGCTGACCCAGCCACACCTGGTGCGGTGGTCAACGGCGGATTTTCAAACATCAACTGGGCCTGGGGGCTGGGCGTGCTGTTCGGGATTTTCACAGCTGGCACCATCAGCGGAGCCCACCTCAACCCAGCGGTCAGCATTGGTTTCGCGGCCACCGGGCGTTTTCCCTGGAGCAAGGTCCTCCCCTACTCGCTGGCCCAGATTCTGGGCGCTTTCGTCGGGGCGGCCATCGTGTTCGGCGTGTACCGGGGACAGTTCGCGGTGGCCGATCCTGGTCTGGCCAGTACGGCGGGCGTGTTCGCCACCTTTCCGGCGCTGCCGGGCTTCTGGCCGGGCTTCTTTGATCAGGTCGTAGGCACGGCGCTGCTGATGGGCCTGATCCTGGCGGTGGCTGACAAACTGAACAACAAAGAGGGCGGCGCCTGGGGACCCCTGGCCATCGCCCTGATCGTGGTCGCCATCGGCATGAGCTTCGGGGCACTGCACGGCTACGCCATCAATCCAGCCCGCGACTTTGGGCCGCGCCTGATGACGCTGCTGGCCGGCTTTCAGAACACCGGCTTCGGGGAACTGCGGGTCTGGACGGTGCCGATCATCGGTCCAATCGTAGGGAGCGTACTGGGCGCTTTGATTTACGACTATGCCATCGGAAAGCCTTTGCAGCGCGCCCACCTCGCCTCGCAGCAGGCACAACAGGGCATGGACACCACCCCCACCGCCGGGCCGCAGTAAGGCGCATCACTCTCCCTTCAGCTTCCCAAGGAGCCATATATGACCAACCAGAACAAATACATCCTGGCCCTGGACCAGGGCACCACCTCCAGCCGGGCTATTGTCTTTGACCGCCAGGGGCACATCCTAGCGACCGCTCAGCGCGAGTTCGAGCAATTCTTTCCTAGAGCCGGCTGGGTTGAGCACGACGCAGGTGAAATTTGGAGTACCCAGAGCGGCGTGGCCCAAGAAGCAATCACCCGCGCCGGGCTGCGCGCCGAGAACATCGCCGCCATCGGTATTACCAATCAGCGGGAAACCACGGTCGTTTGGGACCGTCAGACCGGGCAGCCGATCAGCCGCGCCATCGTCTGGCAAGACCGCCGCACCGCCGAGCTGTGTGACCGCCTCAAGGCAGAGGGCAAAGAACAGACGTTCCGTGCAAAGACCGGCCTGCTGCTGGACGCCTATTTCAGCGGAACCAAGGTGAAGTGGATTCTGGACCATGTGCCTGGAGCACGGCAGGCGGCTGAGGCAGGCAACCTGGCCTTCGGGACGGTCGATTCCTGGCTGATCTACAATCTGACCGCCGGAGCGCTGCACATTACCGACGCCAGCAACGCCAGCCGCACCCTGCTGTACAACATCCATACCGGCGACTGGGACGACGAGCTGCTTTCCCTGCTGGATGTGCCCCGCTCCATGTTGCCGGAAGTGCGGCCCTCCAGCGAAGTCTACGGCGAAACCGCCGCAGGGCTATTCGGCAGCCAGATTCCGATTGCTGGAATCGCCGGAGACCAACAAGCAGCGACGTTCGGGCAGGCCTGCCTCAGCCGCGGCATGGCCAAAAATACCTACGGTACCGGCTGCTTCATGCTGATGAACACGGAAAAAGAAGCGATGCCCAGCCAGAATCAGCTGCTGACCACCGTGGCCTGGCAGCTGGGTGGGGAGCGCACCTACGCCCTGGAAGGCAGTGTCTTTATTGGCGGCGCGGTGGTGCAGTGGCTACGCGACGGCCTGGGCATCATCCGGCGCAGCGAGGAGATCGAAGCCCTGGCCAGCAGTGTGCCGGACACGGACGGCGTGTATCTGGTTCCGGCCTTTACCGGCCTGGGCGCGCCCTACTGGGACCCCTACGCCCGCGGCACCATGGTGGGCCTGACCCGTGGCAGCACCGCTGCACACATTGCCCGCGCCGCGCTGGAAGCGGTGGCATTTCAGTCGGCTGAACTGCTGGACGCCATGCAAAAAGATTCCGGACTGGACCTCAAAGAGCTGCGGGTGGACGGCGGAGCCAGCCGCAACGACCTGATGATGCAGTTTCAGGCCGACCTGCTGGGCGTGCCAGTGGTCCGGCCCAAAGTCACCGAAACCACGGCGCTGGGGGCCGCCTATCTGGCCGGGTTGGCTGTAGACTTCTGGCCCGGCACCGAGGCCATTGAACAGGCCTGGGAGATTGACCAGACTTTTGAGCCGCAGATGAAGGCCACCGAGCGAGCCGCCCGTCTGAGCGACTGGAAACGGGCCGTCGAGCGCAGCCGGGGCTGGGCCGAGGCCGACACCACCGCAGCAAGCTGACCCGGCAGGGAATGGAAGGTGGAACCCCTGTCCGCCTCCCCCGATTCTCTACCCTATTTTCCAAGGCGGAGGGGCGGGCCATTCCCGGCCTGCCCCTCCATCAGAAAGGACACCCATGAGCCCATCCCCTTCCGACCCCCGCACTGAGCAACTCGCCCAGGCCACCCAGGACCGCCGCTGGGACTTTATCGTGATCGGTGGGGGCGCTTCAGGCCTCGGTACTGCCGTGGAGGCAGCTTCACGCGGCTACAGCGTGCTGCTGCTCGAACGTCATGATTATGCCAAGGGCACGTCCAGCCGCTCGACCAAACTGGTCCACGGCGGGGTGCGCTACCTCGCACAAGGCAACGTCGCCCTGGTCCGTGAAGCCCTGCGCGAACGTGGACTGCTGCGCCGCAATGCACCTCATCTGGTCCGTGACCTGGAATTTGTCGTGCCGGGGTATTCCTGGTGGAGCGGCCCTTTCTATGGGGTGGGGCTGAAATTGTACGACCTGCTGGCCGGACGCCTGAACCTGGGGCAGTCCAAGTACCTGGACCGGGAAGCCGCGCTAGAAAAGATTCCCACCCTCCAGCGAAACGGATTGATGGGGGGCATCCTCTATCACGACGGACAGTTTGACGACTCGCGGCTGGCGATCACGCTGCTGCGGACCCTGGAGGACTTTGGCGGCGTCGCCCTCAACCATGCCCACGTCACCGGACTGGACCGGGAAGCTGGACGGGTCACTGGCGTACGCTTCCGCGACGAGGAAACCGGGCAGGAACACCAGGTCCAGGGCCAGGTCGTCATCAACGCCACCGGGGTGTGGGTAGATGAAGTGCGGCGCATGGAAGACCCCTCGGTTAAAGCGATGCTCTCGCCCAGCCAGGGGGTTCATATCGTGGTGGACCGCCGATTTTTACCCGGCGACAGCGCCATCATGATTCCGCGTACCGACGATGGCCGGGTGCTGTTCGCTGTGCCCTGGCACGGCCACGCGGTGATCGGCACCACCGATACCGCGGTGCCGCAAGCGTCCGCCGAACCCCGCGCCTTGCCGGAAGAAACCGAGTTCATCCTGCGAACCGCGCAGCAGTACATGGACCCGGCCCCCACGCGGGCAGACGTAAAAAGTGTGTTTGTGGGCCTGCGCCCGCTGGTCCGCCCGCCCGACGCCACCGACACCAAGGCGATCAGCCGTGACCACACCGTGGTGATTTCCGAAGGCGGCCTGGTCACGCTGACTGGGGGCAAGTGGACCACCTACCGCCACATGGGCGAAGACACGGTGAACCAGGCCGAGAACGTGGCAGGACTGCCGCGCCGCCTGAGCATCACGCCGGGGCTACACCTGCACGGCTGGAGCGAGGACGCGCTGCCGGACCACTGGCGGGTTTACGGCAGTGATGCCGCCAGGATTCAGGCGCTGCCCGGCGCACAGACCCAGCTGCACCCAGCCCTTCCCTACACCGAGGCCGAAGTGCGGTGGGCAGCCCGCGCCGAGAGTGCCCGCACCGCCGAAGACGTGCTGGCCCGCCGCCTGCGTGCCCAACTGCTGGACGCCCGCGCCAGCCTGGACATGGCCCCCCGAGTCGCCCAGATCCTGGCAGAGGAACTGGGTCACGACGAGGCCTGGCAACGCCAGCAGGTTCAGGAGTACCACGAAGTGACGCAGGGATATCTGCTGGACTCGGAAGCCTCTTAGCTCAGCGGGGGAACTGTTCTTCAGCCAAAGCCAAAGCGAATCAGGCACCCCGTCATGGGGGTGCCGCGCTTCAGACCCCTGGGCAGCGGATGCGCCCAGTAATCTGGTTGCCCTCGGCACCGATGTCGGGGGTGTCCTGGCACTCCACATCGCCCGCAATCTCATTGTCAATCAGGCGAACAGCGCCCTGGTAGTCACTGACTTCCACGCTGCCGTCGACCGTCACGTTATTCAGCTGCACGGTCCCACCCGCGCTCAGCTCTACATTACCCTTGACGCGGCCTTCTTCCAGCACCAGGTCATACACCTGCTCACCCTGGACACTACCGCCCACCTGGGTGGCCGACAACGTGGCCGCCGAACCAGGGGCCAGCAGAATGCTTCCGTCCACTTCACTATCAAACAGTTGGCAGTTGGCTCCGGTAGGCACCTCCACGTTGCCCGATACCGACTGATGGGCCAGCACGCCGGAACAGGTCAGGTCACCTTCTACTTCGGCGGTGACAGGAGCAGGCGCCTCAGCGGTTTTGGCCGGGGCCAGCGGCTCGGCCTCAGCGACGTCTGCCGCCTCCTCTACTTCAGCTGCCTTACCCTGATCAGCCGCGCCGGGAGCAGCAGGGATCGGAGCCGTTTCCACCTGCGGCACAGGTTCTGGCTCCGGTTCCGGCTCCGGGGTACAGGCGGCCAGACTCAGGGCCAATAAGGGGGACAACAGCAGGACGGCAGCTCTCAGCATTCACCTTCTAGCCTAGACCATTTTCTGGCCCTCTGGCAGGGCCGCACCTAGAGTCTGCTTTCAGGAACTATCAGCGGTCCGCAGCACCACCATTAAAAAAGCGCCCAAGGCTGTCACCCTGGACACTCTCCAGTGCTTCTCTGACGTTACATGTTGCGGCGGTACTGCCCTCCCACCTCAAACAGGGCGCCTGTGATCTGCCCCAGCGAGCAGACCTGCACGGCGTCCATCAACACGGCGAAAACATTGTCGTTGTCCAACACCGCCTGTTGCAAACGCTCCAGCATGGCAGGGGCCTCATCGGCGTGCTTGGCCTGAAACGCCTGCAAGCTGGCCAGGGCGGCCTGCTTCTCTTCTTCGGTCCCGCGTGCCAGTTCCAGTTCGGGGGCTTCCTGCGGGTTGGGGTTCAGGAAGGTATTCACCCCAATGATCGGCAGCGAGCCGTCATGCTTCTTGTGCTCATACAGCATGGACTCTTCCTGAATGCGGCTGCGCTGATAGCCCGTTTCCATTGCGCCCAGTACACCACCGCGCTCGCTGAGGCGCTCGAACTCGGCCAGCACAGCTTCTTCCACCATATCGGTCAGCTGCTCCAGGAAAAAACTGCCCTGGTTGGGGTTCTGGTTCTTGGCCACACCCCACTCGCGGTTGATGATCAGCTGAATCGCCAGCGCCCGGCGCACACTCTCGGCGCTGGGCGTGGTAATTGCCTCGTCGTAGGCGTTGGTGTGCAGGCTGTTGGTGTTGTCGTAAATGGCAATCAGCGCCTGCAAGGTGGTGCGGATGTCGTTGAAGTCCATCTCCTGCGCGTGCAGCGAGCGGCCCGATGTCTGAATGTGGTACTTCAGCTTCTGGCTGCGGTCGTTCGCGCCGTACTTTTCGCGCATGGCGACGGCCCAGATGCGGCGGGCCACCCGGCCCATCACCGAGTATTCGGGGTCCATGCCGTTGGAAAAGAAGAAGCTGAGGTTCGGCGCGAAATCGTCGATGCTCATGCCGCGCGCCAGATAGCTCTCGACGTAGGTAAAGCCGTTGGCCAGCGTAAAGGCCAGCTGGGTGACCGGGTTGGCCCCGGCCTCCGCGATGTGGTAGCCGCTAATGCTGACCGAGTAGAAGTTCCGCACTTCGTTCTGCACGAAGTATTCCTGGATATCGCCCATCACCTTGAGGCTGAATTCGGTGCTGAAGATACAGGTGTTCTGACCCTGGTCTTCCTTGAGGATGTCGGCCTGCACCGTGCCGCGGACCTGGCGCAGCGTCTCAGCACGTAGGGCGGCGCGTTCCTCCTCGGTGGGCTGACGGCCCCCGCGCTCCACGAACGCGGCCAGGTCCTTCTCAATCGCCACATTCATGTACATCGCCAGGATAGAGGGGGCCGGGCCATTGATGGTCATGGACACCGAAGTGCTGGGATCGCTCAGATCAAAGCCGTCGAACAGCACGCGCATATCGTCCAGCGTGGCGATGCTCACGCCGCTGGTGCCCACCTTGCCGTAAATGTCGGGGCGGAGGTCGGGGTCCGCGCCGTACAGCGTCACCGAGTCGAAGGCGGTGCTGAGGCGCTTGGCGGGCATCCCTTCCGAGATCAGCTTGAAGCGGCGGTTGGTGCGGGCGGCGTCGCCCTCGCCAGCAAACATGCGGGTGGGGTCTTCGCCCTCGCGTTTGAAAGGGAACACGCCCGCCGTGAAGGGAAAACGGCCCGGCAGATTTTCGGCCCGTAGGAAGCGCAACAGGTCACCGTGATCGCTCAGGCGTGGCAGCGCCACCTTTGCAATGTGCAGACCACTCAGCGAAATGCTGGTCAGCCCCGTACGAATCTCGCGGTCGCGCACGCGGGTGACCATCTCGTCGCCGGAGTAGTCGTCCTGGGTCTGCGCCCAGCCCCCCAGCAGCTCTCGGCTCTCGGCGCTCAACTTGCTTTCCTGCTCGGCTACCGCTGCGCTCAGGTCCGCGCCACTCAGCTGCTGGGCGTGCCGCAAATCCTGGGCAGCGCGGGCGGCCTGGGCCTGCGCTTCGGTTTCGGCATGGTAACCGCGCACGGTTTCGGCAATCTCGGCCAGGTAGCGGGCGCGGCTGGCCGGCACGATCTCGTGGGTCCGGGTGCTGGCCTTGCCGCCAGGACGGGTCAGCTTGCCCTCAGCCCAGGTGTAGCCGCGCTCGGCCAGGGCATCTTTCAGGCCAAAGTACAGCGCGGTCACGCCGTCGTCGTTAAAGAGGCTGGCCTGCGTGCCGAACACCGGCATGTCGGCGGGCATTTTTTCCCAGGCTTCGCGGTTGCGTTGCAGCTGCTTGCCCACGTCGCGTTGGGCATCCTGCGCGCCCCGGCGGTCGAACTTGTTGATCGCCACCAGGTCGGCAAAGTCCAGCATGTCGATTTTTTCGAGCTGGCTGGCCGCGCCGAATTCGGGGGTCATCACGTACAGGCTCAGGTCCACGTGCGGGGTAATGGCCGCGTCGCCCTGGCCGATGCCGGAAGTCTCCACGATAATGAGATCAAAGCCGCTGGCCTTGCACGCCGCGATCACGTCGGGCAGGGCGTCGCTGATTTCTTTGCCCGCCTCACGGGTCGCCAGCGAGCGCATAAAAACCTGCGGCGTATCGATCGCGTTCATGCGGATACGGTCACCCAGCAGCGCTCCGCCCGACTTGCGGCGCGAGGGGTCAATCGAGATGACGGCCATCCGCTTGGCGTCCGCCTGATCCAGCCGAATACGCGAAATCAGCTCGTCGGTCAGGCTGCTTTTGCCTGCGCCCCCCGTACCGGTGATGCCCAGCACTGGAGTGGTCACACCCGCCACTTGCCCGCGCAGCGCCTCACGCTCAGCGGGGCTGGCCTGATCATTTTCCAGCGCTGAGATGTAGCGGGCCAGGGCCACCCGGTCACCCGTTTGTACATCGCTTAGGGCCGGGGTCGCGGGACGCTGGGCGGCAGCGGCGCGGCGCATCACGTCCTGAATCATCCCGACCAGGCCCAGGCGCTGGCCGTCTTCGGGCGAGTAGATGATGACGCCCGCGTCTTGCAGCTCGCGGATCTCGGCGGGCACAATCACGCCGCCGCCGCCGCCGAACACCTGAATATGTCCCGCGCCGCGCTCGTTGAGCAGTTCACGCATGTACTTGAAGTACTCCACATGCCCGCCCTGGTAACTGCTCACGGCGATCCCGTGGGCGTCTTCCTGAATGGCGGCATTGACCACCTCGTCCACGCTGCGGTTGTGCGCCAGGTGAATCACCTCAGCGCCCTGGCTCTGGAGAATGCGGCGCATGATGTTGATGCTGGCGTCGTGGCCGTCAAACAAGCTGGCGGCGGTCACAAAGCGCAGGCGGCCATGGGCAGGTTGCAGGTCCGTGGGGGGCTCGGCTTGGTCGGGCTGACGGTCTAGAGTGGTCATGAATGGGCCTCCTCGTGAGGGACCCAGCCGCACCGGAACAGACAGGGTGCGCTGGGACAAGCTAAAGGTCTGGAAATACCCTGCAGAATACTGCAAAGTAAGGCCAGCAAAAGGCAGCGCACCCGCCCAGTGACAGGGTCAGGTGCGCTGAGAGCCAGAGTGCCAGATCAGGCCATTATTCCTGCGTGGCATCGTCCTGCTGGGCGGTGGGCTTGCCCGCTTCGGGGCGCAGCAGGGGAAACAGCAGCACATCACGGATGCTGTCAGAGTCGGTCAGTAGCATGGCGAGCCTGTCCATGCCCATGCCCATCCCGGCGGTGGGCGGCATGCCGTATTCCAGCGCCAGCAGGAAGTCTTCGTCTTGTTGGTGGGCCTCGTCGTCGCCGGCCTCGCGGCGGGCGGTCTGTGCCTCAAAGCGCTCGCGCTGATCCAGGGCGTCATTCAGCTCGGAGTAGATCGGCGCCAGCTCGAAGCCACCCACGAACAGGTCGGCCCGTTCGCTGAGGCCTGCGCGCTCGCGGTGTTTTTTCACCAGCGGGCTGATGACCAGCGGCATGTCCACCAGGAAGGTGGGGTCTTGCAGCTCGGGTTCGATGTACTCGCCGCTCAGCTTGTCCAGCAGCTTGTAGGCCGGAACCTTTTTCAGCTCCGGGTGCTTTTCGTCGGCCCAGGCCCGCAACTTGTCCAGGTCCAGCGGGTCAAAGTCCATTCCGGCCTTTTCGCGCAGCGCGGTCACAAAGTCCAGCCGCTTGAAGGGCAGCGCAAAATTCAGTTCGCGGCCCTGGTAGGTGATGGTCTCCTGCCCACCAGTGACTTCCTTAACCAACCCATTCAGCATGGTTTCGACCAATTCCATCATGTCGTTGTAGTCGCCATACGCGAAATAGGCTTCGAGCATGGTGAATTCGGGATTGTGGGTACGGTCAATGCCCTCGTTGCGGTAGTTGCGCCCGATCTCGTAGACCCGCTCGAAGCCGCCCACCAGAAGCCGCTTGAGGTACAACTCCAGGCTGATGCGCAGGCTAAAGTCGTGCGAGAGTGCTTTGTGGTGCGTAGTAAACGGCGTGGCCTCGGTGCCGCCAGGAACAGTTTGCAGGGTGGGGCCTTCGACTTCCATAAAGCCCTGCGCGTCCAGAAAGTTACGGATGTAGCGGATCGCCTGACTGCGGGTGCGGAAGGCCTGGCGGCGCTCCGGGTTCACGATCAGGTCCAGGTAGCGGCGGCGGGCGCGCAACTCCTCGTCTTGCAGGCCGCCGAACTTGGTGGGCAGCGGGTGCAGGCTCTTGACCAGCGGTTGCCAGTCGGTGACGTGCAGGGTCAGCTGCCCGGTTTTGGTCACGAAAGGATGGCCCTTTACGCCGATAATGTCGCCTAGGTCAACCTTCTTGGTGGCAGCGAACGTTTCCAGATCACCCTTGGAGAAGAAAACTTGCAGGCGCCCCCGCTCATCCTGCAACTCGGCAAATGCAGCCTTGCCCATGTGACGCATCAGGGTCACGCGGCCTGCCAGCGCATAGCTTTCGGTGTCCCAGGTCTGACCTGGTTCCCACTTGCCTTCCGCGCCGTCTGCTGGGTGAGCAGCGAGCACGTCGGCGGTGTGGTGGGTCTGGTCGTAGGTGTAAGGGTAACGCTCAAAGCCCGCTTCGGCCTGGGCTGCCAAGTTGTTCAGGCGGCTGACCGTCTGCTCGTGCAGTGAGGCGTGCTCTGGGGTAACGGTGGTGGAGGGCTGACCTTCATCGGACATGAATAGGAGTCTAAAGGATGTAGAAGGCAGCATTGGCCCCGCGAGCGGACGCGAGTACCAACCACGGGCCGCCCCGTGGTTGCCGTCACGCAGCGCACAAGGACAAAGGCAGAAGGGGGATTCCTCCGGGCCTCCTGCCTCTGCCTCGCTGCTGCATTTGATCAGCTCTCCGAATGACATGGGCGCGTGAAAAACACCCGTGGCAACTCTATACGCCGTACTCTTGGTATTTCACCCGTTCCACTCGGTCAGAAAAGGACAGCTCTTTCTGTTCTTTCTGTTAAATGCTTCAAATCAGTAGCTGACGGACTTTACCTTGTACTTGACCTGCTTGCCACCTTCCAGGTTCACCACGAAGGCGTCCCCTTCCCCGCAGCCGATCAACTTCTCACCCACCGGGCTGTCGTCGCTGATGCGGGGAACCTTGTCGGTGCCGCGCACACTGGCTTCGGCAGCACTGACCACCTTGACGGTCATTTCCTTTTTGGCGGTTTCGTTGCTCAGGACCACGGTGGCGCCCAGGCCCACTGTGCCGCTGTCTTGCTCAGACGCCTCGATCACCGTGGCACGGGCCAGGGTATCTTCCAACTCCTCGATACGGGCTTCCACCTGACGCTTTTCACGTTTGGCATCTTCCAGGCCGGTGTCTTCAGCGTCGGTGGAGTTTTCCATCTGCTCCTGCACGATGCGGGTGGCTTCGGTCAGGCGCTCTTGTTCGTGGGCCAGGGCCTGTTCCAGGCGCTCGTAGCCCTCACGGGTCAGGCGAATCGGCTTGCTGTTGGTCACGGAATTCCTCCTTCTGGGAAGAGGCCCGGCGCCGCTGATCAGCGCTGGGCCAGGAAAAATCGGGATCGGAAGCTGTCACGGGTGGGGCCCTGATGGGCACACCCAGTGGTCAGACTGAAACAGATGGGCCGCATTTTGCCACACCTGCATGCGAATAACAATGCATCAGGATCGGGCGGGAGCCAGGCTCAGTCGCGCAGCAGGGCGCGGCTGATCACCACGCGCTGAATCTCGTTGGTGCCTTCGTAAATCTGGTTCAGTTTGACGTCGCGCAGCAGTTTTTCCACCGGGTACTCGCCCACGTAGCCGTAACCACCGTGAATCTGAATGGCTTCGTTGGCCGCGTCAAAGGCCATATCCGAGCAGTACGCCTTGGCGATGGCCGATTCGTAGCCGTGCGGCAGGCCCTGGTCCACCAGCCAGGCGGCCTTGAGGTACATCAAGCGGCCCGTCTCGATGCCCATCGCCATGTCGGCCATCTTGAACTGCAGCGCCTGGAAGCTGGAAATCGGCTTGCCGAAGGCTTCGCGCTCCTTGGAGTATTTGACCGACTCGTCCAGGGCGCGGCGGGCCACGCCCACGCTGCCTGCGGCCACGGGGATGCGGGTCTTGTCCAGCGTCTTCATGGCGATCTTGAACCCGTCACCCAGTCCGCCCAGCTGGTTTTCCTTGGGCACGCGGACATTCTCGAAGACCAGCTCCGAGGTCAGACTGGCACGCTGGCCCATCTTGTGCTTGATCTTGTTGTAGGTAAAGCCAGGGGCATCCTTGGGCACCACCAGCGCCACCGTCGCCTTGTGTCCGCCGCCGCGCTCGGTAGTTGCGAATACCACCGTCACTGCGGCCTCACCGCCGTTGCTGATCCACATCTTGGTGCCGTTGATGACCCACTCGTCGCCGTCCAGCACTGCCGTGGTGTGCATTCCCGCCGCGTCAGAGCCGTTGTTGGGCTCCGACAGCGCGAAGGCGGCCAGGGCGGGTTTCTCGACCAGAGGACCCAGAAAACGCTGTTGCTGCTCCTCGGTGCCGCCCACCAGAATCGGGGTGATCCCCAATTCGGAGGCCATCAGGATGGTGAAAATACCCATGCAGCCGTAAGCCAGCTCCTCACCGATGATGCACTCATCCACCATGCCCAGGCCCAATCCGCCGGCATGCTCAGGAATGGCAACGTTCAGCAGGCCGACCTGGTGGGCCTTTTCGACCACTTGCCAGGGCATCTCCTCGCGGCGGTCATATTCCTCGGCAATGGGCATGATTTCTTTGCGGGCAAAATCGCGGGCCAGTTGTTGCAGCTGTTTCTGTTCGTCGGTCAGTGAAAAATCGATCATGCGTTCTCCTGTCGGGCGGCCCCAGCGGGCAGCCCTGGTCGGGTGGCCCGTCAGAGAGGGCCAGGGTCTTGGACTCGGTTCAAAAAAGCGACAATTGATTGACGGTCACAAGCTAGCACAGCGGAGGCATCTGCCCAGTGATGGCTGGCGGGTTCACCGCTGCGCGTCCAACGGCTGCTGAAAGGCCCATTTCAGAGCAGCTTGTCGCAGGTACTTTGCGGCCCTGAGCCCCGGCGCAACGAGCATCCCAGGAGCGGTCCCCGCGGCTGATACTCACGTCCGCTGGCGGAAGCAATTCTGCGCTCCACCTTAATCCAGCTGCCAGACCAGCGCCTTGAGATGATCTGCGCCCGGAAAGTCGGGGCCGGGACTGAGCGTGTCCAGCAACTGCCCACGCCGCCCGGCTTGCTGCATTCCCTCCCCCACCGCCTGCCGGAAGACTCGGGGAGACATGCCAGCGTGGTTGGTCATGCTCAGCAGCAGTCCGCCGGGGTCCAGCAGCCCCGCCACCGAGGCAGTGAGGCCCGTATAGTCACGTTCGGCCCGCCAGATCTGCTTGCCGCGCCGCGCAAAGCTGGGTGGATCCAGCACAATCAGGTCGAAGCGCTCACCGCGTTTGGACAGCCGCCGCAGCCAGTCGAAGACGTCGCCATACAAGAAGTCGGTGTCCGGGGCGCTCAGGCCACTGAGGGCGTAGTTTTCCTGTCCCCAGGCCAGCACCCGGCGCGAAAGATCCACATTTTTGACCGCTTGCGCCCCGCCCAGCGCCGCTGAGACGCCAAACCCGCAGGTGTAGGCGAACAGGTTCAGCACCCGCCGCCCCGCGCTGTGGCCCCGCACCCAGGCGCGCATGGGCCGGGCGTCCGCGAACAAGCCCACACTGAGGTCGCCGCCGGGGCGAAAAAGGAACGGCACACCTTCTTCTGTGCAGGTGATTTCCGGCTGAGGTGTGCCCCACTGCGGCTCTGCCGGAGCCAGCCACTCCCGCTCGGTGTTGGCGCGGTGGCTGGCCACTTCGGGGCGGCGCTTGAGGTACAGCGTTTCGATGCCCAGCGCCTGCATCGGCCCTTGCAATGCGGCCAGCACTGCGGCCTCCTGCGCGGGGGCCAACTCACGGTAGAGGCTCAGTACCCCGACCGTGCCGAGGCGGTCCAGGCTGCACAGGCCCGCCGACTCGGTGGTATGCAGCAGCCGGTAAAAGGTGCTGCCTTCAGCCATCAGCGGCTCACGCAGCGCCGCCGCTGCCTCCAGGTCTGGCGTCTGCAGAAGGGTCATCCCTCTTAGGGTAGCAGTCCGCCCGCAAAAGTCTGGAACAACTTCTGTAGTGCGCCTGTAGAAAGCGGACCGATTCAACCTGACGGCCAGGCTCCACCTCACACCAACAAAAAAGGGGCCAGCTGGCCCCAGTTCCGTTTCCCATCTCAGCCTCACATCTCAGCTCAGGGGCGTCCGCCCAGCAAGTACCACGCCAGGGCGGTTGCCAGGGCCGTGATCACCCAGAAACGCTGCGTGACCAGAACCTCGGGCCAACCGCTCAACTCAAAGTGGTGGTGAATAGGTGTCATCTTGAAAATTCGGCGGCCTTGCGTCTTGAAGAAAAAGACCTGAATCATCACGCTCAGCACTGCCGCCACCGGAATAATGGCGGCAATCGGCAGAAGCCAGACATCGGCGTACAGGATATAAGCGCCTGCCGCAATCGCTCCGATGGCATGTGATCCCATATCCCCCATAAAAACCTTGGCGGGATTGGCATTGAACCACAAAAAGCCCAATAGGGAAGCCACCAGCAACGCGGCGACGGGGGACAGCGCCAGCAGCGGCAGCAAGACGATCATGGCGACCCCGGCCAGTAGACCATCGTTGCCGTCGGTGAAGTTAAAGGCGTTGACCGAACCCACCATCACGAAGGTATAGAGCAGCATGTCACCCCAGTAGCCGAGTGACGGCACCAGTTCATGGCTGGCATAAGGTACGGCCAGATAAGCGAAGATAAGGCTGAACAGAATCTGCAACGGGAACTTCTCGCGCGCCAGCAGTTCTTTTTTGCCGCTGCCCTTCATACGGGACTGCACCTTGAACCAGTCGTCCAGACCGCCGACCACACCCATCAAGGCTGCGATCACCACCAGCAACACCTCGCGCATGCCGCCGCCCTGACCGGTGGCAAACAGTACCAGCCAGATGAGTAGCGTAACCAGCGTAAAGGCCACGCCCCCGGCGGTAGGGGTGCCTTCTTTGGCGAGGTGACTTTGGGGACCGTCACTGCGGACCGGCTGGCCCCAGCCGCGTTTTTTGGACTGGTTGATAAACAGCCCGGTCAGGAACCAGGAGAGAATGGCGGCGATCAACATGGAGACACCACCAGGCCAGGAGGACAGACAGCACACGAGAAATCCGACATTGGCCTCATTGTAATGGAGGGCGGCGGCGCCGCAGCCTAGCCCAGCTGGGCAACCAATTCATGCGCCAGCAGGGGCCCCAGCAAAAAGCCTTTGCTGCCCAGGCCGCTCAGCTCCCACTCGGCTGGCCCTGCTTGCCCTAAGCGCAGACCACTCAGTCGCGTGCCGCTCCACCGCCCTCTGACCTGAAGATCACGTAGCGACCGCAAAGCTCGGCCTTTGCCCAACAGCCAGTCCAGCGAGGTGAGCGGCAACTGCGGCACTGACCATTCGGCAGCCGGACGCTCGAAGGTCGCTCCCAGCACCCCACCCTGAGCGGCGGGAGCCAGATACCCGCCGAAGCTGAGAGGCAATGGCCCCGGCGAATCCTGCAAGGTCAGCAATGTTCCAGCGCGGTGGCTCTGCAGCGGCCTGGCACCCAGGTGGGCAGGCCGCTGCGTCTGGGTACCGAAGCTGCCACCACACCACACCACAGCATCAGCTTCCAGCGCCTCTCCCCCTTTCAACACGGCACTGCCCTGACCGTCGGTGGCTTCTACGCGGCCACGTACCACCCCGGCGCCCGACGCGGCCAGCAGACTGCGGCACAGCGCTGGGCCGTCTACCCAGCCGCCCTGCGGTAAATACAGCGCAGCGTGCCAGCCGAAGCGCAATTCTGGTACTGCGGCAGAGTCCCACCACTCGTGGGGCAACTCGGCCAGGTTGCGGTTGAATTTAGTCTGAGTGCGCTCATCCGGCACGGGGCGGATCACACCGCTGCGGCCATGCGGCACGTCATATCCTGCTGCGGTCAGCGTGGCAATCAGCTCCCAGGTCAGTGCCAGCCCCTCAGCGGCGCGGGCAGGCACCTGACCCGACTGCCCGCGCACCGGGTTCAGCAGCGCCGAGGGTACATCGCTCGCGGCGTGTTGCCCACAGTCAACGACTGTGACCTGCCAGCCGCGCTGCGCGGCAAAATAAGCGCTGCTGGCTCCGGCAACCCCACCACCGACAATAATCAACCGATTCATGGGAGCACGGCCCGCAGAAATTCACGCTTGCCTGGCGGGCCAGGGCAGCGCTCTACCTCCAGGCCCGCTGCCTGCAACGCCCGCCGCACCCGTCCCGCCGCCGAGTAAGTGGTCAGCACGCCCCCCGGCGCCAGGGCAAACGCCACGCGCGCCAGAAAAGTTTCGGACCACAGCTCTGGGTTGGCGTCGGGTGAAAAGCCGTCCAGATAGACTGCCGTGGCCCAACCCGCTGGAAAGTCAGCAACCAGGGCATCTTGCTGCTGCACTCGCAAACGTACCTGATCCACCTGCACTGCCAATGGGGTGCCAGGAGTCGGTGGCCAAGCATTCAACAATGCCGTCCAGGCAGGATATTCAGGCGGGTCAAGGCGGCGTAACACTTCGGCTGATACCGGATCAAACTCATACGCCAGGTAGTCCAGCGCCTTATCTTGGCGGGCCTCAAGCGTGGCGCGAAAGTTCTGTCCCACCCCGAACCCGATTTCCAGCACCCGCGCTTCATCGCCCTGATCTGTCCCGCTGCCCTGCACAAAAACATGCCGTGCTTGTGCCTGGGCACCATGCACCGAACCGTAAGTTTGTCCAAAACGTACACTGTGTACCGTCAGCGAACCATCTGCTGTGGAACGAAGGTCAGCTTCGGAGAGCTGCTGCGCGGTGATGGTAGCGGTGGCAGGATGGGCAGAATCACGGACCATGTCCAGCCATGATAGGGCGAAGGCCCCTACCTCCAGGCTTCATCCCGGTGGTAGGGGCCACAACACTTGGACCCGGCGCTTAACGCAGATCGTCTAGCAGATCGGTGCGGTTGGCCACCAATCCTTGCGGGTCTTCAATATCCAGAACTTCGCGGTGCAGCGTCACCGTTTCCTGCACGTCCTGCTGCACAGCCCGCTTCTCGAACGACACTTCGCTGATCGGGACAATCTCTTTTTGAATGCTGGCCCGCTCGGTGGTCAGTTCGACCTCATAGCTCTGGCCGGGTTGCAGCTCCTGATCGCCCATGCGGACGCACCCTGCGCCCTCACGCACCACGATTTCCAAGCATTCGGTTCGCAGCGTCACAGGTACCATTTCCTCACGCTCACGCACCACTTTGCGGACGGTCACGGCACCTACGGACTCGCGGATCACCTCGACGTTGGCCCGCTCCTCGTACAGCACCAGGCGGTCGGTCTGTCCGGCCAACAGGCCAGTTGATTCCGTACGCAGATCATGGCCCATTTCAGCAGTGGTGCCCGGCAGGTCACGGCTTTGCTCGGTAGTCTCGGTGGCTTCCAGGTGGCGTTCGCCGGGATTCAGTCGGTCATCGGTCATCGGTCATCTCCCCCTTTTCAGTGATGGCTTGGTTCAAAACGATACGGAAAAAGGCGGGAATGACCCGCCCTTTTCTAAGTCGTGAATGGATTAGGCGCGGCGGTTGGGGTCAACGGTACCGTCGACATCAATCTGGCCGTCACGGTCCACGTCCAGCACTTCGCGGCCCACGGTCTCGGTCACGGTCTGGGTTTCGGTCACGGCGCGCTTGCCGATTTCGACTTCTTCGGTGACGTAAGCCTGCTTGCTGACATTGGCACGCTCAGCTTCCAGATCCACTTGCATGGTCTGCTGACCTTCGCCCAGACGGGCGCCGTCCACAGGAGTAGCATCAGTCACTTCGTGACGGGTGATGACCACTTCTTCGCGCTGCAGGGGCACTTCGATCTGCTCCTGGCGGGTTTCGACGTGCTTGCCGATGCGAACGCTACCAGCTTTGAAGCGCTCTTTGTTGACGGTCAAACGCTCTTCCAGCAGTTGCAGACGGTCAGGGGTGGCATAGGCACGCTCACGGTACTCGGTTTCGTCCATGGTGCCACGCAGAACGCGCTCGTCCTGAACAAACTGGTCCTGGGTGTAGACGTCGTCGGAGTAGGTTTCACCGTAACGGTACTCCTGCATGGAGCCCACTTGGTCTTTGGTCAGGGTATCGAAGTACACACCGCTGTCGTCAATGCGGGCGTGGCCCACGGGAACCAGAACTTCTTTGCTGCTGAACCAGCCGCCAGCGTCCACGATCAGGAAACGGATACCGCCAGTGTTGGCCACAACCAGAGCGTCACGGACACTACCGATCTTCTCGCCGTTGGCGCCGTAAGCGGTGGAGCCGATGGGGTTGAACACATCAGCGTCATTGAAGAAGGTCATTTGGTCATCGCGGCTCAAATCGGACAGGCGAACCAGCTGGGTATCAATCATATCGGTCATGTCAGTACCTCCAGATACTTGAACTGTGACGGGGTATTTCGCGGCAATGTGATTCCCGCTCCGTTACGTCAGGCAGTTTGGCGTACCAACGTTCAAACTTGTTGAGGGGACCATCTAGATTTTTTCAAGAGCCACCTTTATTGAAAGGCCATTTATAAATTTCATCTGGACGCCCTCTTCCAGCAAGGTCATCCCAATCGCGTCCAGCACAGCCTCCGGCCATCCGCTTCATCCATCGGACCACGCTGCTGCGTTAGCTTTGCGCCCTCCATCAGGTGCAGCTGTAACGCACGCGGAAGCCAAGAAAAACAATCCGGCGGCAGAGCTACCGGATCAAACCATCCCACCTCGGAGGTCTTCTCCAGAGGTTGGGGCTTGCCTTCCCAGGTCTGTGCCATGAAAAACGATGAAACGCCGCAGACCCGTTCACCGCCAGCCCCAGTTCCGTCAAACTGACTGACCCCCAACGAAGTCCAGGCGGCTGGGTCCACCCGTATCCCCACTTCTTCTGCGACCTCGCGGCTGACAGCAGCCGTCAGGTCTTCATCCCGTTCAGCAGCGCCTCCAGGCAGGTTCCAGAGGCCATCGGCCATGCGTGCGCCGCTGCGGCGGCCCAGCAGAATCCGGCCTCTGTCATCACGCAAAATCCCCCAAACGATCAGGTACATGGATTCAGGCTAGCGCGCAAGCTGCCTTGCCCAGAGCGGTGTTTGCTATGCTCGGTCGCGTAACGCAGGGGTGCCCCACCGGGGCTGAGAACATACCCTTTGTACCTGAACTGGGTCATGCCAGCGGAGGGAGCGGCGCACGCACCGTGCCCTCCTCGGCCCTGATCCCTGGAGAGACTGATGAACCGAACAATGACCAAACTTTTGGCCCTGGGTCTGCTGACCCTAACTGCCTGCACGGCTCCCGCACCTGAGAGCACTGACCCCGCAACGTCTGAAACGGCGACCCCCGCAGAAAGCACACCCGCTGAGACGGATACCGCCGGTGAACAGCCCAGCGCAGAACTGGGCGGCACCCTGCGTGTGATTAGCCATGACTCCTTCACGCTGAGTGACGGGATGCTGGACCAATTCCAGCAAGAAACCGGAGTCAAGGTAGAGAGAATTGAGGCGGGTGACGCGGGCGAGATGCTCAACCGCCTGATCCTGACCAAACAGGCCCCGTTGGCGGATGTGGTGTACGGCCTGGACAACTCCATGCTGCCGCGTGCGCAGGCCGAGGACCTGCTGACGCCTTACCGCAGCCCCGCGCTAGACAGCGTGCCGGAAGAGTACCGCCTGGACGAGGACGGCCTGCTGAATACGGTAGACTACGGCGTGGTAGCACTGAACTATGACCGCGCCGCCTGGGACGAAACTGGCCTGCCGCTGCCCGGCACGCTGGATCAGCTGAATGATCCCGAATACGCGTCCAACCTGGTGATTCCCTCCCCGGCCACGTCTTCGCCTGGCCTGGCCTTCCTGCTGGCCACCGTAAACGAACTGGGCGAGGAAGGTGCCTGGGCCTGGTGGAACGAGGCCGAAACGAACGGCATGAAGATCGTAGGTGGGTGGAGCGACGCCTATTACACCGAATTCACGCGGGCGGGCGGGGCCTATCCGTTGGTGCTGAGCTACGGGTCCAGCCCCGCTGCCGAGGTCTTTTTCGCTGAAGGCTACGATCCTGCCAAGATTCCCAGCGAGTCACCCACCGCCAACCTCTTCATCCCCGGCACCACGGCGCTGCAACTGGAGGGCGTGGGCATCCTGAAAGGCAGTGAGAATGAGGCTGCCGCCCGCGCTTTCGTGGACTGGATGCTGAGTGAAAAGGTGCAAGCAGATATTCCGACCAACATGTGGGTTTATCCGGCAGTTGAGGGCACCAAACTGGACCCGGTGTTCGCCCTGGCCGAGGAAACGGACGTCGCGCCCTTTGAGGCTGAACTGACCGAAGATCCCCAGGCCCTTATTGACGCCTGGGTGGAGAACGTACAGCGGAAATGAATGAGGCCGCGGGCGGAAGGCAATGGATGGCTACCCTGCCGACAGGTCATCGGCCAGTCGCATGACCCGGTCTTCTGCCGCTGGCCTTTTGCCCTCTAGTCTCACCGGCTGGCTGGTCGCCCTCCCCTCTCTGGTCTTTCTGACCCTGATGCTGGTGCTGCCGCTGGGCCGCACGCTCACCGAAGGTGGTCTGCAACTGGGGGTCTGGGGGCAGGACTACTTTCAGGGGAGGCTGGCTTGGACGCTCTGGCAAGCAGGCCTGACAGCGGGGCTGGCACTGTTGGTGGGTGTGCCGCTGGCCTATTTGCTCTCGCGTTACCGCCTACCGGGTGGGGACACCCTGCTGCGGCTGCTGCTCCTGCCGTTCGTGACTCCGGTGCTGGTGGCCGCGCTGGGGCTGAATGCGCTGCTGGGGCCAAGGGGCTGGCTGAGTGATTGGCTGCCCTTTTCACCGTCCGACGGCCCGCTCCTGATTCTGCTGGGCAACCTCTTTTTTAATCTGCCGGTGATGATCCGCCTGAGCTACGGCGGGTTTTCGCGCATCTCGCCCAGCCTGATCGGCGCGGCCCGCACGCTGGGAGCCGGGGGCTGGGGAGCAGCGCTGCGGGTGGGACTCCCGCTGGCACTACCGGGCATTGCGGCGGGGGCCATCCTGACCTTCCTCTATTCGGCACTCAGCTTCGGGCTGCCACTGATTCTGGGTGGGGCAAGGTACGCCACGCTGGAAGTGGAAATCTACACCCTGACCGCCTATCAGCTGCGGCTGGGCGAGGCCAGTGCGCTGATCGCCGGACAACTCCTGCTCACGCTGGTTGCCACCTGGGTGTATGTGGGCCTGACTGCACAGGGCAGCGGCACACCTACAAGGGTGCGGCCCAGGGCCACCGGCGGCCCGCTCTGGCTGGGACTGGCGCTGACGGCGGTGGTGTTCACGCTTTGCTTTGTGCCACTGCTGGCGGTGGTGGCCCGTAGCCTGCTCGGGTCAGCAGGTCCCACCCTGGCTTACTGGCAGGCGGTATTGAGCGATCCGGCCACGTTGCATTTCGTGGGCAATACCGTGCGTTTCGGGCTGCTGGCACTGATCGGGGCCACGCTGCTGGGCGGGCTGCACGCGCTGGGGGCCTGGCTGGCGCGTGCACGCACCCTGGACCTGCTCTCGCTGCTGCCGCTGATGGTGTCACCTGTGTCGCTGGCGGTGGGTTATCTGCTGGCCTATCCCCGGTTGGCTGCCACCCTGCCCATGCTGCTGGCAGCCTATACCCTGCTGGCCTATCCGCTGGTGACGCGCTCGGTGTTGCCGGCGCTGCGTGCCTTGCCCCCGCGCACGCTGGAAGCCGCCCACACGCTGGGGGCCGGGTCGCTGGCCGCCCACCGCACGGTCACGCTACCGCTGACGCTGCCCGCCCTACGCGGCGGCGCGGCGCTGTCGCTGGCCACCGTGCTGGGCGAGTTCGGGGCCACCCTGGTGCTGACCCGCCCGGAGTGGGCCACCCTGAGTGTGGGTCTATACCAGCGCCTGGGCCGTCCCGGTGACACCAACCTGGGCGAAGCCTGCGCCCTGGCGACCATCTTGCTGCTGCTGGCGGCGGGAACCTTCTGGCTGCTGGACGGCGGCAAAGGCGAGGTGACGTGAGATGCTACGACCATGACCGCCGAAATCCGCAGGACCATAGAGAAGCTTGAGCGGCTACTGCACCACTCAGAAGTCAGCCTGGACGATCTGGAAGATGCGCTGGAGCCGCTTTATTCCCTGTCTGCCCAGAAGTTCTTCGAGTCGAATCAACGCCCCACCCTGCTGAGCTTGGCTGAATACGAAGAAGAGCTGGGACATGCGGCGTCACTTTGCCGTGCCTCACAGGAAATCAGGCACACCTTAACTGACGCGGCCTACCTACAAACAGAGAGAAGAAACGGCGGTGAACACCTCAGCAGGCTGTTGTCATAGGCAGCGGCAGATTTGTTTTTGCTGGCTGACATCAACTTTCCTACCATCAAGATAGACCGGGAAATTGGGCCTGGGGACATCACCATTGAAATCAGAGGCGTCAACGTGGTGACGATCTGAGGGGAAGACAAGACCTCACCAGGCACGGGCGACCTTCTACACTGGACAGCGTGACTTCTGACCCTCCCCCCTCCGCCCTCTCCTTGCAACACCTCACCAAGCGCTATGGGCCGACCCTAGCTGTGCAGGACTTCAGTCTGGACATAAATCAGGGCGAGACGCTGGCCTTGCTGGGGCCGTCGGGCTGCGGCAAAAGCACCGTGCTGCGCTGCGTAGCGGGTCTGGAACAGCCGGACACGGGCCGGGTGCTGATGCATGGACGCGACGTGACGGGGCTCCCTCCTGAACAGCGTGGGGTCGGCATGGTCTTTCAGGATTACGCACTGTTTCCGCATCTCAGTGTGCTGGGCAACGTGGCGTTTGGGCCGAAGATGCGCCGTGTCCCCAAGGAAGAGGCCGAGCGTCAGGCGCACGAAGCGCTGTCCCTGGTGGAACTCACCGGTCTGGAGGATCGCCGCCCCGATCAACTGAGTGGGGGACAGCAGCAACGGGTGGCCCTGGCCCGCGCTCTGGCCACGGGCAGTGACCTGCTGCTGCTGGACGAACCCCTCAGCAACCTTGATGAGCGGCTGCGCGGCGAACTGCGTGGAGAGCTGAAAGACCTGCTGGCCCGCAGCGGCGCGGCGGCATTGCTCGTCACGCACGACCAGCGTGAGGCCCTGGCAGTGGCGTCCCGCGTGGCGGTGATGCGGGCCGGTCAGTTGGTGCAGGTCGGGAGGGGTGAGGGACTGTTTGCCCAACCGGCGACCGCATGGGTCGCCCAGTTTCTGGGCCACGAAAACATCTTCGTGCAGCCGGACAGCACGGCGCTGGTGGTCCCCGAACAAGCCCTCCAGCTGGGTCAGGGCAACGCCTATACAGTCACCACCCAAACCCTCACCGACAGCGGCCAGAACATCACGCTGGCCCACCCACTTGGGCCGCTGCACCTGCATCTCAGCCCGCGCGAGATGGCGCTGGTTGAGGGCGGCACGCTGCGGCTGAGGGTAGATGAAGGGCGAGTGTTGCGAGTGAGAGAAGACCGGGACGGAGCCGGAAGTCAGCCACAGCAGGCGGCAGGAGCACCGTGACGCATACTTCCTCCGCTGCCAAAACTGCCTACCTACTTGTCGCTGGACGCCTCACCTTGCCTGCCGACCTCTGCACGTTCCCACCTCCCGACTTGGTCATTGCGGCAGACGGCGGGGCCAGGCACGCTGCTGGATTGGGCCTGAACGTGGACGCCTGGGTGGGTGACTTCGACTCGGCGCAGGGCGATGAGCTGGATGTGGCCCGTAAAGTCCACCCCACCGCCAAAGATGAAACCGACGGTGAGCTGGCAACCCAGCTGGCCCTGGCGCAGGGCTGCACCCGGCTGGTGTTCGTGGGTGCTTTCGGGGGGCGCTTTGACCACGCGGCGGCGCTGCTGCTGGGCGCGGTGCGGCTGGCCGAGCGGGGTGTGGACGTGTGGCTGACCTCCGGCGACGAACATGCCCGCCCGCTGATTCCAGGGCGTCCGCTGGCGCTGGCGCTGCCCACCGGAACCACCCTCAGCGTGGTAGCGGTCAGTGACCTTCAGGGCCTAAGTCTAGACGGGGTCCGCTGGCCGCTGACCGGCGCAGATGTGCCGCTGGGCAGCGGCTGGACGCTGAGCAACCAATCACGTGGACAGGTCCGCGCCGAGCTGGAACAAGGCCGGGCGCTGCTGGTCTGGCACACGCTGGGGGACTAGCGGAGAGTGAAGAATTTCCCGGCGGGCCGGGCCGGGAACCTGTCAGAATATGCACAGAGTTCCACTGGCCTGCCGCTTTCCTCTTTCGCCGCCCGGTACTACTGCGACACTGCTCTGGAGGCCCCATGACCGTTTCCGCTCCTCCTCTTATGACCACACGGCAGCTCAACCGAAATGCCTGGATCGGCTTCTTGTTGGGGGTGGGACTGGTGGCCGCCATAGACGAAATCGGGCTGCATCAGTTGCTGGCCTGGCATCACTTCTACGACAAGTCCACGCCCAAAATCGGCCTATTCAGTGACGGGCTTTTTCACGCCGCGCAGATGATCGCACTGATCGCTGGAAGTTTCATGATGGCCGATATGCTCAGGGCACAGACTTTTTCGGGGCGAATGCTGGCCGCCGGAATCGTGACCGGTATGGGAGCCTTTCAGCTGTGGGACGGAACCATCAACCATAAGGTGCTGGAAATCCACCAGATCCGCTATGGGGTGGAACTTCTTCCCTATGATCTGACCTGGAACGCCATTGCCCTCGCGCTGCTGCTGACTGGCGTGACCCTCTGGCGGCGCGGCCTGGCCGACCCGTCCACCCAGCAGGCATGACCCACAGCCACCTGGGCCACCTCCCCCACACCAGGCACGCGCCTTCCGCAGTAGCGGGCGGCTTTGACCCCATCATTTTGCTTTATCTGCTCGTCGCTGCCGGGGCGCTGGCCTACGCTGCGCTGCTGTGGCGTCATCGGGCCCTGGGCCGGGGCTGGCCCCTTCAGCGCAGCTTCTTTTTTGCGCTGGGCATGGGTCTGGTGGCCTATGGTCTCAGCCCGGCCCTGATGACCGCCGCACACGCTGACCTGCGGGTCCACATGACCCAGCACCTCCTGATCGGGATGTTCGCGCCGCTGGCGCTGGTGCTGGGCCAACCGCTGACCCTGCTGCTGCGCGGCCTGCCGCTGCCCCTGGCCCGCCGCCTGACGGGCGCGCTGCACGCCCCGCCACTGCGCTGGCTGATGCACCCCCTGAGTGCGCTGCTCCTGAATGTGGGGGGCATGTACCTGCTGTACCTGACGCCTCTGTACGCTGCCATGCTGGAAAACGGCTGGCTGCACCTGCTGATTCATTTCCATGTCATCGCGGCTGGCTTTCTCTATACGTCGGTGATCGCCGGGGTGGACCCTTCGCCTCTGCGGGCCTCCTTTGGCTGGCGGCTGGGTACGCTGCTGGCCGGAGCAGCGCTGCACGCTGTTCTGGGCAAATTCATGTTTGCAGAGTTATATCCCAGGGATACCGCCGACAGCGCAGAGGTGATCGAGGCGGCGGCCCGCCGGATGTACTACTGGGGCGACCTGGCCGAAGCCCTGCTGGCCGGGCTGCTGTTCTGGGGCTGGCTGAAGGCGCGTGACCGTTAGCGGGCCAGGGCGCAGCTTTCCGGCACACCCGCTGTCTAGAGCGGTTCTCTGCTGGGCAGCTTTGCAGGTCCGCATGAAGCCATGCGGGAAAAATACCCCGCACAGTTCCACTCTCTCCTGTACAGCTGTTCCAGTCCGCTCATCAAAAAGACATGCCCTCTTTTTGTGAACTGCTCTCACAGCAGCTTGCTGGCTGACCCTTATGCTGGACCATATGACTGAGGTTTCCGCATGATTCGCCGCCTGGGATGCGGTGCGCTGGGCTGCTTCGGGTCCGTCGCCCTGCTGCTGATCGCGCTGGGCGTGGGCTGGTTCGGGTTCGTGCAACCGGCCATCCGCAGTGTGACGGGCCAAATTGAAAGCACCATCAGCGGACAGCCGACACAAAACCTGCCGCAACCACCCGCCGCCAGCGCCGAGGATGCCACCGCTCCCCTCACCCGCGCCGAGGTCGAAGCTTTTGTGCGGATTCGCCGGGAGGTTCGCACGGCGATGGGCACGACCTTCCCGCAGTTGCAGGAGCTGTACACCGACATTCAGGCCGGACAGCCCGTCAACTGGTGGACCGCCGTGCAAGCGGTGCAGGCTCTGGGCAGCTCGGTGGCCGATGCCCGCGCCGCCGTGCAGCGTGGCCTGGCCGATGAGCACATGAGCGCCGAACGTTACGCCTTCGTGCGGTCCAAAGTGAACCGGGCGCTGGGCCTGCCGGACGTGAACCTGAGTGAGATTCTGAGTCAGCTGGGGCAGGCGCAGCAGAGCCAGACCGTGCCCGACCTGAGCGGCACGGTCACCACCGCCAGCGAGGAGGAACGCGCCCTGGTGCAGCCTCACGCGGAGATTCTGCGCGTCACCGCCCCGCTGAGCCTGCTGGGGCTGTAGCGGGGGCCAGGTGGGTCGCCAGCAGGCCTGAGAGTTCGGCTTCGCTGGGGGCCTTTGCGGCATCTATCCTCAGGAGCGGCAGCCTGCCCGAAGCGAACACCGCGTCTTTGACGGCGTCGCGGCGCTGCTGACGCTCCGAGTTGTGGGTGGCTCCGTCCAGCTCTATGGCAAGTACCGGCTGATAGTCAGGCAGGCGCACGATCAGGAAATCTATGTGCTTGTCGCGCAGCCGTGCGTAGGTAGCCTGCCGCTCAGCACCGTTCGCCTTGATCAGAAACAGGTCGTTCAGGCGCACATTGGGGAAAATGACGTAGCCGTCCGGCAGCACCCGCAGCAGCCGCTCGTAAAAGGCCCGTTCCGAGCGGGCGAAAAAGTACCGCTTGGCCTGCACGGGGAGGTGATCAGGTACAGGGGATGATTTCCCGGCTGGCTGGTGGACGGAGCCAGCAGAGTTGGCCCTCACTAGGATCGTCAGCAAGATGACCGCACCCACCAGCAAACCCACGACAAGAGGTGTCATAGGGCATAGTTTCTCACGGGCCGCTAAGCCACTTTGCTTACTTTGCGCCCGCCGCCACCTTTTAGTCTGACGTATGGACACACCCACCTTTCTCCGCCCCAGACCCCTGACTTCCGGCTCACGGGTGGCCGCGCTGAGCCTCAGCTCCGGCTTCGTGACCGAGGTGCCGCACCGCTACGCCGCCGGGGTGCGCCAGGCCGCCGAGTCGCTGGGCTGGGACATCGTGCCCGCGCCGAACGCCTTTCGGGGGCCGGACTACCTGTACGCCAACCCCCAGGCCCGCGCCGACGACCTGCACTGGGCGCTAACCAACCCTGAGATAGACGGGATGGTCAGCATCATCGGTGGGGACGATTCCATCCGGCTGCTGCCATACCTGGACCTGGCGCTGATCCGGGCGCATCCCAAGGTGTTTCTGGGCTACTCCGACGCCACTGTGACGCTGACCCAGTTTCTGCGGGCGGGCGTGATGGCCTATCACGGCCCCGCCGTGCTGACCGACCTGGCCGAGAACGGCGGCATTCACCCTTATGTCGCCCAGAGTTTGCGGCAGGCGTTCGGGGGGCAAGCCTATGACCTCTCCCCCTCCCCGGAGTGGACCGAGGCCGGGCAGGACTGGGAGGACGAGGCCGCCCAGAGCGTGCGCCGCGAGTTTCAGCCGGGGGACGGCTGGACCTGGCTGCAAGCGGGGCAGGCGGAAGGGCACCTGCTGGGCGGCTGCATAGAGATTCTGGACATGCTGAGCGGCACCCCGGGCGAGCTGCCACTCCGACTATGGCGCGGCGCGGTGATGGCGCTGGAAACCAGCAACGACGTGCCTAAGCCCGCGCAAGTAGGTTACTGGCTACGGAACTGGGCCGCCAAGGGCGTCTTGCAGCAGCTGAGCGGCCTGCTGCTGGCCCGCCCCCGCGACTACACGCCTGAAATGGTAGAAGACCTGTACAGCTGGGTACGCCGGGCCCTGAAAGAAGCGGACCGTGAAGACCTGCCGGTGGTGGCGAACGTGGACTTTGGGCACACCTCGCCGCAGCTCACGCTACCCCTGGGGGCGCGGGTGCGGCTGGACAGCGCTGCGGGGCGGGTGACGATCTGGCCGTAAGGGGTCAGCGCTCGGCCCGCCCCCGCCACCAGCGCCATCCCAGCAGCATGCCCAGCGCCAGCCCGTACAGCAGCGGTTCCGCCTTGTCGCCCTTGACGCCCCAGTAAAAGTGCAGCGCCCCCAGCGCCGCCGCCGGGTAGACCAGCTGGTGCAGCCGGGTCCAGCGATCAAAGCCCAGCCGCCGCACACTGGCTGGGGTGCTGGTCAGCGCGAGTGGCACCAGCAACGCCAGTGCCAGCGCGCCTACCGTGATGAATGGCCGCTCAGCGATGTCGGCGGGGAGGCCCGCAAGGCCGCCCTGGTCCAGTAAGTAGACCAACAGGTGCGCCAGCGCGTACCCGAAGGCCAGTAGCCCCAGCTCACGCCGAATACGGGCCGGCCAGGTCCAGCCGGTCCAGCGCCGCAGTGGGGTACACAGCAGGGTTAGGATCAGCAGTAGCAGCGCCAGCAACCCGGTTTGCAGCAGCAGGCTTTCCAGCGGATTGGCCCCCAGTCCGCCGCGCCCAGCGTCCAGCGCCATGATGAACAGCGGCAGCGCCCCACCCAGCCACACCGCCGGCTTCAGCCAGGGCAGCAGCCCGGTGCGTGGGCGGGGCACCGCCGACACTAGTAGTCCCTCCGCAGGCCCTGCCCGGAGTACAGTCCGGCGACCTCATCCGCGTACCCGTTGAACATCAACGTCTCGCGGCGCTCGGCCAGCAGGCCCCCGGTGCCGTCCAGGCGCCGCTCGGTGGCCTGGGACCAGCGTGGGTGGCTCACTTGCGGGTTCACGTTGGCATAAAAGCCGTACTCCTGCGGCGCGGCCACGCTCCAGGTGGTGGCCGGCTGCTCACGGGTCAGGGTGATCTGGGTGATGCTCTTGGCCGACTTAAAACCGTACTTCCACGGCACCACCAGCCGCAGCGGGGCGCCGTTCTGAGCGGGTAAAGTCTCGCCATGTAGTCCGGTGGCCAGGAGGGTCAGTGGATGCAGCGCCTCATCCAGCCGCAGACCCTCCACATAGGGCCAGTCCAGCGTGCGGCTGCGCTGGCCCGGCAGGGCGTCCGGTGCCATGACACTCGTAAACTGCACATACTTGGCCTGCGAAGTGTAGCCCACGCGGCGCAGTACGTCGCCCAGCGCCAGCCCCTGCCAGGGCAGGACCATGCTCCAGGCTTCCACGCAGCGCAGGCGGTAAATGCGCTCTTGCACGTCGCTCCAGCCCAGCAGATCGGCCAGATCATAAGTACCGGGCCGCTCCACCTCGCCGCTGAAAGTTATGGTCCAGGGTTCGCTTTGGGCCATGTAGTCCCGGAGCAAGGCAGCATTCTGGGCTGGATCGCCCTTGCCCCAGCCCAGTTCATAGAAGTTGTTGTAACTGGTCGCCAGTGCGAACGGCGTCACCAAGTCGCCCAGCTCATCGGTCTGACGTGCAACCTGATCGGCAGCCACACGCTCAGGGCTGCGGCCAGCCTCTTCCCCAGCCGGGGCCTGACGGCGGGTCAACAGGGTCAGACCACTGCCGAACGCCGCCGCTGTGCCGATCAACTGCGCCCCGTATTTCAGAAAGTCGCGCCGGGTGGTCATGGCCGCAGTATTCCTCAGGAGGGCAGCGCAGGTAGAGGCCAGCCGCACGATTCGCCCCGGCATCCTGAGCGCTATTACAAACATCGTCCTATTTAGTTGCATAATGCAATCAATGAACACTCTCAGTCCACCGATGCTGTTTCTGATGGGCCTGTGGGATGTCTGGCAGAGTTTGACCCGCGAGGGTGAGCAACTGCTGCGTGAACACGGACTGGATCTGCGCAGTTTTATTGTCCTGTGCTACGTGGGCGCAGGGACGGCTCAGCCCACCGCTCTTGCCAGCGCACTGGGAGTGGCGCGTTATGACATCAGCCGCACCCTTAAGCGCCTGGAAGAAGCTGGCCTGCTAGAGCGCTTCAGCGACCCGGGCGATGCCCGCCGATCACACCTCACGCTCAGCTCAGCTGGCGTCACCTGTCAGGCCAAAGCCGAAGCGGCACTGCTGGGCCTGGTGCAGTCACGACTGGACCGCCTACAAGACACCCCTGGAATGCCGGACAGCCGCAGCCTGGGCCAGGCGCTGATGTTCGTGGCTGGCTCAGACACCCGCGCCAGTCCTGACGCTGCCCTTCCTCCCTCTCTCCTCCACTCCCACTGACCCGTCCAAATCGCTGCCGTCTCGCCCCTAACAGGAGAACACCACATGACCCAATCCCCCGCTTCCGGTTGCCCTTTTCATGGCTCTGACCGCTCCACTGCGTCATTGACCCGCCGTGCGAGCCTGCCTCCCGCCGAAGATCAGGCGGTCCAGCAAACCTCAGATGGCGTGTATCACATCGCCTCCTTCGAGCTGTCGCGCCAGTTGCTGCGCTCGGACGACGTAGCGCAGGCGGGGTTCATGGCCGAAACCGCCTCGCAGGCCGGTAGTCTGCTGGGCCGCCCCCCGGTGCTCTATGCCGAGGGAGAACACCACCACGAGATGCGCCGCTCTACTGCTCGGTATTTCACTCCCAAGCACGTGGCCGAATACCAACCGTTTATCGCGCAGTTGTCGGACGAGCTGATCGGAGAACTGTGGCAGGCAGGAGAACTGAATCTGGACGACCTCTCGCTGCGGTTGGCGGTGCAGGTGGCCGCGCAAGTGATCGGTCTGACCAGCTCAGCCGTGCCAGGCATGGAGCGGCGCATTACCCGTTTCGTGGAGATGGGCGGTGACGGCAACCCTGCCAGCACCAACAAGGCCAGCGCGGCCAAAAATCTGGTGATGCAGGGTCACACCCTCAACTTCTTTCTGCTGGATGTGAAACCGTCCATCGCCGCCCGCCGCCGTGAGCCGCAGGACGATCTGATTTCCTACTTGCTCGAACGTGGCTACAGCGACACCGAAATCCTGACCGAGTGCCTCACCTACGGCACGGCAGGGATGATCACGACCCGCGAGTTTATTTCGCTGGCGGCCTGGCAGCTGGTGCAACACCCGGAGCTGCGAGAAGACTACCTCCATGCCCCGGAAGCGGAACGCTTCGCCATCCTGCACGAGATTCTGCGGCTGGACCCGGTGGTCACGCAGCTGTTCCGGCGGGTGGTGAATGACATCGAAGTGGGCAGCATGACCATTCCGGCAGGATCACTCGTGGCGCTGAATGTCCAGCAGGCCAATGTAGACCGTGAAGTCGTGGGGGAGGACGCTGAGGCGCTGTGCCCCCACCGTCCACTTCCGCGTGGTGTGCAGCCCCCGGTGCTGAGCTTCGGCGACGGCCACCACCGCTGCCCCGGTGCCTTTCTGGCCATCCGCGAGAGTGACGTGTTCCTGCGCCGTTTGCTGATTTGGCGCGATCTGGAACTGGTGCAGCCCCCTAGCTTGTCGTACAACGAGGTCGTCAAGGGCTACGAGCTGCGGGGCCTGCGGGTACGTTTTGGCGGTGCAGCTGGGCACGCCGCCATCCCCTGAGCCGACCCCGGATCACCCGTACACCGCCTCGCCAGCGCCGTCACCCTGGACAAGGCCGCCGAGCGCGCCACCAAGCCTATGAGCGGCGCTGCTGCCAATGTATGCGGCATGGAAATGACAGCGCAGGCCAACCGGACCTTTTTGGTGCTGGAACTGATCGTACTCGCCGTCTTACTGGCGGTGGGCCTGATGGCGCTGTATGGCGGCGCCAGTGCAGGCGGGCTGATCCTGGTCCCGCTGTCTCAGCAGGTCATTACCCCAACCCTGAGCGGCGCTGCCCTATCGGTCTGCGCCCTCGGCTTCCTGGGGGTGTATCCCAGATTCTGCCCTCCTTACATCGCGGCGGGCACAGTGTCACTCGTCTCACTGGTCCTTTCGCTGTCCCTCCTGAACACTACGGCGCAGCTGACCAGTCTGGTCAATTTTGGGGCACTGATCGGCTTCCTGCTGCCTGTTCTTGCATGTCGGCGTGATTTATCACTTCCTGATCCGCCAGGCCTCCAAGGACTCCCTGACCCATCTGATTCTGCCAGGCATCGGCTTTCTGATGACCGCTGACGTACCGTACAGCATGGGCAGCGCGACATGGACCCTGGGCCTGAGCTGGTTGGCGGCGGGCATCCTGGACCACCTGTTTCTAAGGTTTGTTCTAAAGCGAGACGTTGCCCTGGAGATCCAAGCCTCCTTCTCCAACAAAACAGGCCAGCATTGCACTGGCCTGTCTTACTTGGCGGGCTAAATGTGCGTTACAGTCGCAGTTCCCACTCCTCAATGACGGCGTAAGGCTGAAATCCCAGCTTCTCATTCAGGGCATTCATAGCCTCATTTTCATCGGCCACATTGGTCTTGACGTATCTAGCGCCTGGCGCTGCCACCGACAACCAGCGCAGCATCTCGGCTTTGACCAGTCGGCCCAGGCCCTGTCTTCTGGCTTCACGGCGCACGGCAGTAGCTCCCTGGTAGAGGAGTGCCTGCCGCTCAGGACCCCAGTAGGTTTCGCTGTAGGCAGCCAGCCCCCCACTGCGGGTATCTTCGGCGGCCACCAAAAAGCGCGTTTCTCCTTCAGCGGCCACTTGCGCCTCGCGGTCACGGATGCCCTGAGGGGTGTAGACCAACTCACCCAGTTCAGACTCCCCCCTAGGCATGTCGTTGATCACCGCTTGCAGATCGGCCACTTTCGCTAGATACTCGTCCGGCACGCGGGTCCAGCGGTGCAGGCGGTAGGGGTCCCCGGCAGGCCGGGCGGTCCAGCGGGTCAGCAGGTCGTCCGGCACACGGCGCAGGTCCAGCCGCACGCTGGCATTGCTGAGGGTGGACCGAAATCCTTTGTGCTGCAGGAACTGAATCCCTTCGGGCAGGCGGTCCGCCGTGCGGCTGCCGATCACGTGCACGCCGCGCTGCGTGGCGGTGTCCAGCACGGCAGAAAATACAGCTTCTCGCAGCAGCTGACCCTGCTCCTCACAGTCAGGGTGAATCAGCAGATGCAACTCGGCCCAGTGGGTATTGTGCTCGCGGCTGCCTTCCAGCTGTGCCCAGGCTAAGGCTTCTTCGCCGTCCCAGACGGCCCAGGTATCTCGCCAGTCCTCGGCGGCCGGGGTCAGCAGGGTGTTCGCTTCCAGTTCTGGAATCAGGGGCGGTTCTTCAGGCCAGGTGCGGGCGTAGCACCCCGCCAGCAGGCGGCCCAGGGCCAATCGCTGAGCTGGCGTGGTGGTTTCGGGAGTGTGGTGGATGACTTGAACGTCAGTGGACATGGTTTGCCTCCGGGTGGCATGAAAAAAAGGGCGGCACCTAGACCACCCTTCTGACACCGGAAAGCGAACGCTACAGGCTCAGCTGTGACAGGGTGGCGCGGACAGGGTTGATGTCGATTTGTCTCATACGCCACCTCTTGAGCAGGGCCATGATTTGACCAGGAAGTTCATCCCACAGGTCAGACCCGAAGTGCCTGTAGTGTAGCAGCTCTAACCCTGCAACGAGTTCACGTAGAAGTTGCCGATAAAAAAGGTCATGGCGACAAAGGCCAAGAACGCGGCAGTCAGACCAGCGGCCCAGCGGGCCTTCACGCTTTCGTCCTGGTAAGACCGCCAGTAAAACAGCATCAGGAAGCCCAGTGATCCCAGTCCGCCTAGGTAGTGCACCACTTTCTGCAGGGCGCCCATCCCCTGATCCAGCAGCTTGATGCCGATGAGGGTTTGCAGCAAAAGCAGCACTTGTAGACCAATCATGGCCGCTGCAGCGGTACGGCTGAACTGACCTTTTTTGGCTCCTAGCAGCGTCAATGCCGTGGCCACCACCGCTGCCAGCAGGGTCAGGCCACCGACCGCTTGGTGCAGCGCAGGCGCAATGATGAATTCGTCCATAGGTTTGGTCCTTTCAGAGAAGCAATGAAGTTGGAGCAGCAGGAATGAGCGGCGCACCGATCATCCCTACCCCGAAATTGGCTTACTTACCGTGCGGTAAGACGAGTGGATTGTCAAATTTGAGCCAGCTTCTCTGCCTCAGCGACTCAAAAAAATGGCGGCACCGAATCATCCCTTGGCCGGGTGCCGCCTACTGGCTGTGCCTGCTTAGATGCGGGTGACGGCCTTTTGCTCCGGAGTATGCAGCGTCACGGTGTGCTCCCGGTCTTGCCAGTCATCACCAAAGCAGCGGGTAAAACTCAGCCGCTGCTTCCCGCTCAGCTCACTGGCCGAGAAGGACACTGACCAGATACCGAAGACACCAGACCGGGCCGCCACTTCGTGCCGTTCTGCCTGACCGTCCCAGACATAGCGCAGGGTAAACGGCTGCTCAGCTTCGATCCGCAGGCTGTGGCCTGGGTCCAATTCGTTGACAGGTGTTTCGTTACGCCAGTGCCATGCCCGCGCAGCAGGATGTGTACTCAAGTATTCGGTCACCGACTGGAGGCGCTCGGGGGGTGCCCCGGTCTGGGAGGCCACCAGCAACTTGAGAAACTCAGCGTGGCTCCACGAGAGCGGCGTGGCACTGCCGGTGGCCTTGCCGGGATACAGACCACGCTCCGGGATCGCCTTACCGTCCCAGACCTGTTCGGGCAGCAATCCACCGGGACTGGCACAGTTCAGCATGGTCCGCAGGAAAGGCGTCACGTCCTCGCCTGCCAGCTGCGCCAGCTGACCACGCTCGCCGGTCAGCAGCGGCCACAGCCGCCCGACGCCGTTCTCGTCATAGGGCGAGCCGTCCTCCTGCTCACCATAACCGTCGCTGTTGTAGCGGTAGTACAGCCACTCGCCGCTGGGGGTCGTGCGCCGCAGCACCTGGTCCACAACGGTCAGCGTGTTCTGGATACGCGGGTCGTGCACATCCCGCAGGCCCAAGCGGGCCAGATAAGTAAAGTCCAGGCTGACCAGGGCCGCGGCTTCGATGGTCTGACCCCAGCGGTTACGTAGCAGAACCTCGCCCTGACGCACCCCATCTTCCTGTGGCGGAGCCAGCCGGATGTAGTAGCCGTCCACCCCGTGCTGCTCGGCCAGCGGGGTACCTTCTACGTAGCACCAGTGTTCCAGGCGCTCATTCCAGTCAGCGGCCAGCGCCAGTGCGTAGCCGCGCTCATCACCGCTGAGCCACGGCGACCCGGCGATCAGCGCCGCGATAGACACGGCCACCGTAAAGGGGTTCACGCCAGGATTCTCTTCCCAGCGGTCCTGTTCGCTGGTGGGACCCGTGCGGGCCAGAAAGGCCAGAGCGCGGCGCATACTGCCCTGCAACCCGCATGGCTCAGGCTGTCCCAATTCCTGCAACTTGGCGGCCAGCAGCACCGGCAGGGCCGTCTGGTCCAGCTGCAGGCCATTCCAGTACGGTTCGCCGCTGGGATACTCGTTTTGCGCCCAGTGACCGTCCCACTCCTGGGTGGCGATCAGGCGGTCCAGCACCCGCCGGGCATCTTCCAGCTCTCCGCAGGTGATCTGGGCAAAAGCACTCAGCACCGCGTCGCGCGGCCAGACCAGATGATAGCCGCCGAGCGAATCGGTGGAGTTCCCCCACGGTACGCTGAGGCTGGCCACCAGGCCGCCGGGATAGGTGCGGTCCTCGTGCATGCGCAGCACCGCCGCCGAGATATGGGCCAGCCGCGCAAATTCCGGCTCGTCACTGGTCACGCTCAGATCGTCCGCCCAGGCCTGCCAGTCCTGCAAGAAGCGCTCACGCAGCACGTCCATCCCGGCAGCCAGGCTGGAACGGGCCAGCGTCTGCGCCCCCGTCGGCGACTCGGCGAAGGCCAGCGCCAGCACCCCCTTCGCTTCCGTCAGTTCGGTACTCAGCGCCACGTTACCAGGACCAGCTTCGGTGTAGTCCCAGGTCAGGCGGCCATGCTGGGCCAGATCTTGCCACCCGTCCGATACGCCCACCACCCCGGCACTCGCACGGCGCAGACGGGCATCCGCAGCCAGGCACAGGGCATGGCTGCCATGCTGGGCCAGTAGGGTTTGGCCCCGCTCGGTCCAGGCGCGGTTGTCACGGCCCGTACCGCCCAGGTGAGGCGCGGCGATGACCGCCAATCGGTAAGGGCCGGTCAGGTCATAGCGAATCAGCAGCGTGTCGCGCAGCGGGTCAGGTAACAGTTCCAGCTCCAGGGCATAGGGTACGCCGTCCAGTTCGCCGGAGTGCTGCACGGTCAGCAGTGGCAGCGCAGGCGCGGGCGTATCCAGCGTGTACTGCCGCTGCCGCTTGAGGTCTACCCAGCCCTGCGGTCCACCCTGGCTGGAATCGCCCACCAGATAGAAGCTCAAGTCACGCAGCTGCGGTGTGCCGGTAGAAGGCCAATAGACCTCGTTGACCACCCCGTGACCTATGGTGGCCCAGACACGGGCCGGACCCAGGCTACTGGTCACAAAGTCCTTGTCGCTGCTGCTCCAGGTGGGGTCCACCCCTGGCGTTCCCGGCGCCGGACGGGCAGGCGGTCCCTCATAGGCAGGTTGTGAAGCGGGACCGCCGCTCATGCGCAACACTCGCCGTAAGGGCAGGGCAGCCTGCAGATGTGAGAAGACATGCCGACCATGATACGGAAGCTGGGGAGATGCTACTGGACCTAAGCCCCAACGCTGACGCAGAGATGGGCGACCCAGGCGCAAAAATAAAGCCGGATTCGGCCCCTTCCCCCGGTTCCTCATGGCCCCAGCCGCTACACTGACTCTCATGCAAGCTGTGTTCTTTTCTCAACAATTCCCCCAGCCTTCGCTGGGCCGGGGTCAGCCATGCTGAGTCCCCGCCTCGGCGAACTGGCCTCGGAATTCAGCATGGTGGAGCGCGCCCTGGGCGATCCCGCCGTGCTGGCCGATGCCCAGGAATACACCCGTCTGACCCGCCGCCACCGCGAGCTGGAGCCGCTGATCACCCTCTACCGTGAGCATGAGCGCCTGAGTGCCGAGCAGGAAGATACCCAGGAGCTGCTCGCCGACCCGGACTTCCGCGAGATGGCGCAGGCGGACCTGAGCCGTATCCAATCACGGCTGGCCGAGCTGGAAGCTGACCTGGAAGTGATGTTGCTGCCCACCGACCCTTTTGAGAGCCATGATGTGCTGCTGGAAATCCGGGCCGGGGCAGGTGGGGCCGAAGCCGCGCTGTTTGCCGCCGACCTGCTGCGGATGTACACCCGCTATGCCGAAGCGAGCGGGCTGCGCCTGAGCGTGCTGGACGCCAGCGAAAGTGACATCGGCGGGCTGAGCAAGGTCGTGGCCGAGGTTACGGGGGACTTCGCCTACCGCGCCTTCAAGTGGGAAAGCGGCGTACACCGGGTGCAGCGCGTTCCGGCCACCGAATCACAGGGCCGCATTCACACCAGCACGGTCACCGTCGCGGTGCTGCCGCAGGTGGAACAGGCCGAGGTGGCCCTGGACCTCAGCGAAGTCCGGATAGATGTCTTCCGCTCGCAGGGAGCAGGCGGCCAGAGCGTGAACACCACCGACAGTGCTGTACGCGCCACCTACCGCGCCGGCACCCCGGACGAGATCATGGTGGTCTGCCAGGATGGCCGCAGTCAGATCAAAAACCGCGAAAAGGCACTGATGATCCTGGCCTCGCGCCTGGCTGAGCGCGAACGTGAAAAGCAGCAGGCCAGTGAGCGGGCCGCCCGCAGCAGCCAGATCGGCACCGGGGACCGTTCGGAAAAGGTCCGCACCTACAACTATCCCCAGAACCGCGTGACCGATCACCGTCTAGAAGGCGACGCCAAGAATTCCGCTCTGGAAGGCGTACTGGACGGTGACCTGCAAGACATCGTGGGTGGTCTGGCCCGTGCTCAGCGTGAAAAGCAGCTGCTGGACATGGCCGACGCGGATGCCGAGAGGGTCGATACCCGTGCCTCGGCGTGATCTGCTGGTGGCCGCCGGGATTCTACGCGACAGGTTCGGAAGGGTGCTGCTGGTCGGCAACGATTGGCAGGGACAGGGCCGGGTCCGCTACACCCTGCCGGGCGGTGTGGTCGAAAGCGGCGAAACCCTCCTAGAAGCCCTGTACCGCGAGATCTGGGAAGAAACTGGCCTGAAGTTGACCGGCATAGAGCACATGGTCTACACCGTGCACATTGAGGATGAGCGACGGGGCGAGCGGGCCATGGCGGTGGCTTTCGAGGCCACCTGGGAGGGCTTGCTGAATCCCAGCGATCCTGACGGCTTCATCACTGAGGCGCGGTTCTGCACACTTGAGGACGCAGGCGAGCGGCTGGATTCGCCGCCCATGCGTGAGCCACTGCTGGACTACCTGCGGACTGGTGAACCGGGTCGGTTCTACGCTTTCAAGGGCTGGGATGGGCGCGGTGGCCTGCGGATTCCCGCTCTGAAACACCCGTCAAATGGTTGAGATGGCAGAAGACAAACAGGACAACCCCGAGCAGTACACGGCGGCAGCGGGCCGACTGGACGCTGTGTGTGCTGAACTCACCGGACAGAGCCGATCACAGGTGGCGGGCTGGATCACGGATGGGCGGGTATGGGTAGATGACCGCCCCGTCACCAAGGCCAGCCACCGGCTACGCGGCGGCGAGGCGCTGAGCCTCTCTCCCCCACCGCCCGCCGACTTACGCGTGCAGCCGGAAGACATCCCGCTGGATATCCTGTACGAAGACGGTGCCCTGATTGCCGTGAATAAACCCCCCGGCATGGTGACCCACCCGGCACCCGGCGTGGTCAGCGGCACCCTGGTCAATGCGCTGCTGGGCCTTATGGCGCTGCCGCAACAGGAGGGCGCAGAGGGTGCGGGCGGCTACCGCCCCGGCATCGTGCACCGGCTGGATAAGGACACCAGCGGCGTGATCGTGGTCGCCAAAACCGTGCAGGCCCACGCTGCCCTGAGTGCCAGCTTCAAGGCCCGTAAAACGCAGAAGGTGTACCTCGCCAGTGCGGCAGGCGAGTGGCGGGCCGAGCAACCTGTACTGGTCGACGCTCCCGTAGGTCGCCATCCAGTGCAGCGCCAGCGCATGACGGTGGGCGGCGCGAACCCCCGCGAGGCCCAGACCCGCTTCGTGCCGCTAAGCGCCCATCCGGACGGGCATGGGCGCACGCTGGCGCTGGTCCGCTGTGAGCCGCGTACCGGGCGCACCCACCAGATCCGGGTGCATCTGGCCCACCTGGGCAGTCCCATCCTGGGCGACAGCGTCTATGGCCGGGCCAGTGAAGTGATGCCGCGTCAGGCCCTGCACGCCTGGCAGCTGACCGTGCCTCACCCAGTCACGGGCACGGCGCTACAGTTGCATGCGCCTGTCCCGGACGACCTGCTGGGGGCGTGGGTCAGTCTGGGCGGGACACTGCCGCCAGAGCTGCTGGACCAGAACGTCCCGATTGAGACATCGCTCGGCTAGCTGGCACGCCTGCTGACTAGATTTTCCTAACAAAAACCCGCCCTATAGGGGCGGGTCTTCCACTTTTGTAGGTTTAGCGCTGAACGTTCAGGCGTTGGCTTCTGCGGGGCTGGCCTGGGTGTCGGCTGGGGCAGCCAGCTCGGCTTCAGCAGCAGTGTCCCCGCCCTCATCGACCTTCTTCTTGACCTTTTCAGCTTTGGGGGCCATGACCATGTTCATGCATGCCCATCATGCTGGGACGGCTTTCCGGCGTACCGATATCGGTCAGCGCCTCGGCCACGCGGTCCAGAATCCGCTCGCCCAGTTCAGGGTGGGTGCGTTCACGCCCACGGAACATGATGGTGACTTTGACCTTGTTCCCCGCTTCCAGAAACCGGCGCACATGGTTGGTCTTGGTATTGAAGTCGTGGTCGTCAATCTTGACGCGGTACTTGATCGCTTTGACTTCCTGGGACCGGGCACGCTTGCGGTTTTCCTTCTCGTTTTGCTGCTGCTCGTAGCGGAAGCGGCCATAATCAAGCAGTTTGCACACAGGCGGCACGGCCTGGGGACTGACCATCACCAGGTCCAGGTTCTTTTCGCGGGCCATTCTCAGGGCGTCGCGGGTATCAATAATGCCAACCTGCTCACCGTCTGCGCCAATCAGGCGAATCTGACGGACCCTAATCTGCTCGTTGACCTTTAGATCTTTCGCTATAGCTATCACCTCCGCGCACCGCTCCGGGTCAAACTGCCCATGAGCAGCGGCTGAATCGGTCACCATCATCGGTGACTCTGAATAATGGGTTTTGAAGTGGCGGCGGTGAGTGCTCTCCGCCTGGCCTGCAGCTGCCATTCAACTGGGCCAACTCGGGAAACAGTTTAGCACGCTCCGCGTATAGGCCTTTTAGGCCACTCCACTTTAGACTGGCCGCCTCAAATCACAAATACTCTAAACTGCTGCACATGGACATGAAACGTCTGATGAAGCAAATGCAGCAGGCTCAGAGCGCCGCCAACCGGATTCAGGAAGACCTGGCCGCCAAGAGTGTAGAGGGCACGGCCAGCGGGCTGGTCACGGTGACCATGAACGGTCACGGCAAGGTGCAGAGCCTGAAGATCAAGCCTGAAGCCGTAGACGGCGACGATGTCGAAGCCCTTGAAGACCTGATCCTGGCCGCCATTCAGGACGCTGGAAACCAAGTAGACGACCTGCAGCAAGAAGCCACCCGTGGCCTGCAGATTCCTGGTTTCTGAAACGCAAGGGCTGACCCTGTCCCGCCAGATGGGCGGGGCTTTTCTTTGACCCCCAAGGCCATCCCTCGGCTGCCGGGTTCCGACCCAACCGACAGTGTGTTTCCCACCGACCCGCTAAGCTGACCGGGTGAAATATCCACCCAGTCTGGTCGCCCTGATCCGTGAACTGTCGCGCCTGCCCGGTATCGGGCCGAAAAGCGCTCAGCGGCTGGCCTTCCACCTGTTTGAACAGCCCGCTGAGGATATTGAGCGGCTCTCGGCAGCACTCCTCTCGGCCAAATCTGAATTGCACACCTGCCCAGTGTGCTTCAACATCACCGACGCCGAACTGTGCAGCGTGTGCAGCGACCCAAGCCGCGATCAGAACACCATCTGCGTGGTCGAGGAACCCGGCGACGTGATCGCTCTGGAGCGCAGCGGCGAGTTCCAGGGACTGTATCACGTGCTGCATGGCGTCCTGAGCCCTATGAACGGCGTGGGGCCGGAACAGCTACGGATCAAGGAACTGCTGCCGCGTACCACAGACGGCATGGAAGTGATTCTGGCGACTGGCACCACCGTGGAAGGCGACGCCACTGCGCTGTATCTGCAGCGGTTGCTGGACCCCCTGGGTGCCGAAGTGACCCGAATTGCTTACGGTCTGCAAGTCGGCGCGGCCCTGGAGTACGCCGACGAGGTCACGCTGGGCCGCGCGCTGTTGGGCCGTCAGAAGATCCGGGGCTGAACAGACATAGCAGCTGTCCGGAAAATCGTAGAGGCGCGTCCACCTCCATGATTTTCCGCGGGCAGAGCAAGTAGACATGGATGCAACCAGGCTCTGCACCCTATTTTCCGGAGAGCTGCTACCCATACGCCGGTCATAGAACAGGTTCCAAAATTAGATCTCTCGGCACCTAAATACTGGCAAAAACCTGACAAACTTTTCATAAATTAAATGTGTGTTAAGTCCTCAAGATCTGTTGGTTGCCCTCAAACTGTTGCAGGAAGACGCTCCATCTTATTCATATAGTTTGCTCGGCAGGTCCATCGGCCTCTCACATACACAGGTGCATCAGGCCCATGAACGGCTGGTGGCCTCGCGTCTGCTGCGAGCTGGAAGTTCTTCTCCTATCCGTTCGTCCCTGGTCAGCGTACTTACCAAAGGCGTGCCCTATTTTCTGCCAGCGCCTCCGCAGGGAGATGCCCTGGTACGCGGAGTCGCAACGGGGTGCTGCGTCGCTCCCCTGCCGGGGTCAGACGCACAGCGGCTGGTTTGGCCGGATGAGGAAGGTCAGGCCGAGGGGTACGCGGTGCAGCCTCTCTGTACCGAGGCCGTCCAGGCAGCGCGGCTTGACCCCCAGTTGCACCAGTTGCTGGCCCTCACCGATCTGGTTCGCAGCCACCGCTCCAGCCTGCGCGAACGCAGCTTGGCGGCGCAACGTCTGGAACACCTGATTCTGGAACCTGTCGCCATGTACTAAATACCTGAGCGGCGGGGCAGCCGTTACACTGGATTCAGTGACAGACCCTGCAACCCTTCCCGCCGCCGTTTCTCCCCTGGGCGTGGTGTCCCCACCCGGTCCTGAGTGCATTCACCTGAGTGCTGCAGTGTTACCGGATGAGCTGGCCCGCTACGCCATCGGACTGGCGAATGCGCGTGGCGGCACCATCTTGGTAGGTGCGGACGAAAGTGCTGAGGTAGAGGTCAAGGATCTGCATCCGCTGATGCTGACCCACGCCATCTTCGAGCTCTCAGGCGGGCGGCTAAGCGTCAATGTGCAGAGCCACCGTCAGCCGGGCGGCCACGAGGTGCTTTCAGTGTTTGTGCCACGGGCTCCCTATGTCCTGTCGGACCCCGCAGGCGCAGTGCTCGCCTGGGACGGTCATCACCTGGTCCCAGTTTCGCAGACCGAGGCGGAACCCGTGGCCGACGCCGATTACACGGCGATCATTCCCCCGGACGCCTCCCTGGCCGACATCGACCCCGCCGAGGTGGGTCGCCTGCGCCTGTTTGCCGAGCGCAGCGGGGGCCAGCGGGCCGCACCCATCGCCGGCCTGGCGGATATCGACTTTTTGCGCGAACTGGGCCTGCTGGCTCCCAGCAACGGAGCGCTGCGGCCCAATCTGGCAGGCATCCTGCTGGCCGGAACCCCGGCGGCGCTCCGGGCGCACATTCCGCAGGGCGAAGTCTGCTTTTTTCACCACATGACCCTGGATGTGGAATTCCAGTTCCGCGAGGATCTGCTGCGGCCCATCCCCGCCACCCTGGCCCGCCTGGCTGAGCTGATTCAGGCCCGTAACCGCTTCACGCCTGTACAGGTGGGTCTATTCCGCATCGAGGTCTGGGAGCAGGACGAAACCGTGTACCGCGAGGCTCTACTCAACGCGCTGACCCACCGCGACTACCAGTTGCGCGATGCGGTGCATGTACACCTCTACCCCAACCGCCTGGACATCATGAATCCAGGTGGACTGCCGGGCGGTATCACACCGGGCAATATCCTGCGCCATCAGCCCAAGCGGCGCAATCCACTACTGGCGCAGGTGCTGGCGCGGCTGGGCCTGATCGAACAGGCTGGGGTAGGCGTGGACAAGATGTTTGGGCTGATGCTGCGGCACGGCAAAGAGCCACCTGAATTCACCACTTACCCTGACGCGGTAGAGCTGACGCTGCACTCCATGGGCTTTGACGCCGAATTTGTGCGCTTTGTGGCCCGCAAGCAAGAGGAGCTCCAAACCCTCTCGCTGGACATGCTGATCGTGCTCAGCCTGCTGGCCCGTGAGGGCGAGGCCACCCGCGCCACGCTGGCCCGCGCCCTGCAGCTGGCCGAGGACCGCACACCCCGACTGCTGCGCCAGATGGAAGATATCGGCCTGATCGAGCGAGCCGGAGTAGGGCGTGGTATCGCTTATCTGCTGGCTCCGGAATCCCGCGAAGCCTTGCAGCGTCAGGGTTTGCGTCAGGCCATGCAAACCCGACCTGCCCCAGCCGAAGCTGCCGCAAGCACAACAGGCGATCACGATGGCGCCCCCGCGCCGGTACTTCCACGCCAGACCACCCCGCAGTTGTGGAACAAGGGCACCCTCTCGTGGAGCCAACTGGGACTGGGTGGACATGGGACCAGCTTTCCGGGGCAAACTCAATCCCGCCCAGCCGCTGCACCTGCACCTGATAAGCAAAGTTCAGCCTCGCCTTCCTCTCCACCGGCCAGCGTTCTTTCCCAAACGCCCACCCCCGCAGCAGAGCACCTCCACGGCCCCACCCGTGACGAGATTCGGGCGATTGCCCTGGCCCTGGCCCGTGAAAAAGGGGCGGTCCGCAATCCCGATCTACGCCAGGCCTGCGGGCTCAATGTGCAGCAGGCCTGGCGGGTACTCCGCAAGCTGTGTGATGAAGGCCACCTGAGGCGTACTGGACAGGGACGCAGCGCTGCTTATCAGCTGGCTTGAGGCATGGAGGGGGCCAGTCAGCGGGCCAAGCTGACTGGATGTTAATCTGTGGGCATGACTCATCAGCCGGGCCACGGCCCTGTTCAGATTTCCCAAGACGATATTCAGGCCCGCATTCAGGAGCTGGCGCGTAAGATCGAAGCCGACTACGAGGGCAAAACCCCTCACCTGATCTGCGTCCTCAACGGCGCCTTTCCTTTTTTTGCAGACCTGTGCCGGGCCATCGAGCGGCCGATCACGGTGGACTTTTTGCAGGCCAGCTCGTATGGCAACGCGCAGGAGTCCAGCGGCGAGGTCAAGCTGGTCAAAGACTTGCAATTCCCGATTCAGGGCCGCGACGTGATTATCGTAGAAGACATCGTGGATACGGGCCTGACCCTAAAATACCTGATGGGTTATTTGGATGGCCGCCACCCCGCTTCGCTGCGAATTGCTTCGCTGCTGTCCAAGCCGTCGCGCCGCAAGGCCGAGCTGACCATCGACTACCTGGGCTTTACCATCCCCAATGCCTACGTGTACGGCTTCGGCCTGGACCGTGCCCAACTGGACCGCAACCTCCCCTTTATCACCTCAGAAGAACCAGCGGGCGACGAGGAAGAATAATCTCCCAATGAACAGCACCCGGCCAGATGGATAAGGCCGGGTGCTTGCTGGTTCAGAGGCAGACTATGCTATGGCACCTGTCCCACCACGTCGTCACTCTCGGTGGCGGCCAATAGGTCTTCGAGGTGGGCATCGTCATTGAAGCCCAGCAATGTGCCGCGCTCGTGTCCCAGGATGATCCGGGTGATGGAAGAATTGGTCACCGAAAGGCGCGACCAGGCCTGACGGCCCGCGTCCTCGCCCAGCGCCAGCCCCACCGCCACCCGGACCAGCCCGCCGTGGGTGAACACCAGAATCCGCCCGCCAGGATGCCGCTCACGCAGCTCGTGAAAGGTCTTGCTGGAGCGGATATACAGGTCCTGCATACTCTCGCCGCCGGGCCGCTGGGTGGCCCATGAATCTTCACTCAGGGCCTGAAGATAGTCCGGGTAGCGCTCCTGAATCACTTTAGCCGTCAGACCCGCCAGTTTGCCCACATCAATCTCGCGTAGGCCAGGGTCCAGCCGCACTTCGGGGTGTCCAGCCAACCGCTCAGCCACCGCTGCAGCCGTAGCATGTGAGCGCTCCAGGTCGCTGGAATACACGGCGTCAAACTGCTGCCCGGTCAGGCGTGCGGCTAGAGTCACGACCTGTAAGCGGCCCAGCTGACTGAGCGGCACGTCGGTCTGACCCTGATAACGGCCTGAGGCGTTCCAGCTGCTTTCACCGTGGCGGACCACCCACATTTCAGTGGCCTGCTCACGGTCGGGCAATTGAAACCCAAACGGAGCGCGGCGGTGCGGCACCAACTTAGCCAAAACGGACTCCCCGCCCCGCTTCCATCTGGCCCAGCACCCAGGGTTGTTCGCCTACAGCCCGTAGCGCCGTCAGCGCCTGCTCCTGCTGTGCGGCAGGAACGATAAACAGGAAACCCACCCCCATGTTGAGCGCTTCAAAGGCTTCTTCGCGGGGCGTACCAGAGCGTTCCACGATCAGCTCAAACAGTGGCGGTACCGTCCAGGAGGCCGTATCCACCCGCATCCCGATGCCCCCCGGGAATACACGCGGTGGATTGTGGACCAGACCGCCTCCAGTGATGTGGGCCATGCCGCGCACTTCGGCGCCAGCCCCCTGCACCGCGTCGTAGGCACTCAGATAAGCGCGGTGCGGCACGGTCAGCAGGTCCTCAAGGCGCTCACCATTCAGGTCGTCGCGGGCCTCAGCCCAGTCCAAGTCGTCCAGCGCCATGCGGGCCAGCGAGTACCCGTTGGTGTGCAGGCCGGCACTGGGCAGGGCAATCACGCTGTCTCCTTCCTGGATACGCTGCCCGTCAATGAGCGCTGGGCGGTCCACGGCACCCACGATGGTCCCTACAATGTCCAGCTCGCCTTCGACATACACGCCGGGCATCTCGGCGGTTTCGCCACCCAACAGCGCCACGCCTAGCGCTTCACAGGCCTGGGCCGCACCCGTGACCACTTCGGCTACGCGCTCCGGCGAGAGCCGGCCCATCGCCACATAATCCAGAAAGATCAGTGGGCGCGCCCCTTGCACCAGAATGTCGTTCACGCAGTGGTTCACGATGTCATGGCCCAGGCCGCCGAAACGCCCGGTCCGCACCGCCACCTTGGTCTTGGTGCCCACGCCGTCGGTGGAGGCCACCAGCACCGGGTCGGCCATGTCCTGCAGGCCGCTCAGGCTGAAGAGGCCCCCAAAGCCGCCGATGCCGCCCAGCACCGCCGGGGTGTGGGTGCGGGCGACGGCGTCCTTCATCAGGTCTACGGCGCGGTGGCCCGCGTCAATATCCACGCCTGCACGGGCGTAAGCGCTCTGCGACTCGGTCTGATTTGTCATCGGTTACAGGATAAAGGATAGATAAAGCCGGGACGTCACGGAGTCCGGACAGCCGGAAGAAAGACCCCCCGCGCCGCGTCCCAGCGCAGGCGGTAAATAGGGAGCCGCGAAGTATGATCCCCGACGAAGACGGTGATATCGGTGCCTCGCTGCGGCAATTCCGGGTCCAGATACAGCTCACCGTTCTCGCCGGTCAGCCGGCGAAAGGCCAGCACCCGCGCCGAGGCGTCGGCCCGAACCGCGGCGGGGAGGGTGGGTTTCACCTCACTCCATGCCTGGGCACGGTAAGGAACCCCGATCTGCGAGAACTTCACGTCTTGCACGCAGCCACTGGCGTATCGGTGGGCATACAGGTCACTCGACCCGCAGGGCCAATCCCCACAGCCGGCCTTCTGGGATAAGTAGTTCCAGTCCAGCAGCAGCAGGCCGCGCCCGGCGCGGTCCCACCAGACGTCCAGCTGCGCCGTGTACTCGCCCCCTCTCCAGTGGGCGGACCAGCCCCGCTCATCTAGATCGGCCCCGCGCAGGTCACGCTGCAACAGGCAGTAAACGTCACCGTAACACTCTGTCCCACGGTCAGGGGTCAGCTGATCCGCCAGCCTCACCAGCTGGGCCAGCGTGGGCCGCGCCGGGCTGGAGGTGGATGCCTGCGCCGTTACGCCGCTGGGCCACACCAGTGAGGTCAGGAACAGCGCGGCCAGGGCCACCTTATATAGGTTCATGGCTGGAGTGTACCCCTCCCCCGCGGCACTCCATTTGCGCCCACGCTTCTCCTCTATGCTGCGCCTATGACCGATGCAACGTCCGGCCACAACCGCCTCGGCAGCGAGTCCAGCCCTTATCTGCGTCAGCACGCGGACAACCCGGTGCACTGGTGGCCCTGGTCCGACGCCGCCTTTGCCGAAGCCCGTGAGCGCGGCGTCCCGGTGCTGCTGAGCATCGGCTACAGCACCTGTCACTGGTGTCATGTGATGGCGCACGAGTCGTTCGAGAACGAACAGACCGCTGAGCTGATGAACCAGAATTTCGTGAACATCAAAGTCGACCGCGAAGAAAGGCCTGACGTGGACGGCATCTACATGGCAGCGACCCAGGCCATGACCGGCGCCGGCGGCTGGCCAATGACGGTCTTTCTCAACCATGACCGCCAGCCGTTCCACGCCGGGACCTACTACCCGCCGCACGAGGGGATGGGGATGCCTTCCTTCCACCGCATCATGGGGGCTGTGACCGATGCCTGGCAACACCGCCGCGCCGACCTGGACGCCAACGCGCAGGCCCTCACCGAGCATATTCAGGCCATGAGCGAGCCGCGCCGGGCTGCCCAAGAGTGGCCGTCCGATTTCTTGGAGCTGCCGCTGGAAATACTGCCGCAGGTCTTCGACCGCCAGTGGGGTGGTTTCGGGGGAGCGCCCAAGTTTCCGGCTCCCACCACGCTGGACTTTCTGCTGCAGTCCGGGGACGCGGGTGGGCAAGAGATGGCGCTACATACCCTGCGCCAGATGCTGCGGGGAGGCATCTACGATCAGCTGGGCGGCGGCTTTCACCGTTACTCGGTGGATGAGCGCTGGCTGGTCCCGCACTTCGAGAAGATGCTGTACGACAATGCCCAGCTGACCCGCACGCTGCTGGCGGCCTATCAAGTGAGCGGCGACCAGACCTTCGCTGACGCCGCCCGGGAAACCCTGACGTATCTGGAACGCGAAATGCGCCACCTAGCGGGCGGATTTCACTCCGCCCAAGACGCGGACACGGCGGGCGTGGAGGGGCTGACCTTTACCTGGACTCCCGCCGAAGTGGAAGCGGTGCTGGGCGAAGACGCCGCGTGGGTGGCCGAACATTACGGTGTGAACGAGCGCGGCAACTTCGAGGACCCACACCGCCGCGACGCTGGCCGCCGCACGGTGCTGTCCCAGGTGGGTAAGCTGAGCGCCGAACAAATGGAACGGTTGCCCGAGCTACGTCGCCGCCTGCTGACTGCCCGCGAGCAACGCCAGCAGCCCCACCGCGACGACAAGGTGCTGACCTCCTGGAACGGGCTGGTGCTGGCTGCCCTGGCCGACGCAGGCCGCATTCTGGGCGAGCGCCACTGGCTGGACCTGGCCCAACAGAATGCGGCGTGGGTACGCGGCACCATGCGTCAGCCAGACGGGACGCTGTGGCATACCTGGCTGGACGGTCAAGCGCCGGGGGTGGAGGGTTTACTGGAAGACCACGCCCTATACGGCCTGGGACTGGTGGCGCTGTACCAGGCGACTGGCGACCTCTCGTACCTGGAGTGGGCGCGGGAGCTATGGGACACCGTGCAGCGCGATTTCTGGGATGAGGACGCTGGACTGTTCCGCTCCAGCGGTGGGCGGGCCGAGCGGTTGCTGACCCGTCAAAGCAGCGCCTTCGACTCGGCCATCATCAGTGACAACGCGGCGGCGGCGCTGCTCGGCCTCTGGATGGACCGCTACTACGGCCTACCTGACGCTGCCGAACTGTCTAGGCGCACCATTGCGGCCCATATCAGCGAGATGGGTCAGGCACCTCACGGGATGGGCGGCCTCTGGCAAGCAGCGGCCCTGCTGGAAGCGCCGCATACCGAACTGGCCATCATCGGGACGCCCGCTGAACGGGACGCCCTGGAACGGGTCGCCGCCAAAGTTCTGCTGTCCTACGTGACGCTGGCCCCCGCCAACGCTCCAGCAGGGTTACCCGTGCTGGAAGGCCGCGAAGGCGGTGGCACCGCTTACCTGTGTGTGAACCGGGCCTGTCGGCTGCCTGTCCGTGACGCGGAGGCGCTGCGGGAGCAGTTGGAAGCGTTGACGGCGAATCGGTAACGAAAAAACCCACAGCAACCAGTGAATGCAAAAGCCCCAGCCTATCGCTGAAGCCGGGGCTTTTTATATTCAAACTTAGGCGGTATAGGGCGCCAAATCCTCCAGGGTGATATGACGGTCCTGCGCTCCCACGCGGGTAGCAGCCAGCCCTCCGGCGGCGTTGGCCATGCGGGCGGCGGCCTTGAGAGGCTGCCCGGTCATGACGGCGTGGGCGAACACAGCAGTAAAAGTGTCCCCTGCCCCGGTGCTATCGAGCGCTTCTTCATCGGCAGGCAATACGGCATCTACCAGCTCGGTTTCGCCGGGGGTCCAGACGATACAGCCCATCGCCCCCACCTTGACGGCCACCTGATGCAACCCTTCGTCAGCCAGGTTCGCCAGCGCCGCACTGATCGAAGAAGTCCCCGTGAGGGCCAGAATCTCATGCTGATTGAGGGTCAGGTAATCGGCCTGGGTCACATCGTCGATCAGGCCCCGCCCCGCCTTGTTCACCGCCCCAGTGCCCAGGTCAATAAACAGCGGCACCGGCTTTTTGGCCTTCTTGGCGTACTCCATGGCCTTGAGGGCATATTCACGCTGCGACCCCTCCACCAGACTGTAGGCGCTGATGATCAGGGCGTCCGACGTCTCGACATCTTTCTTCTTCAGCCGGCTCGGATTGAGGCAGCGGTTGGCCCCGCCTGAGCTGATCATGGTGCGCTGGCCGTCGGCGGTCTGCATCACGGTGATGGTGCTGGTAGACTCGTCCGCTTCGGTCTGAATGGCCGTTTCCGAGACACCGCTGCTGCGCACTTCGCTCAGAGCGTACTCGGCAAAAGGATCATCCCCCACGCTGGCGGCCAGGGTCACGTCATGGCCCAGTCGGGCGAGCGTGACCGCCATGGTGCCGCCTGATCCACCCGGCTGCATCACGGCCCGCAATGGGTGAACTTCGCGGCCAGGCGCCGGCAACTGTTCCAGATGATAAATATGGTCAACGTTCACGTCGCCAATCACAAAAAATTTCACGCAAGACCTCCTGGCCCGTTTCCCAAGTACGGTAGACCCGTCACAGCTTTACCGCCGCAGCGGCAGCACACGGCTTACAGACAAGCAGGCAATCAGGCTCTGGGAAAACGCATGCCCAATTTAGCACGGCCCTTTGAGGGACGGGTTTTTGCCTTCCACATTCACGCACTTTTCCCCTCTGTACAGAACCTGATAAAGTGTGCTAAGCTTCACGTCTTGACCTGGAGATCTGACGGCCCGTAGCGGCCCCTCCAGAAGAAGATGTCCCCCCACGGGAAAAGACCTGCGAAGATGGCCATGAGAAGGTAGAGACGGCCCCCACGGCGGGTTATTCGGCAGGCAAACGACACTGGGTTATTTGCTGTCCTTTGCGGGGAACACGCTTCGCGAAAGGATGACAAATGAACTTTAACGAACTGATCGCGCCCGCACTCGCGGCGCGCCTGGCCGAACGCGGCATTACCGAAGCCTCCCCTATTCAGGCCGAGAGCCTGCCCCATACCCTGGCTGGCCGTGACTTGATCGGCCGTGCCCGCACCGGGACCGGCAAAACCCTGGCCTTTGCCCTGCCTATCATTCAGAGCCTGGAGCCCAGCCGCGAGCGCTCCAGGCTGCCCCGCGCCATCGTGGTGGCCCCTACCCGCGAACTGGCCCGTCAGGTCGCTGCCGAATTCGAACAGACCGGACGCGAATTGAACGTGCTGACCGTGTACGGCGGCGCCGCTTACGGTCCTCAGGAAAACGCGCTGCGCCGCGGCACCGACGTCATCGTCGGCACCCCTGGACGCCTGATGGACCACATGGACCGGGGCAACCTGGACCTGAGCGCCGTACAGTTCGCGGTGCTGGACGAAGCCGACGAGATGCTAAGCGTGGGCTTTGCCGAGGCGATCGAGACCATCCTCAAGACCACCCCTAAAGAGCGTCAGACGCTGCTGTTCAGCGCGACGCTGACCCCCGAAATCCGCCGTCTGTCCAGCCGGTACCTCAACGACCCCTTGGTCGTGGACATGGTGGGCGAAGGCAAGAGCCAGGCCGCCCAGACCGTCGAGCACCTCAAGGTGCGCGTGGGCCGCAGCCGCACCCGGGTGCTGGCCGATCTGCTGACCGTTTACAACCCCGAGAAGGCGATTGTCTTTACCCGTACCAAGCGCGAGACCGACGAACTGGCCCTAGAACTGATCCACCGCGGCTTTGAGGCCGAGGCGCTGCACGGCGACCTGGCCCAGAGCCAGCGTGAACGTGCCCTGGGCTCCTTCCGCGCTGGACGCACCTCCATCCTGGTCGCCACCGACGTGGCCGCGCGTGGTCTGGACATCCCCGAAGTCGACCTGGTGGTGCAGTACCACCTGCCCCAGGACCCCGAAAGCTACGTCCACCGCTCGGGACGTACCGGCCGCGCCGGACGCAACGGAACCGCCATCATCATGTACGGCGACCGTGAGAACCGGGACATCAACGGCCTGGAACGCGTCACTGGTGTGCGCTTTACCGAGCGCCCCGTTCCGACTCCCCGCGAAGTACAGGAAGCTAGCGCCCGTGCCAGCGCCCAGATGCTGCGCCGGGTAGACGGTGATGCTGCGGCCATGTTCATGGACCAGGCCGAAGCTCTGCTGGACGAAATGGGTGCCGAAGCTCTGGCCCGCGCCCTGGCCAAGATCAGCGGCGTGACCGAGCCGCAAGCCCCCGCCAGCCTGCTGAGCGGTGAGGAAGGTCTGACCACCCTGATCCTGCACGGTGAGCGCATGAGCATCGCCCGTACGGTGGCCCTGATCGCCCGTCACACCGACGTGGACAGCCGTAAGCTGGGCAAGGTCCGTCAGTGGCGCGGTGGAGCCGTAGCCGACGTACCTACCCAGTATGTGGACGCCCTGATCAAAGCCAGCCCGCTGGACGGCGAAATCGGCGTAGAAGTCGCCCAGGAGTTGCCTGAATTGTTCGAGCAGCCCACCCGCGAAAGCCGTGACGGCGGACGTGGCGGACGCCGCTTCGACAACGAAGGTGATTTCCGCAGTGGGCGCGGTGGCAACCGGGGCGGCGGACGTTCCTCCTCCTTCGGTGACCGTGGTGGACGCGGCGGGGGCCGGGGCGGACGCGGCGGTGGACGCTTTGAAGGCCGTGAACGCGGCGGTACCGACCGTTTCGGCAATGACCGTGGTGGACGCGGTGGCCGCAGTGGTGGCCGCGACTTCAGCGACCGCGAATTCAAGGGCTGAGCTAAGTACAGCTAGAAATTGAGGACCGCTCTCTGTGATGGGGAGCGGCCTTTTTTGCAGGCTGCCTCCCGTGCCCAGGGCTGCCAGGTATACCAGAGCGATATGAAAGTACGGGTCACGCCCACCCGCTACCATTACCCTGACATTGTGGTGGGACGCGGTGGCGGCGAGGAACGACGACTACACCGAAACTGAGCCGTGCTTCATCGCCGAGGTATTGAGCGAAAGCACCCGCATGGCGGACCAGAACTCCAAAGCTGAGCGTCACCGAGAATTGCCCAGCTTGCAGGCCTATTTTCTGGTCCGCCGGGGGGTATCTGTCTGGCGCAGAGGAGGCGAAAGCTGGAGCTTTGAAGTGGTAGGGGAGACATTTGAATTGTCCTGCCCGTCCGTAACTCCTACCCTTGCCGACCTGCATGTCGGCATCAACTTCCGAGGCGTCCTTCTTGGCCCTATTCAGTTAGGATAGCCTGACGGTGCAGCGTAGCTACCATGTCCATGCATCTGGAGGGAATATGGAAAAAGTTCTGGTTACGGGCAGTACAGGTGTTCTGGGACGCCAGCTTCTCGCGGCGTTGCAGGATGGGGGAAGAGAGGCCGTAGGGTTTAGCCGTACACCCCAGCGCGGTAGCTTGGCTGGCGATTTGCTTACGGGGAGAGGGGTACAAGAGGCGTTATCCAGCGTGCATACTGTGATTCACGCAGCGACCAACCCAAAGAGGGCCTTAGATGACTTGCAAATGGGCCAGAATCTTTTAAATGCGTGTCAGCGCAGTGGAGTGCAGCATTTTATATATGTCAGCATCGCAGGAGTAAACTATTCAGGCGGATATGATTACTACCGTAGTAAGTTTGCGGTAGAGAGACTTGTGGAACGGGGCAGCATCCCCTATACCATCCAACGGGCCACCCCATTCCATGAGTTTGCTGCGCTTCTGCTCAGAATGTTGCGTTTTGGTCCCCTGCAATTTGTGCCGCAGGGAGTCAACTTGCAACCTGTAGAGGCCGCAGCAGTGGCAGCGGAAGTGGCCCATATCGCGTGCGGTGATGCACAGGGCCATCCTCCCGACCTTGCCGGGCCAGAGATTATGAGTCTGGAAGAATGTGCGCGGTTAGCAGGTTATAGGCCTGTAGTACTACCTATTCCACATCCAGCATTCCGCGCCATGAGGCAGGGGGCGCTCATGGCAGACAGGCCAAAAGTCATCGGTGGTAGTTGGGAATCCTGGTTGGCTGCAAATGTTGGCCAACCCGACCCCCATAACTTCCGTTAGAAATAGGTGGTGAAAAGCCCCGCCCAGTTTCCCAGGCGGGGGTTTCTCGCTAGCTCAATCTAAAGCTTGGGCTTACGCCTTCACTTCGTCCTTGCTACGGGCGAGGATGGAGCGCAGCACGGTTTGCAGGATGCCACCGTTCTTGTAGTAGTCGATTTCCACCGGAGTGTCGATGCGGCACTGCGCGGTGATGCGGCGAGTGTTGCCGTCCTTATCCGTCAGCTTGACCGTCACGTTCTGACGCGGCTTCAGGTCGGCGGGCAGTTCAATGGTGAAGGTCTCGTCGCCCGCAATGTTCAGGTTTTCGGCGTTTTCACCACCCACAAACTGCAGTGGCAGCACGCCCATGCCCACCAGGTTGGAGCGGTGGATGCGCTCGTAGCTCTCGGCAATCACGGCCTTGACACCCAGCAGGAAGGTGCCCTTGGCGGCCCAGTCACGGCTGGAGCCCATGCCGTAGTCCTTACCAGCAATGACGACCAGGGGGGTGCCAGCGGCCTTGTAGTTCTGGGCAGCGTCGTAGATGCTGCTGACCTGGCCGGTGGTGAAGTCGGTGGTGTAACCGCCTTCGGTGCCGGGGGCCAACTGGTTCTTGAGGCGGATGTTGGCGAAGGTGCCACGGGTCATCACGCGGTCATTGCCACGGCGGCTGCCGTAGGAGTTGAAGTCCTTGGGCTCCACACCACTCTGAATCAGGAACTGACCAGCGGGGGTATCCGCCTTGAAGCTGCCGGCGGGGCTGATGTGGTCGGTGGTCACCGAGTCGCCCACCATGACCAGAGCGCGTGCTCCCTCAATGCTGGCGATGTCGCGCAGGCCGCCCGCGATGTCCTCGAAGAAAGGCGGGTTCTGGATATAGGTACTCTCCGGGTTCCAGTCGTACAGCGCGCCTTCCGATACGGGAATGGCATTCCACTGTTCATTGCTCTGCTCGATACCGTCGTAGATCTTCTTGAACATGTCCGCGTTGATAGCGGTGTCATAGATCTGCTGGATTTCGGCATTGCTGGGCCAGACATCCTTCAGGAATACGTCGTTCCCGTCTGCGTCTTGGCCAATCGGGTCATTAACGATGTCGTTCACGACCGTGCCGGCCAGCGCGTAGGCCACGACCAGGGGCGGGCTGGCCAGGTAGTTGGCCTTGATGTGGGGATTAATGCGTCCCTCGAAGTTGCGGTTGCCCGACAGCACGCTGGCCGCGACCAGGTCACCCCCCGTGATGGCGTCCACCACCGGCTCGGGCAGGGGGCCGGAGTTGCCGATACAGGTCATGCAGCCGTAGCCCACGGTATTGAAGCCGATCTGGTCCAGGTAGTTCTGCAAACCGGCTTGCTCCAGGTACTCGGTCACCACGCGCGAGCCGGGAGCCAGCGAGGTCTTGACCCAGGGCTTGACTTTCAGGCCACGCTCCACAGCTTTCTTGGCGACCAGGCCAGCGGCGATCAGCACGCTGGGGTTGGAGGTGTTGGTGCAGGAGGTGATGGAGGCCAGCGTCACCGCGCCGTGACCGATTTGCAGGTCGGTGCCGGTGATGGTGCCCTTGTTCTCCAGCTGGTCCTCGCTCAGCTCGAAGCCGCGCTTGCTCACAGGAGCGGTCAGTGCCTGGGCGAACTCGGTGTGCAGGGCGCTCAGGTCCACGCGGTCCTGAGGGCGCTTGGGCCCGGCCAGGCTGGGTACGATGGTGCCGAGGTCCAGTTCGATGGTGTCGGTAAAGACAGGATCGGGCGTCGCGTCGGTGCGGAAGAGGCCCTGGACCTTGCAGTACTGCTCCACCAGCTCCACCTCGTCCTCCAGGCGGCCGGTGCGGCGCAGGTAACGCAGCGCTTCGTCATCCACCGGGAAAAAGCCCATGGTCGCGCCGTACTCGGGGGCCATGTTGGCGATGGTGGCGCGGTCAGGCAGGGTCATGTTGCTCAGGCCGGCGCCGTAGAACTCCACGAACTTGCCGACTACGCCTTTTTCGCGCAGCATCTGGGTCACGCGCAGCGCCAGGTCGGTGGCGGTGGCACCTTCAGGCATCTCACCCGTGATCTTGAAGCCCACCACTTCGGGCATCAGCATGTAGATGGGCTGGCCCAGCATCACGGCTTCGGCCTCGATACCGCCCACGCCCCAGCCCACGATGCCCAGGCCGTTGATCATGGTGGTGTGCGAGTCGGTGCCCACCAGCGAGTCGGGGTACACGACCACGCCGTCGTCTTCGGGGCGGCTCTGCACGCCTTTGGCGAGGTACTCCAAGTTGACCTGGTGCACGATGCCCGACGCGGGCGGCACCACGCCGAAGTTGTCGAAGGCCTGCTGGCCCCAGCGCAGGAACTCGTAGCGCTCGCGGTTGCGCTCGAACTCGATGTCCATGTTGCTTTGCAGCGCCCATTCGGTACCGAACACGTCCACCTGCACCGAGTGGTCGATGACCAGGTCCACCGGAATCAGTGGGTTGATCTTTTCAGGATCGCCGCCCACGGCTTTCATGGCTTCACGCATGGAGGCCAGGTCCACCACCGCAGGCACACCCGTGAAGTCCTGCAGGATCACGCGGGCGGGCTTGAAGGGGATTTCCAGTTCTTCATTCTTGGGCGACCAGCCGGCCACCGTTTCCACGTCTTCGCGGCGTACATCGTAGTCGTTGGCTTCGCGCAGCACACTCTCAAGCAGCACCTTGATGCTGAAAGGCAATGCGTCCACGTTATGGCCCAGTTCTTTGAGTTTGTCCAGGCTGTAGTAGTACAGCTTCTGTCCAGCGTGTTCGCCCAGTTCGCGGCGGGCATCAAACAGATTCTTCGCAGTATCGGCCATGCAGTCTCGTCTCCTTTTCCCCAGGTTGGATGTGGCTTTGGTGGGGTATGGACCTATGATAGCGGGGAGACAGCCAAAAGCCCGTAACGGAGCGGGTCACGGGCTGCAAATTTTGTAACCCCTACAGGGACAACGGGCGTAGATGACGTAAATGGATCAGTCTACGCCCAGCGCGTCGGCCACTTGCCGCATCTGCGCCAGTGGGACGGCCTCGGCGCGGACATCCGGGCGCAGTCCAGCCGCCAAAATCGCTTCCTCTACTCGCTCTACGGGATGCCCGGCCATCTTGAGGTTGTTCCGCAGCGTCTTACGGCGGTGGTGCAGGGCATCGTCAATCAGGCGGATGTAGGCTTCGCTGGGCTGGGGACGGTCACGGTCAAAATCCAGACGCACCACCGAACTGGTCACGGCGGGCGCAGGGATAAACGAGCCTTTGGGCACATCGCGCACCGGCTTGACCGTGCCATACAGGTGGGCCAGCGCGGTCAGAAAACCATAGTTGTCGTCTCCTGGCTGCGAGGCTAACCGCTGGGCCACTTCCTTCTGCACCAGCACGCTGGCCGAAACGATGTTGGGGGCGCGCATAAAGCGGGACAGCAGCGGCCCGGTAATGTAATAGGGCAGGTTGGCGATGACCCGCGTCCCCGGCGGCACCGAGGCGTAGTCAAACTCCAGCGCGTCCCCCCAGACGATGTTCACATCCAGCCCGTCCAGCGTTTCTTCCAGCACCGGGCGCAGGTTCTGGTCTTTTTCCAGGGTAGTGACGTGGGCGCCTCGCTCGGCCATCTCACGGGTGAGGACGCCCAGACCGGGACCAACTTCCAGCACGCTTACTCCAGGCCCTGCGCCACCTGCTTCGGCAATGGCCCGCAGGATATTGCCGTCAATCAAAAAGTTCTGCCCCAGGCTCTTGGTAGGCCGCAGGCCATGCCGGGCCAGCAGATCCTTCACACGGGCGGGCGAGTACAGCGGCAATGCAGCGTCTTTTAGCTCATCGGTCATTCGGCTTCCACTGTACCGCCTGGGGTCAGCTTAGCGGGCGTTGATCACGCTGCGCCGCCCACCCAGCAGCATGACTTCCGCCTGCATAGGAGTACGCTCCGGGTACACCACGCAGCTCTGCACCGTCTGGGGCGGGGCCTGGTTCAGAATCTCTTGGCAGGTCGGCTCGGCCCCCGCAGCAAACTTCAGCGTGTCTGCTGCCGCCAACGCCTGTTGCGCGTAGGCCCGTCCATCTTTGCCCCGGCTAAGCAGCAGTGCCGTGAAGCTGCCCACCAGCAGTAGAAACAGCAGCGCCACGAAGCCCAGGTATTTCCAGGGGTTGAAACGGGCATTCGGCGGTGCAGGCGTGGCGGAGGGTTGAACAGACATGGAAATCAGTCTGGCATAGAGGCTGTAGACAGAAAACCTCCCCTGCCTCCCTGAAAGACAACGCAACCCTGACAGCGCCGCACTGAGACAATCTGACCCCTGCGCTATACTGCCGCCCATGCCCGCCGATACCCGCACCAAACCCGTTTACGTCATCTCGGTGGCGGCGGAACTGGTGGACATGCACCCACAGACCCTGCGCCTTTACGAACGCAAGGGTTTGATCAAGCCGGGCCGCAGCGGCGGCAAAACCCGGCTGTACTCTGAGCGCGACATTGAGCACCTGCGCGAAATCCGGCGGCTGACCCAGGAATTGGGTGTCAACCTGGCCGGCGTAGAAGAAGTGATGCGCCTGCAGCATGAGCTGGACGACCTGCAGGGCGAATTTGAGGCCGAGATTGAGCGAATCGAGGACGAGATTCGCTCGCAGCAGCAGAGCAAGGCCCTCCCCGCTCCCGACGATCCCAAGGACCGCCCAGTCTATGTGATCTCTATTGCCGCCGAACTGGTGGACATGCACCCACAGACCCTGCGGCTGTATGAACGCAAGGAACTGATTCGCCCGGGCCGCAGCAGTGGCAAAACCCGGCTGTACTCTGAGCGCGACATTGACCACCTGCGCGAAATCCGGCGGTTGACCCAGGAATTGGGTGTCAACCTGGCTGGCGTGGAAGAAATCATGCGGCTGCGCCAAGAATTGGACGGCGCACGCTCACGCATGGAAGGCAACGTGCGCCGTATCCAGCAGGACATCACCGACCGGATGACCTCGTGGCGTGAATTGCCCGCGCCGGAAGATGAGTGAGGCCGAGTTGCTCCAAGCAAAAGCGCCGCCAGCCTGAGCCAGCGGCGCTCCCAGTTACACCTGCTTAAATCTGCTCGACGTGTTCAGGGTGGTTGATCTCCTGCATCGGGACGTCATTGCTGTCTCCCTGACCCTCAAAATCCTTCAGGGTCTGGATGATGATGTCTACACCGCGCATCAGGTCTTGTTCGCTGATGACCAGTGGCGGCGCAAAGCGGATGATGTTGCCGTGGGTGGGCTTGGCCAGCAGGCCGCGCTCGGCCATCTTCAGGCAGATGTTCCAAGCGGTGTCACTGTCCTCGTGATCGTTGATCACGACAGCGTTCAGCAGCCCCTTACCACGCACCAACTTGGCGATGTGGCTGCTCTGCACATATTCGTCCAGGCGGGCACGGAACTGCTGCCCCAGGGCCTCGGCGCGCTCGGCCAGGCCTTCTTCCTCCGCCACCTTCAGCGCGGCTACCGCCACCGCAGCAGCGACGGGATTCCCACCAAAGGTACTGCCATGCTGACCGGGTTTGATCACGTTCATCACAGCGTCGTCGGCCAGGACCGCGCTCACGGGATAAACCCCGCCGGACAGCGCCTTGCCCAGAATCAGGATGTCGGGCTTGATATCTTCGTGATCTACGGCCAGGCGGCGGCCCGTGCGGCTGATACCAGTCTGCACCTCGTCCGCGATAAACAGCGTGCCGTACTCCTCGCACAGCGCTTTGGCTCCGGCCAGGTAGCCATCGCTGGGCACGTATACGCCCGCCTCACCCTGGATTGGCTCCACCAGGAACCCAGCCACATTTCCCTTATTGGCTTCCAGTGCCGAGCGCAGCGCGTCCAGATCGTCGTAGGGAATCCGCACGAAGCCGTCCGTGAAGGGGCCGAAGTTCCGGCGGGCATTCTCATCGTTCGAGAAAGAAACGATAGTGGTGGTGCGTCCGTGGAAGTTGTTCTCGCAGACAATAATCTGGGCACTGTTCTCAGGAATGCCGCGCACCTCGTAGGCCCATTTACGGGCCAGTTTCAAGGCCGTTTCTACTGCTTCGGCCCCAGTGTTCATGGGCAGCATCTTGTCGAAGCCGAAATACTCGCACACGAACTTCTCGTAGGGACCCAACCGATCGTTGTAAAAGGCGCGGCTGGTCAACGTCAACGTCTGCGCCTGCTCGGTCATGGCCGCAATGATCTTGGGGTGGCAGTGCCCCTGGTTTACGGCGGAATAGGCTGACAAAAAGTCGAAATACTCTTTGCCGTCCGTATCCCAGACCTTGGCTCCCTGGCCGCGGCTCAGGACAACGGGCAGGGGATGATAGTTGTGGGCACCGTACTGGTCTTCCAGGGCGATGTAATCTTGTTGGTTCATGGGGCCTCCTTGGGATTCCGGGCTGTGACCAGTGGGCCCAGCCGCAGATGTCCAGGCTGATACGCCAGCCTTGCGCAGGCTCAGCATAACGCCTGGGCAGTGGCTTGATTATCTGCCACCTGGCTTTGTCGGCCACCCTCCCGCAGAGCCACTTCGCCGTTCTTTCTTACCAGGAAACATCAGCCTTACCGCATGGCACTGTGGTCTTGCCCCCGCAAGAGCCGAAGATTTGTACTCCGCCAGTCAGGTTCACCCTGTGACTTCATCTCTGCGACCAGGTCAATCAGCCAAGCATTCCGCTATATCCCAGGTGCGCTACACTACCCGTATGACTGCCACCTGTTGCCCCCAGTAAGCGGAGCCGCCTGATTGGCTGACCCGCGCCTTTTTCCATGACCGGAAGACAGGCGCGGGTCTTTCTTTTGAAATCAATACACCGCCCTGTCAACTTCCCTACCGCCCACAAGGAGCACCATGACCCAGCCGGAAAAGACCAGCCCAGCCCGCATCCCTGACCCCGACATTTTCCTGTACGACACCTTGCAGCGTCAAAAAGTCCGCTTTGAACCTACGTCGCCGGGCCGGGTAGGCTTTTATCTGTGTGGGCCGACGGTCTACAGTGACGCGCACCTGGGCCACGCCAAGGCCAACGTCGCCTTCGACGTGGTGCGGCGAACCTTCGAGCACTTCGGGTATAGCGTGCGCTTCGTCAGCAACATCACGGATGTAGGTCACCTCCAGAACGACTCGGACGACGGCGAGGACAAGTTGCTGGCCCGCGCCCGGCTGGAGCAACTCGAACCGATGGAAGTGGCCGACAAGTACTTCTGGTCGTTCTCGGACGATATGCGGGCGCTGAATGTCAAGCGTCCCAGCATCAACCCCCGCGCCACTGGGCACGTGCCAGAGCAGATCGCGCTGATTGAGGAACTGATCGCACGCGGTCACGCCTACGAATCGGCGGGCAGCGTATATTTCGACGTTCGTTCCTGGCCAGAGTATGGCAAGCTGTCGGGCCGCCGTCTGGACGAGCAGGCCGAAGGGACCCGCGAAGCCGTGCGGGAGGAAAAGCGCGATCCGCGTGATTTTGCCCTCTGGAAACGGGCCGAAAGTGGCCACATCATGCGCTGGGACTCGCCGTGGGGCACAGGTTTTCCTGGCTGGCACATCGAATGCTCGGCCATGAGCCTCAAATATCTGGGCGAAGGCTTCGACATTCACGGGGGCGGTTTGGACCTGCAATTCCCCCACCACGAGGCGGAAATCGCCCAGGCCGAAGCGGCGGGCCACCCTTTTGCCCGTTACTGGATGCACAACAACATGCTGACCATCGGCGGCGAGAAAATGTCCAAATCCAAGGGCAACTTTACGACGATTGCCGATATCTTGAAGCGGCATGACCCGGCGGTGGTGCGCTTCTTACTGATCAGCAGTCACTACCGCTCGGTCACGGAGATGAACGAAGAGGCCTTTGCGGCAGCGGCCAGCGGCTATGCGCGGCTGACTGGCACATTGCAGGCCATTGAACGGGCCCTAGAAGAAGCCCCTGCTGGCGCAGCGGACCGTCAGGATGAAGGTCTGGTGGCCAAGATTCGGACCCATGTCCAGGCCTTTGAAGACGCCATGCGCGACGACTTCAATACCCCCAAGGCCGTCGCAGAACTTTTCGGCCTAAGCAGCTTGATGAACACAGCGCTGAACAGTGGAACCGTGGCCACTGCTGCTCTGGAAGAAGGCCGCCGGGCCTTTACAGAGCTGGGAGGCGAAGTCCTGGGACTGTTCACTCAAAGTGAAACGCCGAATGAAGACAGCGCAATGCTCGTGGAAACACTTATGGAACTGGTTCTACAGGCCCGTCAAAGTTACCGTTTGAATAAACAATACGCTGACGCCGACCGCCTCCGCGATACGCTGAGCAGCGCGGGAATCAGTATCGAAGATACCAAAGAAGGTGTGCGCTGGAAGCGGTAATTTCTACAGGCGGAAGTCTCTGAGAAGTGCGGTTATCAAACCTTAATGATGTATGGCCGTCTATAGTTGTTAGATCTCTGTAACCTGGCTTCGATATTCTGGCTTTGAGCGGTGAAGCCACCCTCATTCTTACCTCCAAGGCCGCGCACCTTCCCCCCCTGAGCGCGGTCTTGTTTTTTTGTCTCCACCCTCCGCAACTGGGCCTCCTGCCGGGTCAGTGCCGCGTAACAAACGCAAAGGAAGAGTCAATCCCCATCTTCTGAGGGCGGCGCAGGCCAGTTGCTACACTGCAACGCATGTTGCCGCCAATTGTCAGTCAGATTATGGACAACTTCAACTTCGATGTTGACCCCACACTCAGCCGTGAGGAGAACGCCGAAGAAGTGATCAAAAGTGCCGCGCTGCTCTCAGGCGCCGTGTCCATTGAGCCACTGCCCTTTGCCGATATGCTGATCCTGACTCCTTTGCAGGCCAAGATGGTGCTGCACATCGGGAAGATTTACGGCTTTGACATCACCCCGGAGCGCTCCAGTGAGATTGCCCGTGAACTGGGGGTCACGGTGGCTTACGGCATGGCCGCCCGGCAGTTTATGCGGGGAATGGCCAAAATCGCACTGCCAGTGGTGGGCGGCGTAGTCACGGCCCCACTGGTCTACGGCTGGACGTTCGCCCTGGGCCGCATGGCTCAGACCTACTTTGAGCGCAAGATTGATGGGCTGCCTTTCCAGGCTGAAGAGCGCGCGCAGGTGGTGCAGGAAGCCAAGCAGCAAAGCCGCCGGGTGCTGCCCAGCAGCCAGGACTTCAGTGAATTGGCCGAGGAACTGCGCCGCCGCGCCCGTGAACGTGAACAGGGCAGTTCATCGGCACCCAAGGACATTGATCAGTCCCAGGACCGCCAGCACTAAGACTCAACCTTCCTCTATTTGGATCTCCGAAGAAAGAGCGCCCTGGGTTTCAGCTCAGGGCGCTCTTTCTTGGTCGGAAGTACTGCTGGTGAGGCGTACATACTGGCGCGAAACTGTCATGGAGACTGAGCGTCTTTCTCCAGACAGGTCGAAGGGGGTAGGGCCATGTACCCACTTCCCTATTCACCAGACAGGAAACCTAGATCAGATACTCAGCAGTTTAGCGGTGTCGTACTGAGTGTCGGTGACATCCTTGCGGCGGGTCCAGGTGTGCTCAAGGGGCACGAAGTTCAGCATATGGCCCACTTCCCCCACCATGACGTCACTGCGACCAGCCATCAGCGCCTCGGTGGCCGCGCGGCCCAGGACTGAGGCCAGCACCCGGTCACGGGCCACTGGGCTGCCCCCGCGCTGGATATGCCCCAGAATACTGACACGCGTCTCCTCACCGATTCGCTCGTTAATGGCCGACGCTGCACCTTCAGCGCCACCCGGAAAGCCCTCCGCCACAATGATGATGGAGCTGGTTTTGCCACGCTTGATACTGCGCTGCACTTCATCGGCCACCGCTTCCAGATCAGCTGGGCGCTCAGGCACCAGCACTTCCTCAGCGCCTCCGGCCAGCGCCACCTCTACCGCGATATGACCGGCATGACGGCCCATCACTTCGATCACGAAGATGCGTTCGTGGCTGGCCCCAGTGTCACGCAGCCTATCCACCGCGTCCAGTGCGGTCTGCACTGCCGTGTGGTACCCAATGGTATAATCCGTGCCGTACAGGTCGTTGTCGATGGTGCCGGGAACCCCTATCACCCGAATGCCGTACTCCTGCGCCAGGAGATGAGCCCCCTGGAACGAGCCGTCACCACCGATAACCACGAGGCCGTCCACCTCCCAGTGTCGGAGATGCTCCGCCCCCTGTGCGCGTCCCTCTGGGGTCATCCACGCCTGACTGCGGGCCGTCAACAGCCGGGTTCCACCCCGTTGAATGATGTTGGCGACATCCCGTGGCCCGATCAGGCCCATTTCTCCGTCATGCAAGCCATTGAAACCCCGGCGAATGCCGACCGTTTCCAGGCCATGAAAGGCGGCAGTCCGTACCACGGCGCGCACCGCCGCATTCATGCCAGGCGCGTCTCCCCCACTGGTCAGCACCCCGATGCGCCGGAGCCCAGCCACGTTCTCCACCTGCAGATTCTTGGCCTGCCGCTCGCCGGATAGATCTAGGTCATTTGGCGTGGTCATGCCTGACAGCTTACGTGATGAACTGCTGGGGCAGCGTCAGGATTCACGCAGGCGCAGGGCCAGGGCGTAAGCATCGTTCTTACTCAGGCCCCGCTCCATCAGGGCAGCACGCAGGTCACGGGTACTCAGGCCCTGTCCGGCCAATTCCGCAGCCAAAGTCTCCGGGTCAGGCCCAGCGCTGGCCTGCTCGGCACGGTCTGCCCCCGCCACCACCACCACGATTTCACCACGGACACCTTCTGCGAAGTGGGCTGCCAGGTCCTGCAAGCTGCCCCGGCGGGTTTCCTCGTAGCGCTTGGTCAGTTCGCGGGTTACGCTGGCCTGGCGGTCTGGGGAACAGGCCTGGGCCAGATCACTCAGGGTGGCCCCCAGGCGGTGGGGGCTTTCGTACAGCACACTTGTTTCGGTGCGGACCGCAATGGCTTCCAGGCGTTCGCGGCGCTCGCGGCCCGAGCGCGGCAGAAACCCTTCGAAGGTAAAACGGGCGGTCGGCAGGCCTGAAAGCACCAGCGCTGGGACAAAAGCTGTCGCTCCCGGCAGGACTTCAACAGCCAGCCCACGTTCCAGGGCAGCCTGGAGCAGTTCAGCTCCCGGATCGGAGATTCCAGGTGTGCCTGCATCGCTCACATAGGCCAGGCGTGGATACTGCTCCAGCACCTGCGGCGCACGGTACATGGTGTGGGCATCCAACCGCACCAGGGGCCGCTTGAGGCCCAGATGTTGCAGCAGTACCCCAGTGCGGCGAGTGTCCTCACAGGCGACAGCATCGGCGTTGCGAAGTACCTCAACCGCCCGGTAGGTTATGTCACCCAGGTTACCCACTGGGGTCGGCACCAGCCACAGTTGCCCAGCTTCTGGCCCGTTCTGTTCCGAATCAGCCACCTTGCTTGCCACCCTCCCGCCACTTTGTGGTCCGGCGGAAGGTCATGCCAGACAGTGGCCCTAGGGAGACCCGCACACGCCGTCCCTGCCGCAACCAGTGCAGCAAGGTAGCCAGCAACAGCTCCGGCTCACCGACCGTCACCGTGACTTGCGTACCCTCGGGCAGCTCGGCGTCCTGCAACTCGACTTTGCCATTCTTGACGACTCCCCGGTAAGCCCTCATACGTTTCCTCCTGACTGCTGTTCCTGATCCGTCTGTGGCTGAGTGGTGTTTAGCAGCACAGACTGATCACCCATCCCCTGAGCTGAGCCCACCTGTACAACCTGCTGGGGCTGCGCCGCTGGCCGCTGTGCCACCTCTTCACGGTGGGCGGCCTGCAACTCACGCACCGGAGGCCGCGCCGGGTCTTCACGCTTGAAGCGCCAGCGATCCGCAGAAGACAGGGCTTCTTTGAGGGCCATGATCTCGGCGTCCCTGGCTCCGGCCAGTTGCGAATAACGGTCAATCACTTCGGCAGCTTCACGCCTGCGCCCCCGCTGAAGCAGCATCAGCGCGAGATGCTGGCCGCCCAGATGGTACGCCGCCGCGTCACTGGGACGCTCGGAAACTTGTTGACGGGCCAGGGTCAGCTGATCGGCCCGCACCCGCTCCAGCGACACGCGCCAGCGCACGAAAGCCGCGGCCACCACAAAGACCAAGATGGTCCACAGCGCTGCTGCCGCCGTCCCAGCAGCCAGGCCCAGCGCCTCTCCCAGCCGCACCAAGATCGGAAAGGCGAAAGACAGCAGTACCATAACCGCCAGTAACGCCGCGTAATTCATATCGCTCCTGCGCAGCAACCTGTGACAGCACAGCGCTCCTGCTTCAGCTGACAGGGGCTTCTCCTGCCCGGTTCTGGTCGCCCCATGGGCCACACACCTTCGCTCACCCCAATACTTTACTGCACACCCCTTTGGCCAAAGCGAACTCCTCAGGTGTTGATCAGGGATCACCGGACCACAGATCATCCCTGAGTCATCCCTGAGACTCCAGCTCACTCCAGGACGTATTTTTCGCCTTCTCGCAGCTGCACGCCACTCAAGTTGTCCCGGCGCAGAATCACGTTGCGGCGCCAGGGCACCCATTCGGTATAGCCCTCAGCAGAGCGGAGGTAGCCGCGCAGCCCGACTTCCGCTACCCGGACTGGCCCAGCCAGCCAGCCAGCCAGCACCGGGCGCAGTTCGTCCCAAGGGGGTGGCGGCCCAGTCAGCCGCAGCGAAGGGACCTCGCCGGGCTGGTCAGGGCGAGCATAGGGCTCGGCAGTCAGGCCTGGTAGCGCTCGGACCAGCGCCAACGCCTGTGCACGCGGCAGCGGCTGAGCGAAAGTCAGGTGCATATCCAGATCAAAGCCACGTACGCCTTTCTGTGGAGGACTGGGGGGCATGGTTCCCGGCTGGTCAGCGGTCATACGCTTAGGCTAACAGAGGGGCATTGGCCTGAACCAAGGGGGGCATTTTGTCTGGTGCAACCTTGTTCTGATCCCACAGGCACGGCATGATACAGGGCATGTCCGCCACCGAGTTTCCCGCCTCCCTCACCTCTCTGCGGGTTCGCTACGCTGAAACCGATGCGATGGGGGTCGCCCATCACGCCGTGTATCCAGTGTGGTTCGAGGTGGGCCGCAGTGACCTGATGCGCGCCGCTGGCCTCAGCTACGCCGAGATCGAAAAGCAGGGCTATTATCTGATGCTGACCGACCTGGGCGTGAACTATCGCCGCGCGGCCCGGTACGAGCAGGAATTGACGCTGCACACCCGCGTGGAGGAAGTGCGCTCACGGACCCTGCGCTTCGGATATGACCTGTTCGGCTCCAGCGGCGACCCCGTAGCGAGTGGTCATACCTCACACATCGTGACTGACCACAATTACCGTCCTCAACGCCTACCAGAACATCTGCTGGTGGCCCTGCAAGGGCAAGCGGGGGAGGCACAAGCATGAGCTGGCTGTCCGAGACCCTGCCGATCAAGCGGGCCAGCCATGTGTATCTGGTCCAAGGTGATCAGCTGCTGCTGGTGCAGGAAAAAATGGATGATGGCAGCATCTTTTACGGCTTGCCTGGCGGTAAGGCCCGGCCCGGCGAGAGCCTGGCGGCGGCAGCCGAGCGTCAGGTGCGCCAGGAAACCGGACTGACCATCTCGGAGCTGAACTTCGTCAGTCTGCTGGAAGGCGAAATCCTAGCTGGCACACCACACGCTTGCTTCGCCAATTTCGGGCGGTTTACGGCTCAGTTCACCGGAGAATTGATGCCCACCGATCCGGAAGTGGTCGGCGTCAGTTGGGTCCCATTGGGACAGGTGGAGAACCTGATGCGCTACGGCCCGCCGCCAGAGTGCGAGGAGCGATCACCACTGATCTGGCTTCCTACACGTGATTTTGTACGGGGTCAGCCTCGCTCCTACTACCCGATCTGAGCCACTGGTTCCAGCCACTGGACCGCACCGAGCCAGAACTTTGAAGTCCACTTATAATGTGATGCACCGCAGGTTTGGGGCCTTGCTTGCTCTCATACTGGAGCCCATGTGGCCATTTGGAAAGAAAACGGCTGATCGCGTTCAAGAAGCGATCAAAGGCAATAAGCAGCTCAGCTCCCTCGGCCTGAATGTGGCGGAAAAGGGCGGCACGGTGACTTTGACAGGCATGGCTCCTTCACAGGCACATGTCAACCTGGCCCGGATCGTGGCTGAAGGCGTCAACGGCGTCAAGAGCGTGAATGTCTCGGGCATTCAGGTGAATGCTCCAGCCAAGGCAGCTCAGCCTGCCGATCAGACCAAGGTAGAGAAGGAAACCAAGGAGATCGAGGACAGCAGCAAGGTCGCCAAGGAAGTCCTGGGCGCTTTGCGCGGCAACGCCGAGCTGAAAGATGATCCTATTGACGTGCTGCAAAGCGGCAACAGCGTGATCCTGCGCGGCGTGGTAGACAGTGACCACGAACTGCGTCTGGCTGAGCAGCTCGCCCGTGGCGTGACTGGCGTGGCCGGTGTAGACGTGAGTGGCCTGAAGGTTCACGAAGGTGCCAAACAACTGGCCAAAGAAAAAGACGACGAAGGCGAAACCGTCTATACCGTCAAAGCTGGTGACTCTCTCAGCGCCATTGCACAGCGTTACTACGGCGACATGAGCCAGTACCACAAGATCGCCAAATACAACAACATCGCTGATCCCGACAAGATCGATGTGGGTCAGAAGATCCGCATTCCTGCCTAAGAGCGTAACCCCCCAGAATCTTCGCCGCCCCCACCCTGATGTGGGGGCACATTTTTTTGGCTCTGATTCACAGATTGGCGTCAGGTCTGGTTCATGCCACTCAGAATCCAGCGTGCTACTTTGCAGGCATGAACAAAGCCGCCAAAGTTCTTCTTCCCCTTTCCGCTGTCGCTGCGGTTGCCGCTGCAACCGTGGTTCCCAGTGCCCAGACTCCAGCACAGAAGGTCGGCTTTGTAGATGTGGACCGTGTGTTTGCCGCGCACCCTCAGGCCACGGCCATCAACAGTCAGATCAAAACCATTGAGGGACGCGCCAACACCGAACTCGGCGCCCTGCGTCAGCAGATGATCACCATCGCCGAGAAGGGCAACAGTGCCACCCCTGCTGAACGTCAGCAACTCAGCCAGCTGGAAACCACTTTCCAGTCCAAGTTCGAGAGCTACAGCAAGCAGATCGCCCAGCAGTCGGCCCCGATTGAGAGCGCCGTAGACGCTGCCATCTCCAAGGTCGCCAAAGCCAACGGCTACAGCGTCGTGATGGACCGCAAGGTCGCTGCCCAGGGCCTGGTGGTCTTTGCCGAAGAGAGCAACGACATGACCAACGCTGTGATCAGCGCAGTTAAATAACGGCTCAGTTCTGAAGATCTCCCCTGTCCAAGTGGCAGGGAATTTTTTTGGTAGGCAGCCAGCAGATGCTCTAGCGTAAATCCCATGAGCGAATCTGAGCCTTCCCAGTCTGCCCGTGCCACTGTCTTCGGATCCCAGGAGGACCGAATTCTGAAGCGCTTGGAGGGGTTAGACCCCGACCTGATGGCCTATATCCGTGACTTTGCCTACGGCACGGTGTATGAGCGGCCTGGCCTGGACCTGCGCACCAAGGAGCTGATCGCCTGCGCCCTGCTGACCAGCCTGGGCAGCCCCGCAGAGTTGAAAACTCACCTGCGGGGTGCAGTCCAGGCCGGAGCCACACCCCAGGAGGTCCGCGAGACATTGCTGTTCTGCGTACCATATCTGGGCTTTCCACGTGTGGTGGCCGCAATGAGTCAACTGGCTGAACTGGAAGCAAGTCGGGCGGCCAACACGCCAGAAGCTGAGTCAGCCTAGCCCAGCTACATTTTCACATTCACGATGGTCACGCCGTGTCCGCCCTGATTCGCTTCGGCGTCGTGGAAGCTCTCGACCCGCTTGTCGGTCTTGAGGTAGTCGCGCAGCAAGCGGCGCAGCACGCCCTGACCTTTGCCGTGAACCACCCGCAGTGGTGATTCCTTAAGGGCATGTGCTTCGGTGATGGCCTGGCGCAACTCCTCTTCGGCCTCGGCCACCCCCAGGCCACGCAGCTGAATCTCGCGGTCGAAGGCCCGCTTGCGGACCGTCCCAGTAAAGCGGGGGCCACCACCCGACTTTTTCTCGGGGACTTTGAGGCGCACGTCGCGGCGCCGCACCGAGACTTTCATCAGGCCCAGTTGCACCACCAGCTGATCGCCGCGCATTTCCAGCACCTGCCCGGATGCGCCATAGGCTGGAACAGTCACATCGCTGCCCACCTGAATCGGGTCGCCGCGCTCCTGGGGAGGTGTCAGCGGCTTGGGCCGGGCCTTTTGCGCGGCGTGGCGCAGATCCCGCAACTCCTGCATGACCCTAGGGCGTGCTTCCACATCCTGGGCACGGCGGCGCATCCGGCGCACGTTCTCAGCGGCGTCGGCGTACAGGGCCTCGGCTTTCTGAGCAGCCTCGGCCAGCAACTCGTCACGGCGCTGCTCCAACTGCTCGCGCTCATACTGCGCGCGGCTCAGGGCCGCTTCAGTCTCACGGCGCGCTAGGCTGGCCGCTTCCAGTTGCTCGGCCAGTTCGCGGCGTTCCTGCTCTATCCCGATCAGCATCCGCTCCATCAGTCCTGCCTCTGGCCCCAGCACGTCCTCAGCACGGGTCAGCACCCCGCGCGGCAGGCCCATGCGCCCAGCGATTGCCAGCGCATAGGAGCGCCCCGGCTGCCCGACTTGGAGCCGGTAGGTCGGAGACAGCGTGGCCACGTCAAAGCCCATGCTGGCGTTTTTCAGGCCTGGCGTTTCCAGCGCAAACAGCTTTAGCGGCGACAGGTGTGAGGTGATGATTCCCCGTGCATCTTGCGCCAGCAATTGCTCAATAATCGCCTGCGACAGCGCCGCACCTTCTTCAGGATCGGTGCCGGACCCCAGCTCGTCCACCAGAACCAGGGTATCTGGCCCGGCGTGGTCCAGGACCTCACGCAAGTGTTGCAAGTGGCTGGCGAACGTGCTGAGAGAAGCTTCAATGCTCTGCTCGTCCCCGATGTCCACCAACACGTCCGACACCACTGGCAGTTCGGCGTGATCAGCCGCCACATACATACCGCACTGGTTCATCAGTACGGCCACCCCCAGCGTCTTGAGGGTCACGGTCTTGCCGCCCATGTTGGGACCGGTAATCAGCAGCAAACGGGTATCGCCCAGTGAGATGTTGTTGGACACCGCCCCGGCGATCAACGGATGGCGGGCGGCCTGCAGCTCGTAGCGGCCCTCTGGCGACGGCTCGGCGCGGTTCAGCCGCCAGTCGCGGGCCAGGGCGGCCTTGGCAGCGATCAGATCCAGCTCAGCGACCGTGTCCAGCGTCATCACGACAGCGTCATCTGAGGCCAGCAGGCCCGACAGCTCGGTCAGGATGCGGCGCACTTCGGCTTCTTCATCCAGGCGCAGGCGAGTCAGCTCATTGTTCAGGCTGGTCACGGCGGCAGGTTCCACGAAATACGTCTGTCCGGTGGCCGAAGCGTCCACGATAATCCCGTCCACCTGCCCTACCCGGCTGGCCTGCACCGGCAGCACGTAGCGGTCACGGCGCAGCGTCACAATGTTCTCTTGGAGGACGTCGGACCACTTTTCCAGGGTGCTTTGCAGGCGGTCACGGATGCGGCCCTGCAGCGGCTCGATGCGGCGGCGCAGATCCCGCAGGCGGGGGCTGGCTTCGTCGCGCAACTCGCCCTCGCGGGTCAGTGAGGACAGGTAGCGACTGACCAGCAGCGAGTGGTCACCCAGGCCCAGCGCCACCTCACGCAGCGGGCCACGTGAATTGGCGGCAATGGCCCGCCGCACCGTCATGGCTCCATCCAGCGAGTAGGCGACTTGTAGCAATTCCGGGCCACCCAGCACCCGTCCTTCAGCGGCGCGGGCGTGGAGGTCACGAATGTCGAAGATGCCACCCAGCGAGAGGCTGACCCCGAAGAGCGCGTCTTCCACTTCGTTCAGCTCGCGTGCAATCCGCCCGGCATCACTGCTGGGCTGCAGCGCCAAGCAGCGTTCCACCCCCAGGGCGGTGGCGGCACGCTGGGAGAGGGCCGCACGCACCTGGGGAAAGTCAAGGGCTGTCAGAGCAGAGTCCGCAAACATCGCCCGGTATCTTATCAGCGGTCCCCAGCCCCCGCCTGTGCCAAATGGCTTATTTCAGGGTCAGAGCTGCTCAGTCCCCTTCGGGATCAAAGGCGACCAGGGCATCGGGTTGCAGGAGATGTAAGCGGCCATCATTCATACTGAGCAGGCCCCGCGTCTGAAAGCGCTTGAGCGAACGTGACACGGTTTCACGGCTGGTGGCCATGCGCTCCATCAGCTCTGCATAGCCCAGCGGCAGAATGTGGGCATCGGCCAGGCCAGCCTTGAGGCGCTGTGCGTAAAGACCGCTTACGACATGCACCAGTGCGGCGTCGGTAGAGTGGCCCGCAGCGATCAGCTCGTCGTTCAGATCACAGACACGCTGGGCCAGAATACTGGCGAGGTTCCATAGCAGTGTGGGGTCACGCCGGGCAATCACCTCCAGGTGAGGACGGTGCAGCGCCAGCGTGGTGGTGGGCATCGTGGCAGTGACGGTAGCGCTGCGCTCACCGCCCAGAAGCAGGGCCGTCTCGCCCACCAGGTCGGGGGCATACAGTTCACTGACCGTCCGCTCCAGTTGCCCGCTGCCCAACCGCGAAATACGGACTGCGCCGGAGGTCAGCAGGTGCAGCAGCTCGCCGCCCCGGTCCTGCGTGAGCAAGACTTCACCAGGTGCATACTGGTAAGCGACCGCCACCCGCGCCACTTCACGAATAGCTTCTTCGCCAGCGCCAGCAAAAAGTGGGTTCTGGCGCAGTTTTTCTGCAACGGACATCCTCTGTAGTGTACTGAGGACACCTTACAAATTATTTGCACAGAACTTTCAGCAAAGATTAAGGGGTGGCCTGAGGCAGCGAAGGCAAGGCTTCCTGCCACCCTTCCAGGTTCTCGCTGAGGCTCTCACCCAGATTCTCTGGCAGGGCGTCCAGTTGCTGCTGTACTTGATTCTGCAACTGTTGCTGCGCCGCCTCGCGGGCCGTGTCCAGCGCTTCCTTGGCCTGTTCCTGCACCGTATTCAGATCAGGCAGCGGCACTGTATCTAGAATCGGAAGGGATGGCAGTGCGAAAGGATCGCTGGTGTCTGCGTCTGTCGCTGGCTGCTCCTGCACTGGCTCAGGGGCTGGATCTGCCGCCCCATCACTGGACTCTTCGGGTTCGGCAGTGGGGACTTCCTCAGAATGGGCCGGCTCGGCGGGCTGTGGTTGTGGAGCGGGAGTGGGGGCAGCCTGAGCTACGGGCGGCGTCGGTAAGGGCGTCACCTGGGTTTGGGGTTGGACCTGAGTGCTGACACCACTTTCCTCAAGATCTTCGGTTCGGAATGCCATTTCCACCCGCCGCACCGTGGCAAAGGTAATGCCGGCTGGCACGGAGAAAGTCTGCGGCTCACGCCCGGCCAATATCCCACTGACTGCCCGCTGCCAGATCGGTGTAGGCACCGTACCACTGTAGGCCCAATCTGGAAGCGGCTGATTGTCCTCGCGGCCCACCCAGACGGCTCCAGCAGCGCCCGGCACCACGCCCGCAAACCACAGGTCGCGGATATCGTTGGTGGTTCCAGTTTTGCCCCCCACCGGCCAGCCGTCAATCTGGGCCAGCGTAGCCAGGCCGCCCTGCTCAGCGCTCAGGTCCCCCACCACCCCCATCAGCATATCCAGCCCCAGATAAGCCGTCTGTTCGTCCCAGACGCGAATGGCCGGGACTTGTGGACGCTGATAAACCACGGCGCCGCGTTCATCGATCACCTGCCGCACGAAGCTGGGCGGGCGATACAAGCCGCCGTTCGCAAACGCCGCATAAGCCGAGGCCACTTGCAAAGGGCTGGCCTCCAGCGTGCCGATACTGAGACTCAGGCCCAGGTCCGGCTGCACCCGGAAGCCCAGTTCGGTCAGTTTGCCTTCAAGGTTAGTCAGTCCTACTTCCTGCGCCAGCCGCACGGTGGGCAGGTTCAGTGAGTGGTCAAGGGCGTAGCGCAGTGTGACCGGATAACCCAGCCAGCGGCCATCGTAGTTCTTGGGCTGATATTCACCGTCCAGCGGAGAATCCATCACGGTATCGCTCTGCTTCCAGCCCTGCGCCAGCGCCTGCGTATAGACGAACGGCTTGATGGAACTGCCCATCTGACGGCGTGACTGTGTGGCATTGTCCCAGTCGGCGGGCCGACCGCTGCCCAATTGCTGACCGACCAGGGCCGTAACCTCACCCGTAGCCGGATCTACATAAGCCATACCCAGGGTGGCCCCTTCGGGAAGCTCGGCCTCGCGGGCAGCGGCTTCAGCAGCTCGCTGCGCATCTAGGTCCAGCCCAGTGATGATCCGCGCACTGGCATAGGCCTCCTGACGGCCCAGCTGTGCAACCAGTTCACGCTCTACGGCCTGAAGGTAGTGAAAGGCCACCTGCGGCAGTTGGGCGGGTAGATTTTCCTCCAGACGTTCTGGTTTCTCCAGCGCCGCACTACTCACGGTGCCGTCTTCGTTCCAGCCGATCCGCCAGCCTGCTGGATAAATGGGCGTACGCCAGGCCTGATCTGCCTGGGCCTGCGTGACCACTCCGTCTTCTACCATGCGTTCCAGCAGGCCGCGGGCCAACGGACGGTACTCCTCAAATGCACGGTAACGGCTGTTGGGTGCGGGAATCAGCGTGGCCAGATAGACACTTTCGGCCAGGTTCAACTCGGAAGCGGCTTTGCCGAAATAGGCGTGCGCCGCCTGGTCAATGCCCACGATGGACCGCCGCTCGGTCTTGCCCCAGTACACCACGTTCAGATAGGCCGCCAGAATCTGCTGCTTGGAGAAATTCTTCTCTACCCGGTAGGCCAGCACGGCTTCTTTGAACTTGCGCTCTAGCGTGCGCGCCGAGTTCAGATCGGTCAGTAGGGTATTTTTGACCAGCTGCTGGGTGATGGAACTGCCACCTTCCAGGTCATTGAAAAACAGACCCTTGAGCAGACCGCGCCCAATGCCGATGATGTCTAGGCCGCTGTGGGTATTGAAACGGCGGTCTTCGCTGGACACCACTGCTTTGCGCAGCGGCTGGCTGATCTCACCGAGTTCCAGCAGATCGCCGCTCATCAGCGCACCGCTGCTGAGGCTGGGAGTCAGCACTCCGATCAAGCGGTTCTTGCGGTCATAAACCCGCGTTTCGCCGCCCAGAGCCAGCAAATCCACATCCTGCACACTGGGGAGATCACGGGTCCACATCACGTATAACGCGGCAAAACCAGCCCCGGCCAGCAAACAGGCCAGGACCAGGACACCTAAAATTCGGGAAAGCCAGACTCGGCGCATGTTGGGTTTAGCCTAGCGTCCCAGAGTGAGAGGGGCGAGAAAAGGCAGGGGCTGCTGCCCCCAATAAAAAAGCCACCTCGTAGGGTGGCCCGGCTAACATCTCTTCAGCTCAGACGCGGGGGCGGCGCAGTTCGTCGCGGATTTCGGCCAGCAGTTTCTCCTCGTTGCTGGGTTCGTCTACCGGAGCCTGCTGGCCGCGCTTGAGTCGCTCGTTCATCATGTTCATGGGCTGGACCACGAAGAAATACAGCACGGCGGCCGTCAGCAAGAAGCTGATCAGGGCACTGATAAAGGAGCCGTAATCCAGCACGATGGCTTCCTGGGTCGCCGTAGCAGCACGCAGGGTGATGGCGCCAGCCACATCGCCGCCGCCCACCAGCTGAATCAGAGGCGTTAGGAACGCCTTAGTAAAGGCCTCCACCAGGCCATTAAACGCAGCGCCAATAACCACACCGACGGCCAGGTCAACCACATTGCCACGCATTACAAAGTCACGAAAACCTTTTAACATGAGCGGAAATATGTCATGAACACCACAAGATGGAATGTGAAATTCACCACATCACGAAGGCGGCAGTTTCAGCTCACTTGCTGGCCCTTTTGACCTCATGCTGCGGCCTGACGCTCCCGCTTCATTTGCCAGCCCTGACCTTTACGCACAGTTTTACGGCATTTGACAGCGTAGGGACTCCATTCCTCCCCGATCAATACACCTGGCACTGGAACCTTCAATGCTCCGCAGGAGCGAACTGCTCTAGAGACTGTCTGGAAAATCGCGGAGGTACGTCCACTTCCGGGGGTTGTATGTGAGCGGACTGGTACGGCTCCGCAGGAGAGCGAGGAGACATACAGTGGCTTGGACCTCACGGCCACGTTCCGGATGATCTCTAGGCCCGGCCCCGCTCTTCTTTGACTGCGTGGGCGCTGACACCCCACTGCGGCCCACTGCTCAGTGCGCCTTCCAGAATCACACGGGCCAATTCACCCAGGGTAGCTCCCCCAGGCCGGATATCCATCTTCAGGTCGGCGCGTAGCTCGGTAAGGCTGAGGTCGTCCAGCATCAGCTCGGTGCCGTAGCGGAGCGTCGTGGGCGGGACCAGCAACAGGTCGGCCTCACCGGGAGTCACACCATGCCGGAAGCAGCGCCCGGTCAGCAACCCCGCCACGCTGGTCACGTCCCCGAAGGTCACGTTTGGAATAGACCGTACTTCCAGATCCAACCCGGCGATCTGTCGCAGTGGTTCTACCGCCAGGTCCAGGGTAGGTGCGAACAGTGAACCCGTAGCCAGAATCACCTTCATCGGCTGCGGCAGCTCGCGGGGCAGGTCTTGCGGCAAACCCTCAGTCAGAAAATCACGCACCATCCCTACGCCGTTTTCCAGCATGGGGAAGCCCTCGTACTCCTCTTCGCTGGGCAGCGGCTCGCCGGCCAGCAGGTAAAACTCGTCACTGGGAAACACGAAGCGGGTTCCCTTTTCTTCCAAGAAACGCCGCCGCCACACGTTCAACCGCCGGATGGTGTCACGGGCCTCGTCGGCGCGGAAGGTCCGAACGTCCGGCAGATTCTTACGGTGCCCGGTCAGACCGATGGGAACCACCGCCGTGGAAATCACGTTGGGACGGCTGGCCAGATATTCCACCGTCGCGTCCAGCTCGTCGCCGTCGTTGCGTTCAGGCAGCAGCACCACCTGGGTGTACAGGTCTATTCCCGAGAGGCGCTCAATCATGCCTTTGACGTCCACAGCCTGCTCGTCTTTGACCTTCAGCTTCCACCAGTTCATGATGTCCTGGCGGAGTTCCTGGTTGGTGGTGTGGACCGAAACATACAGCGGCGAGAGGTTCTCGTTCAGGATGCGCCCAATATCGGCTTCAGTCAGGTTGGTCATGGTCACGAACGACCCGAACAAAAAGGACAGCCGGTAGTCGTCGTCCATGATGTACAGGCTCTTGCGGAAGCCACGGGGCATCTGGTGGATGTAGCAAAAATCGCACTTGTTGGCGCATTTCTTGATGCCATCGAACAGCACGTCCTCAAACTCAATGCCAGGGTCTTCCCAGCTCACGGTAAACGTGAACACCTGATCGAACTCAGGCAGCGGCGGCTGACCCACGGGTCGCCAGGTCTTGTCCTTGCCGATCCCCGGCATCCCGAACGGCACCGGCTGCAGCGCCGCCGGACGCCCGATTTCCAGCTCCACGTCGCCTTCGGTCAGGATGCGGCGGTAGGCCAGCACGTCGGTTACGGCCTGACCATTCATACGCAGCAGCATGTCACCCGGTTGTATTCCGGCCTTTTCAGCAGGGCCATACGGCTCCAGAGATTTGATGCGGGCCGGAAAAATTTCGGTGTCGGGCACGGGGAGGGTCTGAGCCGTCATGGTGGCTCCTTTCTGGCAGGGCCGGGATGGGAGAAAAAATCAGCGGGCAAGCGGGCGGAACAAGAGCCGCCAGACAATCGCAGAAGTATAGCGGGCGGACAGGCAGCGCAGTGTGAGCCGGGAGTGACTTCGGCGCGGAGCCCATAAGTCGGCTCTGGCCTCACCTCTTAACTGAGTTCATCCACGCCCTCCAGCAGCGCCGCCAACCCCTCTTCCGCTCCCATTCGCAGGCTGAGACTGGCAGCCGGAGTCAGCTCGGTAGCCTCTGGGTTGATCTCGATCACCCGCCCCCCACCCCGCAGCGTTTCCAGGGCCAGTCCCGCTGCCGGATACACCACACTGCTGGTCCCGATAATCAGGGCCACCTCCGCTTCAGCAAACGCCTGCTCGGCGGCAGCCAGTGCGTCTTCCGGCAAGAATTCTCCAAACCACACCACATGGGGACGCATGCGGTGGCCCGCTGGGGACCGCGGCGGCAGAATCAAGTCAGCGGGGGCCGGGAGACTATGAATGATGCCGGTTACCTCGTCACGGGCCTGCGACAGATTGCCGTGAAGTTCGACCAGCCGACCACCCAGGCTGCCGCTGCCGGCGCGGGCGTGCAGGCCGTCTACATTCTGGGTTGCCAGAAAGAATCCAGCCCCTTTGCGGCGCTCCAGCTCGGCCAGCCAGGTATGGCCCCCGTTAGGCTGCGCCGCAGACACGTCGCGGTAGCGGCCCGCGTACCATGCCCAGACCGTATCAGGGTCGTGGGCATACGCCTGTGGGCTGGCCAGGTCTTCGGGCCGGAACCGTGCCCAGTGGCCGCTCTGGGCCTCGCGGAAAGTGGGAATACCGCTGGCCGCACTGACCCCAGCTCCGGTCAGCACGGCGACATGGGCCGCTGACTGAAGGACTTGACGGGCGGCGGCAAGGTCCAGGGAAGCAGGGTTCATAGCGTCAGCCTAAAGCAGTTCACTGACGGGCACAGCAAATAAGGACACGTCTCCAGTCTGCTCCAACGCTTACTGGGCCGACCACCTGAGTGCCGACCTGCTTCTCAGAGACGCGAAAACATCTTCACAGATTTGTGATTTCTTGATGATAGCCTGAGCCTGATTATCCGTCACAGGAGGCTCTATGCGATATATGAAGATTTCTTACCTGACCCTGGCGCTTGGATGGAGTGCCGCCCTGCTGGGCAGTGGCTCGGCGCAAACGTTGATCGACACCTCGGCTGCCATTGGCGTGAACAACACCCTGCAGAGCATCAGCGGACCGGGCACCAATATCGTGCCACAGGTTCAAGAGCGCCTGAACGGCATCATGGAAGGCCAGCAGGCCGCCCAGGCAGGTGTCTTGGCCCCTGCTGCAGTGAGCGCTACAGGCACCCCGGCCGTCCAGCCGGAATACCTGCCGCTCACGGGCGAGCAACGCACTGCACTGCAAGGCGCCTACACCGCTCTGGAACAGGGGGGCGCCGGGGCGGCCCGCAGTGCCTTCGAAGCCCTCATTTCCCAGAATTACCGTCACCCCGAAGCCCACTTCGGGCTGGCACTGGCCCTGCTGGCCCAGGGACAGACCGAAGCGGCCCGCTTTGAGCTGGGCCAGCTGGTGCAACTGGCTCCTAACCGCTTTGAAGGCCCCTACAACCTAGGCGTGCTGGCCGTGCAGGCGGCGGACTATACGGCTGCACGTGGCTACTTTGAGCAGGCCGCTCAACTGGCCAAGACCACTGGCAACGAAGACGTACAGCTCTATGTGCTAGACGCTTTGGCCTCCGAGCAGGCGCGCGCCCAGGACTGGGCTGGCCTACGGGCCACGCTGGGCGAAATGGTCACGCTGGCCCCTGGCGATGCGGAACTGCAGCTGCGCCTGGCCCAGGCCCAAGCCCTGCTCGGCGAGGGCGTGGCCGCACTTCCCGGAGCTTATCAGGCGCTGGGCAGTGCTCAGACCCAGGTCAGCGCGGCGCTGCTGCTGGCCGATATCTATCTGGCCCAGGGCTTGCCGGAACGCGGTCTGGGAGAAGTGGACCGCGTTCTGGCGACCACCACCGACCCGGCCAGCCGCGCTCCTTTGTTGCTGCGCCGCGCTGCCCTGCTGGGCGTGGTCGGCCAGCTGGATGAAGCCGTGACGGCTGCCGCTCAGGGCGTGCGCCTAAACAACAAAGACGCTGGCGCCTGGGCCTTGCTGGGCAATCTACGCAGCCGCGCTGGGCAGACCCAGCAGGCCTTGCAGGCCTACCGCGAAGCTGCCCTGCTGGAACCGCGCAGCGCCGCCTACCGCACCGAGCTGGCCACGCTGCGCCTGCGTCTGAACCGCTACGCCGAAGCCCGCCGCGACGCTGAGCTGGCTCTGAACCTGGAGCCTGACGCCGTGAGCCGCGCCCGCGCCGAACTGGTTCTGGGCCTGCTGGACTACCGCAGCGACCGCTACGCTTCAGCCGCCAACCTGCTGCGGGCCAGCGCCTCTAGCCTGCCGACTGCCGAAACCTGGCTGTGGCTGGGACTGAGTGAATACCAGTTGGGCAACTACACCGCTGCCGCTGAAGCACTGGGCCAGAGCGTCAGCCTGGACCCTGCACCGCTGGCCCGCCTGAATCTAGGATCGGCTCTGCTGGCCTCTGGCCGGGCTGCCGAAGCCGAGGTGATCTTGCAAGCACTCGTCACAGAGACGCCTGGAAATGCTCAGGCCTGGTATGTCCTGGGACTGGCCCAGCGTGAACAGGGACGCGCAGCCGATGCCCGCCGCACCCTGGGAACCGCCGCCGAGCTGGGAAGCGCTGCTGCCCGTGGAGCACTGGAATGAGTCGCCTTCAGGGGCGCAGCCGCTGGCCTGACATCCTGATCGGCCTGGTCGTTCTGGGGCTACTCATCGGATTCGCCACGCTGCTGTTCGGACAGAATCGCGCCGAAACCACCACCGCAGTCACCCAGGTCGAAACCGCCCCAGCCATTCCGGCTGCGCCAGGCACCGCAACCACCACGACCACTCAGACCACCGAAACCACCACCACAAGTGATGAAGCCGGCGAAGAGAGTGGTGTTGAGGGTGAGGAGGAAGACGGGGAACCCAGTGTGACCCAAGCTCCCGAAGTGACGGAACCTGAGCAGCCGGATGTCGAAATTACGCCCGCACCTGCTCAAACCGAGGCGGCACCGACCATCACCGACCCAGAGCCAGCGACGAGCACCGAGCCATCCACCGAAACGACTCCTGCCCCTGCCGCCAGCGCAGCCGTGACACCGCGTCCTGGTGGCGCCGTACCGACCAGCGCCAGCCGAGTTCCCAACCGCAACGAATACCGTATCAGTCTGGGCGGCTTTGGCACTTCGGCGCAGGCTGTTCAGCGGACCGCGCAGGTGGCGGCCCTGGGCTACACCGTGTACTCCATTGACCTGGGCGATCAGGTGGTGGCCCAGGTCGGCCCCTTCGAGAACTCAGCTGCCGCGCAGCGGGCACTGGCAGACATCCAGCGGGCCTACCCCGGCGCGGCTCTCTTTGCTCCCCGCCCTGGGGCTACGGCACCTGCTCCAACTCCCGATGCTCCGGCACCTGGCACGCCGACTACCAGTGCCCCTACACCAGCACCTGCCCCACGTGCACCAGCTGCAGCACCTGTACCGACGCCACGGCCCAGTACGTCAGCTCCGACCCCGACACCGCAGCCCGCGACCCCGGCTCCAGCACCCGCTCAGCCAGCGCCCCGTCCGGCGACTCCCGCGCCAACGCCTGCTGCTCCGGCCCCCACTCAGAGCACCCCAGCGCCGGCCCAGAGCACTCCCGCGCAACCTGCTCCCACACCAGCTACGCCGGCACCGGCAGCCGCCACCGGCCCGGTTTACCTGCAAGTCGGAGCCTTCGACGACGCCGACCGTGCCCAGCAGTTGGTCAGCGATCTGCAAGGACAGGGATTCAATCCCAGCGTCAATGCGCCGGAAGGCGAGCGGGTCCGCGTCATCATCGGTCCCTTTGCGCCTAACGAAGTCGCAGGTGCCGAAGCCCGACTGGATGCCAGCGGTTACGATCATTTCCGCCTCCGCTAAACACAGAGATGAGAATGGCCTTTCTATGAAAAAAGAGCGAGCTCTGACCATCCCCTCGGCCACCGTCAGCCGCTTGGTCACCTATCTGCGGATTCTTGAGGAGCTGGAGCTGGCGGGAGAACCCAGAACCAGTTCCAGTGACCTGGCCGAACGTGCCCAGGTCACTGCTTTTCAGGTTCGTAAGGATTTGGCCTACTTTGGCCGTTTCGGGAAACGCGGGATGGGCTACTCCGTCGCCTTGCTCAAGCGGGAAATTATTGACGCCCTGGGGCTGAACCTCCACTGGCCGGTCATCGTGGTCGGCATGGGCCGCTTAGGTCACGCCATTGCCAACTTCCCGGTTGCTGCCGAATACCAGTTCGAGTACGTTGGTTTATTTGATGTCGACCCACAGGTGGTCGGAACGTCTATCGGCAATCTTCCCATCCTTCATATGAGTCAGCTTCCTTCCTTCGTCCATGAACGTGGCGTGAAAATGGCTTTCCTCACCGTGCCTCCTGAACGTGCACAGGCTACCGCTGAAAAGCTCGTCCAGGCCGGGATTACCAGCATTCTCAACTTTGCACCCATCGTCCTCAGGCCCCCACTCAGTGAAAATGAAAAAGATGTTGGTAAGACAAAGACCTGGCATAATGTGACTGTCGAGAATGTTGACTTTTTAGCGGGCATGAAGCGCCTTGCGTACTACACGCATGATCCGAAGTCACCCGCCGTGGAGGAAGTATGAGAAAAGCAAGTATGTTCCTGGTCCTCGCTCTGGGATTGACCGCTTGTAACCCTGATGGGATGGCCTTTGGGGCACAAACTCAGGTGGTGCCTGGCCTCGCCACAGCAGGCTTAATAGATCTAACGCAGGAATACGGCAAAGAAACGGGCACTTACCTCGGATACCGCTCTGAAATCACTCAACCCACGCTAAAGTTCAGCGTTGCGCCGGGTAGCCTAGGTGTTACGGTGACCAGCTATACCGTTGAGGCCCTTGACAGCGCAGGCAGCCGCTTTGGTGGCAATGACGCCAGCTATAGCCGGAATGGCTTGTCCTTCCGGGTGCCTGGCGGCTACGCTTGCCCCACCGGTGATACCGACCAGTGCGCTGGGGCCGACAAGACCGCTGTGGCCCGGCAGGTTGCCTTTCCCGATAGTGTGGCTTTGATCAAACAAGGCGTGGTGGAACAGCTCAACCAAAACTACTACGTAGCGGATGAGTGCGAGAACCTTTCCATGCGAATTTCCTTCCGTGGCTTTGATGACCTGAACCGTAGCTGGAGCTCACCGGCATTCACCAATGCCGATATCGGGACCGAATGCAACCGCGAACTTGTAGAGGAACAACCATGATCCTGCAGAAAAAACTAATGGCGGCCTTTGTCACCGTACCTTTGCTGCTGGCCAGCTGTGGGGGCGGCACTCCCGATCTGGGTACGGGCAATGGCCCTGGCTCCGGCAGCAACGGTGCACCTATCGTCAAATTCGTCAACGCTCCCACTGTGACCTCACCTAACGTTACTGTTCCGGTCCGCGTCTCGGACGATGACAAGATCACAGCGGTGGGCTGGGTCTTGGACGCTGGTACCGCCAACGAACGCCGTGGAACACTCAGTGCCGATCAAATCAGGAGCACTTTTAACCTCAGCTTCAGCGAACTGACTGCTGGCCAGCACAATCTGGTTGTGACGGCCACCGACAGCATGGGCAAACGCACCAGCGCCACTTACAGCTTTACCGTAGACGCTACAGCTCCCACCTTGAGTAGTGTCATGGTCAACGGCAAACCTGTGCAGAATGGTGGGACCGTGACCCTCGCCACCGATGTGCCCATGCAGGTCAGTGTTACGGCCAAAGACAATACGGGCACCGCGCTCATCCAGCTGTTCCAGGGCAATACCTTGCTGGGAGAAGGAAGCGGCACCCTGAATGCCGAAGTGATTCCTCCAAGCGCGGGAACGTTCAACTACACCGTGCGGGTGACAGACCGGGTAGGCAACGTGACTGAGCAGGCTTTCACAGTCACTTACTCCGGTACTTCTACCGAGTTGCCCGCGCCTCAACCGATCATCCGCATCAATAATCTTGATGACGCTCCTTACAGCGACATCCTCAGTGTGACGGTATCGGCCGGTCTGGCCGCTGGCGCTGAAATTGACCGTGTCATCCTCGAAGTGACAGATGCCCGCGGTATCGTAGACACCACCACCTATGTCGCCAACAACGAGAACCCCACCTTCAGCATTGATACGACCAAGTATCCCGATGGGAATCTAACCTTGCGGGCTGTTGCGGTAGATACTGCAGGCAAGCGTGGCACCAGTTCAAACCTTGTGACCACCGTTAAAAACAACATTGCACCTACCCTGTCCATCGTCTCTCCCAGTGACGGCGGTGTGGTGCGCGGACCAACCACCATTACCGTACAGCTCAAGGAAGAGAACACGCCTGTCACATTGGGAACCCAGGAAGTGACCTTGGAGATTTTCGACGAGCGCGGTCAATTGGTGACCACCCGTCAAGCTCCTCTGCGCCAGTCCAGCCGTGGACTGTGGCAGGCCAGCACTACCGTGGACTTTACGGACGCCCAGTTTGTGGTTACGGATTACACCATCCGTGCCTCATTGGACGTGACCTTACAAGGTGAGAACTTCACCCGCACGGTAGAAGACACGGCCAACGTCACCAATAACATCCGCTCTACCGAGGCTCCAGCGCTGAACATCCTGATGCCAGCTTTCTATGGTGAGCTGGGAGTGGAACGCCCCGTCCTGAGCCGGAGGAGCGCCGTGGCCCTCCAAATTTCGGACAGTGACGCTATTGCGGCAGCCCTACTGACCTTTACCTGTGACACCACGGTGGTTTCGGACTGCACGAGCAAGGCCAACTCTGCGTCCTACCAGTATCAGATTCCGGTTGGTGGAGCTGGAGTGCATCAGCGCCTGCTGAACATCGGCTTCCTGATGGACGGTCAGCCGCTGCTGCCCAACGGTGCTTATGTGATGCGCCTGACCGCCCGTGACCAGGCGGGGAACGAGAACACCCGCGAAATGCCGGTCACGGTGGACCGCGGAGTGGCTGAGATTGTGGGGCTGGATCCAGCAGAACCTACAAAGGGAGGTGAAGACCCAAAGAGTAAGTTCACTCCCCCTTCTGCATCCTGGACACTGACTGGAAACCGGATTAACCCTGTGCGCGTCATGACCGTTGTTTACAACAGCAATGACGAAGAGCTCGGCTTCTTGAACTCATCCATTGTCAAACCAGAGCAGTCCATTAGCTACGGGCGAACCTTCATTGCAGAGGGCGAGTACGCAGCTGGCTTCCTTGTTCAGGATCTGGTGACTGGAGCAGTAGAATACTTCCCATATAACGATTACGCCGTTTTCGTTCAGCAGCAGCAATGAGTCGTTAAAAAGACACGGGCGCAAATGCCCGTGCTTTTTGCCTTTAGCGCAAATAGTTCAAAATCCCCGATGCGATTTCCTCCACGCTAGAGCTGGTGGTGTCCCGCACGGGGATTTTCCATTGCGCATACAGCCGCTCGGCGCGGCGCACCTCGTACTCGCACTGTTCCAGACTGGCGTACTGGCTGCCCGCCTTGCGCTGGGTGCGGATGGCGTGTAGCCGCCGGGGATCAATCGTCAGGCCGAACAGCTTGGCGCGGTGGGCTTCCAGGGGCCGGGGCAGGCTGAGTTGCTCGAAATCGTCTTCGGCCAGCGGATAGTTGCTGGCGCGAACCCCGTGATTAAGGGCCAGGAACAGACTGGTCGGCGTCTTGCCTGCGCGAGAAACCCCGACCAGAATGACATCGGCGAGGCCATACTGCTTGTCGCCCACACCGTCATCTGTCGCCAAGGCAAAATCCAGCGCCTCCATGCGGCGCAGATAGCCCTGCTGATCGGTCATGTCGTGAAAGCGGCCTGGTAAACGGGTCGCCTGGCTGCCGAATTCGGCTTCTAGGCGGTCCACACTCTGGCTCAGCAGATCAAAATGAACTGCCGGAGCCTCGCGCAGCCACTCCAGCACCTCCGGCACAGTGATGGTGGTAAACAGCAAGGGGCGCGGCTCTTGTTCAGCCAACACGGCCACCTCGTGCGCAACGGCCTGCGCCTTGTCAGGAGTATCCACGAAAGACCGGAGCGCGTAGGTCAGGTCCTCGTCTGGAAAGTGCGCCAGCAGGGCGCGGGCCATGTTTTCGGCGGTGATTCCAGTGTGATCGGAAACCACGATGACGTGCCTGGGAAGGGTCATGCTCTAGGCTAGCGTAGGCCATGAGCCGCAGGTCCAGAGTCGCGGGATAACGGGTCAAGTGCTTGTCAGCGCTTGGGCTAGAATAGGGCCGAGTCACACTACTCAAATCATCAATTCAACCTACTTTCCGGCTGTCAGCAGGTTCAGCTAGCCTACTTCTGGCCCGAAACATGAGGAGACTACTCGCTATGGATATGATTCGCCCCTTTGAAACCCTGCAGATGACCGATGTCGAAATTGTCGGCGGCAAGAACGCTTCTATCGGTGAAATGATTCAGGGGCTGGCCGAAGCCGATGTACGCGTACCCGGCGGCTTTGCGACCACCGCCGATGCCTTCCGGCTCTTCCTACGCGAGAACGGCATTGAGGAGCGGATCAATGATCGCCTGAGCGGCCTGGACGTGAACGACGTGGCTGAGCTGGCCCGCGCCGGAGCCGAAATCCGCACCCTCGTGGAAGAAGCTGCGCTGCCTGCGCCGCTGGAAGCCGCCATCCGCGAAGCTTATGCGGGCCTGGGCGACGAGGTGGACGTGGCCGTGCGCTCCTCCGCCACTGCCGAGGACCTGCCCGAAGCCAGCTTCGCGGGCCAGCAGGAAACTTTCCTCAACGTGCGCGGCATTGACGATGTCCTGAAATACGTGCGGCTGGTGTTCGCCAGCCTGTACAACGACCGGGCCATTTCGTACCGCGTCCACCAGGGCTTCGAGCACTCCGAGGTGGCGCTCTCGGCGGGCGTGCAGCGGATGGTCCGCACTGACCTTGGCGTCAGCGGCGTGGCCTTTACCCTGGACACCGAGAGCGGCTTCCGTGACGCGGTGTTCGTGACCTCCTCGTACGGCCTGGGTGAAATGGTGGTGCAGGGCGCGGTGAACCCCGACGAGTTCTTCGTGTACAAGCCCGCACTGGCCCAGGGTAAAAAAGCCGTGATCCGCCGCACGCGCGGCAGCAAGCAAAAGAAAATGATCTACGCCGACGCGGGCGGGGTACAGACGGTGGATGTGGACGCCGCCGAGCAAGCCGCCTTTTCGCTGAACGATGAAGACCTGCACGAGCTGGCCCGCCAGTGCGTGACCATCGAGAATCACTATGGCCGCCCGATGGACATCGAGTGGGGTAAGGACGGACGCGACGGCCAGATCTATATCCTCCAGGCCCGCCCGGAAACAGTGCAGAGCCGCGCCGGGCGCACCCTGGAACGCTTCGAGATGAAAGAGCAGGGTGAGGTGCTGGTTGAGGGCCGCGCCGTGGGCAACCGCATCGGCGCAGGCGTGGTGCGGGTGGTCAGCGACCTGAGCCAGATGGAAAGCGTGCAAGAAGGTGACGTGCTGGTGGCCGACATGACCGACCCCGACTGGGAACCCGTCATGAAGCGGGCCAGCGCCATTGTGACCAACCGGGGCGGGCGCACCTGTCACGCCGCCATCATCGCCCGCGAGCTGGGGATTCCAGCGGTGGTGGGCAGCGGCACGGCCACCCGTGACCTGCAAAGCGGCCAGGAGGTCACCGTCTCCTGCGCCGAGGGCGACACCGGGTATGTGTATGCGGGCCAGCTGAACTTCGAGCTGAACCGCGTCGAGCTGGACGCCATGCCCGAAGTCGGCATGAAAATCATGATGAACGTGGCCTCGCCGGACCGCGCCTTTTCCTTTGCGGCGCTGCCGAATGAAGGCGTGGGCCTGGCCCGCGTGGAGTTCGTGATTTCCAACGTGATCGGCATTCACCCCCGCGCCCTGCTGGACTACCCGAATGTGCCGGACGACGTCAAGGCCCTGATCGAGGAAAAGACCGCCGGCTACGATAGCCCGCGCGACTTTTTCCGCGAGAAACTGGCCGAAGGGGTCGCCAGCATCGCCGCCGCCTTTGCGCCCAAGCCGGTGATCGTGCGCCTGAGCGACTTCAAGAGCAACGAGTACGCCCACCTGATCGGCGGGGGAAGCTACGAGCCGACCGAGGAAAACCCCATGATCGGCTTCCGGGGCGCCAGCCGCTACCGCAGCGACGACTTTGCCGAAGCTTTCCGCCTGGAGTGCGAGGCCATGCGCCAAGTGCGCGACGACATGGGCCTGACCAACGTGCAGCTGATGATTCCCTTTGTGCGGACCGTGGCCGAGGGCGTGCGCATCCTGGACATCCTGCGCAGCAATGGCCTGAAGCAGGGCGAGAACGACCTCAAGGTCATCATGATGTGCGAAGTGCCGAGCAACGCCATCCTGGCCGATCAGTTCCTGGAGCACTTCGACGGCTTCTCGATTGGGTCGAACGACCTGACGCAGCTGACCCTGGCGCTAGACCGCGACTCGGGACTGGTGGCTGATATGTTCGACGAGCAGAACGAAGCCGTCCTGAGCCTGATGAGCATGGCAATCAAGGCCGCCAAAGCCAGGGGCAAATATGTGGGCATCTGCGGTCAGAGCTCCAGCGATCACCCCGCGCTGGCCCAGTGGCTGATGGATCAGGGCATCGATTCGGTCAGCCTGAACCCCGACAGCGTGTTGAGTACCTGGCTGCACCTGGCGGGTGAAGGGCGGTAATCAGCGAGGTGTCAACTGGCCCCTGCCCGTGATGGGTGGGGGTTTCTGATTTGAGGGTGAAACATGTCATACGAATGGCCGTCCGAACAGTTTGAGTACGCCCTAGCCAACATGCGCCTGACGGACACCAACCGGCGGGTATTGCAGGCTTTCTTAGATGCGCCTTCGCATACGCTCACCGCTCACTCGCTGGCCGAAGCCGCCGCCCTGCCTGGAGGATGGAGTGCAGCGAACCTGCGCATAGGCGAACTCTCCCGCAAGTTTGCGTCCACGCTGGGACCGCTTCCGAATGCAGATGACGGTGATCCCCACTGGTGGCGCTACGTCGCTACTGGAAAGTGGCAGGATGGCCGTTTTTATTGGACGTTACGCCCACAATTGAAGGCCGCACTGCTGGGGCTGGGTTGGCAGGCGGCAACTGGCGTGGTCAGTGAGTGGGGCGAGGTTCCGGCCGCGCAAGCCCAGACCTACGCAGAAGGCGCAGTTCGGCGGGTGTATGTTAACGCCTACGAGCGCAATCAGGCCGCCAGAGCCGCTTGCTTGGATCATTACGGACACACCTGCCAGGTGTGCAAAACCGATCTAACCCAGGTGTACGGCGAGGTCGCGCGGGGGTATCTGCAAGTCCACCACCTACGCCCACTGGCTGACTTGCAGCGAGAATATGAGGTTGATCCGGTCAGGGATCTCCTTCCAGTCTGCCCCAACTGCCACACCATGCTGCACCGGCGAAGCCCGCCGTACACGCCGGAAGAACTGCGGCAGCTGATGGGCCAGTGAGTCCCTGACTTCCTCTCCCCACCTTAAAGTGAGCCATGCTCAGCGAAACGTCCGCAGATTTTTTTGGCTACTATCCCGGCACCGTGGCGCTGGTGACGGCAATCTATCAGGGTCAGCGCAACGTGATGGCGGCAGGCTGGCACACCGCCCTGAGCAGCGAACCGCCGCTCTACGGCGTAGCGATTGGCCGGGAGCGGGCCACCTATGGGCTGATTGCCGCCAGCGGCGAGTTTGGCGTGAACTTTGTGCCTGCCAAGCAGGCCCGCGCCATTCAGGGCGGCGGCGTGCTGAGCCTGCACGACGGGGCGGACAAGTTCGCGGCGCTGGGCCTGACCCCGCTGCCGGAGCAGCCGCTGGCACTGCGGGAGGCGTATCTGGCCTACCACTGCCGCCTCACGGCCACGCTGCCGGTAGGCGACCACGACCTGTTTGTGGGACAGGTGCAGCGCACGCACTTTGACCCCGCGCAGTACGACGAGCGGCGGCTGTTTGTCGGGCAGGCGGCCATTTACCTGGGCCGCAGCGAATACGTGACAAGTGGGGCGGCGCGCCAGAGCTTTCCGCCGCAGCTGTACCGCCCGGAGGAGGGGTGAAAAACTTCCAGACCGCTGGCCTCACGGTCCGTAAGCGCCTGCGTCCGGTTAGACTGACCGCCGTGAATCCAAAGACCCAGATTCTGCTGCTGGATGTGGACGGCGTGCTGATCGAGCTTCCAGACTTTTACTGCTCGCGCTTTGAATCCGGGCCAGTCCGCGAGTTTTTCGCGGGGCCGTTCCAGTCCGCGTCCACTGGCCAAAGTGATTTGCTGGACCATCTGCCTGACTTTATGGACCAGATAGGCCGCGAGGGTACGCCACAGGACTTTTACCGCGAGTGGCTGGACTACGAGAACCGCCCACACACGCCGATGCTGGACGCCGTACGCGAGTTACGCACTCTGGGCTGGCGGATCTACCTGGCGACCAATCAAGAAGCACACCGTACCGCTCACTTGCTGCGCGAGTCGGGGCTGGAAGAACTGGTAGACGGCCATCTCGCGAGCTACGCGGTGGGGCACCGCAAGCCAAGTGCCGCATACTACGCTGCCGTGACCGAGCAATTGGGGAAGCCACCCCAGGACGTCATCTTCTGGGATGACAGTGCAGAAAATGTGACGGCAGCGCGGGCCGCTGGTTGGCAGGCGCGACTGTTTACCGATGTGGCCAGTTTCCGGCAAGCCATGGAACTGGATGGGACAGCGCAGCTTTAAGCTCCCCACTTGGTCCCCATTGGGCCGCATCCCCAGCCTTTGATAAACGCTCACTTCGCGCAGAATCTCCGCTCTGAGCTTAAACTGCGGAGCATGACCATGCGTGTGCATCCTGCTCCCAGCGCCGACCGGCTGGCCTTGGAAGCCATCCGTCTATATCAGCGTTATCTCTCCCCCTATAAGGGCTTTCGCTGCGCGTGCGCCGCGCTGCATGGCGGTGAAAGCTGTTCGGCAGCGGTGAGTCGGATCATCCGTACTCAGGGCCTCAGGACAGGCCAGGCTGACATCGCCGCGCAGTTCCGGCAGTGCCGCGCCGCCCACGACGCCATTCTGCACGGCGCACCACTGGCGAGGAGCGTCTCCCCACAAGCTGGAATGCGCGGCGTATTCTGCTGTGGCCCTATTCCCATTCCCTTCCGGTGCGGCTGAGCATCTGTGGATCTACGTGATGGACGGGCCTTCTGGCCGACCGACAATGGACTGATTCAGACCTACCCGCCTCTGCGCGCTGATACGGCTGTGGATGTGGCAGTCATTGGCGCAGGGATCACCGGAGCGCTGTTGGCCGACGCCCTGACCCACGCGGGCCTGAGCGTGGCGGTGCTGGACCGGCGGGATGTGGCATCCGGGTCAACCTCGGCCAGTACAGCGCTGCTTCAGTTCGAAATTGACACCAACCTGCACGAGCTGCGGGACATGATCGGACAAGGCCCGGCAGACCGTGCCTATCACCTCTGCCGGGACGCTATAGATCTGGTGGGGGAACTTTGCCGCCAACTGCCTGATGGCTGCGGCTTCGGGCGCAATGGGAGCCTGTATTACGCCTCATTACGCCGGGATGGCCGGATGCTGGAACGTGAGCAACAGGCCCGCGAGGAAGCTGGGCTGAACAGCGAGTACCTCAGTAGCCGAGAACTGTACACCCGCTTTGGCATCAAAGCTCCAGCGGCTCTCTTTACCCCGGACGGCGCCGAGGTTGACCCTTACCGATTGGCACACGGCCTACTGGCCCGAGTGGCACAGCGTGGCGGCCTCATCACTGACCGCACCACGGTCACCCAGTTGGAAGAGGGGCGCAGCAGTTGGACCCTCCACACCGACCGGGGACCGAAAGTGCAGGCCGGCTGGGTCATTGTCGCCACTGGCTACGAAGCCGAGCAGTTTCTGGGACACCGCCTGGCCAGGCTCAAGAACTCGTATGCGCTGGCTACAGAGCCGCTGGCCGAAGATACCGAACTGTGGCCTACCGGCTGCCTCATCTGGGAAACGGCCCGGCCCTATCTGTACGCCCGCACCACGCCGGACCGCCGCATCATTATCGGCGGCGAGGACGACCCCTTCCACTCGCCTGAGCGACGTGAGCGCCGATTGAAGAGTAGAGCCCAGCGCCTGCACAAAGCATTGGGCCAGTTGCAACCCCAGCTCGACACTGAAATCGCCTTCAGCTGGGCTGGCACCTTCGGGGAGACGAAAGACGGGCTAGCGTACATTGGGCCGCAGCCGGGAAAAAAGCGGTTGCTGTTCGCTTTGGGCTACGGTGGCAACGGCATTACCTACAGCGTGCAGGCAGCGCGGCTGCTGACCGCCCATATTCTGGGCGCCGACGCTCAGGACCGGGCAGACCTGAATATCTTCCGCCTGGACCGCTGAGGCTAAAGTCTGCCCAGGTAAAGGAATGGAGATGGCCGCGTCTCCATTCCTCTACCTGGGCAGGGCGAGTAGATAATGGCTGTCACTAGGCCCCATATCCCACTTTCCGGATGACTTCTGGTGATCGGGCCAGCAGAACGCTGGCTGAGGGCCGACCACTCTGCCAGCCCCCACCTCCGCATTCATTACGCCTGAGGTTGTCCCTCCAATTCAGTCAGGCGAGTCTGGATTTCTTGCTGCGCGTACTCGTCTTCGGATTCCCGGAAAAAGGTCAGTGCCCGCGTGAAGTGCTCCTGCGCGGCGTAGCGGTTGTCTTGCTGCAGGGCCAGTTCACCCAAGAAGCGCTCGGCACGGCCCGCCACTTCGGGGTCTTCATGGCGCTCGGCGCGGCGGAGGGCGTCTTGGAGCCAGGCACGCGCCTCTCCCAGTTCGGTCAGGTGCAGATAGCAGATGCCTGTTTCCAGCGCATTGACCGCCCGCTCGTGGGCATTTTCGTCCAGGCCAGCGATCATGTCACGTTCCTGGGCCAGCAGCTCCAGGCCAGCGCGGTACTGCCCGGCCAGCCGCTCGGTGCGGCCCAACTGATGCACGGCGATATGCTCCCAGTCGTCGCCCCGGTGCTGCTCGCGCAGCCGGGCAAACACCTCCCTCGCCTCATCCGGGCGCTCGGTATGGGCGTAGATATAGCCCAGCGCCATCTGCCCGGCGCGGGACACCAGCAGGTCCTCGTCTCGGCGCAGCAGCTCTTCTGCGTCGGCATAGCGGTACTCGTCTATGGCCAACCAAACGTCTTGTAACATGCCCCATCTTACGGCAGGCTGGGCCAGCCCCCTGTCCTATCCGGGCCATAATGCAGGTACTCGTGACCACCGAACCAGACTGGAACAACACGTCATACCTCCTGGGCTGGGACGGCCTGCGCGGAGTTCTGGCCGAGAATTGGCGACTGGCGCTGGCGAGTCTGGAACTGTACGGCCCAGCGCTACTGATTGCCCTGGTGATCGCAGCGGTGTACTGGCTGCTGTATGCCGGGACACGCCGCTTGATGCTGGCCGTGACTCGGCGGACGCTCCAGGATCCAGAGCGCCGCTCTATGGTCCAGCATTTCCTGGACATTCTCCTCAAGCTGACCTTGTTGATGCTGGCGACCATCTCGGTGCTGGCCGTCACGCCTGGCATCACCAACTATGCCGGTCCGGTGCTGCGGGTCTATCTGCTGTTCCTGTTACTGTTGACCGGGTGGAGCGCACTGCGCTTTTTCCTGGACCGCCAGGCCAACCGCTGGAACCTGGATACCAGCCTAACCCTGCTGCTGAACAACGTGGCCCGCATCCTGTGGGTCACCCTGGGCATCTATATGATCTTCGCGCAGTTCGGTATCAATCTTCTGCCGATCCTGGGCGGCCTGGGGGTCGTGGGTCTGGCGGTCGGATTTGCCGCCCAGGACATCCTCGCCAACTTCATCAGTGGCATCACCATGTTGCTGGACCGCCCGTTTCGTATTGGGGACTGGATTCGCACTGCAGACCGTGAGGGCCAGGTCACGGGCCTGACACTGCGGACCACCCGCATCCGTACCCGCGACAACGAATACATTTCCATCCCCAACAAGGAGCTGGCCGGATCGGTGGTCACCAACCTGTCGCAGTGTGGGCCCCTGCGGGTCAGCCTGGTGGTCGGCGTGGCCTATAAGACGGATGTCGAGCGGGCCAGGGCCGTACTCCTGAACGCCATCAGCAATCAGCCCGACATCCTGCACGAGCGCCCGATACAGATTCTGGTTCACGATTTGAGTGCCAGTTCGGTGGATCTCCTGATCCGCTTCTGGGTCTCGCCGGATCACATCAGCACCTATCCGGTCATCACCATGCAGGTTCGTGAACGGGCCAAGGCCGCCTTGCAGGCAGCCGGCATAGAGATTCCTTTTCCGCATCTGCAGCTGCACATTGACAGCGCCGAGGGACTCCGTGAACTGCAAGACCGTTGGCCGTTCCCACCATCTGCCCGGACCCCTGACGCCTAAAGCGGTCACGCTCTTTGGACAAAGCGCACAAAAATAAAATGGCCCCCACATTCGGGGGCCATTATGTAGAAGAGGCGAGAGTAGAAGTGGCGAGAGAGGCTTATTTCTGCTCTTGCAGGTCGGTGGGAATGATGACCTGATCAATGGCAAAGGCCTGGCTGCCACCAGCGGAGATGGCTTCGCCGCTCACCTTCAGGTCGGCGGGCAGGGTTTCGCTGTATACGTTGGTCAGTGGAGCACTGCCAGGGGTATGGAGACCGGGGACCACGTGGTAGCCCAGGATGTAGCCAGCCAGCTCAGCGTCAGCACGGACAGCTTCCAGTACGGCGGGGTCCAGCGCTTCAAAGGCCGCATCGGTGGGCACCAGCAGGGTGTAATCGTCACCCAGGATGGCACTTTGCAGGTCGGCCATTTCCACCAGTTCCAGGAAAGTACCGAAACGTCCTTCGGCTTCCAGGGCGCTCAGGATGGTGTCGCCTTCGGCCAATTCGGCAGTATCGGTTGCCGGAGCGTCAGTGGTAGGAGTGGCAGCTGGCGTCGGCGCAGGCGCCTCGGTGGTGGGAGCAGGAGCCGTCATATCCACCGGAGGGGTCACGGTTGGTTCAGCAACTGCGGGTTCCGTCATGGCAGGTTCCGTGACCATGGGCTGGGTCATGCTGGTGTCGGTAGGAGCAGGAGTGGCGGTATCCTTGGGAGGGGTCACCATGGGCTCGGTGGTGACTGGCGTCGTCATGTCCATGCTGGAAGTGGACATATCCGGAGTCATTTCCATGCTGGAGGGGGTCACGGGAGCCATGCCGTCCGTGCTGACTGCCGCCGAGCTGGACACCGCTACCCCGTTGACCATCAGGCCGCCGGCTGGCGTCCAGGTGGCGCCGGGCAGGCGCGATTGCAGGCTGGCAGGAATGGTCACATCGGTCAGCACTGCGGTGGTCGCAGGCGTGGGACCACTCAGCAGACCCAGGCGGGCCAGAATCTGACGGACGGCCAAGGCGGACTCTGGCAACTTGGCAGGAGCAGCTGTGGTGCTTACAGCCGTCGTGGACATGGTGGTGCTCATATTCGTGCTGCCTGGAGCAGTGCTGGTCTCGGTGCTCTCCAGTTCCACCGTTTCGGTGGCTGTGGTGTCCATGGTGTCTTCGCTGACTTCCCCCATGGGCGCGGACACGGGCACCGGCTCGGTCACAGGAGCGGCGGTCTGAGCAGCGGCAGGGCCGATCAGCACAGCGGCGGTCAGCAGGGTCAGGGCGGTCAGTTGATTAAGCTTGGTCATGTTCTTACCTCTCATTGAATGCGGGCGTGAAGATAGAAAGCCGTACCAGAGACAGACTGGCCGTTGACCAGCCGAAGTGGCAAAGTCTTCGGAACCCATTCAAGGTGCCACTCCGAAACATGAGTAAAGTTACAATCTGATGATGCAGCTGACTGATTTCTTACATAGGAATTCGAACTTCTCCTTCAAAATGAGCAGGGCAACCGCGTCCAACACAGCAAAGCCGCCTGTAAACTGTCGGTGGCATGTTCTCATCTGAGCTCATGGCCGCAGAGTTTCATCTGCCATAAAGCTTTCTCTAAAGTCCGTTCAGGAACTTTCCTCACTCTGGGCACGTACCCTGAACCATGAGCATCAATATTCCCTTTTTACCCCGCTCCAGTGATCTTCCCAAGGGGGTGAGCCGCCCTACCTGGGTGGTCATTGACCTGCGTGGCGACTACCCGGCGCGGCAGCCCCAGCAACCGCTGCGGGCCTTGCTGAGGCGCGACGAAACCCTTGAAGCCCTTCAGCAGCGCCTGGACATCCTGGCCGAAGTGGACTGGCTGCACGGAGTGCTTTTCCGCTTCAGCGATCTGAGGGTTTCGGCCACGGCGGCGCGGTCTATCCGTGACATGCTGGCGCGCCTGGGCGAGAAAAAGCGGGTGGTGGCCTACTTGCCACAGCTCAGCATGACCAGCCTGCTGGCCGCCAGCGGCGCGGGTGAGTTGGTGGCTCCCGACTCGGCAGAAGTGGGCCTGCACGGGTTCGGGCTGGAGCAGCTGTACCTGGGGGATTTCCTGAAGAAAAACGGCATCGGCTTCGAAAACCTCCGCGTTCGCGAGTACAAGTCAGCGCTCACGACCCTTAGCGAAAATCACATGGACGACGCCAACCGCGAGCAGCTCCAGGCCTATTTGGACGCCTGCGAAAACGCCTGGGTGCACGACGTGGCCGAGTCACTCGGTCAGGATGAGGCGCAGGTGCGCGGCTGGATTGAAGGCGGCCTGACCGACGCTCACGAAGCCTTCCAGGCCGGCATCCTGACCAAAGTGGCCTACGAGGATGAACTGATCGGTCCCGCCACCCAGCCGCTGAGCGCCGTGTTGGATTTGCTCCCCACGCCTGCGCCGCGCAAAGCCGGCCGGGTGGCGGTGGTCACCCTGGAAGGCAACATCGTGACCGGGACCAGCAAGAACAATCCCCTGCCGCTGCCGTTCACAGGCGGTCCCAGCGCCGGGTCGGATACGGTCATCGCGGCGCTGCGCCACGCCAAGGAAGACGAGACGACCAAAGCCATCGTGCTGTACGTGAACTCTGGGGGTGGCTCGGCGCTGGCTTCGGACCTGATCTGGCGCGAGGTGCTGACCAGCAAGAAACCAGTGGTGGCCGTGATGGGCAATATGGCTGCGTCGGGCGGATATTACGTACTGGCTGCGGCCGACTGGGTGATGGCCAGCCCATATACCGTGACGGGCAGCATCGGGGTGGTGGCAGGTCGTCCCGTCACCGAAGAATTCAACCGCCGCCACGGTCTGAACCCCGAGCAGCTGGGCCGCGAGGAAGCGCTGATGTACCTGTCCAGCCATCCTTTCACTGACCGTCAGCGCGAGCAGGTCAAGAAAATGATCGCTGGGATCTATGAACGCTTCGTGGACCGGGTGGCGCAGGGAAGGAACCTGAGCCACGAGCAGGTAGATGACCTGGGCCGGGGCCGCATCTGGAGCGGCGCGGACGCCCTGGAACGCGGTTTGGTCGATGAGCTGGGCGACCTGCACACGGCCATAGAACGTGCCAAGGAACTGGCCGGTCTCCCCTACAGCGCTCCAGCGTGGAACGCTGCGCCGAAGACCCGCTGGCCACTGCTGCCGGAATTCGCCCGCGAGGCGAAGGACGCCGCACACGTCAGCCTCTGGCCCTTTGGCCGCGAAACGGTGCTGCTGCTCAGCGAGCACGACGTCAAACTGAGCTGACCCGCCCATGGCAAAGCCCCCACCCTCAGCGGAGGTGGGGGCTGACTCTGGTCGAGGCGAGAGGATTCGAACCTCCGACCCCTTCGTCCCGAACGAAGTGCGCTACCAGGCTGCGCTACGCCTCGAAGGCCGAGTCTGAGTCTAAGGCGCTGGAGCGGGTGGGGTCAAGTCGGCACTGCGCCTCACCCCTCCCTGTCTTTGCGCCCCCAACCACTTCGCCCGAACGAGGATTGCCGCAGGGATGACGCCCGCTGGGGCCGCTGCGGTTCCGGCAACTGATCGGCCACCTCATCCAGCAAGCGGCGAATCAGATCACTGCTGTAGCCGCGCCGGGTCAGCCAGGCGTAGGCGCTGCCTTTCGGATTCTTCTTGCGGGCAAAGCCGCCTAAGCGCCGCGCCAGCCCCTCGCGGGCATCCTGCTCCTCGGCTTCCGGGTCACGCGCCTCCAGCGTCTCCTGGATCAGTTCTTCGTCCAACCCGCGCTGCTTGAGCTTCTGGCGAATTCGGTACTCCCCCACTCCCCGCCGGCGCCCTTCGCTTTCCGCCACCGCCGCGTCATTCTGATAGCCCAACTCGCGCACCCGTTCCAACACATGCTGAATCAGCATTTCCTGATCGCTGCGGCGTTCTAAGCGCTGCCTCAACTCCGCCTCGGTCAGCGCCCGGCGCGACAGGGCTGCAAAAGCGTAGGCCAGCAGCTTTTCACGCGCCTGATCCCAGTCGGGATGCTCCGGAGTTAAGGGGGCGGGGCCTGGCTCGGTCATGCCTTAGCTTAGCGCGGGAGGCTTGCGTAGGCCGGGCCTGGGCGCTACAATTTTCAGGTTGTCTATCCCTCATGGGGTGGAACAGCGCAGCCGAAGCCAAAAGGGTTTTCGCTGCTCCGCGCCGCAGACCAAGCACGCTCGGCGTTCGTGTTTCCACAGGTGACCTACCCGGCACTTGACCTGGAGACCGCCCCGCAATCCACGCGGGAGAAAGAGAGAACACCATGGCACTCCGTCACCCCTCCGCCCAGAAACGTCACCGCCAAAGCCTGAAGCGCCGTGTGCGCAACCGCTCCAAAAAGAGCACCATCAAGACCTTCAGCAAGAAGGCCGTGGCTGCTGTTCAAGAAGGCAGCGCCGACGCCCAGCAGTTGCAGCAGAAAGCCGAGAGCCTGATTGACAAGGCCGCCAAAGGCTCTACCCTGCACAAGAACGCTGCTGCCCGCAAAAAGAGCCGTCTGGCCAAGGCCATCAACAAGCTGAAAGCCGCCGAAGCTCAGGCCTAAGCATCTTTTCAGAATCAAGTGCCCCCACCGTGGGGCATTTTTTTGGCCTTCATCTGTAGGTCTACCCACTGCCAGGCCTCTGCTACCCTGGGGCTATGAGCGTTCACTTGAGTGCCGAAAAAGGCCAGATTGCCGAAACCGTCCTACTGCCGGGTGATCCCCTCCGCGCGCAGTTCATCGCCGAAACCTTTCTGGAAAACCCCGTGCAGCACAACACTGTGCGCGGAATGCTGGGCTTTACCGGAACCTACAAGGGAAAAAAGGTCAGTGTGCAGGGCACCGGCATGGGTATTCCCAGCGCCATGATCTACATCAACGAATTGATTGAGTTCTACGGCTGCAAGAAGCTGATTCGCGTGGGCAGTTGTGGCAGTTACCAAGAAGGCGTACACATCCGTGACCTGGTGCTGGCCCAGGCTGCCTGCACCGATTCCAACATCAACAACCTGCGCTTCGGCACCGCCAACTTTGCCCCGATTGCCGACTTCAGCTTGTTGATGCGCGCCTACCAGATCGCCACCGAGCGCGGCTTTACCACCCACGTGGGCAACATCCTCAGCTCTGATACGTTCTACACCGATGATCCCAAAGAGTACGAGCGCTGGGCGCGGTTCGGCGTACTGGCCGTGGAAATGGAAGCGGCAGGCCTCTACACCCTGGCGGCCAAGTACGGCGTGAAGGCCCTGGGTATCATGACCGTCAGCGACCACCTGATCAGCAAGGAAGAAACCACCGCCGAGGAGCGCCAGCAGACCTTCAACCAGATGATTGAAGTGGCTCTGGATGCCGCGCTGGACGTGGAATAACCCTCCACAAAATGCCTGCGGCAAAGGCAAAGATGCCCTGACCCTCTTAGCGGGTCGGGGATTTTTTATTTCAAGAGCCCAAGTGCCCCGCAGAACCTTGACCTCGCAGGCGTGATTTCACCATGCCCCCAATGCATCGGCCGCAGCATGAGCAGCCATCTGTGCGGGCTGCTTGTGGCCTGCAGCTATAACCTTTATGGCCCAGACGGCACCAGCTCCCCAGCAAAGACATCTACCCTCCCTGAACCGTTAGCCCAGGAGCCAAGTCTCAGCGGACGCTGTGTCAGCAAACAGGCCGAAGGTCCGCCCGCGGCGCGATTCAGCAGCAAAGTCCTGGAAAGGTGAGGACCAGGCAGGCTGATCCGGGTGTACGGCAGCCACCCGCAGGCGGTAGTTGCTCAACTTCTGGGTGAGCACTCCCACCAGTCCACTGGACAGGTCAAAAAATTCAGGGGGCAGCGCTGAACCGGGGAGCAAGAAGCGGTCTATCTGCGTCTCCCAGCTCAGGCTGACCAGGGTCAACACCTCCTGTTCACCCGCCAAGCGAAAGCCAGGATCGGTCACGGTGTATATCGCCGGAGGCTGAATCATGTACGCCGCAAGCGGGCGATGTAAAAGCCATCCAGGCCGTCCAGTGGCACAGTGTAGGCCCCAGCTCCAGCTTCCACCACTGGCAAGCCCAGGTCCGGGAGCGGCTCGGCGCTGAACTCTGGATGGGCGGCCAAGAACGCTGACACCCGATCTGGCCCCTCCTGCGGAAACACCGAACAGACCGAATAGACCAGCAGGCCACCCGGTGCGACCAGCCCTGCAGCATTATCCAACAGCTTGGCTTGCAACTCGGCCAGCTCGGTCACGGCCCCTGGGGTCAGACGCTGCTTGATTTCCGGATGGGCCCGCAGGGTGCCACTCCCGCTGCAGGGAGCATCTAGCAGCACCAGCGGGCGTGGTTCGCGGTCCAGCGGCTGGGTCAAATCATGGGTGATCAGCTCGGCCCTGACCCCCAGCCGCCTGAGGTTGGTTCTGGCCGATTCATGCTTGTGGGCGTGGAGCTCGGCGCTGGTCACTTTTGCCCCAGCTTTGGCCATCAGCGCGGCCTTGACCCCGGCACCACCGGCCAGGTCGTAAATCTTCTGACCTTTCAGCGGCCCCAGTGCCGAGAGGACTGCCACACTGGACGGGTTGACCGGCTGGGCCTGGCCTTCCTGATAGGCGCGGGTGTGGCGCAGCGGGCGGTCCAGGGCTACCCGGTCCACCCCGGCACGCGCCCCTTCAATCACACTCCCCTCAGTTTCGAGCAGGTCTGCGCCCTTATCCCAGACCTTGAGCCAGAGCGGCTGCGGCATGAGCAGATCGGCCATTACAGCTTCTGCCTCGTCGCCATAGACCGCCCGCAGCTGCTCAGCCAGCCAGTCAGGCAGGGCGTAGCGGGCTTCGGGACTGTTTCCTTGCGGCCGTTGTACCCGGCGCAGGACCGCGTTGACCAACCCAGGCGGGGCAAAGCGCATGGAGCGGGCCAACGTCACATACTCACTGACCACGGCGTGATCTGGCGTTTCCAGATACAGTTTTTCGAAGGCCCCGGCCAGCAGCAAGGCCTGCGCCTTGGGAGCCGTTTTGCCGCGTAGCAGGGGTTCCAGCGCCAGCCGCAGTGCTGGCAGGTAACGCAGCGTACCATACACGATGTGGGTCGCCAGTCCTGCATCACGGCCCGCCAATTTCTCGGAGGACAGGGCCCGGTCCAGAGCTGTCGCGGCGTAGCTATCACCGCTCAGCACTTTGTGCAGCGTACGCACCGCCAACGCACGGGCCGGACTGGCCACCACCGGCGCGTTAATGGGCCACCCCGGCCGAAACCACATTATTGGGTACTGGTGGTCGGAACAGCAGCATATAGGCCAGCAAAGCGAACAATAGGCCTCCAGCAAAGTAATAAGGAGCTCCGTGCGAAATCTGCTGATACATCGCCGTGCCCAGCAGCGGCCCCACCATGCGGCCCAGGGCCAGGGCGCTGGAATTCAGCCCAGCCACGGCCCCCTGATCGTCCGGCCCCACACTCAGCGAAAGGGCCGTGGTGAGGCTAGGGCCGAGAATGGCCGTGCCGATCCCAATGACCACCAGGGCCAGCGTGAAGGGCCAGAAATTGCCCGCTTGCGGCAACAGCAACATACCCAGGGCCATGATGACCGTCCCCACCGGAATCAAGCGGGAGAGCGGCACGGTCTTGCCCAGGCGGCGCATGGCTCCACCCTGAATCGCCGCCGACACCAACCCGAAGACGCCCAGCATGATGCCTACTGTCTGAGCGGTGTCGCGCGGACTCAGTTGCATACGGTCGCCCACCAAGAAAGCCACGGTCTGCTCCATGCTGACGCTGGCCAAGGTGTACACCGCGCTGAGAATCAGGAACGTCATCACACCACTTTTCTTCAGCAGCGTTTGACTCCGTGCGCCCGTGCCTTTAGGGGAGGCCTGATCGGCTGGCCGACGCGTCTCGTGCAGCATGAAGTATCCGGCCACGGCTGTCAGCAGCCCTAGGGCGGCACTGAACAGCACTGGAGCCACCAGTCCGAACGTTGCCAGTAAACCGCCCAGCGCCGGACCGAAGACCACACCCAGCCCGAAGGCTGCGCCGATCAGGCCCATGGCCCCGGCCCGCTCGGATTCGCTGCTCAGGTCGGCCATCATGGCCTGTGCGGTAGGCAAGGTGGCACTGGAGAGCATGCCGCCAATCAGGCGTGATCCGATCAGCAGCGCAAACAACAGGGTGCCACCGAGCACGCCCTGCATACCCAGGTGGGCAATGTACCCGAACAGGCCGAACGACAGTGCGAACCCGACCAGACCCATGATCAGTACCGGCTTACGGCCTATGCGCTCTGAGCGTGCCCCCCAGATCGGCGAGAAGATCAGCTGCATCAGCGAATAGGAGGTGGCCAGCCAGCCGGCCTGAATCTCGGTCAGGCCCAGCTCACGGCTGAGGGGGGCGATAATGGGGAACAGCACGCTCAGACCCAGCATGGCGATGAAAATAGTCAGAAAGAGAATGATTTTCGCCTGGGGGTGAGGTGCCTGCTGCTGCGGGGCCTGAGGCGCTGCGGGAACCGTCATGCCGCCGAGTCTAGCACCCACGGGCCGGACACCTGACCGCTCGGTTGGGACTGTCCGGGGTTCGGAGAGATTCCTCTACCCTGCTGAGCAACGCAAGTTTAAACCCTCCCCAGGCCTGAGGCCCGAAGGAAGGTCCACCCTGCATCAGAAGCTACGGGGTTGGCTCCTTCACGTTGTTTCCCGCCGCCATGCCCAGTTCATCCAGAAGCTGCCCGATACCTGCCGCATCCAACCCGGCGCGGGCATAAACACTTTCAGGCTTGGCATGCTCCTGGAACTGGTCGGGAATGCCGATCATCCGCACGGGCACACTCAGGCCCAGTCGGTTCAGCGCCTCCAGCACCGCACTGCCGAAGCCGCCTACCACCGTGTTGTCCTCGGCAGTCACGATCACGCGGGCCGAAGTGGCAATCTGACGCAGCATGAATTCGTCCAGCGGTTTGACAAAGCGGGCGTTCACCACGCCGACTCCGCTACGTCCCTCGGCGGCGGCCAGTGCAGCTTCCAGCGGCTTTCCGGTGGCCAGAATCACCACATCGTCGCCCGTTTTCAGGCGCTCCCAGGTCCCCCACTCGATGTCCGGCCACACCCCACTTTCGACCTGATCGGTGTTGCCCCGTGGGTAGCGGATCGCTACCGGGCCACCCACCCGCGCAGCACCTTTCAGCATAGCCCGCAGCTCGCGGGTATCACGCGGCAGGGCCACCTGCACGTTCGGAATGGACCGCAGAAAACTCAGGTCAAACACGCCGTTATGGGTCGCCCCATCCGCCCCCACGATGCCGCCCCGGTCAATCGCGAAGATGACGTTCAGGTTTTCGATGGCTACGTCGTGTAGCACCTGATCGTAGGCCCGCTGCAAAAAAGTGGAATAGATCGCCACAATGGGTTTCATGCCGCGTAGGGCCATGCCGGCGGCGGTGGTGACGGCCACATCCTCGGCAATCCCCACGTCCAGATAGCGCTGCGGATGGGTCTGGCTGTACCGCACCAGGCCACTGCCTTCGCGCATGGCCGGCGTAATCACGTACACGTCCGGGCCCTCGGCGGCCCACTCGGTCACGGCGTCACCAAAAGCACTGCTCCAGCTGTAGGCGTTGCTGGGCGTGAATTCTCCGGTGGCAGGATCAAACTTGGCTGGGCCGTGCCAGGCGATGGGGTCGTCCTCGGCGTAGCTGAGGCCCTTGCCCTTACGCGTCACCACATGCAAGATGGTTGGGCCATCTAGCTCCTGCAAGTTCTCCATCAGCCAGACCAGTTCGGTGACGTTGTGGCCGTCCACCGGCCCCACGTAACGTACGCCCATCGCTGCAAAAGGGTTGATGCTGGCCGGATCGAAGAAATGCCGGGTGGAGTGCTTGGCACGGCTGACGATTTCAGCGAGTGGCTTGCTGACCGCTTTGACCGCTTTGCGGCCCACATCCTCGCCCTCGCGGATCAGCGGATGCACCTGCAGCCCCCGCATAAAGCGGTTGATGCCGCCTACATTCTCGGAGATGCTCATTTCGTTGTCGTTCAGCACGATCAGCATCCGAGTGTTCAGGTCGCCGATGGTGTTCAGCGCGGCCAGGGCCATGCCGCCGGTGAGCGCTCCGTCTCCAATCACAGCGGCCACCTCGTAATCCTCGCCGCGGGCATCGCGGGCCAGGGCCATACCCAGCGCGTTGGCGAGACTGGTGGAGGCGTGACCTACCGTGATGGCGTCGTGTTCGCTCTCGGTAACCTTGGTAAAGCCGCTCAGGCCGCCTTCTTGCTTGATGGTCGGCATCTGCGAGCGCCGCCCGGTCAGGATCTTGTGGGCATAGGCTTGATGCCCCACATCAAAGAGAATCCGGTCACGCGGGCTGTTCAGGACATAGTGCAGCGCCACAATCAGGTCGGTGGCTCCCAGACTGCTGGCGAGGTGCAGCCCGCCTACCGAGCAGACCCGCACGATTTCCTCACGCAGTTCGGCACTCAGTTGCGGCAGCTGGCTGCGGGAAAGTTTCTTGAGGTCATCAGGGCTATGAATTCCGTCCAGTAAAGGAGTCATGCTCTCAGACATCATGGACGCGTCCCAGCAGGAGCGGGTTCTGTGGACGCCGGGCGCGAGTAGTTCTGTCCGGCCAGCAGCAGGTCCTCATAAGTCCTTACCTCGCCAATATAGGGGGCGAAATACATCTGCTGCACGGCCGGAAAGAGACCGCCCAGGTCATCCGTGACGCGGCGGGTCACCACGAAGACATCGTACTGACCTGCCGGGGTCGTGATCTGGCGGCGGTCCTGCACGTCGTAGCGGTACTGCAAGGTTCCCTGCCCCACCACCGTATTGCGCGCCGAGTCCATCACCGTGACCTGGGTGCTGCCCTGCCACGCTGCACCGACCCGCAGCTGCCCGGAGGGCGGCAACTCCTGCCAGGCCGGTTCCAGGTTGACCAGCACGCCAGGTTTGGTAAAGCCCAGCAACTTCACACCCGACGCGTCAATCTGGCGAAACCAGGTCTGCTCCGCGCCGCGCCCGGTCATGGCGAAGCCACTGACGGTCTGACCCTTGAAAATGGTCGGCCCCAGTGCCCGCAACACATAGGGAGTGCGGTCAATCGCTTCACCCTGCGGCAGATAGGTCCAGGTCAGCCCAGGCTGAGAGGGATAAAAGGACACACTGCTGATGTTGGGCTGCGCACGCAGCTCAGGAACAGGCGCAGTCTGGGCAGGGGCGCACGACGCCAGGACACCGCCCAGCAACAGGCCGACAACACAGGGGGCAAGCTTCATAAGCCCTAGCGTAAAACATTCTGCGCCCGCCAACCGTGCAGACAGGTCAGTCGGGGCTTATCGAGGCTACCTCGGAAAAACGCGGAGGTGGGCGTACCTCCGTGGGCTGTATGCGAGCAGAACAAGTGGACATAGACTGGCTCGGACCTCACACCCATGTTCCGGATGACTTCTAGAGGGCCGCCCACAGCGCGTCACCACAGCGCGTCAGATGAGTCGGCGACTGTAGGCAGGCCAGGATTGAAAAAAGACACCGCCCGTGGAGGACCGTGTCTTTAAGAATTTGGCGCTTAGGAAAGGCGATCAGCCCTGCTGGCCTTCGCCGCCCTGACCCACTTTACGCTTCAGTGCTTCCATGGCTTCATCCAGCTCGCGGTCACGGCCCAGATTGGCCAGTTGCGCGTCAATGTCATTTTCGGTACGCAGTTCGGTCATGGCCTGGTTCTGGTCTTCCATGCCTTGCACACGGCGCTCCATATCTTCGAAAGCTTCCATGGCTCCGCCCGCCTGATCGAAGCCACTCATGCGCTCCAGGGTCGCGCCAGCCTGAGCGGTCTTCTGACGAGCGGCCAGCAGGCTCTTCTTGGACTCCATCTCGTCGATCTTGGCTTCCAGGGCGCGCAGCTGGGTCTTGAGCTTATCCACCACCGCGGTCTGGCTGTCGGCCTGCTCACGGAAACCAGCCGAGAGGTCCCTGTGGTTCTGCGAACGGCGCAGGGCTTCACGCGCCAGTTCCTCGTTGCCGCCGCGCAGGGCTTCTTCGGCCTTCCTGTTGTACTCCTCGGCCAGCGTGTCGTTGGTCTTGGCTTCACGGTCCAGCTTGGTGCTCTGGCTCATGGCTTCGGCCACTTCGCGGCGGGCGTCGGTATAGGCGGCGCGCATGTCCCGCAGGCTCTGTTCAATAATCAGGCCGGGATCCTCGGCCTGCGAAATCATGTCGTTTACATTGGCACGGATCAGTCGGCTCAGTCGGTCAAAGATGCTCATGGTAAATCCTCCTTGTACCTACTATTACGTACCCCCAGGGCGGCAAGTTTCAGTCCAAAGGTGGGCACAAGTCAGCCTAAAGGGTGGCTGAACACAGACCTCATCCAGCCTTCCTATCTGGCTGGCTAGGGCTGAGCCGCCCCGCGCCGCTGAGGCGTCACGCCAACGCTGGTGCGCCCGCAGGTCACCGTCAGTGCGCCGTCAGTGGGAGTCAGGACACAGCCCATTTCACGCAGCAGTTCGGCAGGGATCAGGAGCTGACTCCCCTCTTGGAGCAGCGCCGCAGCCAAGGTGCCAGAGCGGCGGCCCTGCGACCAGTCCCGGCCCCCCGCCCGCACCAGCGCGGTCTCCCCCCGGCTGGGGGTCAAGCGGTGGCCCCCATCAGCCAAGCGCTCGATGCGGACCAGTCCAAGCAGATCGGCGGGTGTGACATAAAGGTGACCGTCGCGGGCGGCTGAGGGCATTTCAAGCCAGGTGGGACTGAGGGTCAGCAACTGGTCTCCCCCACCCAGGTCCAGCAGCTGCAAGCCTGCCGCCTGGCCGTCCAGCGTGAGCGCCAGGCGGGAAAGTGATCCGGCAGTCTGCCAGGGACCATTCGCCCGTTGACCCACCTGGGAGAGCAAGCGGGTCTGTAGATCCGCCGTTTCACCGCGCAGAACCAAGCAGACGGCCTCGGGAGCCACTTGCAGGGAAGCGGGGCAGCGGGTCAGTCGGCCAGACACCACACGGCTCAGTTCGATGGCCAGGCGACTGAGGGCGGAGCTGGGTAAGGTCGCGGCCTGAGCCGCTGGGGCAACGGCTGAAGCTGTTCCCACCTGTGCACTTGCTGCTGGTCCCAGTGATGCCAGCAACGCACCCAGCAGCGCAGACACGGTCCGGCAACTCGCCAGCCAATTCCGTTTGTTCATGTCCGCCAGTGTAAGTGATGGACTGCAGGTGGAACCTGACTGGAGGTCATCCCAGGTCCAGCTTTAGGGATACATCAAAAATCAAGTCGGGCCACAACTTGAGCGCCCGACCTAATCCATTTGCGTGAAGCTACGCCTTACGGGAGACGGTACTGCTTGGAAAACAGCTCCACATCGGCCATGTCCACCATGCTGTCTCCGTTCAGATCACCACGCCCAGTGCCCCCCAGGTTATTCATCAGGAGGGCCAGGTCTGTCAGGTCCACGGTGCCGTCCGCATTCAAGTCCGCGCCACTAAAGCGCAGCCGGGCCGCTTCGGGAGTCCAGGCTTCCAGCTGGAACTCCTGGGCCAGCGCCTGCTGGACGGCGGCATTCAGCGGCAAAGGTCCGTTCGGGTTGATCTCGATCCGGCGCTGGGCCCCCTGGCCCACAGTGCGGGCCACCACGTCCGGGTTGAACGGCACGCCACTGTCACTGTCGACCGTCATGACCGGGCCGCCATCGGTGACCAGCCGTAGGGGCAGGTTGGCAGTAGAGAGCCCGGCCAAAGCCTGCTGCACCGCCTGAGTGAGCGCCTGACCCTGGGGACGCAGCCGCAGGTCAGCCGCACTGGCCGACCCCAGCATCATCAGCGCAGCCGCACCCAAGAGCATCACCCGTGTCATGGTGTACCCCCACGGGCGGCCAGAAGCAGAGCGCGGAACTCATCCACACTGACCTGACGGTCCTGGGGAGAGGCCGGCGTCACGGCCTGGGCCGGTGACGCGGCGGGCGGAGTGTTGGAAGCGGGGAGCGTGTCCTGCGGCGCTGTGCTGGGTAGACCCGGCGGCAAGGTAGGACCGCCCTCGGCAGGCGGCACAGGCGGTGCGTCTGGAGCGTCGTCGGCGGGCGGTGGAGCAATCTCAGGGTCACCGGGCAGGGCGGGCGCTGGGCGCTCAGCTCCTGTAGCCGCGTCCAGGTCGGCAGGCGGCGTGGTCAATTCAGCAACTGGGGGCTGGGCGACAGGCAGGAACCCCGCAGCCGAAGCAGCCGCACCAGACGTTCCAATTGGGGCGGACTCAGGCAGGGTCACGCGGCCACCCACCACCGGATAATAGCCCTGGTTGTAGCCGACCAGCGGACTGTCCATCCGGCCTGTATAGAGCAGGAAAAAGGCGTCCTGCCCAGTGCGCCACTCGGGCAGATCGCGCGCATCAGCCCAGACGTACAGCACAGTCTGACTGCCCTGCTGGGGCAGGTCGGACACATCACCCACCACCGTTTCGGTAATGGTCAGTGGGTAGACCCGCCACGACGTCTGGCCGTCTTCACCAGTTTGGGGAGCGCCCAGTACCCCGCGCACAATCACCTCGGCACGGCTGGCCTGCTGATTGAGCGTCAGCACTGGGGCCACCACAGCCTGTGCCCCACCAAGGCTGCCGACCGCGAGGGCCAGTGCCGCCAGCCAGCTGCGGGCGCGGGTCATGGCGTCACCGCCGGAGGAGTAGGCCAGCCGGGATTGGTCGGGCGCGGGAAAGGGATGGTGGGTGCAGCCTCGCCGGGGACGGGATCGCCCGACACTGGGGCATTGGCAGCCGCTTCGGCGTCATCCGGGGCACGGGTCTGGGAAGCGGGCGGCGCAGGAAAACCGGCGGGAGCCGTCTGCCCGGCCCCACCCTGCTGCGGCTGGGCCGCAGGAGTGGCCGGGGTGGCCTGCGGGGTCAGGTCTTTGCCCTGGCCGTCCAGCACCCGGAAACTGAACTTCTGAGCGCTCAGGGTCATGGGGGTACTCGGCGTGAGGTGAATCAGCGCCACCCGCTCGTCACGGGTAGGCACCTGGCGGAAGCCCAGATCTACAGTGAGCAGCTGACCGGTCTGCTTCCAGACCACCAGACCGCTGGAAGGTCCGCCCTGCACCTGGGTCACACTGGCCCCAGCTGGGAGTTCCCAGGTCACCCGGGCCGCACGGGCCGTGCGGGGCGCAGCGATATTCAGCGGAATCCGGGTGGCTCCGCGAATCTCTGTCCGTGGCAATTCAGGCGTGATCTTGAGCGGCGGCAGGTCCCCGACATTCAGCGTGTACTGCTGCACCTTGCTGCTCAGGTTGGCGTCGGTGGCCTCCAGCGTGAAGGTGTAGTTGCCTTTCTCGGTGGGCGTGCCGCTCAGACGCTGACTGCTGACCCTAAGACCTTCAGGCAGCTCACCGCTGACGACCCGCAGACCGTAAGGCCCGGTGCCACCGCGCAGGTCCAGGGCCTGCTCGTAGGTTTCGCCCTGATAGGCCACCGGCAAAGTGGTCTGGCCGAAGGTGAGGGGATCACGGTACACGCGCCCCCCAGAAGTCGTCTCGCCGCACGCGACCAGCAGCGCGGCAGGGAGCAGTCCCAGCGCCAGCGCAGCGGGCATCCGGCGGCCCGGCGAAAGGTTCAGGCTTGGCATGTCGCCCAGTGTAGCGGTCCGACATGAGGGCTTGGCGCTACCCCGCTCACCCCTCAGGCTCTCTATACTGCCCGCATATGACTCAGACGATCAACAGCGGCCTGGACGACTATCCCGCGCAGGTAAGCGCCGTGGCACAGGCCCTGCTGGCCCATGACGGCCCCACCGTGGTGCTGGCCCATGAGAATCCGGACGGCGACGCCGTGGGCAGTGTCCTGGGCCTGACCCGCGCCCTGCGTGAGCTGGGCCGTGAAGTGTATGCACCCATGCCTTTGCCACGTTACCTGCAGTTCCTACCCGAAGACGGCGAACTGGAAGGCCCTTTAGAGACGTGGCCAGAAGGCGCACTGGCCGCCGTGCTGGACGTGGACAACAACGATTTCAGCCGGGTGGGTGGGGCCGACATGGCAGCGTTCAGCGGCCCGGTGGTGAACATCGACCACCACGGCACCAACCTGCGCCGCGCCGACGCCCTGCTGGTAGACCCTTCGCAGCCTGCCACTGCCATGATGCTGGTAGACGTGCTGGACGCCCTGAATGTGCCACTCACCGAGGCACTGGCCACGCCGCTCTTGCTGGGTATGATCACCGATACCGGATCGTTTCAGTTCTCGAACACCACGCCGCAGACCCTACGCACGGCGGCCCGTCTGCTGGAAGCGGGGGCGCGCCTGAACTGGCTGAACGAGCAGCGCCTGCAAAATCCGCCCACCTATTACACCCTGCTGCGCGAAGTGCTGAACAGCATGGAATTTCAGCATGACGGTCAGGTGGTGCTGGCCCGCGTGAATGAGGCCATGCTGGAGCGGGCCGGGGGCAACTGGGAAGACGTGGACCCTTATGTCAACATGCTGCGTAATGCAGAAGGCGGCAAACTGGCCGTGCTGATCAAAGACTTTGGAGACAAGGTGAAGTTCTCGCTGCGCTCGCGTGGCGGAGTCAGCGCCCAAAACATTGCCGTGGCGCTGGGTGGCGGCGGACATGTCCCGGCAGCCGGGGCCACTGTCGAAGCGCCCTATGCTGAGGCTAGAGAGCTGCTGGACCAAGCCGTGATTGCCGAGTTGGCGCGGGCACAGACACCGCCCCAACCGCAAGAATGAGGTCTTTGGGGACACTGAGGACATGGGCGCTGCTTGCCCTGGCCCCGGCGCTGTGGGGCTGCGCCGAGAGTGTGCGGTCCCCAGTGGTCAGCGTGACCAACACCGGCCAGAGCGTCACCGAGCCGCTGGGCGTCCAACTGGGCGGAGAAACACTCCGCTTTGGCCCACTGCGGCCCGGCGAAAAACAGCGCGTGAGTTATCACCCTTCAGCAGACTCTGCCGGTGTCGGACTGGATTATGGGGGTCAGACGGCCCAGTTAGACCGCCCGATCTCCGCGCAGGAGCCGGGATCACTGGGCAACGATGTAAACATCTTGCTGGACGAGCGCGGCCCCCGGCTGGACCCGAAAAAGAACAAAGAGCGCAACTAGCACACGGCGGCGCCTGCCCTTGGGCAGCGCACCGAAGCACTCAGATACTTTTACTTGCTGCCACAGGTCCCCACACTGCTTTCAGGAAGGGGCCTGTGCCTCAGCTTCAGACTCCGGCGGGCTGACGGGCGTGCCAGGAGTTTCATCATTCTTGTCACTGGGTTGCTTGGCAGGCACGGGCTGTGGCTTGGGTCGCTGCTTTTGTTCACCGATCACCTCGTCCACTGCCGCGTTGATCCAGGCGAAGGCGCGGTGGGTATTGGGCATGGTGTACCACTCGTCCGAGCCATGCTGCATAAAGCTGTACACCACATGCCGCCCGTCTTTGGTCTTGAAATAGCCGGTGTAGGTCAGCAGCCGCCAGCCGTTGCCACCCTTGCCGTAAAAGGTTTCGATGTTGTCTACCTGTCCAGCCTTGAGTGATGCGCGGCCATGTCCGGTGCGGGCCACTTCATCTTGCCAGCGCTGGGCACGCTCGCTGAGCCCCGAGCGGAGATATTGCTGCGCCAGCAGCGTGGAGAACTCGTAGGGCGTGCTGACATTGTGGCTGCCCAGCTCGTCTTCCGGCTGGTGAACCCCTTCAAAATACTCGTTGGTGCTGGCCGTCAGCTCGTAGACGTTGTACTTCTGCGCCTCGGCGTCAATGGCCTGCGCCAGCTCTGAGCGGTCTGGGCGCTGCCACCAATCCGGTTTGGCCAGGTAGGTGTCGCTGAGCCCCGCCTGCATCACCCACCAATCCTTGGTCGGCAGCATGATCCGGGTATGGCAGAGGTGCAGGTCATCCGCCAGGGCCTGTACGGTGTCCAGACCCACCCGGCGGTGCAAGATATCCGTAGCGGTGTTGTCGGAGTAGCGAATCATCCGCTCGGTCAGGGCACGCGTGTTGGACCCGTCATAGGGGAAGTCGCCCAGACTCTGGTTCTCTTCGGTAACGTCAAAGCGCTCCTCGGGCGAGAGACGGCCCGCATCGAATTCACGCAGGACCGCCCAGAGCACCGCCTGTTTGTAGGTACTGGCCAGTGGAAAAACGCTGTCGGGGTTGGTGCCCACCGCCCGCAGAACCTGGAGCGTATTGGGGTCTATTTCGGCCACCCAGAGGCCCAGACGACCGGAGAGAGCGTAAGGCGGCTGAGGAGCTTTGGCGACCGGCGGGGCAGCGTCCAGGCAGCCGGGAGCTGCCGTATCGCTGACCTGCATTTCGGCCAGTGCAGGAGCCTCCGGTTGCGGCGGGGCAACTTGGGCCACGGTGTCTTGACTTGGCTCAGACTGCGCTGGACGGCCCAGCACCCAGGCACCGCACAGCGCCAATCCAGCAGACAGCAGCACTGGCCCAGCCTTGGAAGGCCAGTTCAGCGGCATAGGTGTCCCCGCCCGGTGGGACGTCGCCTGGGGAAAAGCTGTGACATTCCGAACAGATTAGCGCAGGATGAAGTGTAAGCCAAATTTGGGACTCGCGCACGGGACAAGCCAGTGAACTGCGAACCATAAAAATCCCCCCGCTCCGGGGAGGGGGGGACAACGTATCCGGTCAGCTGCCGCTCAGCTCTGACTCGGTTTCCACTTGGGCCGCCCGGTGGCCCCTGTCTCAGTGCTCGTGTCATCGGTATCGGACTGGGCGGGATGCGCTGGGGCCAGGCTCTTCAGCACGGTGTCAGCTTCAGTTTGTGCCGGCTGAGCCGTCTGGACCGGAGAGGCTGTAGGCGCGCCAGGCGTCCATTTGGGACGTTCACTGCTCTGGGTTTCGGGAGCAGCTGGGGTCGGCACCTGTTCTGATCCTCCAGCCGCCTGTGGTTTCCAGGTTGGGCGGGCAGCCTGTGACGGGGCTTCCGCTGCGGTGCTGGGTCCGGCTGCGCGGTCATCCAGCACTACTGGGGCCTCTGTACTCACGTTGTCCTGACTGGCCGGGCGAGGCGTCGCAGCCGGGTTCCAGCTGGGGCGAGCACCGGAGGCAGCGGGAGCCACATCATCTGCCGCAGGTTGGGCCGGAGCAGTCGAGGCAGCACCAGGATTCCAGGCTGGACGGCTGGCCGAGGGAGCAGTGTCTACCGGAGCACTCTCCGCTTGACCTGCCGGAGCGGCTGCAGGAGCACCAGGGTTCCACACGGGACGTTCTGTAGACGCACTCGCAACTGCTGAAGGTGTGTCTGCTGCATCATCGCTGGCCGCTGGTTGGGGAGCCGCACCTGGCGTCCACGCGGGACGGGCAGCCGCAATGACATCGTCCGCACTACGGGCCGCTGGAGCCGCGCTGGGCTGCCAGCTTGGACGGGCCGCACTGCTGGACGGTGTTGGAGCCTGGGTGCTGACCTCCTCCTGAGCGGGCTGGGCTGGGACTGCGCCAGGGGTCCAGGCAGGGCGAATGCCTGCGGGCTGCACATCATCACGGCTGGGGTGTGGGGTTGGAGCAGGCGGTGCCGCCCCCGGAGTCCAGGCCGGACGGTCACTGCTGGCCGGAGCCTGCGGAGTGGCAACGGGCGACCAGGCTGGTCGCTCATTGGCCGCTGGAACCATGTCGTCTTTGACAGGAGCGGCGCCGGGAGCCCAGCTCTGACGCTTCACCGGCTCGGCGGCGGGGGTTTGCACTGCTGGCATCGGTTCTGGTTGGGCATTCTCCACTTCGGCAGTGGTGACAGCGGTGACTTCTTCCTCACCGAGCACGTTGCGCACTTCTCCCTCGGCTTCAGGGAGGTGGGTGTTGGGCGCTTCGGCCTGGCCTTCAGGAGCCACTGGAACTTCGGGTTCGACCCACTCACCCTGGGCGCGCTGCACGCTTTCCAGCATCAGCTCGGCCACGTCCTTGACCACGATGTCCTCGGCCTGCGCCTTGGCGGGGGTGCTCTGCATCATGGACTTGCAGAAGGGGCAACCCACCGCCAGCACCTTGCCCTCCTTGGCGGCGTCCAGGCGGGCCTGGATTTCCTTGAAGCGGTTGTCGCTGACGCGTTCGGTCCCGTCCTCTTCTTCTTTCCAGAACTGTGCACCACCTGCGCCACAGCAGAAGCTCTGCTCGCGGGTACGTTCCAGTTCCAGCACCTGCCCGGCCATGCGGGTAATCAGGGAGCGCGGCGCGTCGTACACACCGTTGTGGCGGCCCAGGTAGCAGGGGTCGTGGTAGGTGACCGAATCGCCCAACTGCGCCATCGGCAAACTTCCAGCGTCCACTAAGTTCTGGAGATACTCGGTGTGGTGGATCACCTGATAGTCGCCGCCGATCTGTTTGTACTCCTGCCCGATCATGTTCATGCAGTGTGGGCAGGTCGCCACGATCAGCTTGGGACGGACCGTGTTCAGGGTTTCCACGTTCTCCTGGGCCAGTTGCAGGTACAGGAACTCGTTGCCGGCGCGGCGGGCGCTGTCGCCGGTGCAGGCTTCCTTTTTGCCCAGCACGGCGTAGTTCACGCCCGCCTTGTCCAGCAGCTGCACGAAGGAGCGGGCCACCTTCTGGGCGCCGGGGTCGTAGCTCGCGGCGCATCCCACCCAGTACAGCACGTCGGGTTCGGGGTTCTCGTCGGTGGTCGGCACGCGCAGACCCTCGGCCCACTCCATGCGCTTGTCGCGCGAGATGCCCCAGGGGTTGCTGGCGCGTTCCATGCCCCGGAAGGCGGTTTGCAGCTGCGGCGGGAACTCGCCCTGCACCATCACCAGGTTGCGGCGAATGTCCACGATGTCCAGCATCTGCTCGTCCTGCACCGGGCAGACCTGCATGCAGGCCCCGCAGGTGGTGCAGCCCCACACCGCTTCTTCGCTGATCGCGTATTCCAGCAGCGGGCGGGCGGTAGCGGCCCCGTCCTCGAAAGCGGCTTTCTTGAGGGTAAAGGGGCTGGCGTGCGCGCCAATCGCGTTCAGCTCCATGCGCTTGTTGATTTCCAGCGCGGCGGGGCTGAGGGCCTTGCCGGTGGCGTTGGCCGGGCAGACATCCTGGCAGCGGTTGCACTGGATACAGGCGTAGGCGTCCAGCAATCTAGGCCATTCGAGGTCTTCGAGTTTTTCCACGCCCAGCTTGGGTTCCTCGGCTTCCATCGCCTCTTCCAGCCCCGGCATCGGCGGCAGTACCCCGCTGCCCACCGGGCGCTTGAGGGCATAGTTCAGCGGCGCTCCCACAAAGTGAAAGTGCTTGGAGTACGGGAAATAGATCATGAACGCGAGGATGCTGCCCAGCGCGCCCCAGAAGCCCAACACCCACCAGTTCATCTGCGCGGCATGGCTCAGACCTCCGAAGAGAAGGTTGCCCAGTCCGGTAGCGAAAGGCTGCCAGGGGTCGCCACCTTCCATCGCCATCTTGCTGCTCTGGGCGATCATCCGGCTGCCGACATGGAAAATGATAAAGCTGGCCACGATAATCGAGTCGCGCCGGATGTACCCGGACCCCACCCAGTCGTGCAGTAACGTCTTTTCGTTGAATTTGAAGTCACGCTTGCCCTGCGTGAAAAAGCGCCGCACCATCAGCCCGATCACGCCCAGAATCACGGCGGCACTGAGCAGATCGGCCAGCAGGTTGTAGGCGATGCCAAAGGGATTGTCCGAGTGAATCGCAAACGGGAAAAAGCCTTCGAGCAGGTCCACCACGTTGACCAGCAGGTAATACACGAACCCGTAGAACACCATCGAGTGCAGCACCCCGATGACCGGGCGCTTACGGAACACCCGCTCCTGGGTCAGCGAGGTCGTGATGGCGTAACCGATCCGCCCCGGCAGGTTGTCGAAGCGCGGTTCAGTGGCTGCTGTGCCGCGCAGGTTGCGCAGATACAGTCGGTAAAAGCCCCAGGCCAGGAAAGTTCCGGTGATCAGGGCGTACAGGGCGAATAGGATTTTATGTAGATCGGGCAGCAAGGGAAAGAACCTCCGGTGCGGGATAGGGCAAGGTCAGGTCAACGGGGACGCGCCGCGCCGTGGGCGGCTTGGGCCAAAGATTGAACTCAGTTCAAAAGAGTGTAACCAACTCGGGGCTGCCCCTATTGTTCCATAATCGGCGCAGCGAAGGCAGCGGCGCTCCCACGCTGAAGCTCCGGCCAGCGTGGGTCAGGGGATGATCCAGCTGCTCCACGCTGAGGCGGCTCAGGGTGTCCAGTTCCCAGGTCAGCAGATCGCGCAGTTGCCTTGTCGGCGTCACAGGCAGCCCCCGCACTCCGGCAATGGTGGCCCAGTACTCCCGCTTGGTGCTTTGAATATGCGCCAGCCGGGTTAGGGCCAGCGCGTGCCCTGGCGTGTCCACGCCGCAGGAGAGGGTGCGCTGGTAGGCACCCTCCACACTCTCCCAGGGGTCAAAGCTGGACTCGCGCAGCAGAATACTCAGGCAAGTGGGGCAGTTCCGCTCGCTGCCCGGCAGATCAGATTCGGATCGGACCATACCTTTACTGTGGCACTCACCGGGGCCTGACCGCCCGCTTTCCCTGCGGTCTGCTAGCTTGGGCAAAGCCGGAAATATTCTGCCCTGTAGGGCCGCCCCGCCTAGACCACCATGTCCAATCCTTTGCCGCCACTGCTCAGCCGCCTGCGGACCGCCCTGCTCCAGGAGGTCGGCGCGGCGCGGCTGGGTGCGCTGGGCCTGCCCTGGCTGGTCACGCTGGCTGTCATGCTGGGCGGGCCACTGGTGCAACTCGGCGGTGAGCGCGGCGGCACGGCGGCCGAGCAAACCCGCCTGCCAGACGCTCCCAGCCCACAGGCCCAGGCCTCAGCGGACCGGGACTGGCCGCGCCTCACGGGCCGCGAGCGGGCCTGGCAGGGCGAGCAAACGCCCCAGCCCTGGCCGGACCTGCCGCCGCAGCGCCCCGACTGGACCACACCGCAACCAAAACTGGGCTGGGCCACGTTACACCTGGGCCGAATTCCCGCTCCGGCAGCCCACCTGTACTGGGGCAAGCGCCAACTTGAAGGAGGCTAGCGGTACGGGCTGGCCACGCTCAGGCATGACTTGTCCGTCCTCATCTACTGACCTCATTTCAAGGAGAATCCGCTTTTGACGTTCAACAACCCCAATCAGCGCCAGCGCCGCACGCGCCGTGCCGCCCCTCCCAGCGGGCGCCCCAACATCTGGACCGGCCTGCTGCTGCTGCTGACCTTTATCACGGCGCTGGCCTTTATCTGGCGCCCCTGGCAGCACCCCGACACGCCCACCCAGCTATACAACAAAGACTTTCAGGCCGTGACCCTGGGCCTGGACCTGCGCGGTGGTCTGCGCATCGAGCTGGAACCGACCACCGACAATTACACCCGCGACGACCTGGACCGGGTCAAGACCATCGTGGAAAACCGTGTGAACGCCCTTGGCGTGGCCGAGCCGACCGTCACGGTCAGCAGCAACGACCGCGTGATCGTGGAAGCCCCCGGGGCCACCCCCGAAATCCAGCAGCAGGTCCGCGACGTGATCGGGCAGACCGCCCGCCTGGAATTCCGGATCGTGAAGCCGGATGCCACCGTGGATTCGGACCTGGCCGCCGCTGAGCCGAACACCCAGGGTTATACGCTGGACGACCTCGGCCCGGCGGAGGCCACTGGCGAAGTGATTGCCGATGCCCGCGCCACCACCGACCCCACTTCAGGGCGCTGGGTGGTGGCCTTTACCAACACCGAAGAAGGTGCCAAACAGTTTGGTGAATTCACGGGACGCAACATTGGCAAGCAGATGGCGATCGTGCTGGACGACCAGATCATGTCGGCCCCTACCATCCAGAGTCAGCTGTTCCGCGACGTACAGATCACGGGCGACTTTGACGCCGCGAGAGCGGGTAACCTGGCCCTGGTCCTCGAAAGCGGTTCGCTGCCGATTGGGGTTCAGACTGCCGCTGAGCGCTCTATCGGTCCCAGCCTGGGCGCGGATGCCATTGACAACGGTATGAAAGCTGGCTTGATCGGCCTGGCGGCTGTGTTTGTCCTGCTGTTCGTGTATTACGGCTTCTGGCTGGGCCTGGTCGGCGCACTGGGTCTGATCTTCTCGGCCGCGCTGCTGATGGGCCTGCTGGGCGGGTTTGGGTCCACACTGACCCTGCCAGGTATTGCCGGTCTGGTGCTGACTATCGGCGCTGCCGTGGACGGCAACGTGATTTCTTTCGAGCGCTTCAAGGAAGAACTGCGCCGGGGTAAAGGCCCTCGTCAGGCCGTCGCCAAAGCCTATGAGCACTCCACCCTGACCATTCTGGACGTAAACGCCACCCACCTAATCAGCGCCTTCGCGCTGTACCAGTTTTCTAACGGCCCGGTGCGCGGCTTCGCGGTGACGGTGATTGCCGGTACGGTCGCCATGACCATTTCCAACCTGATTTTCGCCAAGTGGCTGATGCAGTGGTTGAGCAGCCGCTTTCCTCACCTCAGCGCACCACAGTGGTTCGCTGAGCCGCGCATCAACTTCCTGAAGCCTGCGGCCATGATTACTGGCCTGAGCACCCTGCTGGCGCTGGGCGGCATCGGCTACATCGCCACTCAGGGCCTCAACTACGGGGTGGACTTTACCTCCGGCACGACCATCACGGCCCGCTTTGCCGACGACGTGACCCCCGAGAGCATCCGTGAGCAGGTGGTGGCCGCTGGCGCGCCGCAGATCAACCCCCAAAACACCGTGATCCAGCAGGAAATCGTGCCGGACATCACCGGCAGCCAGTACTCCATCAAGGTGCCGGAGCTGACGGCGGCCCAGACCAGCGCCGTAGGCCAGCAACTCGGGAGCCTGGGCGGCGAGGTGCAGGGGAGTGAAACCGTCGGGCCCACCGTGGGTGCGGAGCTAACCCGCAACACCATCTATGCCATGCTGCTGGGCCTGAGCGGCATCCTGATCTATGTGTGGTTCCGCTTTGACCTGGTGATGGGCGTCGGATCCATCCTGGCGACCATCCACGACGTGGCGATTGCCGTGGGCATCTACGCGCTGATGGGCCTGGAGTTCAACATTTCTACGGTGGCCGCGATCCTGACCCTCATCGGCTACTCGCTGAACGACTCGATCATCATCTCGGACCGTATCCGCGAGAACCTGCGGACCATGCGCGGCACTTCTTACGCCGACATCGTGAACGCCTCGATCAACCAGACGCTGTCGCGCACCTTGATGACTTCTCTGAGCACCATGCTGCCACTCATCGCCTTGCTGATCTGGGGCGGCCCGGTGCTGCGCGACTTTAGCTTGCTGCTGCTGCTCGGGATCATCGTCGGAACGTATTCCTCGATCTACATCGTGGCCCCGCTGGTGGTGTGGTGGAATGGCCGCCGCCCAGTCAGCCCGCCTTCCCAACCGGAGACGGCTATGTAAGCAGTTCCACTTTTTAGCGTTTCAGTGCAGCTCCTAGGTGAAGTTCTGGGAGCTGCAATCTTTGGTCTTAGGCCGCTGCCCTCATCACCACTTCACACCCGCGTCAGCCTGGCCCGCTAAGCTGGGCAGCATGAAAGCCATCCCCACCCTGTTGACTGCGGCTGCCCTGGCCGCTTCTGGTATGACTCTTGCCCAGGCACAGACCCAGCCCGCCCAGAGCACCCCTAGCGCCCAGAGCAACGTCGGTGCTGGCCTCCCCATCAGCATTCAAAAGGACGACCGCTTCCTGCTGCTGAGCGGTGCGGGCCTGGCACGGGCTTTCCCCAACGCCGCGACCCGCCCTGACGTGGTGTTCGTGACCCAGGACCGCAAGGTCACCATTTCGCTAGAGTACCGCACCACCTCGCTGCGCGCGGGCGAAATCACCACCCTGCTGACCCAGTACCCCACCGTGCTGCGCCGCCAGCTGCCCACCATCAGCACACTGAACACCGACATCGTGCGGGCCGGCGGCAACCAGTGGGCCCAGTTCGTCATGACCCTGCCGACCCAAAACGGTGAGCGCCGCTTGGAACAATTGATCACCTCAGTCAACAACCGCCCCATGGTGGTGACCATTGCGGGCATGACCGACGGCTACAAGGCCAATGAAACGGCTGTGCGCAACTTGATCAACTCGATTCAGGTCATTCGCTGATCAGCCCAAGTCAGCCAACTTGATTCCCTCACATCCAGTGGGGCTTCTGCTGATGAACAGAAGCCCCACTGGATTGTTGTTAGGGCACTGGTCCAGGCGCATTGAGGCTGACGCCGCGCTGGCCGTATTCGGTGGTCAGTTATGGGTCAGACCCACCACCGCCGAAATCCCAGGTGGGCTTCTGCTCGCCCCCTATGCCGACAGCGTTGAAGAACCGGTCAATCCGCGCAAACTTTTGCATACTCTCAGCGACATCGCACCTGACGGCTTCTTCGTCAGCGACCTGGGTCATCAGCAGTATCTTCCGCGATTTTTCAAAACGTGTAGTGCATCCAATGCACTGCAAGCGCCATCGCGCCTGCAGACCGCCGCCTTCGTCCGATTCTGCCAGCGGCCCCTACCGTTTGCCCTCGTCTGCGGCGCGCTCGGCTGGTCTAGACTGCGACTCTGACCATGATCCTGCTGCCAGGGGAACAACTGATGGTGAAGCCTCTGCTGCTGGGAGAACGGCGAGGGCTGCGCCTGCAAGTAGGCTGGTGGCGTGGCCAACGGGTTCTAAGTAAGGTGCTGATCACCGATCACGAAGATTGCTGGGGCCTTTTTGAACGGGAAGCCGCGGTGGCGGCACGTCTTCATCACCCACAGCTTCCGGAGTTGCTGGCGCGCTCGAAGCGGCAGTTGATCTTCGGCTGGCGCGACGGCCTGCTCCTACGTACCATCCTCTCCGTGCCGCCGCCTGGCGGCTTGGACCTATGCGCTACCTTGCGGCTGGGCCTGGGCATTCTGACTGGACTGGAGCACCTGCACGGCAGAGGCGTGGTACATCAGGACCTCAAACCCGACAACCTACTGCTGAGTGGTTGGGCCGCCTATGAACCGCTTCGCCCACAGCAGGTCATCCTGCTGGACTTTGACCAGAGCTGGGCGGCCGACTTGGCAGATGTGGCCCCTGGAGTCCGGATGGGCACACCGCATTACATGGCCCCGGAACAATTCAGCGGAGTACGTGGCGACCCACGCAGCGACCTGTACAGCCTGGGCGCCGTGCTGTACGAGGCGCTGAGCGGCGAGCCGCCCTACCCCCAACCGCTGCCCTGGCTGCTGGGGCAAACTGCGGTGCGCCAGGACTGGCCAGGGCCGGCCCCCGTGGTGGAACTACTGGCCGCCCTGCTGGACCCACACCCAGCGGCACGTCCAGCCACGGCTCAGGCTGCCGCCGAATGGCTGCGCGTGGTGGCCAAGCAATTGGACCTGGGACTGGGATAACAGTGTGCAACAGCCGCTATCCTGAACCATCATGCTCGCGGCGTTTAGTGGACATCCTTTTCTGGCCGAGCTGGCCCTGCGCGACTGGGCCGAGGCACAGGGCATCAACCGCGCCGAACTGACCCGCCTGAGCGGCGACGAGGTGACGCCTGAAACCCTAGAGCCGCTGCTGGCCCCCAGTCTGTTTGGCGGTGGCGGCGTGATCGTGGACCTGAGCGGCGTCAAACCGACCAGGGACCTGATGAACCTGCTGGCCGGTGCCCAGGCCCCAGCCTTGGTCCTGGACGTTACCTCTCCCGCCACCCGCGCCAAGGTGTACGAGGAACACGGCCAGCTGATCCGCAGCCCCAACCCGCAGCGCCCCGGCGATGTGCTGGGCTGGCTGGTGCCTTACGCCAAGGGACAGGGCCTGAAGCTGGAACGAGATGCCGCGCAGTACCTGGCGGATGTGTTCGGCAACGATCTGACGGGGATAGCAAGCGAACTCAACAAGCTCCACTTTCTGCCGCCCGGTACCCGGCTGAATGCCGAAACCGTGCAGGAGGTGGTGGGCCGCGAACAGGCAGGCGACTCGTTCGTCATGCTGGACGCGGCCACGGCTGGACGTCCGGTGCCAGCCTTAGAACAGCTAGGCAGGCTGCTGCGCGTGGGCGAAGATCCTTTCCGGCTGCTGGGTGCGGTGGTGTGGCAGTACAGCCTGATCGCCCGCTGCGTGGGCCTGATCGCCCAGGAAGGCGGGCGGGTCAGCGACGCCGCAGCCGCCCAGCGCCTAGGGGCCAAGCCTTACCCAGTCAAAAAAGCCCTGGCGGTGGCCCGCCGTCTGAACGAAGCCCAGGCCCGCCGCCACCTGGGACGCATCGCCCAGGCCGACTTGGACCTCAAGCGCGGCCATGACCCGGCGCGGGTGCTCCAGCGGCTGATGATTGAGCTGAGTGGCTAAGGCACAGCTCGCCCGACCCTGGGCACGATTCTTACGGGGAGCACTCTGCGGTCCCGCCGATTCTCCCTTATCTCTCGGAACTTTCATCGGCGGCGGCGCATACTGAAAGGCAATGAAGAAATTTCACCTTCCCCTGCTGGCCGCGCTTCCGGCGCTGATGGCGTCCTGTGCCTCTTCTGGCGGGAACGTGAACGACTATCAGCGCAACAGCTACGCCACCTACGAAGAGTGCATCCAGGCCAACCAGAAGTACATTGACCAGGGCATGCAAAATCCATGTACACGCCAAAATCAGACGGCGGGCGGCGGCTACTACGGGCCGTGGTTCTTCTTCTGGGGCGGTGGGCTGGGCCGGGTGGTCGGGTACAACGGCGACGGCACGTCCAGCCGCACCGGCTATCAGGTGGACCGTGACGGGCAGCTGACTGGGCGCTTTCAGGCCCCGCAGATTTCACGCGGGGGCTTTTCCACCGGAGGGCGGGGTACAGGCAGCGTCCGCAGTCCATCCGGCAGCGGTTCGGTCCGCAGCACCACGCCGCCACGCATCATCCTGCCTGGGACCAACGGCAACCGCACCGGCGGCAGCTTTGGTGGCTGAGCAACTCATCTAATGCGGCGGCGCACCTTCGCCCCACGCCCCGGCTGGCAGGAACGACTGGAAGCGGTGGGCATGTTATGGCACGGCACCGCGCCAGATCATCCGGTTCCCTACTGGGCCGAGGATGCGGGTTACCAGTTCTCCGCCGCCGAGGTGTCTGACCTGGAGCGGACCGCGCAGCGCCTCACGGGTCAGGTGCTGACCGCCACCGAGTACGCGATCACCCAGGGGCGGCTGGCCGAACTGGGCATTCCCGACTTTATGGAAGATGCGGTGCGTGAGTCGTGGGACCGCGATGACCCCAGCGTCTACCTGCGGCTGGACCTGGCCTACTGTCCCGGCGAACCACCCCGGCTGCTGGAGGTCAATGGGCAGACGCCGACCAGTTTGCTAGAAGCCGCAGTGTGCCAGTGGCAGTGGCTGGAAGACCGGCAGGCGGCAGCCGAACTGCCGTCTCAGGCCGGGCAGTGGAACACCCTTCACGAAGCACTGGGCGAGCAGTGGGCACATTTGCGCAGCGAACGGTCCTTAAGCGAAGTGACCTTCAGCTCGGCGCTGAGCGACGAGGACCTGGCCACCGTGACCTATCTACGCGAACTGGCCAACGCGGCAGGTCTCCAGACCGCTTACCTGCCCGTGGACCGCCTGGGCCTGGCCCCGCACGAACCGTATCTGCTGGACGGCTGGCCCCGGCCCATCCGGAATCTGATGTGGCTGTGGCCGTTCGAGTTCGCCTGGGATGCCCGCGACGGCGAGGCGCTGGCCACGACCCGGACCCGCTTTATCGAGCCGCTCTGGAAGGCCGTGACCAGCTCTAAGGGGCTGCTGGCCGTGCTGCACGACCTTTACCCAGATGACGAAAGCATTTTGCCCGCCAGCCTGACCCCCGGCACCCTCAAGGGGCCAGCGGTGCAAAAGCCGCTGTATTCCCGTGAGGGGCAAAACATTATCCTGCCCGGTCAGGCCATGACCCCCGGCGATTACGCAGGGTATCCCCTGATTGAACAGGCCTATACGGAGCTGCCCACCTACCCAGCCCCGGATGGCCCGCGCTACCCGGTGCTGGGCGTCTGGGCCGCAGGTGACGAGGTGTGCGGCCTGGGCATCCGTGAGGGACGGGGGCGCGTCACCGATAACCGCGCCAGCTTTGTGCCGCACTGGACCGAGTAAGGGCCTGAACGGCTCAGGGGCGGTGCCGGGGCGTGCGGTTCATCAGGGTCAGCCCGGCCAGAATCACGGCTACTCCCAGCAGCGGCAGCAGGCCGTACCGTTCCCCGGCCAGCACGCCCCAGAAGATGCCCCAGATCGGCAGAATGTAGGTGATGGCGCTGGCCTGGGTGGCTGAAGTGCGCGACAACAACGTGTAGAACAGCAGGTAGGCCAGCCCCGATCCGAAGATCCCCAGGACGGCGACACTGGCCAGCGCTTTGGCCGTCACCTCCGCAGGAAAGCCGCTCAGCAGTGCGGGGACGAGCAGCATCAGACCGGACAGGGTCAGTTGCAAGGTAGCTATGCCAAGCGGGGCGTAGCCCTGCAGGCGGGACTTGGCCAGGGTATTCGCCAGCGCGTAGGACAGCGCCGCCGCCAGAATCATGGCCAGACCCAGTGCCGTGGCGTTGCCACCAATCAGGCTGCCTGACACGGTCAGGCCGACACCGACCAGCCCCAGCAGGACCCCCACCGTCATACGTGAATTCACGTGGGCGTCCTTGAGGAGCCAGGCCACCAGCAACGTGAACAGCGGTGTGGTGGCGTTCAGGATGGCCGCGATCCCACTGGACACCGTCAGCTCACCCCAGGCGAACAGCGTCCAGGGAACGGCGTTGTTCAGCAGCGCCACAGTCAGCAGCGGCCAGAACACCTCACGGGTCGGTAGCGCTGGACGCTTCCAGGCAAACACCGCCCAGAGCACCGCCGCCCCGAAGGCGCAACGTAAAAAGGCCACCCACAGCGGTGAAAAGCTCTCGCCCGCCAGCTTGATAAGAATAAAGGACGCTCCCCAGAAAAAGGAGAGCGTGAACCAGATCAGGAGATCCTGCCGGGTCATGGGGTTGGCGGACCGCCCGCCACCAGATCCAGGTGGGCCAGGTGAGGCTGACTGTGCCGAGCATCCAAGGAAAGGAGTCCGTCCAGGGTCACCTGCGCGGCGGCCCTGGCCCGCAGCTCTTCAGACAGGCGGTCCGACACAGCAATCCGTTCACGCCGCTGGTCGGGGGTCAGCGCTCCTTGTTGCGGTGCCGGACCAATCGGATAACGGGGGTCGGTCATCTGGCCACTATATGCTTGCGCCTGATCCCGGTGTCTGCGACCAGCTCTAGAGGCCGAATCGGAAGATGACGGAGATGGCTGCACCTCCGCAGGTTGTAGGCGAGCACACGGGCACAGCTCCGCAGGAGAGCGAGGAGGCATAGACTGGCTTGGACCTCACACCCCTGTTCCGGATGACCTCTAGACTGACTCCATGTTGCAACTGGTCCAGGGAAATATCGCAGGCGAAACCTCGTGTGCGGTCGCTACCGCCGCCAACGCCTCACTGGTCGGCGGCGGCGGGGTAGATGGTGTGATTCACCGCGCCGCCGGGCCGGAGCTGCTGCGCGCCGTTCGGAGAATCGGCGGCACACCCACGGGAACCGCAGTTGTTACCCCAGCATTTGACCTATCGCGCCAGGGGGTCCGGTATGTCATTCACGCGGTCGGCCCGGTCTGGCGTGGCGGAAATGCAGGCGAGGCCGAGGCGCTGGCCGGAGCCTACCGCGCCTCGCTGCGGCTGGCCCGCGAGCAGGGCTGCGCGTCGGTATCGCTGCCGTCCCTGAGTACGGGCGTGTACGGCTACCCGCCAGAGAAGGCAGCGCCAATAGCAGTGCGAACAATTCTGGATGATCTAGAACACAATGGCGACCTGGAAGTGCGGCTGGTGCTGTACGGCGCGGAGATGCTGCAGACCTTTGAGCGGGCCCTGGCAGAGGCACAGGGCTGAGGGAGGGTCCGTTAGACAGTAGCCGGGCCATGAGCCTGCGACCCAGAGGACCAAAGGGCATTTCCGCGCGCTGGTTGATGACCCTGGCGTGAATCTGCTGGCTCCGGTTCCCCACGCGCAGGAACCGGGGCACACTTATCTGCGCTCAGTGCTGCTGATCGCTGACCACACTGCCTATCACAGCGGACAAGTGGCGCTGCTCAAGCGGCGGCTGGGCGGCGGGGATTCGCTGAGACGAGCTGACTTACTTCTACAGCCCCAGCCACTCCTCCCCCACTTCTTCCTCAGGACGGTCCTCCTGAACGGCCGCCTCGTCCTTGCGGGTCGCCCAGGCAGGAAAGGGATAGCCCACCAGCACCGGGTTGGGCACGTCGGGCTGACTGACCAGCATGGTACCGGGCTGTAAGATGCCCGCCCGCATCCGGAAGCTGGGCGGCAAGAAGCGGTACTCGGGCCGCTCGGCTTCGGCCATGTCCAGGCGGCCCACCACCCGAATGGCCGCGTTGGATACGATGCGCCGCTCCACTTCCGAGGCGGTCTGCTGCGCCCCGATCAGGATGATGCCCAGAGAGCGGCCCCGCTCGGCGATGTCCAGCAGCACGTCCTTGATGGGACTGTCGCCGTCGCGTGGGGCGTACTTGTTCAGCTCGTCCAGCACCACGAAGACCGTGTCGCGGCGGCCCACCTTTTCCTTGTGCTCGAAGACCTCGCGCAGCAGCACGCCCACCGCGAACATCTGCGCGGGGCCACTGAGGTTATGAATGTCCACCACTGTGGTTTGAATACCGTCTTTAAGGATATTGGGGCGGTAGCGCTCGGCTTGCTCGGCGCTCAGGTCGCCCCGGATCAGGGGGCTGAGATACTTCTGCACACCGCGCATCCGCCGCACAAAGGCCCGCAGCGTGCCGGGACTTTGCTTTTGCGCCCATTTCTTGTCGCCTTCGCCGTCGTTTTCTTCCAGCAACTTGAACTCGATATACGAAATCAGGTCTTCAAAGCGGGTGATGGTGATGCCGCCCAGGTCATTGAAGGTCAGCCCCTCGGGAATCTCACCCCCCTCTTCGGGCCGCCAGTCAGACACATGCAGGCCAGTGCCACTGCCTTTTTGCTCTTGTGCCAGTCGGTAAAGGCGCTCCTCCACATTGCCGATCACGAAACCAAGGTTCAGACTGCTCCCTGCGTCCGAAAAGACGTAGGGCAGCATCCGCCGCTGACAAAACTCGCGCAGCGAGAAAACAAAGGCACCCACGCCGGTCGTGCGCTGCTGCACGTCTGGCAAAATGGCGTCACCACCAGCACTGCGCGGTGGGGCCAGAAACTGCACATTCTGAAACGGCGCTTGTGGCAGCCCCAAGCGGGCGTAGCGGCCCTCGCTGCCGTAGCCTTTGCGGGCGCTCACCCGCCCCTCTTTTTCATTCACCTTGGCGTTGGGCCTATCCAGGTGCAGCAGGTCTTCGCCCTTCACATTGAAGATCAGCGCGCGGGTGTTGTGGCCTTCTTGCCGCCGCGCCAGCACCCCCCCCTGGAAAATGGAATGCAGCAAGAACAGCGCGTAACTGGTCTTGGTCGCCACACCAGAAATCCCAGAAATGTTGATGTGGCCGCCCTGCTCACCGTTCACGAACTGGTAGTTGAGCGGCAGCACCTGACCGTCAGCCAAGAGGCCCCCCGCAAAGATGTCATCCATCTTGTCGGCGCTGAGGGCCAAAGCCAGCTCATCGCCTACCGCGTGCCGCACCGGATCACCGGGCTGGGGCGGAATAAAGTCTTCGGGGTCCACCCGCGTGACCAGCACCCGCGCCGCATAGCTCACACTGGCGGGCAAGATGCCGCCCATCACGTCGTGTACGTCGGAATCGAACCGCACGCCCTCATGACGGGTCCGCACATGGTCCACAATCCCGAAAAACCGCACCGGGCGTCCGTCGGGCTTGGTGGTCTGCACGGCCACCAGGTCATCCATCTGGACCGATGCGCCAGGCAGGACAGCAAACCAGAATCCAGTGGGGGTGGCGTCTTCGGTGCCCATAATCAGGCCGATGTTCTGACCCGGCGGACTGGCAGAGTCAGGGCTGGCAAATTCAGTCATGGTTCATTGCTCCAACGTTCAAAAGTGTCATGGGTTCGGTCGTTACGGCTGCTTCAAGGGGGCCGGGCTACCGTAACTCGTTAGGCCTCTTCCCCTTCCCCCCGGCCTCGTCACGGAAATGTAGGGTCAGGCCGTCATTCTTTGCTGGGCCAGGTGCGCCCGGATTCTCCGCGTCACCAGTTCGGCGTTGCCCAAGCGGCGGCTCATCTCCTGCTCCAGCGCGGCGGTGGGGACCAGGTTCTGCGGAGCGCGGCCATCTTTGTGCGGCTGGCTGCCCAGGCAGCGCAGCAGCGTGCCCGACAGATCGGCAATATCGCGCACGGCACGCGGCACAAAGTCGGCGTCCTCAGGAGCGTGCATTTCCAGGCGCATGACTCCCGCCAGCGGATGCTCATAAAAGCGCGCGTCCGCCAGACGGACATACCAGGTAAAGCGCTGCTCGCGGCCAGAGGCCTCGTTGCCTTCACCCCGGTCGCCAAGCGTGAAGCGCAGGATCGGCGTACGCTCGCCGCACTTCAGGTTCATCAAGAGTGGGTTGCGGTCTTCGCCTAAGTAATCGGTGTGCAGGCTCTTGATGTAGCCCACCACGGCCCGGCCCGCTTCTCCCACCCGCACGGGGCCGTCTTGCAGCACCAGTGTTTCGGGGGCTTCGTCGGGGTCGTCCTCCTCCAGTGGCAAGGCCGAGGCCAGGGCCTGCGCCAGGGCGCGCTCGGTATCCAGCATCCGTTTCTGGATGGCCGCCTGTGCGCCCAGAATGTCGGTGCCGCTAAAAGACTGCGGCTGGTAGATCAGCTCACCGGTTTGCGGGTTCCGTGGGCTGAGCCGCTCAGCACTGAGTTGCAGGTCGCCGCCAAAAGCCATGACCCGTTGCATATCCACGCCATGAAAGCGGGCCTGACGGTGGCCGTGGGGGCAGAGGTCTACCGCGCCCACCGCGTAAGCCCCGAAGCCGGCCACACTGAGGCGTCCAGCGTCATCTTCCAGCAGCAGCCGGGCGTCCATTCGTGGGCGGCCGTCCACCACCAACACCTGCCGCAGCGACTCCGGCAGCGGGCACGCCGCCACGGCTTCCCAGCGCGGCGATTCCACGTCGTAGACCCGTCCGGCGAACGGTTTCAGCGTCAGCTGAGCATTCTGGGTATCTACCGGCCAGGGGTCAAGGCGAATTCGCATAGTCGGCAGTCTAGCGCGGAAAACTCTGTCTGGGACGTAATACGCTGTGAGCGTAACATCCCAGATGGATTTATTGATTCCCAGTATTGCCACTTTATGGAGTCGGTAAGGAAACCCGGCTTGGCCCTGGCCTGCCTTTGCTCGCCCCCCGGCCCGCCCGCTACAATGTCGGCACATGGACAAGGTATTTCCAAGCGCTGCGGCGGCCCTGCAAGGAATCGTGGCAGACGGACAGACGCTGGCTGTCGGCGGCTTCGGGCTGTGCGGCATTCCCGAAGCGCTGATCCTGGCCCTGCGTGACAGCGGCGTCAAGAACCTGACCGCGGTCAGCAACAACGCCGGTGTGGACGGCTGGGGTCTGGGCCTGCTGCTGCAGTCGCGCCAGATTCGCAAGATGGTCAGCAGCTATGTGGGCGAGAACAAGGAATTCGAGCGCCAGTACCTCGCCGGCGAACTGGAACTGGAATTCACACCGCAGGGTACGCTGGCCGAGCGGATGCGGGCCGGGGGCGCGGGCATTCCCGGCTTTTACACCAAGACGGGTGTGGGCACGGTGGTCGCCGAGGGCAAGGAGCACAAGGACTTTGACGGCGAAACCTACATTCTGGAACGCGGGATTCGGGCCGATGTGGCGTTGGTCAAGGCCTGGAAGGCCGATAAGGCCGGAAATCTGGTGTACCGCAAGACCGCGCAGAACTTCAACCCGCTGGCGGCGACCTCTGGCCGCGTGACCGTGGCCGAGGTCGAAGAAATCGTGGAAGTAGGCCAGTTGGACCCCGATCAGATCGATACCCCCGGCATCTACGTGCAGCGGGTGATCCTCAACACCGAACCCGAAAAGCGGATCGAACAAAGAACGACGCGTTGACGGTTGAGAGGTGATGGTTGCTGGAACTGGACTTCTCTCAACCATCTCCCCTCTTCCATCAACGCTCCGAAAGGAGCACCACATGGCTTGGACACGCGAAGAAATGGCGCAGCGCGCCGCACAGGAATTGCAGGACGGTTTTTACGTGAACCTGGGCATCGGCCTGCCCACGATGGTCGCCAACCACATCCCACAGGGCATGGACGTCTGGCTGCAATCGGAAAACGGCCTGCTGGGCATCGGCCCTTTTCCCACTGAAGATGAGGTGGACCCCGACCTGATCAACGCGGGCAAGCAGACGGTCACCGCGCTGCCAGGAGCCAGCTTTTTTCACTCGGCCGAGAGTTTCGGGATGATCCGGGGCGGGCATGTGAATCTGGCGATTCTGGGGGCCATGCAGGTGTCTGAGCGCGGCGACCTGGCCAACTGGATGATTCCCGGCAAGATGGTCAAGGGCATGGGCGGCGCGATGGACCTGGTGGCGGGTGTGCAGCGTGTGGTGGTGCTGATGGAACACGTCGCTAAAGGAGACGCGCACAAAATCCTGCCGGAATGCACCCTGCCGCTGACGGGTCAGGGCGTGGTGGACCGCATCATCACCGATCTGGGCGTGCTGGACGTGACCCCGCAGAGCCTGCGGCTGGTAGAACTGGCCCCCGGCGTGACCCTGGACGAACTGCGCGAGAAGACCGGGGCGGAGGTGCGCGAGTAGCAGACTGGGAGCAGGGGCAGGACGTGCAGCAATGGTCAGCCGTATTCCGGGATGGGGGCCACGCCCACCCAATCCAGGCCAGTCGTTCACACAGATGAGGGAACCGTGCGGCCTACACTCTGTGCACGCTAACGTGCAGGGGTGCCGCCTCTTCTCTTCCTGGCACTTCCCGCCGGTTATCTGCTGGGGTGGTTCGTCTTTGGGTTGGACCCTGGGACGCTGACGGTAGGACTGGCCGGACTGATGCTGACGCTGGCCTACGCCGAGCGGCAGGAGGCAGGTATAGCCGATCTGTTGCGGCTGGTACTGGCAATGTTTGGGGTGCTGGGATTCACTGGCAGCCTCTTTGCCGCTGCGCTGACGCTCAAGTCTCACTCGGGCTTCGAGTGGGCGCACATCCTGCTGCCGCTGGCGGTGGTGGGGGCATCGTTTTCCTGGCTGTTGCTGCGCCGTCTCTTTGCTTGGCTCCGCCGTAACAGTCAGACTCTGCGGACCCCAGCGGCTCCCTGGCTCCTCCTGGGCGGGGTCTTGGTCTTCGCCGCTGTTCCGGCGGTCAGGGTGGACTGTAGAGGGCTGCAAGAAGACGACTTTCTGAGCTACGGCAGCGACTTCCAGGGCAGTTTGACGGGGCCACGCTGGGTCAGGCAGCCCGCGCAGCTGCCAGACCGCAACGAGCTGCCAGCTGACTTTGTGGTGGCCGGGGTCTCTGCAGGCGTGGTGGGGTGTCAGCGAACGCCCTTTTCGTGGGAGCGGGTGCAGCCACTCTTGTTGGTTCGCCTCACCGACAAGGTGCAGCCGGGCATGACCACTTATGCCGCCGCTCAGCGTGGGCGACCACCGCAAGCTGACCCAGTGGGCTGAGGTGCAAGGCTCACCCTTTTCGCTGGAGTCGCAGGCGGGCTGGACCTACCCTGTGCCAGGATGGAACGTGTCTCCCGCCTATCCCCACCTCCCACCCGAAGTCGCCGCTGCACTGGAGGAGATGCCGCGATGACCCTGCCCCCCTTTGCCCTCCCCCTCCTCGCCCTGGCCAGCGGGTATCTGGTCACCTGGTTCCTCTGGGGGGTGTGGTGGCCCTGGCTGCTGGTGTGCGCCGTCATTGGGGCGCTGGCCTGGGCCGAAGCGACAGGCAGTGGGCGTGCTTTCGGGCGCTCGGTAGGCGGCGTGGCGCTGGCTGGAGCGACGCTGTGGGGCGCCTTCGCCCTGGTCGCTTACGGGCGCATGGCCCTCAGCCCGCACAACCCGTTGCCGTTCGGCCCCCTAGGCGTGTTGGTCAGCGCCGCGCTGCCTGCGTCTGTCCTGGCGGCCCTGTGGTGGCTGTGGCGCACCCGGCCTGCCCGAACCCCAGCAGCCCCGCCGCTGGCCCCCTGGCTATGGCTGCTGGGCGCAGTGGCGCTGGCCCTCTTTCCGCCGGTGCGCATCGATTGCCGGGGGATGAAACAAACCGAGTCTTTTCTGAAATACGACAGCGGCTTTACAGGCTTCGCGGGAGAGAACGACTGGAGCCGCCACCCGGAGCAGATGCCGGGCCGCAGTGAGTTGCCCGCCGACTGGGTGGTAGGCGATGTGGACGCCGCCATAACGCACTGCTCGCGCCCGCTAAGTTTCCGCGCCAGTGAACCGCTCCTGGTGGCCTTCGTGCAGGAACCGGGCTACAACAATCCCCGCAGCTACGCCGCCGTGTTCACCCCCGGCGACCATGAGCGCCTGACCCCCTGGACGCCGACGACGGGCTATCTTGCGCAGCCCAGTGGCACGGCCTACACCCCCTACCTGTGGCCCGTGCCGGGGCTGGACACGGTGTATCCGGTGCTGCCTGCGCTGCCACCCGAACTGGCCCGCGCCCTGCCCCAGCGCTAGCCTTAGGGCGGGCCTCGGGACGCTAGCCTGGGCGGGTGCCTCTGCCCCGCCCCCCGCTGCATCCGTCCCTGCCCGCGCCGCTGGGCCACTTGCCAGCCTGGAGCAGCGAACCGCTCGCTTTGCTGCACACCGGGGCAGAAGCGGCCCGTACCGAGGGGTTAGACGTGTTTGGGCTGAACCTGGGTCTGAGTGCTGTGGTGGGCTTTTCGCCGCAGTGGAACCGCGCCGTGCTGACCGACCTGGAAACCTTTCGCAGCCGGGGCAGCCTATCCAGTCTGGTTCCGTACCTGAACGGCGGCGTGATCGTCACCGACGCGCCGGAACATGCTCTTAGGCGGCACGCCCTGAACCCCAGCTTCTCGCGCAGCGCCCTAGAGGGGCTGACCGCTGCCGTGCGCCAGAAGCTGCCCGACTTTCCAGCCGGGCGGACCGACGCCCTGGCCTGGGCCGACCATGCCGTGCGCGACTTGCTGAACGTGGCCTATTTCAGTGGCGAGTTTGACGCGGAGCTGTTGGACCGTTTCCTGGCACCACTGCGCCGCCCCTTTCCGGCACCAATGCGTCCACATCCCCGCACACTCGTGGCTGTACGGCGCGAACTGCTGCGGCTGGGTCGCCTGCGGGCGAATGAGCCCAGGCCCGACCTGCTCAGCACCCTGATCCGCCAGCCCGGCTGGATGGAAGACACGCGCGTGTCGCTGGCCGCTGCCCACGACACCACCACCCATGCACTGGCTTACGGGGTCTGGCATCTGGCCCAGGCTCCGCAGTGGCATACGCCAGAGCAGCATGGGGCCGTCATCAAGGAAGTGCTGCGGCTGTATCCGCCCGGCTGGATGGGCAGCCGCCGCCTGAGGCGCAGTCTGGAGTGGCGCGGCCATACCCTGCCCGCAGGCACCCTGGCGCTGTATTCCACCTACCTCACCCACCGTGACCCTGGGCTGTGGGACGGGCCGGACCACTTCAGGCCTGAGCGCTGGTCACATAAGCCCCCTGCCTGGGCCTACCTTCCCTATGGCGGTGGCGAGCGCATCTGCCTGGGCATGCATCTGGCCGGCCTGCTGCTGACCGAAACATTAGCCGCCTTGCCCCTGTTGCGGACCCTGGGCGGTGACGCCACTCCCGCGCCGGGGCTGACGCTGGGGCCAGCGGGACCGCTGTGGGTAGCGCGGGCCTAAGGCTGCAAATCTGTTTGCGCAGCCGACTGCGTGCTCAACACAATCTTGGCCCGCCGGACACCCATTGCTGCTAGGCCTTTGTTCATTACGCTTTTGCTACACTCGGCTTACACATGACAGACAGCACCCCAGCCACAGAGGCCACGCAGCCTTTGCCCCCATCCTGGCCGCAGGCCCTCGCAGACTGGCAGCGCAGCGCCGAACAGATGCGGGCCGGAGGCGGCCCCAAAGCGCAGCAACGCCAGCACGACAAAAACCGCCTCACCGCCCGCGAGCGGATTCGCCAACTGGTTGACGGTGGCAGCGAATTCGACGAACTGATGACCTTTGCGGGTTGGGGCATGTACGAGGAGGTCGGCGGCTGCCCCAGCGGCGGCACCGTGACCGGCATCGGGCAGATCGGGGGCCGTCCCTGGATGATCATCGCCAACGACGCCACCGTCAAGGCCGGCGCGTTTTTCCCGATCACGGCCAAAAAGGTGATCCGGGCGCAGACCATCGCGCTGGAAAATCACCTGCCGGTGGTGTACCTGGTGGACTCAGCGGGCGTATACCTGCCCATGCAGGACGAGATTTTCCCTGACCAGGACGACTTCGGGCGAGTCTTCTACCTGAATGCCCGGATGTCGGCACTGGGCATTCCGCAGATCGCTGCCATCATGGGCAATTGCGTGGCCGGCGGGGCCTACCTGCCCGTGATGTGCGACACGCTGATCATGACCGAAGGGTCGGGGCTATACCTGGCTGGACCCGCACTGGTCAAGGCGGCCATCGGGCAGGTTGTAGACAGCGAAGACCTGGGCGGTGCGGACATGCACGCCTCTATTGCCGGCACGGTGGACTACAAGGAGCCGGACGACGAGAGTGCGCTGCGGCGCGTCCGCGCGCTGGCCGATCTGTACGCGCAGGGCGACCCCGCTCCCTTCGCCCGCCGCCGCACGCCCGCCGCCGAGATTCAGGCTCCCGCACAGCGTGACCTGACCGAACTGGTGAGCTTCGACAGTGCTAGCCCCTACGACGTGCGGGAACTCATTCGGGCGCTGGTGGACAGCGGCGAATTTCATGAGTTCAAGCCAGAGTATGGCGAAACCATCGTCTGCGGTTTTGCACGCCTGGGCGGATTTCCGGCAGCCTTCGTCGCCAACCAGCGCACCGTGATCAAGAAGAAAATGAAGGCGGGTGGCGTCCCAGGTCTGACCACCCGGATCGAGGTGGGCGGCGTGATCTACGGCGACAGCGCTGACAAAGCCGCCCGGTTCATTCTGGACGCCAACCAAGCAGGCGTGCCACTGATCTTCCTCAGCGACGTGACCGGCTTTATGGTGGGCCGCGACAGCGAACAAGAAGGCATCATCCGCCGCGGAGCCAAGCTGGTGAACGCCGTGAGCAACAGCGTGGTGCCCAAAATCACCCTGATTACGGGCGGGTCTTTTGGGGCCGGGAACTACGCCATGAACGGCAAAGCCTACAGCCCACGTTTCCTCTTTGCGTGGCCCAGCGCCAAGTACGCCGTGATGAGCGGCAACGCCGCGGCCAAAACCCTGCTGGACATTCAACTGGCAGCCCTGAAGCGGCAAGGTCACGAGCCTGACGATGAGGAATTGCAGGCCATGTACAATCAGGTCAAGGCAAAATACGATACCGAGTTGGACCCCCGTTACGCCGCTTCACGGCTGTGGGTGGACGAAATTATTGACCCCAACGACACCCGTGAGCGCCTGATCCGCGCCCTCGAAGCCTGTGCCCAGAACCCGCACCAAGAAGAACTGAAAGTCGGCGTATTTCAGGTGTGAACTTACAGCGGGCCCTCTAGACGCCCGCCTTCTCCGCTCTCAGCCGCCAACTCTCAACCCCTTAAGAGGAAAAAATAATGACTGCAACCACAGACAAGCCTGCCCAGACCACCAATCCCAACCTGACCCCGTTCAACGACGATCAGCGCACCATTATCACCGCGCTGCGCCAGTTCCTGAAAAATAAGGTGGAGCCCGGCGCTGCCGAGCGGGATCAGACCAGCGAGTTCCCCATGGACCTCGTCCGCGAGTTGGGCGAAATGGGCATTATGGGCGCACAGACCCCCGAAGCCTACGGCGGCTCGGAGCTGGACACCGCCACCTTCGCCCAGATCATTGAGGAAATCGCAGTAGTAGACGGCAGCCTGTGCCTGACCGTCGCCAGCCACAACTCACTGTGTCAGGGTCACATCCTGATTGGCGGCACCGAGGCCCAGAAACAAAAGTTCCTGCCGGACCTGGCCGCTGCCAAGAAACTGGGGGCCTAGGGCCTAACCGAACCCGGCAGCGGCTCGGACAGCGCCGGCCTGCAGACCAACGCCAAAGAGCAGCCGGACGGCAGCTGGATTTTGAACGGCTCGAAGAATTTCATCACCCAGGGCAGCGTGGGCGGCACCTACGTGATTCTGGCCCGCACCGACGCGCCCCGCGAAGGCAAAGGCAAGAACGACGGCATCAGCGCGTTCGTGTTCAACCGCGACGAGGTGGAGGGCTTTTCCATCGGCCGCAAAGAAGACAAGTTGGGCCTGCGGAGCAGTGACACCGCGCAGCTGATCTTCGAAGATATCCATCTGCCCGCTGACGCTCTGCTGGGCGAACGCGGCAACGCCTTTAAGGACGTGATGAAGGTGCTGGACGGGGGCCGTGTGGGCATCGGCGCGATGGGTCTGGGCCTGGGCCGCGCAGCCTTCGAATACGCTGCCCGCTACACCCTGGAGCGCGAGCAGTTCGGCAAGCCGCTGGCCTACAACCAGAACATCGCTTTCCGCCTGGCCGAGATGGACACCAAGCTGGAAGCGGCCCGTCTGCTGATCCGCAAGGCCGCCGACCTCAAGGATGCGGGGCAGCCTTTCACCATCCCCGTGGCCCGCGCCAAGTATTACGCCACAGTGGTCGGCGTGGAAGCCTGTGACGAAGCCATTCAGATGCTGGGTGGCTACGGTTACATCAAGGAGTACCCGGTCGAGCGCTTCTGGCGCGATAACCGCCTGACCCGTATCGGCGAAGGCACCGACGAAGTGCAGCGCCTGGTCATCAGCCGCGACGTGCTCAAGCGCTTCGCCAACGACTAAAGTCAGCCCACCGGCTATAGGCCGAAAAAACACTGAGAAAGAGGCGGAGGAGCGATGTGCTTCCCGCCTTTTTGCTGGCCCACCAACCGCTGCATGTCTGACGCCATCTGTCCACATGACACAGCTGACATTCCCCTGACATACTGAGCCATGAGGAGAGTGGAAACGTGTTGTCAAAATTCATGCCCCAAAACCCCCGGTTTGCTGCCAAATTTGCCGAAAGTGCCCAGATTGCTCATGCGGCTGCGCAGGCTCTGGTAGACCTGCTGGAGAACTACACCGATGTCGAAACCAAGGTCCAGCGAATCCGTGATCTGGAACTGGATGGTGACCGGATCTCAGGTGATCTGACCAACCTGCTGGCCGAGTCGTTTATCGTGCCGTTCGACCGCGAGGACATCCTTTCACTGAACCATGAACTGAATGACCTGGTGGGTGACCTTGAAGAAGCGGCGCGCAAGCTGAGCCTGTACGGCATTCAGCAACCCTTGCCACAGATGGCCCAACTGGCCCAGGTGGCCGAGCGGCAGTGTGCGCTGCTGGCCCAGGGGTTGCCCCTGATTGAAGACAACCGTGCCCTGCCCCAGCTGCGCCAACTGGCCGCCGAAATTCGCCGTTTGGAAGACGAAGCCGACGCCGTTGGTGACGATGTGGCCCGCCACCTGTACGACGGTGTGAGGGAAGTGCCGCAGATGATTCTGGCGATGCGCTCGGGTGAAATTATCGAGCTGCTGGAGAATGCCACCGATCAGGCCAAGCGGGTCGCCAAGACAGTCGAGCATATCCTGCTGAAAAACGCGTAAGGGAACTGGGCAATATGGAAACTGCTCTGATCGGCCTGATCATCATCATCGCTCTGGCCCTGATTTTCGACTTTATCAACGGCTTTCACGATACGGCCAATGCCATCGCCACCTCGGTGGCCACGCGGGTTCTGACCCCCCAGCAGGCCATCGCCATGGCCGCCATCCTGAACGTGGTGGGCGCGCTGACCGGCACGGCCGTCGCCAAGACCATCAGTTCGGATATCGTGCCGCAGGAGTACGCCACTTTAGAACTGGTCGGCGCGGCGCTCGTCAGCGCGATCATCTGGAACCTGTTCACTTGGTGGAAGGGCCTGCCCAGCAGCTCCAGCCACGCACTCATTTTCAGCCTGGTGGGGGCCGGGGTTGCCGCAGGCGGCTGGGGCATCATCATCCCCAAGGGCGTCATCAAGACCTTGCAGGGCCTCTTTTATAGTCCTATTTTGGGCTTTACGGTCCCGATCATCCTGATGGCGGTGATTTCCTGGCTGTTTCTCCGCTGGATGAAGCCAGCCGCCGTAACCCGCAACTTCCGCGTGCTGCAGATTCTCAGCGCCGCCTTTATGGCCTACTCGCACGGGCGCAACGACGCCCAGAAGACCATGGGCATCATGACCTTCGCCCTGAGCGCCTACTTTGGAACACAGTTCGAGACTGTGCCGCTATGGGTCATCCTCTCGGCGGCCATCGCCATGGGCCTCGGCACCGCCATGGGCGGCTGGCGCATCATCAAGACGATGGGCTTCAAGGTGGTGGACCTCAAGCCCGTAGACGGCTTCGTGGCCGAAACCAGCGCCGCACTGATTATCGACGGCGCGTCCACGCTGGGGATTCCGGTCAGCACGACCCACACCATTTCCAGCTCCATTATGGGGGTCGGCACCACCAAGGGCTTTAAGAAAGTCAAGTGGCAGGTGGCGGGCCGGATCGTGCAGGCCTGGATCTTTACCATTCCGACCTGTCTGGCGCTGGGGTGGGCCATTTACGAACTGTTTGAACTGTTCAGCTGAAGCTGCTCCTTAGTCCCAACAAGCAGCGGCGCCGAGGATTCTTCGGCGCCGCTGCTTCGTTCATTCACTGGTCACTCAAGCGTCTCCAGAGCGTCGAGGAGGGGCTTGCTCTTCAATCACCAATGGGCGTTCTGCCGCAGTCGGATCGGCCGGCTGACCTTCACTGCCCAGCAGCCGCTCCACATCCTGCAGGGACAGCTTCTCCTGCTCGGCTTCCTGCCCTTCCTGGCGGGCCTTGGCCGCCTTCTCGCGCTCCTCTTTCAGGATTTCCTCACGCTCCTGCTCTTTCTCGATTTCCTCGCCTACATCGCCGCGAATCAGCGCCTGGGCCACGTCATCGGTCAGTTCGGTGCGGCCATTCTGGCTCAGGTAGAAGTTCTCATACACCGCCTTGATGACGATCAAGAACGGCACGGTCAGGAAAGCGCCGACGATCCCGAAGACGCTACCGAACAGCAGCACGCCTACGGTGACCGACAGGGGATGCATCTTGCCCGCGCTACCCAGCAGAAAGGGAGCCAGCACGTAGCTTTCGAGTTGCTGAAAGGCGACGGCGAAGATGGCCACGTACAGGCCTTTTTGCGGATCGTCAATCGCCGCAAACAGCACGGGCGGAATGCCCGCCAGAATCGGCCCGATGTTGGGGATCAATTCGCCCAGTGCGGCCAGCACGCCGAAGACCAGCCAGTTCTCCACGCCCAGAAAGTACAGTCCAGCAGCCATGATTGCCCCAGTCGCCAGCATGATGGTTACGGTGGCGCGGCCCCAGGCCCCCATCTGAACCAGAATCTGCGCTAGCGTGCGGGTGGCCTGGAGACGGTATTGCGGTGGGAAAGCGTTCAGCACGCCGCCAATCAGGGGCGTGGGGTTGGACAGCACGAAAATGACCATGACCAGCGTGACCACGCCAGTAAACAACAGCCCCACCGCACCTGCGGCCCACTGCAAGATGGAACCTACCGACGAACTCAGCCACTCGGTCAACTGGGCCTGAAAATTCTGGAACTGTTCAGGCTGCACGAACTGTTCCAGCTGCGGATAACGCTGCGCGAGCGTTTCCAGCTGGGCCTGCGCACCCTCTAGGGTACTAGGCAAGTTGCCGACCAACCCAGTGAGCTGTCCGGCAATCGGCGGAATGGCCAGCCAGCCCAGGCCCACCAAGCCGCCCAGCAACAGCAAGACGGTGAGCGAGGCCGCCAGTGCACGCGACATCCAGCGCTCAAAGAAGCGGGCCACTGGATTGAGCGCCGACGCCAAAATGACGGCCAGAATAATAGCCAGCAGCGGGGTGGTGACCTGCCCGAAGAAGTTGATGGCCAAGATGGCCGCCAGAACGGCAAAAGCAGCTGGCAGCAGATTGATGACGCGAATGGTGGGGGCAGACATGTTCTCTATCTTGCCAGAAGGCCCAATCAGGGTGCCTTAATCACGCTCCCTGACCGGATGGGTCGTCTGCCCGCTTTCTGCACTACATCTGGCCCTGGGGAAACTGCACCCTCCTCAGACAAAAACGCGTAGCATGGTCGGCGTGACCGACCGGATCAACCCCCATTCTCCCAGCTGCCCGCCTTGGCTGGTCTACGGCCTGGGCCGCAGTGGCCGGGGCGCCGCCCGCTTCCTGGCGGCCCAGGGCGAGCAGGCCCACTGGCTGGACGCCCGCCCACAGCCTGAAGACCTGACGCTGATGGAACAGCTCGGCTTCCAGCGCGGCGGCGTAGCCCGCCCCTACCGCACGGTGATCGCCGCGCCTGGCGTACCGATTGATCACCCTGACCTGTTGGCCCTGCAGGCCAATGGTGCCGAGATCATCGGTGAGGTGGCCCTGGCGGCACGTATGCGACCGGAAGTGACTCTGGTGGGCGTGACCGGTACGGCGGGCAAGGGCGGCACCACCACCCTGACCGCGCAGCTGCTGCGGGCCGCCGGGGTCGATGCGCTGGAGGGCGGCAATATAGACCCGCCGCTGCTGGACATCGTGGACCGCTGCGAGGTGGCGGTGGTAGAGCTGAGCAGCTTTCAGCTGGAGCGCACCGCAGGAACCCGCTTTCCGGTCGCGGTCATCACCAACCTGGGGGTGGATCACCTGGACCGGCACCTCACCGTGCCGGAGTATCACGCCGCCAAGCTGCACATCATGGACGGTCAGCAGCCTGGTGACGTGCTGGTGCTGCCGCCACTGGAGGCCCCTGGCGGGGGTCATCTGGCGGCACTCCGGAAATACGCGGGCGCACGGCATTTCGTGCCCGGCCAGATTACGCTGGCGGGCGGCACCCCCGTGCTAGACGCGTCTGAGTTGCCCACCGGTATTCACCCGGCCAACGCAGCAGCAGCGGTCTTGGCGGCAGAGGCTACCCTGCACCATTTGGGCCGTACACAGCCTGATCTGGTAGGTACACTGGCCCAGGGCTTACGTCAGGCCCAACCGATCCGGGGCCGTTTTGAAGAAGTGGGACGGCTGGGAGGTATCCGCTTGATCGAGGATTCCATCGCTACCCGGACCATTGCGGTGCGCTCGGCCCTGGAACAAGCCCCTGCCCCAGTGGTCTGGCTGGTGGGTGGCCGCGACAAGGGCGCGGAACTGGCCCCACTGCGCGGGGCCGCTCAGGGGCGCGTGCGTCACGTGGTGGCCTTCGGTGAGGATGGCCCACGCTTCGCTGCCGAGTTGGGACTTCCCTACACCGTTATTCCCATGCAGGCGGGTCAGGGCGCACAAGCTATGCAGGACGCGGTCACCGAAGCCCTACGATATTTACCTGAAGGCCAGGGCAGCGTGCTGCTGGCACCCATCGGCACGTCGTTTGACTTGTTCGCCAACTACCAAGAGCGGGGAGCGGCCTTCCGGCAGGCGGTGGAGGAGCGTTTAGCCCCTTCAAGTGCTGCAGACCTACAGGAGACGCCAGCATGATGCTGCGCCGGATGAACCTGCCCCTGTTGATCGCCCAGATTCTGCTGCTGGTGCTGGGGCTGGTCGGCGTCGCTGCGGGCGCACCCGAAGAGGCGCTGGATCACGGCCTCAAGGCTGTCGTTGCCCTGATAATCACCGTACTGGTCGCGCAGTTTCGCCCCAAGGCGTTTATGCAACTGGGCATCTGGGTCTGGCTGAGTTCCCTGGTGATGCTGGTGCTGGTGCTGTTTATCGGGGTGGGCACGGCCGAAAGTACCGGCACCCGGCGCTGGCTGGATTTTGGCGGGCCGTTCCGCTTTCAGCCTTCCGAGATCGCCAAGCTGGGGCTGGTGCTACAACTGGCATCGTTTTTTGCGCGGCGCGGGGTCTACAAGAAATTGGTGAGTGCCAGCCTGATGATTCTGATCACGACCCTGCTGATCCTGGTCGAGCCGGACCTGGGGACCGCGGTCCTCACGTTTGCCCTGGGCGTGGTGGTGATGTACTCGGCGGGCGTGCGGATCACCAACATCGCTGCCTTTTTGATGTTCCTGACCATGATCAGCTTGCCGTTCATCAGCATTTACCTGGAGCGCAATCCCTATATTCAGGAACGCATTTTCGGGCACACCGAGCGTGCGGAAGTGCTGGAACAGGGCCTAGACCAGATCGGCAAGGCGCACCGCGACCTGAGCAACGGTGGCGTGTGGGGACTGGGACCAGACGCGCCCCGCTATACGCTGTTCGCAGCCCACACCGACCTGGTGATCTCCTCTATCGGCTTCAGCCTGGGCCTGATTGGCGTGCTGACCGTACTTTTTGCTTACTGGATCATCGTGCACACCTCGCTGAATATCGCGCAGCTGGCCTCCAAGGTGCGTCCCCTGACGCCATCGGTCCACGGCGCAGCGGTCCTGGCGGTGGGCTGCATGTTCCTGATCGTGGGTCAAGCGATGATCAACCTGGCCGTGGCGGTGGGCTTTTTGCCCGTCACGGGCATTCCACTGCCGCTGGTCAGCTACGGCTTTTCGAGCATGCTGGTCATGTCTGTAGCAATGGGCATTTTGCATTCCTCCATGCGCGAAGTGCAGCGGGGCCTGGAGACCATGAAGGCGGCCCAGGCCACCCAGACTGAAGCCCTCCCCTCAGCGCCACAGCTCCCTCAGCCCCAGCCAGAGCCGGTAGATCTACGGTAGATCTACCGCAGCCCAGCTCATCCTGATCCAGTTTCAGATGTACAACAAAGCGCCGACCAGAGATAAAGGCCGGCGCTCTTTAACGGTGGTACTCAGCTGCGTGGCGGAAGCTTCTGCGCCAGTTCGACCAGGCGGGGGTCCAGATTCTTACCTGCCTGACCCTTGAGCCGCGCGGCGTCACCGACATGCACCAGGGCATTGGCCACCGCGATAATGCGGGCGTAGAGCGGAATATCTTCACCGACCAGTTTGTCAGGTTCGCCGCTGCCGTCAAAATGCTCGTGGTGATGCCGAATGGCTTTCTGGGCATCGGCCAGATGCGGGACGGCATGCAGGAAATTGGCCCCGATGCTGGCATGGCCCTGATCTCCGTTGATCTTGCCCACGTCGTGCAGAATGGCGCCGTACCAGAGTTGCTCCAATTCACGTTCGTTCAGGCCCAGCTGACGGCCCAGCTGACCGCTGATGTCGGCCACCTGCTGGGCGTGACCCAGCGCGTCGAAGTCCTGACTCTCAACTGCTTCGACCAGGGCAATGGTCAGTTGGCGCGATCCCTGACGCCACTCTTCGCGGGTGTCGAATACACTCAGCAGCGGCGTGACGGCACTGCCCCAACGGTTGAGGGCTTCTTGCTGGTTCTGCGACACTCCGCCCGACTGGAATTGATCCAAGATCAGGGCGCCCACATTGCGGCCTTTATCCACCAGCGGCACGATCACGGTGGTGCTGACCTCGTTCATGCCTGCAGCGTCCAACTGGCGCACCACGTCCTGGGTATTCATGGAATACAGCTCTTTGGGACCGTCGGCCAGCAGGCGGGGCCGCATCTGCGCCCAGGGACCCGACAGGCTGAGGCCCAGCAGGGTCTTGGGATAGCCGCGCACCGCGCTGACCGTGTCCTGCCCCTTCCGCAGCACCGCGTAACCCTTGACATTGCCGCCCAGCAAGGACGCGGCGTGCTCCAGGGCACCTTCCAGCAGGCCTTCCACGTTGGGCTTGCCCAGCAAGTCAGCCAGTACACGGGTGGGATCGTTCTGCGCCGCCACCAACACCCGCTCGTCGCTGGCCCCTGGCGCCTCGTCTTTTTTCGGTCGGTTGAATCGGAACACAGTGGCTTTAGTATAAGGGGCAATGAGAGGCGCTCCCCCCACCAGATGAACCCTTCCCCCCCCCGCCCCACTCCTCAGACCGAGGCCGTCACCGCCGCCGTGCAGCAGGCGTACGCCAACTATGGCCAGGCCGCCAGCCGCTGGATGGATGAATTTTTTGCCGAAGGGGGCCGAATTTTCTGCGGCGCTGGATGTTTCGGCTGCTGCAACATGCCGATTCGCCTGAGCCTCGCCGAAGCGCTGGTGGTCCGGGACGCCCTGAGCGCCGAGAAGTTGGCGGCTGTGGAAGCCCATGCCCGGCAGGTCATCGGCAACGCCCGTATGGCTCCCGACGATGACACCTATGTACGCCGCCACCGCCTGGAAGTGGGATACTGCCCGCTGCTGGACCGCACCACCGGGCAGTGCAGCGAGTATGCGGCGCGCCCCACCCGCTGCCGCGACACCTTCAGCGCTTTTCCGGCCCGTTACTGCGAGGAGGGCCACTGGGAGTCGCTAAGCACACGCGAGAAGCGGCAGTACGCCCGCGACGTGGCCCGCACCCCCGGCACCGACGGTGAACTGCACTACGTGGCCCCACTGGAATACCTCTCGGAACCGGTCTGGGACACCGCCGCCGAGATGATGAGCCAGGCCTTTGGGGTACAGGTCTGGGGTGACTTCTGGGTACTGGTCACGCTCAGTGCACGCGCCGACTTCATGGCCGCCATAGAACTGGGCGACGCAAAAGCCGCATGGGGGGCCGCCAAACGGGCCGGGCTGGCGCATCCGATGATCCTGGAAATCGAATAACCAATTGCGCCGTGCGTCACGCGCTACACTCGGCCCCGCATGTCGGACGCTGCCCAGACCCTAGCTGATCTGGCCCTGGAGCTAGGCGCCGACGCTGTGGCCTGGGCTGATGCGGATATCCCGAGCAGCGCGGTAGAAGAATATGCAGTCTGGCTGCGTGCAGGACGCCACGCCCGGATGGACTATCTGGAACGACAACTGCCGCGCCGCGCCGACTTGGGGACATCGCTGCCTGGCGCTGGACGGGTCTTGGTGCTGGGCATCTCTCACGCTTACCCGGCTCCGCCGCAGCCGGCGGGCGGCATCCGGCTGGGGCGGGTGGCCCGCTACGCCTGGACCACCGACTATCACGATCAGTTACAGCCTGTCCTGGAACGGCTGGAGGGCGAGGCGGCGGCACTGGGCGTGCGGGCCAAAGGTTATGTGGACCACGGCCCCGTGATGGAGCGGCTGCTCGGCGCCCAAGCAGCGCTGGGCTGGCGCAGCAAGAGCGGCATGCTGGTCAGTACCGAGTTGGGAGCCTTTTTCACGCTGGCCGTGCTGCTGACCGATCTGGAGCCGCAGGGTGAAGACACGGGTCACCCGGACCGCTGCGGGCGCTGCTTTCGCTGCGGCCTGAGCTGTCCCACCGGCGCGATCGGCCCGGACCGCAAAATCGATGCGAATCGCTGCCTGAGTTACCTTACCATTGAGCACCGGGGGCCGCTGCCCTGGGAACACCGCACTGCACTGGGCGACTGGCTGTTCGGCTGCGATATCTGCTGCAGGGTCTGTCCCTGGAGCGAAAAGGCTGGCCCACTGGCCCGCCTCTTTCAGCCCCACGCCGAGTTTGTGTACCCAGACCTGAGCCGATTTTTTGGGGTATCGGAGCGGCGATTCACGCGCGAGTGGGCCGGCAGTGCCCTGCTGCGCCCGCGCCGCAAGGGCATGGCCCGCAACGCGCTGAACGTGCTGGGCAACCTGCGCGACCCCCACGGCTGGCCGCTGCTGGGGGCAGGGGCAGAGGACCCTGCCTGGGAAGTCCGCGAGGCCGCCGCCTGGGCGCTGGCGCAGTGGGGAGAGTGGGCCGAGGTCGAACGTCTACGCGGCGACGACCATGAGAGCGTGCGGGCGAGTGTCGAGCGGCTGCTGACGGAAAAAGGCTAAGAACGGGGATATCACCAGACCAAAAAGGCCGGGAGGAAACTGCCACTCTGGCATTCTCCTCCCGGCTTTCAAACCCTTAGATCCGACTCACACCGTAATATCAGCGAAGCGGGCGTTTTCCTGGATAAACACCTTGCGCGGCTGCACATCGCTGCCCATCAGGTCCTCGAAAGTTTCGTTGGCGGCCAGCAGGTCTTCGATGGTGACTTGCTTGAGCACCCGCGTTTCGGGGTTCATGGTGGTGTCCCACAGCTGGTCGGCGTTCATCTCACCCAGGCCCTTAAAGCGCTGAATCTCGAACTTCTTGCCGGCTTTGTTGGCTTCATTCACCTTGGCGCGCAGTTCCTCGTCGGAGTAGAGGTACTCGCCGGTCTTGCTGCGGCCCACCATGATGCGGTACAGCGGCGGCTGGGCGATATACAGGTGACCGTGCTCTACGACCGGCTTCATGTAGCGGAAGAAAAAGGTCAGCAGTAGCGTGGTGATGTGCCCGCCGTCCATGTCGGCGTCGGTCATGATGATCACCTTGTGGTAACGCAGCTGCTCGACATCGAAGCGCAGTTGGTCGCCGCTGCCGTCCACCCCGGCCCCGATCGCCGCGATCATGCTGCGAATTTCGGCGTTCTTGAGGCTCTTGTTCAGCTCGGCTTTTTCGACGTTCAGAATCTTGCCGCGCAGGGGCAAAATCGCCTGGAAGCGGCGCTCACGGCCGCTCTTGGCGCTGCCACCGGCTGAGTTCCCTTCCACGATAAACAGCTCGGATTCGGCGGGGCCCTGCGAGGAGCAGTCGGCCAGCTTGCCGGGCAGGTCGTCGTTTTCCAGCGGATTGGAGCGGCGCACGATGTCGCGGGCCTTGCGGGCCGCTTCGCGGGCGCGGGCGGCTTCGGCGGCTTTTTCCACGATGGTTTTGCCGACCTTGGGATTTTCCTCCAGAAATTCAGAGAACTTTTCACCCACGATGGCATTCACCGCAGTTTGCGCCTCGGAGTTCAGCAGCTTGACCTTGGCCTGGGACTCGAACTGCGGGTCACCCAGCTTCACGCTGATCACGCAGTAGATGCCTTCGAGCAGGTCGTCACCGCTGGGGGCGGGGTTACCGCTCTTGACCAGGTTCTTGTCCTTGGCGTATTTGTTCAGGATCCGGGTGTACGCCGTCTTGAAGCCGGTCAGCGGAGTGCCGCCGTCACGGGTGCGAATCATGTTGGCGTAGGTCAGGATGTTGTCGCTGGAATAGGTGTTGGCGTGAATAAACGCCACTTCCACTTCCACTTCGCCGTGCGTGCCACGCATCACGATGGCTTGGTCGTACAGCAGCTTGCCCGCGTCCGACACGAGCGACTCGGCAAAGTTGGCGATGCCGCCCTGCTCGAAGAAAGTCTCCTCGCGGACCTCGCCCGCGTGCAGTTCGGTGCGCTCGTCGCGCAGCACGATTTTCAGGCCGGTCAGGTAAGCCAGTTCGCGCAGGCGGCGGCGAATGCGCTCGTAGTCGAACTGGTTGTGGAACTCCCTGAACACCTCAGGGTCAGGGTGAAAGCTGACGCTGGAGGAGTAGGTTACGTCCTTGGGCGTCTTGCCCAGCACTTCCAGCGGCGTGACCACTTCGCCTTTTTCAAAGCGGACGTGGTGCAGTTGACCGCCCTTATTCACCGTGACATCCAGGTAAGTGCTCAGCGCGTTCACGACACTGCTGCCCACGCCGTGCAGACCGCCCGACACCTTGTAGGCGCCCTGGCCGAACTTACCGCCGGCGTGCAACTCGGTAAAGATGACTTCGATGGCGGGGCGGCCTTCGGACTTCATGATGTCCACAGGAATCCCGCGTCCATTGTCAGTCACGGTGGCACTGCCGTCGGCGTGCATGGTCACGGTGATCTCGTCGGCAAAGCCGGCCAGACCCTCATCAATGGCATTATCGATAATTTCGGTGAGCAGCTGGTGGTAGCCGTCAATGCCGGTGCCGCCCTGCACATACATGCCGGGGCGTTTGCGGACGGCTTCCAGACCTTTGAGAATACTGATGGAATCAGCGGTGTAGTTGTTCGCGTTGGTCATAGTCCTCCCAGTGGGGGCAGCCTCGGGCCACCACCCAGAACAGTTCATTTTGCCAGATCAGCGGCGGAAGTCAGAAATAAGGGGGCGCGGCGAAGGCCCAATGAGGCCAGCGGGGCGCCAGATGAGCCGACGGAATCGGGAGACCACTGCAGCCCCCAGCCTGGGGCCGCTCCGGTGGTCAGCTGCTCTATTCTAGCACAGTGTTCGGGTCAGACTCTAAACCCGTCTGGCGTATTATGTACATAGCAGAATTAGGTCGGCTGCCTGTGCATTTCTGCACGGCCCTTTTCAGACCCGGTCCCTTCGGGGCAGAATGGACAGACACATGGCTTATCCCACTCCGCTGATCCGCCTTGGCCTGCTGCTGCTGCTGGCTGGTTGCGCGGCTCCCAGAGGTGAACTCTCCGCAGGCACCGACACTCCTGGCCCCGCAGACGCCCGCTGCGCTTTGCCCAGCGTCCCCAGTGCTGCCCCGGACAGCAACGCCGCCGCGCCCGCTGCCCTCCCCGACAGCATGCGGGCCGTCTTTGTGCTGGATACTTCCGGCAGCATGGTCGGGCTGGGAGACGGCAAGGCAGACATCTTTGAACAGGTCAAAGCTGCGGTGCTGAGGTATGTCACGGCGCACCAACCTACTCAGGTGGAGGTATTCACCTTCAACAGCGGTCTGAAGTCACGCCAGAGCTACACACTGCCGGCAGACCGGGCGCAGTTTGAACAGGATATGCAGGCGCTCCAGGCCAACGGCAACAACACCCACCTGTACCGCTCGGTGGGCGAGGCGCTGGGCAGCCTGAGCGCCCAGCCGACCCAGCTGACCAACGTGTTCGTGCTGACCGACGGCGTGGACAATGATCCGTCCCAGCAGGTCAGTGCAGCGCAGGCTGTGTCGGCTTACGCGGCGCGGGGGCCGCTGGACTCGTTTCACTATCTGGCGCTGGGCACGGAGATTCCCGCCGAGGCGGCGCAGGCGCTGGCCCAAGACAGCTACGCCGAGGGGCGGACCTACCCGGTGGGCCAGGTGCCCGACCTGACCCAACTGGGCAACCGGGTGCAGCGGGTGCAAGCAGGCAGTTCACTGCCGCTCAACCTGCCTGACGGCACGCCTGTCCAGTTGCACGTCCCACTGCTGCCCGGCCTGAGCCAAGTCAGCCTGGAAGCGGACCAGGTGCAGGGCGGACGGGTTCCGCTGCGCGTGCTGGGCGAGGTGCCTAGCGGCACACCGGGGCTGCTGTGCGCTGACACTGCTGGTCTGGGCGGCACCCAGCAAAGTGCAGGCCGTTTGCAAAAGGTGCTGCTGCGCTTTGAGCTGCCGGGCACCGCTGGTCTGCGCTTACTGAATCCTGGCGCGGACCGGACCCTGCGCCCCGGCGAGACAGTCACGCTGCGCTACAGCCTGAGCCAGGATGCCCTGAGCAGCCTGACCCCGGACATCATTCTGCGTTCAGGCTTCAACACATCGCCCAGTGAAGGCCTGGCGGTCGAACGGCTGTATGAACCGGGTGGACGTCACTTGGGTGTGCGCCTGACCAACACGGGCCTGCCGGACGGACAGACCGTGCCGCTGAACTGGCTGCTCCCAGATGGCCGCGCCCTGTCGCTGGGAGAGATCACCGGAGCGGCCGGGCGCAGTGAAGGGCTGGTCGCCCCGGCAGCCGACACACGTCCTGGCATTGCCGAGGTGGACCCGGGAACGACTGCGCCAGCTGGCAGCCCCGCTGCGCCCGCAACCGATGCCCCAGACTCAGACACCGACGCTGCACCCGCCCTCAGTCTGGCTGAGCTGTGGCCCCTGCTGCTGGGCCTGGCTCTGGCTGCGGCTGGCCTGTGGCTGCTGCGTCAAAACCGGGGCCAACCGGGGCCGCAGAAACCGGCTGGCCTGGCGGGACTCAAGCGCCGACCTGCGCCTAAACCCGCTCCCTCTCCACTGGCCGAACGCGCCCGCGCTGGCACCCAGGCCGAGGAGCGTCCCCGGCACGTCACCGTTTCACAGGCCCAGCCCGTGACCCCCGTGGCCGCCGGCACGCCCGCCTTCGATCAGGACGTCCCCACCATCGAAGGGCTGGAATACTCCGATGATCGCTTCCTGTGCCTGTTCGGGACCGATGGCCGGATGGGGACGGTCAATGCTCCCAGCACGGGAGCGTTTGATGTGGGACAAGTGGCTGGTGTACCGCACCTCAGCGGCCTAAGGGTTGAGCGGCACCGCGCCGGACTGCGGGTGTTACGGGCCCCCGCCGATCTGGAAGTATCGCAGGGCACCCGCCTCCTCGGTCTTGGCGACGTGGTCCGTCCGGGGACGCTGCTGGGACTGCAGATGGCGGAATCCAGCCGCGCCAAGACGCCCCCGCTGGGCGAACTGAGCGGCCTGGGCCTGCCGCTGCACCTGACCGCCGACGCGGGCGACACCCTCAAGGTGGTGGGGCGCTACGCCGAGCACCACCTGGGTCTGCCGGGCGGCGTGACCGACCTGGGCGAAGCGTGCAAGGCTCCATCGCTGCGCGGCCTGCGGGTCACGCTGGTAGGAGGCCGGGTGCTGATCGCCGACATTCCGGCCCGGTTGCGGCTACAGCGTCCCAGGGTGCGCGGCGAAAGTGGCGAGCAGCCACCGCTGCGGCCCGGCACCTTCCTGCCGCCCAAAACCGAAATCCATTTCAAAGGCTACGAGGACTCCGAGTGACCGAATTTCTGCAGGCCCTTCATGGCTATACCTTTCCGGGCAGCTGGGCGCTGCTCTTCCCTACTCCACTGGCCCTGGCCACCCTGATTCTGTTCATCTGGAGCCTGGCTCCGGCTTTCAAGGGCCAGGTGGGCGCTGGGTTCCTGGGTTGGCTGCGGCTGACCTGGGTGCTGACCCTGCTGCCTGCCGTTACTGGCATCATCATGGCGGTAGGCGGCGGCAAAGTGCCCAGCTCGGTGGCGGCCCCCGCCGAGGTGCAACAGGACTTGTGCGGGCGCGTGGCTCATCTGACCCGTTACTGCTTACCTGCTGACCCCGTGCGCGACATGGAGCACTGGATGTACAGCGGCTTTACGCTGCTCAGCTTGCTGGCCCTGGAAGGCCTGCTGCGGGGCCGCTGGGTCGATAACCGCTGGGGCCTCAAGCTGCTGCCAGTGATTACGCTGTTTCTGTACGGCTGTGTCTATATGGTCGGACGAGTGGCGGTGCTGCCGGGCAATTCGGCGGGAGCCTAGACTTTTGCCTGTCCCTGACAGGCTTTCCTCATGAGACACAGCGAGGATAAAGCCATGCAGGTGCCGAGTTTTACCCATACCTTTCCGCGTCTTTTTCGACCCAGCCTTTTTCCCAGCCTGCTGACCCTTTCGCTGCTGGCTGCGGGGCAGGCTCAAACCGTCACCGTGCAGCCTGGCGACTCGCTGTGGAGTCTCTCTCAGCGGCACGGCGTCAGTGTGGAGCAGTTGCGGGCCATCAATGGGCTAACGGGCAATGCCATTCGGGCCGGACAGCAATTGCGCCTGAGCGGCAGCAGCCCTGCCCACGCGTCAGTAAACGCGGCGGGTGTGCCGACCAATCCATACACCGTCCGGCGCGGCGACACGCTAAGCGCCATTGCTCGGCGGGCGGGCATCAGCGTGGGCGACATTCGCCGCGCCAATGGCCTGAGCGGTGACGCCCTGCTGGCGGGCCAGCGGCTACGCATCCCAGTGCGTCCTCTCCCTGCGGCCCTGCCCACCGGTCAGGAGGTGCAGGTGGTGTACGGTTACATCACCGTCCAGCCTGGGCAGACCCTCAAGTCGTTGGCGCAGCAGTACCGCACCACTACTGGCGACCTGCTGGACGTGAATTATCTGCGTTCGGCCAGCGTCTACCCAGGGCAGCGCCTGCGCGTTCCCAAGCGCGTACCAGTTCCGGTGGCCCCCGCTCCGGTGGCTCCGCCCGTCTCGCTGCATAGTCGCAGGCCACTAGGAATCCCGGTGCAAGTGGTGCGGGTGGACCTGCGGCACCGCAACGTGCTGGTAGCTCCAGTCTTGCCGCAGGGTAGCCGCAGCGCCCGCGTCAGCACGCTGGCCCGCCAAAGCGGCGCAGACGCGGTCATCAACGGGTCTTATTTTCATCCGCAGACTTACGCCCCGGCGGGCGACCTGGTCCGCAGCGGGCAGCTGATCAGCTGGGGACGCATTCCCGCGGCGCTGGCGATTACCCCCGACAACCGCGCTGCGATCACCGGGGGCACAGGAGCAGCCAGTGCCCAGGCCTGGCGCGGTATGGAAACGGTGGTGGCCTCAGGGCCGCGCATTCTGGTGGGCGGGCAGATTCGCCAGCGCCATGACCCCGCCTTCCGCGACCCTGCCGTGTTCGGGCGGGCGGCCCGCTCGGCAGTGGGGCTGAGCGGCAACCGTGACCTGTTTCTGGTCAGCACCCAGTCCCGGCTGACCACCACCGAAATGGCCAAGGTCATGCGGCAGCTGGGCGCACAGAATGCCCTGCTGCTGGACGGCGGCAGCTCGGCGGGACTGGCCTGGGGCCACCAGGCGGTCATGGACAGTGTGCGTAGCGTGGCCTTTGGCATCGGCGTCTACGCCAACTATCCGGGGCGGCGGTATGTACGCTGAAAGATGCTGGAGCAAAAGGCAATACGCCGTCTGACCGATGCCCCAGCCAGCGCCGCTCTCTTAAGCTACGGGCATGACCTTCGTTCCCATTGACCTCTGTACCTGGCCCCGCGCCGCCACTTTTCGGCACTACCAGGCCAACCCCTGCACCTTCAACGTCACCGCCGAGGTAGACGTGACTGCGCTGAAGGCCGCCGGGGTCACCTTTGCGCCAGCCCTGATCTACGTCATCTGCCAGACGGTGAACACCCTCCCCGCCCTGAGAATGACCCTTCAGAATGGGCAACCCGGCTGCTGGGAGAAGGTGATCCCCACCTACACCGTCTTTCGCCCTGAGAGCGAAACCTTCGCCGTGCTGTGGACCGAGCTGGGCGATTCTTTTCCGGAGTTTCTATCCCGCTTCCAGGCCGACACCCAGGCCCAGGCGAAGGCACCCGACTTTTACCCCAAAGGCCCGCCGCCCGCCCACGCGGTCAATATCTCCATCGTGCCCTGGCTGGGATTTACTGGCTTCCAGCTGACATTCGCGGGCGAAGAGAACTATCTGTTGCCTGTGTTCACCGCAGGCCAGTACCGGGAGCGGGCCGGGCGGCTGTGGCTGCCGCTGTCCGTGCGGGCCAATCATGCCGCCTGCGACGGCTGGCACATCGCGCAGTTCTATGCCGAAGTGCAGCGGCAGATAGACGGCTTTCAGGCCTGATACGAGTTCCGGATGAATGATAAAGAGCAACGAATCATCCAAGGCCAACGGGAGTAAGAAAAAATACGGGTTCCGGACGTGGAGTTTACTGTCGAACGCTTTCCCCGGCAGTAAACGAAACAGACGGAATGCGTATGATCTGTCCTCAAAAAAGGCCGCCAGGGACTCTCCCCCAGCGGCCTTGCTTATTCAGCCGATTGGCGACGGTCAGCGGACCTTGGTGCCGCCTGGCAGATCGCGCTGCACCGTCAGCATGTCCAGGTTGCCCGCGTCATCCTCAGCGCTGAGAATCATGCCCTGGCTCAGGATGCCGCGCATCCGGCGGGGGGCCAGGTTGGCCACGATCACCACACGCTTACCGACCAGTTCGGCGGGTTCGGGGAACCATCGGCGGATGCCGCTGAGGATGGTGCGTTCCTCGCCTCCTACTTTCAGGGTGAACTTGAGCAGTTTGTCGGCATTTTCCAGTGGCTCGCAGGCCAGCACTTCGGCCAGACGCAGATCCACTTTCAGGAAGTCGTCGATGGTGATGTCCTGCGCGGTTTCGGTCGCAGCTTCGGTGGGAGCAGGCGCAGCGACAGGCTGAGAAGCGGCGGGCTGGCTCGGGGCGGTCTGTGAAGGGGTGTCGGTCACGGGAGCTTCTCCTTGGGGTACGGCTGGTTTTTCGGGAACTTCCAGTTTGGGGAACAGCACTTCTCCGGCCCGAATCTGGGTTCCGGCGGGGGTCAGGGCCCAGGCACTTTCGAGGACGTACGCCTGATCGCCCAGGCCCAGCTGACGGCGCAGTTCCTGCATCTTGCCGGGCATGGCCGCTTCCAGCGCCACACTCGCCACCCGCAGGCCCTCGGCCACGGTATACAGCACGGTATCCAGGCGGCCTGACTGCGCTTCGTCCTTGGCCAGCTTCCAGGGCTCACTCTCGGCGATGTAGCGGTTCAGGTCGCGCACGAAATTCATGGCGGCGTCCAGGGCCATGTTCAGGCGGAAGTCACCCACCAGCCGCAGCACCTCGCCGGGCAGCGCTTTGGCGTCACGTATCAGCCCTTCTTCGCGCCCTAACAGGTCGCCTGCTGCGGGAATCACGCCACCGCGGTACTTCTCGATCATGCTGAGACTGCGGGCCAGCAGGTTGCCCAGGTCATTGGCCAGTTCGCCGTTGTGGCGGCTGATCAGAATGGCTTCGCCGTAAGGCGTGTCGCTGCCCATGCTCGCCTCGCGCAGCAGGCTGTAGCGCACCGAATCAAGCGGATAGTCGGCCACCAGCGCTTCGGGGTCAATCGCGTTGCCCAGCGACTTGCCCATCTTGCGCCCATCAGCCGCCAGAATATGACTGTGGACCACCAGTCGGTCATACACCGGCAGCCCAGCCGAGCGCAGCATGGTAGGCCAGAAAATCGCGTGCGGCTTGAGAATGTCCTTGCCGATCACGTGCCAGGTCTGCCCGCTGACGCTTTCGGGATGTCCGGCGTTCACCTGACCCGACAGGTAAGCCAGCAGAGCGTCGAACCACACGTAGGTGACATGGCCCTCATCCCAGGGAATCGGCACGCCCCAGGAAATCCTCTCCTTGGGCCGTGAAATGCTCAGGTCGCCCAGCGGCTCGCGCAGCATTTCCATGACTTCGTTGCGGAAGCCAGCCGGCTGAATCAGGTCCGGGTGAACCTGCAGGTACTCACGCAACCAGGGCTGATACTTCTCCATCTTGAAGAAATAGTTGGCCTCGCGGCGCAGTTCGGGCGGGTCCTTGTCGCCGGGAAAACGCCGCACACCATCCAGGCCTTCGGCCAGTTCCTTTTCGGTGACATAGCGCTCGGCGCCTACCGAGTACAGCCCCTCGTACTCGGCGTAGTAGATGTCGCCTGCGTCATACACTCGCTGGAGAATCTGCTGCACGAACGCCTGGTGCGGCGCATCAGTGGTCCGCACGAACTCGTCCAGGCTGATGCCCAGACGCTCCCAGAGACCCTGAAAGGCCCGCTGCGAGAGGTCGTCCACCAACTCCTGCGGGGTCACACCCTGGGCAGCCGCAGCTTTCATGATCTTTTCGCCGTGCTCATCGGTGCCCAGCAGCAGACTGGTCGGGCGGCCCGCCAAGCGCTGATAGCGGGCGATGGCGTCGGCCAGAATCTTCTCGAAGACGTGTCCGATGTGCGGCACACCGTTGGCGTAATCAATGGCCGTGGTGATAAATAATTGGTCGGCGCTAGGTGTGGAAGTGGGTTCAGATTGGGTCATTTGGATTCCTTATATGAGGGTGAAGAGCAAAAGATATAGGAGATAAGATACGCCCCGCGCCCCTTCCCGCTCGTCTTCGGCACGCCATTACAGGCCAAAACGGGCGTAGATCGCGTCCACATGCCGCAGATACCAGGCCAGGTCAAAGGCCGCATCCAGCTCCTCGGTACTCAGCGGGCTTTCTGGGTCGGCGGCCAGCAGGTCACGGAGTCCCTCGCCCGTTTCCCAGGACCGCAGGGCACTGCGCTGCACGATGGCGTAGGCGTCCTCGCGCATCATGCCCTTTTCGTCAATCAGGGCGTGCAGCACGCGCTGGCTGAACACCAGGCCACCCAGGTCGTTCAGGTTCTTCAGCATCCGGTCCGGGAAGACCACCAGATCACGCAGCACCCCGGTCAAGCGGCGCAGGGCATAGCTGGCGGCGGCGGTGGAATCCGGCAGGATAATTCGCTCGGCGCTGGAGTGCGAGATGTCGCGCTCGTGCCACAGGGCCACATTTTCCAGAGCGGTCATGGCATTGCCGCGCAGCAAGCGGGCCAGGCCGGTCACATTCTCGGTCAAGATCGGGTTTTTCTTGTGCGGCATAGAGGAGCTGCCCGTCTGCCCTTTGCCGAACGGTTCCATCGCCTCACGCACCTCGGAGCGTTGCAGGTGACGTACTTCCACCGCGATTTTCTCGATGGTGGTCCCCAGAATGGCCAGGGTGGTCATCAGCTCGGCGTGGCGGTCACGGGCCAGGGTCTGGTTGGTCACGGCGGCAGGCTGCCAACCCCACGCGGCGGCGACCGCCTCCTCAATCTCCGGGCTAACGTGTGCAAAGGTGCCCACACTGCCGCTGAGCATCACCACCTGAATTCGCCGCCTGGCTGCTTCCAGCCGCTCCAGATCACGGTCCAGTGCCGACATCCAGTTCAGGAACTTGAGCCCAAAAGTCATCGGTTCGGCGTGGATACCGTGGGTACGGCCTACCGTGGGTGTGTGCTTGTGGGCGACGGCCTGATCCCGGCACACATCCCGCATGGCCTGGGTTTCCGCGATGATGAGGCCCAGCGCTTCGTCCAGCAGCAGGTTCTGGGCCGTGTCGACCACGTCGGTGGAGGTCAGGCCGTGGTGGATGAAGCGGGCTTCCTCACCGTAGCGCTCGGTCAGGGCGCGGGTAAAGGCCACGATGTCGTGCCGGGTGACCGCTTCGATTTCTGCCACCTTGTCGGCGAAGGCCTGATCCAGTGGGTCGGCTTGGGATTTCCGAATCAGGGTGTCGTAGGCTTCGCGGGGCACCTCGCCCGCCTCGGCCTGCGCCTGCATGGCGCTGAGTTCCACCTTCAGCCAGGCCCGGTAGCGGTTGGCCTCGGACCAGAGGGTTTTCATTTCAGGGGTCAGGTAGCGGTCAATCATCCATGCAAGCTTAACGCTTGCGTGGGGTAAGGCGCATAAGGCAGACCGCACACTGAATACGCAGCCTTCTGCCCAGGAGCCAAGAAAAGAACCGGGGGGCAGCCCTCCGGTTCATCTTCGCTCTGCTCAATGGCTGAACAGTTTAATCTAGACGCTCGGCGCTCACGCGCCTGTCAGGTTACTGCTGGACCACCCGTGCGCCACGTGGCAGGCTACGCAGTTGGGCTTCGGTCACGCCCGTGTTGGTGCTGAAGTTGCCCACGTTCAGGTCCACCATGAGTTCACCCTGTGGGCCGAACATCTGCACGCGGGTAGGGCGCCAGCCCCGGTCAGTCACCCAGACATGGGCGGTTCCGGCCTGGGGGTTGGTCTTGGGTTTGGCCTGCAATTTGAACAGGCGACCACCACCAGCGTTAGAGGTGCTCAGCAGACTCACGTTGTAATTGCTGCCCAGGTTGGCGGCGCTGCCCAGTTGCGAGAAATCCAGGCCCAGGCCAGCTTGCCGGGCGGCGTTACCCACGCCAGTCACCGTGATCTGATTGCTCATGCTCCAGTACTGGCGCACTTCTTTGCGGTCCGACACGATCACGTCACCGCTGAGGCTCTGGGGCTGGCGGAATTCCATGCGGACCACTTCGCGGGCTGGAATGGTCTTGACGAACACATCCATGTTCTGTCCAGCGCCGCCCATCGTCAGGCGCCCCGTCAGACGAAACGACAGGTCGCGGGCATTCTTTTGCATCTGATCCACTTTGTACAGCACGTCATTGGCGGTCTGTGCCCCAGCCTGGGGAAGCAGGGCCAGTGCGGCGGTCAGGGGGAGGAGAACTGCTTTTTTCACCCCCCCAATTTGTCATGAGGAGCCATGAGAACACCGCCGCCTGGCTGACGTTTGTTTAACGTCACATCCCCTAGAAGTGTGACAGGAACAGCATTCTTGGACCACTATTGCTCTTGGCTGATCCCCAACGGCAGCAGAACCACCACCCACACGGCGGTACCAGCACCACCCGCGCTGCCCTGGAAGTGCAGCTCAGATCTCCCGTCCAGCGGGACAGCGGCAGTCAGTCCCGCCTGAGCAGTCAGTTCCCCTGGTTCCCAGGCATCGGTCAGCACGGCACTCAGGCGCAGCTGCGACTCTGGCCCCAGCACGTCGTACAGCAGCCAGCCCGCCGTCAGCTCGGAATGGGTACCCAGAATGGCGGCCAATTCGGCTTCGCCCCCCGCTGCCGCCGTCCAGTTCAGCCCAGCCCGCAGGCCTGGAGCCGTCTGATCCTCGCTGGCGGACCGCCACTCGCTCCCCAGGCGTACCCTCAGCGTGCCCAGCGATTCGGCCCAGCTGTCCGGGTTCAGGTCGCGGGGATCAACCCGTGCCAGCACAGGTCCACCGCCGTCCAGGCTCCACAGTTGGGGTCGCCACTCGGCTTCAGCGGCCGTCACCGTGCCAGCTTCCCACTCGCGGCTCAGGGTGACGAAAGTAGCAGGCTGCACCCGGTAGCGCAGTGAAACGTTTCCCCGCTGACCCTCTACGCGCAGGTCAGGAGTCGGGTCATTCAGGGTGTCCAGCGGCGTGAGCCGCAGCAATGGCGCAGTGAAACGCTCGGCGCCCAGGCGCAGCTCGGCGGGTCCGGCAGCCAGCACGCCCTGGGTCATCAGGCGTGAACCCCCTGACCAGCGCCACTGGGCCTCGGTCTGGGTTTCAGCGTAGCCCAGCAGGGGCAGCGCCAGCACCTGACCGTAACTCAGCGCGGCGTCCTGACTTCCGACGCTGAAGTCCAGGGCGCCGCCCCCCAAACGTACGCCGCGCAGGCCCAGGGCCACGCCCACGCCAGCTGGCCCAGTTCCCACCTCAGCGCTGACCTGAGTGCCTTGGAGCCAATTCCCGGGAGCTTCCGCCTGCGCTCCGGCCTGCGGGGCCAGCAGGGCCAGCGCCAGCAAGGCGGCTTTGCTTGGGGTAAGGGGCCAGCACCATTTCATGTCTTCTAAGGTAAGCGCTGGCTACACTGGGCGCATGAGCCTGCTGCCATTTCGCTGCCTCTCCCTGACGACCCTGCTGGGCCTGAGCACCCTGAGTGCCTGCACGCCAGCGGCACTGGTGGGCCAGAGTGTTCAGGTGCCCACCTTCCAGACCCAGAGCATTGCGCTCACTGGCATCGGCCTACCCAGCAGCGACCAGAGCGGTTGGGCCGACCTCCACTTGCAACTTCAGGTAGACAATCCCAACCCCTTCACAGTGCGGCTGCACTCGTTCGATACCGATCTGTACTTGACGGGGCAGCCCGTGGCGGCAATCCACCTGCCAAATCTGAATCTGCCGGCAGGCGGCCAGACTCTTCAGACGGCCAATGTTCGCTTGCCACTGAACCTGGCTGCGGCGGGCGAAGTGCTGAAGGTGGCCCGTGGTCAGGCCGTGACCTACCGCATAGATGGCACTTTTTCCGCCGATCTAGAGCCCCTCGGTCAGCCGCACTTTGGCCCACTCACGCTGGCGCAGGGGCAGTGGAAGCAGCCGGCCATCCTGCCTTTCTAGAGGTCATCCGGAACATGGGGGTGAGGTCCAAGCCAGTCTATGCCTCCTTGCTCTCCTGTGCAGCTGTGCCCGTCTGCTCGCCTACAACCCGCCGGGGTACGCCCACCTCCGCGATTTTCTGGGACAGCCTCCAACATTTACATATGAAAAGACCCCGCCCATCGGGGCGGGGCTTCACTTTCAAGCGGGGTTTACTTCTGACGGACCAGTGCCCAGGCAGCGGGCAGGAGCGCAGCGGCCAGACCGATCTTGAGGGCGTCACCCAGCAAGAAGGGGGTCAGGCCGGCGGTCAGCAGCGCCTGACCCTGCAGACCCGTCACGGCACTCAGCCAGGCCAGGCCCAGCGCGTAGATAATGACGCTGGCGACCAGCATGGCCGCAGCAGCACCCAGCGGGCGACGGTCCAGGCCAAAACGCTCCACCAGCAGGCCAGCGGCAGCAGCAGCGAAGGGGTAGCTCAGCAAGTAGCCGCCGGTGGCACCGAGAAACTTAGCGAAAGAGCCACTGCCCCCGGCAAAGACAGGCAGGCCCACGGCCCCCATCGCCAGGTACAGGGTCAGGGCAGCCGCGCCCCGCTTCCAACCCAGCGCCGCGCCAATCAGCAACACGCCGAGGGTTTGCAAGGTGACAGGGACGGGTTGCAGCGGAATCTCGGCCTGGGCGATCAGGGCCATCAGCAGGGCCGCGCCCACCACCAGCAGAATGTCGCGGGTCAGCGAAGGAACGGGAGCCAGCGTGCCGGCCAGGGTAGGATGCAAAGTGGTCTGGGTCATGGGGTTTCTCCTTTGGGTGCAGCCAGAACAGCTTGGCCGCTGATCAGTTGAGGTAGCCCTACCATACCCCGGTCACATTTGGTTCATCTAGTCCCCAGGCACATTGAACAGTATCCCTACTCCGGGCCTTCGCCGGTTCACTACGCCAAATGGCTGACGCTTAGAGCAAAACGGTGCCGCTAAGCTGTCCCATGCCTGAACTCGTCAGACCCTCGGAACGGTACAAAGACAGCTTTCTAGACGCGGTGCGGGAAGCGCAGGCACAGCGCAGCGGCCTAGGTGACACACTCATTTGGGACCTGAACACCATCACCGCCGACTTCGGGCAGGTGCTGCGCGGCCTGACACGGTACGAACCAGGCAACGCGCTGCCCGCCGGATTCGTGCATTCCGAGTACCGCTGGCTGGTCGAGGGCAGTGACTACCTGGGCCGCGTCAGTATCCGCCACTCACTGACCGATTCCCTGCGGGAGTACGGTGGTCACATCGGCTACGAGATCCGGCCTTCCGCACGGCGACGCGGCTACGGAACACTGATCCTCCGGCTGGCTCTGGAACGGGCAAGAGAATTGGGGATAGGGCCAGTGCTGATCACCTGCGATGTGGATAATTTCGGGTCGCGGGGCGTCATTGAAGCAAATGGGGGCGTGCTGGAAGGTGAATTTGAAGTTCCACAGCACCAGGACAAACCCATCCGCCGTTACTGGGTGACGTTGCCTGGGTCAGAAGACTGAAACTGCCCTACCAGTTCCACGTCTCCGGCACTCACCACTTGACGGACGCCGCCGGGCAGAGCCACCAACAGACTGCCCTGCGCGTCAATGTCCACGGCCGTTCCAGTCCGTGGCCCACCACCGGCGGGCGTGAACTGCACTGGGCGGCCCAGGGTGACACTCACAGCGCGCCAGGCGTCCAGCACCTCATCCGCCGGAGCATTCAGCCAGTATTCCAGCGCGGCCAGCAGCTCACCCAGCAGCTCAGCGCGGGTCACGCCAGGGCGGAAGCTGTGTACATTCCCAGCCCCTTCAGGCGCCTCCGACACATTGATTCCGATGCCCAGCACCGCCTGCCGTGCTTCTTCGCCGCGCAACTCGGCTTCCAGCAGGATGCCCGCCACCTTGCGGCCCTGGTTGTCCAGCAGATCGTTGGGCCACTTGAGGCCACCGCCGCCCGCCGCCCGCCGCAGGGCCACCCCGGCAGCCAACGGCAGGGTCGGTAGTGCCGCCAGTGGCAGTGGCCCGCGCAGCAACAGGCTGAAGACCAAACTGCCCTCGGCAGTCAGCCAGCTACGCCCCCGGCGTCCCCGGCCTGCGCGCTGACGCTCAGCCACCACCACCGCGCCGTGAGGTGCCGAGTCATGCACATCGTTGGCCCAGGTCCGCAGCGTGTCCTGGGTGCTGTCTATTTCGCCGTAGTAGCGCAGTGCCTGGCCAAACTGCCCCTGTATAGGCACCATTCCCGGAGCGGGCGTTCCACGCTGCAGGGCGTAGCCGGTTCGTCCGACTTCCAGCGGCACGCCCTGACCCCGCAGGCGGTGAGCCAGGGTATTGACCATGACGCGGCCCAGGCCCAGCGCCTCGCCCAGTTCATCGCCGGAGCGCGGTGTTTCGGTCAAGAGTGGCAGCAGGCGTTCAGGCATAGGTGGCCGATATTGTAGTGCGGACCGGGATATCAAGCGTTGAGCGCCCGCAGTCCACACCGTGGGTTTGCTCGCAGGCAGCCACGGCCCTATTTGCTATGCTGCACGCCATGACGATGGTACGCCAGACCAAGCAGCGCCAGGCGGTCATCGAGGTGTTACGCGCAGCCCGCTGTCATCCCGACGCCGCCTGGATTCATTCCGAAGTTCGTAAATTGCAGCCCACGGTCAGTCTGGGCACCGTGTACCGCACCCTGGACGCCTTGGTCCGCGACGGTGTCGCCGTGACCATTGAGCGGGCCAGCGGAGCCACCTGCTACGACTTCCGGCATACGGGGGCTGACCACCACCACGCGGTCTGCCGTCAGTGTGGGGCCATCTTCGACATTGACGCCGAGCTGATTCCCCAGTTGCCTGCAGGGGCCTTTCCACAGGGTTTCCGGGTGACGGACGTGCGGCTGGAATTTATGGGGATCTGCCCACACTGCGAAGTGCCGGACAGCGAGCTGGCCGAAAGTCAAGGCACCGTCCAAACACTGCCGCACACTGCTGCTGGAGCGCTTTGAGCGAACCAGGCGATCAGGCTTTCAGGCCCAGCAGCAACCTTGGCACGCAGCTGGACGAAGCCACTGCCCCGCGTCTGAGCTGGCCGCTGAAGCCTTTTTTGCTAGGCTGGGGGCTGGCGGCGACGGCGGCACTGCTGGTCCGTTTTGGCGGGCAACTGCTCCTCACCGACCCCTGTCAGGGACACACCATCTTGGCGCTGTTGACACCACTGCTGCTGGGGCCGGGTGGTCTGGCCCTGACGGCCAGCAGCTGGAATGACCGCCCCAAGGCCATGTTTGGCCTGGGCCTGGTCATGGCGTCGTTCTTGCCTACGCTACTGCTTTCGGCCTATGACATCGGGCAACTCAGGAACATCGGCTGTGCCGGGGGGTACTTGATCGTCTCCGAACCGGGCGGCGACCAGATCAGCGAAATGACTCTGGCCGCTGGGCAGAGCCGGCAGTTCCAGGGCCGCATCGGTGGGTATCAGGCGCAGTCGCACCCCGGCAACTTCAACCTCAGCGCCCAGAGCATGAGCGACAGTCTGGTGATCACCCTGCCCAAAACGGTCGTGCAGGCCGGTGAGGTCTTCCCTATCACCGTGACAGCCCGTGAAGATGCTCCCAGCAACCGCTTCGACTGGGGCGTGCTGGCCCAGTATCAGCCCGTGCCCGGCCAGGGACCGCAGGAACAGGGCATAGAGACCAGCAGCAAAGTGGCTGTCACGATCATTCTGGACCGCAACGGTCAGTAGCACCCTGGTGCTCAGGCAGTGCAGTGCTGGAACAAGCATCATTTACCACCACATGCACCAATCAGACAGAGCAAGTTTGCAACCTATTTTTCGGCACACCCCTATTTGAAGTGCCCAGCCACTTAACGGAAGTGCAGTTATCCTCACATCAGGCTGACCAACTGCGAATAAAATGTCTGCCATGAAGCATGCGGGTCAGGAGGGAGAGAGGCGGCCTGGGGGCCACACACAGCAGACGCAGTCCGGTGCACTGCAGCGTGGTGGCAGGTCAGACGTCGAGCTGTCCATGCGGGTCGCCCCTGACCTGAACGCCGCCCGCGTACTGGTGCTCAACGCATCCTATGAGCCGCTGCAAGTGACCAGCATCAAGCGGGCCATCACCCTGACCCAGTTCGGAGTGGCCGAGGTTCTGGAAGAAAGCCGGGATGTGGTGCGCTCGCCGTCCACGGTGCTGCGGGTTCCCAGCGTCATCCGGCTCCGGCGGTATGTGCGCAGGCCCAAAACCTTCGCTGTGCCCTTCAACCGCCGCAATGTCCTGCGGCGGGATTCTTTCCAGTGTCAGTACTGTGGCAGCGGCGAAAACCTGACGCTGGACCATGTGCTGCCACGCTCACGCGGCGGGCGGCATGAGTGGACCAATGTGACCACCGCCTGCCGGGAGTGCAATCAGCGCAAGGGCAGCCGTACCCCCGACGAGGCCCAGATGCCCCTGAAACGCGGTCCCAGGGTGCCCTCTTTCCGGGTGTTCGCGCACGGCCAGTTCGCGCAGTCACAGCCGGAATGGGACAACTATCTGCGCTGAGGCCTGGTCCTTACGCCTTACCTGAACTTCGGCAGCAGGGCAGCCTTCTTCTGGCTTCTGGCCGCATCACGCAGCCAAGAGGGGACTTGCCTAAGCGTTAAACTGGCCGGGACATGCTTGACCGACTGCCCTCCCTCATCATCGCTGCTTCTCTCCTCGCTTTTTTCAGTGCAGCCAGCGCTGCTCCAGGCAGCGAAACGGTGATCACCACCTCCGGGCAGGGCTTTCCCTGGGGGCTGTTCGGCTTCCTGGGGCTGATGGGCCTGGCGCGTGGGCGCAGGCCGGGGCGTGTGATCGTGGTCGCGCCGCCTGCCCCTGACGATATGGAAGCAGCTGAGCAGATGCCCGAAGTCTGGACCTCCACCGAGACTGCTCCCGATACCTGGGCAGAGCAGGAAGAGGACGAAGGATCCCATGACGATGACACGGCAACCCACCGTGATGCCGCGGATATGCAGTCAGTCAGCAGGGCAGCGGAGCCACCACCCGAACCCTGGGACTGGGATAAGCCCGCGAAACAGTCTCAGCCTCTGCCAGACGATCCTGATGCCGTGCGGCCCAGCGAACGCTTCGCCCGGCGTGCTCCCGGCGCTCCGGATCTCTCGCGCCCACCGGGCCGCCGCTGAGGTTTATTCCTCCTTGACCAGATAGCCCGCGTCCATAAAGTCCTGCATGAACCCGTAACCGATCTCCACGCCCCGGTCCAGTTGATCCAGATTCTGCAAATGCAGTTCTCGCAGCGGGTCAAAATCCACCAGCCACTCCGGGGCCGCCTCGTACAAGCGGCGCTGGGTCAGGTGGCCCTGCGTGACCGTGAAAGCCTGCAGCAGAATCTCCGGTAGGGACGGCGAGGTAGGCGAAATCAGGCCGCGCAACCCGCCTGACTGTTCATCCGGCGACGGAAAGTCCAGTTCCAGCAGCGGCGCAGTGGCGTCCAGCGCGATGACGGGCAGATCACTGACGCGCCGCGCCAGATCGGCGGGCACTTCATTCACCAGGCCGCCATCGCTCAGCCAGCGGCCCTCACAGTTGGGTGGATAGACCGCTCCGGTAAAGGCACTGCTTGCCATGATGGCGGGCACCAGTGGGCCACTCTCGAAACAGACCTCCTCACCGGTCTGGATGTCGGTGGTGGGCACGATCAGCGGATAGGCCAGTTCAGCAAAGGTCGGCGGCAGCACGGATTCCAACCACTCCTGCTGCCCGCTGGGCCGCACCAGCCCTTGCCCCAGCGTCAGGTCGTACCAGCCCGGCACGTTCGCTTCGCGTAACAGGCGCTGAATCTCGCGGCCAGAGTGTCCTGCCGCCAGCAGTGCAGCCAAGATCGCGCCAGAAGAAGTCCCAGCCAGGGCGTTGAACGTAAATCCAGCGTCTTCCAGCGCTTGCAAGGCCCCCACCTGGTAAAACGACCGCCCACCCCCGCCACTGATGGCCAGGGCAACAGGTTGCGGCTCAAGCGGACGGCTGGCAGGCGGTTGCATATCAGTCAAGTGTAAAGGCTGATGGGGAAACGGTCCAAACCCCCTGCAAAAAGGAGAGAAGCCCCGTCGCAAGTGGCTTCTCTCCTTGACCTTCGTCCGTTAGAGGCTGATCAAGAAGGGATCTTCCAGCGATTCGGCAATAAAGCGCAGGAAGCGCGCCGCGTCCGCGCCGTCAATCAGGCGGTGGTCATAGGTCAGCGAGAGCGGCAGCATGTTGCGTGGCTCGAACTCGCCTTTTTCCTTGTTCCAGACCGGCTCCATGCCACCACGCGACACGCCGAGGATCGCCACTTCGGGGCTGTTCACGATGGGGGTAAAGGCGTGACCGCCGATGCCTCCCAGGTTGGAGATGGTGAAAGTCGCGCCCTGCATCTCGTCGGGCTTGAGCTTACGCTCGCGGGCGCGCTCGGCCAGGTCAGTAAGTTCCAGTACCAGCTCGGTAATGGTCTTGCGGTCGGCGTCCTTGACGACAGGCACCAGCAGGCCCACCGGGGTGTCCACGGCCACGCCGATATTCACGAAGTCCTTGAAGATGACCTGCTCGTTCTGGAGGTCCAGGCTGGCCCCGAATTTAGGGAACTGGCGCAGGGCGTTCGCCACGACCTTCATCAGAATGTGGGTCATGGTCAGCTTGCCGCCCGCCTTGGCTACGCGCTCGCCGAAGCGCTTGCGGGTCTCCTCCATCACGGTCACATCGGCCTTGTCGAAGTGGGTGACCATCGGGATGGTGGTCCACGACGCCGTCATGGAACGCACGGTGGCCTTACGGATCCCGTTCATGTCCTCGCGGGTCACATTGCCCCACTTGGCGAAGTCAGGCAGCGGCTGGGTGGCAGGCGCAGCAGCAGCCGTAGGGGCTGAAGCGGCCTGAGCAGCTGGGGCGCCCGTCACACTGGGGGTGCCAGCGGCGCGGCGCACATCCTCTTCGCTGATCCGGCCAGCGATGCCGGTTCCCTGCACCGAGTTCAGCTCCACACCCATTTCGCGGGCCAGGCGGCGCACGCTGGGCGCGGCAGGATGCAGGTCACGGCCCTCATAGGTTTTGGGGTTCTGGGTGCCTGACTGGGCCGGTGCGGCGGCCTGAGCGGCAGATTGGCCCTGCGCTGCTCCCGCTTTCTGGGCCTGCTGCTGCTCGGCGGCCACGGCGTTGCTGGCACCTGCCGAAGACTCCTGGCTGGCCGCCTGATCGCCGCCGCCCTGAGCTGGAGCAGGCGTACCGGATGCTGGAGCTGCTGCTCTAGTACCGCCACCCAGCGTCAGAATGGTGCCGCCCACAGTGACCTTGTCGCCCACCTTCACAGAGATGCTCTGCACGGTGCCGGAGGCGCTACTGGGGACTTCCACCACGGCTTTATCGGTTTCGATCTCAATGATCGGATCGCCCTCGGACACGGTGTCGCCCTCCGCGACCAGCACCGTGACGACCGTGCCCTGCTCGATGTTGTCGCCCACGTCGGGTAGGACCACCGTTTGACCGCCGCCGGAGACTGGACTGCCAGATACCGGGGCCGAGCTGGTGTTGCCGCTCTGCGCTGCTCCCGCTTCGGCTTTCTGGGCCTGCTGTTGCTCGGCAGCCACCGTATTGGCCTGGGCGTCACTGGGGCTGACAGCCGTGCTTTCCTGCTGCATGGCCTGATCGCCACCACCCTGGGCTGACACAGGTGCACTGGAGGCCTGGGCTGGGGTGGCCACGCCGCCCCCGTCTGTCAGGATCAGAATGACGCCGCCCACTGGCACTTTGTCGCCCACTGCAACCTTAATCTCACCAACCGTGCCGCCCGCCGTTGCGGGCACTTCTACCACGGCTTTGTCGGTTTCGATCTCGATAATGGTGTCGCCTTCGGCCACCGTGTCACCACTTCGCACGTTGACACTGACCACGGTGCCTTCGGTAATGTTGTCGCCCACTTCGGGCAGTTTCAGTTCAGTCATGGCTGGACTCCTCCTGGGTATCTAAGGGTCTGAATCTTAAGCAGTGTGGCAGAGAGCCAGGGACAAAGAGCTTCATCTGGTCCTTAGCTCTCTGCCGCTGGCACTCAGCGCAGTACGGGCGCTTCCCGCTCCGGGTCAATGCCGAGATCTGCCAGGGCCTGAGCCACCACTTCGCCCTTCACTTTACCTTCGCGTTGCAGGGCATACAGGGTTGCCAGCACCACATGTTTGGCGTCTACTTCAAAGAAATCACGTAGTTCGGTGCGTGCCTCGCTGCGGCCGAAGCCATCCGTTCCCAGAGTCCACAGCTTGCGGCTCAGGTGGCCGTTCAGGCCGTCGGCACCCAACTTGACGTAGTCGCTGACTGACACCAGCACGCCAGGGGCGTCTTTTTCATTCAGCAGACCGGCCACATAGGACTCTTTGGGGGCCTCGGTGGGGTGGAGCATGTTCCAGCGCTGGCTCAGGAGGGCGTCTTGGTGCAACTCCTTGTAGGAGGTCACGCTCCAGATGCTGGCCGCCACGCCGTACTTTTTGAGCAGCTCGGCAGCTTCCAGGGCTGCGCCCATTGCCGGACCGCCCGCCAGCAGCTGAGCTTGCAGCTTGGCTTTCTTGTCCTCAGCGGGCTGGAACAGGTACATGCCACGCATGACGCCGTCGCGCACCCGGTCATGGTCCTGCGGCATGGGCGGCTGGACTTCGTTCTCGTTGTCAATGGTCACGTAATAGAACTCGTCGAGGCCGTCTACGAACATCCGCTGAATGCCCTGCTCGAAAATCACGGCCAGCTCGTAGGCGAAGGCCGGGTCGTAGGCTTTAAGGTTTGGCACCACATATGCCTGCAGGTGGCTGTTGCCGTCTTGGTGCTGCAGGCCCTCGCCCGCCAGGGTGGTGCGTCCGGCGGTGGCGCCCAGGATAAAGCCGCGCGCGCGCTGGTCGGCAGCGGCCCAGACCAGGTCGCCCACCCGCTGCATGCCGAACATGGAGTACAGCATGAAAAACGGAATGGTCGGCACGCCGTGATGAGCGTAGGCCGTGCCCGCCGCAATCCAGGACGCCATCGCGCCGTCTTCGGTGATGCCTTCTTCCAGCATCTGACCGTCCACGGCTTCCTTGTAGTACATCAGCGAACCGCTGTCCACCGGGGTGTAGGTCTGTCCACGCGGCGAGTAGATGCCCACACGGGGCACCAGCGCGTCCATCCCGAAGGTACGGGCCTCATCGGGCACAATCGGCACCACATACTTACCGATTTCCTTGTCACGCAGCAGCTTGGCAAGGATGCTGACGGCAGCCATGGTGGTGCTGACTTCACGCCCGCCGCTGCCCGCCGCGAACTCCTCATAAAACTTGCCGTCAGGTACGGTGGGGTGCGGGTAGTCCACCACGCGGCTAGGTACGAAGCCGCCAAGTTTTTCGCGCTGCTTCAGCACGTACTGCACTTCGGGGCTGTCCATGCCAGGATGATAGAACTCCAGGTGCTCCACCTGTTCGTCGGTCAGGGGCAGTTCCAGCAGGTCGCGCAGGGCGGTCAGGGCACTGGCGTCCAGCTTCTTGACCTGGTGGGCCACGTTGCGGGCCTCGGCGCTCTCGCCCAGGCCATAGCCCTTGACCGTGCGGGTGATGATGACCGTCGGGCTGCCCTTGTGCTGCGTAGCAGCCTGATAAGCGGCGTACACCTTATGGACATCGTGGCCGCCGCGGTTCAGCTGGGCCAGGTCGTCGTCCTGCCACTCGGCGATCAATTGTTGGAGCTCCGGAGTGTTGAAGAACTGCTCGCGCAGCTCCTTGGCGCCGAACGCGGCGTAGCGCTGCGACTCGCCGTCCACCATCTTCTCGAAGCGCTGGATAATCAGCGGTGCGCCTTCCTGGGTCAGCAGTTCATCCCACTTGCTGCCCCAGACCACCTTGATGACGTTCCAGCCCGCGCCTCTGAACAGCGCCTCGAACTCCTGAATGACCTTGGAGTTGGCGCGCACCGGGCCGTCGAGCCGCTGCAAGTTGGCGTTCAGCACGAAAATGATGTTGTCGAGGTTCTCGTAAGCGGCAAAGCGCAGCCCGGCCACCGACTGCGGCTCGTCCATCTCGCCGTCGCCCATAAAGGCCCAGACTTTGGCATCACCCTTTTCCTTGAGGCCACGGTTCTCCAGATACTTGATAAAGCGCGCCTGGTAGATGGCCTGCAAGGTGCCCAGGCCCATGCTGACGGTGGGGAATTCCCAGTAGTCAGGCATCAGCCAGGGGTGGGGGTAGCTGCTCAGGCCAGGACCGTCGGGGCTCAGCTCGCGGCGAAAACGGTTAAGCTGCGCCTCGTCAAAGCGGCCCTCCAGAAACGAGCGCGAGTAGATGCCGGGGCTGATATGGCCCTGATAAAACACCAGGTCGCGGTTCGGCCCCGCGCCGTGACCTCTGAAAAAGTGGTTGAAGCCCACTTCCAGCAGCTCGGCGGAGGAAGCGTAGGAGGCCAGGTGCCCGCCGATGCCATCCGACGCCTTGTTGGCCTTGACGACCATCACCACCGCGTTCCAGCGGATGATGTTGCGGATTCGGCGCTCCAACTCCACGTCGCCGGGATACTCCGGCTGGCGACCCGAAGAAATGGTGTTGATGTACGGGGTGCTCTGCTTGTACTCAATCGGCACGCCCCGGTCGTAGGCCCAGGCGTCCAGCGCCTCCAGCAGTTCGGCGCTGCGCTTGCGGCCCCCGTCGGCCAGCACGTAGGCCAGCGAGTCGATCCACTCTTGGGTTTCCAGCTTGTTCAGCTCCTCGCGCTGCGTGTCCGGCAGGCTCACGCGGGGGGGAATAGGTGGTTTTAAGGTCATGGCGACAGTCTAGTGCCCGCATGTCAGCTGCGACCAACAAGGATCGGCAGGGGCATTCACCAATTTTTTTGGTAGATAGGCAGTGATGATGAGCCAGTTACTCCGAATGCGTCCAAACCGTGAGCGAGGCGGACCCAGTCCCACCTCAGCGGGTACCCTGCCGCTGGACGCCGAAGGTCACGGCACTGTGCCCCTGCGACAGCGGCGGCTTGGCGGTGACAGTCAGCGGAAAGTCAGTGGACCGTAGCCCAAATCAATCCACTGGCGGTCCACACTCACGACTTACAGGCTGTGGGGACTTGCAGGCTGTGGGAGAGCATGGCAAGCGCCTCAGCCTCTCTCCCTTTAGACTCGCTGGACATGGAACTCCGTCACCTACGCCACTTCATCGCCCTCGCCGAAGAAGGCCACTTTGGCCGCGCCGCCGAGCGGGTTTACGTCGTGCAGCAGGCCTCCAGCAGCTCGGTCCGCCGCCTGGAAGACGAGGTGGGCGTGCCGCTGGTGACGCGCAGTACCCGCCGGGTAGAGCTGACGCCAGCAGGGCGCGAGTTTCTGGCCGGAGCACGTGAAACCCTGACCCTGGCCGAGCAGACGCTGGAGCGTACCCGCCGCGCTGCACGGGGCGAGGTGGGGCACCTGACCGTGGGCTTTGTGGGCGGACTGGTGTTCGGCGGCCTACCGGAAATCGTGCGGGTACTGCGCGAGCGTTCGCCGGACGTGGGTGTGGAGCTGCGCGAACTGAGTGCGGCAGAGCAGGAGGCGGCTCTGCGAAGTGGGCAGATAGATGTGGGCCTGATGCTGCTGCCAGTGCGCGACCCAGCGCTGGAAGCCAGGGCGCTGTGGCGTGAGCCACTGGTGGCGGCCCTCCCGGCCGCGCACCCGCTGGCGGGGCGGGAGCGCCTGCACATCCATGACCTGGCGGGCGAGGACTTCGTGTTTTTTCCGCGCCATCAGCGGGCCACCTACTTCGATCAGGTGATGCGTTGGTGCGCCGAGGCGGGATTCAGCCCCCGCGTGGTGCAAGAGGGTCTGGAAGTGCCCACCTTGCTCTCGCTGGTGTCTGCCGAAGTGGGCATGTTCTTGCCGATCAGCTTTTTTCAGCGGCTGGGCATGCAGGGCGTGGTCTACCGACCGCTGGAGGGCGCACCGCTGATCGACATCGTGGCGGTCTGGCGGCGTGGGCGGAAGGACGCCTTGCTGGACGAGTTCCTGGGCGTGGCAGCGGAAGTGCTGGGACCAATAAGAGAGGAATTTCCGCAAAAGGCAAAAGCCAAGTGAGGTAGGCCGGGGCCAACTTGTGGTCATGGGGGCGGTTTCGCCTGCTGCCCTGCGCGTTAGACTGACCGCTGATGCACCCCTACCGTGACCTGCTCAAGCCGCAGCTGTTCCGCTTCGACCCCGAAGACGTTCACCACTTCACCATTGCCGGGCTGGGTGCGGCGGGGCGGCTACCCGGCCTTCCGGCGCTGGCCCGCCGCCTCAGCCTGCCGGATGTGCCTGAGTTGCGCCAGACGCTCTGGGGCCGCGAGTTCGCCTCGCCGCTGGGCCTGGCCGCTGGTCTGGATAAGAATGCCGAGGCAGTCACAGCTTTCGGAGCGATGGGGTTCGGATTTCTGGAGGTCGGCACGGTCACACCGCTGGCACAGAGTGGCAACGAACGTCCCCGACTGTTCCGGCTGCCAGAAGACGACGCTCTGATCAACCGCATGGGCTTCAACAACGGCGGCATGGCCACCATGCGCCGCCATCTGGAAGGGCCGCGCCTGTGCCCGGTATGGGTCAACATCGGCAAGAACAAGCTGACACCCAACGACGAAGCGGCGAGCGACTACCGCAAATGCGTGGCCGAGCTGTACCCGGTGGCGGACGCTTTTGTGGTGAACGTGAGCAGCCCCAACACACCCGGCCTGCGCGCCCTGCAAGCAGCAGGCGACTTGCGTGCGCTGGTGGCCGAAGTCATAGACGAAACCGAACGCCAGCGGGTCCGTACCGCCCGCCGCACTCCTCCAGTGCTGGTCAAACTGGCTCCCGATCTGCATCCCGCCGACTTCGGGGCAAGTGTAGACGCTGCCTTGGCCGCTGGGGCGGATGGACTGATCATCTCCAACACCACCCTGAGCCGTGATGGGCTGAGGAGCGTCCACCAGGGCGAAACCGGCGGGCTGAGTGGCCGGCCCCTGCGAGAACGCTCGACCGAACTGGTGCGCCAGGCCTATTCACAGGCGGGCGGTCAGGTGCCGATTATTGGTGTAGGCGGCATCTTCACCGCACAGGACGCCTACGAGAAAATCCTGGCCGGGGCCAGCCTGGTCGAACTGTATTCGGGCCTGATCTACGGCGGCCCCAGCTTGCCTGCCGAAATAGCACGTGGCCTGACGGCACTGCTGCGGCGGGGCGGCTTCCAGGATGTGGCCGACGCCGTGGGCCGAGGGGTACAGAACATCTGAGGGCTGGCGCAGCTTAGAGATCATCCGGAAAATAGGGTGAGCTGCTCAAGAGTGTCCGTGTCTGCTCGCTCTCCTGCGGAGCTGTGCCAGTCTGCTCGCATCAAATCGCGGCAACTCTCTAGCTGCACTAAACCCCGTTTCACACAGCACCGTGTATGAGGCGGCAGACTGGAAGTATGACTGATCCTGGAGACCGCGCCACCGCCCCAAGCAACATGGACCCTGAAACGGGCCGCCCTGACAGCGAAGCCCAGCCGACTGTGCCTGAAGTGGGCGAGGAAGGGTCGAAAGCCCTTCTGAAAGAAAACGAGAAGGACCAAGCCCAGAAGGCCGCTGACTTTCCCGACCCCACTGCTCTTTAAACACATTTAGGATGCGTGACCCGCCGGATAGCCCTATGCCCCGGCGGGTTTTTCATGCTGAATAGGCCCACACTGCCCCGCCCAGCCCATCGCCTACACTATGAACCGGGCCGACCTGTTTTGTCGGCCTGCGCCGCCATGAAGGCCCGGCGCACAGGAGTGACTTATGACCCAGACTGAACCCACCCCCGCTGCAACTTCCGCCAAAGACTGTGGAGGCTTTGACCGCCGCTACGACGTTCAGGGCCTGGACGCCATTGACGTGGCCGTGCTGGACACCTTTGCGGCCATCCGTGAAGACGACCCGGTGCGCTACCCCGGCGAACCCAGCGAAATCGTAATCAGCACCGACGAGTTCAGCCCGGTCTGCCCCTGGAGCGGTCTGCCCGACTTCGGGCGACTGGAAATCCGCTACGTACCGCGTGAAAAGTGCGTAGAACTCAAGAGCCTGAAGTATTACCTGACCTCCTACCGCTTCGTGGGCATCTACCACGAGCACGCCACCCGCCGGGTGCTGGCCGACCTGGTCGCCCTGCTGGACCCGCTGCGCCTGAGCATCGACTGTGACTATGGCCTGCGCGGCGGCATCCGCACGGCCGTGAAAGCGAACTATGTGGCCGAGGATCAGAAATAGATGCCCTGGAAGCTGAGCACCGAATTCACCTTCGACTCTGCTCACATCATTGAAGGCTACGACGGCCCCTGCGGGCGGCTGCACGGCCACACCTACCGGGTGCGGATGGAGCTGGAATCTGAGCGCCTGCGCCCCAGCGCCCATGTGCGCCGGGGCATCATGGTGGCGGATTTCAAGAGCCTGAAATGGGCCAAGAAGGACGTGGATCAGGGAGGACTGGATCACATGTTCCTGAACGAACATCCCGAGCTGGGAGACGACACCACCGCCGAGGTGGTCGCTGCCTATCTGCACCGTGAAACCATGCGCCGTATTCATGCCGACCTGGAGGAAAGCGATGACGGCGCGGACCTAAAATTGCGCGTGCTGCTGTGGGAAACGCCGGAGTCCTGCTGTGAGTACTGGGAGTAAGGCCGAAGTCCGCTCATCCTCTACCAAATACCCCGTCTACGAGCGCTTCTACACCTGGCAGGGCGAGGGGGTGCACCTGGGGCGGGCGGCCTACTTCATCCGGCTGTACGGCTGCCCGCAGCATTGCCCCTGGTGCGACAGCGCCGGGACATGGCATCCGGAGTACCGCCCCGAATCGGTGGGGCTAATGGACGCCGCAGCGCTGGCTGAGGCCGTCGCCGCCGAGAGTCCAGACGGGGCAGTGGTCATCATCACCGGCGGCGAGCCGATCTTGTTTGACCTGGTTCCACTCACGGACGCCCTACACGCGCTGGGCCGCCGGGTTCACATTGAGACCAGCGGCATCGCTCCACTGCGGGGTGATCTGGACTGGATGACGCTCTCACCCAAGCCCAGTCAGAAATGGCCGCTGCCCGCAGTGGTGGCCCGCGCCGATGAGGTCAAAATCATCGTGCATGACCCAGAAGACATCCAGGCCGGACTGGACACGCTCGGCGGCCTACGGCAAGACGCCGTGATCTGGTTGCACCCTGAATGGAGCCGCGCCCGTGAGCGTGATATGCGCGTGCTGAACGCGATCACCGAGGCGGTCAAGGCCAATCCGCGTCTGCGCGCTGGCTATCAGATGCACAAGCTTTACCGTGCCGATAATCTGGACCAACATAGCGACAAACGCCTGATCCCGTTGGGCGGGGACACGGCGCTGGGCTACTGAGCCCCTTACCCCCACTCCCAAGGAGGAGCCATGAGCCATTCATTCCCCAACGACAACCCCCGCGCCGTCGTGCTGCTGTCCGGCGGCCTGGATTCCAGCACCGTGCTGGGCCTGGCGGTACAGGATGGCTATCAGCCCACCGCGCTCAGCTTCCGCTACGGCCAGCGCCACACCGCCGAACTGGAGCGGGCCGCCGTGATCGCCGCGCACTTTGGGGCCGAGCACCGCATCGTGGACATCAACATCGGCAGCTTCGGCGGCAGCGCCCTCACTGACGATGGACTGGACGTGCCGCTGGAAGCCACCCCGGACGGCGTCGTCCCCCCCACTTACGTGCCAGGGCGCAACACGGTGTTTATCGCGGTAGGCCTCAGCCTGGCCGAGGCGATCAATGCAGGCAGCGTGCATCTGGGCATTACCGCTGTGGACTATTCCGGCTATCCCGACTGCCGCTCCGATTATCTGGCTGCGTACCAGACGCTGGCTGACCTGAGCAGTGTAGCTGGCCGGGAAGGGCACGGGGCGCGGCTGGTGGCTCCCCTTCTGGAAATGAGCAAGGTAGACATCGTGCGGGCCGCGCTGGACGCCCACGTTCCGATTGCCCAGACCTGGAGCTGCTACAGCGGCGGCGCAGAACCGTGCGGGCGCTGTGACTCGTGCCGCATCCGCGACGAGGCACTGCGGGCGGCGGGTCACCCGGAGCTCATGACGGCCTGGGGTCAGGCGCAGCTGAGAACTTAGAATCCTGCGCCGCAGGGCCCAGTCTTACGTAACCAGGACTTAGACAGGAGGTTTGCGCCGACGCTTCTGCTTGGGCGCAGGCGGCTCCGGGGCGTTCCAGGCCGCCAGTTGCTCGGCACTGGCGCCCAGCCGGAGCAGTTCGGCGCTGTCCTGCGGCATTAATCCTGCATGGGGCAGCAGATCGGGTCGGCGGTCCAGGGTGCGGGCCAGCGCCTGGGAGCGCCGCCACTCACGGATCGCGCCGTGGTTCCCTCCCTGGAGCACGTCCGGCACGCCTTCATCGGCCCAGACCGGCGGGCGGGTGTACTCCGGGTAGTCCAGCAGGCCTGAGCTGAAGGAGTCGTCCTGATGTGAGGCTTCGTCACCCAACACACCAGGGACCAGCCGCGCCACCGCTTCCATGATGCAGGCCGCCGCCGCCTCGCCGCCCATCATCACGAAATCACCGATGCTGACCTCACGGGTCACCAGCCGCTCCACGCGGGCATCAAAGCCCTCGTAGCGTCCGCAGAGAATGACCCAGTGGCCGCCCTGCGTGGCCCAGGCTTCAGCACTGGCCTGCGTGAAGGTCTGCCCTGCGGGGGTCAGCATCACCACTTCGTCTATAGGCGCCTCGGCCCGCAGTGCGTCCAGGGCGCGGGCCACCACATCGACCCGGATCACCATGCCGGCGCCGCCGCCATAAGGGGTGTCGTCCACCTTGTGGTGGCGGTTGCCGGACCACTGCCGCAGGTCGTGCAAGTTCACCCGCACCAGCCCGCGTGCCTGCGCCTTGCCGAGCAGGGCTTCTTCGGCAAAAGGACGCAGCAGTTCTGGAAAGAGGGTCAGCACCGAAAAGGTCAGCAAGGCTTAGTCCTCTGAGTCCTGACCGTCTTCATCGTCAATTTCGTCCTCGCCCAGTAGGCCGCCAGGGGTGTCTTCAGTCAGAACAATCCGGGTAGGCGCGCCGTCCTCGTCTTCAATCACCACGTAGGGCGCTTGCAGTGGAATCTGCGATTCGCCCAGATCGTGGCTGACCACCAGCAAGTCCTGATATCCCATGTCCAGCACGTCCACCACCGCACCGATCTGACGCCCTTCCTGCCAGACTGGCAACTCGCGCAGCTCGTGGTAGTAGTAGCTGCCTTCTTCCAGCGCGGGCAGGTCGGCGTCGTCGGCGTACACCTGAGCGCCGCGCAGGTCGGCGGCGGCCTCGCGCGTCGTGATGGTACTCGGAAAAAGGGCGATGCCCGGATAGGTCAGCTCGGTGCGGCGCAGCTTGAGCCAGCCCCAGCCCTCTACCCAAACACGTGGCAGTTCGCGCAGCTGCTCGGCTTCGCCCAGTACGAACAGCTTCACGCCACCTTTCAGCCCCTGCGGCCCCAGGAAATACCCGATCCGGGTCGTATTCTCCGGGGCGCTCACGGACGCCTCTTCTCCTTGTGGGCGCTGCGCGGGCCGTCCAGATCCACGGTCAGGCGCGAGCGCGGTGGGGTGGCGCTGCGGGCCAGGGTCCGGATCGCCTGGATTACCCGGCCCTGGCGACCAATCAGGCGGCCTTCTTCGCCTTCGCCCACCCGGATCAGCAGAGTCTGTCCCTGACGGTGAACCCGCACCTGCTCCGGCTCGTCCACCATCTGGCGGGCCAGAAACTCCACCAGCTCTTCTACGTCAATCTGTTGGTCGGGGCCATAGTGCTGGCCTTGGTCGCGGTTCATCCAGGCAGTTTAATGCATGGTCGCCGTGACCTGGCCCGCCGGTTCTGCATCAACGCCCTCTAAAGGCCCAGGGCCTGACGGTCTACGGGACTCCAGCGTTACGGTGAGGCATGGGCCTAAAACCAGAGATTCCCCATCCCGAATCCAAAGCCAAACGCGTGGGTTACGCCATCGTGGGCATCGGCAAGCTGAGCGCCGAGGAACTGATTCCGGCGGCCCGCACCAGCGAACATGCCTACGTCGCCGCGCTGGTCACCAGTGAGGAGGACAAGGGCGAAGCTTTTGCGCGGGCCTTTGACCTGACCGAAGACGACGTGTACACCTACGATGAATTTGAGCGCCTGGCCGAGCGGGACGATGTAGAGGCGGTCTATATCGTGCTACCCAACTCCATGCACCGCGAATACGTGGAGCGGGCCGCCAAAATGGGCAAGCAGGTACTGTGCGAGAAACCGCTGGGCATGAACGCCGAGGACGCCCAGGCGATGGTAGATGCCTGCAAAGCAGCGGACGTGTTGCTGATGACCGCCTACCGCTGCCAGTACACCCCGGAACACTGGACCGCCCGTGACGCGGTGCAAAGCGGCAAACTGGGCCAAATCCGCACGGTGGACTCGATTCACTCGCACGTTGAGGACGACCCCGAAGCCTGGCGGCTCAAAATTGACTTGGCGGGCGGTGGCCCGCTGCCGGACATCGGGCTGTATTCGCTGAACATCATCCGCTTTGTGATGGGCGAGGAGCCGCAGTGGGTCTTCGCCGACCTGCACCAGCCGGAAGGTGACAGGCGCTTTGAAGAGGTCGAGGAGCGCGTGAGCTGGATGATGGGCTTTTCCGGCGGTGTGGTCGCCAACTGCCTGACCAGCTACGCTTCGCAGGACACCTCTACGCTCCGGATCATCGGCGAAGAGGGCAGCGTGTTGATGGACCCGGCCTTCGACTATCAGGGCCTGAAGCTGACCATCGAAGACGACGAGGGCAAATTCGAGCCGTCGTTCCCGGCTTACGACCAGTTCACCAACGAGTTCGACCATTTCGCGCAGTGCATCCGTCAGGGCCGCACCCCCTGGACCCCCGGCGAAGAAGGCGTGGCCGATCATGTCGTGATGGACGCCATCTACGAGAGCGCCCGCACCGGAAAACGAATCACCCTGAAGCCTGTGAAGGAGAAAGACGCCTTCCGGGGTGAGAAGAAGCCAGAACTGCCGAGCAAATAACCTTTGCCGCCCGCAGCCGCCGGAGTGCTCAGTTCCGGCGGTTTTTCGTATCCGGCGCCGGTGCAACAGGATTTTGCCCACCATGCTGGACATACTGCCCTGGCCGCTGAGGTGCCCGGCCAGGCCGCCTCTGTATGATGGGCCTGGACTCGGTTCTGCACCACCATGCCTGCAGGGACAGACCGCTGATTTCCTAATCTTTTCCCAATTCCCCAACTGGAGTGTGAACATGCTCGAACAACTCAAAGCCCAGCCCGCCGATAAGATCCTGGCCCTGACCGAAGCCTTCCGCGCCGACGAGCGTCACGGCAAGATTGACCTGGGCGTGGGCGTGTACCGCGACGCCTACGGCCTGACCCCCGTGATGGCCGCCGTCAAAGAAGCCGAAAAGCGGATCTGGGACGAGCAAAAGACCAAGGCCTACACCCAGCTGGTCGGGGACGCTGAGTACCGCACTGCCCTGACCGACATGATTCTGGGGGAGGGTGCCGTTCAGCGGGCGGACCTGTCCAGCAGCGCCTCGGTGGGTGGTACGGGCGCAGTGCACTTGGCCTTGGCCCTGGCCCGCGCCGCCAACCCTGAATTGACGGTCTACTACTCCGACCCCACCTGGCCCAACCACCTGACCATCCTCTCATCTATGGGCATCCGGCATCAGAGTTACCGCTACTTCGACGCCGAGAGCGGCACGGTGGACCTGACAGGCATGCTGGAAGACCTGCAGCAGGCCAAGGCGGGCGACGTGGTGTTGCTGCACGGCTGCTGCCACAACCCCACCGGGGCGAACCCTACGCTGGAGCAGTGGGCACAAGTTGCTCAGGTGGTCAAAGAGTCCGGGGCCACCGCCCTGATTGACTTGGCCTACCAGGGCTTCGGGGACGGACTGGAACAGGACGCCGCCGCGACCCGCCTGCTCACGGGCGCGCTGGATGAAGTGATGATCGCCGCATCTTGCTCCAAGAACTTCGGTATCTACCGCGAGCGCACCGGCTTACTCATCGCCAAGACGGCTGAGGCGCAGCAGGGCACCGTACAGGCCAATATGGCCGCGCAGAACCGCCAGGCCTTCTCCTTCCCACCCGACCACGGGGCGCGAATCGTCAGCACCGTGCTGACTGACGCCGGGCTGCGCCAGTCCTGGACCGAGGAACTGGAGGCCGTGCGCCTGGGCATGCTGGAACTGCGAGCGCAGCTGAGCGCCGCCCTGCGGGAAGAGACCGGCAGCGACCGCTTCGACTTTATTGCCCGTCACCGGGGTATGTTCTCACGCCTGGGCCTGACCCCAGAGCAGGTGGAGAAGCTGCGCAGCGAGTACGGCATCTACATGACCGGTGATTCACGCATCAACATCGCGGGCCTGAACCGTGAAACGGTCCCGGTGCTGGCCAAGGCCGTGGCCGAAGTCATTCGCCGCGAAGGCTGAGTCAAGCGGTAGATCAAAATCAGAGCGGCGAGCAGGGACTGGGTTCCTGGTCGCCGCTTTTCCTATCTCAGTCGGCCCACACCCGCACGGCTTTCAGCATTTCACCGTCGCCGTCGGCCACCGCAATCAATTCACCGCCTTGAATGACAGCGTAGCGGCCCACTTCGGGGCGGCGGGGGCGCTTGCCTTGGCGCAGCTCGGTGGCGACGTTCGCTGTTACTTGCAGGTGGGGCAAGGTCAGGGCGCTCAGATCGCTGTACCCTGCGGCCCCGGCCACTTCATCCAGCGGCAGGGCGTCTGCCAGGTCGTACTGACCCACCCGGGTTCGCAGCAAGCCGGACAGATGGGCCGGAACCCCCAGTGCCGCACCCAGGTCACGGGCCAGCGAGCGCAGATAAGTCCCGCTGCCCACCCGTGCCCGCACCAGTAGGGTTGGAAAGTCGCCCAGAGCGGGAGGCAAGGGCACCTCTCGCCCCTGCGGGTCCGGCCCCCAACCATCCGGTCCCGGCGAGACACGCTGCGGAGCGGTGGCCAGCGAGTCGTACACGCCCAGTAATTCCAGTGAATGAATGGTGATGGGCCGAGCAGGCAGGTTCAGCTCTCCCCCACGCCGCGCCACATCGTAGGCACGCACGCCACCCACCTGAATGGCCGAGTACTGCGGCGGCATCTGCAACCCCTCGCCCACGAACTGTGCTAGCGCCGCCTCTATCTGCGCTGGGTCGGGCGTCACCAGCCTCTGTACCTCATCCAGCGGGCCTTCGGCGTCCAGCGTGGGCGTGCTGCCCCCCAGGCTCATCCAGGCCAGGTAATCCTTGGAATCGCGCTCCATAAACTGCACCACCTTGGTGCTGCTGCCCACGCACACCACCAGCACCCCGGTCGCCAGCGGGTCCAGCGTGCCGGTGTGACCCACCTTTTTGGTCGCGCGCAGCCGGCGCACCCGCGCTACGGCGTCGTGAGAGGTGAAGTTCAGAGGCTTGTCCAGGGCAAACACGGGCATCAGGATTCAGAGTAGGGCATCTCTACGGGTAAAGTGACAGGCAAGAGAATCGAGGGGGCAGCTTCTCCGCAGCTTCCACAACTGAGAATGCACTAGCATGGCGGGCGTGTTCCGCCGCTTCGCTGCCCTACTCTGCCTCACCGCACTTGCCGCTCCCACCCAGGCCCAGGCCTGGCCCCAGGTGGCGCCCGGACAATGGGCCGATCCCACGCGCGCCTGCACTTACCGCACCGAGCAGCGTGGACAGGCGTTTCCGCTGATGGGCCACCAGGACGCCGTCAAGCTGTCGGGCGAGGTGCGCCAGAGCCTGATCAGGCAAGGGATGCGGGAAGTCTCGGTCCGGCCTGCTGCACGCGGTCAGCACTGGGGGCTGCTTGCCAGCTATGTCTATCCCAGCACCGAGGGTGAGGCCCAGGTGGCGCAACTTTACCTGTCGCAGCGGGGCCTGCTGCGAACCGTGACCGCCAGCACCCACGCCAAGACCGTGTCGGCACTGCCACCGGGTCAGGCAGCCACCAGCCCCGCCGCCTGCTGGGCAGACCTGGCCCGCTGGGTCGAGTTCAGCGCCAACTGACTTGCGATGGCCCGCCGCGTAGACCCCATTCAGGACCGGCAGCGCCGCACCGCGCTGGCCAAAGCGGCCTATCAGGCCATTTATGAGCGCGGCTATCACGCGGTCACCCTGGCCGACATCGCCGCCGAAGCCGGGGTCAGCCGTGGCACGCTGATGTATCATTTCGGCTCCAAAGCGGGGCTACTGACGGCAGCCATGCAGCGCTTTACCCGCACCATGACTGCGGCCACCCGCCGGGCACTGCGCCAGGCGGCTACCCCTGAAGCCAAGCTCGGCGCCTACGTGGAGAACCAGTTTTATGGCGTAGAAAACACCCGGCGCTTCTATACCGTCTGGTTGGACTTTCAGAGCGCTGCATCCCATGACACCGCGCTGCGGAATGTGCAGCACGAATTTTTACGCCAGACCCACGCTCTGGACCTGGAATTGGCCCGGCTGAGCGGCGCGGCTGGGGCTGATACCCGCGCCCGACAACTCCGCGCCCTGGTTGAAGGCCTCAGCCTGCGCTTCGTGGCGGACAGCGAACCGGACCTGGACGCCTACCGCCGGGAATGCGAAAGCGGGGCGCGGGCGCTGCTGGGGCTGAGGACTGGGGAGACTTAGTCCTGCGCTCTATGTCGCAGATCCGCAGGTTTACCGCCCAAAGTATTCCGGCAGGTCCGCTTCAGTAATCAGCACGTCGCGCGGTTTGCTGCCTTGGTGCTTGCTGACGATCCCCATCGCCTCAAGCATGTCCATCAGCTTGCCGGCGCGGGCGTGACCCACGCTGAGGCGGCGTTGCAGGCGCGACACGCTCCCCTGCCCCTCCTCCACGACGATCTGGGCAGCTTGGCGCAGGTACGGATCGCTGAAATCCATGTTGCCGGCATCGGCACTGGGCCCCTCCGCCATCACTGCACCATCAAAGTCGGAGCCGTAAGCTTCCACAAACCCATCATCAAAGATCATCCGCTGCAACAGGCTGGTTACCCGCACCGACTCTTCCTCACTGATAAACGGTCCCTGGAGGCGCACGGGCTTGATCAGGCCCGGCTGATAAAACAGCATGTCGCCCATCCCGGTAAGGCGCTCGGCGCCCAGCGCGTCCAAGATGGTGCGCGAGTCGTGCCCGGAGCTGACCGCAAAGGCCACGCGGGCCGGCACGTTGACCTTGATCAGTGAGGTCAGGATGTCCACGCTGGGCCGCTGGGTCGCCAGCACCAGGTGCATCCCGGTAGCACGCGCCATCTGGGCCAGGCGCATGATCGCCGCTTCCACCTCTTTGGGGCTGGTGATCATCAGGTCGGCCAGCTCGTCGATGATGATGATCAGGTGTGGCAACTCCGGCTCGCCCACCTGGCGCATCTTGGCATTGAACTGCGCCAAATTCTTGGCCCCCACCTGACTCATCATCTTGTAGCGGCGCTCCATGTGGGCCACTGCGCCGAGCAGTGCCCCGGCGGCGTCCACCGGGTTGGTCACCACGCCGCGTACCAGGTGGGGAATGCCGTCGTAAGGCGTCAGCTCCACCATCTTGGGATCAATCATCAAGAAGCGCAGCTCCTGCGGATAAAAGCGGTACAGCAGCGAATTGATCAGCGTGTTGACACAAACCGACTTGCCGGAGCCGGTGCTGCCCGCAATCAGCAGGTGCGGCATCTTGGCGAGGTCGCCCACCATCAGCTCACCGTCAATGCTTTTGCCCAGGATAATCGGCAGGCTGGCCTTGGTACGGCGGTAGGCCGAACTGGCGACGGCCTGATGAAAGGTGACGGGCTCGCGCTCGGCGTTGGGGACTTCCAGACCGATCACACTCTTGCCCGGCACCGGCGCCTCAATCCGGACCCCTGCCACCGCCAGAGCGCGGGCCAGGTCGTTGCTCAGGCTGGCGATGCGGCTGATCTTCTCGCCGGGGGCCGGTTCTATTTCGTAGCGGGTCACGGTGGGGCCGCGGGCATAGTCCACCACCCGCGCCGAGAGATTGAACTGCGAGAGCGTTTCATCAATCAATGCCGCCCGTTGCCGCGCCGACACGTCCAGCGCCGCCGTATTGTGCGCCGCTTCAGGGACAGGGTCCAGCAGGTCCGTACCAGGCAGCGCCAGTTCCAGGGCGCCCTGTTTGGGCTTGGTTTCAGCAGGGGGACGAGCGGGTTCAGGAGCAGCATGGGCACTGACGGTCATGCGCACCGCGCCGACCCTAGACCCTTCCCAGGGGGGTGTCTCCGCTGTGCGCTGGACAGGTTGCGCTGGCGGGGCTGGGGGCTGCCAGTCGTCCTCTAGGCTGTCTTCTCCGTGATCAAGCTCGACAGCGGATGCTGAGGCTGACACCACCTGCCGAGGAGGAGTTGCCCGTACTGGCTCAGCGTGCAACTCCTCCTCGGCAAAGTCGAAGCTGAGCGCGGGGTCCAGCTCAGCGCTGGCGCTGGTATGGGTCAATTGGCTGACCGCGACCCGCTGGGGTGCAGCGACAGTCTGAGCCGCCGGGGACGCCGTCACTGGCGGCACTCCACCCGCCGGGGCAGGAAAGGTGCCATCGCGCAGGGCCTGTGCCCAGTCGTCCCGCTGGCCCAGGGTATCCAGCGGCTGGGCAGCCAGAGCGGCGGCCAGGGCGGTCGCGGCCTCTTCACTGGGCGAGCGGTCGTAGGCCGCGGCCAGATCCGGCCAGCCGCTATACAGCGGCTCCAACTCCTGCCAGTCGGCCCAGCCTGCGGCCAGGTTCTGCCAGCTTTCGCGGCGGCTGGCGTGAGCTTTGGCTTCACGGGTCAGCACCTTGAGCCGGGCCGGCTGCGTGGAGGCCTGCTTGCCACCTTTGGCCGCTTTGGTCAGTCCAGTATCGGCCGCTTGCCGTGCACGGTCCAGGCGGCCAGCCCGCTGCGAGAGCCGGGTCAACTCACCCACCAGACCGCTGCGGACCACCTCCAGCGCAGCACTGGCCTGCGTAGAGTGCAGTTCTGCGCCCAGCTCATGGCGGCCCCGGCGGATGGCAGCGGCTTTTTCTTCTATCTGCTCAGCCACCGTGTCTGCTGACCCCGCCTCCTGCCCGATACGGCCACGCAGGGCTTCCAGTTCTTCTAAGGTCATGGTCCCCAGCTGGCGGTCCCATTCCTCCAGCTCACTGCGGTAGTGTTCTACATCCTGTTCGGGCAAGCGCCGGACTTCTTTCAGTACGCCGCGCACCTCGTCCAGCTGCAATTTCAGCTCGGGGCGGTCCGGGCAGACCCGCTCCAATCCTTCCAACTGCCCCAGATGACGGCGCAATTCTCCGCGCAGTGAACCGCGGGCGCGGGCCACCTCGCGGCCTTCACGGCGTTCCTGAACAGCGTCACCCAGGCGGTCAGCACCTGACACGGCCATATGGCTGAACCCCCGGCCCACCTTCTTAAAATGGCTCAGGGGGGCTTGCTGGCGGAGCAGGTCCAGCCCCAGCAGCAGCAGGGCCAGCGGGAGCAGCAGCGCGGCCAGCCCGATCACAGCGGTGATCGGACGCATGGCCGCCACCGCCAACTCACCCGCCGCCAAGGGCCAGAAGGGCGCAGCCAGCAGTGCCAACGCGAAGACCACCAGTGTGCCGCCCAGCACACGGCGGCTGAAACGGCGCACGCTGCGGCCCATAAAGATCAGCACGCCGTACCCCAGCGGGATCAACGCCAGCAAATAAGCCCCGTAGCCCAGCCAGCGCAGGAGCCCGCTCCGCACCGCTCCGGTCAGGTTCAGTCCACTTTCAGGCTGCACACCGCCGAGCCGCTCGCCGCCCAGGCTTTCGATCAGCGGCAGCACCAGGGTGAGCGCCAGAAAGAGGCCCACCGCCATCAGCAGCAGGCCCGCCGCTTCGCTGTCTAGCGGAGAGCGGGAAGGCGGCGGGGCCCTCTGCCCCTTGGTTTTGGGCTTGCGCTCGGCGGCGCGGCTGGCCTTGGACACGCAGAGCAGCATATCAAGGCGGGTGAGGTTTGCTGGGAAGGCAGAGGCCCGTGGAGTAGTCAAAGCGGCCTGATCCCCGCTGCCCTATGCTGCGTCCATGCCTTCTGCCCCTCCCAGGCTACATCTGCCCGACCCCTTACGGCGGCAGCTGTGGGGTCATGCTCAAGCACAGGCCCCAGAGGAGTGCGTGGGCGTGCTGGCTGGCTGGGAGGTCGAAGGCGGCTGGCAAGCCGACGCCTACGCCCCACTGCCCAATGTCGCCCCACGCCCTCAGGTGCAGTATCAGGCGGACCCAGCGGCGCTGATCCGGGTGCTGCGTGGCTTCCGGGAGCAGGAGTTGGAGTTGGTCGGTATCTTTCACAGTCACCCACGCGGCCCCTCAATACCCAGCCCAGCCGATATTGCCGCAGCAGGTTACGACGTACCCTACCTGATCGCGGACCTGAGTGCGGCCAGCCTACGGGCTTTCCTGCTGCCCCATATTCAAGAAATCAGACTGACCTCCAGCCTCAATGAGTGAACCTGTTACCCTGGAACCTGTGACGGCGGCCTCCGCACCCCTCCAACATCTGGTCAAGCTGGGCCGAATCAGCGTGCTGGTCGCGCTGACCGTGCTGGGCCTCAAGTACGCTGCCTACTTGCTGACTGGCAGCCTGGCGCTGTATTCGGACGCGCTGGAAAGCATCATCAACGTGGCCGCCGCCCTCGCTGCGCTGATCGCCCTGAACGTCGCGGCCCGTCCCGCCGACGACAACCACCCCTTCGGCCACAGCAAGGCCGAGTATTTCAGCGCCGTGCTGGAGGGCGTGCTGATCGTGTTGGCGGCCCTAGCAATCCTGTGGGAAGCGGGACCACAGCTGCTGGCCCCAGGCCCGCTGCAGTTGCCGCCGCTGGGATTGGCGCTCAGCGTCGCGGCATCGGTCATCAACGGCGTCTGGGCCACCCGGCTGATCGGGGTGGGCCGCAGCGCCCGCTCGCCCGCCCTGGCCGCCGACGGACGCCACCTGATGAGCGATGTGGTGTCCTCGGTGGGCGTGCTGATCGGCGTGGTGCTGGCCACCCTGACCGGCTGGCATGTGCTGGACCCACTGCTGGCCTGCCTCGTGGCGCTGAACATTCTCTGGAGTGGCTGGCACCTGATGCGCGAATCGGTGGGCGGCCTGATGGACGCGGGGGCAGATGCTCAGACCCAGACCCGCATCCGCGAACTGCTGGCGCAGCATGGGGAGGGCGCCCTGGAAGCCCACGACGTGCTGACCCGCACCGCCGGGCAGGTCACGTTTATCGAGTTCCATCTGGTTGTGCCGGGGGACATGACCGTCTCGCAGGCACACGGCATCTGTGACCGCCTGGAAGAGGTTTTGGAAGCCGAAGTCCCCGGTGCCCGCGTCACCATTCATGTGGAGCCGCAGGAAAAGGCCAAACACAGCGGCATTGTCGTTTTGTAACCTGTTCCTATAGGGGTACATTTCCTTGGCAGCCCTGATCTCTAGGCTGAGCCCATGACTTTGATCACCGGACTGGATCACGTGCAAATTGAAGCCCCCGCAGACTGCGAATCCGCTGCCAGGCAATTTTTCGGTGAGCTGCTGGGCCTCCCCGAATTGCAAAAACCTGCGCTCCTGGCCGTGCGCGGTAGGGCCTGGTTCGGCCTGCCGGATGGCCGCCAGCTGCATATCGGCGTGACACCGGACTTCCAGCCACGTCAGAAGGGGCATCCGGCCCTGCGCTGCACCGACCTGGGCCGGGTCATGACCCAGCTTGAGGGGCACGGCGTCCCTTACCGGACCGACGATGATGCTGGCGTGCCCCGCCTCTATCTGCGCGATCCCTGGGGCAACCGCCTGGAAATCGTGGAAGGACAGCATGCCGCTCCCCCGGTCAGGAGAGAGCGCCCTTAGAACGGCCACTGAAAAGCCGTCTCTCAGCTTGCGGCCCCTGGCTAGCCCTGCTACAATTCTCAGTTGGCAAAGTGGGGTGCAAGACAGGCGCCTAACGACTTTCAAATTCAAAGTGGAAGTGGCCTGACCCCCAGACGGCGACCGTGCAGCCGCATGTGTTTGTCCGCCTCCAAGGAGAACTATGCCCAAGATGAAGACCAAAAAGAGTGCTGCGCGCCGGATCAAGATCACGGCGACTGGCAAAGTCATGGCGTTCAAGAGTGGTAAGCGCCACCAGAACACCGGCAAGAGCGGCGACTCGATCAGCAAAAAAGGCAAGGGCTTTGTCCTGGCCAAGAGCGAGTGGGCCCGCATGAAGGCGATGAAGCCTTACGCAGGAGGTAAATAATGCCCCGCGCCAAGACTGGTATTATTCGCCGCCGCCGTCACAAAAAGGTGCTCAAGCGCGCCAAGGGCTTCTGGGGTTCACGCTCCAAGCAGTACCGCAACGCCTTCCAGACCCTGCTGAACGCTGCGACCTACGAGTACCGCGACCGCCGCAACAAGAAGCGTGACTTCCGCCGCCTGTGGATTCAGCGTATCAACGCCGGTGCTCGCCTGCACGGCATGACCTACTCCACCTTCATGAACGGCCTCAAGGTGGCTGGCGTGGACCTGAACCGTAAGGTTCTGGCCGACATCGCTGCCCGCGAGCCTGAAACCTTCAAGGCCCTGGTGGACACCGCCAAGCAGGCCCGCGACGGCAAGAACGCTGCCTAAGCGGCAGTATGCGTGAGATCCGCCCTTCGGGGCGGGTTTTTTTTGTCTCATGCAAGAGACAGCGTCGCACGGGCAAGCAAATTTTTCACCTTCAATCTCAGTGCTGAAAGCCACCCGTATACTGCAAGCCATGAGCGTGGTACTTGGCGTAGACATCGGCGGTAGTGGCATCAAAGCAGCTCCTGTGAATCTGGACACCGGGGAACTGCTGGCCGAACGGATGCGAATTCCGACCCCCCCAGGTGCCGAACCGGACGCTGTACTGGGCGTACTCGGCCAGTTGGTCCGCCACTTTGACCATCAGGGGTCTATCGGCGTGACCTTCCCGGGCATCGTGCAGCAGGGCCGCACCCTTAGCGCCGCCAATGTGAGTAAGGCCTGGGTGGGCATGGACGCCGACGCCTTTTTGACACGCGGCCTGGGCATCGACTTTGATGTCCATCTGCTCAACGATGCCGACGCCGCTGGCCTGGCCGAAGCCCGCTTTGGGGCGGCCCAAGGCGTAGAGGGCGTAGTATTGGTGGTCACGCTGGGCACTGGCATCGGCTCGGCACTGCTGCACGGCGGCGTGCTGGTTCCCAACACCGAACTGGGCCACCTTTACCTGAGCAGCCGCAACGGCAAGGCCCGTCATGCCGAAAGCTGGGCCTCGGCGCGAATACGCGAGGAAAAAGAACTGAGCTACGAGGAGTGGGGCGGACGGGTCAGCCGCTACCTCCAGCATCTGGAACTGCTGTTCAGCCCAACCCTGTTCGTCCTGGGTGGTGGCATCTCCAAAAAGGCCGACAAGTGGCTGCAGTACATTCAGCTACAGCGCTCCGAAGTGGTCCCAGCGGCCCTCAAGAACGAAGCCGGGATCGTGGGAGCTGCCATGTACGCTGCTCAGCACTCCCCGACCTTGGGTGAAGACGGGCGCTGATCCTTCCCGGCGGTGAAGACGGACGCTGATCCCGGCAGCACTAGCCAGAACGTAGAAATCGCCACGCCACATTCAACGAGCGGCGTAGCACTTTTGTTTGCTCCACTGACGAGAACCATTCAACCTCGTGCTTTACCCTGAGCAGAGATGACCTCCTCTTCCCCAGCTGACCTTTCCGCCGATCACTCCCCAGTCCTTTACACCGCCGACTTCCTCTTTACGGGCATGGGTGGTGCACAGTCGCCGGGTGGAGTGGTGGTGTCGCGCGGCACAGTGGCGGCCACCGGCCATCCCGACTTGCTCCGTCAGAATTATCCGCAGGCGCAGGAGATCGCGGTGGGCGGTGTGATTGCCCCGCCTCCGGTCAATGCCCACACCCATCTGGACATGAGTGCTTACGGCTTTCAGGCGCTGCCCTATTTCCGCTGGATTCCTGAAGTGGTGGTGGCGCAAAAGGAACTCCGTGGGGTCACCGCAGCCCAGATCGGAGCCGACACGCTGGCGGCGCTGCGACAACCGGTGGGCGACATCGTGTGGGATCCGGCGGTCCTGGAAGCCCTGCTGCCCCGCGAGGACCTCAGCGGCGTGCTGTATCTGGAAGTCTTGGGGCCAAAGCCGGAGCAGGCCCAGGAGCGCTTTGGCCGCCTCCGTGAGGAGATTGACCGATACCGCCGTCTGGAGCGTCCCAGCGGGCTGCGGCTGGGCGTGTCGCCGCACGCCACCTACACGGTCAGCGCACCGCTTCTGCGGCTGGTCAGTGACTACGCGGCGGGCGAGGGCCTGCCCATGCAGATCCACGTGGCCGAGCATCCCAGTGAACTGGAACTGTTCGCCACGGGCGCAGGACCACTCTGGGAACACCGCATTCCCGGCCTCTCCCCCGAGAATTTTGCCGAGGTGATCGGCCGTGTCCCTGAACCGGACCTGACTCCGGTTCGCTACCTGGACGAACTGGGTGTATTGCACCGCCGCCCCACGCTGGTCCACATGGTGAATGTCACAGACGAAGACATCGTGCGGGTGGCGCAGGCAGGTTGTGCGGTGGTGACCTGCCCGCGCTCCAACCAGCACTTGGAATGTGGGCGCTTTCGCTGGAGCGACTTTGCAGCGGCAGGCATAGAAATCGCGCTGGGGACCGATTCGGTGGCGAGCGGCGAGACGCTGGACGCACGCGACGAACTGGCCTTCGCCCAGGCGCTGTATCCGCAGATGGACCCACGCCTCTTGCTGCGGGCTGCCGTGAAGGGTGGAGCGCGGGTGCTGGGCCTCAAAGTGCCGACCATTCGCCGGGGCGAGCCGTGGCGCAAGGAATATCTCTGGTCCGGGCCAGCCTAGAACCCACCCGCTCAACACCGACTTCTCCGCTGCGATTTATGCGTTGAGTGCAGTGTGCCCAGAGAGTAGAATGGCTTAGTAGGAATTATTCTCAATAAGCAATCTCTCTTTGAGGAGCCTGAAATGTCCGCGCCCACCACTGTCAACTCGCATGGCACGCCCACACCGCCACCCCCACAAACCCGCACTCCCAGCACGGCCACTTTTCAGCTCTCGCCCGCACTGAAGCGGGCCGTACTCTTGACGGCCCTGACCCTACTGGGTTTAATCGTCGGACTCACCGGTCAGCATGTTTTGCACCTGCCAGCGCTGATGTGGGCCGGGTACATCGTTGCTTTTCTGGCCGGCGGCATTCCAGCAGCCCGCGAAGCCATTCACACCTTGACGGTGGAACACAAGCTGGATGTGGACCTTCTGATGGTCCTGGCGGCCCTGGGAGCAGCCAGCATCGGACAGATGGCAGACGGGGCCATCTTGCTGTTTTTGTTTAGCCTCTCCAATACCCTCCAGGACTGGGCGATGGGCCGCACCAAAAATGCGATCGCCGCCCTGATGGACCTCAACCCCGAAGGCGCGACCATCCGCAGGAACGGTGTGGAACGCTGGTGTGAGCTGGGCGAGATTCAAGTGGGCGACCTGCTGCTGGTGCGCCCGGGCGAGCGCATCGCCGCCGACGCCCAGGTGATCCGCGGCAATACCGCTGTGGACGAGTCGCCCATCACCGGCGAGAGCCGCCCGATCGACAAGGAAGTGGGCAGCCCGCTGTCTTCGGGCACGGTGAACCTGAACGGCAGCGTGGAGGCCGAAGTGCTGCGCCCAGCCGGCGAAAGTACCCTGGCGCGGCTGGTCGGCCTGATGGAAGAAGCCCAGACCCAGAAAAGCCAAACTGAAATGCTCTCGGAGCGCTGGGAAAGCCCTTACGCCACGCTGGTCCTGATCGCCGTGCCACTGGTCTTTGCGGCGCTGTACTCCCTCGGCGGCCTGCCCAGTGCCGACGCCTGGTACCGCGCCATGACCTTTATGGTGGTGGCCAGTCCCTGCGCGGTGGTCATCTCGACCCCTGCGGTGATGCTCAGTGCGATGGCAGCCGCGGCCCGCAGTGGGGTGCTGTTCAAGAGCAGCGCCGCACTGGACGCTCTGGCTGGAATCAATACCGTGGCCTTCGATAAGACCGGTACCCTGACCCAGGCCAAGATGAGCGTCAGCCGGGTGGTGGCGGACGACGAAGCTGCCGCGCTGAGCCTGGCCGCCGGACTGGAGCGGCACTCCGAGCACCCGATTGCTCAGGCGGTGGTGCGGGCTGCTGAAGAACGGGGGCTGAGCACCCCGGCGGTGCAGGGCGGCGAAGCGGTGCCCGGCCACGGCATCGTGGGGACGCTCGGCAGTGACGTCGTATGGGCCGGAAATGCCCGCATGGCTGAGCGCCAGGGTGCCGCCCTGAGTGCCACGCAGTCCCAGGCCCTGACCGAGTTGGGGCAGCAGGGCAGTTCATCGGTGGTCGTGGGCCGGGGCAGTCAGGTGCTGGGCGTGATGGGCGTGGCAGATACCCTGCGCCCCGGCATGGCCCAGGCAATGGCGTCCCTGAGAACGGCGGGCGTACCACACCGCGTCATGCTGACCGGGGACCGCGCCGAGGTGGCCGAGCATGTGGCGGGTCAGGTCGGCCTGACCGAGTACCGCGCCGAACTGCGCCCCGAAGACAAACTGCGGATCATCGGTGAACTGCCTGGACCAGTGGCGATGGTGGGCGACGGGGTCAACGACGCACCCGCCCTGGCCCGCGCCGACTTGGGGATTGCGGTTGGGTCCGGCACCGACGTGGCCATTGAGAGCGCCGACGTGGTGCTGATGCAGGGGGACCTGCACAAACTGGCGGGCGCAGTGCGGCTGGCCCGTGACGCCCGGCGCACCGTACGCCTGAACCTGCTGTTCGCGTTCGGAATCATTCTGGTGGTGTCGCCGCTGGCGATTGCCGGGCAGATTCCACTGCCGCTGGGCGTGGTGGCGCACGAGGGCGGCACGGTATTCGTGGTGTTTATGGGACTGCGGCTGCTGCGTCACCAGCTTTAACCGTCCAGAGTGACTTTTTCCCAGCCAAGGGAATTCAAGGAGGATAGCCATCATGAATCAGACAACTGCTCGCAACGGTTCTTTCAAGTGGCTGGGTGTGGCCGCCGCTGCCCTACTGGCCCTGCAACTGCTTCCCTACGGGCGTAGTCACAGCAACCCGCCTGTGCAGGCCCAGCCAGCCTGGGACAGCCCACGGACCTCTTTGCACGGGCCTGCGCCGACTGTCACAGCCATGCAACCGTCTGGCCCTGATACTCCAACGTGGCCCCGGCTTCTTGGCTGACCCAGCGGCATGTGGATGAAGGTCGGCCAGCGGTTCAATATCAGCGCACCTGGTTTTGGCCGTGAAGCGGACGAGGCTACCGCAACGGTGGAAAAGGGCGAGATGCCGGAGAAAACTTACCTGCCCCTTCACCCCGAGGCGCACCTCACTCCTGCAGAAACGAGGGCACTGGTCACGGGCCTAGAGCGGACGTTTGGCAGTGCAAGCGGTGAACGCGAGGAAGGGCACGGCTGATCCCGGCGGCGTCAACATTCCCACAAGGGCATTCCAACCTGGACCGCTTGCGCACGCTCTAGGCTGAAGCCATTCCACTTATAGGAGGGAAGCCATGACCAAAGACCAGAATCATCCTGCCCAGCAAAACCCCAGCCCGGAAGGTGGCGACAAAGACACCAACTCCCTGCATGACATCAAGGGTGTGCAGCAGCAGGACATGCTGGACAAGGGCGAGGAAGTGGATCAGAAGCCTGAGTCGGTCAAAGGCACCGATGTAGGACACAACGGCTCTCCACAAAGCCGCTAAGGTTCACGCGTTGATCTGGCCAGCCTATATCCGGCCAGATCCAACGCCAGAAGCGCCGGGGGAAATTTCCCTGGGCGCTTTCATTTTTTTGCCCCAGTCTCGCCACGGTCAAATTTGGGGTGGTCTTTACCTCTTCTAAGTTGCCGAGAATGGCCCAGCAGGGTGCGCCCTATACTGGGTCTACTGTGAGCAACTTTTCTCTCAAGCGGACGCCGGGGCTGGCTCTTGCGGCCCTGGGCCTCCTCAGCACGGGGTATTTCTTTCCAGCGGCAGCCCAGTCATCAGCGACCGGGCCGGTCCCCATGACCCAGCAGGCGGCTCCCATCTCGGCCAGCAGCTACGTGACAGTGGGTCAGTTCTACTACGGTCAGGGCAACTTCCAGCGTGCCCTGGTGGCCTACGGCGCTGCAGTCCGCGCCAACCCGACCAACCCCGACGCCCTGCTGGGCCTGGGCCGCACCCAGACCCGCTTGGGCCAGAGCAGTGCCGCAGCGGCCACCCTGACCCGCTTGCTTGAGCTGGATCCGGCCAACATCAGCGCTCATGTTGCCCTGTCGCAGGCCTACTCCCTGGCTTTCCGGCAGGACCGGCTACCGCAGAGCGGCGAAATTCGGCTGGGACAGCCCGCAGGCGGTGATGCGAATCTGCGCTCCGCACTGGCGACGCTGGACGCTGCTGAACGTGCACTGAGTGGCCTTCCCACTGCGCGCCGGGGAACCGAAGCCAGCAAAATCTGGAACGAGCGCGGCTACATCTTGCGGTTCCAAGGGGACCTGCGCGGTGCCATACGTGCCTTTCAGGAAGCCAGCCGCCTGAACCCAACTGAGAGCGTAATTCTCTTTAATCTGGCTGAAACGCAGTACGCTGGCGGCGACCTGACTGCAGCCATCGCGACCATTCAGCGGGCGGTGCTGGCCCAGCCACGCGACGCCCTGAACCGGGCCTACTTTGCCCGCCTGCTGGCCGAGGGCGGGAACTTTGCGGTGGCCCGTCCGCAAGCGGCCATGGCCGTACAGTTGGCTCCCACCAGCGCATACGCAGCAGGGCAATATGGCGTGGTCAGCTATCTGGCCCGTGAACCTCTCACCGCCCGCGTGCAACTGGAACGCGCCCTGGAACTGAGTGGCGGCAGCTACCCCGACTTCTCATATTATCTGGGCCGCCTGAACTTGGACGCTGGGGACCTGACCCGTGCCCGCAGCAACTTCGGCGACGCCGCCAGCACCGGCCAAAGCGCCGACGCTTATTACTTCCTGGGCCTCAGCCTAGAGCGCAGCGGCACGGGCACGGCTGCCCAACCGCAGCAGGCCGCCCAGGCCTACCGTCAGGCGCTGAACCTCCAGGCTGACCATCCTGAAGCGGCCGAAGGACTGGCACGCCTGCAACCCTAACCCTGAATGTTCCGACTTACAGGCTGCCCTCTTCAGTGGGCGGCTCTTTCTTTGGCTGTGCCCAGGTCGTTGCCTACACCATCTGACAAACAACAAGGATTTGGCCCAAGACTTACCGGATGAGATGTACTTCAGACCCCAATCAAAACGTTTGACCCAGCTTAATCTTGAACTTGATTCAAATCAAAGGAAAAAGGCCGATTGGGCGGGCAGGGGAAATGCAGGGGGAACCGTGTCAGGTCGGCGGCAGTGGGAGCCGCAGGGCTGCCACGGAGGTACTTATGTTCAAAGTGATTTCAACCAGTGTCGTCCTCAGTGCCACGCTTTCATTCGGTGTCGCCAGCGCTCAAAGCCTCAGCGCCGCGCAGGCCAAGCTGGACGCAGGGGACTGGCGCGGCGCATCGCAGGCCGCAGCCGCCCTGAACACCAGTGCCGGATACGCCCTGGCTGCCGAGGCCACCACCTTAGGAGCCTCGCTGGGCGGCGATACCAAAGCGCTGTATGGACGTGCCCAGGACTACGCCAAGAAAGCCGTGTCGCTGAACCCAAACAACGCTGAAGCCTATTTTGAGCTGGCCCGCGCTCAGGGCCGCTTGGCGCAGAGTGCTGGTATTCTCCAGAGCTTAAGCCTGGCGAGCAGCATGAAGAACAACCTGCAAAAAGCCATCGCCCTGAACCCCAAATTGGCGGGAGCCTATGTGGCACTGGGGCTGTGGCACGCCGAACTGTGGGCCAAGGGTGGAGCCGCCCGCGCCACGACGGGTGCCAAGGCCGATCAAGTTCAGCCCAACTTCAACAAGGCGGTCAATCTGGAGCCAAACCGGATCATTCACCGCCTGGAATATGGCCGCGCCCTGAACCTGCTGGGTGACAAGGCCGCAGCCAAGGCACAGCTGCAAAAAGCCGTGTCACTCCCCGCCAACACCTTCTGGGACAAGCGCGATAAGCAGGCCGCGCAAAATCTGCTGGCTCAGCTGAAATAGCCGTGAACGAGAAGGGGCGGCGCAGATGAATATTGCGCCGCCCCCCTCGCTGGTATGCTCTACCCCCTTGCCTGCGCCCACTCATCGGTGTCCAGCATGATCGTCACCGGGCCGTCGTTGCACAGGTCAATCTGCATATCTGCGCCAAAAATACCTTCTGCGACTGTGAGCCCCTCGCTGCGGAGTGCAGCGTTGAACGTGTGATACAGCTGCTCAGCCAGGACAGGCGGCGCAGCACGGCTGAATCCGGGGCGGTTGCCACTCCGGGTGTCCGCGTACAGCGTGAACTGACTGATACTCAGCACCTCGCCACCTAAGTCATGTACGCTCAGGTTCATCTTGCCGGCATCGTCGCCAAAGATGCGTAGGCGGGCAATTTTCTGTGCCAGCTTGGTGGCCTCAGCGGCGGTGTCCTGCGGCCCCACACCCAGCAAGACGACCAACCCGCCCGCAATCTGGCCGGTCACCTTGCCCGCCACTGTGCAGCGCCCGTGTGTGACCCGCTGAATCAGGGCACGCATCAGTTGGAGGCCTGAGGACGAACCTGCTCCTGACGGGCCTGCAGCAGTTCACGCAGCGAGGCCACGGCGTCCGTCAGGATTTCAGCTTCTTCAAAGTCCAGGTTGCCACGCGTCTTTTCAGCCAGCATCAGAAGCAGGTTCAGCGAGCGCTCGGCCACCTGTACCGAGCGGCCTTCATCCAGCAGACCGTCGCGGGCAGCGCTGCTGGTTGCCGCGTTAAGCTGGCCCAGAGCAGCTTCGGCGGTAGCGGACACCGAGGTGACCAGTCCTACAAATTCGGGATTTGCCATTGAATCAGGGTATCAGAGCGCCTCGATCAGAACCTGCTCGGCACTGAATCCAGGACCCATCGCACTAAGCAGCCCCCGGCCCTGCACCCCCTGGTCCAGCAGTTGCCGCAGGACGAACAGCACCGTCACACTGCTCATGTTGCCGTTGTGGCGCAGCACATCCCAGCTGGCAGCCAGGGCCTGGGCTGGCAGTTGTAGCGCCCCAGCGTAAGCTTCCAGCACCTTTACCCCACCGGGATGCACCGCCCAGAAGTTCACCTGGTCCCGCGTCCAGCCGGCCTGCGCCAGCGCCCCCGCCACATTGTCCGCCATCATTTCTGTGACCAGCGCAGGAATGTCGCGGCTGAATCGCACCTTCAGGCCACTGTCCACCACGTCCCAGCCCATGATGTCCTCACTGTCCGGAATCAGCGTGGAGCGGGCACTATGCAGGGCCAGCCGGGGTGGGGCCGCATCCAGGTCCGGTGCGGTCAGTACCGCCGCTGCCGCACCGTCGGCAAAGAGGGCCAGTCCCACCCAGTTGGAAGCGGATTCATCGTCGGTCAGCAGGGTCAAACTACACAGCTCTACCGCGACGTACAGCACTGCCTTGTGACCGCCACGCACCAGATCAGCAGCGCGGGCCAGTCCCGCTGCACCACCCGCGCACCCCAGGCCCCACAGCGGCACGCGGGCCACCTGACGGCTCAGGCCCAGGGCTTCGGTCAGGTAGGCGTCCAGGCTGGGTGTGCTGATGCCCGTCGTATTAACGACGACCACCGCACTGATGTCCTGAGGCTGGACGCCCGCTTGCCGTATCGCCTGAGCCCCCAGCTCCGCGCACAGCCGCCGGGCCTCTTGCACGAAAGCCGCATTCTTCTCCCCAAACGTGCGCGGCGTCTGATACCACTCCAGCGGACAGGCCAGCGCACGACTTTCGATCTGGGCGTTTCCGAATACATCCAGCAGGTTGCGGCGGCCCGCCAACCGGGGAAACATGGCCTGGGCCACCTCCCCGATCTCGGTCTGGCCAGCGCGGTGGGGCGGGGCCCCGGTCACCAGGGAACGCAGCACAGGCATGTCAGTCATCCCTGTATTGTGCGCCCCCGGCCACCCGGCACGCCGTAACATTCACCGCTGCCGGCCTGTGAGGGATGACCGGAGGCAGCAGTTTCGGTGCTTATTTCTCAGCGAACAGGCCCAGGCGGTAAAAACAGCCCTCGTCTTCGTTCAAGCAGTCATACATACCGACCAGCGCGTAAATGGTGGTGCCCGCCTTCAGGTCTTCCCCGTAGACCACCGGGTAATCATCGTCGTACACGTCGGTGTACAGCATGTCCCCATTGGCATCAAACAAGGTCAGGTCAATGTCAAAGCACTCGTCGTCACACGCTGCCATCAGCATGTAGTTGCCGTTGGCCGGGACCTTCAACATCACCAGCTTCTGATCTTCAGCCACCAGGCGGCCATCCACCGGGCTGCCTACTGGCTTGTAGTCCTCCGCGAACTCCTCTACCAGATCAGCAAACATCGGTACGTCACTTTCAGCGGACAGTGCAGTGGGCAGAGCAGCCGCCAGCAGGGCGAACAGCAGGGCTTTGGATTGTTTCATAACCATCCTCCGTGGACTTCCTTCCGCCGCTGAGGCGCTGCCACCAACGGAACTACGGACGGGGGAACAGCGCGAAGCCCAGACTGCCCCTCATAATGTAAGGAAGTTCGCGTTGATTCTACACCCCGGCGAACCTGGGCCATTCAATCTGCCGGGTCAAGAGCGGTGCATCAGACGGCTGCTCAGAGCAGCTCTTCGTCCTCAGTCAACTCCTGTTGCCATTCCTGGCGCCCAGCCTGATCCAGCCGTACAAACTCCTCATCGCTCAGAACCAACGACGCAGCGGCAACGTTCTCGCGCAGGTGCGAAACACGCGAGGTCCCCGGAATCGGGAGCATCACTGGACTACGGCGCAGCAGCCACGCCAGGGCGGTCTGCGCGGGGGTGGCTCCCAGTTCTGCGGCCACCTCGCTCAGCACATGGCCCGCACCCGCCAGCTGTCCCAGCCCCAGCGGATTCCAGGGCATAAACCCGATTCCATGGGCCTCACAGTAGTCCAGCACGGCCTCACTGCGGCGGTGAACCAGGTTGTACTGATTCTGAACCGTGGCCACTGGAAAGTAGCGCTGCGCCACTTCAATGTCTTCTAGCTGGCACTCACTCAGGCCCGCATGGCGAATCACGCCCCGATCCAGCAGGTCGCGGATGGCGGCAAACTGCTCGTCGCGCGGCACCCGGCGGTCAATGCGGTGCAATTGCCACAGGTCGATGCTGTCTACTCCCAGACGGCGGCGTGACAGTTCGGCACACTGCCGCAGATAATCCGGCTGACCCAGGGGCCGCCACTCGCCGGGGCCAGGGCGCACCTGTCCCCCCTTGGTCGCCACCACCACCGTGTCGTAGGGGTGCAAGGTGCGGCGAATCAGCTCCTCACTGAGATGAGGCCCATAAGCGTCAGCCGTGTCAATGAGGTTGATGCCCAGCTGCGGAACCAACTCCAGCACCTCAGCGATTTGAGTTTCGTCGGTGGGCAGGCCCCACGCCCCGCGCCCTACCGTGTGCAGCGCCCCGAATCCCAGCCGGGCCACCCGCAGTTCTCCGCCAATCGCAAAAGTCCCAGCGGCAGCAGCGCTGATCGGCGAGGGCTCAGCAGGTTGGGCAGACAGGTCAAACTCTTCATTCATACGGCTCCCTTGAGGCACACCCGTGCCTGGTCGTGGCCCACTCTGGCAGGGCGGCTGCCGAGCGAAAGTGGCCGCGCCCCCTTGTTCTTCACAGAAACCGCGCCAACTCGAACCCCCCCATCAGTCGGTTTCAGGCTGGCCCACCTGCTCGCGGTAGACATACTGCGGCAGCCGCTTGCGGTGACGGCTGCTCCAGTCAATACTGGGCCGGGCCTGATCATCCGGCAGATACCCCAGGCGGTAGACCGCCATCAATTCCAGCTCCGGCGGCACGGCTAGCAACGCCCGAATGGCTTGCCACTGACGGGGGATTTCCATCGGGGTCGAGACAAACTGAATGCCCATGCCCAGCTCGCCCACCGTATTCCAAATGTTCTGCACCGCTGCGCCCATCCCGAACACCGAATAAAAGCCGCTCAGCTCACCGGGGCGGTATTCTTCTTTGTCCAGCAACACGGCCAGCAGCAGCGGACTGCCGGCCACCAAGCGGCGGTTGTCCTCGCCCAGTTTCTTGGGCACGCCCAGCTTGCGCATCAGCCCCAGGCCCGAATCGCTGAAGATCTGCCGGGTAAAGGGCCGCAGCGGGGCGGGCAGATGATCAATGTGAATCCCGTCGCGCCGCTGCTCCATCTCGGCTTCCGAGAAGCGGAAATACTTGCGGTAGCGCTCAAAGAAAATGCCTGCCTCGATCAGCTCAGTCATGCTCTGACCTGCAATCTCGGCCACGCGGCCGATGGTCTGCGGGTCTTCAATCAGCACGAAGCGCCAGGGCTGCGAGTTGAAATGGCTGGGCGCCGCCTGGGCCACCTGCATCAGCAGGCGCTGATGCTCACGCGATACCGGGTCAGGGCGAAAAGGTCCATTGGTGGTCCGCCGGGCCATCAGCCCCTCGATCAGTTCCATTCGGTCCAGCCTAGCAGCCGGGTCCGGGGCAGATGTGCCCAGGCGGCGCCTGGCTCCTCTACTCTGGGCCTATGCTTATTCTCAGTGAACAGCAGATTCAGTCCTTTTATGGAATGCCGCAGGCCATCCGTGATCTGATTCCGGCACTTCAGGCCGAGCACGCCGGGAAGGTACAGAACCCGCCCCGATTGGTGCTGGAGGTCCCTGAGAAAGAGGCCTCGGCGCTGTATATGCCCAGCGGCATCGGCGGCCTGGGGGCAGTGGGTTGTAAGGTGGTCACCGTTTTTCCGCAGAACCCCGCCCAGAAGCTACCGACCATTCAGGGCGTGATTGTGCTGACCGAGGCAGAGACAGGCCAGCACATCGCCCTGATGAGTGCGTCTTACCTCACCCGGCTGCGAACTGGGGCGCTGACTGGCATTGCGGCAGATCATCTGGCCCGCGCAGGAGCTGAACGCCTGGGCGTGATCGGCACCGGCGGCATGGCGGCGGATCAAATTCGGGCGGTGAGGCAGGTCCGGCCCCTGCGGGAATTGCGGCTGTATAACCGTACCCCCACCAAAGCCGAGGCACTGGCCGCCGAACTCCGCACCGAACTGCCGGACGTACAGATCAGCGTCTCCCCCACGGCCGAAGCCCTGGTCGAAGCCTCCGACATGGTGGTGGCTGCCACGCAGTCCAGCACGCCAGTCTTCGATGGAGCGGCGCTGCAGAGCGGCACGTTTGTCAGTGGAATCGGTTCCTATCTGCCTTCTATGCGTGAGGTAGACCTGACCACCATCCAGCGGGCTGACAAAATCGTGCTGGATACGCTGGAAGGCACCCGCTCCGAGGCCGGAGAACTGATTCATGCCGAGCAGGCCGGAGTCTGGAACTTCGGCCAAGCCCACTCGGACCTGGCAGGTGTGGTAGCCGGAGCCAAACCAGGCCGCGAATCGGACGCGGAGATCATCTTCTTCAAATGCGTGGGCGCAGCTTACTTTGATCTGGCGGTGGCGCAGGGCACCTACATAGAGGCGCAGCGCCGGGGGATAGGTACACAGGTAGACATCTGACCTATCGCTTGAGCCGCCATGGCTTGGAGCTGCGCACGAGTGCGGTAGAACCTGCAAAAGCCACGCTCTAGGAGGCGAATGACCACACCCGCCATGCCCCTATGGCGAAGGCTGCCGCGCAGGCCAGCGCCAGGCCCCAGTGATTCGCCCGCCCTGGCTGGGTGCGGGGCATCAGCAGCAGCAGACCCAAAGCAGGGAGCAGCCAGGGCCAGGGAGCAGCAAAGCGCCAAGCCAACGCCATACTGAGGGCAGTTGCAGCCACCACTGCGAAAAACAGGGCATGATGCCAGGCCCGCGCCGTCTGCCAGCGCCGCAGTTGGAGGCCCAGGCCCAATATCAGCAGGGTCAGCAACAGCGCGGCTGTCAGCATCAAAGTCCAGTGGTGGGGCAGCCAGGGCACTGGCCCAGGCTAGCGCAGGGTTTAACCCATCAAAAAGAGCAGAGGGCCACCGGGTCTCCACGACCTACAGCCCTCTGCAGAAATATGGCTTACTTGATCAGTTCGCTGTCGCTGAAGAACAGAGCCAGTTCACGCTCGGCGCTCTCGGGGCTGTCGCTGCCGTGCGAGACGTTCTCACCCATGCTGGTGGCGAAGTCACCACGAATGGTGCCCGGAGCAGCGTTGGCGGGGTTGGTCGCGCCCATCATGCTGCGCCAGCCAGCAATGGCATTCTCGCCTTCCAGAGCAATGGCCACCACTGGACCGGAGGTGATAAAGTCCACCAGCTCACCGAAAAAGGGCTTGTCCGAGTGCTCGCCGTAGTGGTTCTCGGCCACTTCACGGGGAATCTGGTACAGCTTGAGGCCCACCACACGGTAGCCCTTGTGCTCAATGCGGCGCAGAATCTCGGCGGTCAGGCCACGCTTGACACCGTCGGGTTTGATCATGGCAAAAGTACGTTCTGACATGATCCAGAGTGTAAAGCATTTGTCAGCGGCGGGAGCAAAGGCCCACAGTTTCAGCATTCCGGGCCGCTGCGTTCATCCAGCTTCCAGACTCCATTCTTCCTCACCTGTCAGCTCCCTATACTGCGGAGCGTGATCTCCGCACCCAAACCTCCCAACGCCTTTCAGCACGCTTGGCGCAATCCCTGGCTCCGCCTGGTGGTGTTTATCCTGCTGGCCCTGGTGGCCCTGCGTTTCGCTGGCCTGATCGGGGCCGTGATCGTCAACTTCGCGGTGGCCTACCTGATCGCCTATATCGCCAATCCCCTGCTGAACTGGCTGGAACGTGGCCGGGTTCCGCGTGGCCTGGGTGTGCTGTTCGTGCTGCTCCTGTTCGGGGGCTTGCTGACCCTGGCTGGGGCGTTGCTGGGTGCCATTGCCGGGCAGCTGATCGACCTGCTGCGGCAGTTGCCCCAGCTGATCCAGAACCTAGAGGGCTGGGCCGACTCGGCCACGACCTGGCTACAGGGCCGGGGGGTCACGGGCCTGGAAGACATCCGCGAAGGCTTGACCACCACCATTCAGACCTATACCCAGAACCTGGGCGACAACCTCGTGCCGATCCTGCAACGCTGGCTGGACCCGCAGGGCGCGCTGTTCACGTCCATCATCACCATCGGTAGCGTTTTGGGGCGAGTGGTGATCATCCTGCTACTCAGTGTGTATCTAATGCTGGACTACAGCCGCGTGAACAAGGCCATGCTGAAAATGTTTCCCCGCCCCTGGCAGCCCCGTGTCCTGGAATTCTCCGACCTGGCCGGGACCGCCATCGGCGGCTATGTGCGCGGCCAGCTTTTGATTGCGCTGTTCGTGGGGTCGGTGGTGGCGCTGGGCCTCAGCCTGCTGGGTATTCCCAGTGCGCTGGCCATCGGCTTTCTGGCCGGAGCCTTCAACATCATTCCCTACCTGGGACCAATCATCGGGGCGGTGCCAGCGGTACTGCTGGCCATCCCCATGGGCCTGGGCAAAGTGGTCATGGCCATCGCCGTATTCCTGATCGCCAACCAAGTGGAGGGCAGCTTTCTCAGTCCGATGGTGCTCTCCAAGACCACCGATCTGCACCCAGTGACCGTGCTGCTGAGTATCCTGATCGGGGCCAGCGTGCTGGGCTTTGCTGGGGCGTTGATCGCTGTGCCACTGGTCGCTCTGGGCAAGCTGGCGCTGGAAAAGTACTACTACTCGTCCAAGATCTATACCGAAGGACCGTAAGGTTGACCTAACCCGATAGGAAAAAGGCCGCCGCACCAGGAGTTGATCCCGTGCGGCGGTCCTTTTAATCTTCTAGGCGAATTTGCAGCAGTTCCACCGAGCGACCATCCGGATCACGCACAAAGGCCATCAAGCGGCCACCGGGACTGGGCTGCAATGGGCGGCTGAGTGTGTGTCCGGCAGCCTGCAGCCGACCCACCAACTCCGTCAGGTCGGGCACTTCAAGGGCCAAGTGTTCAGCCCAGTGAGCATGTGGAACTGGAGCCTCACCGGTGATCTGGAACAACTGCAATTTGCCATTCCCCAGGTCCAGCACCGCTCGGTCATAGCCTTCACTGGTCTGTACGCGGCGAATCACCTCAGCTCCCAGCAGGGCGTAAAAGTCCAGGGTGCGTTCCAGATCGGTGGTCAGGAAAGAAACATGCTTGAAGATCATCTGTCCAGACTAGTGCAGCCGGGAAAATCGTCCCCCAGGCGCAGGCCGGGGGCATGCGACAATAGATGCCATGACCGATCCCAAGACCGATCCATCCGTTCCTGAGACTCAGGGCGCTCCCAGCACCACCCTACAGGGAGCCGAAGGCGCTCCGCCCATGCAACCCAGTGGCCCGGCCGTCGCCGCCCGCAAAGGCCGGGGCCGCATGGTGGACCTGGACCCCAGCGGTCAGGTCACGCAGCGAGGGCCGGATCAGCAGATGCGCCAGTTCCTGCACTACGCCTTTTACAAGCTGGACCCGGCCTTTCGCCGTCTCCCCCAAGCCGAGCGTGAAGAGATCAAGTCCGAATTTCTGGGGGCCGTGCAGGGCTGGACCGAAGACGCCCCGCGTGAGAAGGGACTGATTCAGCGTACCTACTCGCTGGTCGGCGTGCGCGGCGACACTGATTTCATGCTGTGGCGCATCGCCTTTGACCCTGCCGACTTTCAGGAGGCCCAGGCCCGGCTGAACCGCACCCGCCTGATGGGTTACCTGACCCAGCCCTACAGCTACCTGAGCATGCAAAAGCGTAGCCAGTATGTGGTCCGCATTGAAGGCAGCGGTCACGGCCTGGAAATGCTGCCCGGCAAGGGCAAATACCTGTTCATCTATCCCTTCGTCAAAAAGCGGGAGTGGTACGACCTGACCCCTTACTCCCGCCAGGGCATGATGGACGAGCACATCTACGCCTCCGAGCCGTTCAAGGGCGTGCGGATCAACACCAGCTACTCCTACGGCATTGACGATCAGGAATTCGTGGTGGCCTTTGACAGCGACTACCCCCAGGAATTCGTGGACCTGGTTCACCGCCTACGCTACACCGAGGCCAGCAACTACACCTTGCAGGACACGCCCATGTTCACATGCCTCCGTAAGGAGATGGAGGAGCTGCTGGACGATCTGGCCTAAGCTTTCCGGTCTCACCTCACCAGCAGGCTGCGTCAGCAGTGGCCTGCTGGTTTTTTGTGCAGCACCACCAAAAAGCCGCCCCGAAGAGGCGGCCTTGTGGTTTCTAGAACAGTGTCTAGGAAGTGAGTAAAAGCTTATTCGGTCTTGCTCAGGTCCCTGATGAGCCAGCCGCCAGCGCGCATCTGGTTGCGGGTTTCCAGGGTGCGGCCCTGGACGTTGTTGGGGGTCGCCATGATGCCGATAGCATTGGGCAGAATGATGTAGTAATTCTCGGCCGCAGCCTTGTTGGCAATCTGGCTGTACAGCGCCTTACGCTCGGCCTCATCAATGGTGCTGCGGGCTTCGTCAATCCAGCCGTCAATTTCAGGATCACTGATGTGCGTGCGGGGAGCGTAGTAACCCTCGGAGTGGTACATGGTGTGAACAAAGTTGTCGGGGTCGGCGTAGTCAGGAGCCCAGCCGCCGTACACCATTGCTTCCACGTTGGAGCTGTCGATGATTTCGCTCCAGGGCTTGGTCACGATATTGACGCGGAACTTGGGGTTCATCTGCTCAATATTGGCCTTGAGGATTTCCATGGCCGTTTGCAGGGTCGGAGCATTTTCCTGGATCGCAGCATTCAAGGTGAAGCCGTTTTCCCAAGCGGCGCCACCGTGGGCCGCTTCACAGGCCGCCTGTGCACCTTCCAAGTCAACACTCTGGTAAGGCACGCTCTCGTCGTAGCCCAGGAAGGACTTGGGCAGCAGGAAGTTCATCTTCTCGCCCTTACCGCGCTGCACCTGTTCAATGTAGGCGTCTGAGTCGAACGCTTTGACGAAGCACTCACGCATCTGAGCATCAGCAAAGAAGTTGGTGGGTACGCCGTCGCCCCAGTTCCCGGAACCGATGTTCTGGCTACCTTCCAGGTCCTGGTTCATAATCAGACCACGTGCAGAAAGATCGGTCGTCGTGTCCATCACACTAATGCCGGGCTGACCTGCAATTTGGGTTTCAACCACTTCACGGCTGCCTGCATCAATCAGATCGGCATCACCGCTCAGCAGAGCCTGAATGCGGCTGGAATCTTCAGGCACAATCTGTCGCACCCAGTTTTTGATGGCTGGAGCACCACCCCAGTAGTCTTCAAAAGCAGTCAGGGTGGTGTTGGTCGCATCAGAGGAAGCCAGGCGGTAAGCGCCGGTACCACTGGCGTCCTTGGACAGGGCGCTGCCGGACAGGTCTACACCAACCCAGTCGGCCATGGTGTCACCCGTGCCGTCCCACTCGCCGATTTCGATGGCGTGCTTGCTGTCCACGATGCTCTGACCGGTGTAGGCCAGCTTGGACAGGAAGGCGGGGTCGGTCTTGGGCAGGGTGAAGACCAGGGTTTCACCATCACACTGCACAGCGTTGTCGATGCGCTCCCAGGTGACCGTATCGTCGTCGTTGGCGTTCGCGCCCGTTCCCAGCAGCGACTCAGCAAAGAACCAGTTACCCGACTCGGCGGAGTTGGTGACCAAGTTGCGCTGGAAGGTGTACTCGGCGTCGGCACAAGTCATGGTGTTGCCGCTGTGGAACTTGACATCCGGGCGCAGGGTAAAGCGGTACTCGGTGCCGTCTGCGTTGGCTTCCCACTCGGTCGCCAGCAGGCCTTCCAGATCGGTCAGTGAGGAGCCCTTGTAAGCCACCAGGGTTTCATACACGTTTTCCAGCACTGCGCCGCTGGCAGTGTCATAGGTATTGCCAGGGTCCAGGGTCGGCAGGTCAGAGCTGGCCATGTAAACATAGTTTTCCTTACCAGTCTTGCTACCGCCGCCTTCAGTCACCGCATTGGTGGCTTCAGGAGTCGCCGTCTCAGTGGTTTCGGTCGTCTCAGTGGTTTGCGTGGTGGTTTCGCCAGCATCAGTGGTGGTCTCGGTGGTCGTCTGCGTGGTGTCGTTGCAGGCGGCCAGCATCAGGGCCAGGGTGGTCAGCAGAATGGCAGGTTTCTTCATTGAATCTCTCCTAGGGGGGGGGTCGGTTCAGCCGTCTATCTAGGCAGCTGCTTGCCTCGCATCAAGTCGGAACACTGGCAGTACAGAACGAGGCACACATGACTGCGGCCCCAGATGAGAACTGGATCTGCTCAAACTTCAGCATTCCTGACTGATGTGTCACAATACACCCGCAGTTTTGGTTTGGCTAGTGACAAATACAAAAACAGGGTGCCAGCGGGGGTGTTCTCATCCTTATCTTGGCTCAGGTTCATCTGATTGCGGGTACAGCCATTAGAGGGGCTTTCCGTTAAACCGACTTTAAAGGTACCGGGGTGAAACGGCCCTCCAGCGTGCATATACCAGAGAGATTGACACGGCGTTGCACACAGAGCAAGCAAATAAAACCCGCCCAGCACGTAGCCGGGCGAGATTTGGTGAAATCCGAGCAGCAGAGTGTTGCACTCCGGTTGCTTATTGGGTCTTGCTCATGTCTTTCCAGTAGGTGCCGAACAGCGGGTTGTCGAACTCTGCACCGTAGCCTTCCAGGTTCGTGTGGTAAGCATTGATACCCAGACCAGTAGGAATATGGATGAAATAGGCCTTGTCCTTGGTGTACTGCGCGATCTGGCTGTACAGTTCTACACGGCGGTCTTCGTCAATGGTGGAGCGGGCCTCGTCAATCAGGGCATCCAGCTCAGGATCGCTCAGGCCACCACGCGGGGCATAGTAACCGTCGGTGTGGTAGAAGGTGTGGATGAAGTTATCCGGGTCGGCGTAGTCCGGTGCCCAGCCCACGTAAACCATCGCCTCTTTGTTGGTGGCGTCAATGATGTCGCTCCACTGTTTGCCGACCAGGTTCACCTTGAACTTGGGGTTCATGGCTTCGATGTTCTGCTTGAGGATCTCCAGCGCCGTCTGCATGCTCTTACTGCCTTCGCGGTAAGCGGCATTCAGGGTAAAGCCGTTTTCCCAGGCGGCGCCATCATGGGCGGCTTGGCAGAACTCTTCGGCCTGTGCCAGGTCAAACTGCTGTGGCTCGATGCTGTCGTCATAGCCCAGGAAGGACTTGGGCAACAGCACGTTCAGCTGCTCGCCTTTGCCGCGCTGCACCTGCGCGATATAGGTGGGAGCGTCGAAAGCGTAAACGAAGCACTTCCGCATGTTTTCGTCCTGGAAGAAGTTGGTCGGAATCCCGTCCCCCCAGGTGCCGGAGCCGATGTTGGTGCTGCCTTCCAGCTGCTGGTTCATGGTAAAGCCGTAAGCGCCCAGGTTGGTAATATTGTCGTAAATCTCGACCCCTGGCTGACCAGCCACCTGCGTTTCCACCACTTCGCGTGAAGGGAACTCGACCAAGTCCGCATCACCGCTCAGGAAAGCCTGGATGCGGCTGGACTCTTCAGGCACCAGCTGGCGCACCACGTTCTTGATGGACGGCGCGCCACCCCAGTAATCTTCGAACGCTTCCATGGAGATGGTGTTGGCGTCGTTGCTCACCAAGCGGTAAGCGCCGGTGCCACTGGGGCCCTGAGCCAGCGGGCTGCCGGTGATGTCCACCCCGACGGCGTCCTTCCAGGTGTCACCCGTACCGTCCCACTCGCCGATTTCAATGGCGTGCTGGCTGTCCACGATGGCCTGGCCGTAGTAGGCCAGTTTGGACAGGAAGGCCGGGTCAGCTTTGGGCAGGGTGAAGACCAGGGTTTCGCCGTCACACTGCACGGCGTTGTCAATGCGCTCCCAGGTGATGGTGTCGTCGTCGTTGGCGTTGGCACCGGTGCCCAGCAGCGACTCGGCAATAAACCAGTTGCCCGAATCCGCAGTGTTGGTGACCAGGTTGCGCTGGAAGGTGTACTCGGCGTCGGCGCAGGTCATGATGTTGCCGCTGTGGAAGGGCACGTTCTCGCGCAGGGTAAAGCGGTACTCGGTGCCGTCCTCGTTGCCTTCCCACTCGGTGGCCAGTACGCCTTCAAGTTCGGTCAGCGAAGTGCCGCTGTAAGTCAGCAGCGTTTCGTACATGTTCTTGACGAACAGGCCGCTCTGGGTGTCGTAGGTGGTGCCGGGGTCCAGGGTCGGAATATCGGCGCTCTCCTGAATCACCAAAGTGTCTTTACCGGTTTTGGAACCGCCACCTGCCGCAGTGGTGCCTTCAGCAGCGCCCTCGGTGGTGCTTTCGGTGGTTTCCGTCGTGGTTTCGGTGGTCTCCGTGGTGGCTTCGCCAGCCTCGGTGGTGGTGTCCGTCGTGGTGGTGTCGTTACAGGCGGCCAGCATCAGGGCCAGGGTCGTCAGCAGGATGGCAGATTTTTTCATGGTTTCTCCTTGTGGGACTGGGAATAAGATCTGCATGAGTATACACACAAATTTGTAAAGGGTGTCAACTGCCTGGGCCAAGGGCCATACGAGAGGCAGTTAAGGCTGGATCCATCCCTCTATTTATGTCATTTGACAGAATATGTCCAGCCAGGAATAGAATAGTCATGAGTGGCAATTGAAGGTGAAAATGATCGGCGTAGGCCCTCGTGAGAAAGATGAAGTCCTGTAGTAGGTCTGTGCGTGACACGGGGACAGCGGAGCCACAACTGACGGCCCTGGCACGGTTGTCGGGCAGGGCCGTGCATTACCCTTGACCTATGACCGATTCCTCTGTTTCTCAGTCCTACCTGCTGCGCGGGATTGCCGCTCAAGGCACCCTGCGCGTGGTGGCACTGGACGGTACCCAGATCACCGAAGAAGCCCGGCTCCGCCATGAGCTGAGCAAGACAGCTACCGCCGCGCTGGGCCGCACCCTGATGGGCGCTGCACTCCTGGCTGTCGTGCTGGGCAAAAACGCCGGGAGCCGCGTGGCGGTCCGCATTCAGGGCGGCGGCCCTATCGGCTGGGTGGTGGCCGAAGGTACGGCTGGCGGCGATGTGCGCGGTGAACATCAAAGCGGCAGTGTGCGCGGATACGTGCATCAACCCGGCGCAGACCTGCCCGTGCGCGAAAGCGACGGCAAACTGGATGTGGGCGGCCTGGTCGGTAAAGACGGCGAACTGGCCGTCACCCGCCTGCTGGAAAATGCTGAACCCTGGACCGGCAGTGTAGAACTGGTCAGTGGTGAGATCGCCGAGGACCTAAGCACGTATCTGGGCAAATCCGAGCAGATTCCCAATGCTCTGCTGTTGGGCGTCTACGAAGAAGGCGGGCGGGTGGCCCTGGCCGGTGGACTGCTGATTCAGGCCATGCCCGGCGTGAGCGACGAAACCCTGTCCCGCCTAGAAGAGAACCTGGGCCAGGTCGGACAACTGACCACCTCGATGCGCGAAGTGGGTCTGCTGGGGACCATCCAGCGGGCACTGGAAGGCCTAGACCCCCAACTGGGGGCCGACGCCGAGCCTTGGCACTTTGCCTGCCGCTGCTCGCGCGAACGGGCGGCCAGCAGCCTGATGTTTTTCGATGAAACCGAGCGTCAGGACATGCAAAACCAAGGCGGCCAGGAAGTGGTCTGCCACTGGTGCAACGAGAAGTATTTCTTTCAGCCCGAAGAAATTGCCGGGCTGGAGCTAGAAGATGCAGCGGACTCGGCGCAAGCCTAGATAGCCCAAGCAACATGAAAGTAAGAAGGCGGCCGGCGAATTGGGAGGTGTTTCCCGTTGCCTGCCTTCTTACTTTTTACGGCATCACAGCCTTTTTATGGCATTACAGCATTCAACTCGTCCCTGAACCCCTGGGCAGCGGCCCGTGCGGCGGCCACATCTAGGCCGTCTGCATACTGCACGCCCCGACTGGCGCTGACCAGGGCGCCGGTGCCACCGGGGTGAAAGGCACCCGCCAGGTCACGTGCCTGCGCGCCCTGAGCGCCCAACCCCGGCAGCAGCAGTAAGGCACGCGGCATCAGGCTGCGGAAACGGGGCAGGTCATCCGGATGGGTGGCTCCGACCACCGCGCCTACACTGGCGTATTCGCCGCCTTCCTCGGCTCCTAAGCGGGCGACCTCGGCAGCTACGCGCTCGCTGAGGCCCTCACCTTGCAAGTCGGCCTGGTCGGGGTTGGAAGTCTTGACCAGCACGAATACCCCGCCGCCGTGTTCCCGCGCCGCCCCCACGAACGGTTGCAGCGCGCCAAATCCCAGGAACGGGTTCACCGTCAGGCTGCTGCCTGCGTGCCGCCCGGTCAGCCAGGCCTGCGCATAAGCCTCTGCCGTAGAGCCGATGTCACCGCGCTTGGCATCCAGCACGACGGGCAGGCCCAGCGTGCGGGCCGCCGCGCAGACCTCTTCCAGAATCTCCATACCCTGCACGCCCAGCGCCTCGTAAAAAGCGACCTGCGGCTTGACGGCAGCGGCGTAGGGCGCGGTGGCTTCCAGGACTTCCAGCGTGTGACGGCGCAGATGAGCAGGGTCCCGGTAGTGGCTCAGGCGCGGGTCCAGGCCCACACATAGGCGGGTATTCAGGGTGCGGGTACGCTCGGTGACAGCGGCAGCAAAGGGGGTGGTCATCGGATTTAGTGTAGTACGGGAACCTTTTTGTGGCTCCCCGGCCACCAGCCACACCATTGCCCTCCCCTGCCAACCTCTACCATGTCAGGATGACCCTGACCCTTCCCAAACTTCCCCAACCCGGCCAGCGCCTGGGCCGCTACCTCACCGAAGAAGTCCACGACCTGCCGGAAATGCAGGGCACGCTGGTGCTGCTGCGCCACGAGAACGGCGCCCGCCACGCCCACGTGCAGCGTGAGGACGACAACCTGGCCTTCGGCGTCACCTTTCCGACTGTGCCGCAAGATTCCAGCGGCGTGGCACATATCCTCGAACACAACGTGCTGATGGGCAGTCAGCGTTACCCAGTGGCCGATCCCTTTTTCACCATGATTCCCCGGTCACTCAGCACCTTCATGAACGCCATGACCGCCGCCGACTGGACGACCTACCCCTTTTCCACCCGCAACCGCACCGACTTTTTCAACCTGCTCTCGGTGTATCTGGACGCGACCTTTTTCCCGCTGCTGCGCCGCGAGAGCTTCCTGCAGGACGGCTGGCGACTGGAACATGAGGTGGCCGGCGACCCCAGCAGCCCGCTGAGGCTGGGCGGTGTGGTCTACAACGAGATGAAAGGCGCGATGGCGACGCCTGGCAGTGTGCTGTTCCGGGCGTTCGGCAAGGCGCTGTATCCGGACCTGACCTACGCCAACAACTCTGGCGGGCAGCCCTCGGCCATTCCCACGCTGACGTATGAGGGAATGAAGGCCTTTCACGCGGCGCATTATCACCCATCCAACGCCTACTTTTATTCTTACGGCACCCTACCGCTGGAGGAAGTGCTGGACGCGATCGAGGAACAGGTCATGAGCCGTTTCGAGGCCCAGACACTGGATGTCAGCATCCCCGATCAGCCCCCCTTCAACGCGCCGCGCCGCGAGGAGGTGTTCTACGCCGGCAGCGACCTGGAACGCGGCTCGCAGGTGGCGGTGGGCTGGAAGCTGGGGCCAGTCTCGGACCCCCGTGAGAACCTGCGCTGGAGCGTGTTGAGCGACATCCTGCTGGGAAACCCTGCCGCACCGCTGATGCAACCACTGATCGATTCGGACCTGGGCACCTCGCTGGCCGATGTAAGTGGCTACCGTGACTCGTACCGTGAAGGTGCGTTTGCGGCGGGCCTCAAGGGACTGCCGCTGGGTCAGACCGAAGCCGTCGAGGCACTGGTGCTGGAAACGCTGCGCCAGATTGCCGAGGAGGGCATTGACCCGGAGCTGATCGAAAGCAGCTTGCACGGCTTCGAGCTGAGCAGCCGCGAGGTGAGCAACGCTGGCTTTCCGTATGGCCTGGGCGTGATGTTCGGGATGGTCGGCAGTTGGATGTATGGCGGCAACCCGGCAGGGGCGCTGCGGCTGGAGCCGGAGCTGACTCGCCTACGCGCAGACCTGAAAGCCGGGCCGGTGTTCGAGCCGATGCTCTGTGAACTGCTGGGCAACCCCCACCGCGTGACCCTGACCCTGACACCCGACCCTGAGCTGACTGCCCGTACCGAGGCCGAGGAACGGGAGCAGGTGGCCGGGATGGCGGCTGCCCTGGACGACGCCGGACGCGCCCGTATCCTGGCCGACAGCGCCGCGCTGGAAACTTGGCAAGCGCAGGAGCCGGACGAGTCCGTGCTGCCCTCACTGGGTCTGGATGACGTGACCCGCCACCTGCCGCGCCCTGACTATGGCGAAGAGCATCTGGGCAGCGTTACCCTCGGCCGGATTCCCCAGCCCACTGGGAGCCTGACCTATCTGGACGTGCAAACCCGCCTGCCGGAGTTGACCCAGGCACAGATTCAGGCGCTGCCGCTCTACGCCGCCTTCGTGACCAAATCGGGAGCTGCTGAACGTGACTACTTGGCCCTGGCCCGCCGGATTGAGGCCGTCACCGGGGGCATCGGTGCCAGTGTGGGCGTGGGGCACGCGCCGGGTAGCCTAGACAACGTACGCCTGTCGCTGACGGTGAGTGGCAAGGCCCTGGCCCGCAACGATGAACATCTGCGCGACCTGCTGCGCGATCTGCTGGAAGAGCCGCAGTTCACCGACGCCCGAATGCGCCAACTGCTGGGCCAGCGCTACGCCGCCCTCAAGAGCAGTGTGGTGAGCGCGGGCAACGCCTACGCCGAACGCCTCGCGGCCGCACAGGTGAGCCGCGCCGGAGCCCTGCAGGAAAGCATGAGCGGCCTGACCAGCCTGGAACGCATTAAGGCCCTGACCACCCCGGACGCTGACCTCACCAAGTTGCTGGGTACCTTCGGCGAGATTACCGCCCTGCTGCCACGCGGCGAAACGCTGCTGGCCCTGACCGCCACCCCGCAGGACGTGGGGCTGGACCTGAATTCGCTGGCCCAGGTCTTTGCTCAGGAAGGACATACCGCGCAGCCGGACACCCTGCTGCTGGGGCACCAACCCCAGGCCCGCGTGACCGATTCGCCAGTCAATTTCAATGCCGTGGCCTGGCAGACTGTTCCCTTTGCCCATCCCGACAGCCCGGCACTCCTGGTGCTGACCCGTTTGCTGCGCAGCGAATACCTGCTGGGCGAAATCCGCGAGAAGGGCGGGGCATATGGGGCCGGCGCCAGCCTGGACAGCCGCGCCGGGGTCTTCACGCTCAGCAGTTACCGTGACCCTCAGCTGGGACGCACTTTTGAGGTGTTTGCGGGCATTCCTGAATTTCTGGCGAGCGGCAAGCTGAAAGCCAACCACCTCACCGAAGCCATCTTGGGGTCCAGCAAAACCCTGGACCCACTGACCAGCCCCGACACCGTGGGCCGGATGCGCTTCTTTGGCGATCATGCAGGCTTCAGCACCGAGGTCAAGGAAGACTACCTGGCCCGGCTGCTGACTGTGACCCTGGAAGACGTGAACCGGGTGGCGGGGGCGTACCTGACGCCAGACAAGGCTGCCTATGCCACTGTGACAGGCAAGGACCCCGCCCAGGACGGCGGCTTCGACTGGGTGGTCAAGGAGATTTAAGCCTGGAAACAGCGGTGGGGACCACGTCATGGCCCCCACCGTTCGCATCTTTAGCCGCGTAGCCATCTCCGGTCAGCCGACATCCAAAGCACATGGGGATAGCCTGGTCAGACACTTCAACCAGCGGCATCCCCCACCTTTCAGTTGTTAGACATCAGTAGGAAAAGCGTCACCATCCGCTGTAAATTCTTTAAGACTTGCTCCATATGTAGCAGAATTCAGATGCCAGTGACGCCCCTGACCGTAAGATGAAATATGGTCCCGTTTTCTTCCAATTTGCCTACGACGGCTGACCTGACCGGACGCTTGGCACGCAGCTACGTCACCCATGCTGGGTGACCCCGAACGGGCCAGAAAAGAGATGCTGGAAGTATTGGAGCAGGCCCGGGAGATGGGCACTCTGGCACAGGAAATTGACGCCCTGCTCAAACTGGCCAGCTGTGACTTCCTGCAGGGCCGCTATGAACACCTGATGGTTCTCTCCGAAGAGGGCCTGCAAAAAAGCCGGGCCGCCTACCTGACGCAACTGGAAGCCATGTCGCTGAACATGTTGGGACTGGGCGCACAGCGACTGGGGCACCTGGAACAGGCCATGCGTTATCTGCTGGACTGTCTGCGGCTGGGCCAGCAACTGATGAACGAAGAAGCCATAACGGTGGCCCTGGGTAACATGGCGACGGTCTACAGCACCCTGGGCCACCATGAAATGGCGCTGCGGCTGACTGAACAGTCCCTGGAAATCTCGCAGAAGATCGCCTTCGTGCCGTTTACCGCCAACATGCTGGCAAATCTGGCGCAAGCACACTTTGACCTGGGCAACCATGAGCAGGCACTGGGCATGGCGAAGGAAGCCATTGGGTTTGCGCATAACAATGCGATGTCCCGCTTCGAGTGTTATGCGCGCGTCACCCTGACCGATACGCTGCTGGCCCTGGGGCGTGCCCAGGCCGCCTGCCGGGTCTCACAGTCGGGCTTGCGGGTGGCCCGCTGGGCCATGGACGCCGAAGGCGAGTCGCTGCTGTACTGGGGCATAGGCAAGGCCAAGCTGGCCCTTGGAGAACTGGACAAGGCACAGGAATATCTACAAGTCAGCCTGGACTTCGCAGTGCAGGCCAAGAGCCCGACCCAGGAACTGGACGTGCAGGAAACGCGTCTGGCACTGGCCGCTGCACAGGGCGATGCGGCACTGGCCACCCAGATCGGAGAGCGCATCACCAAGCTCAAGGACCAGTTGTACAGCTCAGACGTGCAGCAGGTCGTGCAGTCACTGACTGCACAGCTCCATCAGCAACTGAACCCTGGGACCACGGCAGCCATCTTGCCCTGGGACGCCGAATTGATGGAACTGACCCGCACCCTCAAGCGGGCCAACATGAGTCTGGCGCACCGCGCCGCGCATGAACCACTGACTGGTGCGCTTAATCGGCCACACTTTCAGTTGAGGATGCAAAAACAGCTGGATTCGCTGCAGCCAGGCGACTTGCTTGGAGTGATCGTCTGCAGCCTGGATCACATGAAGACCATCAATGAACTGTTCGGCCAGAGCGTAGGCGACGCCCTGCTCGTCTCAGCCGTACACCGCCTGCGGGAAACTCTGCGCTCCGGCGACCTGGTGGGCCGCCTGGGCAGTGACGAGTTCGTGATCATGCTGAATTTCATGGCGCAGGAGGAGGACCTGGAACACGTCATGCACAAGGTGCTGCACGCCTTACGGCAGCCGTTCGAAATCAGAGATCAACTGATTCACATCACCGCCTCACTGGGAGGTGTGGTTGTCCCACGTGACGGTCAGATGGTTGAAGCCCTGTTCAAAAATGCCGAGTTGACGGTGCAAAAAGTCAAAGCGGGCGGAATGGAGCACAGGTCTTTCATGCCGACCTGAGTGCCGCCGAGCAGCGAAAGCGTCTGCTGGGCTATGACTTACGCGAGGCCGTCGAGCAATCCGAGCTGGTCTTGCACTATCAACCACAATTTCAGCTGCCGGACAATACCCTGCGTGGCTTTGAAGCGTTGGTCCGCTGGCAACACCCGCAACTTGGTTTGCTGGGGCCGGACCAGTTTATTCCTCTAGCAGAGGAAACACGTCTGATCCTGGATATCGGGGACTGGGTGCTGCGTGAAGCCTGCCGTCAGGCCGTGCTCTGGAAACTTGCCTGACCGGGGTCTGCGCATCGGAATGTCTCGGCCCTGCAATTCAGCCAGCCGAGCTTTGTGCAGGAGGTTGCTGCCGCACTGGTCGCCACGGGACTGAGCGGAAGTGCCCTGGAACTGGAACTCACCGAAAGTATGGTTCATGGTGATCAGGAACTGGCGGTCACCCACTTGGCCGCCCTGGATGAACTGGGGGTCAGTGTCGCGCTAGACGATTTCGGTACCGGGTTCTCCAGTCTGAATATGCTGCATAATCTCCCCTTCCACGTCCTCAAAATTGACCGAGGCTTTCTACGCGACCTGCACCCGAACGGCCTCAACTACGCCAGAGCCCGCACGCTCATTGAAGTGACGATCAGCCTGGCACACATCATAAACATGGCCGTGGTGGCCGAAGGTGTAGAGGCCGAATAGCAGCTACAACTACTCAATGAGCTGGGCTGTGATCAGGCACAGGGGTATTTGCTGGGCCGCCCAGTCCCCGCCACCGAAGCCGAACGGCTGCTGACCAGTTTGGATGGACAGCGAACCGGTTAACCAGCGAGAGCAACTCAACATATGGTGGCTCTACTGCAAATCTTTGATCAGCGCTTTCATCTCGGCGATTTCACGCCGCTGGGCTTCTATGATTTCGCCGGCCAGTTCGCGCACGCGGGGGTCTTGCAGCTGCGCGCGCTCACTGGTCAAGATGGCGATGGAGTGGTGCGGAATCATCGCCCGCATCCAGGCCACGTCACCGACAGTCGCCTGCGAGCGCACCAGCCACAGCCCGCCCAAAAACAGGGCCGCGCTGCCAAGGTAAATCGCCATGTTCTTGGCCCGGTCCTGATACATGCCGCGCATAAACAGCAGCATGACCGTGGCCATGATGCCGGTCATCAGCATGGACATGAAAAAGCGGCTCCAGCTGAAAAAGACATGGTCCCAGGCGGAGGTGTTCAGGTACATCGCGGCGTACATCAGCACGGCGGAAGTGAGCACCATGGCGACAAAGCGGCCATAGTTGCCGTCCGACTCGGATTGACCATGGTTCTGGGACCCACCGGGGGAGGACTTGTGTTTCATGACGTGAGTATCCTCAGGAATACTGGACCCCTGATGAATAGGAGCTTCAGGTAGTCTCCAAGGTCGGGCAGTTGAGAGGAACAGCAAGCCGAAACAGGAGGCCCCAGCTTGTGCCTGAGCTTCCTGTCTGAAAGTTGAACCCTGGGGCCAGCGCAGTCGTCTGCAGACCCTTGTGCCCTTTAGCCCCGCAGCGCGTAGCCCACGCCGCGCACGGTCCGCAGCAGGCCATAGCCGTCCAGGTCGCGCAGCTTGGCGCGCAGGTTGGCCATATGGACATCCACCACGTTGCTGCCTTCGGGCAGGCGGCCCTGCCAGATTTCCTGGCCGATTTCCTGGCGCGAGTACACCCGGCCCGGCTGCCGGATCAGCAGGCTGAGAATGTCGAATTCCTTGGGACTCAGGCGCAGTTCCTCGCCCTTATAGGTGGCCAGGCGTTTTTGGGGGTCCAGGGTCAGGTCGCCCATCGTGAGGCTTTCGGTCACGCGCTGGCGCAGCTGCACCTTGACGCGGGCCAGCAGTTCGTCGGGGTGAAACGGCTTGATGATGTAATCGTCGGCCCCCAGGCCCAGCAAGCGCACCTTTTCATCTACGGTGTCGCGGGCGGTCAGCACGATGATGGGCACGGCACTGTTCTTGCGTAGGCGCTGCACCACATCGCCACCGTCAAAATCCGGCAACCCCAGGTCCAGGATGATCAGGTCCGGGTTGTCCTCGCGGGCTTTGATCAGCCCGGTCATGGCGACGTCAGCGTGGTCCACCCCGTAGCCCGCATCGGTCAGGTCCAGCTTCAGGACGTTGGCGATATCCAGGTCGTCTTCAATGATCAGGATGTTGTGTTCATTCATTGCCGAGCATGATAACGCTTCCTTAAGGCGACGCTTGCCCTAGGAGTGGGCTGAATTGAACGTGACATTTCCCTGGTCTTTCCACCAGCAGACACTTCTGGCCCCTTGCTCACCCAAGAGACAGGGAGCCAAATCCAGGACCCTGCAACTGGGATTGGGGCGTGTTCAAGTGGGTGATCCAGGCAGCTGTGATAACTTGAGGGCACTGCGGCAACGCCCGGAACCTGGGGCAGACCGAGAATTCTTCTGCACCCTGTGAGCGGCAGAGTCCCTCGCCCCAAGTGCCCCGCCTGCTGCGACCAGGACGCTTTTTTTGACGCCGCCTTCTCTCTCCAGCCTAGCGCTGGCTTACGGCTTTTTTTGTACCGCCACCGCGTGTATATCGCCCCCGGTTTCTGCACAGCCATAGATACGACGGTTTTACGGACGTATTGATGTGAGCAGATTCAGGTGGCTCAGAACACATAGACAGAGGCCTTCTCAAGAGGACCTTGCACCACCAAAAGGAGATACTATGACGCAAAACCCCACCCCTGAAGAGGCGCAGCAGCCGTTCATCCAGGTCATTCCGCTGGGCGGCATGGGCGAGATCGGCAAGAACATCACTGCCTACCGCTACGGCGACGAAATCTTGCTGGTTGACGGCGGTCTGGCGTTTCCCGACACCACCCAACCGGGCATTGACCTGATTATTCCGCGCATGGATTACCTGCTGCAAAACGCCGGGCTAATCAAGGGTTGGTTCCTGACCCACGGCCACGAGGACCACATCGGCGGCTTGCCCTACCTGATGGCGCGCCTGCCCAAGATTCCCGTGTACGGCGGCGCGCTGACGCTGGGCCTGGTCCGCGAGAAGTTCAAGGAATTCGGCATCAAGGATTCCGACACCGACTTCCGTGAGGTGGAAGACGGCGACGTGCTGAACATCGGTGAGGCCTTTAAGCTGGAAGTGTTCTGCATGACGCACTCCATCCCCGACAACCACGGCTACGTCCTGCAGACGCCTGCTGGACAGATTGTCCACACGGGAGATTTCAAGCTGGACGAACAACCCGGCGACGGCAAACTGAGCGACCTGGCCCGCCTCAAGCGGGCGGGTGACGAGGGCGTCTTGCTGCTGCTGAGCGACTCCACCAACGCCGAGCGTCCAGGACGTACCCCCAGCGAAACCGAGATCGCCCAGAACTTGGAAGACGTGATCCGGGGCTGCCGGGGCCGGGTGTTCCTGACCACCTTCGCCTCGCAGGTGCTGCGCCTGCAAAACATCCTGAACATTGCCCACAAACTGGGCCGCCGGGTGGTGATCGAAGGCCGCTCCATGCTGAAGTACACCCAGGTGGCACAGGAACTGGGCTTCATGGAGGCCCCCGAGCCGTTCCTGACCTCCGACCAGGTGGCGGGCCTGCAGGACTCGCAGGTGCTGTTCCTCTGCACCGGTTCGCAGGGCCAACCGATGAGCGTGCTCAGCCGCCTGGCCTTCGGCAACCACGCCAAAATTGCCCTCAAGCGCGGTGACAGCGTGATTCTGTCCAGCAACCCCATTCCCGGCAACGAGGAAGCGGTCAATCTGGTCATCAACCACCTGTACGAAATCGGCACCGACGTGTACTACCCCCCCACCTACCGGGTCCACGCTTCGGGCCATGGCAGCCGCGACGAGCTGGCCGAGGTGCTGAATCTGGTGCGGCCCAAGTACTTCCTGCCCTGGCACGGCGAACCGCGCCACCAGATCAACCATGCCCGGCTGGCCCAGAGCCTGGCGCAGCCCCCGCAGCGCACCCTGATTGCCCGCAACGGCGACATCGTGCACCTGAGCCAAGGCGAGTTCAAGGTGACCGAAACGGTTCCCGCCGGCGCCGTGTATGTGGACGGCCTGGGCGTAGGCGACATTGGCGACGATATCCTGATGGACCGCAATGCCATGAGCCAGGACGGTCTGATGGTCCTGACCGCCGTGCTGCACCCCACCCCGCATGTGGAAATCGTCTCGCGCGGCTTTGCCCGCTCCAATCCCGCACTGGACGCCGAGATTCAGCGGGTGGCTCTGGAAGCCGTCACCGAGGGCTTCCGCCAGAAGCGGCGCCTGGAAGACATCCGCGACGATATGTACGGCCAAGTGCGCCGCTTTGTCCGCAAGGCGACTGGACGCAACCCGGTGCTGATTCCGCTGGTGGTGGACTGAGGCGCACAAGCCGCTGGTCACAGCGACTCTCTCCTCTCTTCAAGGGAGGGGGGATTTTTTTTGTGCCCTCTGCCTTGTTTGTGTGCAGCCCTTACGCGTATTCGCCTACCTTTGCCCCGCCCATGCGTGCGATACTACGGGGTATGAGTGTCATCCCCTACGTGATTGAACAGACCGGGCGCGGTGAGCGGACGTACGATATCTACTCGCGTCTGCTCAAGGACCGCATTATTTTCGTCGGCACTCCGGTGGAATCGCAGATGGCGAACTCGATCGTGGCGCAGCTGCTGCTGCTGGACAGCCAGAACCCCGAGCAGGAAATCCAGATGTACATCAACTGCCCCGGCGGCGAGGTGTACGCGGGCCTGGCGATCTACGACACCATGCAGTATGTCCGCGCGCCGATCAGCACCATCTGCGTGGGCATGGCCATGAGCATGGGCAGCGTGCTACTGATGGCCGGTGACAAGGGCAAGCGGATGGCGCTGCCCAACAGCCGCATCATGATTCACCAGGGCAGCGCCGGATTTAGGGGCAACACCCCTGACCTGGAAGTGCAGGCCAAGGAAGTGCTGTCGTTGCGCGACAAGCTCGTAGAGATCTACCACAAGCACACCGACATTCCCCACGAAAAATTGATGCGCGATATGGAGCGCGACTACTTCATGTCGCCTGAAGAAGCCCAGAAATACGGCCTGATTGACCAGGTCATCGAACGCACCCGCGAACTGGAGACCGCATGACCAAAACTGTCACCGGGGACCGCTGCTCGTTTTGCGGGCGGCAGCACCCCCAGATTGCCCAGCTGATTGAAGCGCCGGGACGCACCGCATTTATCTGCAACGAGTGTGCTGAACGCGCTTCTGAGCTGGTCCGGCAGAACCTGAAGAAAGACCAGAGCGAGTTTGACCTGTCTGACCTGCCCAGCCCCAAAGAAATCAAGGCTTACCTGGACGAATTCGTGATCGGGCAGGACGAGGCCAAGAAAGCCCTGGCAGTAGCGGTGGTCAGCCACTACCAGCGGCTATCGCACCCCGAAGCAGGGCTGCAAAAGAGCAATATCCTCTTGATCGGTCCGACCGGCACCGGCAAGACGCTGCTGGCCCAATCGCTGGCCGAGATGCTGGAAGTGCCGTTTGCGATTGCCGACGCCACCACCCTGACCGAAGCCGGCTATGTGGGTGACGACGTGGAAAACGTGATCGTGCGCCTGCTGCAGTCGGCCGACTACGACCCCGCGGCGGCCGAGCGCGGCATCATCTACGTGGACGAGATTGACAAGATTGCCCGCAAGTCGGAAGGCACCTCGATTACCCGCGACGTGTCGGGCGAGGGCGTGCAGCAGGCCCTGCTGAAAATCATCGAAGGCACCACCGCGCAGGTGCCGCCCCAGGGCGGACGCAAACACCCCCAGCAGGAGCTGGTGCAGGTGGACACCCGCAACATCCTGTTTATCGTGGGCGGAGCGTTCGACGGCATGGAAGACATCGCCCGCAGCCGCACCAACGTGCGCAGCGTGGGCTTCGGCGCCGAGGCCAAAGGCGAGGAGCACGAGGAAGTGCGCTTTATGCCCGAGGACCTGGTCAAGTTCGGCCTGATTCCCGAGTTCGTGGGCCGTCTGCCGCTGGTGGTGCAGCTCCAGGACCTAGATGAAGAAGCGCTGGTGCGTATCCTGACCGAGCCGCAGGGCGCGATTATCAAGCAATACCAGGCCCTGTTCGGCTTTCAGGATGTGGACCTCACCTTCAGCGAGGAGGCATTGTCCGAGGTGGCCAAACGTGCCCGTGAGCGCAAAACCGGAGCGCGTGGCCTGCGGGCCGTGCTGGAAAAGGCCATGACAGACCTGCTGTTTGAGTTGCCAATGGAAGACCTCAAGGAGCTACGTTTCGGGGCTGAACACATTGATGACCCGATGCAGCTGCTTGAGTCTAAGGGACTCAAGAAGTCTGCTTAATCTTTAGCATATCGCAAGCTAGATTACAGCGCCCGCGGTGTTCCTGCTCCTAGACTGCCTTTCTACCTTGGAGCCGGGGACACCGTTCTCAATTTGATCTGGGTCAGGCCCGGCCAACCAGTAAGGCTTTTCTCGCCAAAGGAGCGTTTGAAATGATCTGGGAACTTCCCGTAGTTGCACTGAGAAATATCGTTTTGATGCCGGGCATGACCATGAACGTGGACGTGGGCCGACCCAAGTCCAAGCGCGCGGTGGACGAGGCCCAGGCTGCCGACCGCCGTGTTCTGCTGCTGACCCAACGCGAAGCCCGCACCGATGATCCCACAGTTGGTGAGCTGTTTGATACCGGCGTGCTGGGCGTCATCAAGCAAGTGGTGCGGATGCCCGACAACACCTATCAGGTGCTGGTGGAGGCCCAGGAGCGGGCCAACGTGCTGGACGAAGTACCCAGCACCTACATGCGGGTGCGCGCCGAAACGCTGACGCCCGCTACCCCCGAAGGTGATGAGGCGCGCGTACTGGACGTGTTGGGGGGCGAGATCAAGTCCAGCTTTGAGGAATACCAGCGCCAGAACAAGGGCCTGCGCCTGGACAACTACCAGCTTGAGAGCCTGAATGCTCTCAGCGATGCGGGGATCCTGGCCGATACCGTGACCCATCACGCCACCTGGGAAGCCGAGGACAAGCAGAGCGTGCTGGCCGAGGCCGAGCTGCGCCCCCGCCTGGAAAAGGTGCTGGGCCTGCTGACCCGTGACTTGGAACGCTTCAACCTGGATAAGAAGATCGCCGGGCGCGTCAAAGAACAGATGGACACCAACCAGCGCGAATACTACCTGCGCGAGCAGATGAAGGCCATCGGGCAGGAGCTGGGCGGCGGTGAGGACGGCCCCGCCGAAGCCGAAGCCCTCAAGGAGCGCGTCGAAGCCGCCGGCATGCCCCAGAGCGTCAAAGACAAAGCGCTCAAGGAAATTCAGCGCCTGGAACGCACCCCTGGTGGCAGCCCTGAAAGCACCGTGGTCCGTAACTACGTAGAGTGGCTGCTGGACCTGCCCTGGCAGACGCGTGATGAGGAAATCCTCGATATCAGCCGCACCGAAGACATCCTCAACGATGATCACTACGCACTAGACGATGTCAAGGACCGGATTCTGGAGTTCCTGGCGGTGCGGCAATTGACGCAATCACCCCTGCGAGCGGATGCAAGTAGCGAAGAGGGTGGCGGGCCGTCCCGCCGCCCAGATGAAGTACCGGATGCCGCAGCGGACGCTGAAGCCACCGAGCGCACCGCCGAGGAGCGGGTGGACGACGCCGAGCTGCGTGCTCCGATCCTCTGTCTGGTCGGCCCTCCCGGGGTCGGCAAGACCTCGCTGGGCAAGAGCATCGCCCGTAGCCTGAACCGCAAGTTCGTGCGGATGGCGCTGGGCGGGATGCGGGACGAGGCCGAAGTGCGCGGCCACCGCCGCACCTACATCGGCTCCATGCCGGGCCGGATCATTCAGGGCATGAAGCAGGCAGGAGTGGTCAACCCCATCATCCTGCTGGACGAGATTGACAAGATGAGCAGCGACTGGCGCGGTGATCCCAGCAGCGCCATGCTGGAAGTGCTGGACCCTGAGCAGAACCACACCTTCCAGGACCACTACCTGGAAGTGCCGTACGACCTCTCGCAGGTGATGTTCATCACGACAGCCAACAGCCTGCAGACCATCCCCAGGCCGCTGCTGGACCGCATGGAAGTGATTCAGATTCCCGGCTACACCCAGGCCGAGAAGGTAGAGATTGCGCGGCGTTACCGCGTGCCACGCCAGATCAAGTCGCACGGTCTGGAAGGCAAGCTGGAACTGACGGATGCTGCGCTGAACCGCGTGGTGGAGGAATACACCGCCGAGGCTGGTGTGCGTAACCTCGACCGCCAGATCAGCAAACTGACCCGCAAGGCGGCGCGCGAGTACCTGCAAACCCCCTGGGAAGGCATGAAAGTCATTGACGCTCCTGAAGTCCCTGAGTATCTGGGCGTGCCCCTGCACCGCCCTGACAAGATGGAGCGTGAACCACAGGTGGGCGCCGCACAGGGTCTGGCCTGGACCAGTGTGGGCGGCACCATGCTGGTGGTCGAAGCACTGGCGACCCCTGGCACCGGCAAGATCAACATGACGGGTTCCCTGGGTGATGTCATGAAAGAAAGCGTGGCCGCCGCCATCGCCTACCTGCGGGCCCACGCCCATGAGTACGGCGCCGACCCTGACTTTCACAAGAACTTGGACCTGCACGTCCACTTCCCCGACGGTGCCACTCCCAAGGACGGCCCCAGTGCGGGCATTACCATCGCCACTGCTGTGATCAGCGCCATTACAGGCCGCCCCGCTCGCATGGACGTGGCCATGACTGGCGAGATCAGCTTGCGCGGCCGGGTGCTGCCGATTGGCGGCGTGAAGGAAAAACTGCTGGCGGCCCACCAGGGCGGCATCCGCGAAGTGATTATTCCTGCCGACAACGAACCCTACTTGCAAGAAGTGCCCGATAGCATCCGCAGTGAGCTGAAGATTCATTGCCTGGAGAAAGTAGGTGATGTGCTGGACTTGGTGCTGCTGCCTGCTCAGCCGCAACACATCCCTGCCACGCAGGGTGAACACCAGCAACCCGGCGCCTAACTTTCTAAAATCGAGAAGCTGATGACTCCCTCTCCTCTGGAGGGGGATTTTTGTTGGGCCCAAAAAAGACTGCCACCCTTTAGCCGGAGTGGCAGTCTTTTTTGCAGTGGCAAAATAACAGTGGCCAGACGGGCTCCCCGGACCTGATTCAGCCGCGCCCAAAGGTCTTGGTGCTGTCGCCTGCGCCTGCTGGAGCCGCTGCGCCGCGTCCAAACGCGCCCCCGCCCGACGCAGCACCGCCACCATAACCACCGGCCATCGCCGCAGCGGGCATACTGCCGCCGGTATCCGCACTCTTGTCGGCCGCCAGACGGGCGAATTCCTTGCTGTCCACAGCACGTTCCAGGCCGGTGTCGTAAGAGATCACGCGGCGGTGGTACAGCTGCGCCAGGTAGGTGTCCATCGTGATCATGCCCTCGCGGGTACCGGTCTGCATGGAGCTGACGATCTGGTAGGTCTTGCCCTCACGGATCAGGGCGCGAATGGCCGGGTTGGCGATCATCAGTTCATATGCCAGAATCCGCCCAGAGCCGTCAGCGCGGGGCAGCAGCTGCTGGGTCATGATGGCCACCAGGTTGTTGGCCAGCTGCACGCGGATCTGCTCTTGCTGCTCCTCGGGGAACACGTCCACGATACGGTCAATGGATTCGGGAGCCGAGTTGGTGTGCAGCGTACCCATCACCAGGTGGCCAGTTTCTGCGGCGGTCACGGCGGCCTTGATCGTCTCGTAGTCACGCATTTCGCCCACCAGAATCACGTCAGGCGCTTGACGTAACGAGGCACGCAGAGCGTTCTCGAAACTCATGGTGTCGGCATGCACCTCACGTTGATTGATGATGCTCTGCTTGTGATCGTGCATGAACTCAATCGGGTCTTCAATGGTCACGATGTGCAGACGCTTGGTGGAGTTGATGTGGTCGATCATGGCCGCCAGGGTGGTGGATTTTCCCGAGCCGGTCGGTCCAGTGACCAACACCAGGCCACGCGGCGCATTGGCGATGTCAATAACATTCTGTGGCAACCCCATCTCCTGGACCGACTTGACCTTGGTGGGAATCAGACGCATGACTCCACCCACGTTGCCACGCTGCATAAATGCGTTCACACGAAAGCGGGCCTTTTCACCCAGCGCAAAGCTGAAGTCCAGTTCACGGCGTTCTTCGAAGGTGCGCTGCTGCTTTTCGTTCATCATCGAATACATCAGCTTGCGGGTATCCACCGGCTTGAGCACGCTGTAATCATCGTGAACCTCATAGCGGCCCTGCAACTTGAACTGGGGCGGCAGGCCTACGGTCAGGATCACGTCCGAGGCATCGTTCTCGGCGGCGTATTTCAGGATATCGGTAATGTCGGGGGCAAGTTGAGTCATGGATTCTCAGTCTCCTTGGGAGGGTGGGGGGGAAAGCAAAATGATTTAGCTGCTGGTCACGGCCAGGACTTCTTCTAGGGTGGTGATGCCTTGCAGGGCCTTCTGAATGCCGTCTTTGCGCAGCGTCCACATCTCCCCTTCGTCAATGGCAATGTCCTTGATGTCGGTGGCGGTCTTACCGGTGTTGATCGCACGGCGAATGGTGTCGTCAATGACCATCAGTTCGTGGATACCCGTACGGCCTTTGTAGCCGGTGCCGCCACAACGTGGGCAACCTGCTCCTCGGCGGAGGTCGGCACCCTGAATGTCGGCGTCGCTGAGGCCCAGACGGCGCAGCACCTCAGGGTCAGCCGCAGTGGGCTGGGAACAGTCCTTGCAGACCCGCCGCACCAGGCGCTGAGCAAGCACGCCGATCACGGCGGCCCCGATGTTAAACAGCTCTACACCCATTTCCTCCAGGCGCACGATGGCTCCAGCAGCGTCGTTGGTGTGTAGGGTGGCCAGCACGAGGTGACCAGTCAGCGCCGCTTCGGTGGCGATCTTGGCAGTTTCGCCGTCACGGATCTCCCCCACGAAGATGATGTCGGGGTCCTGGCGGAGAAATGCACGCAGCGCCCGCGCAAAAGTCATCCCGGCAGCGTTGTTCACCTGGCTCTGCATGATGCCGGGAATCTCGTATTCCACCGGGTCTTCAATGGTGGTGGTGTTCTTCTCTGGCTTGGCGATGCGCTTGAGGGTCGAGAAACTGGTAAACGATTTCCCCGAACCTGTCGGCCCCGTCACCAGAAAGATGCCGTTAGGCTTATCGATGACTTCCAGGTAGCGGCGGAAGTTATGGTCCGAGAAGCCCAACTGCTCCACTTCCGGAATGTTCTCGGCTTTTTGCAGCAAGCGCATCACAGCCTTTTCGCCGTATACGGTGGGCAGCGTGGACAGACGCAGGTCAATGTCAATCGCGCCCTTGCGGAAACGCACACGCCCGTCCTGCGGCACACGCCGCTCGGCGATATCCAGCCCACCCATGATCTTGATGCGGGCCAGCAGCGCCTGCGCCGAGCCCTTGGGCAAGCTGGCCTGTTTCCGCAGCGATCCGTCAATGCGGTACCGGACCAGCACATCGGTTTCGGTGGGCTCGATGTGAATATCGCTCACGTCCTGCAAGACGGCTTCACGAATCAGGTTCTCGACGGTGCGGACTACGGCATTGTCGTCCAGTGCCGTATCCACCTCCGCTGTAGACTCCTGCAACTTCTGGCGCTCACGGCTTTCTTCCAGCAGGCGCTGATTCAGCTCGGCCATGTCCTTGGAGCCGAAATACTTCTCGATCAGACGAGTGATTTCCTTCTCGACCATCACGGCCGGGATGATGTCGCGCCCCGTGATCAGCTGCAGATCGTCCAGCGCAAACACGTTGCGTGGGTCCTTCATGGCGACGACCAGCGACTCGCCTTCCAGACGGACCGGGACGACGCTGTAACGCCGCGCAGTGGCTTCTGGGACCATCATGGACACGTTGGTGTCAGGAGGGTTCTTCGCAGGATCGATAAACTCGTAACCCAGCTGCGTCGCCAGCGACTGCGCCAGCATTTTAGGGCTGAGCTTGCCCGACTGAATCAGGGTATCTTCCAGGCGCTGGCCCCCGCGCTGCTGCTGCCGGGCCGCTTCAATGTCGCTGGAATCGGCAAAGCCCATCTCCATGATCACGTCGGTCAGTGATTTGGAGCGGCCCCCACTCTGGGCGTAGAGCGACTGCAGTTCGTCTTTGACACGCTCTGGCTCAGGGGCCGGGTACAACCGGGCAGTGGCCTCCTCCACTTGGTGTGGAGTGCTCATCAGGAATTTGACCGGTTCTGTGAACAGGGCCTGGATATCTGAGAAGTGACGCGGGTCGTGCGAGACGACCTCGTACCCTTCCTCGCTGCGGCTGATCGGCAAGCCGCCGTACCGCACGGCGTCGGTGCGGGAAAGAGCGCTGAGCACATGGTCAGGCACACTAAAGCCACTCAGATCAGGCAGAAACTCCAGGCTCTGCTGATCGGCCAAGGCGCGGTACAGCTGCTCGCTACTCAGGGCACCCTGACCGACCAGGATCTGCCCCAGCGGCTCGCCTGTCCGCTCCTGGAACTTCAGGGCCATGTCCAGCTGTGCCTGATTGACCAGACCGCGTCCCAGCAGGTGTTCGCCCAGGCGCATCTGCCCCGGAGCCGCCGTATCAGGGCGCTGGGCCTCCAGACCCAGTTCGGGATAGTGCTCAGCCAGGCGCCAGTACAGGGCCGCCCGCATCGCCTGATAGGCCTTGATATCAAAACCGGTTTCGTCTTCCAGCACCTCAGCGGTCAGGGTGTTGAGCGGCTCGATCATCGCCACATGGAGTAAGTCCCCCTCCAGCGCGAAGGGCAGGGCACCGGCATTCAGCGCCACTTGACCCGGCACAGTAGCCAGGGCTTCCGGCTCTGGCTCGGTGGTGAGCAAATCCACCATGGGAATGCCCAGACTCTCGGACAGAACGAGTGCCAGGCGCTTTTCGCCTACCACGCCGGAATCGATCATCACATCGGCCAGCCGTCCACCCACTTCGGCGTGCCGCACCACCATGCGCTGAAGGTCCTCGTCGGAGATATAGCCACCGTCCAGCAATACGGCGCCGAGTTTACGGTCTGCAATTGATAACGTCATGCTTCCTCCTGGCTGCGCCCACTACGGACGGCACAGATGGGTACTGGCCAGCCTTATACGGCCCCGGTACGTCTCTTCTTATTGTGAAGGTTCTTCTCTGTCGGGAGTCTGCCAGACCTCTGGTCCCCAGGCATGACCGTGCCGGGCCAGCACCCGACGTTCCAGCAAGCGGGCCAGTCGCGTGTGTGGCAGCGCGTTGTCAATGAGGGGATGAACCAAGATGGTATGCAGTCCGGCCAAATTGCCGCCTAGCACGTCGGTGAACAGCTGATCACCCACCATACCTACTTGGTGCGGCGGTAAGCCCAGCGCCTGCGCGGCGCGGCGGAAAGACGCCGGATTGGGCTTGCCGGCCATGCCGATGCCCTCCAGCTCCAGGCGGCCCCGCCACTGCTCGGCGCGGCGGTGCGTTGCGTTGCTGAGCAGGGCCAGCCGAATACCGGCGCTGCGGATCTCCGTTACCCAGGTCTGTGACGACGGGTAGTCGTCGTAGGAGTGGTAGGGAATCAGCGTGTTGTCCAGGTCCAGCAGCAGACCGCGCAGCCCCCGCGCCGCCAGAAACTCAGGGGTAATTTCACCGACTCCGCGAATCAGGTCGTCCGGGCGCAATAGGCTCATGCGTCCGCCTCCCCCTGAGACTCACGCCTGAGCCCGATCAGGCCCCACATCCGGCCCGTGCGCCCCTGATCGCGGCGGTAGGAAAAGTAGTCGTCCCCGGTCGAGCAGCCGCCCGCCTGCCAGATGTGCTCTGGCGACACGCCTGCGGCCAGCAGCACGGCGCGGTTGGCGGCCCCGAGGTCCAACTGGCGGTCCTTATCCAGAGACTCACCCAGACCCGCCTCTGCAAAGGCCTGCGCCACCTCCTCTCCAACCGGATACTGCGCCTGACAGATGCCCACCCCGATCGCAGCACGGGTACGCTCTGGCCACGCCCCCAGCCGGATCATGGCGGCCAGGGTGCGCTCGGCAATTCGCCCTACCGTGCCACGCCAGCCGGCGTGCGCCGCACCGATGACTCCTGCCTGTTCGTCGGCCAACAAGATGGGATAGCAGTCGGCGGTGCCGATCGCCAGAAGCAGCGCTGGATCGTCGGTGACCAGGGCGTCGGCGGTCTGCACGCCTGCCCTGGCCTGCACCACGTCTACCCCGTGGACCTGCTCCAAGCGGGCCACTTCTTCCGGGCGGTAGCCCAGCGCAGCGGCGGCGCGGCGGCGGTTTTCGGCCACGGGTACGGGATCATCCTGGCGGTCATCCAGGTTCAGGCCCGCGTACGGCCCCTGCGATATCCCGCCCCGGCGGGTCGTGAACCCGTGCGGCAGCGTGATCAGCGGACTGCGGATGAAGGACAGTTGTTCTGACACCCTGGCAGTATGGCGTCCCGGCCACGCTCTGGGTGTAGAGACAGGCGGCGCGCCGAAATCTCGATGCGGTCCAAAAGGTCCAATGCTTTACAATTCGCCCCATGAGCATAACAATTGATCTGTCAGAGAAGCGCGCCCTGGTCATGGGTGTGGCCAATGCCCGTTCGCTGGGCTGGGCCATCGCCGAGCGACTGCTGCAAGCGGGCTGCCATGTGGGCTTTTCGTACCAGGGCGAGCGCCTGAAGGGCGAACTGGAAAAACTGACGGCCGGGTATGACAATACCTGGATTCAGCAGTGCGATGCGACCAGCGAAGAGGAACTGACGGCCCTGTTCAGCCGCGTCAAGGACGAATTCGGCCAGCTGGATTTTCTGGTGCATTCCATCGGCTTTGCCCCCAAGGCTGCCATGGACGGCCGCTTTATCGACACCACCTCGGACGACTGGAATACGGCGCTGAACGTGAGCGCCTACACCCTGGTCAGTGCGGCCCGGCACGCTGAACCGCTGATGCCGGACGGCGGCAGCGTGGTCAGCCTGACCTTCCAGGCCTCGCAGCGCGTGGTTCCCAAGTACAACGTGATGGGCGCTGCCAAGGCCGCCCTGGAAGCCGCCACCCGCTACCTGTCGGTGGACCTGGGCGAGCGCCAGATCCGGGTCAATACCATCAGTGCGGGGCCGATGCGGACCATCGCGGCCCGTTCCATCCCCGCCTTCGCCATGCTGTACAGCAACGCTGCCGACAACGCGCCGCTGGGCCGCAACCCCACCCCACAGGAGGTCGGCGACCTGGGCCTTTATTTGCTGAGCGACCTGAGCACCGGAATCACGGGCCAGACCATTTATGTAGACAGTGGCGCCAGCGTGGTGACTGTCAAGCCGCCAGAGATGGCGAGCAAGGACGACACGGCGCAGTAAGCCCTCCAATGGGATTGCCCTGCCCTGTCCAGGCGGTACAGACTGCCCCGGCTGTCCCCGGACCACGAACACGGCTCAGGCCGCTATCATCGTCCAATGACCTCCGACCTCTTGGTGCCGCTCCTGATTACAGTGCAGCGGCATCACCTTGATCCGCATCCCCAGGGTGCTCAGATGGCCCGCCACTTCCGTGAGCAGATAGCCCAGGCCCGCGCCCAGGGCCTCCCCGTGATTCTGGTGCAGTGGGACGGTGGCCTGTTCGCTGACACACCCGACACCTTCTCGCGTGACTGGGTGCTGTTTCCTGATATCCGTGCCGAAGAAGGCGACCTGCTGGTCCGTGCGGGAACCACAGATCCATTTGCCAGCAAGCTGCCCGCCGAAACCGCTGACCCGGCCCACACCGCCCCCACTGCAGACCGTACCCTGGCCGACCACCTGAAGGCCCAGGGATGGACCCATCTAGAGGTGCTGGCCCTGCCGGAGACTCCTGAACTGGCAGCAACCCTGGCGGCAGCTCAGCAGCACGGCCTTGATCTTCGCGTGCCTGAGCAAACTGCTGCGGTGCCTGACACGGCGCAGCAGACGGCCTGACCGAGCAATCCCAGCCCTGCGAAAGAGTGGGCCAACACGTCCACCCCAACCGCCCACGATTTCTCACCCCACTTCAGCCGCAGCCTAGATACGCTGTGACCGACCCCCAAGGAGGGACCCATGAACTCACCTCTGCGACAAGACCTGCCCGCCCTGGACCTGGACTACACCCTGGATGTCCTGATCCAACTGCTGGAGACCCCCAGCCCCACCGGATTCACCGACGACGCCGTCCGCCTGATCGAAGACGAGCTGCGTGAGCTGGGCGTCACCTCTGTCCGCAGCCGTAAGGGTGCCCTGAGTTGGGAAATCGCGGGGCAGCAGCCTGGACACATTACCTACAGCGGTCACGTGGATACCCTGGGGGCGATGGTCAAGGCCATCAAGCCCTCAGGTCGATTGCTGCTGAGCATGCTGGGCGGCTACGACTGGGCCACCATCGAAGGCGAAGACGTGAAGGTCCACACCCACTCCGGCCGGATCATCACCGGCACGGTGGTCAACATCAAGCAGAGCAGCCACGTTCACGGCCCGGCGCTGCGTGAACTGAAACGTGACGGTAAGGTCATGGAAGTGCGCTTGGATGAAGTGACGTCCTCCGCCAGTGAGACGCGGGTGCTGGGCATTGAAGTCGGTGACTTCGTGTCGCTGGACGCCCGCCCCCGCCTGACGTCCGCTGGCTACCTCAAATCCCGTCACATCGACAACAAGGCGGCCGTCGCTCTCTTCCTGGCCATGACCAAGGCCTTGGCAGGCATGACCCCGGTCCGCAGTGTGGCCTTTCATGTGACCACCTACGAGGAAGTGGGACACGGCGCGGCCACCGGCATTCCCCCGCACACCGACGAACTGATCGCGGTGGACATGGCGGCGGTGGGCGAGGGACAGACCAGCTCCGAGCATCACTGCACCCTGTGTGTGGCGGACAGCGGCGGTCCCTACGATCATGCCCTGAGTGGCCGACTGCGCCAGGTGGCAGCACGTCATGGCGTGGACCTGAAAGTGGACATCTACCCCTATTACGCTTCGGACGGCACAGCGGCTTGGCGGGCCGGAGGCGACTTCCCGGTGGCCCTCATCGGCCCAGGGGTGGATTCCAGCCATGCCTACGAACGGACCCACACCCAGGCGCTGGAACAAACTGGTCGCCTGATGCTGGCCTACGCGCTGGAACCACTGGAATAAACCTACGCCTGCATCACATTCCCCTCCAGTTCGGAGGGGTTCCTTTGAGCGCCTATCAGATGACGATTTGAGTGCCGTCCCCACGGAACGACCACCGGCCCTTAGCAATGCTTGACCGTTGTCACAGCCAGAGGTCGCACTCACGTTGAACCAGGGTGAGTGCGTGCTATGACGTAGATACGCCACATTTCCCCGCCCCTTATCTCTGGAGGTTTTCATATGACCCTGCAAGCCACTGGCCCCTATGATCGTCCGCCCTCCCCCGCCGACGAACCCACTGACGTACCGTCCCCACGCCCGGAGCAATTACCCGGTCAGAACACCGACCCCACGCCGATCCAGGACCCACCCAGCAACCCGGATACTCCTGGTATGCCCACCCCTGACGCTCCGACCAACCCGGATACCCCAGGACTGCCGGACTCGGTGCCTGGTCAGCCCACACCAATGCCCGCGATGTAAAGCAATACCAAAGAAGACCTCCCCCAGACAGAATTTTTATGGGGGAGGCCTTTTTTTGGAAATTTAGCTGCTGAGGCTCAGAGCTGGCCGTAAGACTGCTGGAACGTGTCACACTGGGCTGGATCGCCGCCCTGGAAACCTTTCATGAACCAGTTCACGCGCTGCTCGGAGGTGCCGTGGGTAAAGCTGTCCGGCTGGACATAGCCACGACCCTGAGCCTGCAACTTGTCGTCACCGATGGCTGCGGCAGTGTTGACGGCTTCCCGAACGTCTTCCTGGGTCAGCTGGGCCAGGTCCGTCACATGGTTGCCCCACACGCCAGCAAAGCAGTCGGCCTGCAGCTCCATGCGGACACTCAGCTGATTGCTTTCCACTTCACTGACGCGCTGCTGCTGACGCTGCACCTGATCGGCGATGCCCAACTCGTTCTGGACGTGATGCCCCACTTCGTGCGCCATCACGTATGAGTAGGCGAAGTCACCCCCACCTCCCAGCTGCTGCTGCATCTGCGCAAAGAAGCTGGTGTCGATATAGACCGTGTTGTCCAGCGGGCAATAAAACGGTCCTACTCCGCTGGTGCCCGTACCGCAGGCCGTCTGAGTGGCACCCGAGAAGCGCACCACACCGGGCTTGTTGTACTGCTGACCCGAAGCGGCAAATTGCTCGGTCCAGACCTGATCTGTGCTGTTGGACACCCGGTCCAGGAACTCGGTTACTTCGTCATATTCGCCGGTTTCGGCGGACTGAGTCTGGGTCTGGGTTTGGGTCTGCACCAGCCCCGAATCGGAGATGATCTGGGGATCGATACCGAAAAAAGCGGCCACCAGCATGAGCAGCAGGCCACCAATACCCCCGGCCATCAGGCCACCGCCCCCACCTCTGCCGCTGCGGTCCTGCACACGCCCACGTCCACCAGGCAAATTTTTCCATTCCATAACTTCTTGGCTCCTTCTTCTCGCCGCCTACCGAGCAAGGCGCTGAGTCAGTTCATTCGCTTCTGCTTGTCTGCGCTGAGCGGCCAGTCACGCCCTCAGGGTCTGCACAGTCTAGAGCATCATGATGCCCACCAGAACGCCCGATTCTATCCGCCCAGTACCGACTGACCTAGCGACTGACCTAGAGGGCTGCTTGCCCCACTCCCTTTATGAATACACGGCAAAAGCGCCGCTCTCCAACCAGGGAAAGCGGCGCCAGTGCAACAGGATTCAGGTCAGCGAAGCAGCTTGAGGCACAGCCGCCGGATCCTGATCCGCAGGGCTCTGCGGCTCGTCCTGGCGGCCACGTTCGCCCAGGTAAAACACGCTGGGCACCACATAAAAGGTCAGCAGCGTAGAGGTCAAGATGCCGCCCAGAATCACGATGCCCAGGCCACGGCGGAACTCAGCACCCTCACCGTGACCCAAAATCAGCGGAAGACTGATGACCATGACCGTCAGCGTGGTCATGACAATGGGGCGGAAGCGCAGCTCAGCCGCTTCGATCAGGGCGGCGCGCAGGGGCATGGCCCGCATCCGCTCGGTCACGAATTCTAGGTACAGGATGGAGTTCTTGGCACTCAGACCCAGCAAGATCACCATACCGATCATGGTGATCACGTCCAGGTCGGTGCCGAATAGACTCAGCGTCCAGACCCCACCGACCAGCGCCAACGGAATGGGCAGCAGCAAGTACAGTGGGTAGCGGAACGAGTTGAATTGGCTGCCCAGCACCAGGTAGGTCAGCAGTCCAGCCATGGCGATCAGCACTGGACCGTAAAACACCAGTTCTTCGGTCAGGCCCGCCGTCCCGAAGGAGCTGGCATTGCCCAGGGTCACGTTGTCGGTCAGCAAACCGGCGTCCCCGACACGCTCCAGCAGTTCATTCTGGTAAGCGAAGGCATTCGGTCCGTCCGGGGCCAGGTCCACATCCAGCGTGGCGGTAAAGGCCTTGTTCAGCCGCGAAAGGGTCGCAGGAGCCTCACGGGACTCGAAGCTTCCCAGGTCACTCAGCGGCACGTTGGCGTTCAGGGCTGGGGCGAACACGGTCTGACCCAGGAGGTCCTGGGCACTGCCCACCTGCGCGGAATCCAGTTGCACCACGATGTTCACCCCCGTGTCGCCGTCGCGGAGCTGCCCGGCCACGGCGCCGTCATTGTATGTCCGTAGGGTGCTCGCTATGTCACGCACGGTCAGGCCAGTGCCACTCAGGCGGGCCGGGTCCGGCACGAAGATGCGCTCCTCGCGGGTGTCACTCAGGCTACTGGTCACGGTCACGATATTCGGATCTGCTTCCAGCAGCGCCAGCAGTTCGGTATGACGCTCACGCAGCAGCGCCTGGGTGGGAGCAGCCAGCGCCAGGCTCAGGTCTGCATTATCCACCGGACCCGCTTGCACGCCAGCCACCTGAATCTCGGCCCCTGGTACGTCTGCGGCCAGTGGGGTCAGTTCCTCACGGTAGGTTTCGATCAGTTGTTCCACGCCGGGGCGCCCATCTTTAGGCGTCAGGTTGACGGTCAGACTGGACTCGTTGGTCCGCGCTCCGGCCAATGGCCCGCCCGATCCCACATCGGCCTGTACCAGTTTCACCTCGGGACGGTCCAGCAGGAATTGTTCGACCCGGTCTGTCAGTGCATCGGTGGCCGCCAGCGAGGAGCCGCGTGGCAACTCGACCGACACGGTCATCAGGCTGGAGTCGGTCTGCGGCACAAAGCTGAAGCCCACGGTCCGCATGGCCAGTGGCGCACTTGCCAGAAACAACAGGGCCGCCACGACGGCCAGCCAGGGTCGGTGCAGCAGGGCATCCACACTCCGGGCATAGGCCCGCGCCACAGCCGACACCACTTGCTCGGTTCCGCCGTGCAGGGTACCGACCAATGCTTCCAGCACACCCAGCAGCACCGCACTCAGATAACGGAACACGGTCAGCACCAGTGGGGCGAGCAGACTGAGGGCGGCCAGCGCCCAGAGGTCCAGCTCATAGCCCTGACGCCCGGCCAGCCAGTCGGCCAGCAGCCAGGTCGCTGCGCCTGCCAGCGCCAGCGCCATCAGACCACGCCCGGTACGTACTCCGGCAAAGCTGGCATGGAGCAACTCCGGCAGGCGGCCAAGGACGCGCGGCAGGGTCTGCCAGGTGACGGGTTCCGTGTCCTTGGTATAGGCCATCCGGACCGTCAGGAACAGCAGACTTTCCAGCCAGCTCATCAGAATTGCGGCCGAGAGGCCCAGACCGAACTGGCTGAAGAACTGCCCCAGTAGCCCCGGCATCAAGCTGAGCGGAATCAGCACCGCCAGCAACGCAAAGCTGGCTGCCGTGACGGCCGAGAAGACTTCCGAGCCTCCCAGCAGCACGGCCCGCAGACGGTCATAGCCCATGTCACGGTAACGCTGCACGTTCTCCGCCACCACGATGGAATCGTCTACCACGATCCCGATGGCCACGATGATGGCGAGCAACGAAATGATGTTGAAGGTAAAACCCAAGCCCGCATACACCAGTGGCGCGGCACTGATGGAAATAGGAATGGCCAGAATGACCGCGAACACAGTGCTGACCCGGCCCAGGAACAGGGTCACGATCAGGCCCACCGCCGCAATAGCGATCAGGAATTCCAAGAACGTGTCCTCTACCGTGGCGCGGGTAATGCCGGTGGTGTCAGTGGCAACGGTCAGCTCATAGCCGTCCGGCAGCTGGGTCTGCTGCTTGGCCATGGCTTCCTGTACGGCGTCAGACACTGCGACCGAGTTGCTGCCACTCACCTTACGGATATCCAGCAGCACGGCAGGCTGACCATTGACACGTGACACCCCAGTCACTTCGGCGGCCCCGTCGCGCACGTCGGCCACGTCACTAACCTGCACGCCCCGTGCCGAATCCACCAGGATATTTTCTACATCCTGCAAAGTGGTCGGTGTATTGCTGGTCGAAAAGCTGATTTCCTGGCCGCCTTCGTCAATGGTTCCGGCGGGCAGGTCCAGTGCTGAGGCGCTGATCGCACCGCTCACCTGCGCCGCCGACAGGTTGTAACTGCTCAGGCGGGTAGGGTCCAGCAGAACGCTGACCTCACGCTCGCGCCCACCGGAGATGGACACGTCGGCGACACCGCTCAGGCGCTGCAACTGGGGCTGCAGGACGTTCTCGGCGTAGTCGGCGGCCTCGGCGGCTCCGGCTCCACCCGAGAGCAGCGCCAGGGTCATGATGGGCTGCGCGCCTGGATCGAACTTCTGAATCACCGGAGCCTCGGCACCACTGGGTAGCGCAGCCCGAATGGCCGACACCGACTGCGAGATTTCATTGGCGGCAGCGTCGATGTCGGTGCTGTCGTCGAAAGTGACGACCACCGCCGACTGGTTACTGACCGAGGTGGTATTGACATCGGTCACGCCAGCCACCGTGCTAATTGCGTCCTCAATCCGCTCACTGACCTCGCGGTTGACCTGATCGGGGGTCGCGCCGGGATAGGTGGTGCTGATCGCCAGAACCGGCACCTCGAAATCTGGCAGCAAGTCGGTTCCCAGCCGGGTGGCGGAGATCAGGCCCAGCAGCACCGCGACCACGAAGATGCCCAACGAGAACACCACGTTGCGCACGCTGAAGCGCACAGCCGGGTGAATCAGCGGTTCGGGCGAGCCGTCCGGCAGGGTGCCTGGCGGGGGGTTGAAGGGGTCCACATTGCCGTAGCGGTCATAGCCCACTGTCGGTTGCAGCGGCGCGCGCTCCCGCTGGGGGACAAGGGGCGGTTGGGCGCTCACTGACCGTCTCCCTCTGGCTGGGCCTGTACTTCAATGGCCGCACCGTCACGCAGCGAGCTGATCAGTGGGTAGATCACTGTGGCGCCGTCATCCAGACCCGTCACCACCGCCTGACCGTCACTCTCGGCCACCACCGTGACATCCTGTCGGCGGGCCACAGTACCTCCGGCCAGGTAAACATAGTTCTGGCCGTTATCCATCCCTATGGCCTGTCCCGGCACCAGCACGCCGCTGGCCAGGTTCAGGCGGTAGCGCAGGTTCACACTGGCCCCCAGCGGAATCTCCGAGCCGCCCTCAATGCGGGCACGCAGCGGGACCTGACGGTCCTCGGCAGCAATCTGCTCACCGTCTTCAATCACGGCGACATAGTTGGTACCGCCATAGCCCAGATTCAGGCGGGTACCGGGCGGCAGCTGCGCGGCGTCCTGCGGCGTCACGCGGAAGGTGGCGCGCACCGAGGAAGTATCGACCAGCCGGAAGACCGGGCTGCCCTGCCCCGCAAATTCGCCGGGTTGCACCAGATAGGCACTGACCACTCCGGCAAACGGAGCAGTGACGCGGGCACGGGCCAGTCGGGATTCGGCCTGCGCCACAGCAGTTTCAGCGGCACTTACCTGCGCCTGGGAGACGTCCAGGCTCCCCCCGGCTCCCTGCCCTGCGCGGTTCAGGTCCAGTTGTGCCTGCGCCTGCGCGACTCCAGCGCGGGCCTGGGTCACCCGGTCACGGGCAGCGTCCAACTGCGAGGCCGTGGCGGCTGGAGAGGCCGTCTCGGTCCGGTTCAGTTCACGCTGCGCCACATTCAGGCTGGACAGCGCCGCCGTCACCGACGCCTCCAGGGCGGTGCGGTTCTCGGTCAGGCTCTGACGCGAAGACGCCAGCCCAAGCCGGGCCTGGTCCAGCTGGCTGCGGGCATTCGCCAGGGCCTGCTCGGCATCGGTGGTGTCCAGTTGGGCCACCACCTGCCCCTGGGCCACACTGGCCCCTTCGGCCACCGCGTAGCTTAGCAGCGCTCCACTGCTCAGGGCCGCCACGTTGCTTACGCGGCGGGCTTCGGTGCTGCCGGTCACGCGGCGTTCCACTTGCAGCTCGCCGGTGCGGGCGGTGGTTACCCGCACCGGCTGAGCGGCGGCCTTGGAAACTGGCGTGGCCGTCTCCGTGGTGACCGTTGCCGTCTGGGCGGTCGTTTCAGTGGGCGTGCAGCTGACAAGCGCCAGTGCGCCGAACAACAGCCAGGTTAGGGACAGGGTTTTCTTCATGGGTTCACCTGATTTGTAGTGGGCAAGAAGGGAAAGAGGCTGGCGACCGGATTCATCGCCACAAGCGACAGTGTGTTGAACGAGCGGTCAGTTTTCAAGGACAAACTCATTTCATGGGCAGTTCGGTGAAGGACAGGGATCACGGCGGCCATCTAACGTGGCTCCATGCCAGGCCAGAGCAGGTCGAACAGCCCCCGCACAAACCGACCCGGATCGCGTGCAGCAGCGTCTTCAGCGGTTGTCCCACCGATCTCTGCGGTACACATGCGGCCATGCCACAGCCAGCCACTTAAGCTGCCCGTGATGGTCATGGCGGTCAGTTCAGTGTCCAGCGGGCGCAGCCGTCCCAGCCCGGTTTCGGCACGCAGATAGGCCGCCAGGGCTGCGGTGTCGTCAGCCAGCGGGTTACCCAAGCTGGTCAGCAGTGGGTTGTGTTCGGGAGCGTGTCCACGCGAAAAAACCAGCAGCAGCACGTCAAACACCTGCTCCGATTCCTGAAGATACAGCATGGCGCAGCGCTCCAACTGACCGCGATTATCACCCTTTCCTACCGACGAGAGGAGTTCGGAGCGCCAGTGACCGTAGCTGCTCAGGCCAATGGCCTCACGCAGCAGGTCTTCTTTGGTGGCGAAGCGGCTGAACAGCGTTCCTTCGGAGATGCCGGCCTGACGCGCAATTTCTGCGGTACTGACGCCGACACCCTGTTCCAGAAAGGCACTGCGGGCCACCGCCACCAGATCTTCGTTTTGAATGATTCTAGGCCGGGGCATACCTGAGTATGCACTCAGTTATCCTGGCAGGACTGTCACAGCATCGGCTGTTGCGGATGCTCAACACATCCCGTGACCGCCCCGAACAGCTTCAGCGCTCTTCCAGCGCCAGCTCAATCAGTCGCGTCACCAGTTCCGGGTAGCTCAGGCCGTGGGCCTCCAGCAACGACGGATACATGGACGTGGTGGTAAAACCGGGCATGGTATTGATCTCGTTAAGCAGCACTTCGCCGGTTTGCTCGTCATAGAAAAAGTCCACCCGGCTCAGGCCTGCGCAGTCCAGGGCGCGGAAAGCCTCTATGGCCAGTTCGCGCACGCGCTCTGAGACCTCAGCAGGCAGTGGCGCGGGAATCAGCATTTCGGCGCGGCCCGCTTGGTACTTGGTGTCGTAGTCGTAGAACTCGGTTGCGAAGCGCAGTTCTCCTACCGGACTGGCAATGGGATCATCATTGCCCAGTACACCCACCTCAATCTCGCGGGGTTTGCTGGCGGCCATCGCTTCCAGAATCACCCGGCGGTCATGCCGGAAGGCCAGGTCCAGCGCCGCGTCCAACTCGCCCGCGTCATGCACCTTGCTTACACCGACACTGCTGCCCATGTTGGCCGGTTTAACAAATTGCGGAAAGCCCAGCTCGGCGGCACGGTCACGCACCCCCTGTGGGTCACGCCGCCACTCGGCGCGGGCCGCCTGCCGCCAGGCCACCTGCGGAATGCCGACCGCTTCCAGCACCCGCTTGGTCATGATCTTGTCCATACCCACACTGCTGCCCAGCACGCCACTGCCCACAAAAGGGAGGCCCGCCAGCGTCAACAGACCCTGCACCGTGCCGTCTTCGCCCATCGGACCGTGCAGCAGCGGGAACACCACATCGTAGCCCGCTGCCTCTGCCACCCGCGTCAGCATGGAGTCACCCCCCGTATCAGCAGAGCCCACGCCCAGGACCCGCTCAGTTTCACTGCTGGGCAGCCAGCGGCCTTCCTTAGAGACCACGACTGCCGTCACGTCGTAGCGGTCGGCGGGCAGCGCGGCCAGCACCGAACGGGCGCTGGACAGGCTGACCTCATGTTCTTCGGACTGGCCCCCGGCCAGCAGCAAGACGCGGCGGCGTGGCTGGGAGGTGGACAGGACGGAATTCAGCTGAGCAGCGTCAGACATATGCCCAGCAGTATGCCACTGCCTGGGCGGGTAAAGGTCAGAAAAAAGGCCCGTCCCCACTTGAGGAACGGGCGCATATGGCCGGATCGAAACTTATTGCTGTGGGATGGTCACCGTGAAGGTGCGGGTCACTTCACCGCCAGCGGGCAGGGTCACTTCGAAGGACACCTGGTTGCCGTTCTGGGTCACACCTTCACCCTTCACTTGGGCGCGGTCGTTGTAAACAGTTTCCTTGATCTCTGCGCGGACCGGCTGCTTCTTGCTGTTCTTGAGGAGATAGGTCACCTCGAATACCGCCGAGCGGGCTGTACGGCTGACCGTTTTGACGCTCCGCACATAGCTCACCTCTGGGTCACGGCCCAGGCTAAAGTCCACCGGACGCCCCGGAGCCGTCTCGGAGATGCGGGTTTGCCCGGTTACGCGCCCCTGCTCACGTACAGTGACGCCACCGCCGGGCAAGGCCCGGTCCGACTTGAAGCGGTAGTAGCGCTCCAGCACGCCTTCATCGCCCGACTCAGAAAAGCCGCGGTTCAGGCCCACATAGCCCTCAAACTCCTGCACCTTGGGGGTCATAAACGGCAGAGTCACGGTGCTGCTGGCCGGCAGCGAGAAGGTCTGGTCCAGGGCATAACGGTAGATGCCGTTGAGGCTTTCTTGCTGCACGATATTCCCAGCTGACGCTGGCGCAGAAGTGGCTACCGTGTCATACATAGCTTCAGTGCGGTACATACGGCCATCATTGTTCAGGTTCACGTCTCCGGCCAGCAGTTCGGTTTCGCCGACCTCATAGGCCAGTTCAGTGCCGTTGGTGATGTCGGCCAGCGCCGAGAGTTGTGCGCCGCTGTCCCCTACCGTCAGCGTGTAGCGCGGCGTCCAGCTGACCGAGCGGGTCAGGTAGCTTAAGACGCCGGTGCCGCTGGCCTGCGGAGCCAAGGTGAAGGTGCTGACTGGGAGGGCTCCATAGCCGCTTTCTGGGGGCAATTCCGGCAGCGCCAGGCCCTGTGCGTCTACCCGGCGGTACAGCCCCTGAGCGTCGCGGATCAGGATGTCACGCGCCCGCACCAGCGTCACGGTCTGCGGCTCGCGTCCGTCCTCGTACAGCACGACCTCACGGCCTTCCATATTTTCCAGCCAGCTGCCCTGGGTCTGGTGGACGGCGCGGGTGTAGGGCAGGCCCTCCAGGTCCAGCGAGTCACGGATCAGGCCCGACCAGGCACTTTGCGGCCAGATCACCGTCAGGGTACCTTGCTGCGGCGCGACCGGCTGGCGCACTTCAGCAAAGTTTTGGTAAATCCGCAGGTCGGTGCTGAGGGTGCGCGTGGCTGCATTGGTGGTCGTCGCCGGAGCCTGGGTAGGTTGGGTCTGGGCCGAGGCAGCTCCCAGCAACAGTGGCGCGGCCAGGAGAGCAGCAAAAATTTGTTTCATACCGTTACTGTTCCACTTCCTGGCTGACGGATCATGAGGGACAGGTGATGGTAGGTGCAGCCGTCCTTGAGGCAACGGACAACCCATTCCATCACTGCAACACGCTCACGGTGAAGGTCCGTGTCACCTCACCACCCGCTGGGATCTCGGCGGTCAGGCGAAGGCGCTGCCCCTCGGCCTCAGCGTCCCCGCTCACGCGGCCCGCCTGGTACATTTCCTCGGTGATCTCAGCGCGAACTGGCTCAGAGCGGGCATTCTTCAGAGTGTAAGACACGCTATAGCTGACCCGCTTCTGCTTGCCTTCGGGGACCACTTCACCTTTCTTGGCGGTGCGGATATAAGTCACGTCCGGGTCACGGCCCAGCGAAAATTCGGTGGGCTGCCCTGCCGCAATCTCGTTCAGACGGGTCTGCCCGGCCAGGCGCCCCTGTTCACGCACGGTCAGCGTGCCACCGGGCAGCGGCTGGTCCAGCGTAAAGCGGTAAAAGCGGCTCAGTACCCCTTCACTGCTTTGGCCGCTGAAACTGGTGTTCAGGCCCGCGTAGTCCTCAAAGTCTTTTAGCTCTGGCTGCATGAATGGCAGAGTGACGGTGCTCTGGGCGGGCAATTCAAAGGGGCCGGACAGACCATAGCGGTAAATGCCGTTCAGCCCTTCCAGACCCACAATGTCGTAGGCGCGGGCCGCACTGGTCTCTGCTGTCATGGTCGCCGTCCCTGCCTGCGGATAGGCCGCGCCGGGAATCAGTTCCACGCGGCCCGCCAGCAGTTCGGTATCACCCACCTCGTAGCTCAGGTCGCTGCGGTTGTGCAGGTCGGCCAGCGCCGAGAGCTGCGGCTCACCCTCATCCAGTGCCAGGGTGTAGCGCGGCTCCCAGCCCAATGATCTGGTCAGGTAGGCCAGCGTGCCACTGCCGGGTGCACTCAGGTCAAAAGTGGAAGTGGTCACGCCCTCACCGCGCAGCGGCGGCTGGTCCGGCACCCCCAGCTGCGACAGTGGCACCTGCCGGAACTGGCCCCGGCGGTCCTGAATCAGGCCGTCGCGGGCGCGGATCAGCGTCACGTTGCTGGCACGGCCTTCCTCATAAAGCGTGACCCGCTCACCCTCATATCGCCCCAACCAGGGATCATTCAGCGCATGAACAGCGCGGGTGTAGGGCAGGTCTTCCAGGTCCAGCGAGCCAGGCACCAGCCCCTCCCAGGCGGTTTCGGGCCAGGCATAACGGAGCGTCTCGCCCTGCGCTGTCACAGGGGTGCGAACTTCGGCGAATTGGCCGTACAACCGCAGCGTGCTGGCCGCCGGAGCCTGAGCTCTAGCGACCGTACCCTGCGCCTGTGCGGTCATGCCTGGCAAGCTCCCCCCCTGACTTGCCACCAGACCAAAACCTGCTGCTCCCAGTGCCGCCAGAAGCAACATTCCACCCAACCCTACCCGCCTTGCTTGCCTCTTTTGCATAGGCCGAATGTGGCGTAGCTGTGCGGGAGGAGCGTTAAAGACAAAGTGGTCAAAGATTCATTTGGAGTCAGGTTTCCGTCAGCCCCTGCAATAAAAAAAGCCCCTACCCGGAGGCAGGGGGCAGTCAGGCATCCGCTTAGAGAATGTCGTCGCGAATGCAGGCCTTGAAGTGGCCCGGCTTGACTTCACGCAGCGCCGGAATAACCTCGGCACACTCGGGGATCGCGTAGCGGCAGCGGGTGCGGAACACACAGCCGCTGGGTGGGTTGATCGGGCTGGGAATGTCACCCTGCAAGATGATGCGCTGACGCTTGATGGTGGGGTCAGGTACCGGAGCCGCCGACAGCAGCGCCTCGGTGTAGGGGTGCTGAGGATCGCTGTTCAGCTCGTGGCTGGGGGCAATCTCCATGATCTTACCCAGGTACATCACGATGATGCGGTCACAGATATACTCCACCACCAGCAAGTCGTGCGCGATAAACAGCACGGTCAGGCCCAGTTCCTGCTGAAGGTCCTGCATCAGGTTGACCACCTGCGCTTGAATGGACACGTCCAGCGCCGACACTGGTTCGTCGGCCACGATGAAGTCTGGGTCCACAGCAAGGGCGCGGGCAATCCCGATACGCTGACGCTGACCACCCGAGAACTCGTGAGGGTAACGGACCATCTGCTCGGGGCGGATGCCTACGCGCTCCAGCAGTTCGGCCACGCGCTGTTTGCGCCCGGCGCCCTGGTGCAGCTTGTGGATATCCAGCGCCTCACCGATGATGTCCTCGACGGTCATGCGCGGGTCCAAGCTGGCAAAGGGATCTTGGAAGATAATCTGCATGTCGCGCCGGGCTTCACGCAGCTGGGTCTTGTTCATGGCGATGACGTTCTTCCCCTTAAAGGTCACTTCACCGCCAGTTGGCTCCAGCAGACGCAGCAGGGCACGGCCGACTGTGGTCTTGCCGGAACCCGACTCGCCCACCAGACCCACCACTTCGCCCCGGAACAGGTCGAAGTTCACGCCGTCCACCGCCTTCACTGCACCGACCCGACGGCCAAAGAAGCCACCCTTGATCGGGAAATGCATCTTGAGGTCGCGGATGCTCAGGAGGGGTTCTTCCTGCTGGGACTGGCCCAGCTTGCCAGCGTGGATACGCTGTTCGCCCATGACAGGCTCGCCAGTGGTCACCGAGTTACCGATGACCACAGACACGGTTTCACCAGTCGGGACCGTTGTGGTCGCCACTGGTGCAGCTTCGGGCACAGCGGCTTGTACACCGTGTACCGGCACTCCGGACACCTGACTGACACCACCTGGCTCGGCAGTCAGCACTTCAGTGACGGCCTGACCCGGTTGCAGATCCTTCACTTCATTCTCATTGCGGGTCATTCAATCACCTCCCGGCTACGCAGCGCGTGGTAGTCGCCGCCGCCTTCCTGAACCTGGTCAAACTCCTGCCAGCGAATGCAGCGCGAGGTGTGGCCGCCGCCAGTGTCTTCCAGGGCAGGCACAGCTTCGCGGCAGGCGGGCAACGCGAACTTGCAGCGCGGCTCGAAGGCGCAGCCGGGCGGCAGATTCAGTGGGTTGACCACGTTGCCGGGAATGGCTTCCAGGCGCAGGCTGCTCTTGTTGGCCGATTCCTCGGCGGTCAGGGGCCGGGGGATGGAGTTCAGCAGCCCCATGGTATAGGGGTGACGGGGTGCTTTGAAGATTTCCAGCACGGTGCCGTCTTCCACGACCCGTCCACCATACATCACCACTACGCGGTCAGCCATTTCAGCTACCACGCCCAGGTTGTGGGTGATAAACAGAATGGACATGCCAATCTCCTGCTGCAACTTGCGCATCAGGTCCAAAATCTGCGCCTGAATGGTCACGTCCAGTGCAGTGGTCGGCTCGTCGGCAATCAGGAGGGCCGGGTTGCACGAGAGCGCCATAGCAATCATCACACGCTGACGCATGCCGCCCGACAACTGGTGGGGGTATTCGTCCACACGCTTTTCGGGCGCAGGAATGCCCACGAAGCGCAGCATGTCAATGGCGACCTGGCGGGCGTCCTTGGCATTCTTGTTCTGGTGCAGCATCACCGCTTCGGAAATCTGGTCGCCCACGGTGTACACCGGGTTCAGCGAGGTCATCGGCTCCTGAAAGATCATGGAGATCTCGTTGCCGCGAATGCCGCGCATTTCCGCCTCAGACACTTTGGTCAGATCCTTGACAGTGCCCTGGTCATTGAACAGAATCTCGCCGTCGGCAATTTCGCCGGGGGGCATGGGGATCAGGCGCATCACGCTGAGACTGGTGACGCTTTTACCGGAACCCGACTCACCCACAACCGCGAGGGTCTCGCCCTTGTTGATGCTGAAGGTTACTCCATCAACGCTTTTGACGACACCCTCGTCAGTATGAAAATACGTCTTTAGTCCTTTAACGGACAGCAGGACTTCGCCCTGTTGGGTCATTTTTCTCCTCCACTTCCACTTCGGAACACGCCCGTCATCATACACGGTTTAAGTTTCTCAGGGTCCAGACAGCGCGAAAGTCCGCACCGCCCTTTATGCAGACCGCCGGTATAACAAGTCAGCTGCGCCACACCGAACGGGCGCCGCAGCGGTGGGGGTTCCGCCGAGAATAAATTAAAATTAACGGCCCCAGCATAGCGCATGGCTAAGTGGGGCCGAGGTCCATCTGTAGAGTCGTTACGAAACGTAGTTGATCAGTAGGGCCAGCAGCATAAAGAGCCCCCCCAGGATGGCCGAGGTACGGACCAGGCCGCCTTCCACCCCTTGGCCGCCAAACAGGTCGCCGCCCGACGCCATGCTCGGCGACATCCCAGCTTGCTTGGGTGTTTGCAGCAGTACGAAGAAGACCAGCCCCACCGCTACCAGGGCGTACAGAATCAGAAAAATAGTCAGGACAATGTTCATGGAGATACCTCTTTGCGAAGAATAAAAATGAAGCGGGCCAGAGCCTTGGCGTATGCAATGGCGCTTTATGCACCGCAGGTATGAGGACCCACGGGCCAACGTTGCCCAGCATAGCAGGCGTAAATGAACGTCTCTCTTACGTCAGTTGCCGCTGGGGGAGCTTCTCCGATCCCATTAGCCGCACTTGCTGTAGCCACACGCCTGGCACTTCAGGCAGCCTTCTTCGCGGATCACTGCCCGCTCCCCGCACATCGGGCAACGCTCACGGCTGCCGAGTTCGTCGGTGCTGACGCCACTGCCCGGCGCTGTCTCCGGCTGGCCACTGCCGCCACTGAGCATGGGCGCAGGGGCCACATTCTTAAGGTCCTTGCCGAAGGTTTCCAGCGCTACGGCGATCAGGTCGGCCTTGGACCCGACCAGACGGCCATTGTACGAGCCGAACAGACCGCCATTGATCCCCCGCAGGGTCTTGACCAGAGCCTCGGCAGGCACACCGTATTGCAGCGCGATACTCACCACCCGGCCCAGCGCCTCGCTGTCAGCGTTGGCCTCGTCTCCGGCGCGGCCAGAGGTGACCAGGACTTCTACAGGGTGCCCGTTCATGCTGTTCACTGTGACCAGGAACGAACGGCGCTGCCCAGTGCCGGGGTCGGTCAGCTTGACCATATCGGTCACGCCATTCAGGCGGGCAGGGCGGGGAAACACAGGCTTGCCCGCCGGGGTGCTCCGGCTCTCAGCAGCGACGTTGACACTCGCTTCACCGCTGGCCTCCTGCTCTGCCGTTTTTTTCTTGCCCTTGGAGGTACTCAGCACCTGGAACTGCCGCGAACCGTCACGGTACACGGTAATGCCCTTACAGCCGGTGCGGTAGGCCTCGGCGTAGGCGTCCTGCACATCCTGGACGGTGGCATCGTTGGGCAGGTTGATGGTCTTCGAAAGACTGTTGGCCGCATGCTGACCACCATCATCAAAGGCCCGCTGCACCGCGCCTTGCATCCGCACATGATCCTGCGGCGAGATGTCGTGGGCGCACACAAAGACCTGCTGGAGGGCGTCTGGAATAAAGCTGAGGCCCACCACACTGCCGTGATTCTCGCTGACGGCCTCGGTGACCCGGTCCCAGTCCCACTCGCCGCCCTTGTCCATCCCAGCGGCGGGCGGGTAGCTGCCCAGCATCTCCACGAACAGCGGGTGCAGCAGAGCGCGGTACTCGGCGCCGATCTTGCGCCAGATAAAGGGGCTGAACACCGGCTCAATACCGCTGCTCACGCCCATGAGCATGGAAGTGGTTCCGGTGGGGGCCACGGTCAGCACCGCCACGTTACGGCGCGGCCCGTGTGGAATCTGCTCCTGATGACGCTCAAACACCGGATACACGCCGCGCTCAGCGCCCAGACGCTCACTTTCGGCCACGGCCTCTTCCCGCAGCGCGGTCATGATGTCGTAGATCGTTTCGCGGCCCGCTTCCGAGTCGTAGCGCAAGCCCAGCTTGATCAGCGCGTCGGCCAGACCCATCACGCCCAGGCCCAGACGGCGCAAGTCCTGACTGGCCTCGCGGTTGTCTTCCAGTGCAAAGACGTTGACATCCAGCACATCGTCCAAGAAGCGCACACTGGTCCGCACATCGGCCCGGAAGCCTTCAAAGTCGAACTCGCTGCCTTTGACATAGGCGGCCAGGTTGATCGCGCCCAGGTCACAGGGCTCACCGACGGTAAGGGGAATCTCGCCGCAGGGATTGGTACTGCGAATCTCATAGCGTTTGCCCAGGTTCTTCAAGGCGCTGTGCTCGTTCACGCGGTCATTGAAGATGAGGCCCGGTTCGCCGGTGCTCCAGGCGTGCTGGGCGATCTGGTCCCAGATCCACCGTGCAGGCACGCCGCTGCGGTACACCGGAATGCCCTGGGCGCCGTCCTCCTCACGGAGTGGCAGCTCCGGCAAGCTGCCGCTATAGTCGCCGTCTTGCGGGGCCAGATAATACTTGCCAGGCACTTCCTGGGGCATCAGTGCCCAGGGAGCGTCTTGCTGCAGCGTCTCCCAGAAGGCCTCCCCGATCAGGATGGAGATGTTGAAGGTGCTGATGTCCCCTTCCGCGCCCTCACGGTCTAGATCCTTGGCGGTCAGAAAGTCGAGGATGTCAGGGTGACCGATGGAAATGGTCGCCATCCCCGCGCCGCGCCGGGTGCCGCCCTGTCTGACCACCCGCAGGACCGGCGCGTACACATAACGCAGCGTGTTGACTGGCCCACTGCCCTCGGCACCCCGGTTGGCCCACTCCAGAAAGTTGTCGAAGATTTCCAGCAGGAAGCTGACCGGACCGCTGCTGGTGCCGCCCGATCCTTTGATCGGTGCACCTTCGGGGCGCATGTCGCTCAGGTCCAGGCGAGGTTCACTGCCCAGACCAGCCGCTTCGGCCACCTGACGGGCCGCCTCAATGATGCCGCCCATGTCATCGGGCACGCCAGGCACGTTCTCAGGCAGCGACGAGACGATCTGCACGCCATTTTGACGGGCCAGGCGGGTCAGCTCAGGGGAAATGGCCTGTCCATACACCACGCGGGTCCAGTTGCGAACCGCGACCGCTTCCTTGTCACCGTCCGGCTGGGTAGGCGGGCGCATCAGACCTTCAATAAAGTCCTGCACGTCCGGGTGCGCGGCACTCATATAGGCCCATCCGCGCACACCACCGCCCTGTCGTCCCTCGGAGCGTGGACGGTAGATGTCCAGATTCACCCCGTTGCCACCGCCCACTTTGGTGACCAGTGCCAGTTTGCGCGCCACTTCCATGACCCCGGCAAACGAGCTGGGATCATGTTCGGTGGCACCCTGCACGAAACAGTTCAGCACATTGCCATGCTGGGTCCCGGCTCCGGCCAGCACGCGCCCGCCGGGGCAAAAGCGCTTGGACGCCATCAGGTCGAAGAACTCCCTGGCCCAGCGTTCACGCTCAGTTTCAGGTTCGGCCGCAGCCACCCAGTGGGCAATGCGGCTGAACATGCCGCTCAGATCGCCGTCACCCGATTGGAGATACTGACGCCGGGCGATGTGCTGGGCATTTTCATCAAAGTGCTGTGCGACAAATTCGCGCTGCCCATCACTAGGGACGGACGGAGCGGACTGAGAGCTGCTGGACTGGGGGGACTGAGACATGGGAAAAGCATCCTCCGAGGGGAAAGCGGCGGTGTAGGGTCAGCGTGGGTGGGCGACTTGCTCAGGCATTGGGAGACAACAGAAAACGCCCACAGGAAGGGCATTTGACTGGGGGCACCTTGGCCGCGGCCACCCGCTGCTGCACATTGACGGGAAGGCTGACATTACATGCCGAGCAGCGGCCGGAAGTCAGGGTCGCGATCCCCACGCCACCTTTAGCGCGGCGAATGGTTTCGTATTCCTTGGCCGTGCGGGGGTCCAGACTGCCCAGCAAGGCGGTGCGCTGCTCACGCATATCGGCGCCCGAAGCCCGCAGATCGGAGATCCGCTGCTCATCGGCGTCTTCCAGCTCGCCTAGGCGGGGACGGAGGCCACGGTGCTGCTCACGCAGGGTCTTGGCCTGGGTCAGCAGGTCACTTTCGCGCTCACGCAGGGGGGCCAGGTCCTCTTCCATCTCCTCAGCCCGCTCGCTGAGCTGTTGCAGCCGCGCCCCAAATTGGGTCTGGGCACGGGCATCAAAGGCATTCTTCTCCTGCTCAGTGCGGGTCCGCTCAATCTGTTCGCGGGTGGTTTTCAGGTCCAGATCCAGGGTACGCGTCTGAGATTCGACGCGCTCCAGCACCATCTCGGTGTCTTCCAGGCGGTTGTTCAGATCATCCATCTCGCGGCGCAGCTCTACGAGTTCTGCAGGCAACTCAGCCTCACGGGCGCTCAGGCTATCCAGCTGACGGTCCAGCTCCTGCACCTCGAACAGCTGGGCCAGGGGATGCCCGCCCCCGGTGGTTGGTGTGGCGTCGGTACTGCTGGCACTGGGCTGTGGTGCATCGGTCATATCCCAGAGTCTAGTGCATGTGTCCGCTGGGGCTGTCCAGACCAACTGTAAAATACTGACCAGAACGTAAATATCTCCTTGAACTGTGTTCAATGACGCTTAGAACGTCTCCCCTTGCGCCTCAGGGATGGGCTGCAATTCGCCGCGGCGATCCGGCAAGAAGATTCCCAGATAGATGGCCAGAGTGTTGGCGATATACATCAGCAGCGTGAAGCCGAAGAGGATATTGAAACTGGTCGCAAAGTCAAACCAACCTGAAGCCCGCAGCGCCCCAGAGGCCAGACTGGCCAGTGCCCAGGAACCGCTCCACGCAATCGTATTGACGGCCGAATACATCGGGCGGTCCGCCTGACGGAGCACCGACATGGCATAGGACGAGTAGACCGGCCCGGTGGCGTTCATCAGTGCGCCGCGCACAAACAGGGCAACCGTGACCATCCACAAAGATGGCGAAAAGCCCAGCATCACCAGAAACGGCAAGCTGGACGCTTGCACCGCCAGTACCGCTCCCAGTTGGCCCAGTCGCCGCACCAGCCAGGGCTGAATCAGGACCGTCACCGCCGTTGCCAGACTGGTCCAGGCAAACAGCGCCCCCAAGCTGGCATAACTGATGCCGAAACGTCCCTCGATATAGACATTCAGAAATGGAATGGTCGCCCCAGCGCCCAGTCCCACAAACATGCTGGGCAAAACCAGCCGGAACATGGTGGGGCGGTCATGAATGCTCAGTGCCCCGCTACGCCCAGGCTGCGCAGGTTTGCCACTGGGTTGCAGGCCTGCCGCGACCAGCATGGCGGCACGCAGGGCGTCCAAGCCGCCGGGGTCGCCCCCCGCCCAGCCGGTATACAGCGCTGGCAACTGCCCGCCCAGCATATTGCCCACGAACCCCGCACCAACCATCAGGGCACTCTGGATGGTAAAGAGGCCCACCCGCGTACGCTCATCTGAGTTGTTGGCCATGAACGGCGCGCCTGACACCGACAGTGCGGCGCTGCCCATGCCCTGCAGGAGTGCCCCGACCACCGCCAGCAGCGCTCCGGGCGCCAGAGCCAGCAGCGACAGCCCCAGCACGGTCAACCCCGCCCCCAGCTGAATCACGCGGGCGTTGCTGAGCCGGCGGGCCAGCACGACCAGCGGCAAGCTGACAGCCGCCAGGGTCAAGGCCGGCAGCGCGTTCACGATGCCCTGCCACTCCGGCCCCAGACCCAGTTCACGCAGGTAGAAGTTCAGAAACAGACTGATGAAGGCCTGCGATAGCCCGAACGAAAAGCTGGCCGCCAGGAAAAGCCAGATTTGCCGCGAGTAGCCGAAACGGGGCCGGGTCCATGGCATCAGCCCTCCTCTACGCCAATCTTGGGGCAGAAACTGGCCATGACGCACTGGCCACACAGTGGCCGCCGGGCCAGGCAGATCCGCCGCCCATGCAAGATCAGGGCATGGTGCAGAAAAATCCAGTCAGCAGCGTCAAACAGCCGCATCAGGTCGGCTTCGACCTTGTCCGGATTGGTCTGGGCACTGAGGCCCAGCCGCCGCGAAAGCCGCCCCACATGGGTGTCCACTGCGATGGCAGGCCGCCCATAAGCATTGCTCAGGACCACGTTGGCCGTCTTGCGCCCTGCCCCGGCCAGGGCCACCACTGCATCAAAGTTATCCGGCACCTCGCCGCCGTGCCGCTCCATCAGCTGACGCGCCAGCAGCGCCAGGTTCTTGGCCTTGGCCCGGTAAAGTCCGATCCGGCGAATATACGGCTCGATGTCTTCAGGTTCCGCCCGGCTCATGGCAGCGGCGTCCGGATACGCCTCAAACAGCGCCGGCGTAGCAGCGTTCACGCTGACGTCGGTGGCCTGGGCACTTAGGACCGTCGCCACCAGCAGCTCAAAGGGATCACGGAACTCCAGCTCGGTGCGGGCCGCTGGGTACAGCACACGTAGCGCTGCGAGCACCAGCGGAGCGCGTGCTTTGGCCCCATTCGGCAGGCGCTGAGAAGAGGTTCGGGAAGTTCGGGTCACACCGCTCAGGCTACACCTGGGGGCCGGTCAGGGGCAGTAGGCCAGATGGCTTAGGGGATAAACATCTGTACCCTCAGCGAGGTGGGTTTTTCCGTGCCACAGAGCAAGCCTGGCCAGTCCCACTGCGACGGATTCAGCCATACTTGAGAATGCGTTAGTTCCTCCCCTGGGAACCCTGGCCTCCTAAAGTACGTACTGACTGGCATGAGAACCATGTCTATCGTTCTGGGTGTGTTGGCCCTGCTGGGACTGCTGGCCGGGTTTCTGCCGTTGCTGGGCTGGGTCAACTGGTTTGCGGCCCTGCCCCCAGCCTTGCTGGGACTGCTGCTCGGCGTGCTGGCACGTGACCGGGGAGCCACCACCTTCAACGCCGTGATCATCGGCCTGGCTGCGCTGCGGTTGATGCTGGGAGGCGGGGTGCTGTAAAGGCACTGTCTGACCAAACGGCCAGCCCATCGTAGGCTGGCCGTTTAATTTCCTCAGCACTAAGGATTAGCCGTGCCATTCCACCACAGGTTGATCCGCCTTGACCAGTAAGACAGGAACACGGACATGGCGCATGATGTCTTCAGCCACGCTTCCCAGCACAGCGCGGCGCAGGCCCGTGCGTCCGTGGGTCGACATCACGATCATCTTGGCCTGTTCCTGTTCGCGCACCCGCATCACGATGTTGCCGACCTTCTGGCCCAGGCGCGGCTCGAAGCGTAGTTTGGCTTCCGGGTAACGCTGGCTTAGCTCCGCCGTCATTTCCTCTTTGCGGCGCCTGATGTCTGCAGGTGTCACGCGGTCCTTACCGAATTCTTCCATAGGACCACTGGCATCACGCTGCACATACAGGATGACCAGATCAGCGCCCAAGGGCTGGGCCAGCGACTGGGCATGATCAATGGCGCGGTTGCCAAGTTCGCTCCCGTCGGTGGTGACCAGAATGCGGTTGCGGGTAGCGGCAATGGTATCGGGGGCAGCTTGGTTCGGTGTGATTTGTGTCATAGGCGGTGCATTTCTCCTCATGAGTCATAGGCGGGTGCAGGGCAGGATGGAACCCCACTCGGTTTAGGGCAGACAGTTGGGTTGTATCCTTGTCGGCCATCTTAACCTGAAGTTGCCCGTCATCTTGCAGGTCCCTGCTGAGCTGGGAAACGGCCGACCTCCAGCTTCTTCCAGCTTCTTCTCATGGCCGGTTCTCAGCGGCTTGCCAAACGCTTGCACAGAGCCAAGTGGGCTGCTAAACTGTTCCAGCCTTTCCAGAAATACCTGGTGAGATGCGGGTTCTTAGCTCAGTTGGTAGAGCGGCGGTCTCCAAAACCGTAGGTCGAGGGTTCAAGTCCTTCAGGGCCCGCCACAGTATCGCCCCGGCAAATGATTGCCGGGGCGATGGCTTTTTGTGACATCCGGCGAACAAGGAACTTGCATATTCACTGTGTCAGTCACGAAGCACTGACGAGTGGCTGGCACTTCAAAGCCCATAAGATGAGGGCTAGGGCCTGGTCTGCTCCATCAACCAACTCTGATAGGCCGGAAGCATCCGGTCCACCGGCAGCGCTACGATTTCAGGCACCTCATATGGGTGCAACTCGCAGACCCGCCGTTCCAGATCGGTATAGCGCTCGCCGACCGTCTTGATCAGCAATACGACTTCGGCGGCTTCCTGCACTTCACCTTCCCAGCGATAAACGCTCTGGACTGGCAACGCCTGCACACAGGCCGCCAATCGTTCCTGCACCAGCGCACGCGCCAGGGCCTGAGCCGCTTCGGAAGGCACACTGACCATCACCATCAGGGACATGCGAGCAGCATACTCCTGGCCGCCTAGGCGGCTTGGCCCTCAGGGCAGGCGGTACTCGTCGCAGTTGGCCCCGACATTTTCCGGGTCATACTCGGCCACCAGTACGGCTTCGTCACGGCCCACATAGCCCCAGCAGCGGGCCAGTTGCTCCAGGTACTGCGGGGAGTTCAGTTGGACCTTGGCATCTTTGAGAATCTGAATGTCGTTTCGCAGGCGGTCATTCTCGGCCTCAGCTTCGCGGGTCTGCTCAGTCCAAGTCATGGATCTGTAGACCCCAGTGCCCAGGTGAACTGCCGTCTGCACCGCTCCGACAGCGCAGAGCAAACAGGTGGTCATCAGCATCAGCGGCACCCGACTCATGCGCCGTCCCAGCCGTGACCATCGGCTCCGCAAACCCGTAGGAGCGCCCCTGGTTGGGGGATCCTGGGATGGTGGCGGTGGCGTGGGAGCGCTAGACATCTGCGCCAGAGCATACCCTATCTGGGAGGCGGTAGACCCTGAACCTGACCAACGCCGGAGCCGAGATAACAGGCCGATGGTTTAGCATAGGCAGGTGCGTCCGCCCAGTTTTGCCCCACTCAGCCGTCAAAACCTGCTGCGCCGCTGGCAGAGTGCAAGGCTGGTGCTGCTCAGCGTGCTGGGCGGAGTGCTGATTGGCCTGCTCGCAACGCTGCTGCGGCTGGGTCTGGGGGTGCTGACCTCGGCGGCCAGCGCCGTTACAGGTTACGCCCCACCCGGTACACCCGGTGAAGGCGGACTGATGATGAGCTTTGGGACACCGCAGGCGCTGGGGCTCCTGCTCTTGCCCGCGCTGGGAGCCCTGTATGTCTGGCTGATGCCCCGTGACGGTGAGGCCCTGAATCAGATGGTGCGGGTTGGCCTGGGTAAACGCAGCGACGCCGATGAGCGCTGGGCGCTGGACAGTGAAGTGCAGACCCTCAGCGCCGCCGCGCTGGCTTCGGCGGGCGGGCTGCTGGTGGGCCGCGACGCCGCCTTTGCCGCGCTGGGCCGCCTGGGTACGCGGCTGCTGGGACTGCTCACCCGCCTGAGTGCCGGCGAACACCGCACCCTGGTTCTGGCGACTACAGCCGCAGCCTTAGGCGCCGTACTCCACGCCCCGCTGGCCGCCGCCGTACTGGTGGCCGAAGTCCTGTACCGCCGCTTTGAATTCGAGTACGAAGTGCTGATGTCCTGTGTACTGGCGGCCATTACGGCCTACGCGGTCTACGGAACGGTGTTCGGATTCCGGCCACTTTTCCAACCCCCGGTCATGGACGGTCTGGGGATGGGCGACCTGCTTCCGGGTCTGCTGATCACGCTGGTCGCTACCGCTCTGGCGTGGCTGGTCCTGCGCCTGAGCGACATCTTGCCCCAGCCACGCTTTTCGACCGAACGACTGGCAGCCGGCGCCGGCTTCGGTGCGCTGAGCGCCGTGCTGGTATTGCTGGTTGGACCCCAGGTGCTGGGTGACGGTTCAGGCTGGATGGCCCTGGGCCTGAACGGAATGCTGGACGCCGCAGGCGCGCTGGAAACCGCCGGCTGGCGCTGGCTGCTGCTGGCGCTGGGGGCAGGGCTGGCGTTTGGGGCGGGCGTGCTGCCCAGTCTGGCCCTAGGCGGCTTGCTGGGGGCAGGCCTGGGTGGATTGCTGGGCGGCGACCCGGCACTGGGCACGCTGCTGGGTGCCGCTGCCTTTTTGACCGTTACCCATAACACTCCAGTGGCGGCCACCTTGCTGGCGGTGGCCTGGGGTGGTGACGCGGTGCTGCCTGCTGCGCTGCTGGCCGCCGGGCTGGCCCACCTGCTCAGCGGCGAGGTGGGTCTCCTGCCTGCACAGGTGGCTTCCCGTTCCCGCCGCGCCGCTGAGGCCGACGCCGCCGCCCTGGTGCTGGCCGAAGCCGAGGCCCGCCGTGATCAGGGCAGCGAAAACGGCGAGCGGCAGATTTACCGCCGCGCTGTCCCCAGTACCTGGGGTGGAGTGGCCATCGGGCGATTGGCCCTACCGCCCAGTGTGGAAGTCGTGGGTCTGGTGCGTGACGGCGAGGTACTGCTTCCCCGCCGTAGCGTCAGATTGCTGCGAGGCGACGAGGTGATGCTGCTGGCCCGTCCCGACGCCTACGCAGCGCTGGACGCCCTGTTGGAGCTGCCGGAATTGAGATAGGACAGAGGGTCGCAGAAAACCAGGACGAAGGCCCAAGAAACACTGGCCTTCGTCCTGGTTTTCTGCACTTGATGGGGCGGCTCTGTGCTTAAGACTCACATCCGCAGGAACAACCGTCGCTCCTCACTCCGTCCGCATGAGCAATTACCCGAACTGCATCCGGAACACCTGCTGGGTCACGTCGCCCTTGAGGGTTTCAATCATCTCGTTGAACATGTTGGTCGCTTCGAACTTGTACTCGGTAAAGGGGTCGCGCTGGCCGTAGCCGCGCAGGCCGATGCCTTGGCGCAGCACGTCCATGTTGTAAAGGTGCTCTTTCCAGTGCTGGTCCACCACCTGCAGCATTACGTAACGCGACAGGCTGTTCATCATGGTGGGGCTGAGTTCTTCTTTACGGGCTTCCAGAGCGTCGGCGGCGGCACCGATCAGCAGCTGATCCAGCTCATCGGGGTTGGCCGAGCGCAGCGCCTCGAAATCGAAGTGCTCCAGCTGCGGCACGGCGTCCAGCACCGAAGCGCGCAGGCCGTCCAGATCCCATTCCTCGGCAGGCTGCTCAGGAGCGGCGTACTGGTCCAGCAGCAGTTCCAGGTAATCGCCCACCATGCCCTCGACCGACAGTTCCACTTCCTCGTCGGCGCCCAGCAGCACTTCGCGGCGCTGTGCGTAGATGGTTTCGCGCTGATTGCTCATCACGTTGTCGAACTCCAGCAACTGCTTGCGGATACCGAAGTTGCGGTCCTCCACGCGGGCCTGGGCTTTCTCAATCGCGCCGGTGACCATTTTGGCCTCAATAGCCTCGGAGTCATCAAAGCCCACCCGGTCCATCATGGCCGTGATGCGCTCGTTGGCAAACAGACGCATCAGATCATCATCAAAAGACAGATAGAAGCGGCTGGAGCCGGGGTCACCCTGACGTCCGGCGCGTCCACGCAACTGGTTGTCGATCCGGCGCGACTCGTGGCGCTCGGTGCCGATGATGTGCAGACCACCCAGTTCCTTGACCCGCTGACGGTCAGCCAGGGTATCGTTGTGCAGCGCCACCGCCTGCTCCACGAATCCACGGGTCACGCCCGCGATCTGTGCGCCCAGGTCATACACCTGATCGCTCCCCCGGCTGACGGCCTTGATCAGGGCCTCGGCTTCCGGCGCGTAGCGGCTCACCCCAAAGTTCTGCTCCAGCGCCTCGCCAATCATGAACTCGTCGTTGCCGCCCAGCATGATGTCGGTGCCGCGCCCGGCCATGTTGGTGGCGATAGTCACAGTGCCGCTGCGGCCCGCCTGCGCGATGATGCTGGCCTCCTGCGCCTCAAACTTGGCGTTCAGCACGGCGTGTTGGATGCCGGCCTCTTTCAGCTTGGCACTCATCTCCTCGGAGGTGTTGATGCTGGCGGTCCCGATCAGGATCGGGCGGCCCGTGGCATGAATTTCCTGCACCTCACGTACCACGGCGTCATATTTGCCGCCACGGGTGCGGTACACCAGATCGTTTTGGTCCTGACGCTGAATAGGGCGGTTGGTCGGAATCACCAGTACGTCCGAGCCGTAGATGTCCAGGAACTCCTTTTCCTCGGTCTTGGCGGTGCCGGTCATGCCCGCAAATTTGTCGTACAGCCGGAAGAAGTTCTGGTAGGTCACGGTGGCCAGCGTCTGGTTCTCGTTCTCGATCTTGACGCCTTCTTTGGCCTCGATCGCCTGGTGCAGACCCTCGCCGTAGCGCCGGCCCGGCATGGAGCGGCCCGTGAACTCGTCGATAATGATCACTTCACCCTCGGCGTTGACGATGTAGTCCTTTTCACGGTGGTACAGCTCGCGGGCGCGGATGGCCTGCTGGATCATGTGGGCCTTGTCCATATTGTCGGGGCTATAGAGGTTATCCATGCCCAGCAGCCGCTCGATCTTGTCGATGCCGCCTTCGGTCAGGTGAACCTGCTTGCCCTTTTCCTCGATGGTGTAGTCGCCAGTGGGATCTTCACGCACACCAGGCTCGGCGGGTTCGCCTTTTTGCAAGCGGCGGATCAGCTTGCTCATGACGTAATACTGGTCGGTGGCTTTCTCGGCGGCGCCCGAGATGATCAGTGGCGTACGGGCCTCGTCGATCAGGATGGAGTCCACCTCGTCCACGATGGCGTAGTGCAGTGGGTGATCGGCGCGCAGCACCAGCGATTCCTTGCTCTGGGCCATGTTGTCGCGCAGATAATCGAAGCCCAGTTCGGAGTTGGTGATGTAGGTGATGTCGGCGCGGTAAGCGGCCTGGCGCTGGTTGGGCTGCATGTCGCGCGTGACCAGTCCCACGGTCAGGCCCAGGGTGCGGTACAGCAGGCTCATTTCTTCCATGCCTACCTTCGCCAGATAGTCGTTCACCGTCACGAGGTGACAACCTTTGCCTTCCAGCGCGTTGAGGGCCAGTGCCAGCGTCGCCACCAGCGTCTTGCCCTCACCGGTACGCATCTCCGCAATGCGGCCCTGGTGCAGTGCCGTGCCGCCGATCAACTGCACGTCGTAGTGGCGTTTGCCGATAGAGCGGCTCCCCGCCTCGCGGATCAGCGCGAAGGCCGGAACGATCACGTCGTCCAGCGTCTCGCCGCCTTCTTGCACGCGCCGCCGCAGCTCCATGAATGCCCCGGCGAGGTCTTCGGTGGCCTTCATTTCTTCTTCCAGCGCATTGACTGGCTGAACGACCGTTTTCAAGATGGTGTTCACGTCGCGCTGGTTATTGTCAAAGAGTTTGTCTAGAACTTTGGGTACTCGGAACATTACCGCGAGTATACGCCGCGCAGGTGAAGTGAATCTGTCAGAGGCGAGGCCGCTTAAAGGCATCTAGAAACCTGTCAAGTGGCACACAGTCTCTGTGCGGCTCTCTCAGCTCAGTCCAGCAGCTTGTCCACAATGACGGCGTGATCGGCGTAGAACTGCCGAGGGTTCACCAAGGCCTCGGCCAGCGGTAAGCGCTGCAAGTCCGCGCGCAACTCAGCGGGCGGAGCGGCCAGCGCCACCCAACTGAGGGTCTGCCCGGTCAGGGTGCGCCCGCCGCCGCTGTAGAGCGTGCCTGCGCCCTCCACAGCAGCAGGCAAAGCCACACCCGGCAACTCCCATAGCCCTGCCCCGATTGGCCCGGGCCTTTGATGGACCAAGATGTCTTCCCCATCGCGCCAGAGCCACAGTTGTTCACGCTGCTCGGCAGGAACCTGGGTTTTGGCCGCATCGACCGCCTGCCACTCTACTTGCAAGCGGGCATAGTCAGGCGTGTTGGCCCAATCATGCAGCCAAGGCAGAGTCGCGGCGGGCAAGTGCCCCGGCAACAGCGGTGAGTCCGGCCCCTCTAGAAAATAGGCGCGGCGCAGCTCGGTGGCGCTGATACCGCCTTCCAGTTCCGGCAAGACCAGCCGCTCCCAGCCTGGAAACCAGTGCAGATAGGCACTCGAATCGTCCTTGACGTAACCCACCAGCGTGACCGGATCGCCGGGGGCGAACAGACCGCGCACATCGGCGGCCCAGCGCTCGGCGTCGAAGCGGTCGGGCAGCGCGCAAAAGCGCACCCGGCCCAGGTCTGCACCCGCCGCCGCTAGTGCCAACCGCCACAGTTCCTCACGCTCGGCAGGCGTCCAGGGATTCTTGATGCTGCGGGCCAGATTGGCACTGCCCAGGGCCAGTGTCAGTTGGGACGAGTGTTCCAGGGCAGCAAGTGCTGAGGCCAGATGGGCGTGGTGCGGCGGCTGAAAGCGTCCGATGTAAAGAGCGTGAGACATGCCGTTTTCAGTCCTCTGCCTGCTGCCTGGAATGCCACATCTCAATGAGGCCCCGCAGGGTCAGGCCCTCATCATAGAAATCCACTTCCCGGCAGATGCCTTCCAGCACTCCGGCAAAGCCCCCGGTGGCGATGGTGACCGCCGGGGCGTCCAGCTCGGCGCGGACGCGGCGCAGCAGACCGTCCACCATTTCGGCGTAGCCGAAGACCAGCCCCGATTGCAGCGCCTGCACCGTGTTTTTGCCAATGGTACGCGGCGGGGCTTCCAGGGCGATGCGCGGCAGCTTGGCGGCGCGGGCAAACAGGGCGTCGGCGCTCACCTGCGCCCCAGTCGCCAGAATGCCGCCCAGGAAGCGGTGACCGCGCCCGATCACGTCGAAGTTGGTGGACGTGCCGAAATCCACGACCACTGCGTACTGCGCCCCCTCGCGCTCCAGGTATGGCTGTGCGCCGAACAGGTTACACAGCCGGTCCGCGCCCACGCCGCCCGGATCATCCAGTTCCACGCTGACCTGGGGTAGGTTGGCGGTGTTCACGCTAAAGGTCTGCATCCCGAAGCGCCGCTCCAACGCCTGCACGTAGTTCTCCCCCACCGGCGGGGCCACGCTGCTCAGGACCGCCTGCCGGGGCAACGCGTGGCCGCCCATCGCAAAGAGGCTACGGACCTGCCGCGCCAGATCGTCGGGCAGCAGGTCGCGGTTGGTGCGAACCCGCCAGGTTTCACGCAGGCCGCGCCCTCCACCATCGGTCAGGCCCAGCACCGTGCTGGTGTTGCCGATGTCGATGACAAGCAGCGGCTGGGCGGCAGGATCAGCATGGTTCACGCGGGCCATTCTAAGCGAGAAGGGCGCGCAGGCCGCCTGCCCTGCCCCCTTGCCTATGTCATCACTTTCGGCGCGCCAGACATGATAACTGCCAGGCTTTGGGCTAGGATGACCGCGTACAGCGAAAACTAAACCCGGATTTTTCCTGCGGGGCACGGCAAATGGTGACCTTCACCTCCGGCCCCCGCGGTCAGGAGTTCCCATGAGCATGGACTTTGCCCTCTTAAAACAGCCCCTGGTTTACCCCACCGATGTTCTGAAAGATGAGACACCCTATACGCAGGCGCAGGCCCAGGAGTGGCTGAACCTACCCGCTGAGGACTACTGGCTGAAAATAGCCGCCGAGCTCGACTGGTTTCAGCCGCCCACGCGGGGACTGGAGGGGACTTTTGGCGACTTCTGGTATTTTCCGGGGGCCACCGGCAACGTCAGCGTGAACTGCCTGGACCGTCATCCACCGGAGCGCACCGCCCTGCTGTACGAGCGCGAGGACGGCCACACTGAGCGCTGGACTTACGGCCGGCTGACCGACGCCGTCGCCCGCTTCGCGGCGGCCCTGCAGGACCTGGGCGTCGAACAGGGCGACCGGGTCACCGTCTACCTGTCCAACGCGCCTGAAGCGTTTATCGCCATTCACGCCTGCTACCGCATCGGGGCAATCTATTCGGTGGTGTTCGCAGGCTTTAGCGCCCACGCGGTACGCGACCGGCTGGAAGACGCGGGCAGCCGGGTCATCGTCTGCACCGACGCCACGCTGCGCCGGGGCCGGGCGGTGGACCTCAAAGGCACGCTGGATGAGGCGCTGGGCGGTATGGACTGGCGCACCCAGGCGCGCCCGCAGATCATCGTGGCGCGGCGCATTGACCCGGACTACCCCTTGAAAGACGGCGAGCTGGACTTTCACGAGCTGCTCAGCGCCACGGAGCGCCGCGCCGAACCCGCCCGGTTGGAAGCCAACGACCCCGGCTTTATCATCTACACCTCCGGCACGACCTCCAAACCTAAAGGCCTGGTGCATTCGGGCCTGGGCTTTTTGACCGGGGCTTACGCCAACGTGAAATGGGCGCTGAACCTACACGAGAACGACGTGTACTGGTGCACCGCCGACGTGGGCTGGCTGACCTTCCCGATTTTCGCGCTGGTGGGCGGGCTGGCGCACGGGGCCACCCACGTCGTGTACGAGGGCAGCATCGACACGCCGGACTTGGGGCGGCCCTACGACATCATGAGCCGCTACGGCGTCACCAAGATTTTTACTGCGCCCACCGCCCTGCGGATGATGCGCCGCGCCGGAGACGAGCTGGTGCGCGACTATGACCTGGATAAATTAGAACTGGTCGGACTGGTAGGCGAGCCGCTGGACCCCGAAACCTTTCACTGGGTGAACGGCAATCTGGGCGGCGGGCGACTGTTCGTGAACAACACCTACGGCCAGACCGAAACCGGGACCGCCTGGGCCAGCTCCATGGTGGGCCTGACGCCGACCCGGGCGGGCAGCTGCGGCCACCCCCTGCCCGGCTACCACGCCGAGGTACTGCGGGAAGACGGCACAACTGCCGCCCCCGGCGAACTGGGCGCACTGACGCTCACCGAGCCGTTTCCCTGCTTGGCCCGCACCGTCTGGGGCGACCATGCCCGCTACGAAAGCACCTACCTGAGCGACTTTCCGGGCCGCTACGCCGCCCACGACGCTGCGCTGCTGGACCCCGATGGGCAGCTGTGGGTCACGGGCCGCCTAGACGACGTGATCAACGTAGCCGGGCACCGCATCGGCACGATGGAACTGGAAGCCGCCCTGATTACCCACCCCGCTGTCAGTGAAGCGGGCGTGGTGGGCCTGCACGACGACATTAAAGGCACGGTTCCAGTGGCCTTTGTCGTGCCACGCGGAGGCGTGCAGCGCGGCCCTGAGTTGGAAGACGCTCTGGCCGAAGCCATCGCGCAGGAGGTGGGGGCGATTGCCCGGCCTGGGCGGGTGATCGTGGTGGACACCGTGCCGCGCACCCGCAGCGGCAAGATCATGCGCCGAGTGCTGCGTGACCTGCTGACCAGCGGCGAGGCGACGGGCGACCTGAGCAGCCTGGACAACCCCGATGCCATTGACACGGTGCTAAACGCCATTCGCGGCTGAACTGTCCCAGCCATCCCATGAAATAAGCGGCGGCCAGTTGGCCGCCGTACCGACACGTCACCGGCACGGAACCGCCCAGGCCTCCGCCGCGTATGCACCAAGCGGAGGTCCCCTTTATGCGCGTTCTCACCTGTTTGCTCCTGCTGGCGCTGCTGCCTACGCCCGCTCAGGCCAGCCCTCAGCCTACCGCGTCCCATTTGCTCGGTGCCCCCCTCCTGACCCTGCTGACCCCTGACGAGGTGCTGGAACTGATGGACTCCGGACAGCTGGACGAGGCGGCAGCGGCGGCAAGGAAGGCAGTGAAGGTGCGGCCCGACTCGGCGCGGGCGCGGGTGGTGCTGGCCCGCATCCTGGCGCGTCAGGGACGACTGGAAAAGGCGCGGGCGATGCTGGCTGAGGCCCAAGCCTTGCCGCAGTGGGAGGCCGAAGACCTGGGCGTACCCTACGACTCTCCCAAGGAAATAGACCGGGTGATGCAGCGCGACCCGGCCCGTGCCAAGGGCATGATCGCGGACGTGCTGCTGGCCGAGGGCGACGACCCCAAGGCCCACTACCTGCTGGCGCTGGCCGAAGTGCAACTGGGGAACTACGGCGCGGCACAGCAAGCACTGGATCAGGCCAGAGCGGTGGACTCGGCGCTGGACTTCGCGCATCCGGATACACTCGCCCGCTTGGAGGAATTGCTGCGCGAGCGCCCCGGCCAGACCGCGCCGCTGGCCACCCCCGGCCTGACCCCACCTCAACCGTTGCCCTGGTGGGTCTGGGGCGGGGTAGGCGTGGGCACGGGGGCGCTGGGCTGGTGGGGCATGGTCGCCCTGCGCCGCGCCTCCGCCGCAGCCAGAGCCGAGCGGGAGCGCGCCCTTTTTGACGCCGAGCAGACCCTCTCGCGGCAGATCGAAGCGGCCCAGCTGGATGCGCGGCGTAGCACTGACCCCGCTGCCGAGCGGCGGGTAGAGCGGCTACGCAACCTGGAGGGCGAACTGCGCGGCTGGAGCAAGGCAGGCTGGAGCGGCGACGACATCCGGGGGCACTTTGGGATGATGCTGGCCGCCAGCCAGAGCGACGCGGCCTGGGCCGCCCATAAGGCCGAACTGGCCCGGCAGGCTGCCGAAATTGCCGCTTCCCGCGAAGCTGAGCGCCACGCGCACAGCAGCAGCGACGAGCCTTCGAGCTTTCGCAGCGGCGCGGGCGACTCGTGGAGCAGTGGCAGCAGCGGCAGCGACAGCGGAGGCAACAATGGGGGCAGCAGCTGGTAAGTGGACTGGCCACCAGGCAGACAGCACCCAGAACAGGCTCAACGCGGCGTGAACCAGACCCAACCCGGCGGCCCAGCGGAACAGGCGCTCTGGCCTCAGCTGCCCATGTCCGCCCGCCCGGCCAGCCAGGCCCGCAGCGCCTGCTCGTGCGGGGTGGGCGGGGGCGGAGGCAAGTGCGAGGGCGGCAATGTCAGGTCAGCGGCAACCACTCCGGTCAGGTACTCATTTTCCAGCGCGTGTCCACTGCCCGCCGCCCGCACGCGCCCTGCCTCGCGCAACTCTGCGTCTGTGCCTGCCGCCACCCAGGGCAGCAGTTTCAAGAAGCCTCCGCGTGGGTCGGTCATCGCGTAGCTCTGCGGCGTGCCCTCATCTAGCCGCCCGGTAATAGCGCTTTGCCCATCGAAAGTGAGGTCCAGCAGGTTGCCCACCACCATCGGATTGACCGCGTAGCGGAACTGCCCCGATGTGGTGGCCTGCCAGCTGCTTTCCAGCCAGGCCAGCGGCTGCGGGCGAATGCGGGCGGGGTCAGGCGGCAACCCCTCGTCGGCAGTCCAGGCCGAGCCGTTGGCGTCGGGTTGCAGCAGCACGGTGCAGCCCTGCGCCTGCAAACGCCCGCGCACGTCGGCGCGGAAGGCGTCCAGCGAAATCGCCACACCCAGGTCGCCTACCGGTGTGGGAAAGACCCGCAGGTCGTCCAGCCGCCCAGGGGTCAGGTCCAGCCCACCCGCCGCCTCCGGTGGGGTGAGGTGAACCTTGTCCGCCGTGCCGATCAGCCGGCCGTCTGGCCCGAAGATGACGCCGGCATTGGTCAGCACACCCGGCACCCGGCGCAGCTTTCCGCCCGCGTCCAGCCGATAACGCGGCAGCGGCAGCGACCCGGCGCAGAGGTACACGCCGTAGGCCAGGGCCAGCGCCTGTGCCGTGTGCAGATACAGGGGCACGGTGACGCGTGACAGATGCAACTGTACCGCCCGAATAGGCGACACCCGCTCGGTCAGCATCAGCCGCAGCACGTGGGGCCAGTGGCGCAGCACCAGCTCCCGCGCCGCGCCCGCAAAAGTCCGTGCCCGTACGCCGCCCAGCAGCAGCAGCGGCAGGCCGTTCAGCTCGGTCAGCACGACCAGGTTGGGGCGCGTGTCGCTCAGCTGTGGGCGGGCCAGTTCCAGTTGCCCGCGCATCCAGCGCCCGAAAGCGGCGGGCGCGACAAAGTAGCTCATACGCCACTGGGGCTGCACGGCAACGGCGCGGAAGTGGCGGGTCATCCGCTTACCTCCACCACCGCTTCACCACTTTCCAGCAAGATAGCAATCTGCTCAAATTGCCGCTCAAACAGTATTTTCAGGGCCGCCTTGCTGGTATTTCCGCAGGTCAGATAAATCAGCCTGGGCGGCGGTCCCAGACGCACGACTCGCTCAAGAAAATCGGCGTCTTTGGAGACGATAACGGCCCCAGCCTCACGCGCCTGAGCAAAAATTGCAGCATCTTCGGCATCTCGCAGCCCCAGATAGGCCGCACTGTAAGCCTCTATACCGAAAGTCTCGCGCAGCCAGGGAGCCAAAGCTGGCGGCAGGTGGGCATCCAGCCACAGCGGGCCAAGGTGCAGATCACCCCTTTGCTCATACCTCATGCGCTCAGACGGGGGTGGTCAACGTAGCGGGCGGCCCAGGTCAATGCCGCATAAACGTCCTCACGTTCCAAATCCGGATGGTCGGCCAAGATTTCCTCTACCTCTACCCCTGCCCCCAGCAGATCCAGAATGTCCGACACGCGAATCCGCATACCACGAATGCACGGTCTTCCCCCACACTGCTGCGGGTTGACGGTTATGCGGTCCAACAGGCTCATGGCTTTATTCTAGCTGGCTCCCGTTCTCCCCGCCGTGCTGAGCGCCTGCGCTCCTGCCAGCTGCCAGGACGCGCAGATCTGGCCTGCACCCGCTTCAGCCCCGGCGTGGCAGGTTACGAGCTGGCCGGCGTGGGCGGTGTGGACTCGGTGGGTCAGGCCACCGCTGAGACTTGGCTGGTGCTGCGCTGCAACGCTCAGCCGCAGCGCAGGCTGGAACGCGAATACTGGCCGGGGGGGCCGACTGGGCCGGTGGGCCAGAGTGGAGCGCGGACGCGGTGACCTACGGGCCGGGGCGCACACATCCGCAGGTGAGGCCGTACACCTTCACGCTGGAAGAAGCCCAGCGACAGCTTGGGTGCAGGGACTAGAACAGCCGCCACCAGGGCACCACTTGCATCTCTGTCGTTAAAGTCAGCGGCACTTGTACATAAGACGCAGTTTGGGCGTCCGGGCCGTCAGCATGACGGATAAGCGAGAAATCGTAGACCACTTTGTAGCTTCCGGGCGGCACGCCTCCGATATGTAAGGCCACTTTCGCCGTTGCCGACCCATTCGCCGGGAGGGTGAGAGGCGGCAGGGCCATGGTCAGACAGGCCACCGTACCAACTGCCTCACGCAGTTCACCCTGACGGCTGTAGAACCTGGGTAGGTAGTCAGTAGAAAAACAGCTGAACGGCTCAGTCAGCGTCACAGGCTTGGACGTATGGTTGAACACCGTCATCGTCATCCTGTCACCGCGCCCCTTGACCACTCTGGGATGCGTCAGCCTGACGCTGAGGCCGCCCTGCACCTCTGAGGTGGCCGTCACTTCCGAATTGCGCCAGAAGGTGCGGGGAGCGTAGATGGCAAAGACAAAGGCGGCGATAAGCGCCAGTGCACCGAAGCCCAGAGCTTTCAGCACAGTTTTCAGCACTTCAGCGGAGTTCAAAGCGCACCTCCTGCGGCTTGGGATGCACTTCCTCTACCCTCGGTTGCATAGGCAGAGGCTCGGTGGGGCTACGGTATTCACTATGCACGGGTAAAACCTCGGCGGGAATGCGGTATTCGCCTTTCGGAAACCCGTCAACGATGGCCTTCTTGGTTACACGCAGGCTCTCGCCAGGGCCAAGCAAGATAGGCGCGCGAAATTCAGTGGTGCAGCCATAGCCCACTGCCCTTTCTGGCTGCGGCACAATTCCCGTGCTCGCATCCTCCACTTGCCAGATGTAAGGGCATTGAGACGGGTCCATCATTTCCACTGGCGCGTCGCCCACGTTGGTATAGGTCACTTTAAGCGGGTAAAGCTTACGGTTCCACACCCACTGCGGCGTTTGCAGTTTGACTTGCACGTCACCCACTCGCACCGTCTGCTCTTCAGAAGTCATGGATGTCGTGCAACCCACTGAAACCCATGCCAAGAAACTTATACCCAACACTCGTTTGTTCACACCCACACCTCCCTACAATGAATTAGGCCGCCAACGCCCCAGCCTGAGCGGGAGCATCTGCGGCCAACTGTAGCGAGCGTGGGTTAAGGCAAGCTGACGGGAAAATCCCTTGGACTCTTAGACGCCTAGACCTTTAGACGGAAAGGCAGTCCGCCGCCCAAACTCACTCCGTTCGCGGGAGCAGCCTTCACATCTGCATGCGCGTCTTCAGGAAGTTGGTCAGCACCGCACCCTGCTGGTAAAAGGGGTTGTCCATGATGCGGATATACAGCGGAATGGTCGTCTTCGGCCCCTGAATCACCGTCTCGCCCAGGGCACGCTTCATGCGGGCAATCGCCTGCGCGCGGCTGTCGTCGTGGACAATCAGCTTGCCGATGAGGCTGTCGTAGTGCGGCGGAATGGAATAGCCGCTGTACACATGGCTGTCCACGCGGGTCTTGGGGCCGCCCGCAAAGTGGACATCCTCGATTTTGCCAGCCGCCGGGCGGAAATCCTTGTCGGGGTCCTCGGCGTTGATGCGGCATTCGATGGCGTGGCCCTGCAACTGGATGTCTTCCTGCTGCAGATGCAGGCCCTCGCCCGCCGCAATCTGAAGTTGCAATCTCACAAAGTCCAGCCCCGAAATCATCTCGGAGACGCAGTGTTCCACCTGAATGCGGGTGTTCATCTCCATGAAGTAGTAGTTCCCGGCCCGGTCCACGATGAATTCTAGCGTGCCGGCCCCGGCGTAGTTCACGTGCTTGGCGAGGCGCACCCCGGCGGCCAGAATCTCCTGGCGCAGGTCGTCCGGCAGCGTGGAGGGCGCTTCTTCGATCAGCTTCTGGTTGCGCCGCTGAATGGAACAGTCACGCTCCCCGATGTGGATGACGTGGCCCTCACCGTCGCCCATGACCTGCACTTCCACGTGCCGGAATTCCTCCAGGAACTTCTCCATGATGATGGCCGGGTCACCGAAGTACAGCCGCGCTTCTTCCTGCGCCTGCGAGAAGCCCTTTTGCATCTCCTCGTCGGAGCGGATGACCTTCTGGCCGCGCCCGCCGCCGCCTGCCGAGGCTTTCAGCAGCACCGGGTAGCCGATGTCGCGGGCCGCCGCCAGGGCCGCTGCGGTATCGGCCAGCACGCCGGTGCCGGGCACGGTGGGCACGCTGGACGCCGCCGCAATCTCGCGCCCGCCCGCCTTGCTGCCCAGTTCGCGCATGCTTTCGGGGGTCGGGCCGATAAAGACGATGCCGTGGTCGCGGCACATCTCGGCAAAGTCGGGGTTCTCGGCCAGGAAGCCGTAGCCGGGGTGAATGGCCTCCGCGCCGGTCATCAGCGCCGCCGAGATGACGTTCTGCACTTTCAGGTAAGAGTCGGTCGAGGCGGGCGGCCCCACGCACACCGACTCGTCGGCCAGCAGCACCGGCAGGCTCTTTTCGTCGGCGGTGGAATACACCACCACGGTCTTTACGCCCATCTCGCGGGCGGTGCGGATAATCCGCAGGGCAATCTCGCCCCGGTTGGCAATCAGGATTTTCTTGAACATAAGGCTCCTTACAGATGGCAGAAAGCAGAAGGAAAAAGGCGAAATCGGCCTCTGGTCCTTCTGCCTCTATGCATCTGTCCAGTCTCACTCAATGATAAACAGCGTCTGGCCGAACTCCACCGGCTCGGCGTTCTTCACCAGAATCTCGCGGACCACGCCGCTGCTTTCGGCTTCGATTTCGTTCATCAGCTTCATGGCCTCGATGATGCACAGCACCTGGCCTTCTTCCACGCGGTCGCCTACCTTCACGTAGGGCGCGGCATCGGGGCTGCTGGCCTCGTAGAAGGTACCCACGATAGGCGCTTTGACCGGAGTTCCGGCGCTGGCAGCCGGGGCAGCAGCTTCGGGAGTGGGGGCTGCGGGGGCAGCGGCAGGCGCAGTGTCAGCAGCGGGCGCAGCGGCCGGAGCTGAGCTGGGCGCGGGCGCGGGCGCTTCGGCGCTACTGAATGCTGGAGCGCTGGGCATCGGCGCGGGCGCACTCGCCGGCGCGAGGCCGCTGGTCGGCGCAAAAGCCTGCGGGCCGCGGCGCAGTTCAAGGTCAAAGCTGCCGGTTTTCAGGCTGAATTCACGCACGTCGGCGTAACTCAGGGCATCGAGGATTTTCTTGAGGTCATCTGGATTCATGGGCGTTCCTCCGTCGGTAGGGTCAGATTTTTCGGTCAGCTGATGATGCCACATTTCCCTGACACACGTCATGTTCAGGACTCAGGGGCATACCTGCAAAAAAGTGGCACCCCCGCCGCTTTGCGGGAAGGGTGCCACGCTGGATGGACTGGTCAGGGTTCAGGCGCGGCTGAGGTAATCGCCGGTGCGGGTGTCCACCTTGATCTCGGTGTCCTGTTCCACGAACAAGGGCACCTGCACCACGGCGCCAGTTTCCAGGGTGGCCGGCTTGGTTCCGCCCGAAACCGTGTCGCCACGTACGCCGGGGTCGGTCTGGGTGATTTTCAGGATCACCTGGTTGGGCAGGGTGATCTTGAGGGGCTTATCCCCATAGAACTGTACTTCGACTTCCATGTTCTCTTTCATGAACTTGGCGGCGTCACCCACCAGCACGCTGCTCAGGGTCACCTGATCGAAGGTTTCCATGTCCATGAACACGTAGTCGGAGCCGTCGGGGTACAGGTATTGCATGGTCCGGCCCTCAATAAAGATGTCCTGGAGCTTTTCGCCCGAGTTGAAGGTGCGGTCCACGATAGAGCCGGTTTCGAGGTTGCGGAACTTGGCCACCACTTTGGCGCCGCCGCGTCCGATTTTCTGGTGCTGGAAGTCCAGGCATTCCCACAGGCCGCCGTCCATCTCCACTTTGGTTCCGTTACGCAGGTCAGATACACTAATCATAATTCCTCCCACTATGGCATGAATCGCCCAGGACCAAGCAGCCTGAGTCTGCTATACTTTCACGGCTAGCCTGGACCCCAAGGGTCACAGCGTCCGGTTCCGCCTGGTGCAGCCCATCCTCCCAAAGGGTGGCCCCAGCGCAGGACATGCCCTTTAAACCTCGCAGCGGCAAATCCCTACCCTGGGCCTGCCGCGCCGGGTGGTGAGGCACGGCAGGCCCGGCGACTTTAGGAGGAATACATATGGAACTACAAGCCAAAGTCCGCAAGAGCGGCGAGAAGCTGGAAACTGGAATGATCCCAGCCGTCGCCTACAACAAAGAGAAGAACGTGTCCTTCGCCATTGAGCGCAAGGCCTTTGACCGTATCTTCCGCAGCCAGGGCATCAGCGGCCTGTTCGACATTGCCATTGAGGGCGAAGAAGCTTTCCCTGCCCTGGTCAAAACCGTACAGATGGACAAGCGCCGCCGCGAACCCATCCACGTGGACTTCTACATGGTGACCTACGGTCAGGCCATTGAAGCCAACGTGCCGCTGCACACCACCGGCCGGTCTCAGGGCGAAATCGAAGGTGGCTTGGTGGATATCGTGCACCACAACGTCACCGTGCTGGCCCCCGGCCCCCGCCGCATTCCCCAGGAACTGGTCGCTGACCTGAGCGGCCTGAACATCGGCGATCACATCACCGCTGGTCAGCTGGAACTGCCCGAAGGTGTGGAGCTGGTCATGGACCCCGAAATCACGCTGATCAGCATTCTGCCTCCCCGCCTCACCGAAGAGGAGCTGGAAGCCGAAACCGAAGCTGCCGCTGCTGCGGGCGCCGAAGCTGCGGCCATGGGCCAAGAAGACGAAGAAGCTGGCGAAGACCTGCCCAAAGAAGGCACCGAAGGCCGCAACCTGGACAAGGACAACCACAAGGCCGAAGAAATCCGCTCCGAGAGCGGCCAGGAAAGCAACTAAGCTTTTTCTGAGCTTGCTCTGACGACTGGGCTCCCCACATGGGGGTCCAGTTTTTTTATGGCCTTTCCAACGCGGCCAGTTCCGTGGTCAGGTTCCGACGGGCTGCCGCCTCCAGGGACGCAAATTCTGGCGTGGTAAAGATACATGGACGCTCCAGAAACCCACGCAGTACCTTGGCGCGGCCCTGACGGTAAACCGTGCCTGGCACGTCAGCGTATTCACGGCGAATCGCTGCGGTATAAGCCGCATATTGTGCCTAGGGCGTTCCCAGAATGCTCAGGTCGGCATCCAACAGCAGCGCAGCCAGCCGGTCTTCCGGCGGCGACAGGTGCCTGGTGGCCAGGATCAGGCGCCCTATCTGATGGCGTTCCTCCTCACCTACACCCTGTTGCTGCAGCCAGTCTCCGAACTGCTGGGCACTCTGGGCCTCGTTGTCGTGGCGACCCGGCACATAAATCAGGTCGTGCCCCCAGACGGCCAGAGCCAGGCTGGGTGTCAGCACTCCGCGCTCCTCCAGCACGTCTAGCAACTGCTGAACATGGGCCAGATTGTGGTACGCCCGCTGCGGTTCAGCGTAGTGCGGTGTGGCAAACGCTGGCGCGGCCGCCAAAGCACGGGTCAAAGAATACATGTCAGCAGGATCAGGGGCTCGCTAGGCTAGGGCTACTATGCAACCCCAGACCTTCGACTTGGAACGCAACGGGCAGGTGCCCAATCATCCTCGCCTGCCCGCTCAACTTTACCCAGGGGCGCTGGCTGGCTGGCCCACTGACACGGTCCGGCAGCATCTCGCTGCGCGAGACTGGAGTGGCACCTGGACCGGAGGCATCTACCCTTTTCACCACTATCACTCCACAGCCCACGATGGCCGTACTGGACGGCACCGCGCGGGTGGTGCTGGGCGGGAAAGGTGGTCCGGAACTCACCGTTCAAGCTGGCGATGTCTTGCTGCTGCCAGCGGGCGTAGGGCATTGCTGCGCAGATCACAGCGCCAATTTCCAGGTTATGGGGGCTTATGCAGCCGGGCGCGTGTGGGATGTCTGCCGCCCGGAGGAAACTGAACTGAACCAGGCCCAGGAACGTATAGCACAGGTGCCTGACTGGAACCACGAACCGGTCTGAGGGGCGGCGGATGCTCTAGCCTGAGCCATGACCACTGTTCCTGAAACCATCGTTATCGGCGCCGGACTGGCCGGCCTCTGTGCGGCACGGACCTTGCAGCGGGCCGGACGGCGGGTCCGTGTGCTGGAAGCAGCCGAGCACCTCGGCGGGCGGGTTTGGAGCCGCGAGGTAGACGGCTACACCATTGACGCCGGCTTTCTGGGGATGTTCACCGATTATCCCGCAGCGCGGCGGCAGTTTGATTACGGTGCGCTGGACCTGGTCATCCTGAAGCCCTCGGCGGTGCTGCGCCAAGAGGGCGGAGTGGCCGAAGTGATCGGTGACCCACGCCGCGACCTGGCGGCCCTCCCCAGCGATCTGGTGGCCGGGGCACTGACCGCTGCCGACCGCCTGCACGCCGCCCGCCTGGCCGCCGAGGTTCTGGCGCAGCCGGGCCACGCGCTGCTGAACGGTCCTGATCAGAGCACCCGCGACTTTCTACTGGGGCGTGGCTTTTCGGAGCGGTCATTGGAGCGGTTCTTCGGTCCTTTTTTCGGCGGGCTGGTGATTGACCGCGAGTTGCAGACCAGCGCGGGCCTGTTTCAGTATTACCTGCGCCTGCTGATCACCGGGGATGTAGCGATTCCGCGCCGGGGTATGAGCGAACTGCCGCGCCAGTTGGCCGAGGGGCTGGATGTGCAGCGCGGCGTGCGCGTCAGCGCGCTCAGCAGCGACGGCCAGACGGTGACCCTCCAGACGGGTGAGGGGTCAATCCAAGCCGCGCAGGTCATTGTCGCCACCGATCCACCCACCGCCGCCCGTCTGCTGGACGAAGCAGCAGATGAACCCCGCCCAGTAGGACGCGGCAGCCTGAGCAGCGCTTATCTGCATTTCAGTGCCCCACACGCCCTGGAAGCCCAACCACGCCTCCAACTGAACGCGCGACCAACCGGTTGGCTGAGTCAAGTGCTCTGGCTCTCTGAGGTTTTCCCAGAGCGGGTGCCACCGGGACGTGGACTGCTGATCGCCTCACTGTGGGGCATTCCGGCAGAGGACGACGCTGCCCTGGCCAAGTTGGCGCTGGAAGAACTGCGTGAATGGTATGGAGACGCCGTAGACGCACTGGACCTGTTGGCGGTAGACCGGATCAAGCATGTGCAGTACCCCCAACCTGCTGGATATGCCGCCAGCCTGCCGGGCCACAGCACCCGCTGGCCAAATGTCTGGCTGGCCTCCGAAGTCACCTCGCTCAGCGGTATCCAGGGAGCCCTGGAAAGTGGCGAAAAGGCGGCAGCGGCCATCCTGGGTGACGTGGACACCCTCAGCCGTCCGCGTGGTGCCTGAAGGTCTAAAGAGCAGTCATCAGGAGAATGAAAGAGGAGTGTCACCTTCCAGTTTCTCTGTCCCCCTCTTATTTCATTTGCGTGCACCCGATAAAACTGCCTTTGCGATTCTCGGCAAATGATCACGAATGTGACAATTCTGAAATACTGCCGCAGGCTTACTGGCCTCAGCAATCCATTCCCTGATCACCCATCACAGGCCTCTACCCGGCCCGAAGGAGTCGATATGACTGGAAGTAAACAAGAACAACTGCAAGCCATCATCGCTGATCTGCGGAGTGCTCTTCCTGACCTGCGTGGGGCCATGATCGCCACCACCGATGGTCTGCCCATCGCACAATTGTTTACCGACAACACCGACGGCAACCGGGTGGCGGCCATGGCCGCCACCGCCCTGGGTCTGGGCAAGCGTATCAACGACACCCTGGGCACCGGCGACCTGAGCGAAATGAGCGTGGCGGGCCTGGACGGTCAGGTGTACATCTACGCCGCAGGCCGCAAAGGCGTGCTGGCAGTTGTGGCGCCCAGTGGCATGAACGTCGGCTTGCTGAACATGGAAGCCCGCGACGCTGCCAGCCGCGTCACCAGCGTTCTCTGATCACCATCATTCCCCCTTTCAAGGAGATCTGAACCATGACCTACGAAAGAAGTGAGCTTGGCGAATTCAGCAGCGTGGTGTGCTTCAAGGCCGTGATTACCGGGGTGGAAGACACCCTGGGGAAAGAGGGCGCAGGCGTGGTGTTTACTCGCGCTGGCAAAGTGCGTGGACACAACCTGGCCCGTGATCTGGGGATCGTGAACAGTCAGATTCCAGTAGATCAGCTGGCCGAGAAACTCAATGCGGCTCTCGGTCAGGCAGGCACCCGCCTAGCCAACGTGGTATCCGTGAGGGAAGAGAATGGCACCATCACCGTGGATACCACTGAAACGGTCTGCTCGGCTGGCGAGGATATGGGGAGTGACCGCGAATGCACCTTTACCCTGGGGGCCATCTGGGGCGCCCTGGAGGCCATCACCGGCAAAACCCTGCTGGGCGAACAGACCGGCAGCGTACTGCGCGGCGGCCAGTACGACACTTTCGTCTTCGAAGGACTGTAATTTCGACATTGCCCGCAAGAAGACAGTGGACCAGGTTAAGCCGGCCTCTGCTTTTTTGCTGTCCATCTTTTATAGGCTAAAGAGATGTTCTGTCCGCCCTCGCCCCGTCTTCCTGTTCCGAACTACCTCCCATGAATACACCTGATGTGCTGGTGGTGGGGGGTGGCATAGCGGGCGTGGCCCTGGCTTCGGCGGTGGCACGGGCAGGGGGCACGGCCCGCGTGTTGGACCCTCAACCGCCCCAGCCCTGGCCGCAGACCTACGGGGCCTGGCCCGACGAACTGCCGCCTGGCACGCCACTCGAACGGCTGTGGCCGGACACCCGCTATACCTGGGACGGCGGAGAACGGCTGCTGGGCCGAGCTTACGCCCTGCTGGACAATGCTGCGCTGCTGGCGAACCTGTTGGACACCCCCCGGCTGGACTGGCAGGTGGGACGGGCAGTCAGCGTGACCCATGAAACGGTAGGCAGCGTGGTGCAGCTTCAAAGCGGTGAAGCGCTGGAAGCCCGCCTGATAGTGGATGCCAGTGGCCACCAACCCGCGCTGTTACGCCCAGCCGAAGCCCGTCAAGCCCAGCCCCCCGGAGCCTGGCAGACCGCCTTTGGGTTCAGTGCCGAATTCGAGCACCCGCCTGCTCCGGCTGGGGCCGCCACCTTTATGGATTTCCGCACGCCACATCTCAGCCCGGAAGCATTCGCTGCGCAGCCGACCTTTCTGTACGTGCTGCCCCAGGGCGGCGGACGCTTCTTTGTAGAAGAAACGAGCCTCAGCTCCCAGCCACCCGCTGACCTGGGAATATTGCAGCGACGCCTGCAAGCCCGCCTGACAGCTATGGGCTGTCCGCCCCGACAACTACGTGATCCGGAACGGGTCGCCATCCGGATGGATGCGCCCGTGCCGGACCGCCACTCGCGGGTGCTGGGCTACGGCGCAGCGGGCAGCCTGGTCCACCCAGCCAGTGGTTATCAGGCAACGCACGCCCTGCAGCGGGCCGATGCCGTGGCGCAGGCTCTCCTTTCCTCCCACGATCCGTCAACAGCCAGCCAAGCCGCCTGGGACGTGATCGCCTCGCCAGCTCAGCGGCAGCGCCATGAACTGTTACTGCTGGGCCACAGCGCCCTCCTCGGTATGTCGGGGCCTCAGTTGGCCGAGTTCTTCTGGCGCTTTTTCGAGCTACCCCCGGAGGACTGGCGTGACTTTCTGGCACATACGACGCCGCCCGCCCGACTGGCCGCGATCATGTTGCGGGTCTTTGGACAGGTGCCCTGGCACCTTCGCCGCGTACTGATGCAGGCCGCACTGTCCCACGCCCCTGCGACCAGTCAGGGACTGGGCGAACTCCTGCGCCGCTGACATGCACTCCAGCGTATTGCTCAGATTTCTGGGCATGCAGGGCCTTCAAGTTGCCAATAGGGCCAAGAAGACGAAGGAGCATCAGAAATACCGCACTTTTAGCAACATCATTGCTCTATATCTAACCTATATCTTATCTTAAGAAGTCAAAGTAGATTTTTTGATTTTTTATTGCTCACTGAGTTAGGCTGCGCTATGTCGCTCTCCGCTCCAATCCAGACTCGCCGCCCCAGTTCTCCTGGCACTCCACCTTTTGAGGCCGCTTTTAGCGCTGGAATGCGCGACTTGGACGGCACGGCCCTGCGCGACATGCTGCGGCTGGCGCAGGTGCCGGGCATCGTGAATTTTGGCGGGGGGTTGCCTGCCCCTGAGCTGTTTCCTATGCAGCAGATCGCCCAGGCCAGCACGCGGGCTCTGGAAAAATACGGCTGGCGGGCCGTGCAGTACAGCACCACGGAAGGCTTCTTACCATTGCGCGAGTGGCTGGCTGAGCATACCCATCTGGCCTCCCCAGTCACCCCCGATCACATTCAGATCATGACTGGTGGGCAGCAGTCGCTGGACCTGATCGCCAAGATTCTGATTGACCCCGGCGACACGCTGCTGGTTGAAACCCCGACCTATATGGGGGCCGTACAGTCGTTTCGGCCCTACCGCCCCAACTTTGCTGCCGTGCCTACTGACGAACAAGGCATAGACATGGACGCCCTGGCCGCATTGCTACGCGACCTGGCAGCCCAGGGCCGGACGCCCAAATTCATCTACACCATCCCCAACTTCCAGAACCCCACGGGCCGGACCCTCAGCCTGGAGCGCCGTCAGCTTCTGCTGGACCTGACTGAGCAGTACGGCGTGCTGGTGGTCGAAGATGACCCCTACGGCCAGCTGCGCTTCAGCGGCGAATCCCTGCCCAGCCTGGCCGCGCTGATGCTAGAGCGCACTGGAGACGACACAGACCAGAGCCACGTGATCTACTGCTCCAGCTTTTCCAAGACGCTGGCGCCGGGCCTGCGCGACGCCTGGGTTCAGGCCGCTGCACCCATCATTGACCGTCTGGTCCTCGCCAAGCAGGGCGCCGACATGTGCTCCCCTACCCTGAACCAGATGATCGTGACCGAGCTGTTGCCGCTGCTGCCCAGCCAGATCGCACGGCTGCGCGAAAGCTACGCAGGCCGCGCCGAGAGAATGCTGAGGGCACTGGGCCGCGAACTGCCGTCCGGCGTAACGTACACGGTGCCGCAGGGGGGCATGTTCCTGTGGCTGACCCTGCCGGAAGCGGTCGACACGGCAGCTATGCTCCCCCGCGCGGTGGAGAACGGTGTGGCCTATATGATCGGTGCCTGTTTCCACGCGCTGGGCGGTGGACACCACACCATGCGGCTGTGCTATTCCAATGCTGGCCTTGAACAGATTGATCAGGGCGTCGCCGCGCTGGCACAGACCATCCAGACAGAGTTGGAGCGCTGAACCAGGGGACAGCTAAAGACTTCCTCACATGGCCGTACCCCCGAGTCCCTAGCCTGGGACCATGACTTCCAAAGGAATGAAAGATGTCGCGCAGAAGATGCGCGGCATGGACCTGTGCATGCTCACCACCGTCAGCGACTATGGCCGCCTGGCCTCCCGCCCGATGAGCAACAACGGCGAAGTGGAATACGACGGCACCAGCTACTTTTTTACCTGGGCCGACTCACGCATGGCCAGCGACATCCAGAAGAACAAGCATGTGCAGCTGAACTTCAAGGCCAATAAGGGCTTTTTGTTCGTGGCGGTGCAGGGCGAAGCCCGTGTATTGACCGACCGGCGCGTGATGCAGGACCACTGGCACGAAGAACTGAAGCAGTGGTTCAAAGACGGCCTGGAAACTGAGGGGCTGGTCATGCTGGTCGTGGACGCCAAGCGCATTCAGTGGTGGGGCGAGGACGACGGCTCGGTTGAGCTGTAAACATGGCCTGGTCTTTGCAGTGGGCATGACGACCAATAAGCACTGATCACCAAGCAAGCCCTTCCACTTCTGCAGCAAGTGAGGAGCTGAGGCATACTGGCCCATGCCACTCGCCACCCAGCCCCGCCACCTTCCCGCACAACTGGACTTTCTGATCGTCTGCGACCAGCTTAAGGCGGTCACACGCACCACCCACCTGCATGATGGCAGCCGCCTAGAAAACAGCGCAGAGCATTCCTGGCATCTGGCACTGATGGCGATGACATTGGCCGAGTATGCGCCTGGGGGTACGGACCTGAGCCAGGTCATCCGCTTGTTGCTGGTGCATGACCTGGTGGAGATCGGGGCCGGCGACACCCATTTTGATACGGATACTGCGCAACTGACTGCCCAGGCCACCGCCGAAGCGCAGGCGGCCAGGCAGCTGTTTGGTCTGCTTCCAGCAGATCAGGCTCAGGAATTCTTGGCGATCTGGGAAGAGTTCGAAGCGCAGGCGACACCCGAGGCCCGCTTCGCCCGTGCCCTGGACGCCCTGCACCCCATGCTGCTGACCTGGGGGCAAGCGGGCCGCGTAGGCGTGGGCTGTCAGGACCGCTATCCAGAGCTGACGGTGAAACGGGTCTTGCAGCTTAAGGAAAAATATCTGGCCGAGTTTCCAGCACTCTGGCAGGCGGCGCAGGACATCATGGCCCAAGCCGAGATGGCTGGAGTGGTGCTGCAGGAGTAAGCGGGCCTACTCGCTGCCTTCCAGCCGCTCCCAGCTCAGGCCCTGTGGCGGCTCCGGCGAGAAAGTGGCCTGCACTGACCAGTCCATCCAGGTCAGGCCCTCACGCCGGGTCACATGCCACAGCAGTGCATCGGGCGAGTCCTGGCGTTTTTCCCAGACCAGCATGTCTTCCAAGTCGAATGCAGCGAGGCCGCCGAGGTGGCCCGCCTCATCCCCCGTACCTGGCATGGGCCGCAGGAGGCTGAGGGGCAACAAGTCCCGCAAATCCTGAGGCACTTTAGGAGACAGCTCCTTGTGCATTTTGCCCAGCGACAGATCGGCGGGGCCAACCACCCGCAGCGCCGGCCCGCCGTGAGCGTCACGAATGTCCAGCGTGACCGTTCCTGCAGCCTCTGCAGCGGTCAGCTCGTGCAGGGGCTGACCGGGATAGCGCACCTGCACCCCCTGCCACGTTCCCGTGACTGACGTTGCGTGACGCCCAGGACGCTTCTGGGCACGGCCTGCCAGTACCTCAAGCACCCCAGTGACCAGGTGCAGCGGCAACCTCCGGGGCAAGGTTCCCTGCACGCTGCGCCGCTGCAACACAGGCACGTGCTGTGGGTCGGCCTCGGGGGTCACGCGCTGCACCCTGGCCCAGTCGGCAGGGTCTAGCTCGGCGTCACCGCCCAGGTTGACGGCTTCTAAGCCCTCTACATTGCTCAGCAGATAGGCTTCAATGTGCGCGTTATGCATTTGTTCGGTGTAGGTCAACCAGTCATCAAAAAAGACCATGCCGAATGCCTCTCCCAGCTCACCCATGACGCAGCCGTACGCCGTGAATCTCTGGCCTGCTTCATCCGTCCACTCTACAAATACAGGCTTGTCAGCCGGAATCACCTCCCATACCCGGTGCGTGACAAAACGCTGAAAAGCCGCCAGAAAATCGTTCACGGCCTGATCGGAAGCGTTTCCAAACATAGGCAGTGGCTTCATGGCCACTGCCTGCTCGGCGGCCCTGGCAATGAACTCGGACTGAAGTTGGTCGCGCAGCGTGGCCAATGTCCCTGTAGCATCAACCTGCACCTCGATGTCTGTGCCGCGCAGCAGGTTGCCCAGCGCAAAAGCGTGCTGCGCATCCGGCGCTTCGATCAAAGCGGGACGGTACGGCTCCGGGCTGGCCAGACCCGCATCAAAAATCCCCATGTTCTCGCCAGGCACGTCCAGCACAGTACTCAGAAACAGCTGCTCAGCTTCGGCAGCAGACTCACACACTTCCAGAACATTGGCCTCAGGGCCTTCACTGCGCATCAGGACACACAGCGTGGCCTGCACCTCAGCAGGCGACGAGCTGTGCATACTGTCTCCAAGCACGGCGCTCAGATCCAGCAGAAAGCCCGCCCACACCGCGTCCTGGCGCTGCGGCAAGGCTGCGATTTCACCACGCAGCTCAGCGGGGTCTGGCCTTTCTTCTACTGCCTCCAGCATGGCCAGCAGCTGGGCCATAAAATCTTCACGGTCATGGTTGGGCATGTGACCAGCATAGATAAAACCGCCTGCTCCGGTATGGGAAGCAGGCGGCAAATGGCTACACCAGGCCAAACGAACTTAGACCGCGCCCACCTTCTCCGCGATGATGCCTTCGATGTAGTCGGTCACACTTTTCAGCGGCACGCGGCCCAGCACGTCTTCCAGGAAGGCCGTCACCAGCATCTTCTCGGCGGTTTCCTTGCTGATGCCGCGCGAGCGCAGGTAGAACATCTCCTCCTCGCCCACCGGGCCGGTGGTGGAGCCGTGGCTGCAGCGCACGTCGTTGGCGTTGATTTCCAGCTGCGGCACGCTGAAGTTGCGGGCTTCGCTGCTCAGCATCAGGGTGCGGTGCTTCTGGTAGGCGTCGGTCTTCTGGGCGCCCAGGTCCACCTTGATCATGCCGCTGAACACGCCCACGCTCTGGTCCGCGCCTACGCCTTTGTACAGCAGGTCGGAATAGGCGTTGGGGGCCGCGTGGTGCTGCAGGGTGTAGTGGTCGAAGTGCTGGTCCTCGTCGGCAAAGTACAGGGCCAGCATTTCGCTCTCGGCCCCGCTGCCACGCACGTAGCTCTGCATCTCGGTGCGGCTGAGCGTGCCGCCCATCGTGACCACCAGGCTGTTGAGCTTGCCGTCACGGTCCACGTCGCCGCGCTGGCGCTGGATGTGGGTCACGCCCTTACCCCAGTTCTGGATGGAGACGTAGCGGAGCCGTGCGCCGGACTTAACCATCAGTTCCACCGCGCCGATGGCGTAGGCGTTCTCCAGCGGTTCGCTGTCCTGCTCGTCAATGAACACGGCACTGGCGTTGTCCTCCACGACGGCCAGGGTGCGGGTGGCCGTGTAGGTGCCCGACTCGCTCATCACGCGGAAGGATCCCAGCGGCAGTTCCACTTCCACGCCGCGCGGCACATACACGAACGCGCCGTTGGTCCACAGGGCCGCAGCCAACGCCGAGAACTTGCCCTCGGAGGGGTCGGGCGACTTGCTGGGCGTGGTGCCGGGGGCGGCAATGGTGGTGTCGTCGGGCACTTCGGCAGGCACCACACTGTAGAGGTACTGCTGCACCAGGCCAGCGTGCTGCTCCACAGCGGTCCGCAGATCGGTGAAAATCACGCCCTTGTCAGCCAGGTCCTGCGGCAGCTCGGTACGGTACACCACGTCGGGACCGTCGAACACCAAAAAGGCGCCCACATCGGTGCTGCTCAGGCGCTTTTGCACACTGGCCGGCAGCGCGGACACGTCCTGCACCGCGTCCCGCCTGGGGTGCGGCCGGAGTGCGCCGAAGTCCACGTCCACGCGGGTGTACTTCCAGGCCTCCACCGCCTCGGTGGGCACGTCCAGCGATTCGAACAGGGCCAGGGATTCCTGGCGCTTGGCCTGCAGCCACTCGGGGCCGCCGACCTGGCTAAGGGTTTCGGTGAATTGGGTCATGGATTCTCCTTAGGTTGAAAATTTTTTGCCGTCTATAGGCTTGGACGTTTAGGTGTAGGGCCGGACATACTCCGGGAGATAATTGGGCTGGGGGGCGCAGGCCTCGCCACGGTTCACCAGGATTTGAGCGTCCTGCGCCGAAGCGTAGGTCATCTGGACGGCGCGGCCCTGTTCACAGACTAGCTCAGGGTGCAACAAAGCCATTTCAGCGTCCGCTGCCGAGCCATAGGCTACGCAGTGGACGAAGGTTCCATCCTGCAGCAGCATTTTGCCGAATGAATGGGCACAGCCCTGCACAGCGCGGCCAACCTCCTCGCCAGGCCGCAGTACGAACGCCACGCTCCGCGACCCGCCCGGCTGGTCCTCCACGCTTAGCACTTGATGCCCAGCCCGGAACAACCAGGTTTGCCAGCCGCGCACATCATCCGCAGTGGCCCACAGCCAGAGCGACAGCCCCAGCAGCAGTGCCACTCCCAAGAAGAAGGCTGCACTCTGGTAAATGACGTTGGTCACGCCCACCTCTCGCGCTGCCGCAGGTCATGGCTCACACTCTCACCCTCCGGGAAATCCAGATGGACAGTGGTCACTTCATTGGCGCGGCGCGGCGGCTGGCCGTAGCCTACGCCGGTGTAGTCAGCGCGGAAGGCCCAGCGGTGTTCGTAGAACCAGAGCTTGGCCGGTTCGGGGAAACGCCAAACACTCGCTATCCAGTCAGAGTTCAGGTAATAGGCAGTGGCCGCGTCCAGTGAACGAACCTGCTCTCTCAGAGCCCAGCTGTCACGGTACCTTTCATCGCCTTCCAGAGTCGTCGGGATATAAAGCACGCTGCCTTCAGGCACATACTTGTCGCAGATCTCCTCTGCTCCAGCTTCCCACTCAGGGGCAAACAGGGCATCGAACTCGCTGGCCCACTTTCCAACAGCCTGAGAGTCCCCGGCCACCTCTACCCTGACGCGCTGATCGCGCTTTGGGCGCGAATAAGCGGTCGTGACACTCAGTCGGTACAGCGTGCCATCCACTGCCACACAGAAATTCTGGCGGTAGTGAAAAGCACACAGCCGGGCGTACGGAGCCAAAGCCTCCGGCAGAGAAAGCCCTCGCTCCTCAGCAGGGACCGAAACAAGTTGAAAGGTCCTGGCCACTGCTCTCCCTTAATCCGCCGCAGCCTGCCAGGCCGCGTAACGCTGATCCAGCATGTCCGCCACCAACTGGTAATGCTCCCAGGTATCGGGAACGTGGTAGACGGAAGGCATGTCGTCCAGCACCGACATGAACAGGTCGAAGTAATCGGCCAGATAGTCGTTGATGCCGCTGTCTTTGGAGTAGTAGTCCTGAGCAAACGCCGCCCCCTCTGGGGTCATCAGGGCGCTGGACAGGACGCCACCCAGCCGCTTATACAGCTGAGCGCCCGTCTGCTCCCGCTGCCGAAAGGCTGCAGCCGCGGCCGCAGCTTTCCCGCTGAGCAACTCACGGTCCGCCAGCCACCCCAGAAACATCCCCCCATGTACGTACCCCTGAGCAGCAGGTAAGTCATGCGGAAAATTGCCGTTGTAGTGCCATTCGGCCTTGTCGTAGATGGTCATGGGTTCCCCTGTTGGAAGCGGGCGGAGGCGGACGCCCGAGCAGCAGCGGAACAGGAACGGGCGCCGGGCCCCGCCCCCTTCCTGGCTTTGCCGCCGCCCCTCGCCGGACTCAGCCGACCGAGCCTTCCATTTCCAGCTCGATCAGGCGGTTCAGCTCCACCGCGTATTCCAGCGGCAGCTCCTTGGCAATCGGCTCGATGAAGCCGCGCACGATTAGTCCCGCCGCCTCGTCCTCGCTGAGGCCACGGCTCTGCAGGTACAGAATCTGCTCGTCGTTGATTTTGCTGACCGTCGCCTCATGGCCCACCGAGGCGTTCTTTTCCTCGATTTCGATGTAGGGGTAGGTGTCGGTGCGGGCTTCTTCGTCCAGCAGCAGGGCGTCGCATTCCACGTTGGTCTTGGAGCCGCGTGCGCCCTCGTAAATCTTGACCAGACCGCGGTAGGAGCTGCGGCCCGAATCCTTACTGATGGACTTGGACACGATGCTGCCGCTGGTGTGCGGCGCAAAGTGAACAATCTTGGCGCCGGCGTCCTGGTGCTGGCCGCGGCCCGCCATGGCGATGCTCAGCACCTCGCCGCGTGCGCCTTCTTCCAGCAGGTAGCAGGCCGGGTACTTCATGGTGACCTTGCTGCCCAGGTTGCCGTCCACCCACTCCATCACGCCGCCCGCGTACACGGCGGCCCGCTGGGTCACGAGGTTGTAGACGTTGTGGCTCCAGTTCTGAATGGTGGAGTAGCGGAAGCGTGCGCCTTCTTTCACCACGATCTCGATCACGCCGGAGTGGAAGGAGTCGGAGCTGTAGGCGGGCGCGGTGCAGCCCTCGATGTAGTGGGCCTGTGCGCCCTCCTCGATAATGATGAGGGTGCGCTCGAACTGGCCGCTGTTCTCCGCGTTGATGCGGAAGTAGGTTTGCAGCGGAATGTCCACCTTGACGCCCTTAGGCACGTACACGAAGGAGCCGCCCGACCACACCGCCGAGTTGACGGCGGCAAATTTGTTGTCTTCGGGGGGGACCACGGTGGCGAAGTACTCGCGGAACAGTTCCGGGTACTCGCGCATGCCGTCTTCGATGCTCAGGAACACCACGCCCAGCTTCTCCCACTCCTCTTTGAGGTTGTGGTACACCATCTCGGACTCGTACTGTGCGCCCACACCGGCCAGCGCGGCACGCTCGGCTTCGGGGATGCCCAGACGCTCGAAGGTCTGCTTCACGTCCTCGGGCACGTCGTCCCAGGAGCGGGCGTTGAAGCCTTCGGGCTTGATGTAGTAGTAGATTTCGTCGAGGTTGAGCCCCGACAGGTCCGCGCCCCACTCGGGCATCGGCTTGCTGAGAAAGATGTCCAGCGCCTTGAGGCGGAAATCCAGCATCCACTGCGGCTCGTCCTTGGCCTTGGAAATCATCTCGACCACTTCGCGGCTCAGGCCCTTGGGAGCCTTGATGGCATAGCGCTCGGGGTTGCTCCAGCCGTATTCGTATTCGGTGTTGATGCTGGCAGCTTCAGGATTGACAGTCATTGGTTTCTCCTTTGGAGAGGTCTGAAGGTCGGCGGGTCTAAGGGTCAACAGGACAGGTTCCAAAGTCGCTCAGACATAGACATCTGGACCCTTCGACCCCTGGACGCCGCCCTCAGGCGGTTACCAGGGCCTTGACCCAGTCGTAGCCTTCGGTATCGAGCTTGCGGGCCAGTTCGGGACCGCCGGTTTCCACCACGCGGCCGTCCACGATGATGTGGACCCGGTCGGGCACGATGTAGTCCAGCAGGCGCTGGTAGTGGGTGATGATCAGGCCGCCCAGGTTGGGGCCGCGCAGGGTATTCACGCCGTGCGACACGATTTTCAAGGCGTCTACGTCCAGGCCCGAGTCGGTCTCGTCCATGATGATGTAGTTGGGTTCCAGCATCAGCATCTGCAGGATTTCGTTGCGCTTCTTCTCACCGCCGGACATGCCCTCGTTGAGATAGCGCTCCACGATGCTCTCGTCCCATTCCAGGGTCTTCAGGGCCGCTTGCAGCTTGCCGTAGAACTCGGTAAATGACACTTCCTCGCCCTCTTCCTTGCGGGCCTGCATGGCGAGGCGCAGGAAGTTGGCGATGGTCACGCCAGGGATTTCCACCGGATACTGGAACGCCAGGAACACGCCCAGGCGGGCACGCTCGTCGGGTTCCATCTCCAGAATGTTCACGCCGTCCACCAGCACTTCGCCCTGCGTGACGGTGTATTCGGGGTCGCCCACGATGACCTTGGCGAGGGTGCTCTTGCCGTTGCCGTTGGAGCCCATCACGGCGTGCAGTTCGCCGCGGGGAATGGTCAGGTTGATGCCCTTAAGAATCGGCTGGTCACCGACGGACGCGTGCAGGTTGCGGATTTCGAGTTGATGCGTCATAACTTGCCTCCTGAAAGCTTGGCGTGTGGCGCGAAAATATTCGCTTGCCACTATTTTGTTAGGAATCATTCCTATCTGGCCGCCGCCTATTGTATCAGCTCGGCCTCTCAAATCCGAGTGACCGAGTGCAGATTGTTCGGGATGACAGAGCGGCGCAGGCGCGGCCCCGGCCTCCTAGCCCAGCCGCAGCACCGACTGATTGCCGCGCAGCACGAAAACGAGGACGCCGCGCTCGGCCAGTACACCGGCCTGCTTTTCCAGCTGCCGCACCGTGTCGGGCGCTCCCGCCCACTGCTTGCGCGGTTTCTCGCCGGGCTCCAGATAAAAGCCTTCCGGCAGGGCGATGATGGCGACCCGGCTGGCGGTGGCCCGCGCCCGCATGGCCTGGGCGACCAGCTCGGGCGGCGCGAACTGCGTAAGTACCAGCAGGTTGGTCCCCTGCCGGGGTGGGCGGAGCTGTGGCGACTCGCCCTCCTCACTGCGGCCCAGTTCGGCAAGGGCGCGCAGCACGGCCCGCTGGGCTTCAGGAGTGCGGCCCAGCGGCGTTTCGCCCTGCGAGGTTCCCAAGGAGACGGGGAGGCCATCGGCCCACGCCTGTGCAGCCAGACTGGCGGCCAGCCGCACCGCGCTTTCCAGATAGGTGGCATCACCGCCTGCGTCTAGGTAGATGGTCACGCTGCTGGCCGCCGTGTGTTCCAGTTCGCGGATCATCGGCAACCCCGCGCTGCCGCCCGGAATGGACATGGAGCGGGCCGAGAGCCGCCAGTGAATCTGGCCCGGTGCGTCGCCCGGCACATAGGTCCGTGCGCCACGCAGGCTGATCGGATCGCTGAGGCCCAAGTTACGCGTCATCTGCCCCTCGGAGAGCAGCGGGCGCAGCAGGTCGGGCAGCAGTACACCGTGGGTCTGTGGATAGGCCTCCAGACGGGCCGGCACTTCCAGCGGGCGCGAGCGCCAGAACAGTCCCAGCGGGTCGGCCCAGCGCAGCATTCCCCCTTCCCACTCGTACACGCCCCGGCGGTTGGGCTGCAGGTTTAGCGTCAGCTGCTCAGTCCCGTGCCCCTGCCATAGCCCGCCAAACACCACCGGACGTCCCGGCACCACGGCGCGGGGCGGGGGGTCTTCCAGCACCACGCGGGTGGGCAGTCGGGTGTCTATCTCGGCGGTGACGGTCAGTGGCTGCGACAATCCGACCATGCCCGATCCCCGCATTTCGCGGTGCAGGGTCACGTGGGGCGGCTCGCGGTACAGCCACCAGATCAGCCCGACCAGCGCGGCAATGAACAGCAGCCAGACTAGGGCGCTCAGCAATCCGGCAGACACGTCAGCCTGCCGAAACGGGGGCGGATACCTGCTCGGCGGGGACCGGCACCGTGCCCAGAATCTCCTCAACCAGGGAAGCCGCGCCCACATCGGCCATGCGGGCCTCGATGTTCAGCAGCAGGCGGTGGGTCAGCACGCCACGCGCCGCCACCTTGACATCGTCCGGGGTCACAAAGTCGCGCCCATCCAAATACGCCAGCGCCTGCGCCGCCGCCTGAATACCAAGCGACGCGCGGGGGCCAGCGCCCAGGCTGATGCGGGGATGACGGCGGGTGGCCGCCACCAGCGACGCCAGATAATGCTGCAGATCCGGGCTGACCCGGATGTCCCGCACCGCTCGCTGCGCGGCCAGCAGATCGGCAGGGCCAGCGACGGGTTCCAGCGTGTCAATCGGGTGGGTGGATTGCAGACGGCCCAACATCTGCACTTCCTGATCCAGCTCAGGGTAGCCCACCGACAGTTTCAGGAGGAAACGGTCCAACTGAGCTTCGGGAAGGGCGTAGGTCCCCTCATGCTCTACGGGGTTCTGAGTCGCAATGACCACGAAGGGCTTGTCCAGGCGGTGCGTCACGCCGGATTCGGTGACCTGCCCCTCTCCCATCGCTTCCAGCAGCGCCGACTGCGTTTTGGGGGTGGCGCGGTTGATTTCGTCGGCCAGCAGGATGCCGGTAAAAATGGGACCGGGCACGAACTGGAACTGGCCCTCACGGTAGATGCTGACCCCGGTTACGTCGCTGGGCAGCAGGTCGGGCGTGAACTGCACCCGCGCAAAGTCCAGCCCCAGACTGACAGCCAGGGCACGCGCCAGCATGGTCTTGCCGGTGCCGGGCGCGTCTTCCAGCAGGATGTGTCCCCCGGCCAGGATACCCGCCAGCGCCAGCCGGGTCACGTCCTCCTTGCCGACCAATACGCGGGCCACATTGGCCTGCACGCGTTCCATCACGGCACTGGCAGAGAAAACGGTAGGTGGCTGGGTCTGGATCAGGCCAGGAGTCGTCTGTGAGTCAGTCATCTTGAGGCTGCCTTTCTGAATCGGAACTACTGAATTGTGCTGTGATCTGAGGATACGGGATCCTCAGCGGGTGTGCCCTGCAAAATGAGTGTCGCACTCTGTTCGGCTTGATCCGCCTGCCCCTCACTGACCCCACCGCCGTAGCGCACGGGGCCGTAGGCCGCGCCCAGGGTGGCGAGCGGCGCAGATAGGTTCGGCCACTGCTGCGCGGCGCGGTGCAGGTACTCGGTGGGCGTTTCGGCGTCTTGCCGGGTCAGGCCCTGGGCCGACAGGTGGGCTTCGGTGCGGGCATACGCAGCGCGGACGCGGTGGAGATGATCATGGACCGGGGAAACAGAGTCCGTGTCCAACCCAGTAGGCTGTGCCAGCTTCTTCTTGGATGCTCGCTGATGAAACTGCATATATCGCCAGAAAGCCAGCAGCGCCAGGGGATGAGGGGCCAGCAGCAGAACGGGTAAAAGGTACAACCAGGGACGGCTGCTGACTACCCCTCAAAACTCCGGTAACACTGTCTGAGACGCTGATTCTATAGACGTAAAAAGAGCTGGTTCATAAGGTGTATCTGCAATGAACCACCTGAACCAGCCGCCCCAGGATAGCCTCTTCGCAGCCTTGCGTCCCTTTTTCCGTATCGACCAGCGACGGTTCACCGTCCTGGTCGCGTTGATTCTGGCGATCATCCAGCAGCGTAGCGTGGTGCTGAACAATCTGAAGACCACCATTGCCCTGGCAGGAAGTCAGGAAACCCGTTACCAACGTCTTTTGCGCTTTGTTCAATTCCTTCTCCCGGAAGAGATGTATCTGAAGTTTGCGCTTCACGTGCTGGGTACGGATGAGCTGACGCTCATCCTGGACCGGACGAACTGGAAACTGGGGAAGAGGGACGTCAACATCCTGATGCTGTCTGCGGTATGGGAAGGGTTCAGTTTGCCGCTGATGTGGCGTTTTTTCCCGCACGGGGGAAGCAGTGATCAGCGAATACGTAAGGAGCTGATGGCTGATTTTCTGCGTCATTGTCCTCACGTCCGCATTAACGGTCTGCTGGCAGACCGTGAATTCATCGGCCAGGACTGGTTTACGTTCCTAAGCGAACATGGGATTGTTCCCTGTATCAGGTTGCGGAGCGACACCAAGATGGACGGCTTACCTGTCCACGTCTTCGCTAAGAAAATGCAGGTGGGAGAGGTTCGCGTCTGGCACAGCTCTATGGTGGTGTACGGGGTCAGACTCCGTGTTCTGGCACTGAAGGTCTCGAAGACGGAGATGCTGTACCTGGCCTACAAGGGCAGAGCAGATCAGAATTTGCGGAAGTACGCACTGCGCTGGCAGTGCGAAAACCTGCACGCTGCGCTGAAAACCAGAGGCTTCGATCTGGAAGCGACCGGATTGACCCAGGCCGAGCGGGTGTCAACGCTGCTGATGGTGATCGCCATCAGCAACACCCTGGTGTCTCCAAACAGGTGTGGTTCTGCTGCTTGAAAGCAACGTGGAGACCATGAAGGCCAAGCGCCAGAAAGCGCATGGCTACGCCAGCAAAAGTCTGTTTCGACTGGGCTTGGATGAGTTGCGAGATTTGCTCAGTCACCCAAGCCCTGAAAATTGGAACCGTCTAGCGCGGCTTGTCCCGCGTTTTGAGGGGTAGTCAGATCATAGAGGCTGCTTCTAAAATATCCGAGCATTGCGAATGTGAAAGGTCACTTCACCAATAAGCATATTATCATAATTCTGAGCAAGAAACCTATCCCAAGAAAACTTCTCTCCGTTAATAAACTGAGTCTCTACTGTGATGACACCCCTATACACTTCCTTTAACGCAAAGTCATAGACCAGTTCTTCAGTCTCCCCAGGCTCGATTTCAAGGTTTGAAAGCTCATTCTGTTCGATACAGCCTGGAGCATCTTCTACTATCAAGGCCCCAGACTCAGACAGGATGGTTGGGGCCGGATTCAGACCGCATCCCAACATCTCGACAGTTTTTGACTCACTGGACATATTGCTGAACCTATAATTAACTTGAAACGTATTCCCTTTGAATCTTTCAGGCACCTCAGCTGTGATGCATATTTCATTGCAAGTGCCCTGAAACGTTTTCAGATTGCCCTCTGATTTTCCAGAGGGAACACTACAAGAACTCAGTGCGCTGCAGAATAGTAGGACACCGATGATTCTATTCTTCATAGTCAGAACGCTGTAACATCGAGATTCGGCTTTTTTAGCCTTGGGGCGGCAAAGACATGGAACGGGCCGCCAGCCGCGCCGAAATGGCCTCTATTCCGAAAATCAGTCCGAAGCCGAGGAGGGCGGCCAGCACCGCCTGCATCACATCACCGGAAGTGGCCTGGTTCAGCCGCTCGTAGGTGGCGGGCATGACGTTGGTCTGCAGGTAGGCCTTGAGTGACTCGGCCTGCTCTGGATTCAGGCTTTGCAGATAAGGCGCCAAGCTGCCGTAGGCCCCGCCGGTCAGTTCAGCCAAGGGCTGCGGTCCCAGTTCTTTGTGGTAGACCACCGGGTCGGCCTTCCAGGGCCAGATCTTCCAGAGTGACCCCACCAGAAACCCGGTCAGCACGCCCATCAATGGATTGCGGTGACGCTCCAGCAAGTAATGCAGCAGCCGCGAGAAGAGCACCAGCCCTAGGACCGCGCCTGTACCGACCACCGCCACGGTCAGCAGATCACGCCCCGAAACGGCGGCCAGCACAGGCGCATACGCCCCGATCAACAGCAAGATAAAGCTGCCGCTGATGCCCGGCAGAATCATGGCGCAGGAGGCCAACGCCCCGGCAAAGAACAGAAACGGCAAGCTGGCCTGCGGCGAGAAAGGTGGCTGCACGGACAGCCAGAACACCAGCGCCGTCCCGGCGATCAACCCCAGGACGGCCCCGGCGTCCCAGCGCTTCACCTCTCGGCCCACATAGACCGTGCTGGCGACGATCAGACCAAAGAAAAAAGACCACAGTGGAACTGGATGCCAGTGCATCAGATAAGTGATGACTTGCGCCAGACTGAAAATGCTGATCAGGATGCCAGCTGCCAGCGTCAGCAGGAATGTACCGTCCAGCCGTCGCCAGGCCGCCGCCAGGCCGCCACGCCCCAGTTCGACCAGGGCTTCAGGCACCGCCGAGATCGCTCCTACCAGGCGGTCATAGATCCCGGCGATAAAAGCAATCGTCCCGCCCGACACGCCTGGCACCACATCCGCCGCGCCCATGGCCATGCCGCGCAGCAGTACGCTCCCCAGAGGCAGAGCGGCTTTCTGGCCCATTTCACGTATCTCTCTTTGGTCACTCACGTCAGTGCCCGTTATAAAGCATTCATCCCTTTGGAGCGCCCGCCCCGGCCAGTTCAGAATGGAGCCATGTGTGCCCCAGCCAACCGGCCACCCCAGGTCGCCCTGATTGCCCACGACCGTCAGAAAGACGATCTGCTGGCCTTTGTGCAGCGGCATAAGGAGGTTCTGGCGCAGTTCCATCTGATCGCCACTGGAACCACCGGCAGCGTCCTGGCCGAGCACACCGGGCTCACCATTGAGCGGATGCTCAGCGGGCCACTGGGCGGCGACCAGCAGATCGGTGCGCGGATTGCCGAGGAAAGGGTTCTGGCCGTGATTTTCCTGCGCGATCCGCTCACGGCCCAACCGCACGAGCCGGATGTCTCGGCCCTGCTGCGGCTGTGCGACGTACACGACATTCCGCTGGCAACCAATCTGGCTTCGGCAGACGCGACGCTGCTGTGGCTGGAGCGGTATCTGGCTACAGCCCACCCCAGCGCCTCCGTCTGAGGTGATGGGACATGACCAATGGCTCGGCTACGGGCAGGTGCTAGCGTAGGAGATAAATGACGACACCACTGCAACACAAGGACCAGGCCATCTTTGATCTGCTCGGCAAAGAGGCCGAACGTCAGCGCCTGGGACTGGAGCTGATCGCTTCGGAGAACTTTACGAGCGCCGCCGTACGCGAAGCGGTGGGCAGCATTGCCACCAACAAGTACGCCGAGGGCTACCCCGGCAAGCGCTGGTACGGTGGCTGTGAAGTGATCGACCAGATCGAGCAACTGGCGATTGACCGCGCACGTGAACTGTTCGGGGCCGCGTGGGCCAATGTGCAGCCACACTCCGGTTCCAGCGCCAACATCGCGGTGTACGCTGCCCTGCTGCAAGAGGGCGACACCGTGATGGGCATGGACCTCAGCCACGGTGGGCACCTGACCCACGGCAGCCCGGTCAACTTCAGCGGTCAGCGCTTCAAGATCGTGGGCTACAAGGTGGACGAGCAGACCGAGATGCTGGACATGGAGCAGGTCCGCTCTCTGGCCCTGGAGCACCAGCCCAAGATGATTATCGCTGGGGCCAGCGCCTACGCCCGTCAGATCGATTTTGCGGCCTTCCGCGAGATCGCCGACGAGGTGGGCGCCTATCTGTTTGCGGACATCGCCCACATCGCCGGACTGGTCGCGGCAGGCCTCCACCCCAGCCCGGTGCCGCACGCGCACATCGTAGCGACCACCACCCACAAGACCCTGCGTGGCCCCCGCTCCGGCCTGCTGCTGTCGGGCGACCCCGACATCGGGGCCAAAGTGGACCGCGCCATCTTCCCTGGACACCAGGGCGGCCCGCTGGAACACGTGATCGCCGGGAAAGCGGTGGCCTTTGGCGAGGCGCTGCAACCCGCTTTCAAGGACTATGCCGCACAGATCATCAAGAACGCTCAGGCGCTGGCCCGCGCTATGGAAGAACGCGGTTACCGCATCGTGACCGGCGGCACCGACAACCACATGTTCTTGGTGGACCTGCGGCCCCAGGGCCTCAACGGCACCAAAGCCACGCAGGCGCTGGACGCGAACTTCATCACCATTTCCAAGTCCACCCTGCCTTACGATACCGAGAAAATCATGCACGGCGGCGGCATCCGCATCGGCACGCCTGCGGTGACCACGCGCGGCATGACCGAACAGCACATGCCTAAAGTGGCCGAGCTGATTGACCGCGCCCTAAAGGGTGAGGATGTCAAAGCCGAAGTCCACGAGTTCGCTGGCGGCTTCCCGATGCCCTGAGGCCAGTGACCGGGCAGCAAAAAAAGGAGCCCTCACTTCTCCACGGGGGCTCCTTTCTGATGGCAGGGTAGTTTACAGGTCGCCCTGGAGCAGGCGGCGTGCCAGACGCTCGTTGCCCATCAGCTCGCTGAGGTGGTGCAGCTGGTTGTCTTCGTAGGCCTGGTTAAAGATGGCGATATCCAGGGCCAGCACTTTACGGAAGGCCTGCTTCACATCTTCGCTCTGCCCTTCGGTGACCAGTTCGCCGTACTTCTGAACCACGTCCAGCATGGCCAGTGGGTAGCGTACCGGCAGACCGATCTTCACGTGAATCTTGCCAATCACAATGCGCTTCTGGGCGTAGTCGGTGCCGTAGTCTCCGGCAAACAGGTCGCTGAACCAGTCGCTCACCGAGACGCGCAGGCGTTCTACGTCAGCACCTTCCATGTACTGGGCGGTGTTCTCCTTCGACAGGATGCGGTCATAGAACTCCTGGGTCATCTGGGGACCCAGTTCCTGCGCTTTGCCGTGCAGGGCTTTCAAAGAAGCTTTTTCAGCGTCGGACAATCCCAGCAGTTCAATCAGTTCACTGGCGACTGCGGTGTCCTTGACGTGCCAACTGTTGCGTTCAAGTTGAGTCATGTATTTCTCCTGAAGTGGCGCGGGGCGCGATTAGAGAACAGTGGTGACGCGGCTGGCGGCGTCACGGGCTTCCATGTTCAGCAGACCCACGTTCATGCCGCTGGGAGCCACGACTGCCAGCACGCCTTTGCGGCCTGCGGCGTAGATGTACACCTGACCGTCCAAGCCCGCCACGCTCATTTCGCTCAGGTCACCCGTGCCCAAGGTGTCGTTGATGCGCTTACCCAGACCCAGGGCGGTCGCGGCCATGGCGGCCACACGGTTACCGTCGGTGTTGTCGGTAAACAGCTGGGCGATGGGCAGACCATCGGTGGTAGCGATCAATGCACCGCGCAGATCGGGAATGGCGCTCCGCAGGTCGGAGATGATGGCTTGCAGTTGCTCTTGTTTGCTTCCGGTCATATGGACTCCTTTACTCAGAGAACTCACTGTTCCCCAGGTTCTCCAGCTGGGACGATTCCCTGCTTTCTGAACAGGGTTATCAAAACACACCCGAATTGACAGAACCGTTACACAGCTGAGGCACTTTGCCCGGTCTGTGCTGCGCCCCACCTTTAGCCAAGCTCCATTATCGGTGTTTAAACACCTGGTTGGCCCTCAGGCACGGCAACGTGGGCCTGCACAACGAATTCAGAAGCTCAGGTGGCAGCGTAAGGAGCGCGGGAGTATACTGGGACGCTTGAGCAGCCGACGGCGCTGCTGCACCCCCCACACCCTCCAGGAGGAGTCATGGCAGAAAAATACATTGACCGCATGCTGGACATGACGGACAGCAAATACCGCCTTTCTGTAATTACCGCCAAGCGCGCCCTGCAACTCAGTGCTGGAGCGCCCAGCGTGTTGCCCGCCGATCAGAAAGCCAAGATTCACAATGTGGTCACGCTGGCCATGCGCGAACTGGCGACCGGACAGCTGACCACCGGCCAAGAACTGATTGACGAAGGCCGCTTTTTCCAGGATTATCAGCGCCAGCGTCAGATCGAATTGCAAAAGCAGTTGACTGCCGAGCGCGAGCGGGAACGCGACTAAAACGAGACCAAGTGGCCTGCACGCCATCTGCACCCCCACCGCCGCGTGGGGTTTTTTTTGCCTAGCCGCAGATCAGAGCTGGAAAAAAGGTGGATTGGCCCGTTGATGCACACAGGACGCAGGCGGGTGGTGTGCCAAACGCGGAAATTGCCACTACCAGCCTTCAATCTGCCGCGCAGCCTCAAAGGACGCCACCCCCACCGCCACACTGAGATTCAGGCTGCGCCCCCCACCGGGTTGCGGCAGCTTGACGCCGGGCAGCGGCCCGCGCAACCACAGCGGCAGCCCCCGCGACTCAGGCCCGAACAGCAGATGGTCGCCGCGCCGAAAGTCGGCCTGGGTGTGGTAAGTCTGCGCGTGGGTGGTCAAGGCCCAGACCCGCGCTGTTGCGGGCAACGTGCCTTGGAAGGCGGTCCAGCTGGCATGTTCGTGCAGCTCGACACCCTGGAGGTAATCCATCACGGCCCGGCGAAATTCACGGTCACTCAGATGAAAGCCGTAGGGCCGAATCAGATGCAGGGCCGCGCCGAGCACCGCGCAGGTCCGGGCAATGTTGCCCACGTTGCCTGCCTTTTCCGGCTCGAACAGGACCACGTGCAGCAGTGGGCCAGCCGCTTCACTCATGGTCAGCCTCAGGCAGCAGCAGCACCGTGACACGGGCCTGCACATGGTCTGGGGCCAGCCGCTCGGAGGTCTTGAAGCTAAGGCCAACCTCGCCGGGAGCCAGGCCGCACAGCGCCGCAACATGAGCGGCGATCTCGGCGCGCAGCGGTCCCAGCCGGGGCTGATCCAGCGTCACCACCAGCGACAACTGGGCCAGGGTGTAGCCGCGCTCACGGGTCACGTCCAGCGCACGGGTCAGGATCTGCGCTGAGTCGAGGTCTTTCCAGGCCGCGTCGGTATCGGGAAAATATTGGCCGATGTCCCCAGCCGCTACACCCGCCAGCAAGGCGTCAGAGAGGGCATGCAGAATCACATCACCGTCGCTGTGGGCCACAGCGCCACGCTCGGCGGGCACCGTGACACCACCCAGGACCAGGGAGCGGCCAGCGCTCAGGCGGTGGGCATCTTCGCCGTAGCCGATTCGGTAAGGCAGGGGGGCAAGAGTCATGGGCCGGATTGTAGCGGGAGTGGCGCTGCCTAAGTATCCCGTCAGCCTGGCGCTGCATGGCCCTCCAGCGCCCACCCACACGGCACGGAGCAGCAGCGAGTTTCTCACTGCCTGATCCCGTAAGATAAGATCCTGATGTGGTTGAGGCTTCACCACAACCTGCTGAACCAGTTGCAACGCCCTGAAGGTCCACTCCCCCCAGGACTTTCGGCCCCCGGTGGTCGCCGCCGGGTCGGTCAGGCGCTGCCGCATTCTGCTGCCTTGCCAGCCGGAACCGACGCATGACCAGGCCGGAAGCAGTGCCCCAAGCTCCGGTGCGCCGTGCCCGCTCACGGCGGCGCACTGCGGCGCTCTCGGCGGCGGCCCTGGCTCTGCTCCTGGCCTTCATGGCGGCTTACGCTCCGGCCCTGCTGGGCCGCTGGATTCTGACCCGTGTGACCGAGGACGTGACCGCTGAGCGAATTGACGGACCGCTTTGGAACCCGGTCCTCCAGGGTACCCGTGTAGAACTGCCAGGTATCACGGCCCGCGCCGAGCGTCTGGGGGTTAGGCTAGCGGGCTTCGATTTCGGGCAAAAGATTCTGTATGTCTCGGTTGATCTGAAAAACGCTGAAGTGGCCGTGGAGTTGGCCGAACTGTTGGGACAGGGTGAGGACGCCATCACCACCGAAGAAGGCTGGAAGGTGCAGCTGCGCCAGCTCACCGTCTCGGACACGTCGCTGACGGTGAATGGTGAAGGTGCCAACGTGCCGGACGGCACCTTCAAACTGACCCAGGAAGACGGCGTCGTCACTGCCACCGGGCAAACCGAGAACGGTGCCCTGAACGCTCAGCTGCGCCTGCAGGAAACGCCGCAGGGGACCGAATATGTCACGACCTTTAAGGGAGACGCCCGGATTCTGCGCTACTACTGGGAAGGCGTAGAAGAAGGCACGGTGAGCGGTGTCTATGTGCTGGGTCAGGGGCCGGTGCGCGGCGACATCAAGCTGACGGACGGGCGCGTGCAGGTGCCGGACGCCGAGTGGGCCGAAGTGACCGAGATTACCGGCAGTGCCATTCACCGGGGCGACCTGATTCAGGTGGGCCTGCGCGGCGTAGGCTACGGCGAGCCGGTCACGGGGCGGGTCAACGTCAATCTGGCCCGCGAGGAGTGGAAGGCCGAACTGCTGGCCTCGCCGCAACTGGCGGAACTGGGCGAAGCGCTCGGCACTCCCGGCGAGGGTCAGCTGAGCGGGCGCGCCTGGGCCCGCAACACTGGCCCCGGCTGGGGTGGCGTCACGGTGGGTGCCGAGGCGACCAGCCAGGGCGGCTCGCTGGCCGGTCTGCCGTTCAGTGGGCTGGGGATGGACTACCGCTACCTGCTGGCAGAGGGGCAGGACGAACCACAGATCAACCGCTGGACGCTGGACGCCGACACCACCTTGCTAGGCGAGCAGCGCCTGAGCGGTGTGTGGAACTTTGGGGGAGCTGGGCGGGTCGACTGGCAAGGAGAACTGCTGGACGCGCCGCTGGACCTGAACGCCACCATCGCACGGGAGCTGCTGGACGGCGAACCCGCCGACATCGCCACCATTACCGGGAACGGTCTGGGCGGTCCAGTGGATGGCCGCTTGGCGCTGAGCGGCGCCCTGGTGGATCTCCGGTTGCGGCCTGCGCTGAGCGCCCTGAGTGGCGACCTGGCGGTGACCGGACGAACCGGTGACCTGCGCGTGACCGGGCGCGGCCTGAACTTGGCTGGGTTCGCGCTGGACGGCCAGGCCCAGTTCAGCGAGGCAGGAACGGTGGCCCGTCTGACCCAGCCGACTGGCGGCTCGCTGCGCCTGGACCTTGACGGGGACTGGCGTGGGCAATGGCAGGCGCAGGGTCTTCAGGGCAGCGGCGTCACCCTCAGTGGTCAGGGCGGGCTGGATGTGAACAACACCCTGCTGGGCGGCGTGCTGAGTGTCCGCAGTGGCCTGCTGGAAGACCCCCTGAGTGGTCCTCTGAGGGTCAACTGGGGCGAAGAACAGGGCCGCTGGACCGCCAGTGGGCAACAGTTGGAGTGGCGTGGTGAGCGGCTGTACGCCAGCCTCAATAACCTGCGCGTCAGCAATGGGGTTCGCCTGGACGGCCAATTGAATGCCTCGCTGGGCCTGGATGACCTGCGCGGTACCCTGCGCGGCACCGGCGACGGTTTCCAGGTCACCGCCACCGGTGAGGGCAATCGCGCGCGCTGGCGGGGCACGCTGGGGGATGCGGGCCGTCCCATCACCCTCAGTGGCGTGACCGAACTGAGCGGGGACTTCGCAACCACCCTGGCCCTGGACGGCGCGGCTGTGGCCGCCGACGTGCAGCTGGAAGGCAGCGGCGTGACCTTCGACCTGCGAACCGGCGGCGAGCGAGCACAGGGCCGCATAGAGGGCGAGCAGTGGGACGCCCAGGGCCGCGTCAATCTGGGGGCACTGCGACCAGTGCTGCGCGGTGTGCTGGGGCAGGATTCTCCACTGGCCGATCTGAGTGGCACGCTGAACCTGAACCTGGCCGGACTGGGTGGCACCGCCCGGATTGAGGCGCAGGCTGCGGGCGCAGCCCTGGCTGGTACCCTGCGGCGCGCTGGCGGCACCGTGACCACCCAGGGCCTGCGGCTGAGCGGCGGCGCGGGCAGCGATCTGGCTGGATTCAGCGCCGTCGCCAGCGGCACCCTCTATCCGGCAGTGGACGTACGCGGGTCAGTCACGCTGGGCCAGCTGGGGGGCGTGACCGGCCTGAACGGTCAGACCCTCCAGGCGCGTATTTTCGGGGATTACGACAACCTGAACGCCGCCTTAAGTGGCCGCACGGGGCCGCTGACCCTGAGCGGGGCCGAGTTGCCTGCGCAGACGCTGGCCCTGACAGGCCGCTTGACCCCACAGCCAGAGTTGAGCGGGCGCTGGGGCGACCTGAACCTGAGCTACAGCGGCGCGTCAGGCGTCTTGAGCGCCGAGGGCCGTCAGACCTTGCAGTTTCAGGGCCAGGCCGCCAGCGTGCGGGGCCGCGTCCGCTGGGGCGCAGGCTGGCAGGGCGAGGCCGATCTGGTCGGCACAGCAGAGGGTGGGTACGCCGTGACGGCGCGCGGTCCCTGGTCAAGGTTGCGTGTCACGGCGTCGCACCCCGACGGCCTGCGGGCCGCTGGCACCGTCAATGCTGCGCAGCAAAGCTATGACCTGACCGTATCGGGCCGGGCCGAGGGCTTCGGGGTACAGGGCCGCGTCTCTGGTCAGGAACTTCAGCCTCAGGGCCAGTTGACCCTCACCGACGACCAGGGGGGCCGCGCCTTCCTCACCCTGAACGGCCTGGATGACCTCAGCCTGCGGGCGCAGTCGCTGCGGATCGGCGGGCAGACGGTCAGCGGTGATCTGCGCAGCGAATACGGTCTGGCCGACGGTCTGCTGACCACCACCCTGAACGGCCAGACCCTCACCCTACGGGCCAACCGGGGGCAGGTGAATGTCAGCGGCACGGTGGCGGATCACCGCGTGCAGGCCAGTGGCGTGCTGCGGCTCCCCGGCAGCGCGGGCGGCAGCTTCAGCCTGAGTGGCCTACAGGTGGGAGTCCGTGGACCTTACCTGACCGCCCAGGCGAGCGGTTCCGTGGAGGCCCTGCGTGGCCAGATCACGCTCCGCGCTCAGCAATTTGGCAGCGGGGACGCCGCCCTGATCCTGCCCGAGCAGACCCTGCCCCTAAACGCCAGCCTGACCCCGCTGCGCGCCACAGTGGGCGGGCTGACCTACGCCGATGGCCGCTGGAGCGGCGACGCGGCCCTCAGTTACCTGGTCCGTACGCGGGGTGGCGGCATTCAGACAGCCAGAGGCGGTCAAGTGCGGCTGGTCGGCAGCGGGCGTACCCTCAGCGCCGTCCCGACGGGGGCGCTATCGGGACGGGTAGCCCTGCTTCCGGAAATCGGCGGGACACTAAGTGCCGAGACTGCGTTATTAAGTCCTCTGTTGCCGGAACAATTACGCGGTCTCCAGGGTGGCCGCCTGACCGCCGACCTCGGCAGGAACGGTGCCCACCTCCGCAGCGAAGGAGTCCGGCTGAACGGTGCAGCGCTGGGCCTGAAGGCCCGTGTGGACTGGGCGGGCGGCTTTGCCCCAGACGCGCTGCGGGTGGGCGGCGTGCTGACCCATGCCCGCAGCCGTCTCCCCTTCACGCTGGCGGGCGGCGATCTGCGGGTCACGGGCGGAGTCCTGGGTGCCCAGACCCTCCAGGCGTTCGGCATCGGTGACGCTCAGGTTCCCGAGGACGCCCTGCTGCGCGGCGACCTGTTCTTGCCGGACGCGCTCGGTGACCAGCCGGGTGATTCCTTACAGGCCACCGGACTGCTCACCTCAGGCCGCTCACGGGCACCCTTCCAGTTACGGGGCCGCCGCCTGCAACTCTCGGACGCCCTGGTGGATGTACGCGACATCCGCCCGTTCACCCAGGCTGACCTGCCTGACTCCGGCACCTTCCGGGGTGACCTCACCGTCCCCGACATCTTTAACTTTGACGCCGGAGCGGTGCAGGCGCGCGGGGTGCTGGCGACGGACCACTCGCGGGCACCGCTGACCCTGCGCGGCGGCACGCTGCAGCTGCAGGGGGCCGTGGTGGACGTGCGCGATATCCGCCCCTTCGTGGACTTTGACCTCCCCGACACGGGCACGTTCCAGGGCAACCTGACGGTCCGCCGCCTGGCTGAGTTCGATCTGGCGAATGTCCAGGCCCGTGGCACGCTGCTGACCGGTGAGACCCGCCTGCCGCTGCAACTGGCGGGCCGCGCCCTGACCGTGACGGGCGGCACGCTGAATCTGGCTGATCTTGCGCCCTTCATAGATTTGCCGGCCAGCGGCGTGCTGCGCGGCGACCTCTTTTTACCGGACATCACCGCGCCCCGCGTGGAAACGGCGCGGGCCGACCTGCTGGCCGATCTGACCGCCACCGAACTGGTGGACACCGCCGCGCGGGGCCGGGTGCAGGTGCGCGGTAGGCAGCTCTGGGCCGATCTGACCGGGCAGGCGCAGGGCACGCCTTTTGCGCTGCGCGGCGACCTCTACCCCCGCGCCGACGCCACCCTGCAGGCCGAGGGACTCACCGCCCGCCTGAGTGGCAGCGCCGAGGGCACCCTGAACCTGCGGGCCAGCGGCGAGTACCAGGGCCGCGCCGTAACCCTGCAGGGCACGCTGGACGGCCTGCTGGCCCAGGACCGCAGCGCCCGCGCCCAGCTGTCGGGTAACGTGAGCGGCGCACAGCTGGACCTGACCCTGGCCGAAGCCGGAAGCAGCCTGAACGACTGGCGGGTGGGCGGCTCGGTGCTGGTTCCTGACGCCTCCACCCTGGACCCTGGCCTCACCGGATCGTTGAGTGGCAGCGTCGGCGGTACGCTAGGTCAGGCCGATCTGCGGGTGCAGGGCACGGTGAACGGCTTTGCCCTGAGCGTCCCGGCCACCTTTGAGGGCGGTGAGCTGCGCGTGCAGCAAGCCCAGGCCAGCTCGCCCGAGTTGGGCACGGCGACCCTCAGCGGGCTGGCCTTCCCACGCCTGAGCCTCAGCGGAGCCGCCCAGCTTCAAGGCCAACTGGCGGGCCGCTACGACCTAAGTGTGTCCGGCGACTACGCGGCACCTACTGCAAAGCTGAGTGGGCAGTTGGCGGGAGAACCTGGCAGCTTCCATTCCAGCGGCCTGAACCTTGGCGGTACGGCGGTGAGCGCAACCTTGCAAGATGGTCGCTGGCAGGCGCAGCTCCGGGGTCCGGCGGTCAGTGGGACCGTGCGCGGGGTACTGGGGGGCCAGGTGGCCGGACAGGAGAGTCCGCTGGGCCTCCAGAGCGCCGATCTGAACCTGAAGGCCCGCTACCGCCGGGATGAGGACAACCTGACACTGACCGGACCGCTGGCCTGGAGTGCCCAGGGATGGCGCGGCAATCTGGACGTGCGCGGCATTTTCGGCGGCGAGAACTTGCAGGCCTCGGCAGTGGGCGCAGGCGTGCTGAGCGTCACTGCCCGCCTGGGCGACGCCGCACTGACCGGAGAACTGGGTCGCCTGGCCCCGCTGCGTCCCGAAGGTTGGGTGCAGTTGCAGGACTGGGATATCGCCGCGCTGTGGGGCCGCCCCGACCAGCTGCGCCTGACGGGCCGCGCCGACCTGGCCGGAGCCGACTGGTCCAGCGTACAGGCCCGCCTGAGCGGACAGCTGGACGACGTCACCGGCGAGCTAAGCGGCGTCTTGAGTGGCGAGTGGACCGCTGGCGGCGGACGTCTCCACCTAAACGGCCCCCGGGTATATGCCGACGCCAGCTTGGTGGACAGCCGCTACCGCCTGGACCTCCGCTTTGAGGAGGAAGAACAGGTGGGCCTGGCCCGCTTGCTGCCTGCCGAGTGGGGAATGGAAGCGCTGAAAGCCTCCGGGCAGCTGAACGTACGCGGCGGGCCTGACGGTCTGGACAGCCTGGACGCCAGTGGACTGGAAGTGAACGGCGTGCAACGGGACGCCGGACCATTTACCCTGTATGGCCGCGCCAGCTACCGCCCGCAGGAGAACACCCTCCAAGCCGCACTGGCCGGTGGGTATGGCGGCGGTCTCTTCCGAATTGGCGGCAGCCTGCCGCAGGGTCTGAACGTGCAGGTGGCGAATGTCTCGCTGGACGCCCTGGGCAGCGAGGAGTTGGCACTGGGCCGCCTGAACGGCGAAGCCACCCTGACCGGACCGCTGGACCGCGCTGACCTCAGCGGCGAGTTCTGGACAGCTGGCGGTAACGTGAATGCCCGCGTGAGCCTGCTGGGCCGCTTGGATGACCCACGCATACAGGGCAACGTCAACCTGAGTGGTGAGACGAAGGGCCTGGTGTACTTCAGCGCCCAGGACTTTGATCTGGCCGCCCGCACCTTCAGCAGCGAAGTGCGCGGCCAGGTGCGGCAGGGCGGCACCGTGGCCGATCTGGACTTGCAAGGCCGCTGGCCCGCGCTGGGCGGCACGGCCACGGTCACGGCACCAGGCCTGCAAGAAGCCGTCACGCTGCGTGGGCAGGGCGGGCAGTTCGTGCTGGATGCGGGCGCAGCCGGCGGCGGCACCCTGAACCTGACGGCAAGCCGTGGCTGGCTGCCGACCCTCTCGGCACAGGCCGACCTCAACCCGCTGGCCCTGACAGCAGGTGCGTCTGGCGAAGCCCGACTGCACCTCACGGCGGGCGGCGACCTGAACGCGCTGAATGTCCAGGGCACCCTCAGCGCTCCTGAGGCCACGCTGGGCGGCGTAACGGTACGTGACCTGAGCGGCACGTTCGGTGGGTCGCTCGCAGGCGGACTGGAAGGCCTGAGCGGAGAATTGACCCAGACTGGGCAGGCGGTGGGCACCCTGGCAAATGGAGTCCTTACGCTAGGCAACCTGACGGCTACGGCGGCCGGGTCTACCCTCAGCCTGAGTGGTCCGGTGAATGTCACTGACCTCAGCGCCGATCTGAAGGCCCAGGCCAGCGGAGCATTGAGCGGCGGGCTGAACCTGAACTACACTGCCGGGCAACTCAGCGCCAGTGGCGCGCTGGAGGGCCTAGGCTACCGCGTAGGCGTGGACGTACAAGGCTCCGAGGCGCAGGGCTGGAGCGGCAGTGTGACGGCCCGCGACGTGCAGGGCAGCGCCGAAATTCTCAGTACCCCCGCCACGCTGAATCTGAGCGGCGCGTGGGACCAGCCACGCCTCAGCGGCACCCTGGGTCTGTTCGGGGGGAGCGCGGCACTGAACGCCAGTCCCGATGGTGCCGTGCTGACCCTGTCGGACGGAGTGACGGCGCAGGGGTCCGGTGAAATCCGCGTGGCCCCCGATCCGGCAGGCGTCTGGCGCTGGAGTGGGCAGGCCAGGGTGAGCAGACCACGCATCCGGATCAGCGTCACCCCACGCGGCGAGCTGGCCGACCCTATCGTGGGTGTCTTGGCAGCGTGGGGCAGTTGGCAGGCCACGGGCTCAGTCAGTCCGCAGTCGGGCCGACTGAACATCAGCGACGGCGAGCAGCGCGGTGAGGTGCAATGGCGTGGGCAAACCGTCGCAGCCGATCTGCCGGGCCTAGACCTGGGTGGACTGAACTGGCGCGGGCTGTCGGGCCGCCTCACGGCGCAGGGCACGGTGGACCTGGCCAGCGGCGAGGGCCAGTTGCCGTTCTCGGTCACCGGGCTGCGCTCACCCTGGCGGGTGGACGCCCTCAACCTGCCGCTGGCCGGGGATATGGCCGGGACGGTCAGCCTGCGTGAAGGTCGTCCCAACGTCCAAGCAGAACTGGACCTGGGCGGCGACGGCACTGCCAGCGGTCAGGCCACCCTGAATGTTCAGCAGCAGGAGAGCGGCCTGTGGTTCGGCAACTTGGCCGCTGGCCTGAGCAATCAGGGTCGCCGCCTGAGCGCCAACCTCCGTTCGGACGCGGCAGGGCTGACCGGCCAGGTCCGTGCCGACGGATACCCGCTGCACCTGCTGGACCAGACCCTGGCCCTGAGTGGGAGCGCCGAGCTGAGGGGGCAAACCTTCAGCACCGACCTGCTGGTGACCGGCGTGGCCGGCGAAGCCTCACTGAGCGGCAGCGGCAGCCTGGGCGCAGCGCTGCCGACCCTAGTAGGTCTGACGGCGCTGCAAGACACCGGCGAGAGTTATGACCTCCAGGGAACACTCAGCCGGGTAGATATGGCCGCCTTGGACCTGGTTCCCGACCTGACCGGAACGCTCAGCGGCGAACTGGACATCACCGAGGGAGCCGGTCAGTTCGTGCTGCGTTCGGCAGACCTGAATCTGGCTGACGAGGCGCTGCCCAGCCGCTTTGAGGGGGTCCGCATCGGTGAGGACTGGCGGATCCGGGGATATCTGGGCGACACCAATATCTTTGCGGGGGTCAGTGAGGGCGTGCTGTCGGGCAACGCCGAGTTGCAGGGCCTCCCGCTGGGCGCGGTGGCCAACGCCCTGGCCGGCCAGACCCTCGCCGATGGCCGCGTGACCGGCGTGGCCCGCTTTGAGGCCCCGCTGACCGATCCGCTGTCGGGCAACGCCACCGTCGTGGCTGAACGCATTCGCCTGACCACCTTGCCCGACGCCGAAACCGGCGCTGAATCCGAAACGCTGACCGGCTCCGGCACGCTGGACTTTGCAGACCGCGAGTTGCGGAACATTAACGTGCAACTCGCGGGCGCGGGCACCTGGGATATCCGGGGTCAGTACACCCGTCAGAACGTGAATGTACAGGCCAATTTCACGGAAACCACCTTCACCCCCTTGCTGGCACTGGTTCCGGGCCTGGCCGAGCAGAATCCTCGACTCAAGGGCAGCCTGAATGTGGCCGTAGTTGGCGATTACGGGCAGCCACAGGGCACCCTTGATGCCCGTAATCTGCGCGGCGCCCTAGGCGACATCTCGCTGGACCTCCCACAGCTGACTGGCCGCCTGAATGAATCCGGCGACTGGACCCTGGGCGGCGCACTGAGAACCGGAGGCGCACTGGATTCGGCAGGGACGCTGCGCGGCAGTGGACAGTGGCGCGGCTGGCAGCTGGCTGGATCTACGCTGGGCTACAGCGGCCAGCTGGCCCCGCGCAACTTCGGCACGCTGCCCAATGTGCAGGCCACCCTCGCTCAAGACAGTGCTGACCCAGACCGCTGGGTGCTGGATGCCCGCTCCGATACCCAGAACGCTGCGACTGGGCGCGGCACACTGGAAGTCAGCGGTCAGTTGATTCCGTCTTGGGATCTCAGCGTGCGGGCCACCAATTACGACCTGGCCGTCCGCACGCTCTACCTGCGCGAGTCGGCGCTGAACGCGGCCCTGACCCTGCGCGAAGATGTGGGTGGGGACGATATCCGTGTCAGCGGGTCGGCCAACTTCGCGCGGGCTATCCTGGGCCGCCTGAATGCCACCGACGACCTGAGCACCCTGGTTCCCGATCCTGAAAATCCTCTGGCGGGGGATGCGGAAGGCGATCAGAGCGATTTCGTCAGCCCACTGCCTGAGCAGTACACCACTTTCCCCAACCTGGAACCTGAGGGGGAAGAGGAAACGGCCGAGGCCCGCCCGGCATTGCCACTGCTGGAACGCCTGGTACTGGAAGACATTCCGGTGCGTTTCCCCGGCGGCATCCAGCTGGAAGACAGTCTGGCCCAGGCCTCGCTGGAAGGTGGACTGGTCGTGAGCGGCACAGCGGCACAGCCCCAGATCCAGGGTGGACTCAGTGTCCAGCGCGGCACCCTGCTCCTGCGCGACACCGAGTTCAACGTGCGCAGCAGCGAGATCGAGTTCGGCGGCACCTCGCCCTATCCCAACTTCACCCTCCTGGCCGACGCCCGCGCCCGCCCGATCACCGGCGGAGTTGCGGTGCCACTGACCCTGGACGTACAGGGCCGCTTTCTGGAGGACGGCGCCGGCGGGGCCACCCTGGACCTGCAAACGACACTGCGCTGCACGGAGGCATCGGCGGCCTGCACCGACGCCCAGAGCGGTCTTCCCTACACCGAGTCGCAGCTCTATGCCCTGGTGCTGACGGGCGTGCCTAATGTGGAGAACCTGCCGGACGACCTCGGCACCTTGGGCGCCAGTGCGCTGAATACGGCGCTGAATGTCTTTGTGCTGGGCGAGCTGAGCCGCACCCTGGCCGACGCGCTGGGCGTGGACGTGCTGCGCTTTACCCCCGCGCTGGTCGGCGACGGCGGCAGCACCATTACCATCGGATCACAGCTGACCGAGAACCTGTACCTGGAATACCAGGTGGACCTGCGCGGTGACGGACTGCTAGACGCCACCTACACCACCCCGGATGGGCGCTTTACCTTCAAGGTCAGTACACCGTTCGACTTCGGCGGGTCCAACTCGTTCCAGCCCAGCCTGAGTGCCGCCTACAACTTCGACAACCGGACGTCAGTGTCTCTGAATCTGGAAAACACCGCTGAGAGCACCCGCTTCGGCATCGGAGTGCAGTACCGCCTGCGCCGCGACTTCTGGAACAACTGGTTCACGCGTGACCCATAAGCGGCCAGGGTGCCCAGCATAACCTTGACGAATACTGCATAACGCGCTACAGTAGTGAACATAACCGCTCCGAGTGAGCGGGTTTTTTATTGATCTGCCCACATGCAGCGGCGGGACGGCCCGCCACTGATAGTCACGTTGCTCCCTAGGTCAGCCACTCCGAAGTTGAGGAGGCCGCCAACCTTCAATCACTGCTGAGAAGTGAGGCCGGGTCAGGCTCGCGCTCCAGCCAATCACGGCTCTCGCTGTACTGCCTTGCCTGCAAGGCCCACAGCTCGGCGTACTCGCCGCCTGCCGCCAGCAGCTCCTCGTGGGTGCCGTCCTCGGTGATGCGCCCCGCATTCATCACGATGATCCGGTCGGCCATACGGACACTGCCCAGGCGGTGGGTGACCAGCACGGCAGTGCGCCCCCGGCTCAGCTCCGCGAAGGTGCGGAAGACCTCAGCCTCGCTGCGGGGGTCCAGTGCGGCGGTGGGCTCGTCCAGAATCAGCACGCGGGCGTCTCGGTACAGCGCGCGCGCCGTGACCAGTTTTTGCCACTGCCCGCCTGACAGGTCCACCCCGCCGTAGGCCTGCCCGATGCGCGTATTCATCCCGCTTTCCAGCCGGGGGAGCATGGCCGTCAGGCCACTGGCGTCGGCGGCATATTGTAGGCGCGGCGCATCTTCTTCCTGACCGAGCAATACATTCTGGCGCACGTCCCACTCGAAACGGGCATAGTCCTGAAATACGGCGGCCACCTGCGAGCGCCAGGCTTGCGGGTCCACGTCACGCAAGTCCACCTGCTCGCCTGCTCCGCCCAGTAAGATACGGCCCTGACTGGGATCATAAAAGCGCAGCAGCAGCTTGACCAGCGTGGATTTGCCCGCGCCGTTCTCGCCCACGATGGCGACGGTCTGCCCTTGTGGGATGTGCAGTGAGAGGTTTTCGATCACCGGGGCGTGGCCCTGATAACCGAAGGTCACGCCGTCCAGCGTCAGGTCGAAGCGCTGCGGCAACGGAAGCGGCTCGGCAGGTACGGCCACAGAGGGCACAGCGTCTAGAAACTCGTAATATTTGCCGAACCAGTGCAGGTGCTCGCTGCCTACGCCCAGGCTGTCGGCCAGTTCCTGCAACTGCCCGCGCACCTGACTCAGCGCACCGATCACCAGCACCACTGCTCCCGGTGTCAGATTGCCCAGCTGAGCCTGCCACACGGCGTAGGCAAACACGCCCGCCGTGACCGCCAGCGCCAATATCTGCGCGGGCAGCACGCCGATCAGCTGTTTGTTGCGGACTCCACGCATGGTGCGCTGATAGTCCAGCGTGCGCTCAGTGTACTCGTGGGTCAGATAGGGCATCAGCCCATACAGCCGGATTTCCTTGGCGTAGCCGTGATTCAGCGCCGCCTTTTGAAAATAGTTCAGCTCTCTGGATGCCTGGGTGTTTTGAATGGTCATGCTCCAGCCCAGTTCGTACAGCCGCATCTGGGTCAGGGTGAGCGGAATCATGCCCAACACCACCACCAGTGGCACCCACCACCCCACCGTGAGCAGCACCCCAGCTACACTCAGCAGGCTGACCGCCGTCGCCAACAAACCCAGGATGGTGGCGGTCAAATTCAGCGGCCTGCGCGGCGCGCCCATCTGCAGAATTTGAATATCGTCGTGAAAACGGGGGTCTTCCAGAACTTCCAGGCCCGGCAGGTCGTTCATCTTGTCCATCAGTCGGCGCGAGGTCTGCACGGTGAAGTTATCGGCGGCGTAGCCCTGCAGGACCTGCCGCGCCACCCCGGTCAGCTGACCCAGCAACGCCGCGCCCGCCCAGGCTCCGGCCAAGAGGGCCAGGTTGGTCTCACCGCCCGCGGCCACTTCGGACACGCCGTCCACCGCCCACTTGGAAATCAGTAGCGTGACTGCGGGAATCACCCCACCGATCAATGCCATCAGACCCAGTAGCGTGACCAGCAGCGGCGAGGACCGCCACAGCTCCGGCAGGGTGCGCCACAGAATCTTAAGCAGACCAGCCGTGTCAGGTTTGGTTTCGTCGCGCAGGCGGGGGCGGGGCACGGAAAGATTGTAGATGGTGGACGGGTGGTGGATGGAGAGGAGTGCAATTGAGCCAGGAATGTTCAGGACCGAGAAGTGCGGCCTACAACTGCGGCGCGTGGGTGGTAGGCGCAGGCACGGGCCGGGGCCGAGGCTCGCGCACCAGCAGGCCCAGCAGCGGGGCCAGGGTCAAGCCAATCAGTCCCCAGAACGCCGGATTGAGGATGCGAATGCTTTCCTCGCTCTGGCAGCCCCCTCCTTCTGACCAACCGGTACATTGCTCCGCCACCAGATATGGTCCGAACCCGGACAGCGAACGCCCTGGTTCCGGCCCAGCAGTGAACAACGCATTGATCTCGCTTGCCGCGTAGGGGAGCCACGTCAGCCCCGCCACGATCAGCAAGGCAGCGGTCAGGCTGTGCAGCGTGAACATGGCCCGCGCCGCCGCGAACTGCGGGCGCAGCGGCCACAGCAGCAGCGTATTCAGCAGCGCCCAGCCCCACAGCAGCGGGTAGGTGTAATACGGTCCGACGTGAGGATCACCCTCATAAAAAGTGAGCCAGGGGCGCAGGCCCAGCCGCACCTGATCCGCCATAGCGTAGGGGTGTGCGCCCCCGTCACTCATGCTCTGGCCTATGCTGAGCAGCTCTGGCCAGGCCAGCAGCCACAGCAATCCGGCGGCGAGCAGGCCCAGCGCCGCCCAGCCTTTGAGACGGCCCGCCGACCCCAGCAGGCACATCAGCGGACCTGAATAGACCGGACCACGCTGTCCAGTGCAGAGAGGCGACCTACCCGGCCTTCGGCGTCCAGCTTGGTGGTGAGGTCGCAGAGATACTGTTCGTTCTTTTTCGCGAAGGCTTCCTGGCTCAGCCCACCCGGCGTGCCAGGAAAAGGAGCCAGAAAGCCCCGGTTGCGGCTGTCCTCACGTTCAATCTGCTCGGCGGTGGGCAGGGTGCGGACCTCGTAGGGCACGTGCATGATCACCAGATGTTTGCCGTCGCGGGTGACGCCCTGGAAGGTGTAGCGAACCGCCGTGCGCGGAAAGCGGATGCCCGCTTCCTGCGAATACACTGTCAGGTAACGGAAGCCCTGGATGTCATTGTTGCTGATACGGGCCAGCGAACCGGACGCGGCCTGGGCAGCGTTAGGCAGCGGCAGATAAGGCAGGCCTCCAGCAACACCACCCTTCCGGAGGGGGCCACCCTGCGCCGCCGCTATCACCCGGTTCACCTCAGCGCTCAGCGCACCCATAGGGGCCGGATAGTGCGACTTGAGAGTGTCCAGCGGAATCACCGCCACATAGGCCGGTGGTTCCTCTCCGGCGTACTGGGCTTGCCAGGTCCGGCCCGGCACGTTCAGTACGGCGCGGGTATGGGCCGGCAAGGTCATGACTGGGCCTTCCGGTTGCGGCACGCTGGCTACCCGCTCTACCGCCGCCGTGCGGCCTATCGGGGCAGCATCTACCTTCAGGGTCGGCAAGGACTGGGCCAAGCCAGAGGCGCAGAGCAGGGCCAGCGGGAGGGGCAGCAGGCGTAAGGGGTGCATGGTCACAGTTTCGGCCCGCAGTCTGACGGACCGCTGACGCCGGGTAAAGCGGGCTTAACCGTCCAGATCCCGCCCCCGCGCCACGTCGCGCACGCCGCGCCGCCCGAAGGTGTGCGCCAGGTCGCGCTCCGAGAGGCGCAGGGTGGTGGGCCGTCCGTGCGGGCAGGCCCAGGGCTGGGCACAGGCAGCCAGCCCCGTCAGAATCTGCGGGCCATTCTCCTCGGTGACGGCCCCAGCCTTGAGCGCAGGCAAGCAGGCCAGCCGCGACAGCAGTTCGCGCTGCGGGTCGCCGCCTTCACCCAGGGCCGTGTCAATGACGCTGGCGTGCAGGTCCGGCACCGGCAGCGCCGCCAGAGCCGCTGGCAGCGAGCGCAACCGTGCCAGCCCCGCCCCGAACGGTTCGATGACCAGTCCCCAGGCGGCCAGGGCTTCGGCCCGCTCGGCCAGGCGGGCGGCCTGTTCGGGGGTCAGGTGCAGCAGCTCCGGCGTGGGCAACTCGAACGGCGGCAGCTCGGCCACTCCGCGCTGCAATTCCTCGTACAGCGCCCGCTCGTGGGCGGCGTGCGCGTCAATGACCCACAGGTCGCTCTCCGATTCGGCCAACAGGTACAGCTCCTGATACACGCCCAGCAGCCGCATCTCAGGGAAGATGCCGGAAGGAGCAGCGGGCATCTCCTGAGCGCTCTCGGCAGGCAAGCGCAGGTCCGGCAGGGCGCGGACATGCGGTACTCCCGCCAGGGCAGCGGCCACCGCCTCCCGCACCTGCGCGGCCAGCCCCGGCAGGTCGGCCAGCGCCACCACCTGCTTGCTGGGGTGAACATTGGGGTTGTGGGCCGCTGGCGGCACGCTTAGGTTCAGAACCGCCAGTGGCGCGGTGCCGGCGGGCAGCAGCTCAGCGTAGGCGTCCAGCACCGCCTGTTCCAGCTCGGCGGGGGCCTGCACCGGGCGGCCATTCACCGCAAAGTGCAGACGGTCCCGCCGCGCCCGCGTCAGTTCGGGCCGCGAAATCACGCCGCTGATGCCCGCCGCCGCCAGCGGCAAGACCCGGTTGGCACTCACCGGGCCGTAAATCGTCGCCACCGCGCCCCGGTGATCGCCCGGCGCGTGGCTCAGGCGCACCTCGCCGTCCACGGTCAGCCGCCAGTAAAGCTGCGGGTGGTGCAGCACGTAGCGGCCTAGCAGCGCCGTCATTTCACGGACTTCGCTGGCGGGCGGGGCCTGGGTCGCTCGCCGGGCGGGCTGACCCGCAAACAGCCCCCTCACTGCCGCCGACGTACCTGCCGGGGCCGAGGCACGCGTCACCGTGACCGCGTCGCCCTGCGCCCGCAAGTGGGCCGCGCCCAGTTGCCCGGCCGGGCGGGTCAGCAGCGTCAGTTCGCCCGCCTGCGCCGCCGCCCAGAGCGCCTCGCCCCGAAAACCCAGCGTCGAGACGTGATCCAGTCCCCCCTCTCCCAGCTTGGAGGTCGCGTGCCGCAGCGGGGCCAGCCCCACCTCGGCGGCGGGAATGCCGCGCCCGTTGTCGCGCACCGTCACCAGTCCCAGCCCGCCGCGCTCCACTTCGATTTCCAGGCGGGTGCTTCCCGCGTCCAGCGCATTTTCCAGCAGCTCGCGCAGCACGTCCAGCGGGCGCGACACCACCTCGCCCGCCGCGATCTGGCGGGCGACTTCGGGCGGCAGCAGGCGAATGTGCGGGTCGGTCATCGTCGCCCACAGGCTAGCGGGTTCAGGACAGGCAGAGTGTGGAAGGGGTTCTGTTATTTGCGTAAACAGGCTTCAGTTGAAAAACCAGGCGACAAAGCTGGCAAAATAACGGCCCAGATCGCCCAGCCGGTCTACGTCACCGCCCGTGAACTGATCGGCGTCCTGCTGCACGGTGTTCAGCATCGTCTGATAGGGATTGCGGTCATCGTACCAACCGGGAGGGGCCGCCGGGTCAACGACCAGGGGATGGGCCGCCTCCCAGGCCCGCGCCGCTGCACTCAGGTCTTGCACGGTTTTGCGGCTGACCAGTGCGGGAACGTAGACACTGGCCCCGGTGTCATGGATGGCCACACCGTTGGTCACGAACTCGTGTGGGTCATCCCGGCCCACTTCGCCCAGCCGCGTCAGCCCCTGCTTGAGCGCCAAGTTGCCCAGGCTGGCGGGAATAAAGCAGGAAGCCAGCATGAAAACAGTGAGCAGCAGCGGCGGCCAGGGCGAACGGGGGTTCATGCGCTCACGCTAGCGTCACCGCCTGAAAAGAGTCTGATCTCACTTTTACTCCAATGGTTCGTCGGCTTCGCTGCGCTTCCACCTATGCAGCACGGCCAGGGCGTCCAGCGGCGTCAGGCGGCTGAGGTCCAGCGCGGCCAGTTCCTGGCGGATGGCGCGGTCGTCGCCCTGCACGCTCAGGGCGGCCAGCAGTTCGCTGCTGCGGGCCGTGACCTGGGCGGGCAACCCCGCCAGCCGCGCCACCTCCACGCCGTAGCTCTGGCGGGCCGCGCCGGGAATCACCTGATGGAAAAAGGTCAGCTGCCCGGCTTCTTCCTCGGCAGCCACATGCAGGTTGACCAGTCCCGGCAGCTCGGCGTCCAGGCGAGTCAGCTCGAAATAGTGCGTGGCAAACAGCGTGTGCGCCCCGCAGCAGTGCAGGTGTTCCAACGCGGCCTGCGCGATAGCGAGACCGTCCAGGGTAGACGTACCGCGCCCGATCTCGTCCAGGATTACCAGGCTGTTGGGGGTCGCCCCGTGCAGGATGGCGGCCAGCTCGGACATTTCCACCATGAACGTGGAGCGCCCCCCGGCCAGGTCGTCGCTGGCCCCGATCCGGGTATGCACGGCGTCATAGATGGGCAAGGTGGCGCTCTCGGCAGGCAGGTAAGCCCCGATCTGGTGCAGCAGCGCCGCCAGCGCCACCGTCCGCAAGTAGGTGCTTTTTCCGGCCATGTTCGGCCCGGTCAGTAGCAGCAGCCGCTGCTGCGGCCCCAGCGCCGCGTCGTTGGGCACGAACTGGCCTCCGCCGCCTCCCATCAGCGCGTATTCCACCACCGGGTGCCGGGCCTGGGTCAGACTCAGCTCACCCCCGTCGCTGAGACTTGGGCGCACCCAGCCGCGCTCGGCAGCCACTTCGGCCAGGCCCGCGATCACGTCCAGGTCAGCCAGCGCCCCCGCTGCTTCGGCCAGGGCGTCCGCGTGAGCGGCCAGGGTGTCGCGCAGCTCGGTAAACACACTCAGTTCCAAGCGGGCGGCGGCGGCGTCCAGCCGGGCGATTTCACGCTCACGCTCGCGCAGGTCCGGGCGGGTAAAGCGGGCGCGGTCCTTGAGGGTGGCCACCTGGTGATAGTCGGCGGGCACGCGGGCAGCATGGGCCTTGGTCACTTCCAGGTAATAGCCGAACACCCCATTGAAGCCCACCTTCAGGCTGCCGATCCCGGTGCGCTCCCGCTCGGTGCCCTCCAGCTCGGCCAGCCAGGCGCGGTGTGAGATGGCTTCGGCCCGCAGGCTGTCCAGCTCGGGGCTGTAGCCCTCCCGGATCAGGCCGCCCTCTCCGGCACGGATCGGCGGCTCGTCTACCAGTGCGCCCCGGATGGCCTGCACCACATCCGGCAGTGCGGAGAGGCGGGCGCGGATGCCGCCCAGCAAACCGTCAAAAGGGGTCAGCAGCTCAGCCGCTTCGGGCAGCAGTTCCAGCGTGCGGGCCAGCGCCGCCACCTCACGGGGCGTGGCGCGGCGGGTGGACACGCGGGCCGCCAGCCGCTCCAGGTCGTGGGCGCGGTACAGCAGCGCCCGCACTCCGGCGCGCAGGTCGGGCTGGGCATAGAGTGCTTCCAGCGCGTCTTGCCGCGCCGTGATGCTCAGGGCGTCCAGCAGCGGCGCCCGCAGCCAGGCCCGCAGGCGGCGGCGGCCCCCGGCGGTGCGGGTTTCACACAGCACGTCCATCAGGCTCAGGCCCTGTGGCGAGTGCGGCGCGAACACCTCCAGCGCCCGGAGGGTACTGTCGGGCAGTGACATGTGCGCCCCCGGCTGAAAGCGGGTCAGTCGCCGCACCATCTCCAGCCGCCCCTGTTGCGTCAGGCGGGCGTAGCCCAGCACCGCCCCGCAGGCCCGCCGCAGCGCCGACGAGTCCAGGGTGGCCGGAATCTCGCCCAGTACAGCTTGCAATTCTTGCTGCGCCGCATCTTCTTCAAAGTTGGCGGGCGAGAGCATCACCGCGAAGCGGGCCTGAAAATCGGCCAGCAGTGCGCCGTTGCCCGACAGCTCGGGGGCCAGCAATACCTCACGGGTGCGCCAGCGCGAGAGTTCGTCATACAGCGCCGTGCGGGTATGAAAAGCCGCGCAGCGAAACTCGCCGGTGGACACGTCCAGCAGGCTCAGGGCGTAGCCCTCTCCGGTGGACACCGCCGCCAGATAGTTTTCATCGGCGCTCAGCCAGCGCGCGTCGGTCAGCGTGCCGGGGGTCAGCAGCTGCGTGACCTCGCGGGCCACCAACCCCGAGCCGGGTTCTTCGACCTGATCGGCCACCGCCACCCGCACGCCCTGGGCCAGCAATTTCTCAATCTGACTGTCCAGCGTCCGCAGCGGCACTCCGGCCATCGGCGTGCTGAAGTCCTTGCTGCTTTTGTGGGTCAGGGCAATGCCCAGCAAGCGGGCGGCCCGCTCCGCGTCCTCGCCAAAGGTTTCGTAGAAGTCGCCCACCTGAAACAGCAGCAATGCTCCCGGAAATTCTTCCTGCACCTCGTCGCGCATGGCCACGTACTGCTGCAACATCGGCGGCAGCGTGCCGCTCCCAGTGCCCTTGAGGGTGTGCGCCGGAACTTGCGCTGGGGTCAGATTGGATCTGGATTTGGGGCCAGCAGGCATTGGCTGATGCTAGCAAGGGCCTGGCCTGGCAACGGGCCGCCAGGTGACGGTTGAGCAGACATACCCACCACATCAGAAGGTCGAAAAGTGGATCACGCCGGAAACAAAGTCCACAGTGGCCAACGGAAGCGCGGAACGTGTATTTAGGGTGGCTGCTTCCCATCTACCCCTAGCCTTGCCTCCCACCCCCGAAATTTGCTACCCTGACCTTTAGTGTTTCGTGCTTGGTAGGGCGCGGAGCGCCGGGCGGCTCCCGGAGGTTTCCCGCTGACCCTCTCCCCCGAAGGTCGGCTGGTCTGCAAACCAACAGCCAACCCCATCTGCCCGCTGGCCAACGCGTCAGGGCGTAGAAATCCCAATTTCCCACACTGGAGTACAAGGTGAAAACCTACATCCCCAAAAACGATGAGCAGAACTGGGTCGTGGTGGACGCCGCCGGCATCCCCCTGGGCCGCCTGGCAACGCTGGTCGCCAGCCGTATCCGTGGCAAGCACCGCCCCGACTTCACCCCCAACATGATCCAGGGTGACTTCGTGGTTGTCCTGAACGCCGAAAAAGTTGTCCTGACCGGTCAGAAAATGGACCAGAAGGTCTACACCCGTTACACCGGCTACCAGGGTGGTCTGCGGAGCGAAACCGCCCGTCAGGCACTGGCCAAGCACCCCGAGCGCGTTATTGAGCGCGCCGTATACGGCATGCTGCCCAAGGGCCGTCAGGGCCGTGCCATGCACAGCCGCCTGAAGGTCTACGCCGGTGAACAGCACCCCCACGCCTCCCAGAAACCCGAAAAGCTAGAGGTTCAACATGGCCGATAAGACTGAGCAGTTCTATGGAACCGGACGCCGCAAGTCCGCCGTGGCCCGCGTTTTCCTGCGCCCTGGCGAAGGCAAAATCACCGTGAACGGCAAAGATTTCCAGAGCTACTTCCAGGGCGTGCTGCGTGCTTTCCAGGCCCTGCAAGGCTTCAAGGAAACCGGCACCGCTGGCCGCTTTGATACCGTGATTACCGTCAAGGGCGGTGGCCCCAGCGGTCAGATCGACGCCATCAAGCTGGGCATTGCCCGCGCCCTGGTGCAGAGCAACCCCGACTTCCGCGCTGCCCTCAAGCCCCACGGCCTGATGACCCGCGACGCCCGCGAAGTCGAGCGCAAGAAGTACGGTCTGAAAAAGGCCCGCCGCGCTCCACAGTTCTCCAAGCGCTAAGACTCACCCCTTACGCTGGAAGAACATCCCCGCCCAGAAGGCGGGGATGTTTGTTGGCTGGTCAGCTACTTCTCCTCTTCACCCATGAGCCCTTCCAGCCAGGCCGCCAGCACCTCCGGCCCGCGAATACTCTCGTCCGCGTGGGCGTGGAGCAATGGCAAATCACCCGACTGCACCGCGTATCCAGCCACCTCAAACATGGCCACGTCGTTGTCACTGTCACCAAAGACGATGGTGCGTTCCAGAGGTATATCTAGCTCACGGGCCAGAATCTCCAGGCCCGCGCCCTTGTGCGCCCCTTTGGGAGTCACCGTCATCATGCGGCTGTAGGGCGGCTGCGCGCCTGTGACCGTGAACCCGCTCCGGTGCTCCCGCAGCTGCTCGGCGTGGCCTGCCACCCCATCGTGAAAAAAGTTCACCTTCTGCACGCGGCCCGCCGGAGCCTCGGCTGTAGGACGCGGATTACGGGCCAGCTGCTGGGTGGTCGGCACCTCGCCTTCAGGCAGGTCTACGTACATCTGCCCGGCGCTGAACATCATCAGCCGCACGCCCTGCATGGAGTGGGCCAGCACTGCTTCCAGTTCTTCAGCGGTGAAATACAGCGCGTGCTTCACCTCGCCGCCGACCTCCACGTGGCCGCCGTTCTGGGTGGCTACGCCATCAAAGGGAATGGCGTCCTCAATCCCAGGAGGCAGTCGGTCGCGCCCAGTGACGGCCGCAAGTTTGACCCCGCGCTCGCTTAGGCGGCGCAGCACTTCGGGCAGCCCTGGGGGCAGCTCCGGGTGGCCGTCCGGCACCAGCGTCCCGTCAAAGTCGAAGGCCAGTAGCAGTGGCAACCCACTGGGACGCTCACGTGCCGGGCGGGTCATGCCTGGGCCTCCAGCTCGTCGGCCAGGGCGTCCAGCCAGGCCGCCAGTGCCTCCGGCCCGCTGATGCGCTCGTCGGCGTGTTCGGCCAGCAGCGGTAAGTCACCCGACTGCACCGCATACCCGCCCACCTCGAACATGGCAATGTCGTTGTCGGTGTCGCCAAAAACCACGGTGCGTTCTGGCGGTACGCCCAGCGCCCCGGCCAGCAGTGTCAGCGCCGCGCCTTTGTGTGCCCCGGTAGGTGTCACGGTCAGGTATTGCTCGTAGGGCGGCTGTGCGCCGGTCAGCACCAGCTGTGGCTGCTGGGCACGCAGTTTTTCCGCATGGCTGGAGACGCCAGCGTGCCAGAAGCCCACCTTTTCGATGCGTTGCCCCTGCGCCTCGGCCAGTGGGCGGTGACCGCGTGTGGCGATCCAGTCGGGAACCTGCTGGCTTGCGGGCAGGTCCATATACAGCATCCCGTCCGAATACAGAATCAGGCGGGCATCTTCCAGCTCGTGGGCCAAAATCGCTTCCAGCTCGGCATCCGTGAACTGCGCCGAAGCGTGCAGCTCGCCGCCGATCTCAACGCGGCCCCCATTTTGCGAGGCCAGCGCCCCGAAGGCAACGCGCTCAGCGATAGAAGCAGGCACGAGGTCACGCCCGGTAATTACCGCCAGCTGCACGCCCAGACCATGTAGCCGTTCCAGCGCCTGGGCAGTATCGTCTGGCAGCTCATTACTCAGCTCCGGCACCAGCGTGCCGTCCAGATCAAAAGCCAGCAGCAGCGGCAGGTCAGCGGGCCGGGTACGTTCAGAATTCATGGCTCCCAGTCTAGGCCGGGGCAAGTCAGTGCGGGATTAGCGCCCGGTATGTCCGTAGCCGCCTGCGCGCAGCTCGCCAGATTCCAGCTCGTCCCCCTCGGCCAGCAGGTAGGGCATAAACACGCCCTGGGCCACCCGGTCCCCGGCCTGCGCCGTGAAGGTGTCCGCCCCCAGATTCCGCAGCGCCAGGATGATGTTGCCGTCATTGTCCGAGTTGCCATAGTAGTCGGCGTCAATGATACCCACCGTGTTGGTCAGCACCAGCCCGCGCAAGCCCACGCTGGAGCGCACATACACCTGCAAGACCTCGCCGGGCTGCATGTAGGCCTTGAGGTCAGTGGCAACCCGCACCACCTCGCCGGGGGTCACCCTCAGGGCAGCAGGCGTCACCAGGTCATACCCTGCCGAGTGCCGCGATCCACGCCGGGGCAGGGCAATCTGGGCCTCTGGATGCTGACGGTGCTGGGAAGCGACGACCTGAAAACCACGCATAGGAAACAGTGTAGAGGCTGTCCGGAAAATCGCGGAGGTGGGCGCACCTCCGCAGGTTTTATGCGAGCAGAGCGAGTAGACATAGATTGGCTTGGACCTCACACCCATTTTCCGGATGACCTCTAGAGGGCAGGCACAAACTGTGTGCGCTGTACACCTTTGTCACTCCCTACGTTAGACCATCACACGGCGGCCACCAGTGGGCACTTTCGCCCGCTCACGCAAGCGGTACACAAAAAAGCCCGCCCCCACCAGGGAGACGGGCCGGTTGAGTGGGAGGCTTAAGCCTTGTCGGTGTCGCTACCTTCGGCTTCGCCTTCGGTGCCAGCTTCGCCGGGAGCAGCTTCAGCGGCTTCAGCGTCAGTGGCGTTGCCTTCTTCAGCGGCGGGCTGCTCGGCTTGCTCTGCCTGGGCTGCTTCGGCTTCGGCAGCAGCCTGGGCTTCAGCTTCGGCCTTGGCTTTCGCCTCGGCTTCTGCGGCGGCCTGGGCCTCGGCTTCGGCCTGGGCTTTGGCTTCCAGGGCGCGGGCTTCGGCTTCGCGGGCAGCTTCGATGGCGGCGGCCTTCTCGACCTTGGCCACTTCGGCGTCTTTCATCACGCGGCTGCGGTCGGACTTGATGCGGGCAGCTTTACCGCGCAGGTCACGCAGGTAGTACAGCTTGGCACGGCGCACTTTACCGCGCTCCAGCACCTGAACGCTGTCCAGACGGGGGCTGGAGAAGGGGAAGACACGCTCCACGCCTTCACCGAAGCTGATTTTACGGACGGTAAAGCTCTTGCGGCTGCCAGCGCCGTTGATGGCGATCACCACGCCGTCAAAGGCCTGGTTACGGGTCCGGTTGCCTTCGACCACTTTGGTGGTGACGCGCACGGTGTCGCCGGGCTGGAACTCAGGCAGGCCTTTACGGATATGGGGTTGCTCAACAGAGCGCAGGATTTCGCCACGGTTTACTTTGGTCATGATGCTCCTTGGTCAGCGGACTGTCTCTAAGGTGGGATTTGGGGTAGACCAACTGGGATTGGCCGAGACATTCTTGACAGAACGCACCCGCGAGAAGAAGCCCTGGGGGCGGCGCGGGGCAGACCTTCCTACTATACGTGGCGGCAGGGTCAGGCTCAAGGGGAAGGCGGCTCAAGGTTTCAAAGCCCGCAACAGGGCGTGCTGCAATTCCGGCCCATGCGTGAGCCAGGCATAGTGACTGGCTCCGGGCAGTTCCAGGTAACGCCCATACGGCAACAATTCGGCCAACTGGCAGACAAACCAGTTCGGCCGGATGTCTTTTTCCATGTGCAGAAAGGTCACAGGGACACCCAGGCGGGCCAGCCGCGCCCATAACTCCGGCTGTTTGATATAACGCCGCCAGTCGCCGCGCAGTGCTTCCCAGACCGCCTCGCTGCACTCCACCTCAAAGTGGGTTTCGAGATGCTGGCCCGCCTGATAGGCCGCGCTCCAGTCACGGTCATGCTGCACCCCTGTCCCGGCAAAACAGACCAGTTGCTCTAGCTGGCCGGGATACTCCAGCGCGTAGGCCAGCCCCAGATCCGCCCCCCAGGAGTGACCGAGGACTGTCCAGCGCTTCAGGCCCAGCTGCCTGCGAAGACTTTCCAGATCCGCCAGCTCACCCAGCAGACGGTGTGGCTCGCCGCCGCTCTGGCCGACGCCTCTGGGGTCCGGGAGATAACAGGTCCAGTGGGGCAAGAGGTCGGCCACGGGACGCAGATAGTTCACACAACCTGGCCCACCCGAAAGCAGCAGGAGGGGCGGCCCCGAGCCGGTGGTCTGGACCTGCAAAAGCGTACCGTCGGGAGCAGGCCAGCGCATGGCAGCAAGCTAGCGCCATACTGCGGCCAGCCGCATCGGCCATCTGGCCTACTTGCCCTGGCCTGTCAGCCAAGCTGGACAGCGCTACGGACAGGCCAGCGGACCCACCCTAGAATGCCTGACGTGACCCCGACTTCTTTGCCTGACCCAGTCCAGCGCACCGAACATTTTGACGTGCTGGACCTGGGGACGTTGCCTTACCGGGACGCCTGGGATATCCAGCATCACTTGCACGCCGAGGTGGCGGCAGGCGCACGCCCCACACTGCTGCTGGTCGAACACCCTGCGGTGCTCACGCTGGGCCGCAAGGCGCGGGAAGGCGAAAACATCGTGGTCACGCGGGACTATCTGGCGGGTCAGGGCATCGAGGTGTTGGAGGTCGAGCGCGGCGGCGACGTGACCTATCACGGCCCAGGTCAGCTGGTGGTCTACGCCATTTTCCCGGTGGGCCGCCGGGTGCGCGACTTTCTGCGGTTGCTGGAAGACGCCACCGTGCAGGCTCTGCATAGCTTGGGTCTAGAAGATGCCCGCCCCAACCCCGGTTACGCGGGCGTGTACCTCAGCCCACGTGACTTGAACGGCCTGGAACGCCAGCAGAAAATCGCCTCTATCGGCGTGGCCGTCAAGCAGCACACGGCCCTGCACGGCATCGGGCTGAACATCGCCACGCAGCTCCATCACTTTGACCTGATCGTGCCCTGCGGCCTGCAGGACACCCAGATGACCAGTGTGCAGCGCGAATACGACTTGCGCGGTCTGGGGCAGAGTGCCAGCATGGACGCAGCCAAAGCGGCCCTGACCACTGCATTTGCGTCAGTTTTCCGCGATTATGATTTCAGTCTGCCCGCCTCTGCGCTGCACGCGGCCATACCTCATCCCCAATCTAAGGAGTCAGACGCATGACCCAGTCCGAATCGGCCACCCCCACTCCGCAAGCCCAGAAAGAGCCGACCTTCATCAAGAACGGCATCTACCGCAAAGACAGTGTCAAGACCCGCGACCCCAAACCAGAGTGGCTGAAGGTGCGCCTGCCCTCAGGCGGCCACTACGCCGAGGTGAAGGGCATCGTGAAAGAGCACAAGTTGCACACGGTCTGCGAAGAGGCCATGTGCCCCAACATCGGGGAGTGCTGGTCGCGCGGCACGGCGACGTTCATGCTGATGGGCCATATTTGCACCCGCGCTTGCCGGTTCTGCGCGGTGGACACCGGCAACCCACGCGGCCTGCTGGACCTGAACGAGCCGCAGAGCGTGGCCGAAAGCGTGCAGCTGATGGGCCTGAAATACGTGGTGCTGACCTCAGTGGACCGCGACGACCTGCCCGACGGCGGCGCCTACCACTTCGCCAAGACGGTGACGGCCATCAAGCGGGCCAACCCCGGTACCCGCGTGGAAAGCCTGACGCCCGACTTCGGCGGCAAAAAAGCCTGCGTGGAGCTGGTGCTGGACAGCGGCGTGGACACCTACGCCCAAAACCTGGAAACGGTGGAGCGCCTGACCCATCCGGTGCGTGACCGCCGCGCCGGCTACTGGCAGACCATCGAGGTGCTGCGCCACGCCAAACAGTACCGCCCAGACGTGGTGACCAAGACCAGCATCATGCTGGGCCTGGGCGAAACGCGCGAGGAAATCACCCAGGCGATGAAGGACCTGCGCTCGGCGGGCGTGGACGTGGTGACGTTCGGGCAGTACCTGCGGCCCACCCAGCACCACCTGCCGGTGGAGCGCTACATTTCCCCGGCCGAGTTCAACGAAATCCGCGACGAGGGCCTGAGCCTGGGCTTTCTGGAAGTGGTCGCCAGCCCGCTGAGCCGCTCCAGCTACAAGGCCGAGCAGGTCTTTCAAGACGCCGAAGACGGGCTGCCCGAACACCTGCGCCACCTCGAAGGCCAAGAGCTGAGCATGCTGTGAAGCGGGTCTGAAGGTCTAAAAGTCGGAGGGTCTAGGGGCCGAGGCTGCGGTCTTGAGCGCCTTTTTCCTTGATGATAAATGCAGCCCTGCACGGCTTTCGCTGCATGACGGCACAGCCTGCGAAGCCCCGATTGCAGCTCCACAGCGCGGGAACCCGTATTCTTTCTCTGCTCCGCAGCTTTGCCAGTCCCGTTGCCCTTGAATGAACCTGAAAAAAGCACCGATTCATCCGGAATCCGTATCAGTCTGCGCCCGCCTCCAGCCTATCCAGCAGCCGCAGCAGCAGCTGTTCCAGCTCGGCCTGCTCGGCTTCGGTCAGGGCCGAGAGCAGCGCCCTTTCCCCGGCCAGGTGATCCGGCAAGAGCTGCTCGACGCGCTGGCGGCCTGCCTCCGCCAGCTGCACCCGGCGCACGCGGGCATCTGCCGGGTCGGGCAGGCGCTTGATCAGCCCCTCGGCGGCCAGGCGGTCCAGGCGATTGGTTACCGAGCTGGGCGAAATGGCGCTCAGGCCCGTGAGCTGGCCGGGGGTCAGGCCTTCAGGGGGCGCACTGCGGTAGAGCGTGAGCAAGAGGTCAGCTTGGGCGCTGTTCAGACCGTGGCGCCCCTGACCCGCCTCGATCCGCTCGGCGGCGGCGCGGGCCGTGCGGGCCAGCAGGATCAGACGGCGCATTGGCGTGGGGTCCAGGTCCGGGCGGCGGGTGCGCCAGTCACGGTCAATGCGCTCCAGAAGGGGCCGGGTCTTCATCGCCTCTCAGTATGACAGGATGGATATTTCGACGCCGAAATAAATCTGTCATACTGACTTCAATGAACCGCGACCTGCTGCTCACGGCGCTGGCACCGCTGATCTGGGGGACCACCTATCTGCTGACCACCACTTTTGTCAGTGAGCTGCCCGCCCTGCTGCTGGGTGTCATGCGGATTTTGCCAGCGGGCCTGCTGCTCTGGTTGCTTTCGCGCCGCCTGCCACCGCCCGGCTGGTGGGGCCGGGTTGCCGTGCTGGCGGTGCTGCGCCAGGCGCTGTTTTTCGTGCTGCTGTACGGTGCCGCGCTGCACCTGCCCGGCGGGGTGGCGGCCACCGTGGGGGCCAGCAGCGCCATGCTGGTGGTCCTGCTGGCCTGGCCGGTGCTGGGCCAGATCCCTACCCGACTGAACCTGGCCCTGGCTGGGGCGGGCCTGGCGGGCGTGGCGCTGATCAGCCTCAGCGGCGGTGAGGCTCTCAGCGCGGCAGGCCTGATGTTTGCCCTGGGTTTTGCGCTGGTCAATGCACTGGGGACAGTGCTGTTCGGGCGCTGGGGGCCACCGCCCGGGGCGCGCCCGCTGGACCAGGTGGCCTGGGAACTGACGCTGGGTGGGCTGATGCTGCTGCCGTTCGCGCTGCCCTCCGCCTCAGCCCTGACCCATCTGCCTCCTTCTGGCTGGGCGGCGCTGACCGTCATGACCCTGATCGGCACGGCACTGGCAGCGGTGCTATGGCAGCGCGGCCTGAACCGCTTGCCGGTCCAGCAGGTGGGACTGCTCGCGCCCCTCAGTCCACTTACCGCCGTGCTGTTGGACGTGGTGTTTCTCCGCGACTGGCTGACCGGAATACAACTTCTGGGGGCGGCCCTGGTGCTGGCCAGTGTGGCCCTGAACGCAGCTGCGCCACGCCCAGGCGCACCCACCAGGACCGGCAAAACCTGACAGCGGGCTGGCCTGCCCCGTCGTACAATGGCCGCCATGTCCATCTCACCGCATCCCTCCCATGCGCTGCATGTTCTCGGCTGGAAGGAGTGGGTGGCCTTGCCGGACCTGAACCTGAGCCGGGTGCGGGTCAAGGTGGATACCGGGGCCAAGACCAGTGCCCTGCACGCCGAAGACCCCGAGGAATTCGAGCAGCAGGGGCAGCTCTGGATTCGCTTCACCTTGCTGCTGCCCTGGCCGGGACCCCTGACCCGGAATGAGGCACCTCCAGCCCGCCGGGTCCAAGCCCCACTGCTGGAATACCGCCGCGTCACCAGTTCCAACGGCCACAGCGAACGCCGCCCGGTGATCTGTACCGACCTGGAACTGTTCGGCCAGCGCTGGCCCATTGAAATTACCCTGACCGAGCGGGATAACATGCGCTTTCCGATGCTGCTGGGCCGTGAGGCGATTGCCGGACGCGCCGTGGTGGATGTATCACGCACCTATACAGCGCAGCGCCCACCCAGCCCACTTTCTCCGGTTCTCAACGCGGAAGAATCGGAGTAGTTTGCGGTGACCGCTGCCTCCACCCGGCAGCACCCACATATTTTCCAGGCTGTAGAACAAAGCTACCATTTTTCCCAACTCGCGCTCAATCAGGGTTTTGAACCTCACACCTTGTTCCCGACCCAGAACTTTCTCAAGGACCAACCATGAATATAGGCATCCTCTCGCGTGGCCCCGAACTCTACTCCACCCGCCGCCTGGCCGAAGCTGCACGCGCACGTGGCCACGACGTCCGGGTGGTGGACTACCTGCGCTGCTACATGAACATCACCAGCCGCTCGCCCAAAGTGATCTATGCCGGCGACGAGCTGAACTTCGACGCGGTCATTCCCCGGATCGGGGCCAGTTATACCTTTTACGGCGGCGCAGTGGTGCGGCAGTTCGAGACGATGCACACCCTGACGCTGAACGGCTCGGTGTCCATCATCCGTTCACGCGACAAGCTGCGGAGCCTGCAACTGCTGGCCCGCGAGGGCATCGGCCTGCCCGTCACCAGCTTCGCCCACTCCACCAAGGATATCGGCGGCCTGATTGACATCGTGGGCGGCGCGCCGCTGGTCGTCAAGCTGATCGAAGGCACGCAGGGCAGCGGCGTGGTGTTGGCCGAAACGCGCAAGGCCGGAGAATCGGTCATCAGCGCTTTCCGGCAGCTGGACGCCAACATTCTGGTGCAGGAATTCGTGAAGGAAGCAGACGGCGAGGACATCCGCGCCCTGGTGGTCGGCGGCGAAGTGGTCGCCAGCATGATGCGTAAGGCTGCCGAAGGAGAATTCCGCTCCAACCTGCACCGGGGAGGCCGCGCCCTGCCCGTGACGCTGAGTGACGAGGAATGCCAGACGGCCACTCGCGCGGCCAGCATCATGGGCTTGGACGTGGCAGGGGTAGACCTGCTGCGCTCCAACAACGGGCCAGTGGTCATGGAGGTCAATTCTTCACCCGGTCTGGAGGGCATTGAGGGCAGCAGCGGTGTAGACGTAGCCGACGCCATCGTGGCTTACCTTGAAAAGCGCCACGCTGAGCGCGAGGGCAAACGCAGCGCCGGGCAATGGAGCAACGCCGACACCGTTCTGTGACCTGCCAGGCGTAGGCCTGGAGCTCTTTCGGACAGGCTGGGAAATGCCCTGTACCGCCTAGGCAAATGTAGCTGAGTAGTGGACTGATCCCCTCTCAGCTACATTTGCCCTAGTTCAGGGGCAAGCAGGGATTTAGCAGGCTGGGCGCAGTTCTTTAGCGTAATACTTGCCCGACAGCTCCCAGCCCAGCGAGCGGTAAAGGTCCGTGTCGTCTAGGCTGTCGGACAGCAGCCCCAGTTCCAACTGAATCACTTCGCAGCCCTGGCGGGCGGCTTCGGTCTGTGCCCAGCGCAGCAAAGCGGCGCGGTGGCCCTCGCCGCGCGCCTCAGGCAGCACCGCCAGTTCGGTGACTTCCAGCACACGGCCCACCGCCAAGGTGGGGACAATTCGGTAGCCCAGCACAGCGAGCGCCTCCGCCGAGGTGCCCTGATAGCGGTCAAAGCTCCCGATCAGGCGGTAGCCACTGCGGCCCGCCACCGTCAGAAAGGTCGCCAGGGCCCGCGCCGAAGCGGTGGGCCTGGCCTGTGGCCTGATCACACGTAAGGCGGGCAGGGCCAGGGCCGCCTGGTCCGGTGCAATAACCATGACACTCATGAAGCCCAGATTATGGGTCGAGCTATGACAAGAAACTTGCTCCTGCACAGGGTTGTCAGGAGCAAGCCAATTGTAAGAAACGCATATCGCTTCAGGTCTGAAAGAAGCGTTTCAGGGCCACCCGACCAACTTGCTGCCAGTTCTGGTGGCCCTGACTCAAGCTTGGCTCAGTCCAGATGCCCCATTTTCTGACGCTTGGTCTGCAGGTAGCTGCGGTTGTGCGTACCCTCGCCCACTCGCAGTGGCACCCGCTCCACGACTTCCAGCCCAAAGCCGCTCAGGCTGTGCAGCTTGACCGGGTTGTTGGTCATCACGCGCAGCTGCTCGGCGCCCAGCAGGTGCAGCATCTGCGCCCCGATACCAAAGTCGCGGGCGTCTGCCGGAAAGCCCAGCCGCAGGTTGGCTTCTACCGTGTCGGCCCCCTGATCCTGCAGGTGATAGGCCCGAATCTTGTTCAGCAGGCCAATGCCCCGGCCTTCCTGGCGCAGATAGACGATGACTCCTCTGCCCTCGGCGGCAATCGCCCGCATGGCGGCGTCCAGCTGCGGGCCGCAGTCGCAGCGCAGCGAGTGGAAGGCGTCGCCAGTCAAGCACTCGGAGTGGACCCGCACCAGCAGCGGCCCTGGGCCGACTTCGCCCATCACCAGCGCCACGTGATCGGCCCCGCTGAGGCTGTCACGGAAGCCCACGATCCGGAACTCACCGTGTTCGGTGGGCAGCTTCGCTTCACCCTCAATCTGCATAAAGGGGTCATGCTCCATGCGGTAAGCGATCAGAGCCTCAATGCTTCCTACTTTCAACCCGTGGCGCTGGGCAAACTGCAGCAAGTCGGGCAGGCGTGACATCTCACCGTCATCGCCCATGATTTCGCAGATCACGCCGACCGGCTCGAAGCCGGCCAAACGGGCCAGGTCACAGCCGGCTTCGGTATGTCCGGCGCGGCGCAGCACGCCCCCAGAGCGCGCCACCAGTGGGAAAATGTGGCCAGGACGGCGAAAATCGTTGGGCTGGCTGGTGTCGTCCAGCAGTGCGGCGATGGTCGCGGCCCGGTCAAAGGCGCTGATCCCGGTGGAGTTGGTCTGGTGATCTACGCTGACCGTAAAGGCGGTGCCGTTCGGATCGGTGCTGTTGCCGACCATCGGATTGAGTTGCAGGCGCTCGGCGCGGTCTCCGGTCAGGGTCACGCAGATCAGGCCACGCCCCTCGCGGGCCATAAAGTTGACCCACTGCGGCGTGGCGGTGGCGGCAGGCATCAGCAGATCCCCCTCATTTTCGCGGTCTTCGTCGTCCACGATGACCACCGGGCGGCCAGCACGTAGCTCGTCCAGAATTTCGGAAATGGGAGAAAGTTGGGTGGGTTGGCTCGATTCGGTCATGTTTGTTCCTCAGTGAGTCAGTGAAAAGGTAGAGCGGTTGGACAAGGCAAGCAGGCGGCCTTCAGCCTTCTGTGGCCTGCCGTCTGCCTTCCCGGAAGGCCAGGAGGCGGTCCAAATACTTCGCCATTTGATCGGCTTCCAGGTTCACTTGCCTGCCTGGTTGCCAGCCCCCCAGGGTGGTGACTTCCAGGGTATGCGGGACCAGCCAGAGGGTGAATTCGTTCTCGGCCAGCTCGGGTTTGCTGCCAGCGGGGCCACCACTGTCTACGATGGTCAGGCTGACCCCGTCCACCGTGATGCTGCCCTTGGGCATCAGATAGGGCGCGAGCAGGGCCGGGGCACGCACCACCATCACATAAGCCCCTTCCACCGGGCTGATGGCAACGATCTCCCCCACCCCATCCACATGCCCGCTGACGATATGTCCGCCGAAGCGGTCCCCGGCGGTCATGGCACGTTCCAGGTTCAGGGCGTCACCGGCCTGCCAGTGCGGGGCCGTCTTGGCGAGCGTCTCCTGGCTGAGATCCACGCCAAAGGTCTGGTCGTCCCAGTCGGTGACGGTCAGGCAAGTGCCGTTGCAGGCGATGCTCTCGCCCAGCTCCAGGTCAGGCCACAGTTCGGCAGGCTCAATTCGCAGGCTCAGGCCGCCCTTGTTCTGTTTTGAATGGGCCACGCGGCCCACTTGGGTAATGATTCCGGTAAACATTTCTCACTCCTTCAGAGGGCCGAAAGCTCCGACGGACGCCCGCCTGCTGCTTCCTGCACCTTGTTCTCGCCACAAATAAGAAGGTCCTGTCCTACCACTTCTACGCTATATATCTCTAGCCCCAACGCCTCCGTCATCGGGCGTGAAGGGGTCAGCAGCGGCGGCAAGCCCGCGCCCAGCACCTTGGGAGCGACAAAAGCGCGAACCTCGTCCAGCAGGCCCGCTGCCGCAAAGGCGCTCGCCAGCGTGGGGCCGCCTTCCAGCAGCAAGGTAGATACCCCCAGGTCGTGCAGGCCGCGTAGCGCCTCTTCCAATGTGGCCGCAGGCAGGATAGTGACGCCAACTGAGGCCAGCGCCGAGGCGTCTGCGTGTGGTAACGTGACCACCACTGCGCCTTCCCGCAAAGCACGGGCACTGGGTGGAGTGCGGGCAGCCCGGTCAAAAATGACAGGCCGGGGATCACGCCCACCGGGCACGCCACGGGTGGTCAGCCGCGGGTCGTCGGTCAGGACCGTGCCCACCCCGACGGCAATGGCGTCGCACTCGTCCCGCCACTGCATGACGCGGGCGCGGGCCTCGGGGCCGCTGACGGCTCCATTGGCCTCGGTCTGGCCCGCATCGTCTACAGCGGCCACCTTGCCGTCCAAGGTCATGGCGTACTTGTAAATGACGTGGGGGCGGCCCTTTTCCATCCGAGCGCGGAATCCGGCCTGCTGGCGCACCGCTTCGGCCTCCAGCACGCCCGATGTGACCTCCATCCCAGCGGCCCGCAGCCGCTCTATTCCGCGCCCGTCCACCTGCGGATTCGGGTCACGGGCGGCGACCACCACGCGGGCTATGCCTGCGGCGATCAGCGCGTCGGCGCACGGTGGGGTGCGCCCGAAGTGGCTACACGGTTCCAGAGTCACATAGGCGGTCGCTCCCCGCGCCTGCTCTCCCGCTTCGCGCAGGGCAAAGACTTCGGCGTGGGGTTCTCCGGCCCTGGGGTGAAAACCCCGGCCTACCACTTCGCCGCTGTTCGGCTGCACGATCACGCACCCCACCGGAGGATTGGGACTGGTGCGGCCCAGGCCCCTGCGGGACTCGGCCAGCGCTTGGGCCATCCAGACAGTGTCAGCTGATGCACCCAAATTCGGTGGGTGCTCCGGTCGTTCAATTCTCACATTGGCTACGCCGTCCGCCGGGGTGGCAGACTCAGGCGTGTCCCCTTTCTCCCATCCAGACTGCGGGCACTGCGCCACAAATAAAAGCGACGGTGCCTTTCACTGTCGGCCCCAGAGTCGCACTGGGTCGGGCCTGCACGGTTATGGAATGTAGGCAGGCTTCGCGGGCTAACACTGCAAGCAAGCGGAAAAAAACTCCTACTTGCTCCGCTCGGTCAGGCGCGGGGCGGCCCGCACCTGCCGGAGCAGCGATTACCGCCGGTGGGGAATCTCACCCCGCCCCGAAAGAGGTCTGATTCTGCGCCGTAATGCGGCTGACCGGTTTTCTCCCCGGCAACCAGGCGCTGAACCGGGTTCATCTTAGCGCGGCACCATGCGCTCAGAACGTCAGCGCGGCTCAGTTCGCCCTGGCGAGGGCAGTTCCGTGAGGTAGTGCGGCGGCACGGCATCTACCAGCCAGACACCATTGTCCGAGCGGTAAAACAGGTGGCCGTCCGCGTGCATCCGCCCAGTGTCTACCGCGTAGAGCACCGGCCAGCCTCGGCGCAGGCCCACCCGCAGGGCCGTCTCGGTATTGGCCGACAGGTGGACATGGTGGCGGTTCATGGCCTTCAGGCCGTGGCGGGTAATTCCTGGCCTGGCCCCCTGGTGGGTTCCGTGGTACAACGTCCCCGGCGGCTGAAGCGGCTCTAGGCCCAGATCCACTGGCACGCTGTGGCCCTGATGGGCGCGGATTTTGTCGCCGCCTTCGCTGAGGCCAAAGCGGCCCTTGTCGTCGGCGCGCACCACCTGTTCCACCTGCTCACGGGTCACGCGCAGGTGCGCCAGCAGCGGCTCCAGCGGCACCCAGCCCCCGCGCTCCAGGGTCAGGCCCGCCTCGTGCGGGGCGTGGCGCAGCAGGTAAGCAAGGCGCCCTGAGAGCTGACGGGGGTTCATTTGGGCCGGTAGTGCTGAGCGGGGCGGCCTTCAGCGTCTTTCCAGACATCCCAGCCGTTGCGCGAGCCGCCAGAAATAGCAGCTGCTGCACCACTGGGCGTTTGGTAATCGTGGTCGCGCTGAAACACCAGGGAGTCACCTTCGCGCTTGAGGACACCACTTTTCAGCAGGTTCTGGCGGCTCTGCTCTATACCTTCTGCGTACGCTTTGGCCTGAGCCACAGCCCGACTACCGGCCAGCACAGTAAAGCGGCCGGTAGCGGGACAGTAATGGGCCTGTGCCTCTGCGCCATAGACGGAAAAATACAGCTGAATCGTTGCTGACCCTACTGGGTCAACCGCTTGACCCACCAGCACGTCCCGCTCCGCTTCGGTCAGCCGTCCCATTTTCACAGCGGCTTCGGCGGCTTTTTCAAACGTGGCTATCTCAAATTCAGCCTGGGTCTGCTCGACCACCGGGCGCTTTTCGCGGCGAATGCGGGCCTCGTCGCGGCGTTGCTGCTGACGCTGGCGCACGGTGTCTACAGCGGCGGCAAAAGCGTCCTGCGCCCAGACTTCAGCGTCCAGCAGCCCAAAAAAATCGGCGGCAAAGCTGTCCCCCTGGCCCATCTCGACTTTGAGCGCCACGCGGTCCTCCCATTTGCCGGGCAGGTGCTCGTCTATCACCACCCACACCCGGCCGTTGGTCACGATGGCCCAGCGGCTGCCTTCGTTGACCGCGTAGGTGGCGGCCTGCTGGTATTCCCTGGGGCCGACTGTGACGCCCATTCCCTTGATTTCGAGCGCGAATTTGCCCTGGCCCCGGCGAATCAGGAAATCGGCGCGGTGGCCGGTGGCGTTGGTTTCCTCGGGCACCACTTCGGCGGGGTTCCAGATGTCAAACCCCGCCGCCTGAAGCAGCCGCAGCACCACGCACTGGCGCACGACCGCTTCGCCCGGTGGGTCATCCAACCAGGTCTGAATGCTGCTCAGGGCCTGCGCGACATCGGCAAGGGACATTGGGGCAAGTATAGGGGCGTTGCCGCGCCGACAAGCCGTAACTGAGCATTTCGCCCGGCGAAAGCTCCGGCATCTGAGCTAAGCTGCCTGACGTGTGCTGCGGCCCCAGGGCCAGCGGCAAAGCGGCCAGGGCCACCTTCCGCAGCAGACCTACAGGTCACGGCGCTGCAGAACACCGCCCCGGCTGCCAAGGAGTCAAGATGCGCAAATTCTATACCTCTGAATCGGTGTCCGAGGGGCACCCGGACAAGCTGGCCGACTTTATTTCCGACTCGATTCTGGACGAGTTTCTGCGCCAGGAGCCGACTTCCCGCGTGGCCGTCGAAACGCTGGTCACGACTGGCATGGCCGTGGTGGCCGGCGAAGTGCGCGCCCACACCGCCCACGTGGATGTCCAGAAAACGGTCCGCGAGGCTGTGCAGCGCGTAGGTTATACCCGCGCCATCTACGGTTTTGACGCCGAATACAGCGCGGTGCTGGTGGCCATTCACGAGCAGAGCCCCGAAATCGCGGATGGTGTAGATGGCAGCGAGGAGTGGCGCGAGATGAGCGCCGAGGAGCGGAGCAAGCCGGAAAACGCCGATTCGGAAACGGGAGCTGGGGACCAGGGTCTGATGTTCGGCTACGCCACCGACGAAACGCCGGAGCTGATGCCGCTGCCGATCAGCCTGGCACATGGCCTGACCCGCCGGATTGCCGAGTTGCGTAAGACCGGTGAACTGCCCTACCTGCGCCCCGACGCCAAGGCCCAGGTCACGGTGGTCCGCGACGGCGAACCGCACGACGCGAAAGAGACCTGGGTGGATACGGTGGTCATCAGCGCCCAGCACGACGAGGACGTGACCCGCGAGCAGCTGCAGGCCGATCTGGAACGCCTGGTCATCCGGCACGTCATTCCCGCCGAGTACCTGCACGAGGACACCAAGTTCTTTATCAATCCGTCGGGCAAGTTCGTGATTGGTGGTCCACACGGCGATACCGGCCTGACGGGCCGCAAGATCATCGTGGACACCTACGGCGGCGCGGTCCCGCACGGCGGCGGGGCGTTCAGCGGCAAAGACCCCACCAAGGTGGACCGCTCGGCGGCGTACTACGCCCGCTACATCGCCAAGAACATCGTGGCCGCTGGGCTGGCCCGGCGCGCCTTGGTCGAAATTGCCTACGCGATTGGCCGCGCCCACCCCGTTTCACTGCGGATCGACACCTACGGCACCGGCACCCTGCCCGACGATAGGCTGACCGAAGTGGTCCGCCGTGAGTTCGACGCCCGCCCCCAGGCAATTATCCGGCAGCTGGACTTGCAGCGCCCCATCTATGCGCAGACCGCAGCGTACGGTCACTTTGGCCGATCTGAGTTCCCCTGGGAACAGACTGACCGTGTGGACGCCCTGCAGGCAGCAGCGCAACAGTAATTGTCCGGCCCACCCATCAGCGCAAAAGGCTCCAGGGAACACCTGGGGCTTTTTTCTTTCCTGCTGCTCAGCGGCTGACATGCCCGTGCTCCGGCTTGCCCTAGACTGTCGGTCATGAAGTCCATTCAAGTGACCGTCGGTGACGTGACCCGTGAACTGCCTACCATTCAGGTGGGCGCGGTGCGGCGGGTCCCCCTGGTCGAATTCCTGGGAGACAGCGAACTGACCAACGCGGCCGCCGAGGCCATGCTGCCACTGCTGAATCCAGACACCGAAATCATGTTGACGGTGGTGACCAACGCGCTGCCGCTGGTTCACGAGCTGAGTGACCGCTCCGGCATTCCTTATGTGGTGGTGCGTAAGAAGCGCCGCACCTATATGCGCGACCCCATGATTCAGGAGGTTCCCAGCATGAGCCTGGGCGTGAACGAGACGCTGTGGCTGGACGCCCGCCATGCTGAGCGGCTCCAAGGCAAGAAAGTCCTGATTGTGCAAGATGTGGTGTCATCCGGCGGCACCGGCACGGCCCTGGCACGCCTGGCCGAGCGGGCCGGAGGTGAGGTGGTGGGTTACTTGGCGGCCTTCCAGCAGGGAGGCAAGAAAACGCCGTTTGAACTGACCAGCTTGCAGGAACTGCCTGGCGTTCAGGGCGAGGATCACTGATCGCCCAGCGCGTGGGGTCTAGAGTGTCATGACCTCTTCTCGCTGCTCCCCCACGACACGGTTCCTCCGGCGACTCATGATCGGTGGCCTGCCCCTCGTGCTGGGCAGCTGCATGGTTGTCGCCGTGCGGCCGACCAGCACCGGCACGCTGGATTTCAGCGGCCCGGCCCCCGACGTGGTGATTCTGGGCATGTCGGGCCACTGTGCGCCGCCCTGCGTGTCGCCCACCGACAACTACGACAATCTGGGCCACAACGGCACGCTGGACCTTCTGGCCGATGCGGTCAGCACCGCCGGATACAGCGTGCAGGTGTCGGGCTATACCTCCAGCGTGCGCGAGTCGTTCGGGTTCCCCCGCGTCAGTCCTGAGCAGCGCGGCTGGCCGGCCCTGCGGCGCGACTACGTCCGGATCCGGCGCGAGTGGGCGGATGACCCACCCCGGCTGGTGCTGGTCGGCCATTCGCACGGGGTTCCGTGGCTTCATCAGTTGGTGCGGCAGTTTCCAGATCAGCCGGTGGCCGCGCTGCTGGACATAGACGGCGTGTGCGGCCTGTGGAACCTGGACCACCGCGCCGCACTGATGGAGCTGAGCGCCGAGCTGCGCGGCCAGCCGGACATCGCCCAGGCCTGCCAGCCGCTGCCGCCGGATGAGCGCCCGGGTGGCGTGCGCGTCGGCCCCGGGGACCTGGTGCCCTGGAACGTGGAGCGCGGCCTGGAGGTTCAGTCGTTCAAAGGAGCACTGGTCCCGGAACCGGCGGGTGACTATCCCATCAACGTGTTCTGGGACCAGCATGCCAACCTGCGCCCAGACGGCTCACGCCGGGGCCTGACCACCGGTACCTCGGTGCTGGAAGGCCACTCGCACCTGGCCGACAGCGGCAGCCGGGGCATGCGCTGGCTGGCGGGCGAGCTGCGCCGATTGGCCCAGGAGTGGCGGGGCCAGGAGTCCAGCCGGGCTGTTCCAGGCGAGTAACAAAATTAAATGGCAACGCCTGCATCTTCTAGAGTGTGAAGGTGTCCTGGCCTCCTCTACGCCCCCTCCTCGCCCTGACCCTGGGCCTGTCCCCTTTGCTGAGCAGTTGTACGGTGGTCGGGTCCGTGACCCACCCACCACCCACCGTGGTGCGAGCAGCCCAGGCCCCGGCGCTGGACCTCGGCGGCCCGGCCCCGGATGTGGTCATTCTGGCTGTCTCCGGACACTGTCACCCGGTCTGCAACGCCCCACGCGACAACTATGATTACCTCTCAGACTACGGCACCCTGGACCGAATTGCCCGTGAGGTGCAGCTTTCGGGCCTGAGCGTGCAGGTCGCCGGCTACGCATCGGGGGCGTTTGATGAGGGCAGCTCGCCGCGCATCTCACCACCACAGCGTGGCTGGCCGGCGCTGCGGCGTGATTATGCCCGCCTGAACACGGTCTGGGCCGCCGACCGTCCCCGTGTGGTGCTGCTGGGCCACTCGCAGGGGGTGCCGTGGCTGTATGCCCTGGCGCGGCAGTTCCCGGAGCAGCCGATTGACGCCCTGATCGAACTGGACGCCATGTGTGCCCTGTGGAATCTGGACCACCGCGCCGCGCTGCTGCGACTGAGTGCCGGGGAGCGCGGTCAGCCGGACATAGCGGGGGCCTGCACCCCGCAGCTGGTAGGAGGGATACGCCGGCTGCCCAAAGATACCGTGCCGGACAACGTGGCCCGCAACCTGGAGCTGCACAGCCTGGAAACCGACAAGTCCGAGGCCCTGCTGGCGGGCGGGCGGTTCAACCCAATCTGGGCCAGAACGCCCAACCTGCGCGCAGACGGCACACGCCTGGGCATCAACACCCACCGGATTGTCGGTGAAACCCACAGCGACCTCTCCAAGCCGGGCAGCGCCGCTGTGACGCTGGCCGCCGCCTGGCTGTATGACCTGGCCGTGGGCTGGGCAGAGGACGACCAACAACAACCGCCCCGATGAGGACGGCCAATCATGCGGTCAAAAAGGAGTGTCTTCTTCGGCTGGGGCTGAAGCGGCGGCGCGGGCCGTGGGGCGCGACATAGGCACACTGTCGGGCTGAGGGCGTGGCTCGTAGCGGCCAGCGGGGGCGGCAGCGCGGGGTTCGCGCGGCTGACCCTGACCGGCTGAGGTGCCCTGGCCCTGCGAAGCGGCGAAACGGTCCTGACGCTTTCCGCCCCGGAACATGGCCAGGGTCACGTATTCGATCTCTCCATCGGCCTTTTCGCGCAGGTGTTCGGGGTCGGTGGGCTTGGCACCACGGCTGTACTTGACGGCCTTGGGCAGTTTCAGCTTGCGGCTGTCCACTGCTTCCAGCTCGCGTCGGCGGTAGGCGTGACCGCGGTGCAGGATCATCACTTCGCCTTCTGGGTTGGTCCAGGGCCGGGCACCGATAAGCGACCAGTCGAAGTCAGGTTCATTGTCCAGCGGAAATACGAAGCCGCCGTTGGGCACCTCGCCGCTGGTCCAGCCCAGGCGGCCATAGTGGCGCTGCACGTCCAGCAGCTGCTCAGGCCGCTCCACGTCCACCGTGACTTTGGCCCCCAGATCGGTGATGAATTCAATGTGCAACATAGTTACGCCTCCTTCTTGGGCCTCCGCCCGGCTTTGAGCTGCGAGGTTTTACCCTCAAGCGGTATCTACTGTTTACGTAAATAACATAACACAGTTTCTGCATGTTGGGTAGCGGCAAGCCCGCGCTGCTTATCAGTCATCTTCCATCGGGTAATCACGCGAGGCATTGACCGCCAGCGAGATCAGGTAGGCATACAGGGCCGCCACCCCAAGTAGAACCACCCAGCCGGACAGCGTGCCGACCCTAGCAGTGTCCACAAAGGTTTCCAGGCTGATCGGCGTGTTGCGGGGATAGCTGGTCGCCAGCTTGGCCAACCAGGCCATCAGTACGGCCGCGTAGATCCACAGATAGTTGCGCTTGAGTCGCCAGCCCAGCGCTTCAGAAACGCTGATGGGGCTGCGCGGCTTGGCCAGTTCACCCAGCAGGAACTGGTGCCAGCCTGCGTCCACATGGTCTCCCAGAATGGCCGGGTAAAAGAAGCGCTCCATGATCCGCACGCGGTGGTGAGCGATCTCGTAAGAGCGAAAGCGCCGGGCCTCAAGCCGCAAAAAGTAGAAGTTGAGGAACATGGCAAACAGAAACGTGGCGTGGCTGTGCTCGTCGTTTCCCATCGCAAAGCTGGCAATACCCGCCGTGGTCACCACCGCCCAGTTGGTCGTGTTGTCCAGGCGCTGGCGGTAGCTGACCATCTTGTAGGACTCACCCCGGTAAAGGTGAATCAGGGCGTTGGCCGAGTTGCCGTTGTAGTGGCTGGCAGTAATGGTGCTCTGGCGCGGGTCGGTCATTCGCCTCCAGCCTAGAGCATGGCAGGCAGGGCGCGGGCAGATCAGGCAGCCGCTACTGCAAGAAAGGATTGGTCTGACGCTCGCGTCCCACCGTGGTGGCCGGACCGTGACCGGGATAAACGGCCGTATCGTCTGGCAACGTAAGCAGCTCGGCGCGGATGCCACTGAGCAACTGTGGATGGTTGCCCCCAGGCAGATCGGTACGCCCGATGCTGCCCGCAAATAGGGTGTCGCCCGCAATCACGAAGCCCTGGCCCACAAAGACCACATGGCCCGCTGCATGGCCGGGCAATTCACGTGCGGTCAAACTGAGGTCGCCCGCCGTAAAAAGCTGTCCCTGGCTGATTGCATGGTCGGGGGCCGCCGGTTGGACGAACGGCAACCCGAACAGCGCTGCCCGCGCCTTGCCGCTGTCATAGTCGGTTCGGTCAAGCGGATGCAGGTACACCGGAACATTCAGCGCCTCACGCACCGGCTGCACCGCGCCGATGTGATCGAAATGTGCGTGGGTCAGCAAAATGGCCTGCACCGTGACCCCACTCTGGCGCACCAGGTCCAGAATGCGCCCGGCATCGTCGCCCGGATCAATCAAAAAGCCCCGCTGCTGCGCCCCAGCAACAAGCAAACAGTTTTCCTGCAGCGGGCCAGTCGGCAGACTCCAGATGCGTATCTCTCCGTGGGTGGTGGGCTGCGGCAGCGTCATGCCGGTCAGTGTAGAGCAGTTCTCCGGAGTGCGCCTGCACGCACAAAGCACCCTGGCCCACACTACGTCGCGCCTTGTTCCTGCGAGTCCGGCTTCTCTCGCTGGTCAGTGGCAGGCTCTAGACCAGATGGCGGCGAAACAGAGGTTGCCCACGCTCAGCGCCCACGGTGGTCGGCGCGCCGTGACCGGGATAAATCACCGTGTCTGGCGGTAAGCTGAGCAGCTCATGTACGATGCCAGCGATCAGCTGTAAGCGGTCCGCCCCCGGCAGGTTGGTGGGCGCAATCGCCCCAGCAAACAGGGTGTCTCCCGCCAGTACGAAGCCGTCTCCCACCCATACCACATGCCCCGGCGAGTGGCCGGGCAGCTCGCGGGCCGTTAGGGTGACGGCACCCGCCGTGAACACTTGCCCCTGATGAATGGCCTTATCCGGCAGGGCCGGCGGCTGGAAGTTCGTGACTCCGAAGGTCTGTGCCAGTGCGGCTGCGCCCACGTAATTGTCCAGCTCGGCAGGGTGCAGATAGACCGAGACGTCCAGTTCTTCACGCAGTGGCTGCACCGCCCCGATATGGTCGTAATGCGCGTGTGTGAGCAACATGGCCTGCACCTCTGCCCCACTCCCCTGAACCATTCGCAGGATTTGCTGGGCGTCCGAGCCGGGGTCAATCAGCAGCCCCATGCCCGCTGCATCTGTGACCAGCAAGCAGTTCTGGTTCAGTGGCCCGGTGGCGAGGCAGCGCACCCAGGCCGCGCCATGCTGCACCGGGTCCAACTGGTTGTAGGCCAGCGGGGCCAGATCAAGCACGGTCCACACCCAGGGCCGCCCGCGCCGCCAGGCCGAACACCATGAAGCTCAGCGCCGGATTGGCGTAGGCTTCGAGCGCCCGTTCCAGAGCAGCCAAGGCCGTGTCCAGCCCTGCGCGTGCCGGAGCAGGCTCGGCGCGCCATACGGAGCGCAGCGCCTCGGCGTGCCAGGGGGTCCAATGGCTTTCCAGCTCGGCGGCAGCGTCCAGGGTGGGCAACATGCCCTCACGCAGCGCCATGTGAAAGCCAGCAGCCTGTCCCAGCGCTGTGCCTACCTCCGCCGCATGGTCCAGCACTTCCGGGCGACCTGCCGCCAAAGCGACCAATTCGTCCGGGTCCAGGTCGTCCGGGCCGCTGCGCCGGGCCAGTTCCTCGTGCATGGCAGCGTCACTCAGGGGCGGCACACTCAGGCGGGTGCTGCGGCTCACGATGGTCGGAATCACGGCGCGCACATCGGCGGCCAGCAGTAAGAAGCGGGCGCCATGGGGCGGCTCCTCAATCAGCTTGAGCAGGGCGTTGGCGGCCTCCGGCCCCAGGAACTCGGCCCCGCGAATCAGCACGGCACGGCGGGCGTAGGTGGGGCGCACCTCCAGAAATTCAAGCACGTGGGTGTCGTATTCGCGGCGGTCGTCGCGGCTCTGCACCACCGCGCCCACCGGAATAATCCGGCGACGCGCGGCCCGGCCCGTACCGGTCGTCTCACGGGGAGACAGTTCCAGCAAGTCGGGGTGTGCTCCTGCCGCCAGCCCCCGGCAGCTGGGACACACGCCGCAGGCCTCGCCGCCCATGCCACGCTGACCAGTACAGTTCAGCGCAGCGAATACCGCCAGCGCCAACGCCCGCTGTCCACCGTACTCGGCCCCGGTCAGCAGCAGGGCGTTGCCACGCGCAGCGGTGGCCTGTTCCAGTAAGGGCAGATGGGCCTGGGGCAGGGTGGGCAACACAAACAACAGTTTAGTGGATGGTTCTAAGAAAGCTTGGGGTCAGCAGTGGCCCAATGGATTGCTGGCGTCTTCTTTACTCGCCTTGATAGCGCCGCCAGGCCAGATAGAACTCGGCGGCCTGCGGAGCGGTGACTTCCGGCACATACACCTGGGTTTCGGCACAGTCCCCGCCCTCCAGGCGCAGGGTCAGGCCCGGGCAGGACCGCGCCAGACCGTGAATCTGCTGCTGATGCCGCAGATGTGTCAGCGCGGCAGTCAGCAGCAAGGCAGCACCGGGCAGGCCCAGGGTCAGTGTTTCGGGCCAAGTGGGAAGCGGCGCGGCGCCCATCGGCAGGGCCACCAGAGCCACGGCCACTCCCGTCGCTGGCGCCGTGACCGGCGGACGGGCCGTATCGGTGCCGAACCAGACTCCCTGAATCTGCTCCGGGTGGCCTCGCAGCGGCCCCACTTGAAAGTGGCGGCGCGTCAGAAACACGCTGCCTGGCCCTGGCAGAGGCACCAACTGACCCGGTGTGGCCGTGTTCATGTGCCCATGCTGCGGCTCCCACGTCAGCATGACATCATGCCCCATGTCAGGTAAGCAGCAGGGATATGGAGGGCGGCGGGTGGTGGTCCTGACCGGGGCCAGCAGCGGCATCGGCGCAGCGGCAGCGCAGGAACTGAGCGCCCGCGGCCACGCCCTGGTGCTGGTCGCCCGGCGGCGCGAGCAACTGCATCAGCTGGCCCGGCAACTGGACCCCAGCGGCACACGCGTGATGGCCATACCCGCCGACGTGAGCGATCCTGCGGACCGTGCAGCCCTGATTGGCGCGGCGCTGGCACACTTTGGGAGAATAGACGTCCTGATCAACAACGCTGGCATCAGCACCGGAGGCGGAAAGTGGTGGGAACACGAGGACGCGGCGCAGGTGCTACGGGTCAATCTCGAAGCACCCATTGAACTGACCCGGCTGATCTTGCCCCAAATGGTGCAGCGTGGCAGCGGCCAGATCGTGAATGTGGCGTCAGTGGCTGGGCAGGTCGGCGTGCAGGGGGTCTACAGCGCCAGCAAGTTCGGCCTGCGCGGCTTCAGCTTTGGGCTGCGGCGCGAACTGCTCGGCACGGGTGTGACCGTCAGTGTGGTGTCGCCGGGTTTCGTGCGAACCGAGATGACGGCCCGCTCTGGCCTGCCCATGCCCGGCCCGGAGGCGGTGGCCCGCGCCATGGCCGACATTCTGGAACGCCCCCGGCGCGAAGTGACCGTACCGGGCGTGTACCGGCTGCTGTCGGCACTGGGCCGGGTCTTTCCAGGCTTGACCGACCGTCTGGTGCGCCGTTACCTCTCCCGCTGAATTTGCCCTAAGGGTGCAGCCGCGCTGCCACCCCTGGGTCTGAATGATGGCCGGGCAGTTCCAGTTGCACCGTCACATGCCCGATGTCATAGCGCCCGGCCACCTCCTGTGCAGCGTGGATCAGCTCCGGGCCGCCGCGCTCGCTGACCAGGTGTGTCGTCAGGTTATTTTGCCCGCTGGTCACGCTCCAGACGTGTAGGTCGTGGACCTCAGTCACACCCGGCAAGGCCGCCAGGTCGGCGCGCAGGGCGTCCAGATCGATACCTTCGGGCACGCCTTCCATCAAGACATTCACACTGGCCCGCAGCAGCGACCAGGTGCGTGGCACCACCCACAGCCCGATCAGGGCGCCCAGCAGCGGGTCCACCCAGTTCCAGCCGGTGAACATGATGATCAGCGCCCCGGCGATCACGGCCACCGAGCCGAGCAGGTCACTCATCACCTCCAGATAAGCCGAGCGCACGTTCAGACTGTCCTGGTCGCCGCCGATCAGCACACGGGCGCTGATCAGGTTGACTACGAGGCCCAGCGCGGCCACGATCAGCATGGGCAAGGTCTGCACTTCGGTAGGCTCCAGCAAGCGCTGCACCGCCTCAAACAGAATGTAAAACCCGATGGCCAGCAGCACCGCCGCATTGACCGCCGCCGCCATGATCTCGGTGCGGCGGTAGCCGAAGGTGCGCTGGCGGTCTGCCGGGCGCTGCCCCACCTTGACGGCCAGCAGCGACAGGGCCAGCGCCGTCACATCGGTCAGCATGTGTCCGGCGTCGGACAGCAGGGCCAGGCTGCCGGTCAGCAGGGCATAGACGGCTTCCACGACCAGGAAAGTGCCGGTCAGGACCAGAGCAATGGTCAGCTGCCGAGCGGTGGCCCCAGCGCCGTGGTTGTGCCCACCCTGGCCGTGACCACCATGACTGTGCCCTGTGTGACCGCGCCCTGTGTGACCCTGCTCAGTGTGCCCATGCCCATCACTCATGGCCCCAGCCTAGAGCAATACTGGGGCCGACAACACGTTGCTTGGGACAGTCTCTACTGCCCCCGGCCCAGACGGTCAGCCAAAGCACGCGGCAGGTCTGACGCCCGCAGGTCGCGCTGAGTCTGGTCCACATCGTAAGGAACGCGGAAGACCTCGAAGCAGCGCCGCTCCGTATCGTAAACTCCGTAAGCCGCGCGGGGATCACCGTCCCTGGGCTGACCGATGCTGCCCGGATTCAGAATCACGCGGGCCTTGGGCGGGACCGGATAGCGGATGGACGATTTGATTTCCGGAATCGCCAGCGGCTGATGACGCATCCACTCGGCGTCGGTGCCCTGCAAGGTGGCAAAGGCCGCTGGGACGTGGGTATGCCCGACCAGGGCCAGCGTGCCGCCCCACTCGCGGAAACTGCGCCGGGCCGCATTCAGGTCGGTGTATTCGTTCAGCGAGAGCGGCGAACCGTGCCGCAGCCGCGCGCCGAGGTGGGGTTCTTCGATCACGTCTTTCCAGGTCCGCACGAAGCGCAGGTCGCGCTCGCTCAGGCGGCCTATCTGCCAGACCAGAACCTGGGTGCCAGTACCAACAGTAGCCGTGCGCTGGCCGTCCACCAGTTGCAGCAGGCCCAGGTCGTGGTTGCCCAGCAGACACTGGGCATTCAGCCCCCTCAACACTTCCAGCACCTCGCGGGGGTGGGGACCGTAGCCCAGTGCGTCACCCAACGAGAAGACGGCTCCGTAGCGGGCACCGTCCATGTAGGCGTGGTCAATCACGGCGTCCAGCGCCGGTTTGTTGGCGTGAATGTCAGAGAGGATCAGGGCGCGCACAACCCACAGCATAAAGCCGGAAAGGGAGGTGACCGCGCGTACACTGAGGATATGAGCAATCTGGAAGCCGTAGAGCAGACCCTTGCCGTGCCTGCTGCCCACAGTCAGTGGGCTTATTTTGAGCCGCGCTATACCGCCCTCCTCGACCGCGAACTAAGCGCGGCAGAGGTGCCTGCCTGGCTTCAGGAGTGGAGCGACCTGGCCGCCGAGCTGGAAGGCACCAGCAACCGCCTGAGTGTCCACGCCGACCTGCACACTGACGATGCGGCCATTCAGAAGCGCTTTGAGGGATTCATGGCCGAGGTGGTGCCGCAAGCCAAACGGGCCGATCAGAAACTCAAGGAAAAGTGGCTGGCCGTCCCGGACTATCAGCCTGGCCCCGATACCGAGCTGCTCTACCGCCGCGTCAAGGACGCCGCCGACCTGTTCCGCGAGGAGAATGTGGAACTGGGTGTGCGGCACTCCGAACTGACCAACCGCCACTCCAGCCTGACCGGCAACCAGAAAGTCACCTTGGGCGGCGAAGAACGGACTGTACCGCAGGTCCGCCAGCAGTTGGATAGCCCTGAACGTAGTGTACGTGAGGCCGCCTGGCACGCCCTGGCTGACAGCAATCTGGAACTGGCCCAGGAGCTGAACCCACTGATGCAGGACTTGCTGACCGTGCGCCGTCAACTGGCCGCCAACGCCGATTTGCCGGACTTCCGGGCCTTCCGCTGGCGCGAACTGGACCGGGTGGATTACACACCTGAGCAGTGCGCCGACTTTCACCGGGCCGTGGCCGAGCGGGTGGTGCCGTTCGCAGCCGAGAACATGCAAGCCATTGCCGATGAGCTGGGCCTGGAGTCCATCCGACCCTGGGACTACAGCCGCACCAGCCTGCTGGACCCCCAGGGACGCCCCCCCATGCAGCCTTTTTCGGGCAGTGCCGAGTTGGAAGATCTGGCGCAGCGGGCCTTTAAGGGACTGGATCAGGGCCTGGCTGACCGCTTTCAGCAGATGCGCCGTGAGGGCCTGCTGGACCTGGAATCGCGCGCTGGCAAGATGCCGCACGCCTACTGCAACTACTTTCCGGTGACCAACCAGCCGTTCGTACTGATGAACGTGGTCGGCACCGCCAACGACGTGCAGGTGCTGTTTCATGAAGTCGGCCACGCCTTCCACGGTTTTTTTTCCGGTGACGCGCAGCCGCTGTCCTGGAACCGCTGGAGCCCGATCGAATTCGTGGAAATTCCCAGCATGGCCATGGAATTCCTGACCCTGGACCACCTCAGCCACGCCTTCAATGACGAGGAAATGGCCCGCTACCTGCGCAAGCAACTGCTGGGCGTGGTGGCCTTTTTGCCCTGGGCTGCACAGATGGACGCCTTCCAGCACTGGCTGTATGTGGACGCCCCGCAAGACGCGACCACCGAGGACCTCAACGCCAAATGGCTGGAGTTGGACCGCACCTACAGTCCCTTTATCAACTGGGAAGGGCTGGACGAAACGGTGCGTGCCCAGGGCTGGCACTACTACCACATCTTCCAGACGCCCTTTTATTACATCGAATACGCGATGTGCTACCTGGCTGCCGTCAGCATCTGGCGCAGTGCTCAGAGCGATCCTGCCGGTGCGCTGGAACGCTACAAGGCCGCCATGCGGCTGGGCAGCACCCGCCCGGTGCCGGAGCTGTACGCCGCCGCTGGGGCCGAGTTCCGCTTTGACGGTGAGTACATCGGCGGGCTGATGGACTTCCTGCGGGAGCAACTAAAAGAGGCCTAGAGGTCATCCGGAACATGGGTGTGAGGACCAAGCCAGTCTATGTCTCCTCGCTCTCCTGCCGAGCTGTACCCGTCTGCTCACCTACAACCCGCGGAGGTACGCCCACCTCCGCGTTTTTCCGAGGCAACCTCAGGTTGATCCGGCTCAGCCAGGGCCGAGTCACGCCCGCATAAAGCACATCAGCAACGAACGGTCACCAAATACCGCCCCGTGGCGACCTCAAGAACAGATGTTCAGGTCGCCACGGCTCACCTACTCTCCGCCACCACCCCCACCATCTCCCCCGCCGTCACCGCCCCCGCTTTCCTGCCAAACAAGACGCCAGGTGGGTAGCTCTCACGACCATCAACCTGACCGTCTGCAACACGCAGTTCCAACGTCGGGCCCAGCCACCATCCCAAGCGGCCCCGCAGCTGATTGCCCTCCCAGGGTAGTCCCAATGAGATTCCAGCACTGAAGTGTCCGACGCGTCCACGCACCTCACCCGACATGATGCAGCATAACGGGGTCGTGTCAGGTGCAAGTGGCCTGAGATCATGCAACCAGCGGCCCAGGCCTATACTGCCCCATGACCCTTCCTGCAGCAGTGACCTACCGGCGCGGCGGTCTGGATGAAAGCCGCCACACCGTGCATCTGGCAGTGGTAGATGCCGCTGGCCGCCTGCTCGCCGCCTGCGGTGATCCGGACCTGGTGACCTTCCCACGCAGCGCCAGCAAGCCAGTGCAAGCGCTCCCGCTGGCCCTCGCTGCGCCGGAATTACCGGGTGACGAGCTGGCGATTGCCTGCGCCAGCCATGCCGGCACTCCGCTTCATCTGGCTGCTGTAGGACGCCTGCTGGCCCGCAGTGGTAGCACCGTAGATGACCTGCGCTGCGGAACCCACCCGCCATTCGACCCGCAGGCCGCCGCCGAACTGATCCACCGGGGCCAGGCGCCTACCCCGCTGCACCACAACTGCTCGGGCAAGCACGCTGGGATGCTGCTGGCCTGCGTGCTGCACGGCTGGCCAAAGGAGGGCTACACCGAGCACGACCACCCCTTGCAGCGGCACATCCGCGAACTGCACGCCGAGCTGGCAGATGTGCCGCTGAACGCCATTCACACTGGCACCGACGGGTGCAGTGTGCCTGCCCTGGCCCTGCCGCTGCGCGGGGCGGCCCGCATTTTCGCCCGGCTGGCTGACCCGCAGCCGTCCGGCGACCTGGGCGCGGCGCTGGGCCGGGTCTTCGCGGCCATGACCACGCACCCGGACCTGATTGCAGGCCCAGGGCGGCTGGACACCACGCTGATGCCGCTGGTCCCCGGTCTGGTCGCCAAGATGGGCGCCGAGGCTTTTTATGGGATGGGGCTGCGAGACACGTCCCAGGGACCACTGGGCATCGCCTTCAAAGTGATGGACGGCGGCGAACGGGCCCGGCCTTACGTGGCACTGGCCGTGCTGGAGGCGCTGGGTTGGCCGCTGACCCCGGAGCTGCGGGCACTGGCCCCGGCGCAGCAATACAACTGGGCTGGGCGTGAGGTGGGCGAGGTACGGGTGGACCTGCGGCTGGAAGGGGCAGCGGCACTCTAGACTGCCGACATAGCCCAGACATTGCAGGGACGCACTGTCGCTGTAACCGGAGCCAGGAGGGGCAGCGGACCATGCATTGCTGAAGTGCTGGCCGCACCGGGAGCGCAGGTGATTCGGTGGAGCACGCGATGTGAGCAGCACGCCGCAGCTGGATGGCGTGCAAGCCTTCGCGCAGGCGACCACCGCCGCCGGAGCTGACGCCCTGGTCAACAACGCGGGCGTCGGCAAATGCATGCCAGTCGAGGACATCACCCCTGAGGAGTACCGCCGCGTCATGGACACCAACGTACTGGGACTTATTCTGACCAGCGGCGCGTTTATTCCGCATTTCCGCCGCCCACGCCGTGACCCAGGCACTCGCCTACGAGGGTCACGGGTACGGCCTGCGCGTCAGCGAAATCCGCTCGGGCAACGTGGACACCTTTTTCAATGATACCCAGCCAGGCACGCCCAAAAAAGAGGCGTGGCTGAAGCCCGAAGAGATCGCCCAGGCCGTGCTGTATGCGCTGAGTGCCCCGCCGCACGTGCGGATTGACGAAATCCTGCGGCATCCCACTTGGCAGCCAGTCACTTTTTAGGAGGTTTCAGGTTGGTCCTGTCCAGTAGCCGATGGCAGCTTCGTCCTCGGCCAGTTGCTCTAGGCGCTCTAACATGTCCGGGTCGTCCCGCGTCAGGGCGTCTACGGTCAGCCTACGGGCATGGGCGATCCGGCGCACCAACTCCGGCGAGAGGTGACGGTGCAGTTCATGCATGGCACCTGCTTCGCCGTACCTGAGCTGGTACAGGCCCAGCCGGTCCAGCGAAACGGTGAGGTTTTCCAGTACTTTCCAGACTTCCAGTAGCTCGGCGGTGTCCAGTGTCTTGGGGGTCATCCGCCCACCTGGGCTGCCGCCACCCACCACTCCGGCTGCTGCGCCTGGATGGACTGGGCAGCAGCCGTGGCCTGAGCCGCGTCCCGCGCCACGCCAAAACAGGTGGCCCCGGAGCCGCTCATCAGGACCGAGTGCAACCCCGCGTCGGCCAGGGCCACCAGGGTCTGTTCTATTTCAGGATGACGGCTCAGCACTCCGGGTTGCAGTGAGTTGAAGTAGGGCAGTTCGCGCCCATCTTCCAGTGCCCGGACGATGCCGGGAACATTCAGGGTCGGGCTGAATTCGCCGCTCTCGTCCAACCAGCGGTAAGCGTCGGCGGCACTGACCTCGCTGCCGGGATTCGCCAGCACCAGCCAGGCGGGCGGCAGCGTAACCGGGCGCAGGCGCTCGCCCACGCCTCCGGCCAGCGCCGGGCCGGCGGGCAGGAAAAACGGCACGTCGGCGCCCAGCGTGAGCGCCAGGGCGGGCAGGTCAAGGTCTGCCGGGTACAGGTCGGCCAGCGCCCGCAGCGTGGTGGCCGCGTCGCTGCTGCCTCCGCCCAGGCCCGAGGCCAGCGGCAGCCGCTTGGTCAGGGTGATGTGGACCCCGGCGTCCACCCCCGCCGCGTCCAGATAGGCGCGGGCGGCGCGGTAGACCAGATTGCGCCCGTCGGTGGGCAGGCCCGCACCATATGGCCCGCTGCAGTCCAGCGACAGCGCAGGCGCCGGCCTGAAAGTCAGTTCGTCGCCCACGCTGAGCGGCACCATCAGGCTGTGCAGCTCGTGGTAGCCGTCCGGGCGCACGCCCAGCACGCTGAGGCCCAGGTTGGTCTTGGCGGGGGCAAAGTAAGTGGCCGGGTCAGTCATGGACACCATCCTGCCACGCCGCCGCCAGCGCCTCGGCCAGCGCCAGGTCGCCCGCCCGCGTCACCTTCAGCAGCCGGGCGTCCCCTTCTACCAACTCGACCGTGTGGCCCAGCCGGGCCACCAGCCCCGCGTCGTCGGTGGCCGCGTGTCCTTCGGCGGCGGCGTAGGTGTGGGCGTAGTGCAGCAGCTCGCGCCGAAAGCCCTGAGGCGTCTGAACCGCCCAGAGGTCTTCGCGGGGCACGCCCTCGATCCAGAAATGGTGAGGGTTAAGGGTTGATGGTTGATGGTCGGTTTGTTCTGCGCCACTTTCTACCCTTTGTCCTCCGCTCTCCGCCTTCTGCCCCCCCAGCACCAGCGAATCCGCCACCGGCAGCGCGGCCGTGGCCGCTCCCGTGCGCCGCACCGCCGCCTGCACGGCCCCGATGAGGTCAGCGGTAAGAAAGGGTCGGGCCGAGTCGTGAATCAGGACGTGTTCGGCGCTCACGGCTTCCAGCAGCCGCCGCACGCTTTCCTGGCGGGTCGCGCCGCCGGTCACGGTCCGCACACCTTTAGGCACGTCGTCCGGCAGGGCCAGCCCTGCGGGCAGCGCCACCACCACCTCGGCCACATGCGGCTGCAAGGCGCCGACGGCCCAGGCCAGCAGCGAGCGCCCGCCCACCGTCACGGCGGCCTTGGGGCCATGTCCCAGGCGGGTGCCGGAGCCGGCAGCGGGGATGAGGGCGGCGAAGGAGGAGAAGGAGGAGCTGATGGAAGATGCTTGGGACACGGTTAGCAGGCAGTCTACCTAACCCACTGAGGTCCATCACTGCACGTCTACCCTGTCCCCGCCTACTTCCCACACCTGCCCCGCCACCCGCTCCACCAGCCGCCGGTCATGGGTTGCCAGCAGCACCGTGCCCGTGTAGCCCCGCAGCACGTCTTCCAACACATCCACCATCGGCGCGTCCAGGTGATTGGTCGGTTCGTCCAGCAGCAGCACCTGGGCGCGGGTCACGCTCAGGCGGGCCAGGCTGAGGCGGGTGCGCTGCCCGCCCGACAGCTGCTCAGTGGGCGTCGTGGGGGCAGGCAGGAACAGCTGCGCGGCGATTTCATGGAGCTGGTGCGGGGTCAGATGCGGGTTGGCCGCCAGTAGCGCTTCTGCCAGTGTGCCCAAGCCGGACAGTTCCTCGCCACCCTGCCCAGCGCTGTACATGGTGAGGCCCGCGCCCCACACCACGCGGCCCGTGTAGGGCAACTCGCCCAGAATGGCCCGCAGCAACGTGCTTTTGCCTGCGCCGTTTTCGCCCACCAGCGCCACCTTGTCGCCGCGCCGAAGGTGTAGATTCAGACCGTCCAGCACCGTCCTTTCTCCTCGCTGCACCGTCAAATCTTCTACACGCAAGACCTCCGAGGGGCCGGGGGGAAGCGGCGGCAAGTCCAGTGTGAGGCGGCGGCGGTCATCAAACGGCTTGGCAGTGGCCTGCGCGTCCAAGCGGGCTATCTGCTGTTCAAGTCGCTGCGATGTACTCGCATGGACATTCTGCGAGTTCTGCGCCTTGGACCGGGTAACGAACTTGTCACCGTCGGGAGCGCGTTTGTGGTTGTACTGCGCCGCGCTTCTTGCCCGGCTGGCCGACCTCCGGCGCTCCTCATCCAGCGCCGCCCGCTTCCGCCGATACGCCGCGTGGTCCCGTTCCTGGGCTACACGCTGCACGGCTTTCAGGTCCATCGCGGCAGTGTAGGGTGCAGGATAGACGGCCAGCGTGCCACGCTCCAGTTCGGCGGTCTGGGTGCTCACTGCGTCCAGAAAGGCGCGGTCATGGCTGACCAGTACAAAGGCCGCAGGAGAGGCAGTGATCCAGCCCTCCAACCAGGCCAGCCCCGCCGCGTCCAGATGGTTGGTGGGTTCGTCCAGCAGGTACACGTCGGCAGGTGAGAGCAGCAAGCGGGCCAGCAGAAGCCGCCGCGTCTGCCCGCCCGACAGCTCTGCGGCTGCGGCCTGTGGGTCCAGCGCCAGAGCGTCCAGCACGGTTCCCGCCTGGGCCTCAAACTCATAGCCGCCCACCTGCCGGTAGGTTTCCTCGGCCTCAGCAAAAGCGTTCAGGGCGGCGGGTCTGGCCGTATGCAGGGCAGCGGTGGCCTGGGCATAGTGCTGCGCCGCTTGTCTGAGGGCGCTGGGCTGCACCGCGTCCAGCACGCTTCCAGTGGGGTCGCCCGCCTGCTGGGGCAGATAAGCCACGCGGCCTGAAACCCGCACTTCCCCCGCAGTAGGCGCAAGTTCGCCCGCCAGGACGCGCAGCAGCGAGGTTTTACCGCTGCCATTTTCCCCGATCAGGCCCAGGCGTTCCCCAGGGTTCAAGCTGAAGGTAATGTCATTAAAAACTGTATGGTCGCCATAAGTCAGGGCGACAGAAGTGGCCGTAAGCAAAAGATTTCCTCCACAGAACTTCACAGGCCCAGACAGGTGTTTGGGCGGCGAAAAATTGTTGCGGTAGAAAATCAGCTGCTCAAGTTCACTGGGCCCTTTGAATGGGGGAAGACCGAACCGCCCGTGGATGCCCTAGGGCGCGGGCGCGTTGGGGAGAGTGTAGCCGAGCTTGTCCAGTTCGGCAAGGAGTGACGCTGCCGCAAGTTCTGGGGTGAGCCTCGCGAGGTCAATTTGTACTGTGGGGATGGTCCAAGGCTGGTACGTCTTACATGAGGACAGAACCTCTTCCCAGGACGGAGGTGACCAACGTCCGACGTAATTTGCCGCGTCAGAGAAACGTCCTTCCACGCGCCTACGGTGTTCTCCCAGGTCGGAGCACGAGACTTCGACGTTGATGAGGTTCGCTTCAGCCTGCCGAGCAATCTCCTGCCAAGCAGTCCGCGTCTCGGAAACAGGATTCACGCAATCTACGACCACATCATGGCCCAGCCTGAGGTTGTCTAGCGCCAGAGCGTAGGCCACAGCGTACCCCTCAACCATCACGCGCCTCAGCCCACTGTTCGACAACGCAGCTTCAACCGAATCGACCCTGAGGTAAACAGCCTTGCCGTAGCCCAAAAGACTACGAGACAAAGTGCTTTTGCCTATGCCGGGTAATCCAGAAAAAACAATCAGCGTGCTACTCACCCTCACCCCACCGCCTGAACCCCCCCGCCTCCAGCCCGAACTGGTCCAGCACCCGCACCGTCACGAAATGCAGCAGTTCGTCCACACTCCCAGGCGCGTGGTAAAAGCCGGGGCTGGCGCTCATGATGGTCGCGCCCGCATCATGGGCGGCCAGCATGTTGAGCAGCATGGGCCGGGGCATGGGGTCTTCGCGCAGGACCAGCGCGAGCGGGCGGCGCTCCTTGAGGGTCACGTGGGCGGCGCGGCTGACCAGGTTGTCGGCCAGGCCGTGCGCGATTTTTGCCAGCGTGCCCGCGCTGCACGGCACCACCACCATCCCGTCCGTCCGGAACGACCCGGAGGCGACGCTGGCCCCCAGGTCGCGGTCCTCGTGCACCACGGTGGCCAGGGCGGTCAGTTCGTCCAGCCGCACCCCGCCCTCGGCGGTCATCACCCGCTTGGCCCCGCTGGTCACGACCAGATGGGTTTCCACGTCCAGCCGGCCAAGCGCACGCAGCAGGTCCAGCGCGTAGGGAATGCCGCTGCCGCCCGACACCCCCACCACCAGACGCTTCAGAGTTGCACCCCGTACAGGTCGCTGTATTTGCCGCGCAGGTACTCTAGATACGGCCCAGCACTCAGGTCAGAGCCAGTCACGCGCTGCACCAGTTCATTGGGAGTGTAACGGCGGCCGTGCTGATAGATATTCTCGCGCAGCCAGCCGTGCAGTGGGCCGAATTCTCGCCGGGCAATCTGGTCGTCCAGCTCCGGCAAGGCCTGCCGCGCCGCTGCAAAGAACTGACCGCCCATGATGTTGCCCAGCGTATACCCCTGAAATGCCCCGGCAACTGGACCAAAAAACCAGTGGACATCCTGCAGCACGCCGTCTTTCAGGTCGGGGGACTGAACGCCTAAATTGTCCTGATAAGCACTTTGCCAGGCGTCGGCCAGGTCACGGACGGCCAGGCGTCCAGCCAGCAACTCCCGCTCCAGCCCAAAGCGCAGCATGACGTGCAGGTTGTAGGTCAGCTCGTCGGCATCGGTGCGGATCAGCGAGCGGCTCACCGCGTTGCTGGCGCGGTAGAGATCCTCGTCACTCACGCCCCTCAGTTGCTCAGGAAAGGCCGCCCGGAAATCCTCGCCGTATGCCGTCCAAAAGGCGCGGCTGCGGCCCACCAGGTTTTCCCAGAGGCGCGACTGGCTCTCGTGTACTCCGGAACTGACGCCGCCGCCCAGTGGCGTGCCCAGATAAGCGTCTTGTATGCCCATCTCGTACATGGCATGCCCGGATTCGTGCAGGGTGGAGTACAGCGCGTCCATGGGGTCGTCTTCGCGGTAACGGGTGGTGATCCGCACGTCCCGGTCACCCAGGCGGCTCATGAAGGGGTGATGGGTCAGGTCCTGGCGGCCCCGCGAGAAATCGTAGCCATAGTCGCGGATCACTTCCTCGCCGAAGGCCAGTTGCTGCGCCAGCCCGAAAGGACCACGGCTCAGCTGACGGCTTGCGTCCTCAGCAGCCTGGGCGGCAGTCACGGCCTCGACCAGTGGCACCAGTTCGCGCTGCAAGTCCCCAAAAATCTGCGCGATCTGGTCGGCGCTCATGCCCTCGTCGGACTGGTCAATGTAAGCGTCGTGCGGATTGGCAAAATCCTCGTGGCCCGCCGCTTCCAGGGTCAGGTCCAGCGACTTTTCCAGCAGAGGGATCATTCCCGCCCAGTCGTTGGCTGGACGGGCTTTGGTCCAGGCCGTGTAGGTGCGGCCCCAGTGCTCGGACATTTCCCCCACCAGTCGCTCCGGCAGGCGGGTACTGCGCCCGAAGGCTTTGCGGGCCAGCGCCAGGGTCCGTTCCTGCTCGGGGACAAGGTCGCCCCGGTTTCCCAGACGCTCCAACAGGCGGCCATAATCCGCGTCTGTCGCGTGGGCGTGGGCCAGGCGCGACAGCAGCGCCTGTTGACGGCCTCGGCCCTCGGCAGCGGCTTCGGGGAGATAGGTGCTCTGATCCCAGCCTAACACCGATTCTATGTTGTTCAGGTCCCTGATTTCCCGGTAATGGTCCAGAAAAGCCTGCCAGTCGCCGCCCTGCGAATGAGTTGTGGTCATGACTCAAGATAGTGGATTAGGTCTGGGAAAGCGCATGGCACGGCCAATCCTTAGCAAGCCCAATCGGCATCTCCATTTGAACCGTAAGCTCCCAGCGAGGACACAGGAAAAGGGCGCACCTGATCGTGTGCCCCTTCGGTCCTTTTAGGGTTGAATGCCGACGGTGATGCTGGCCGTGTAACCGGTGCTCAGGCTACCGCTCACCCGGGGCATCTGAGCCTGCACACCGTCGCTGAACACGTTGTCGGACGCCAGGGTGATGCGGTTCAGGTTGGCGACACTGCCTGAGTAGCGTCCATCGGCGTACACAGCGCGGCTCACGTCCTCCGGCATGGCAATCTGGGAAACCAGGGCCACATTCTGATTCACATTGCCCTGCGCCGCTGTGGCGAGGTTGGGATAAATCTCGAAATGGATGTGTGGCCAGCGACCTGCGTAGCAACCGGGAAACACCGTCTGGAAGGTCACCTGTCCGCTGCCGTCCGTGACCTGGGCACCGCGCAGGAAATCCTCGTCCACGATGGCCTGCGAGTACAGCGAGTATTCGCCGTCTGGGGTGCAGTGCCACACGTAGATCACGTAACCGCTCAGCGGGGCACAGTTCGTAGCTACATTGACCAGCGTCATGGTCAGTGTCAGGGGCACGCCGTCCACTGCCGCGCCGCCGTCTATAGAGCGGGTCAGGTCACGGCGGACAATACCGCTGTTTTCCAGGATGTTGACCGTCTGGCCGGATGCCTGGCTGCCGTCGGCGGGATAGGAGCCCTGGGTTTCGGTGGGCAGGGTGGTGCATTCGCCGTTCACACTGGTGACCGTATCGGCGTCACCTTGTCCACCGCCGGGACCGCCGCCTATGCCGCCAGGAGGTGGGCCGCCGGCCGGGGGCAGGGGCGGACCCCCTCCTCCGGCCAGGGCTCCGCGTCCCAGCGTGGCAGCGCCCAGCAGCGCGCCAACCCCCAACGCCCCCAGGCTCAGGACCCGGCGGCGATCCATCACCGAGCGGGTCATCATTCCCGCGTCGACCCCCAGGCCCAGATGAGTGAAATCGTCCGGTGCGTGGTCATGGTCATCATGGTCCTCGGGCGTCACCAGCAACAGTTCTTTGTCCGTCATCTTCGGCTCTCCTTCCTTTGCCAAAGCGGCGGTGTGCCGCCTAGCTGTCTCTATCCTAAAACAGCCGGATTCAGAACTTGTGTAGAAGGACGGATGAAATTTTGACCGGAGCAGCGTTAGGCTGGAGGGATATTTTTAACATTCAGTAACGAGAGGATCTAGTCTTGTCATCATCCGTAAATCCAGCGGTTCTGATCACTTTGGGCACTGAGATCGTCTGGTGGCCTGGATGTCCTCAGGGCAGAGGGCACCGCTTTCCCAGCTTCTGTACTGGCGGCGGCCTCGGAAAATCGTGGAGCTGGGCTGTAGGACTCAAAGCTTAAGATCACTGCCCTGTCCGAGAAAACGAAAAAAGCGGGCCACCGTCTGCCCGCTTCTGTATAGCTCCTGATTTTTAGCGTTCCTCGTACTCGCCCATGACCCGGAATCGTTCGGCGCGTCCGGCCAACAGTTCCTCGGCGCTTAGGCCACTCAGTTCCTGTAAGTGACGGCTGACCGCTTCTCCCAGGGCCTGTGCGGCGGCGCCGGGGTCGGTGTGGGCTCCGCCTTCCGGCTCCGGAATCACTTCTTCCACAATGCCCAGCTCCAGCAGATCGGGGGCCGTCAGGCGCAGCGCCTCGGCAGCCTCAGGCGCCTTGGAAGAATCTTTCCAGATGATGCTGGCGCAGGCCTCGGGGCTGATCACCGAGTACCAGGCATTTTCCATGATCAGGACGCGGTTACCTACGCCAATCGCCAGCGCACCGCCAGACCCGCCCTCACCGATGACGGCGCAGACCGCCGGCACTTTCAGGCGGCTCATCCGCTGAATACTTTCGGCAATCGCCCACCCCTGGCCGCGCTCCTCGGCCTCAATGCCAGGGTAGGCACCAGGCGTATCGATCAGGGCCACGACCGGCAAGCCGAACTTGTCGGCCAGGTCCATCAGGCGCATGGCCTTGCGGTAGCCCTCGGGATTGCTCATCCCGAAGCGCCGCATGATCTTGGTCTTGGTGTCACGGCCTTTTTGCTGGACCAGCAGCATGACAGGTCGCCCCTGCCACAGCGCTGGGCCACCCAGCAGAGCTGTGTCATCACCGTAGAGGCGGTCCCCGTGCAATTGCACGAAGTTCTCAGTCAGCCGCTCCACATAGTCCAGCGCCGTAGGGCGGCCCGGCGCACGGGCCAGACCCACCCGTGCCCAGCGCTCACCACCACGGCGTTCTTCTGTCGCTTCAGCATCACCTTTTTTGCCCTCATCCTCGGCGCGGCGCAGCTTGGCGACTTCTTCACGCAGTGGGGCCAGGGCCACCTCCAGGTTCTGCCCAGTCTTGCGGGCGGTCTGTTCCAAGTCGCGAACCTTATGTTCCAGTTCACGCAGCAGGTCGGTCATCGTACTCATGGCTGCACCTCACCCGCAGCTGCGGCACTGGGCACAGGCATCTGGGTCAGAATCCGCAGCAGCCCGGCCAGATAGTTACGCTGCTCACGGCGGTCCACCACGGCGTCTAACATGCCGTGCTCCAGCAGGAATTCCGAGCGTTGAAAGCCTTCGGGCAGGTTCTGGCGGATGGTCTGCTGAATGACGCGCGGCCCGGCAAATCCGATTAGGGCTCCAGGCTCGGCCAGGATCACGTCGGCAATGGTCGCAAAGCTGGCGGTCACGCCCCCGGTGGTGGGGTCACTCAGCACGCTGATATACGGCAGCCCCTTGGCATGCAGGCCTTCCAGGGCCACCGTTGTCTTGGCCATCTGCATCAGCGAGAGGGCACTTTCCTGCATGCGTGCCCCACCGCTGGCTGCGACCAGCACCAGGGGCAGTTCCGCTTCAGCGGCGGCTTCGGCAGCGCGGGCGATTTCCTCACCCACCACACTGCCCATACTGCCCCCGCTAAAGGCGAAGTCCATGACCGCGACCATCACCGGCACGTCCACGATGCGGCCCCGCCCGGTCAGGATCGCCTCAGGGCGGCCCGTCTTGGCCTGGGCGCGGCTCAGACGCTCTGGATAAGTTTCGGTGTCCACGAAGTCCAGCGGGTCAGTGGGCCACACCCGGCCCGACAGCTGCTCGAAGCTGCCCGTGTCCAGCAGCACCTGAATCCGCTGTGCCGCGTCCAGCCGCAGGTGATGGCCGCACTTGGGGCACACCCAGCTGTTGGCGTCCAGGTCCTTGTTGTAGACGGTTTCTTTGCAGGCTGGACACTTGGTCCAGAGGTCGGGCAGGTCCGCGCCGGCCTGCTGCTTGGGACGGCTGCGGCGGAAGAAATGCTCAAGCGCCATAGGGTTTAGTCCTCCTCAGGGATAGTACGGGCCATTCTACGCAGAAAGTGGGTCCCAGCGCTTGAACTGCGTCCAGAAGGCCGAGGGGGCGACGTGATACATCCTCTGTGCCCCTGGAAGTCTCTCCTAGAAGTCATTCGGAACATGGGGGTGAGGTCCGAAGCAGCTCTAGCCACAACAGGCCACCACCGCAAAAAGGCGCGAGACGGACACAACTGCCCGCACGCGCCCCTAACCAGCGGCGGACTGCCCTCAGCCCGCTGTCTGCTCGCCCGTCACCCGTCCCAGAATCAGGCCATGCTCCTCAGGCTGCTCGGCGCTGATCTGGATGCCCGCTTGCAGCAGTTCCTGGGCACGTTCCAGGCCGCGTCCATCCCGGTGGTACAGGCGGTACACCACATCGCCCGCTGCCACCTGCTCACCAGGTTTTTTGACGGTTTCTACGCCCACACCTACATCGATCGGCTCGCCCTTGCGCTCGCGGCCACCGCCCAGGGCCAGCACGGCGCGGCCTACACTCAGGGCGTCCAGTTTGACGATGTACCCGGCTTGCGGCGCAGTCACTTCGGCGCGTCCTGGGGCCACGTCCAGCCCTTCGGGGGTTTGGACCAGGCGGCCGTCTCCGCCCTGAGCACTCACAAAGGCTTCCAACTTGGCGAGGGCGCTGCCATCTTTCAGGGTGGCGGCGGCGCGTTCACGCGCCTGGGCTTCGTCTGTCTCCCAGCCACCGGCCAGCAGCACCTCGGCGGCCAGGGTGACACACAGTTCGGTCAGGTCCTCAGGGCCTTCCCCCTTCAGGGTGGCGATCGCCTCCTGCACCTCCAGGCTGTTGCCGGCCATGTGGCCCAGCGGGGTGTCCATGTCGGTCAGCACGGCGCGCACGTTACGCCCAGCCCGCTGACCGATGTCCACCATCGCTCTCGCCAACGCCCGCGAATCGTCCAGCGTCTTCATGAACGCTCCGGCTCCCGACTTTACGTCCAGCACGATGGTCTGTGCGCCTGAAGCAATCTTCTTGGACATGATGGATGAGGCGATGAGGGGCAGGCTTTCCACCGTGGCGGTCACGTCGCGCAGGGCGTACAGCTTGCCGTCGGCGGGGGCCAGGTCCTTGCTCTGCCCCACCAACGCCAGGCCAATGTCACGGGCCTGAGCGATAAAACGGTCCTCGGGCAGCTCAGGGTTCCAGCCGGGGAAACTTTCGAGCTTGTCAATCGTGCCGCCGGTATGGGCCAGGCCGCGCCCGCTCATCTTTGCGACCGTCAGGCCCAGCGCGGCCAGCATCGGCGTCAGCACCAGCGAGGTCTTGTCGCCCACGCCGCCAGTGGAATGTTTGTCCACTGTATTTTCCAGTGCACTCAGGTCCATCTGGTCGCCGCTCTCGGCCATCACCAGGGTCAGGTCGGCAGTTTCCTGCTCACCCATGCCGTTCAGGAACACCGCCATCAGCCAGGCACTCACCTGGTAGTCGGGCACCTCGCCGCGCGTATAGCCGCCGATCAGCTGTTCCAGCTCGGCGCGGGTATGCTCGCCGCCGCTGCGTTTCTTGGCAATCAGGTCGGGAATGCTCTGTTGGCTCATGGGGTCATTGTAGGACCATAGAGGTTGATGGTTAATGGGTGATGGGTTCGCCGCTTCGCGGCTGATGGAGAGTGATACGCCAGTTTGAGAGGCGACTGTAGGTCACTACTCCAGCATGAAATGGGCCACCGCGTCGTCCCTGGACGTGCCGCGCACGATGCAGGTGAAAGGCGTCCGCACATCCACGCCGTAGGCGTTCTGCGCGGTCACGCTGGCCTGCCAGACCCAATGATCGTCCATCCAGCGGGCGTGCGGCTCATAGGGGAAGCGGGCGCTGCCCGGCACTTTCATTTGCTGCTGCATAGCTACCTGACAGCGGGCCTCCGCGCCAGTGTGTTCCATATCCTCTAGGGAGCGGGGGCCACCCAGCGCGGGGGCGAAACAGGACCACAGCAAATACATCAAGCCGCCAAAGAACACCACTTTGAACCACAGAGGCGGCTCAGGCTGACCCGCCAACGTCTTTTGTTGCTCCATAGCTCCCAGCCTACTCAAAGGAGGTCCAGATAGCCCCCATTTTTGCCGATCAAAGCATGCCTAGGTCACACAGAGCAGCATGACTTTTTCCGCCCGCAGCTCTATGCCGATCTTTAGACGTTAGATTCTTCAGCGGACGATACTCCATCACCCATCAGCCGCGTCAACGGCGAACCCATCAACCCTTGCCCCCCGCGTTATCCTGCTCAGCGTCATGAGCGAAAGCAACCCTACGACCATCCCGGCCACCCCCGACGCCGCCCCCCAGAAGGCCCCCGCGCCCCGCAGCCGCGCCCGGATGCTGGAGCTGGTCTTTCCTAAGGACACCAACTACCACGGCACGGCCTTCGGGGGCTTTGTGCTGTCACTGATGGACAAGGCCGCCTCGGTAGCTGCCGTGCGGCACGCCGGGGGCGCGGTCGTCACGGCCCGCATGGACGGCGTGGACTTCCGCATGCCGATCCGGGTGGGCGACGCCGTGGCGCTGGACGCCCGCGTGGTCAAGGTGGGCCGCTCCTCCATGACCATTCAGGTGGACGTGTACCGCGAACATATGGCCAGCGGCGAGCAGGAACTGGCGACCACCGGCACCTTCGTCTTCGTGGCGGTCTACGAGAACGGCAAACCCCGCCCGGTCGCGCCGCTTGACGAGAACATGAGCGGCGAAGCTTGGGGCAGCGCCACCAGTCGGCCCTAAGCCAGCAATGCCGCCGCTCATCCACCAGGTGAGGCTGCGGCACTGAGGCCAAAGCTCACTCGCTCATCACAGCTCTTTCGTTCAATTCGAAGTCCAGGGGCAACAAGAAGTATCCGCTGTTGCCCGAAGCGGGATCATTTGCAGCGCGGGGCGGCTTCTGCGGGTTCCCGAAGCCCGTATCCGTCGTTCCCGAGGCATACAGATAGTCATGAGCGAAGGCCACTGGCCCCACGATTCTGCCGCGGTCAACTGGCGGATTCAGCTGACGGTCCAGCAGGTACACGTTGGGGAACGCTTCCGAGAAGCTCCCTGAGAGAATAAAGTTCTCGTTGTTGGCGGTAATGCGGCCCGTGTCGTCGGTGCTGATGTACTTCAGGTTAGGGATGAGGGCGTAGCGCTCCTCAGGTGTGCCCTGCGCCCAGTCGCGCCGCCAGCCCTCCAGTGGCACACGGTAACGCTCCAGCACCACACCATCGTTTCGCACGCGGGTCAACTGCGGGAAAGCAGCTGGCGTATCCGGATTCGCTGCACCCGCCGACATCAGGATGACCACATCTATGTTATTGGCGCTGATGTGTTCCAGCCGCACAGGTACCCCCGTCCGCCATACCCGGCTCCAGGTGACGCGGCCCTGTTTGACCTGCTGCACATTGATCAGTGATGGGCAAGCGGCGTCTTCGCAGCCAGTGGCTGGAAACGCCATGACCACATACTGCGTACCGTCGGTGGTGGCTGAGAATTCCTGATATACCCGCTCAGCATCAAAGCCAGTCAGGTGCTTGGGGAACAGGACGGGAGTGGTGGTCCGTACAATGTCACCACCCTGGGTCACGTTGCGGTTGGCCGTCACAACATCGGTGCGGCCCAAGGACGCAGGCACGCCAGCCAACATGGCCACATCCGTAGAGGAACGTTCAACCTGATAAAGCCGGCCACGGTCAACGGCAATGTTGCCATAAGGCAGGTCCAGATTCCCCCGAAGGGACGGCTCACCCATGAAACGGCCATACACGGCGAACCCACTGGTGGCGTAGTTGGGCGCTTCTTGGAACTGCCAGACACTGTCATAAAAACCTATGTCGTTGGGGGCATCACCTACCGTCGGCTCCATCACGGCCATACCGACCGCATAACGTCCGCCCGGCCCCTCAACCGGCGCAAAGGACGTGCCATCTGCTTTGAAGCTGTGCAGCTTGGAATAATAAACTCCTCCAGTGCCGCCGAAGACGGTGTTCACGAAAGGCCGGCCGATCGCGCTCACGCCCAGCTGGCTGTTGCCCGCCTTGTTGAAGACCCGAAACCCAAACATCAGCGGCCCTTTCCAGGCAGGGAGTTCCGAAGCCTGCGCTGAGACCCCAGCCGGACGCAACTCTCCTACCGCCATTTCCTGCTCCGGTGGCAAGGTGGCCTCCAGATCCGGCACCCGCTCCTGCTCAGCAGTGTCTGGTGCAGTGGGTTGCGACATACTGCAACTCAATAGGAGCAGGGGAATGCCGATCAACCTCAGCGAATGTTTCATAAAATCACCTCTAAAAGTCCTGACCACCTGCCGCACTTGATGGTCGGCATCAACAGAGGAACAGCACCTATAAAACGTAAGCTTTTACCCGTTTGCAATGTAGGCCCACTGCCTTCTCATAACATTTACCCATCAATCATTAAGCGTCCCTCTTGTAGCAAGGTCTGAGTCGTGCGTGCTTCTTGGGCACGTGTCCTCCAGCACCGCGTGATCCGTTCCCAAGCTCTAGACTTGCCGGCATGACTTCTCCTTCCGGACGCACCCATGCGCTGGCGGCGCTCAACTGGGACGCTGCCCACCACACCCCCATCCAGACCCGCTATTCAGATACGGACGCGATGGGGCATCTCAACAACGGGACGTACATCATCTACCTGGAGACGGCGCGAGTAGAGATGCTGCGCGGCATGGGCCTCAGCCTGACCGACATTCGCACGGTGCTGGCCCGCGTCGAGCTGGACTACGTAGCCGAGATCAAGTTGGAACAGGACGTCGTGGTGGACACGCTGCTGGAACGGCTAGGCCACTCCTCCTACACCTTCGTGGCCCGCGTGACCGCTGACGGCATACCGTGTGCCTATGCCCGCACCGTGCAGGTCAACCTGGGCGAAGATGGCAAACCCGGCCCGCTAGGCGAAGATCAACGCGGGTGGCTGAGTCGCTATCAGGCACAGGAGGAAGGCCACGCGTGAGCGAGTACGGCGACACGGTAACGCATTTGGGCTACTCCTGGCGGCGCGTAGACACCCTGCCCCGTCTGCTGGCCGAAGGCTGGCGGCGCGAACTGACTGACGGCTGCATTGCCTCGGCGCTGCTGACTCCAGACGGCTGGTCGGTGGCCGCTCCGGTGTATGAGGTCATCGCCGGCAGTTACCTGGGCGACGTGGGCCTGTATGTACCCGAAGTACAGTACGCCGAGGCGCTGGAGTTGCTGGGTATAGAAGAAGAGTAAATACAGCAGAGCCGGAAGGATTGACGACAATCCTTCCGGTTCTGCTGGAGTCGCCAGCGTGGTCTATCTGCGCTGGCGCCTCGCTTGATCTGCGCGAACAGCTCAGATCACAAACTCGCCGTTTTCCATCACTGGCTCTTCCTGACCATCTGCGGTGATGCCCGTAACACTCATGGTGGGGCTGCCAATCATCCAGTCCACGTGCACGATGGAATCGTTGCCGCCCAGGGCTGCAAATTCCTCGTCGCTCATGGTTTCACCGCCCCTCACATTAAAGCGGTAAGCGGCGCCCAGTGCGATGTGAGAAGCGGCATTCTCGTCATACAGGGTATGGTAGTGAAACAGACCCGACGTGCTGATCGGGCTGGAGTGCGGCACCAGCGCGACTTCACCCAGGCGGGCGGCCCCCTCGTCGGTTTCAATCAGCTCGCGCAGGGTGGCCTCGCCCTTCTCAGCGCTGAAGTCAGTCACTTTGCCGTCCTTAAAGGTCACACGAATGCCGTCCAGCAGCACGCCATTGTAGCTGAGCGGCTTGGTGCTGACCACCGTGCCGTCCACCCGGTCACGGTGCGGTGCAGTCCAGACCTCTTCGGTGGGGATGTTGGGCGTGAAGCGTCCGCCGTCTGGGCCGTTGCTGGCTCCGCCTCCCCAGACGTGACCCTCGGCCAGGCCCACGGTCAGATCGGTGTCGCTCTGCGCGTCGCGGAAACGCAGTGCCTGGTAGCCCTTGGCAGTCAGGTAATCGCGGCGCTTCTTTAGAGCGGCCAGGTGGTCTTCCCAGGCCTGCACCGGATCTGGCTGATCGGCGCGGGTGGCCGCAAAGATGGCGTCCCAGTGCTTGGCCTGGGCGTCTTCCTCGGAGGCACCTGGGAAAATCAGGGTGGACCAGCCGCTCAGGGGAGCTGCGATCAGGTTCCAGTTGACCGCATTGGTCATGACCTTCTGGGAGTAGGGCTTGCGGTAACGGCCCAGCGCCCGTGAGGCGGCGCTGACCCGTGAAGCGTCCACCTCGCCCAGCAGTCCCGGATTGCTGGCACGAATCGCCAGCACGGCGCCGCCTTCTTCGACCGTTTCCATCTCGGCATCCACGCGCCAGCGGCTCAGTTGCTCGAAGGAACCGTCTGGCGCCATCTGGTAACGCAACAGGTTGACGGCGTCGTCGTCCCAGCGCACATCTACAAAGCTGGACCCTGCCTCGTAAGCGGCGCGGACCAGCTCGCGGGCCAATGGCGCAGACTCGATGGGGGCTTCGATCAGCAGGCGCTGCCCGGGGCGCAGGCCCACCCCTACCCGGACGGCCAGATCGGCGTAGTTTTTCAGCTTTTGCTCAAAACTCAGATCACTTTTTTGGGTCATACCTCTCACGATACTCCGCCCAGCCACTGCGTCTCCAGAGGCCAGCTGCGCCAGCCTCCGACGTCTAGCGCACCACGTCGATCTTCTCGAAGATCTTTTTGGTACTGCCGTTGCTAAAGGTGAAGTTCCCAATCACGTTGATGGCCGTGTATTGGCGGTCTGGGCGGTGACGCACATGAATCGGAAGGTAGATGCTGTACTCGTAGTCCTCCACTTCAATGTCGATGTCTCCCCCGCCATGCGGTGTCCACACGTCTTGGCCCGGCAGCGCCAGCTTTTGGAGTTTGCCGCCCTGCGCCCACTCCAGTTCGTAGGTAAAGACGGCTTTGACGGGGACTGCGCCGTTGGGCGTGACCTTGACCGTGAGCGCGCAGTAGTTTGGTAGCCCCGCGACGACGTAGTTCAGGGGCGTCCCGCTGCGCGTCATACAGAGCTGCAAATACCATTGGTTGAACTTGGGGGCGGTTTGGGCTTGGGCGGGAACAGCAGCAATCAGACTCAGGGCAGCGGCAAAAGCCAGAGCAGGTTTCAGCATAGGGGTCTCCTAAAGGGGTTTGAGGAAGTGAACACAGGATGCACGGTCACAGACAGCTCAGGTCACACCGAAGGAGGCCGTCTGCCGATCTATTTCATACTAGGCGGAGCGCGCCCGCCCGCCCAGCAACTTTGCCGCCTAGCAGTCCCGAAACGTAGCAGCGCCGGGCCAAGCTTGACCCGTCCCGGCTGGCCGTGTATATTCCCTTGTGCTGAACGTCGAGGCGTAGCGCAGCCTGGTAGCGCACTACCTTGGGGTGGTAGGGGTCGTGAGTTCAAATCTCGCCGCCTCGACCAGCAAGAAAAGCCCTCCCGATCGGGAGGGTTTTTTCTATGGCTTGGGGGTGGTTCAGTCGCAGGCCACACCGTCACCGTCGTCATCTAGCTCGGGATGGTAGGCGGGACTGCTGCTGGGGATGTTGGTATACCCGCCCGCTGCCGCTGCCGCGCAGTTCGGGAAATAGATTTCTTCAATCACGGTCAGTTCGGGGGCGGCTCCTTCCTCAGCCTGCTGCTCGTAGTAGTCGCTAGGATCGGCCAGGACTGGCCCAGTATCGGTCGCGGCTGGCGTTGGCGTGGCCTCAGGTACAGAGCCGGCTGGGGCAGGCGCAGCTGCCGCCGGGGTCGGCACCGGAGCGGCCGAAGTAGGAGGCACCGGCGTCTCAGCCTGAGCTGGGGTAGAGGTTGTGGCGGGCGGTGTACTGGTCGCCGGCGCTGGCGTAGCGGGTGCGGCCGAAGCAGACTCGCTCTGGGTTTCATCACTTTCCGCCTCTGCCGCACTGCTGGGCGCTGGCGTGGCTGGAACAGGCGCAACACTGCTGTCGGATTCCGTGGTGGTCGTTTCCGTAGTGGTCGTCTGGGTTGTGGTGACCGAGCCGGGAGTCGTCGTCTTTTGCTCCGTGAGGGCAGGAGTGGTCTGTTGTGGCACCGTCTGGGCGTCTTCCTGCTCGGCGCAGGCCAGCAGGGCCGCGGGCAGCAAGACCAACAGTAGACGGGACCAGAGGCCGGACCGGGCAGATGTGCGCTTGGAATTCGTCATGGCTTACCTCAAAGTGCGGGTGAGAGCTGAAAAATGGAGAGGCGGTTCGCCGGATTCGGGCGTGGGAACACTGGCCCCTACTTAGCGTTTGTAGATCAAAGCGCCGTGAGAAGAGGGGGAGGCACTGTGAGAAGTGTTACAGGCGGGGCAGCTGGCTGAGGTCCACGATCAGGTCCCAGGAGTCGGGCTGCTGTGGGTCGTCCAGCGCGGCGCGGTTGCGGCCCATATGGCCACACTTCTGGCAACGGTGCACGATCATCCAGCCCTTTTTGCCGCTGTTTTCTACAGCTACAGGTTCCATCACGCCCTGACACTCGCAGGCCCGGTCGCCCGGAAAAATATCCACATGCAGCGAGTGCAGGCACACGGGGCAATGGTTCCGCACCGAGCCATTTTGCAGCGGCTGAATCTCTGCGCCGCAGTGGGCACAGACAAAGGCGTTGTTGGTGCCCTGTACGGTAAAACGGCGGGTCATGGTCGGCCCTCCGGTGACCCGTCACGGCGTCGGCGCAGGTCGTGGGTGCGGGCCTCCCAGCGGGCTTCCAGCGCCCGGCGCACCGGGCCATCTGCGACCAGAAACAGGCCCAGGAGCAAGAAGGCCAGCCCCGCCGCGCTGATGACCAGGCCCTGCATCAAGGTTTCACCGCCCAGCAGCCCGGCCATAAAGACCAGCATGCCAGTCAACATGCTCAGCGCCACCGTGATGCGCCAGGACCACACGCTGCCGCGCCAGACATTCCACATCAGCACCGCCGTGGCGATCAGGTACAGCACTTCCTGTAAGGTGCCCTCGGTGCGGCCCTGGAGCAGTCCAGCTACGGTAGGCACGGCCACCAGCAGCGGCAGAGCGATCAGGACCGCCCGCAGCCACAGCTGGCCCTGCTCTAGATCGTCGGGCGCCACGGACACGGGGCTTTCCTGTTCAGGCAACTTCGTCATGCCAGCATTTCAGCACACCTGACCGGGAAGAACAGGGCCGCTTGCCCTGCATGCTCTACGCTAAAGATATGACCCCTTCTCCCCTGCGCGTGCTGGCCCTCTTTCTGGGCGAAGTCAGCCTGATTCAAGTGGGCGCTAAAGCCTCCCGCAGCGGCATTCACAAGCGGCCCGTGCCTGAGGCGTGGCTAGACGCGACAGGTTTGCGCGGCGACCAGGTCGTGAACAAGCGCTATCACGGCGGCCCCGATCAGGCCGCCTATCTCTACCCACAGCCAGACGCCCTAGCCTGGGAGACCCATGGTTTACCAGCCGACCTGGGTCGCTCGTACTGGGGCGAAAATGTCCGTCTAGACGGACTGAGCAGCGCCGACATCCGACCCGGCGACCGGCTGCACCTGGGAAAAGTGGTGCTGGAAGCCACCGCGCCGCGCCTGCCCTGTGCGGTGGCCGCCGCGTACCTGAGCGACGTGTACGGGGGGCCGTTCGTCAAGGACTTCTATGCGCTGGGACGGCCCGGAATTTACGTGCGGGTGCTGCAACCGGGCCTGCTGCGGGTAGGCGACGTGGGCGAACTGGAACCCGGCGACCCTCAGGCCCCCACCCTGGCCGAACTGATGGCCCTGCACAAGCGCCGCAAGCCCGACCCCGAAACGCTGCACCGGGCGCTCCGCTCGCCGCTGTCCTACCGCCTGCGTGAGGAAGTGGCGGAGAAATTGACGAAAGTGGAGAGCGCCGTCAGCTAGACATCCAACCTACTGGTCCCCGTCCGGTAGATCACCGTCCACAAACACCGTCTTCTGGGCGGTGTAGTTCACCTGTCCGGCTGCCGCACCTTTGGGCCGCCAGACATGCTTGATACGGGTGTAGTCCACCGGCACGTTGGAACTGCCCCGTGCCTTGGAGTGGGCCGCCGCCAGTCCCGCCGCATACAGAATGTCGGGTGGGGACAGCTCCCGCCCGGCGCTGCCGGTGCGGACCAGCACATGACTGCCCGCATATCCCTGCGCGTGAAACCAGTAATCCATGCTGCGCCCGACACGGTGGGTCAGGGTGGCGTTTTCGCGGTTGTTGCGCCCGACCAGGGCCGTCAAGCCACTGGGCAGCGTGAACTTGAGGCCGTACGGCACTTTCTCAGGCTTCTCGCGGGTCAGCTGCGCGGCCATGGCTTCCAGCTCCCCGAGCCCCGCCTGATCCAGTGCCTCCACACGGGCCTGGGCTTCCGCAAATTCGGCCCGCAGGCGCGGCTCACGCTCGGCCAGACGCCCGTAGACTTCTTCACGGCGGCGGGCACGGGCATACAGCTTCTCGGCATTCTGCACAGCACTCAGCAGCGGGTCCAGGGAGATGGTGATTTCGCCTTCCCCAGTCAGGTCCGGCAGAGTCACCGTCTCCGCCTGGGCAGTCACCCCATGCGAGTAGGCCATCAATGTGTCGGCCTCGGTGCGCTCCTGGGTCGCCAGCGCCAGGCCCTCGTCGGCGCGGGTCACGTCACTCAGCTGATTGGTAAGCAGCGTCAGGCGCTTTTCTAAGGGACCACGCAATTCTTTGCGGAGTTGCGCCGCCTTCTCGGCGCGGGCAGCCTGCCGCGCTCCATCGGTCATCACCCCTTCGCTGACGGTAGGATCGTCTGCCAGTGAATGCAGGGCTGTGACGGCCTGCGCCAGCCGCTCTGGCCCTGGTGCGTCCGTAAATCCGGCGCGGCGGCCCAGCTCAGCGCTGAGCAGCGGTCCTAGACCGTCCACCTGGCTGCGCCATTGCGTGAGCGGCAACCTATCCAGACCAGCCGCCTGGGCCTCCGCCACTTCCAGGGTCTGCGGATCATATTTGTCGTAGGGCGGCGGCGGCGTGTACGCCCCCCCTGAGCGCGTGGTGCGGAAACGGTTGCGGGCCGGGGTGATTTCACGGGCTGCGTGAATGATTCGGCCCGCAAATCCACCCTCCCCGGCTTCCATAATCAGCAGGTTGGCGTTGCGCCCCGTGACCTCGAACAGCAGCCGGGCAGGGGGAACAGCCACGAAGCCTTCCTCTCCAGCAAAGTGCAACTGAAACACCCGGTCCAACTTGAGTTGTTCCACGCGCAGCAGGTCCCCGCGCACCTTGGCACGGACCATCTGCTGAAAAGGATTGTTCGGCTCGCCACGCAGCCGCTCACGCGAGAAGTACACCACCGGCTGCGGCGGGCGGTAAGACAGCACCAGATTGCCAGGGCCACTTTGCTGGCCTTCCAGCAGCAGGGCAGCGGTGGTTTCGTCGGGAAAAACCCAGCCCAGTGACCGCGCGGGCAACTCGGCTTCCAGGTCGCGCAGCACGCGGGAGAGCATCAGACCTTCCATAGTCCTGGCATTGTAGGGGTTTTCTGGCGCTGGCTATGGACGGCTCCGCGCAGTTGGTGAATGATTGCCGCAGGGTCAGTGATGCAGCCACTGCGTAGCATCAGAACCATCAGCCCTTGCCACCCGCACCATCACGGCAACAAAACAGCGCAATCCGGCAAAGACCCAGGGGTGGGTCAATCCTTGCTCCGGTTCGTGGCTCGGCTTAGGCCTCGCCTCCGATAACCAGAAGTCTTTCAGATGCGAAAAAGACCTGGGGGCGGCCCCAGGTCAATCCTCGCTCTCGCTCGTCCACTCGCCTCCGGCTCGTGGCTGATGACCAGAAGTCACAGCAAGCGAGCGTGGCTCAGGGTCGGCCCTTCGCCGTTACTCGCGCTGCTCGGCAAGTCGGTTACCAGAAGTTCCCCAGGCGGAAGTAGAACTGGCCGTTGCTGGTCTGGGGATTGTAGCCGTAGTCGAAGCGGACCGAGGGCAGCTGGGTACCGCCAAAGCCCAGGTCAACCTGTACGCCGGCACCGAAGCCGTAGTTCAAGTTGAAGTCTTCTTCAGCGCCCCAGGCGTCACCGGCATCAGCGAACAGTACGCCGTAGACACCCTGAGCCGGGCCGAGGTTGAGACCCAGGTCACGGCGGTACTCCGCCGAGGCGGTCAGGTAGTTGCTGCCAAACAGCGAACCGTTCTCAATCCCGCGCAGCTGGCGCGAGTAGGTGCTGCTGCCGCCACCGCCCACGCGGAAGCCGGTGCCTTCGGGAGCATTCCCGACCAACGTACCAGCGTTGGCCCGCACAGCCACAGCCTGATTGGGAGTGGTTTCGCCGCTGGCACGCTCAACCGTCTCACCGAAGCCGAAGTAGGTGCGCGCTCCGCTTTCCAGTTCGAACCAGCTCACAGGGTCGCTTCCGACCACGCCGAAGTTGTACGAGCCACTCACGTCGGCGCGTACCCCATCGGTTGGGAAAGTAAAGGAGTTGGCGTCGTCATAGTTCACGCGGCCCGAAACGCTGGTGGTCAGGCTCTTTTCGGGCAGCAGCTCGGCGGCCTCGGCATCGGTCAGGGCGCAGGGGCGGCGCAGTTCCTCAATGCGGGCGGTGTCGTTCTTGTCGACGGTCACAGGCTCATCCGAGCAGGTGATCCAGTACTGGGTATCACCCTCAACCCGGTAAGGGCTACGGACATCGGTGTCACGGATCTTGTCTTCTAGGAAGAAAGTCCGCTGGCTGACGCCTACGCCCACACCTGCGGAGATCTGATCGGTGAAGCGGCGACTGAGATCTACTCCAAAGGAGTTGCTGCGAACCGTGTAATCACGCCCGGTGTCTTGCTTGACCTCGCCACTTCCTTCCGGGTTACCACGCTCAACGAAGATGGCCTGGTTGCCGCCGACCGTGCTGGAGATGGTGGTACTCAGGCTGGTGCGGTTCTCGCGGAAGTCCAGGAAATCCAGGTCCAACCAGGGAATGGTGTACTGCGCGCTGCCATACCAGTTCTGGCCCGCGTCGTTTTGCTGAGCACCCAGGTTGATGGCACCGTAGTGGCCCAGCCCGAACACGTTGGGGTTGGAGTAGCCTGCTTCACCGCTCCAGCCACCGGCCAGGCTGTCGTAGCCCAGGCCCAGCTGCACAGGAATGCCTACGTCGGCCTCGGCGACGGTCAGCACATAGGTCAGGGCTTCAGGGTTCTGGGGGTCCACGCGGGTTTCCTGGCCCACCAGCTGGACATAGCCCAGGCGGCTGATGCGGGCCAGACTCTCGCGCAGCTCGTTGGCATTGAACAGCTCACCGGGTTGGGGCAGTTCACGCAGAATCACGCGGTCCTCGGTGCGGTGCTCGCCCTGCCAGTTCAGCTCGTAGCCAGCCAGCTTCACTTCACGGATATTGAAGGCCAGCACGCCATCTTCGAACTGCACCGCGTCACGGGTGCTGATCTCGTAGCCCTGGGCACGGTACAGGTCACGCATCTTGACGAAGTTGTCCTGCGCCAGCTGCGGGCTGAACACGTCGCCTTCCTTGATGGTCAGGGCCGTGCGCAACTGCTCGGTAGACAGCTGGGTATTGCCCCGGATCTCGATGCTCTGGATCGGAGCTGTGACCACGTTGGCGCTACCAAAGTAAACCACCACTTCACTCAGGTTCTGAGGATTGGCCTGCAGCGCAAAGCCCACGGGCTTGCCAGTCTGATTGGACAGAGTGCGTACGTCTTCTTGGAGGTCCTGGGCACGGATGGGCTGGCCAGTGCGGGTCCGCAGACTGCCGACCAGCGCCGGGTCCACTTGGCCCAGGTTGCTGGTATCCAGCTGCGCGACACGGCCCTCAACCACTTGAATGGTCAACAGGCCGTTTTCCAGACTGGTGCGGTCCACCCGCACGCCGGAATACAGGTATCCAGCCTCTTCGTAGAGTGCCTGCACCTGCGCCACAGCGCGGTAATAGCTTTCGGGGGTAAAGCGGCCTGACTGCTGCAAGGGGCGGAAGATATTTTCCACCTGGGCACGGTCCAGCAGGGTGACACCTTGAATGCGCACCGAGCTGATCGGGGCGGTTTCATCCACCAAGAAGCGAACCGTCACGGTGCCGTCGTTGGCGGGCGCGGTCTGCACAGTCACTTTCGGCTCAAAGGGATAGCCTTCCGAGCGGTAGTTGTCCAGCAGCGCAGCCTTGGCCTGCTCCAGGCGGGCGGTATTGAGCGCTGCTCCGGGGGCAATGTTCAGCAGATCGGCGATGCTCTTTTTAAAAGCTTCGGCCGGCAAGAAGGTCAGGCCCGTTGCGTCCACGCTGCCGATGGTGGCATTGGGGACCACGTCAATGACCAGTACGTCGCGGCCTTCACGCTGCTCGACACGGGCCGTGGCACTGGAGAAGTAGCCGGAGTTCAACACACCCTGGCGGACCGCTTCCAAGTCTACGCTGGCTACCGGAGCGCCCGGCTGAACATTCAGCGTGGCACGCACAAAGTTGGCCAGCAGCTCGGTGGTACCGTTCACAACAACTTCGGAGACGGTTCCGGCAGGCTGAGCGACCGTGGGGGCGGCGGTGGGTGCCGTCTGGGCCAGTGCCGGGGCAAAAGCACCGAGCGCCAGCGTCAACATCAGCGTATGGGTTCGCATAAAGCCCAGTTTGCCACAATTCATCAAGACTGGATGAACCAGCCTGTGAGTGCGCTGTGAAAAGGCTGAGCTGGCCGTCAGAAGTCCATCAGCCTGGCCTGGGCGTCAGGAGGTGAGGGGCCAGACCAGCGGCACAATCAACATGGTCAGCACGAAGGTCAGCAGTGTCAGTCCGCCGCCTACCCGCACAAAGTCGGCAAAGCGGTAATGGCCGGGGCCGTACACCAACATGCAGCTCGGCTCCAGCGGCGTCAGGAAAGAGTTACTGGCGGCCAGGGCCACCGTGACGGCGAAGGGCCGGGGATCATAACCCAGTGCGCCCGCCACACCTACCGCCAGCGGCAACATCACCAGGGCCGCGGCCTGGTTGCTCATGGGCTGGGTCAACAGCACCGTAAAGAGATACACCCCGGCCAGCGCCCCCAGCCCGCCCAGTGGCTCCAGGGTTCCCGCCAGCCAACCGGCAACCTGCTCTGCGGCCCCACTGCTCTGAAAGGCCGCGCCGAAGGCCAGCATGGCCGCCACCAGCACCAACACCGGCCACTCAATAGACCGGTAAGCCTCGGCAGGGCTGATCAAACGTAGCGCCAGCGCCAGGGCCACCGCGCTGATCAGGGCCACCACCAGCGGCACCAGCCCGGTGGCCGCCAGCACCAGCGCCCCCACGAACAGCAGGGCGGCCAGCGGCGCGCGTGAGCCGTCCGGTTGCTGCTCGGTCAGGTCGGCCAACACCGCAAAAGCGTCGCCCAGACCACGCAGACGTGTTTCAGGCCCCTGAATCAGCAACACGTCGCCCACCCGTACCCGCAAGCCCCCGAGTCGCTCTACAGTTTTTTCGCGGCGGTGCAGCGCCAGGACACTCAGGCCATAGCGCTCACGAAAGCGGGCCTCGCGCAGGGTGCGCCCGATCAGCTCGTTGCCGGGCATCACCACCGTTTCAACCAGTCGCACCTCGGATTCCAGGCCACTCAGCGACAACTTTTCTGCCGAGCGGCTGACCAGGCCCAGCGCATCCTGGGCCGCCAGCAGCCCCTCCGAATCGCTTTCCAGGGCCAAAGTGTCCCCCAGCTCTATACGGAAAGACGCTTCCGGCGCGTAAATGGTGCGCTCGCCCCGCCGCACCACCACCACCATCAATCCATAATCACTGCCCAGACGCGACTGCGCCAGGGTCTGCCCCACCAGCGGACTGTCAGGTGCCACCGTCAGATCGGAGATGTAGGCGCGCACCTGCTGCTCCATTTCGGATTCGCGGGTCGGCAGCAGCCGGGGCGCCACGAAAAAGAGGTACAGCAACCCGGCCACCGCCAGCGGGACCCCCACCCAGGCCAACTCGAAAAAGCCCAGCGGCTCCAGACCAAGTTGCGGCAAGAACCCCGACACCACCAAGTTGGTACTGGTCCCGATCAAGGTGATGGATCCACCCAGAATGGACGCAAAAGCCAGCGGCATCATGACCCGCCCGACATGTTCACCGGTGCGGCGGGACAGGGCGTACATCACCGGCAAGAAGACGGCGGTGGTCGCCGTATTGCTGGTCACGGTACTGACCGCCGTAACCCCGCTCAGGAGGCGCTGAATCAGGCCGCGCCCACTGCCTTCGGAAGAACGACCCGGCCTGCGCCCCCCCGGCCCTGCCAGCACGCCCACCAGCGCACGAATCACCCCGCTCCGGACCAGGATCTGCGCCAGGATAAAGAGGGCTGCGAGCGTCAGCACGGTGGCGTCTCCGAAGCCTGCTAGCGCTTCTTCGGGGGACAACAGCCCACTCAGCATCAGTGCGGCGATCAGGAGCAGGGCCGTGACGTCCACCGACAGCCACTCGGTAGAAAACAGCACCAGCAAGGCGCCAAGCAAGATAAAGACGAGGCTGACGGGGTCCATGTGTCTCGCAGTTTAGAGCAGGCCCAGCCGAAGCTGATCGGGGCTGAAGCTGACTTGGACTTCACCGCTCCTGAACATTTAACGCCTAGACTGAACGTTATGAACCTCGGTCCCGGTGAAATTCTGCTGATTCTTGTTGCCGCCCTGATTCTGTTTGGTCCGGCCAAATTGCCTGAACTGGGCAAGAGCCTGGGCAAAGGCATCCGTGAATTTCGGCGGGGCACCCAGGGCCTTAAAGATGAGTTGGAAGGCAGTCTGAAAGAAGAACCCGCCCGCCCAGCGGCGCCCCAGGCCCAGCCCGCACAGGTGCCAGCGACACAGACCCCGATGCCGACAGTGCAGGCTCAACCAGAAGTTCACCAGACCGTATACAGCGCCGCACCGGACGCCCAGCCGCAACCTGCACCGGCCCGCGCCTCAGATATGGCGGTCAACCCAGTGGTCGAGACACCCACCGCCGACGCCCCGGCAGCAACGCCCACCCAGACCGCCACGCAAAACCGCAGCTGAACTTTTGCATGCGGCGTATACACTGCCTAACATGACCCGCAGTTGCCGAGGCCGCCAGTGTTAGCCCGTGTTCGCAGCGCCGCCTTGATCGGGGTAGATGCGGTGCCCGTTGAGGTTGAGGTGGATGTCTCGCCAGGTCTGCCGTCTTTTATGGTGGTGGGCCTGCCGGATCAGGCGGTCAGTGAGGCACGCGAGCGGGTGCGGGCAGCCGTCCGCAATTCAGGCCTGCCCTTTCCGGCGGCACGGATTACCGTCAACCTGGCCCCAGCAGACCTGCGTAAAGAAGGCCCGCTCTACGACCTGCCGATTGCGCTGGGCGTCCTGGCCGCGCAGGAGTTGCTGCCCCTGACGGCGCTGCGTGAAGTCCTCTGCGCAGGCGAACTGGCGCTGGACGGTTCCCTGCGCCCAGTGGCGGGGGGGGTGAATCTGGCCCTGTTGGGAGCAGACCTGAACCTGCCGGTGCTGGTTCCCGCAGGCAACGCTGCCGAGGCCGCCTTGATTGAGGTTCCAGTGTACGGGGCGGGGACGTTGCTGGACGCCATGCGTCACCTAAGCGGACAGGCCATCTTGCCTCAGACACCAGCCTCAGTCCCTGCACGGGACCCCACTGCCGCTCCCGACCTGGCCGATGTCAAGGGTCAGGCGGCCGCCAAACGGGCGCTTGAAATTGCCGTTGCGGGCGGCCATAACTTATTGATGGTCGGCAGCCCCGGCAGCGGCAAGACGATGCTGGCCCGCCGCGCCGCAGGACTGCTGCCCCCGCTGACCCGCGCAGAGGCACTGGAAGTGATCCGCATCCACTCGGCGGCGGGGCTGCTGACGCGCGGCATGGGCCTCAGCGGAACGCCACCTTACCGCAGCCCCCACCACACCGTTTCGGACGCAGGCCTGATCGGCGGCGGCAGTGTACCCCGGCCGGGCGAGGTCAGCCTGGCGCACCGGGGCGTGCTGTTTCTGGACGAATTTCCGGAGTTCTCACGCAAGGCCCTGGAGACCCTCCGTCAACCTCTGGAAGATGGGCGAGTCACGATCTCACGCGCCCGCGCCTCGGTGGAATACCCAGCCAACTTTCAGCTGATCGCCGCCATGAATCCTTGCCCCTGTGCAGATCAATCCAACGACGCCTAGCACCTTATCCACACCCCCTGTGGACAACCCCTAAATCACCCACTCCACGTCTACCCCACCGTCAGCCCCCACCGTAATACGCTGCACCAGGTGGTGCGCTAGCGTTTGCCGTAGCCCGTCATCGGCGGTGTCCAGCTCGCCCTGATAGCGCTGTGCCAGGGCGCGCAGCTCCTCAGCCTGCTGCTGGTAGGCCTGCTCCTGCGCCGCAGTATCGCTCAGCTGACTGATGCGGCTTTCAAGTTCGGCGATCTGCGTGTCCAGTCCGGCGAGGCGCTCCAGATATTCGGCCTTGCTCAGTGGACCATTTGGGTCTAGGTAGAGGTCGGTCAGTCGCTTACGGCTTTCCCGTGACTCAGCCAGGGCGGTGCGGGCCAGCGGCAGCTCAGCCGGGATCAGGGTTAGGGGACGCTGCTCCAGATGCCGCTCCGGGGCACTGAGCAGCTCACAGATGTGCTGCCAGATCTCACCCTCAATGTCCCGCATAGCCAGGCCAGGATTGCGGCAGCGGGCCGCCTGCTCCTTACCGCTGCGCTCCGAGCGGCCTGAGCAGGCGTACCCCTGCCACTTCTTGCCCCTGGTTCCGATGTAAGTGCAGCCACAGCCCCCACACTTGATCAGACTCTTGAGCATATAGGTGTGTTTGGCATTGCGGGTGGCGGTCAGGGCGTTTCGCTGCAAGGTGGCCTGCGCCGCGTCCCACAGTTCCGGGGTGACGATGGCCGGGCAGGGCACGCTGATGACGTCCTTGCCATTGGGGCCTTTGGTGTTGCGCTTCCCGTAGCGATACTCGCCCCTGTAGGTGGTGTTCTTCAGCAGCCGCAGCACCCCACCAGCCCGCCAGTAGGTCGCCGTGTCCTTCCCGCGAATGCCACGGCCATCGCGGCGGTACTTGGTGGGGATGTTCAACCGCGTCAGCTCCTGGGCCACTTTGGTGGTGCTCCAGCCCTGCTCCCCAACCCAGCTGAAGATCATGCGCACGATCTCGGCCTCCGGCTCATAGACCACCAGCTGCTTGTCCTCGGCCTGGTAGCCATAAGCGGTGATCCCCCCAACGTACCTGCCTTCCTTCACAGCCTTGCGGGTTCCGTCCCGGCTGCGCTGCATGAAGGTGTCCCGTTCCAGCTCGGCGAAGATGGCGGTCACGCCCAGCGAGACCTTGCCCATAGGCGTGCTGCTGTCAATCTGCGGCTCGGAGTAGGAGCGGACGCCTACGCCCAGGTCGGCCAATTCCTGAATCAGCGAGTAGGCCAGGTAGGTGCTGCGGGCCAGTCGGTCCAGGCGGTAAATCAGCACCGTCTCGAACAGGCCCTCTTTGGCGTCGGCCAGCAGCTGCTCCAGCGCTGGCCGCTCCCGGCTGCTGCCACTCCAGCCACCATCCACATAGTCACGGGCCACCGTGTAACCCTGCTGGTCAGCGAAGGCCCGTAAGATGCTGGCCTGGGATTCCAGGCTATGGTTGGTGGTCTGCTCCTCCGTGGAGACGCGGCGATAGACGGCGATGCGGTGGTTCATGGTAGTACCCATCGAACAAGGGAAAAAAGCTGGCCCAATGCGAGCCAGCTCTCGAAATATGAAGGTGCTAGCGAGTTAAGACCGCTTCCTCTTTCCCACTGCGCATCTGCTTCAAGATGGACTTCGCTGCCCGGCTTGCTGCACCTCTCATGGATGGAGTAACACCCGGCTCGCTGCGATCCTTCTTCAAGCAATGCGCACCTTCGACGGTGACTATGCTGCCGCGAGGTGTGTACTTGACGGACTTTTTCGAATAGGATTGCTTGCTCATGACTCCTCCTTCCATAAGCGGTGGGACATCTAGTATCGATTGAACTTGACTCAGTGTAGTGGCTTCTCATGACAATCCCCTTAATCAAGCTCGTCCTTAAGCCTATGGAAACTTTGGAGCAGCCGTTCATCCGTCAAGCAGAGGGCCAAGGTACTGATGATCGGCAGGCTGAGAGTGTATGCCTCCCTCACATCATCTAGAGATTCAAAAGTTCCTTCGTAGGGGCTGTCAACGTTGACCACTCCTACCACGCATCCACTTGTGTCAAGAATTGGAAGGTTCGCTACTGAGAGATAACCCCTGTTGTCCTCGCCGCCATGCTCGCGCACATCTGCCACATAGTTCACCGCCCTCTGACTGAATGCGGAAAAGAATCCCCACTCCTTTTCCGCAAGTGGAAGTTGGCGGGGGAGGTGGCGACTCCTCCCGCCGCCACCTGGCTCAATTGCTACCAGATAGAAATTCCCGTTCTGGTCGGGTAACACCAGATTCGCCGTAAAGCTTGCATCTACACCCTCGTAGTAGGCGGTAAATACGGATATAACTGCCCTTAAAAGTTGGGGAAAGGGGTTATCTCGAATGACTGAGCCGGAACTCGACATCTGCCTCTGCAGGCTATCTATGGCAGCTTCATGTTGACCGGCCACGACTTTCCAGTCGTCAAGTAGATTAAGCCATCCAGCATTAATAGCTTGCTCAAGCTCTACTTCATGCTCAGCCTTCATAGTTTCAATCTGCTCATCCTTCGACTTGCTGGCAGCCTTCTCGCGAGCGTCAAGGCCGATCTTAAATACTTTCGAAGCCGCAAAAATAACTCCTAGAAAAACGGTGATCAGGACGTATGGCATCTGGAACAAAGTGCTTTTCTCTTCTACCGCCCGCCAAGTAAGAATGATGGTGGCTAGAGCGGAGACGGAGTCTAGATTCGCTAGAAAGAGAGACCAGCCACGGCGTTTTGGTCCAGCCTGTGACAGATCAAGGAACTGTCCCCACCAGTTTTTCTGTGGCTCACTTAGTGTAGGATTCCGTTCCTCTAGCATTCACCAACCCCCTATCTCCACCCACTGCCCAGCCTCAGCCCGTGCCGAAGCCAGTCCACTTCACAGCCGATCACCCTTAGCCAGATTGCAGCGCCGACAGAGCAGTTGCAGGTTGCCTACACTGGTCGCCCCGCCCTTGCTGTGTGGAATGACGTGATCGAACTCCAGATAGTTGGTATCGCCGCACTCGACGCACTTGCCATGGTCACGGTGCCAGACTTCCAGCTTGACTGCCTGTGGGATGCTCCTGCTGGCCCGCTCAGCCTGTGGCAGCAGCATCAGCCGCTTATGCAGCTTGACGGCAGATTCAACGATCAGCCCCGCATATTGGCCCTGGGTACTCAGTTGCCCATTGCCTTTGGAGCCTCCTGTTTTCAAGTTGAAATGCTGTCCCTCACCCTGTACGGCCAGCACGTTGCCGAGGCCCACCTTCCAGCCGCCCGACTGCGCCGTAAAAATGACACGCGTATTGGTCACAGTCAGCATGCCATTCACCATCTTCGGTCCCGACTTCAACTGGCGGGTATACATGGCCGGGCTTTCCAGGTAGCAGTGCTCACCCGGGTCTAGCAGCAGCTGAGAATGCACGTCGGGTAGGTTGCCTTCTCGAAGCTGCCGCACGTACTCCCGCAGCTGTTCCTGACGCTCCTCTTCAGCGCGCTTGCGTTCTTCAATGCTTTCGTTAATGCCCTGCATCAGGCCCTGGAAGGCCCCCTTGATCTTGTCTAGCACTGCTTTCCTTCCTCAGAGGTCCGTAACTCTAGGCTGTACCCTTTCACGACTCGCACGCCAGCCCATCACTGTCCCCGTCCAATTTGGGACGGTAGCCAGGGTCACTAGGGGTCATGTTGCTGTAACCGGCAGCCTCAGCCTCGGAGCAGTTTGCAAAGTACACCTCTGCCGGTACCTCTTCTGTAGCGGCCAGTGGCAAGGGCTCAGCCACCGTCTCGCTTGATTCCTCGAACAACGCCTGTTCGGCGTCGTAGTACTTCTGGGTCTGCAGGTGCATGACGATGGGTCCATTGTCCAGGGCAAGCACGCCAGCCAGCGGACCCGTACTCAGCCGGCTGAACGTGCCATCTGCAAGTTCCAGGTCGCCCAGATCACCAGCGGTGAAGGCTGGCCCCTCTATCTCGAACCACCAGTCATCCGGGGCACGCCATACCATGTTCACGGTTTCACCTAGGTTAGGCCGGTCCCAGCTGTAGTAGTGCCGGTCTTGCTCGGTGCTGTGCTCCTGCGGATTCAGGGCGTCAGGTACATTGCCCAGTGCCAGCAGCTCATCCGCGACCGCTACTTCAGGCTCCGCTTCTACCGGGGCTACCTCTTCGGCTTCAGGCTCAGTCTCTGCTGGCTCAGCTGCTTCAGTCTCTTCCGCAGGGACCTCTGATACTAGGGGCTGGGGAGCCGCTTCCTGAGCAGGGGCTTCCTGTGCGATCTCCGTCTGGCTGACGGTGTCCGTGTTCTCGTCACCGCCTCCCATCGCTGCACCGAGAATGACCAAGCCACCAACGACCCAAGGCCACTTGGCTTTCTTCTTGGGGCGGGGTGCTGCAGCTATGGGGGCGACTACTTTCTTCCTGCGTGCCATTTCTCTACCTCAAATTCCTTGCTGTCAGTGCTTCACTGACTCATGTGGGGAAAGACACCCTCAACCATGACGAGAATGATGTCGCGGTTAGTAGGCTCAATGCTCAGGAAGAGATACTCATTCTTACCGCCAACCTTTTCGAAGGTTGAGATCACCTGGTATTCGCCCTCGGCACTATCGACGTACCTGAAGCCTCGCATGCCGAGCAGTTTCTCAAGTGTAGAAAGGACAGCCTCAATACCGCTGTACTCCACCCGGTAGCCTTCGACCCAACTGACCTTGCCGCCGAGGCCCTCATATCCCTGACGAAATCCGTCAGCCAGTTCACGCCCAGCATTCGTGCAGTAAGGATTTAGCCCCTTTACCAGCGCCGTACCTTCCTTGAACTGATAGCCATTGAAGAGAGTTTCCTGCTGAGGGCAAGCAGCGGCCGCAGAGGCAAGGGCGAACAGGGCCGCGAAAATCAGTTTTCTCATACCCACCATTCTTCCACCGAGGATCTTTCAGCGTTGTCAATCTTGCGTCGGCTACAGCCCCCGGTACCCACTCGACACCCAGCCCCGGCCCGCCACGTTGTAGGCGTACACCCGGCCCAGGTTGCGGATCCCCGCGTCCAGCAGCAGCGGCCCATACGCCGGGTTGTCACTGTGCAGCGCTGGTCGGCCCTGATACAGATTCAGCCGCTTCAGTACCAGCGTGCCATCGTCCAGCCGGAAGGCGTAGCAGTGGCCCCGCTCGGTCAGCACGTCACGCCCATGCACCAGCACCAGGCTCCCGTGGGTGATCCCACTCCCATCCGGCAGGGTCATGCTGTCCCCGTCCGCCTGCACCACGAACATGCCGTGACGCCGGAACCCCAGCGGAATCGGCACATGCGGCTGCGTGGCAAAGGGACTCTCTGGATCCAGGGGGATTCCAGCACTGGCGGAACCGATGAAGGGCGCTCGGCTGGGAGCATAACGGCGAGGGATAAAAAAGTTCAGCACAGGGGAAACCTCCAGTGGCTCAGTTCAGAAGCGGTGTGACGGGGTGGGCAACGGCAACGACCTGGCCGACCACCTGGGCGTCCGCCGCAGGGATGGGTTCAAAGTCATGGTTCTCAGCGCGGAAGATGGCCCCAAGCCGGGACTCGGTGTACTGGCGGACATGCACCCCGTCCTGATCCAGCACCACATAGACCTTGCCTTCCTCTGGGGAGGTCAGGCTCAGATCGATGTGCAGGTGGTCGCCTGGGCGAATGCTGGCGCTGCCCGTGCCGTTCATCTCCTCACTGTCCATTCGCAGCACGGCGGGCTGCTGGATGCCTGGGGCCACCGCCACATGATCCACCGGCATTCCAGGGGTATCGAAGTCCAGCGCGGCGGCCAGCGGATACACGTCTACGCTGCCTTCGCCGACCAGGGTGGCCTCGGTCATCCCCAGGTCCACCCCCGTCACCCGCTGCATGTCGGAAAGCGTCCAGTTCAGGGCGCGGGCGAGGGCAACGACGCGCATGTAGGCGAGATCGGTGAGATGTTGTCGCCCAACTTCCAAGCTGGACATGGTGCTCTGCGAGACAACACCACCTGTCAGATCAGCGATCCCCTCTTGGGAGATACCAAGCTGAACACGCCGTAATTTGAGCGCTATAGCCCACTCCGGCACAACTTTGGTGGTGGTTCGACCTCTAGCCATTGAATACGTTCCTAGCATTGCCCTACTAGTACGCTGAGGCTATTTCAGTAGTTCCCTGGTAATCAAAGGCTATGCGAGTAGTGGTATTGACAGGATACCAGCACAGACGTAAAATACGTTTACGATGGTAGAGAAGAGATACAACCTGACGGGCCTCAAGGGCATCCGCGAAGCCAGAGGGATCACTCAGCAACAGCTCTCTGAGCAGGCTGGGGTATCAATCGCAACCATCCAGAAGCAAGAGCAGGGCGTCCAGCGCGATGTGTCGCTGAGTATCGCCCTGCCCATCGCCCAGGCATTGGAAGTCTCTGTTGAACAGCTTTTTTTGCTTGAAATTACCAGTAAAAACGTAGAAGGCCAAAAAGGAGCCACCCATGCCAAGTAAACCGGTCGTCCGTCACCACCACCCTGGACCGAACCCGAAGGGCGACAAGGCGCTGGCCGCTGCTGGCGCGGTGGTCATGCGCCGAGCGATGGAGGGGCTACGCCGAGATGGCGACCCCTACCTGGGCCACGTGACCACGGGCAGCGGGCAGGCGATCAGCAGCCCCGAAGCCCAGACCGCGCTGGCCCAGGCCCTGATCGGCCAGCCCTCCCCTACTCCGCACCGCGTCTCTAAACCCGCCTAAACAACAAAACACCCCCGCGTCATGGCCGGTAACGACGGCTCAGCGGGGGGAAAGGAACAAACAGATGATACAGCACCCCCAACCCAGAACCAAAACCCAGCGCCAGGTGGCCGCGCACCGCTGCGCCCACTGCGGGCGTGAGCTGCCCACCGGGCAAGGCACCGAGATTCCCTTCATCGGCCCAGTCGGCCCTGAGTGCGTCCGCAAGTACGGCAGCCTGGTCGCCGCCATCGAGCAGGCCAACGGTATGGAGTGCTACGAGTGGGACCAGGGCAGCGTCCGGCTGGCCCACCATGTCCTCTGGGACCTACGCGGCGCCGGTGTCGCGGTGGCCGTGGTCGACGTGAAGCCTGGTGTGAAGGCGCTGGAAGTGCGCGGCCTGAGCCGCAAGCCCCGGAAAGTGGTGGCCAGCTTCGCCGAGGTACGGGAGCGCTTCGAGCAGCGCTTGGGCCTGGCGGCCGCCGAGCGCGAGGAAACCGGGTGGGTGGCATGACGAACACCGATGCAGCCCACCGTCAGGCCCAGGTGGGCCTGTACGCCGTGGTCTATGGCCCCGACAAGGATGGTGGCCTGGACCTGCACGCCGCGTGGTGCGTAATCAAGGCCTACCACGCCGAGACCGACCTCTTTACGGTGCGTACCGTGTCCGGCGTCTGGCGTCAGTTCCAGCCCGCCTGCCTGATGGTGGCCACCACGCCGTTCCAGCCCTACCAGGTGGTGAGCTGATGCGGGCCAAAGCGTTTCGGCACGAGGCACTTACCCTGGCTGACCTGGAACGGCTGGTCGGGGAGTACGCGTCCCGCCAGGCGTTGGATCCACGGCGAACCCTACGCCGACTGTACGCCTCTGAGCGGCTGGATCTGGGAGACGGCACCAGTGTGGTCAAAGACGGCCAATGGCTGCGGCTGTGGCCTGTCGCGAAAGACGGTGCGGCATGACCCCTGAATTCACTGCCCTGGTCCTGATCGGCCTGGTCATGGCCGCCATCGTCTGCAGCGCGCTGCTGTGGCGTGCGCTGGACCGGACCGAACGCCGGTTGGAGGAAAAGGCCCGCCAGTTGGAGCGGGTCTACGACAACCGCTACCCACGTCCCCGGAGGCGCAAATGATGACGCTGCTCTATGCCGTGACGGTCCTGCAGGCGACGCCTGTGGGCCTATCGCCCTACGCCCTGGTGGTGGCCTATCCCAACCACGTGATGGTGCTGGGCAAGAACCAGTCACCCGTCACCCCCGCTACGCCTGCCGAGCAGCTGGAGTTCCGGTCCCGCGTGAGTGCGGCGCTGGCGCTGGCCTATCCGGAAAGGCGGGTGCTGTCGTGATTCGCGCTCTCGCCCTCGCACTGGGCAGCGGGCTGCTGATCGAGCAGGCTCCAGCCCCACTGGACATGTTGCTGATGGTTCTTTCGATGCTCTCGCTGTTTGCCGCCCTCGTGATTACCGCCCACAAGCTGGGCGGCGGAAAGGAATTGCTGTGAATCTGCAAAAGTTCGACTTTCACACCCAGGGTGTGCGCGTGGTGGTGGTGGGAGGCCAGCCCTGGTTTATCGGTAGGGATGTGGCCGTAGTGCTGGGGTATGCCAACCCTCAGAAGGCCATTCGCGACCACGTAGACGAGGAAGACAGGGGGGGTGAACGAATCGTTACCCCCTCCGGCGAGCAGGAAGTAACCGTTATTAACGAGTCGGGACTGTACAGCCTGATTCTGAAGTCGAAGCTCCCCAGTGCCAAGGCGTTCAAACGCTGGGTGACGGCTGAAGTGCTGCCCAGCATTCGCCAGACCGGCGGCTACCAGCTGGCCCCGGCGCCGGCGGCCTTGCCCAGCTACCCCGAAGCCCTGCGCCAACTGGCCGACACGCTGGAAGAGAAGGCTCAGGTGGAAGCGCGGCTGGCCCTGGCTGCACCCAAGGTGGAGGCGTATGACGCCCTGATGGACAGCGAAGGGCTGATGCTGATGCGCGAAGCAGGCAAGGTCCTGGGCATCGGTCAGAACCGGCTGTACGCCCTGTTGCGTGAGCTGGGCATCATCATTCCCAAGAGCTGTGAGCCTTACCAGTGCCATGTGGACGCTGGGCGCTTCGTGCTGCGAACCGTGACGTACATGCGCGGTGATACCCAGGCCAGCAGCCAGACCACCTACGTGACCACCAAGGGACTGGAGTACATCCGGCAGCGGCTGCAGAAGGCGGGTGCGGCGTGAGCATTTATGCCACCAACTGGGCCTACGAGCAGCCCATCAAGCCAGCAGGCCGGAAGTTCGTGCTGGTGGCCATTGCCAACTTCGCGGATTCCGAGGGCCGGGCCTTTCCTGGCGTGGGCACCCTGGCGAAAATGACCGGTCAAGACGAGCGCAGTGTGCGCCGGCACATCGATGCACTGGAAGAAAAAGGCTTCATCAGGTCCCAGGAGCGCCGCCGCAAGGACGGTTCGAGAACCACCGACGAACTCTGGCTGCAGGCTCCGGCAGAGGCGTTGAATCCGGCCTCAACTGCAACCGGACAATCTGTCCGCAAGTCAACCGGGCAAAATGCCCGCTTGCAGGAACAACCGGACAATTTGACAGGGACTACCGGACAATTTGACCAAACCAACCGGACAATTTGTCACCCCTCACCGGACAATTTGTCAGGGCATGAACCATCATTTAACCATCACTACGAACCATCACTAAAAAAACACCTCGCCGCTGACGCGGCGGCGCACGCCCCCACCCCACCTGAGCAGGCCACGGAGAGCGAACGCTCGCAGGCCGTCACCTCTCAGGTTCAGCCATCCGCCGGCGAGGGCACTCAGGACACCCAGCCCGCTGCAGGTGAAGAAGTTCCGCCGGCGCCGCGCCGCGCGCAGCCCAGTGCGGCCCGCCGGCTGATTGAAGTCTGGAACGCCCACCGAGGCCCACTGCCGGAAGTGGCATCCCTAAGCGAAGGCCGCCGCAAGGCCGTGAAAAAGCTGGTCCGCGACTGCGGCGATGACGTGGACCGCGCTGCCGCAGTGCTGGCCGACGCTGCCCGCGAAGTGGCTGGTGACGAGTTCTGGATCTCCCGCCGCTACGGGTTCGACAACCTGGTGCCCGGCAAGGTCTTCCAGAAGGCCGAAGCCTGGCACGCCCGCGCCCAGCGCCCCGCCGCTGACGGTCTGGCCACTGCGCCAGCCGTCCCTGCCGCCCGAAAGGACTGGGTAAACCATGAGTGACACCGCTCCCAACCTGCAGCTGGCCACGCCGGTCAGCCCCTTCCACGCGCTGATTCCCACCGACCTGGCCCCGGTGGACCTGCCGGAAACGGCCTGCGGCACCATCGGCTGCCTGGATGGCTGGCTGGTCACTGACCGCGGCATGCTGCGCTGCCCGGCCTGTGAGGCTCAGGCCCAGACCGAGCGTCTGGCCGCCCAGTACGAGCAGGCTGGCGTGGAGGGCACGCTGTTCCACCAGGAGTGGGCCGACATGCAGCTGGAGCACGGCTCCTGGCGGCTGGCCCGCGCTTTCGGCGAGAGCATCGGCGACGTGCTGGCAGACGCCATCAACCTGGTGCTGGTGGGCGAGGTGGGACGCGGCAAAACCCAGGCCGGGGTACTGCTGGCCAAGGACGCTCTGCAGGCCGGGCACTCGGCGCTAGTGGTGACCTGGGCGGACTGGGTGGACGACGTGATGAGCGACTACTCGCGCCGCAGCCGGACCCAGGCCGAGCACATTGAGGACCTGGTGGCCCCGGACCTGCTGGTGCTGGACGATGTGGGCGCTGCGGCCACCCAGACCGGCGAACTGGAGCGCAAGCTGTTCACCCGCGTGATCGACGGCCGCTACCGCCGCCGCCGGGCGACGGTGATGACCAGCAACCTGACAAGCCGCCAGCTGCAGGACGCGATGGGCGTGCGCGCCTTTGACCGGATCCAGCATGCCTGCGAGTGGATCATCTTCGACGGCCCGACCTACCGCGCCGAAGTGGAGCGCAGCCGGGTGGCGGACACCATCGCCCGGATTCGTGGGGAGGCGGGGCTGTGAGGCGCCCGAACCCCCTGGATGGCCCTTTTGCGGATCCAAAACCGGTGAAGTTGACGAAGGGTGAACTGGCCGCCGCCGTGGCTGCCCTTCATACCTCACTGCGTCTGTTCCCGCATGACGCCCTGCGCCCAGAGCGTGAGCGGCTGGCCGAATGGCTGGGTGCTCAGGCCCACACCTGGCGGCTGAGCTTCACCCAGGAGGGGCTGGCAGACCTGTGCGACTGCCTGGGCTATTACGCGGCCAGCCATCCGCCAGGCAGTAATGAGCAGATTGACGCCGCCTACGCCATGGTGAAACTGGTGCAGGCAGCCGACCCCAGGCTGCGTGTGGCCCGCGCCGTTGCAGTCGCAGACAAGCTGCTCACTGAGCGCTGGCGGGGGAAGTCGTGAGCGCCGTCCTTGAACCCGGCACCCGCGTGCGCCACACCGTGCCGGGCATGCGCTCTGGCGAAGTGGAAGTGCTGGTGCGCGACGGCGTGATCGAGCGTCTGGTCAATGTCTGCGAGTGGGACCGGCAGCAGGACACCTACCGCGTCCGCTACGACCCAGAGCACCAGTTGCTGCCGCTGGGTGGCCGCTGTGAAGAGAACTACGCCGTCCGTCACCGGCTGGAGGTGCTAGGACCGCCGGTACCGGACTTCGGGCCGCTGTTTGAGGGGGTGCAGCCATGACCAAACTCGCCATCACCCTGGACCACCTGCTGAAACAGGCCGCCCAGCGCGGTCAGCCGGTCCAGCGTTCCCTGGGTCATGGCCTGCAGGTCCGCGCCGCCGTGAACCCCCGCCGCCTGTGCCTGTGGCGCACCGAAGGCGTCTGGGAACCCGGCGAGGCCAGCGAGCGCGAGGGCCGCACCTGCGCCAAGGCGCTGGGCTGGGGCAGCTACCGGCTGACCTGGAGCAAGAGCGGGCGGTATCTGACCGTCGAAGAAGAGGGAGGACTGCTGTGAGACCCCAGCCCACCACCGACCACGGCTGGGCACCTGCACGCGGTTGCAAGTCCAGCACCAATCACTATTTCCAGGGCCGCATCTGTCTGTGCGGGCGGTTCAATCTGGGTGCAGCGTCCCCACCAGTTGAACGCCGCGCAGGACCAAATGATTGCCGCCACTGTGCAGCAAAAACTGGGGGCACCCCATGACCCGCCGCGCCGACCACCTCCGCCCCGCCACCGAAGCAGAGGTGGAAGCCAGCGTGGTGGACCGCTTCGCCCTTGCCGGGTGGTATCCGGTCAAAACTGAGGCCAACATGCTTCGCCGGGGCAAGGCAGGCCAGACCCGCCCCGGCCATATCCCGCCGGGCTTTCCCGACTACCTGTTCATGCTGGGCCTGGGCGAAGGCACCGGGCTGGGCCTCTGCGTGCTGGTGGAGTTGAAGCGGCCCAAAGGCGGCAAGCTCAGCGCCCGACAGCGCCTGATGCGGGCCAACCTGGGCCAGAACTATGGACTGGCGGTGCATGTGGTGCGGAGCATGGAAGAGGCTGAAGCGGTCATCGCCCTGGGGGACCGGCTGCAAGCTGCCCTCCTCTCGGCCAGTGAGGGCAGGCTGTGAGTCGGGGCCTGCCTAAGAGCGAAGGGGCCAACCTGCGGTTCTTGGCAGCGCTCGCCTCGGGACCACGCAATGCCTACCAGGTGGGTGAACAGCTGGGCTGGCACCCCAGGCTCGCCAAGGATGTCGCCCGCCGGCTGCATAAAGCGGGCCGACTGACCCGCAGCGGCGCTGGCTTACCGGGTGAGCCCTACCTTTTCCACCTGCCCAGCGCCCGGAGGCAGCCGTGAGCCGCCGCAAGCGCTCTAAGCAGCGCTGCCGGACGTCCGGGAAGGTCATCTTCTACACCGAGGCCGCCGCCCTGGTCGCTATTGCCAGGGGACAAAGCTGGCGGCACGGCACGTCCACAAACGCTTACCGGGCCTATCCGTGTCCCCATTGCCGTCACTGGCATCTGTCCAGCAAGCCGCGCCGGGAGCCTCAGCCATGAGCCGACGTGACCGTCAACTCACCCGCCGCCTGATCGCCCAACACCAGGCGCAGCAGAAGGAAGACCAGACCCTCAACACGCAGCTGGCTGAGCTGGAGCGCCAGTACGCGCAGAGCGGCTGCCGGGTCGAGCGTGGTCTGCTGCTGGCCCAGTACACCCGCCTGCGCTGTGGCCGGGTGCTGGTGGGTGATCCCTACTGGCTGTATGAGGCTGGCCTGGACCCACGGGCCAGACCGCCCAGCCTGGCCCCGGAAGATAGGCCGCCCCCGCGTAGGCTGGCCGCTCGGCAACCCGACTGACCACTCCACTTCATTCTCCAGAGGTAACGAATGCCCCACTCCCCCATCCGCCGCCGTGCCCGCGCCCGCGCCCTGTACGCCGCCTGCAAACCCAGCGGCCGAAGTGTAGAAGCCACCCGCCGCCAGCTGTCCTATGCCGCCTGGGCAGCCCGCACCGAGGGGGACTGGGCCACCTACCGCGAGATCATGCGCTCCCTGGCCGAGCTGAGGGACCGCAGTAAAGCGGATGGCTGGAAACCCACGACCGATGAAGCTCGCCGGGTGCGGCGTGAGACACCCCGTACGCCACCCGTCGTGCTGGAGCGTGAGGCGGCCCAGCGCGTGGAGCATGACGAGCGCAGGCAACGTCCACTGGATCCGGAGAAGGCTGCCCGCAACCTGATCCGCTGGCGGGCCGAGGCCGTGTGTGAAGCTCTGTGGGGCGTGGCGTGGGGCACGCGGGAGTGGGAACACATTCCCACCCGCCCCATCACCGCCAACGTGTACGTGAGTGACGGGCAGACCACCGCCAGTGTGCAGACCCCGCAGCGCCTGACTGTGCGGGTACCTGGCCTTCACCAACTGGGCATCGAGGCGCACCATTTGCGGATCTACCGCGCCGAGTACGATGCCCTGCTGGAGGGCTGGGGTGTGCCGCAGCAGCGCAGCCTGCAAGCAGCCCGCCTCAAGCTGAATGACAGTAAGGCGGCTGAGACCCTCTATGCCGCAGCGCTCCGCAGCCTGCCGCAGCCTGAGCTGGCCCTGGCCTGGGCAGACTACCTAAGTGGCTCCCGCCTGGGTGCAGTGTTCCAGCTGGACCCCCGGCGCGGTGAGGTTCGTCTTGCAGCCCGGCGGAGCACGGCCCTGCGGGAGTGTGCCCTGCAGCTGGGAGGGCTGGCCGAAGTGTGCCCGCCCGTCACCTAGGGTCACGAAGCTTGATGCGTGCGTTCGCAGGCTGTATCGTGTAAACAGTCAAGAAGTGTGAAAGCACCTCGAAAGCGTCCGATGGGAGTTCCCGCCGGGCGCTTTTTTCTTGGCATTCAGGGACTGCGAGGTGACCTGCATGAAACGCTAACGCCTAGACCCCGGCCCACCACAGCCGATGTGGGAGGTGGCCCATACCACCGGTCTGACTTGACACCCCGGAAAGACGGGGAATACGCGGGCTGTAGCTCAGTGGCAGAGCCGGGTGCAGCTTCCAGGCCACCAGGTCGCCAGTTCGATTCTGGCCGCCCGCACCACGTCACCCCTTGATGAAAAGCAGAATGGCAGGATTGGATTTATCGCGCCCGTAGTAATGCCACTCGCTTTCTTCCCCATTCACCACGATGAGGAGGGGAGCACTAAAATTTTCCGCCTGCGTAATCTTCTGATGGTCGTTCGCCGACAAATGTGCGACCGGTATGACGCAGCCCTGCCACCCTTGTACCTCATCGGTAAACCCATCTGTGCTGACAGCGTCTAAGCGTTGAGGTGTGGCCGGTGGCATCAGTACATCAATTTCGTTCATGACCCCACCGTATCCGAGTCAGTAAGGGGTGGATCGACTTCGTTCGGCCCCCCTTGATTTCTCAGTTCTATATGCTCACTGCCCAATCGGGTCATCATGAACTTCCACCAGCCATGCTCTGTATTCAGGACAACGGAGGTTCCCTTGAGGGCCTCTTGCCTTAGCGTGTTCCACTCATCTTCGCTCAGTCCAAGTTGAGTGCGAGACAGCGAGAGCGTGCGCACTTTCTGGCCGCGCTCGTTGATGGTGTAAGACGAGCCAACCTGTAACTGCTCCCTGACGTAGTACATACCCCACTCTATCCAAGGAGGTGACCCGCCCATGCCCAAAGACACGCCGAAGCCCCAGCAGCAGCGGGGCACCAAGAAGGCCACTGCGCCGCCTAAAAAAAAAGGCAGACCAATCGGGGGCAAAGTTTTGCCAAGAATGAACATGGGCTGACGCAGAAGCAGGAGCTGTTCTGCTACGAGTTTCTGATTGACCTGAACGCGACTCAGGCAGCGATTCGAGCGGATTACAGCGAGCGAACGGCGAGAAGTCAGGCGCAACGGTTGCTGACAAATGCTGACATTCAGGCCCGGCTGCGCACCCTCATGCACGAGCGTTCCCAGCGGACCCAGATCACAGCAGACGCTGTGCTAGAAGAACTGGCTGCCATTGCCTTTTCCAACTTGGCCGACTATGCCGAGTGGGGCAGCGAGATGGGGGTTAACTTCGTCCGTTTGAAACCCAGTGCAGAGTTGACGCGCAAGCAAACAGGAGCGCTGAAGTCCATTAAACATGTCAGTAAGCGGGGGAAGACCGACGAGGACACCCTTGAAGTAACACCGCATGACAAGCTCAGCGCTCTGGACAAGCTTGCCAAGCACCTGAACCTGTACGGGGAGCACGGCGAGAGCGAAGGCGCGAGCGGCTTTGAGGAGATGATCGACCAGCTGGCAAGGCTCCGGACGCAGCGGGAAAGAGGTGATGATTGATGTGGTTCCCTATTGAAGGTTCGCCGCTGCATTCCATGCTGGACAGCACAGCCCGTATCAACATCTGGGGTGGGCCGGTCCGCTCCGGCAAAACGGTCCACTCTCTTCTCCGCTGGCTGGAGTTCGTCCTGACTGCTCCCAAAGGTGACCTGTGGATGGTGGGTCGCACCGCTGGCAGCCTGGAGCGCAACATCCTGGCTCCCCTGAAAGATTTTACCGGCAGCAAATTCAACTACAGCTTCAGTCAAGGCAAAGCTTGGTTTGGTGGCCGCGAGATCTACATCATCGGAGCCAGCAACAAAGATGCGGAGGGACGCATTCGGGGCAGCACGGCCGCTGGGGCATACGGGGATGAAGTGACGCTGTGGCCCGCCGAAGTCTTCCGGCAGTTGGGTCTACGCATGAGCGTGCGCGGAGCCAAGGCGTTTTACACCACCAACCCGGACGGCCCGTACCACTGGCTGAAAACCGAGTACATCGATAAGCGCCGCACCAGCGCGAACCCAGACGGCCTGGACCTGGCCTACTTTGAATGGCCGATCAGTTCTAACACCACCCTGGATCCCGAGTACATCGCGGCGTTGGAGAAGGAATATTCCGGCCTGTGGTACAAGCGGTTCATCCAAGGGCTGTGGGTGGCTGCTGAGGGAGCCATTTACGACTTCTGGGATGAGCCACTGCATACGCTGGAGCAGTTCCCGCAGGCTGACGAATACTGGCTGTCGTTCGATTACGGCACCAGCAACGCCACTGCGGGTGGTCTGTTCGGCAAGCGAGCCGCACCGCCAGGCGAACTGCGGGCCTGGATAGAGCGCGAGTATTACTACTCAGGCCGCGAAACGGGCAAGCAGAAGACTGATGCTCAGTACGCGGACGACATCGTGTCTTGGTTGGGCACTGACCGCGCAAAAGTCAAAGGTCTGATTCTTGACCCCAGCGCCGCCAGCTTCAAAGCGGAGATGCGTGAGCGTGGCTTCCATGTGGTGGAGGCAGATAACGATGTCCTAAACGGCATTCGAAGACAAGCCAACATGCTGAACAACGGCGAGTACAAGGTGGGCAAGAACTGCCCCCACACCATTCAGGACTATGGCGCTTACCTCTGGGACGCGAAGGCCACAGCCAGAGGTGAAGACAAGCCCATCAAAGAGAATGACCACACCAAGGACGCTGAGCGCTACTTCCTGCTGACCCAGTTCCCGCTCGAAGACGAAAACACTCAAACCGCTACAGGCCAAGCCTTGGCTGCTCAGGCGGCGTTGCTGGCCGCCGCCAGACTCAACAGGAAAGGAGGTGAGCGCCGTTGAACCTGCTACATAAAGTTCTCGCCGAGAAATATGGGACCGCACGCACTGACCCTGTGACGCCTCAGCGCCACAGTCTGGCCCCGCAGCAGTATCTGGCCCGCAGCACCACCAGCCGCATGCCCCGCGAGCGTGTCTCCGGACGCTCCCGCTTCGGCAAAATGTGGGGGCTGTGGAGCACCGAGCAGCTGGCGGGCCGTTCACGCCGCGCTGCCATCGAGCTGTGCCGCCAGGCCGTAGACACCGACTCCGATGCGGGCGGGGCCATGAACGACCTGGTCGCGCTTGCCAATCCACCTGCAGCCGACGGGACCAGCGGCGTGCGGCTGGAGTTCGAAGGCAGCGAGTCAGCCAAGAAGCGGGCCAGAGCGGAGACAGACGCGCTCCTGGCTCGGCTGCACTTGCCACTGCATGAGCTGATCAACCATGAGCTGCGCGAGGTTTACGTGGCCGGAGCGACCAGCCTGGAGTGGTATCCCAACCGGGGCCGCAGCCGGGTAGAGGGCGTGGAGCTGCTGCCTCCAGAGGACATTACGGTCCGCCGGGTGGACGACCAGCGGCAATACTGGCAGGACGGCAACGACCAAGCCATGCACCCGGCCACCTACCTGTACGCCGCATACGGCACCGCTGGCCGTGACGAGCTGGGCCGCCCGGCGATGCTGGCCGCGCTGGGTGAGCTGGAGCGCAAGGCGCAGCTGACCGAGGGTATTGATAAGGCCATTCGGCTCATCTCTCAGGGTGTGTTTCTGAAAATCGGTGTGCCCAAGCCCACGCCGCAGGAGTTGGGCGTGGCGAGTGAATCGGACCCTGGCTACATTGATGCGCTGGCAGGCTATTACGAGTCTTACGTGGAAACGGCAGCCAGCGCCCGTGACCTGGGCATCCTGGCCGTCGAGGACGGCACTGAAACGCAGGCCGTGAACCTGACCGGCAACGTGGGCGGCATGGGAGACCTGGAAGCCATGAACGCGCTGAAGGTCTGGTCGGGTTTGATGACCTTGCCGTTCATGCGCGGGAAGATGGATTCCACCACCCAGGCGCTGGCGCAGATTGTTTACCCCATCCTGCTGACCCACGCGAACAACATGCGGGAGCCGGTGCGCCGCAGCGTGGAGTTCGGGCTGAACCTGAACCTGCGCTTGGCTGGTATTCCGGCGCGGGTGCGACTCCAGTTTGCGGAGCCGGCCAACCCGTTCATCGAAGCCCACGCCAAGGCGGCGCAGCTGCAGGCAGAAACCGACACGCTCTACACCGAGCTGTACGGCGAGCCATATCTGCGCTGGGCTGCTGAGCGGGACGGGTTTGACCCTGAGCAGGTCCTCGCGGCGCGGCAGCGTGCGCCCACTGCCGCAAATTCACCCCCTGGAGGTACCCAGTGAAGAAAGATAGCCCCCTTAGCCTGTTTTTGGCGCGGCCTGTGGCGATGCTGCCTTACGCACTCGCCGCGCTAGAAGAAACCATCCGCGCAGGCCCCCCAGAGCCAGAGCGCCGCGCCGAAGCCGCCCCAATCTCTCAGCAGAGTGGGGCGGTTGCCATTATCCGGATGCACGGACCCGTGTGGGCAGGCGCTCCGGAGTGGCTCAGGAACTACATGGCGCTCACCGACCCCTATGAGGTGACCGCTGCGGTCAACGCCGCGCTGGGCAACGCTGACATTGTTGGCATCGTGCTGGATATCAACAGTCCCGGCGGCATGGTGGAAGGCGTAGACGCGGCGGCTGAAGCGATTCGGAATGCCGCCACCCAGAAGCCGGTGATTGGCTGCGTGCGTGACCTGGCGGCCAGCGCCGCCTATTGGATGGCGAGCGGGGCCACCCAGATTCTGACCAGCCGCACCAGCATGGTGGGCAGCATCGGCACCTACATCCGCTGGACGGACAGCAGCGCCCTGTACAGCGAGATGGGAATGCAGGTCCACGTTTACCGCTCCGGCAACCTGAAGGCCCCTGGGCAGCCGGGTGAGCCCCACAACGCACAGGTGGACGAAACCTACAGCAGCGTGGTCGAAGACACCAACGCCGTATTTCTGCGGGCGGTGGGCCTAGGCCGTGGCGTGACTCCAGCTCAGGTCACTGAACGCTGGGCGTCTGGCCGCTGCTGGGTTGGTGAAAACGCGGTGGCGGTGGGCGTGGCCGATGCACTGGGCAGCCTCAGTGATGCTGTGCAGCTCGCCGCCGGTAACCGCGTCCTCACTCGCCGCGCCGCCGATGTCGAAATCGTCCGCACCGCCGAAGCCCCCACTCAGGAGGAACCTGAAATGAACGAAGAAACCCTGAAGCTGCTCGGCCTGAAAGCCGACGCCACCCCCGAACAAGTGCAGGCGGCCATCCAGAAGCGTGACGCTCAGGCCCGCGCTGACGTGCTGGCCCAGCTGGGCATTGAAGATGAGGAAACCCCTGACCTCAAAGCCCTGGCCGCCCAGGCGGCTGACGGCGTGCAGTATCGCCAGAGCCTGGTCGAGCGCCTGCGCGCCGCCACCATCACCCAGCAGGGCAACGACGAAGTGGGCCAGCAGGCCGCCGAGCGTGCCGCCAAAGTCTGGGGCAGTGCCGAGATTGGTGACCTGCGGGCCGAAGTGGAGCGCCTGGAAGGCCAACGCGAAAGCAGCCTGCCCGCTGGGCGTGTCGCCAAGACCGCGACCGAGCAAGTCCCCACCAAGAAGCGCCCCAGCGCCCGCGCCTACGGGCGAGTTTAAGGAGTAGACCATGAAGAAACAGATTCGTGTTGGCAACGTCGGCTATAACGGCCAGGAGCCGAAGGGCGGCATCACCTACAAAGTGGTGGCCGGTGCCGAGAAGGGCGACATTGTTGGCCCCACCGCTAACCCTGGCGAAGTGGAACGTCCCGCCGCCGGTAAGCCCTTCGTGGGTGAGCTGGTGACCTTGGAGCGCGATGGCGTGGGCAGCGTGCACCGTGGTGAGGTGACCATTGCCCGCCGCACGGGTGCCATCACTCCCGGCTTCACTGAGCTGGCGACGGACGGCACCGGCGGCGTGCAGGCAGCAGCTAGTGCTGGCACCGGCACCCGCTGCCACGTCATCGCCACCGACGCTGACAGTGTGGCGTTCTACATCCTCTAACCCTACTGACCTTCTCCGCGCCTGGTCTGCGCCTCGTCGGTCCGCTCCTGGCGGGCCTTTTTCCATTTCCCCGGAGGGATTATGACTGTAAAACGACTCGCCCAACTGGACGACGGCATCTACCAGGATGCCCAGGCAAATGCCGAGCACGGCCGCGCTTATGTGGACGTGAACGCTCACCTGCACGCAATGGCGGAGCAGGGCGACCTGGACGGCGACCTGTACGACCCCGAACTGCGCGTGAATGGTCACGCCGTCAGCCCCGTGCGCCAGATTCTGGCCAACAGTGGCGTGGTGCTGGACGGCCCCAACGCTGACCGCGTGAGCGTGTTCACCCCTGGCAGCAGCGACTACGTGAAGGGCGCTGATACCCTCTTCGCCGCACTGACCCAGGAAATGTTCGAAGGCAGCATGGGCATTGGCCGCAGCGCTGACTTGAGCTTCAGTACTGACCCCGCCGCGCCTGGTGACGTGAACTACCCGCTCCAGTACAACCGTGCGGTTGACCTGCGCGAAGACGTGCCGGATGAAGTGGTGAGCCTGGACGACCTGGTAGACACCGTGACCGGCGTGGACGGCAACGGTTACTACGGCGCTCAGATCACCGAACCTGACTACGACAGCTACGAGCTGAGCCGCGTGGCCGAAGCCGCCGAGTTTCCCCTCTACAGCATCGAAGCGGGCACCCACCGCGTGAACGTCTACAAGCGTGGCGGGCGCGTGCGGGCCACTTACGAGAGCCTGCGCCGCCTGAAGCTGCCGTTGCTGCAACTCACCTTCGACGCCATTGCCCGTGGTGAGCAGCGTGGCCGCGTCAAGGAAGCGCTCGCCGTGCTGGTGAACGGTGACGGCAACGGTAACGGTGCGGTGATTGACTCCACCGTGCCCGCCGACTGGACCCTGCAAGCGATGGACGAGTACCGCCTGCGCCTGGCGATGCGCGGCCGCACCACTCGCCTGTACGTCGGTGACATGACCGAGGTGCTGCGCGTGCTGGCCCTGCGCTACCCCCAGAACGGCACCGCGCTGACTCCTGACCAGCTGGCGATGTACGGCGCTGGCATGCGTGCCCCTGATGGCCGCCCCATGCGCGTGGCTCCCGAGGGCAGCATTCTGGACGGCTCCAAGATGCTGCTGGCCGTCACCGGTGGTCTGGAGCAGGTCATTGAGAACGGCAGCCAGATTCAGGAAACCCAGCGTTTCATCCGCAACCAGACGCAGGAATGGGTCATGTCCATCAACGAAGGCTTTGCCAAGCCCTTCGCCAACGTGGCCCAGGCCATCAAGCGCGCCTAAGCCTCTACCGGGTCAGCCTCAGCGCTGGCCCGCTGACCTTTAAGGAGCCATCATGGCTAAGAAAGACGATATTGCTGCCATCAAGGCTGCAACCGGCGTGACCCTGAAAGAAACCGACTACGCTGCGGCCGAACTGGCTACTCTGCGCCAGCTGGCTGAAAGTGGCGAGGATAAGCGCGCCGAGTTCAACACCAAGGTGGAAGAGTTCAAGAAGCCCGCCGCCACCCAGACCGGCGGCGAAGGTAAAGAAGGCGAAGAGGCCGACGGTGGCCCCACCATCACCGTGAAGGTGGGCGACAAGGGGAGCGGCAGCTACCTGCACCCCACCAGCAAGACGGCCATCATTCGCGGCTCTGGCGAAGGCGTGAAGGTGCCGGACGATAGCTGGACTCAGGACATGCTGGCGAAGCGTTTCCTGATTGAAGTCCGCACCAAGTAAGGCGGTGGGCCGTGGCTGTCCAGATTGAGGTGACGCCCGAGCAGGTCGCTGCCGCTTACCCCTCAGCCCCGGCGGTCACCGCCGAGCAGATTCAGCAGGCCCGTGACTGGGCTGAACCGCAGCTGGAAAGCGCTGGCATCCTGCTGGCGCCAGACAGTCGGCAGGAACGGGCGGCCCGCCGCGCTGTCATGCTCTACGCGCTTCACCTCGCCAGTCAATTCGGCGGCCTGGCCGTGCGCACCGACACGAAAGCCCAGGCCGGCGTCATTCAGGAGCGCAAGAAGGTGGGCGAGCTGGAGAAGGACGTGAAATACGCTTCTCCGGGCGAGTCTGCCTCCGGCTTCCTGGCGACGGCCGACGGCTATCTGGCTGAAGCTTGGGCCGCACTCTACGCTGCTGGGCTACCCAGACCTCGCTTATCAGCTGGGGCCAGCCGGTGACCGGGCCGGGCACGCTGGAGTTTCGCGGCGACCTGGGGCCGGAAGTGGTGGAAATGGTTGAAGATTTTGGCCATGACCTCGCCATCATCCGGCCAGGCAGCAGCCCGAACGGGTGGGACGACGACGGCAACCAGATCATCGGCCAGCCCAGCACCCAGGCGGTGCGCGGTCTGCTGATGCCGGCCAGCGCCCGTCGGCGCGCCGCTGCCGCCTCTGCTGGTCAGGGCCTGCCGGTGCCTGCCTACGTGGCCTATGTGCCGTTCGGCGCGGTAGACCTCGACACACCTGGCTGGCATCTCCAGCACGGCGGAGAGAACTACTACCCGCTGCGGGACGCCCAGGACATCGGCGGGCAGGGCATCTGCTGGCTGATTGAGCTGGGCAGCCCTGGAGAGGTGGTGCAGCGTGGCTAATCTGAATCCCGCTGGCTGGGCGGAGCTTCAGCGCCGGGTGCAGGGCAGGGCCGTTCAGGCTGCTGGCGCTGCGGCTCAGGTGCTGGACCAGAAGCTGGCAGGGGAAGGCAGTGGTGCAAAACACGCTGGCCTGCCCCACCGCAGCTCTGCGCCCGGTGAATACCCCGCCGAGCAAAGCGGCGACCTCCGTGAGAGCGTCGGCAGCCGCCCAGCTGGCGAGATGGGCGCAGAGTTCGGCCTGATTGATGCCCCGGAACATGCCGCCCACCTGCACTTCAAACCCCCGCAGGCCGGGGGCCGTCCAGTGATGGACATGGCGCTGGCCGATGACGACATTCAACGCGCCGTCTTGGACGGCTTTAAGGATGGTGGAGTATGACCCAGACGCAAAAACCGAGCATTAGCCGCGACGTTCATTACGTGGGCCTCAATGGTCGCCATGTGGCCGCCAAGGTGAGCTACGTTTATGAGCCCAAGACGAAGGAAGACTCCACCGAGCAGCAGCGGTGGGACAGCCTGGTTGAGCAGGACTGTGTTGATGTTCATGCTTTCTACCTCGACTACGACAAGCCGGTGAATTACATCGAGAGCGTGCCCTACGACCCGGAGGGCAAAAAGCCTCATAGCTGGCACTGGCCTGAGCGTGTATGAACCTGCTCCAGGCCCTGTCCAGACTGCCCGAGCTGACCGCGCCGCTGGGCGGCGTGTACGACAGCGTACCGAAAGCGCCGCCGGTTGGCCCCTACGCCATTGTTTCCGACATCAGCGACGTGGTGACCCGCGCAGGTTTTGACTACCAGGACCGGCAAAGCACGGTGCTGGTGACCATCTACGGCGCGGAAGGCGGCAGCCTGGGCAGCCTGCGCCCGCTGTGGCGCAGTGTGAGGGAGCTGGGAAGCGTCATCACCTCACACCCCGGCCTGCCGCCCATCGCGGGCTGCATGCTGTCGGCCACCCTGCCACCCACCCACGACCCCGTGACCCGGCGCCCCTATGCGGGCGTGCGGTTCCTCATTCCCTACAGGAGCAACACATGACCAAAGCAACCGAGAAGACCGAAGTGGTGGCGCCCGAAGTGGACGCCGACTATGGCAAACCCGACACCAACGGCAACCGCTGGCGCACGGAGCCGGTGGACGGTGGCCGGGTGCGCGTGCATCTGATCACTGAAGACGGCCAGGGCCTGAGCGTCCAGGCCGATACCGAAGCCAAGGGCAAAGAGACCCTGCGCGACCAGCTGAAAGGCGGTAACTAACCATGACTGCGCCTGATCCCACCTTTTCCGCCAACACCAGTGCTGCTATTCGCCGTGACAAGGACTACCTGGAACTGGCGTTCCAGCCTGCCGTTCAGGGCGGTGCGGTGACGTTCGCCCGCGTACCACTGCTGAGCGAATTGGGCGGCTTCCAGCCCCAGACCAACGTGGCCCGTAAACCGCTGTTTGTGGACGCGGACGGCAAGACCCGCACCCTGGTCGCCATCATGAATGAAGGCGGCAACATTCAGTTCGCCGTAGCGGCCAACAGCAGCGACCCCACCTTCAAGGCGGTGCTGAAGGCAAGCAAGGAAGGAAAGAGTGTCCTGTACAAGGCCCACTACGCTTCTTCTGGCGTGACCATCCAGGGCGAGGCCGCCGTGCAGGACCGTGGCATGCAAGGCGGAGCCACGGACATCCCTGAGTGGGGGTTCACCCTCGAAGCGATGGCGGCCGAGTACCTCGACGCTGCTGGCGCGGTGATCGCCTGATGACCACGCTCACGCTGAAGCAGGGGCGCGGGCGTGAGCTGGTCCTCTTCGCGCCCCGCTTTACAGAGCAGGGGGTGAGCGCGGCGGCCGTCATGGCATCCGCGCCCATCCCCCGGCCTCTGATTTTTAAGGCCGGAAAAGACAAATACAGAGTGCCCGCGATTCCGAGACGCGGGTTTTTTATCGCTGAGATCACGCTCACGAGGGTGGACTGATATGGCAGAGTTGTTTAACGTACTGGCTGGCAAAAGCAAAGATACGTTTGCTATTGGGGGCATAGATTTCTACGCTGCGCCGCTGACCATTGCTGAGTGGAGTGAGCTGGCAACCCTCCCCGATGACCGCTTGCTTGACTTTCTGACGGCAAAACTCAAGGCCCGCATCAAAGAGCCGACCAAATGGTCGCCTGACCGCATTACGCTGGGCTGGCTCAAGCAGAATCTGCCCCAGAACATGCTTGGCACAGTGCAATACCTGCTTATGCACGGCAAGATGCCGGAGCCTGAGTCCGGAAAGCCGTAGAGCCGGTAGATGACGCTGTGCTGAGCAGCATGATCTATCGGCTGATTGGCGTTACCGGCTACACGCTGCCCCAAGTGATGGCCCTGACCATGCCACAACTGGAATGGCTGCTGGAAGGCTGTGGGCAGATGCTCTACCCCAGGCTGAAACCACAGTTGGACGCGCAATTCGCGAAGGTCAGCAGCGCGCCGAACAAGGAGAATCCGGGCGGGATCAGTGACGTGCGGAAAATCATCGTGGAGCACCGCGAACGGTTGACCAACCCTGGCTGGGAGCCAACGCTAGAACAGCAGGAGCGGGCCGAGGCCTATGCCATTCAGTACGCCGATTACCTGCCGCCGCGTGACGAACAGATCCGCCGCATAGAGCCGCTGGAGGGGCTGCCCGCTGAGACGGCGCAGGCCATCATGGATTACGCAGCGGCAGGCCTGTTCCCCACCGACATCTGGGCACATGACGTGGTGGTGCTGTGGCGCGAGATTCAGGTCACGGCTAGAGTGCAGACGTGAAATATGTCAACGATGACACTCCGGCCCCACCAGCCAATGATCGGCTGGGGGTTGCCGATTGGCTGAAAATCGGTCTGGCGGTTCTGATGGTGCTGTTCCTGCTGGGACTGTGGCGGCAGGATACCGACGCCGAGCCTGGGCAGCCTAGCCAGAGCGCTGTCACCGAAGCTGCCCAGCACTGGGAGGGCAGCGGCGAGCTGAACACCGACCCCTTCAGACTGGACGCCCAAAACTACAGCGTGTCTGTTACGACTGGAAGTGACTGCTTCTACGCCTTCGACCTGCGCGGCCTGGACGGTGAATCCCATGAGGGGCTGGCCCGCGCCCAGATGGGCACGCAGGAGTCAAACATCTATCAGCTGCCACCAGGTGAGTATTACCTGGTGGTCACCACTGGCCCCGCGCCCAAATGTCCTTGGTCGGTGGATCTCACCCCACGCTAGGCCATCAGATTTTGACCCTCTCCCCGCCCCCGGCGGGGCTTTTTTTGCACCCCAGGAGGTGATCCATGACCGGAATCAAACTCGGTGACTTTACTGTAGGCATCATCCCCGAGGTCAGCCCCGCGCAGCTGCGGGCCGAACTCCAGCAGGGTGAGCAGCTGGCCAAGCGTATGCCCCTGCGGGTGCCCATCAAGCTGGACGACGCCTCGCTGAAATCCGAAACGCGCCGCCTGACCGCCGAGCTGCAAAAGGGCGCAGTCCTCAAGATCAAGCTGGACAGCAGTGCCATGCCCGCCGAGCTGAAGCGCATCCAGCAGCAGCTGGGCAGCGTGGCGAGCATCCGTGTGCAGGTCAAGGACAGCGGCAGGGCCCTGAACGATCTGCGGCAAATGGACAATCTGGTGAAGTCCCTGGGCAGCCGCATGCAGTACCGCGTGACCGTCAACACCAGCGCCCTGGAAGCGGTCCACAGCCGGATCAACACCCAGGTCCAGCAGCTCACCGCTCTGCTGGCGCAACTGCGCGCTGCGGGCGGGGGCAATGGTGGCGCTGGCGCTGGCCGAGGCACTCCCGGCAGCGCTCTACCTGCGGGCACGGCCAACACCATCCGCGAGATCGAGCGCCTCAACAACCTCTGGCAGCGCGGACAGATCAACGCCGAGAACTACAACTCCGCCCTGACCGCCATGCAGAGCCGCTTGCAGGCCGCTGCCCAGGGCGCAACCCGTGGCAGCGCCGAGTTTGCCCAGATCGACCGCGCCCTGACCCGCGTGACCACCTCGCTGCGGAGCATCAACACCGACAGCCTGGTCCGCATCCGGGCCGACGCCTCGGCGCTGCGGCTGGCCTTTGACAGCGCCACGGCGGGCGTGCAGCGCAACTCTGCGGGCTTCCGGCAGGCGGCCCAGACGTACAGCCAGGGAGCGCAGCAGCTGGAAGCCCGCCTGCAATCTCTGACCCGGCAGGCGCAGCTCACCCCTCAGCAACTGCGGCAGGTCAATCAGCAGCTCGCGCAGCTGGCACGGGAGCAGAACACCATTGCGGGGCGCGTGAACCATGCGGGGCTGAGCGGCAACATCGTGAACGCTGGCGGGGCGCTGGGCCAGGGCGCCGGAGCGGGCTTGACCATGATGGGCGGGGGCCTGGGCATGGTGGCCGCGCAGGGCGCGATGGTCGCCGCAGCCATGAACAGCATCTACCAGTCATCCGGTAAGGCGGGCCTGGCGCTGGGTGGCGTGGGCCTGGCGGCCATTGGAGCCGTAGGAGCGCTGGGTAGCCTGGGCACGGTGGGCCTCTCCGAAGTGAAAAAGGTGGAGACGGCCACCAACATCCTGAAAGCCAACGGCGCGCCGAATATCGAGGCTTTTCAAGGCCAGCTGGAGGACCTGAAGGAATCCCTGGGTGGCGTGGGCGATAGCTTTACTAAGGGTGATTTTGGTCTTGCTACCGCCGACATCGTGAAAGCCGGCGTGGAGTCCGCCGACGCGCTGACCCTGATGACCAGCAGCACCAAACTGGCCGCCGCCGAGCAGATCAACCTGACTGAAGCGTCCGGCCTGCTGCTGAAGAATTTGCGCCAGTACGATTACGAGGTGGGGGACGCCGCCCGCGTGGGCGACATGCTGGCGATGGCCGGTAACGCCGCTGCGGGCACGGCCTACGACCTGAGCGTGGGCCTGGGCATCGTGGGCGGCACGGGTAAGCAAGCCAAGCTGGAAATGTACGACCTGCTGGGCATGCTGGTCGAACTGGACAACAAGGGCATGTCGGCCGCCGACGTGGGGGCCAACGGTTTGCGCGCAGCCCTGTCCGCCCTCTCGGACATCACCAAGAAGGGGCAGGTCACACTCGGAGACCTGACCATTGCGATGGTGGATGCGGAAGGCAAGGCCCGCCCCGCTGGCGACATCCTGAAGGACCTGGGCGAAAAGATGCGCGGCATGGGCGTTTATGTCAATAAAACTACAGGTGAGTTAGATGGTAACGGCGAGGCCATGCAAACCGTCTCCAGCCTGATGGACAACCGCGCCGCTGCCGCCGTGATCAACCTGACCGGCGACTGGGAGAAGTGGAGCCAGCAGATCAAGGACAGTGGCGGCTACTTGGACGAATACGCCAACACCATGCAGGAGGGTGTGGAGCCTGCCCTCAAGAGCCTGAAAAACGCCTGGGCCGATACGGGCGCCGAGTTCGCCAAATCGTTCGCCGGACCCCTGACCACCTTCCTGAACGAAACGCTGAACCCCTTCGTGAAGAAGCTGGGCGAGATGTTCGAGATCCTGGGCAAGGGCAATAAGGCCGAGATCATGGCCTCGCTGCAGATCACCCCGGAGGACAACGGTACGGCTCAGATTCTGAAGGTACTGACCGCTGGGGCTTACACTGTGGCTGATTTTGTCGGTAGCGGGGGCCTGCTGGGCAATCCGCAGGACCTCGAAAACCAGGCCGTGAACGCCTACCGCGCCTCGCGTGGCTTGCCACCGCTGGGAGCCAATGCAGGTCAGGTGGGAGCGGGCGTGCTGAATGGCAGCAATGGCCCCATGGGGCAACAGGCCAGCCAGGCCTTTACCTATGGCTTTATCAGCAACCTGAAGGACACTTTCCGGCGCGACCCTCGCGTGGGCAGCGACTGCGCCATCATTGCCTACGAAATCCTGAATGCTATCGGCGCGGAAATCAAAGGGACGGCGGTGCAAAACGCTTGGGTTCCAACCTTGGAAGCCAATGCGAAGGCCAGCGGCTTTGAGCGGGTGCAGGGTGGCCCGCAGGCCATGCGACCGGGCGATTTGATCATCATCCCTAGTGCCACATCAGGCAGCGGCAAACACGCGATGGTGTTTGCGGGCTGGCATAACGGCAAGGCCATGGTCATCCACAACCCTGGGACGCAGCGCAATGGTCAGGATGGCATCACCACGGTCTATGCGGGTGGCGCAGAGCTGGCCAATGCAGCGGTCTACCGCGCCCCTGTCTCGCCCTTCACAGGCGGTTTCCAGCCTCCCACTGCTGGCAACCGCACCTTTTCGGAGTCCGGCGCAGTGGACCCCTACGCCAGCGGTGGACGTGGGCGCAGCGTCTCTCCCACAGGGGGACGCACCCCTGAGCAGCGCGCACAGGGCCTCTATGACCAGCTCAAAGAGGCCGAGGCCAGCCGCAACGCCGGCTACATTGCCTTGGTCAACAAGAAGGTCAGGGATTTTGTCGCTGAAGGCTATAGCGAACTGTGGGACGCCACCAAAACGGCCAACAAGAGCAGCGGGCGCAGCAGTAGCCAGCAAACGCCAATGGAACGTGAGCAGGCCGCGCAGGCTGAGGCGCGGGCGATGGATTTGCTGGAAGGCCAGCTCCGCAATGCCACTACGGACCGTCTGCGCGAGATCGTGGGCAGCGACGTAGGGCCGAACCTGAGCCTCGCCAAGTGGGAGCTGGCGGGCAAAATCCTGGAGGAGCGGGAGACGGGCCGCCCAGCCAGCCGTGACCAAACACCCGCCGAGCGGCAGGCGGCCGACCGTGCTCGCCAGCAGCTTGAGGCGAACATCCGCAACAAGAGCGACGCGCAGCTGGCCGTTCTGGTTGGCGGAACAGTCGGGCAAAACGGGTTGACCTACGAAACCTGGGAGCTGGCCGTCCGGGAGCAGGAAGGACGCCGAACGGGAAAACGGCCCGCAGAACTGACGCCGCTCCAGCGTGAGCAGCAACAGCAACGACAGGCCGTCCGGACGGAAAGGCTCCAAAATAACATCCGCGCCGCCAGTCCGGAGCGCCTGCAGGAGATCGTGGCCGGAGGCGTGACGCCGGAAATCAGCCTGGAACACTGGGAAATGGCCCGCGATGAAATCAAGCGCCGTGGGGAGGTGGCAGACCGGGAAGAAGAGAAGCGCGCCAAAGACGCTGAAAAACGCGCCGAACGTGTTGCCGAAGCCACCGAGCAGGCCCAGCGGCAAATGACCGGCTACACCGTGGGACAGGCCCAGGCCCGCGCCGAGGTGGAGCAGGGCAACTTGGACCGCTTCCTGGCTGGTCAGCGTGCTGCCCTGGACGCGGCAGGCGAGGACAGTGCCGAACGCCTGCGCATCCTTGAAGAAGGGGCCGACGAGGAACTGACCATCCGCACCAACCTGCTCACCGCCCAGTTGATTGCGGGCAAACGCGCCAACGAGCAGACGCGGCAAAACGCGCTGGACGGCATCCCCGAAGATGCCCCCGAAGAACTGAGAAAGGAGCTGGAAGCGGCCATCAATGCCGCCTTTGACACGGAAAATACCCGCCTGTATACCGCCTATGCCGACGGATTGCTGGAAGCCACCCGCACCGTCGAAAAGGGCGTGAGCGAGGCCACCAAGTCCCGCACGGCGGACCTGGCCCGCGAGTCCAAAGCCGTGCGCGACACGGTGGAGGGCTACGAGGATCTGGCCCGCAATGCCCAGGCCACCATCAACGCCGGGCAGTGGGACGAGGACGCGGCCCGCGACTATGCCCGCAGTCTCAGGGCACTGGGCGAGGCCGCTGACGAGGCAGGCATCGCGCAGAACACCCTGGTCGTGGGTGCGCAGGCGGCAGCCGAACTGCTAGGCAATACGGCCCAGGCGGGCAGTGACGCCGCGGCTACCTGGCTGGGCGCTGCTGCCGCCGAGATCGCTGTCGCTGGGCGGCTGGTCCAGCAGGGCGACACGCTGGGCGCCGTCATGGGCCTGGAAAACCTGATCACCCTGCTGGAAGAGGGGCCGCAGACCGATGCCACCCGTAAGGCCATCAGCCTGCTGAACGACGAGCTGGAGCGCATGCGGCTCAATATGTCGGACGGCGACTGGACCGGCATCGTCAACACCCTGGCCGCCATCCGCGAGGGACCGGAAGAAAGCGCTGTGGCTGCCCTGCCCAGCGCTGAAGACCGCGCCCGCCAGCAACCCACCGAGATGGACCGGGTGCTGGGACGCGGGGAAGCCCAGGCGGGTGACGATCAGGCGGCGCTGCAACAGTACGGATTGGACCGTGAGAAGGTGAGGTGGACCGAGGAAAAAGCCGAGGCACTCCGGAAGATGACGGCCGCCGAACTGGCACAGCGCCGCGCCGAGCTGGAGCGCATCGGGGACAGCCGCGCCTTGCTGGAACTCCAGATGATCGACACGCTGGAAACCGAGCGGGCCACCACCGCGACCGACCTGCTGGCCTCTGCCAAAGCCGAGCTGGACGGGCTCAACAAGGTCAGTATCCCGAGCTGGGAAGCCCTGGCCGACAAGCTGGAAGAGCAGGCCGAGCTGGGCGGCAAGAATGCCGAGAAGCTGCGAGAACTGGCCGCCGCGCTGCGGGAGGCTGGGCAGGCCAGCCAGAGCCTGGAGCAGTTGACCACCACGCTGCAGGAGATTCAGAGGGGCCTGGACTTCGCTGGCGACCTGTTCACCAAAATGAACGGTGGCGAGATGAACTGGGGCACCGCTGCCATGAACTGGGCGTCGGGCGGCATCACCGCCTTCACCCAGTACATGAGCGGCGACATTGCCGGGGCCGTGATGACCAGCATCAACATGATTGGTGATCTGGGGCAGGCCATCATGGATCTCAGCCCCGCCTTCCGGGAATGGAAAACCCAGATGCTGGAAGTGGCCCAGACGCAGAGGGAAGCCCTGGGTCTGAACACCGGCGGGTTTATCTCGCCCTGGCAGAAGCAGCTGGAAGAGGACGCCGCAGCCCGTGAGAAACAGGCCAACGCGGGATTCTGGCAGCGGGTGAGCTGGTCGCTGTTCGGTGGAGCGCCGAAGGTCATGAAGACCGAGTCGGCCAAACTTCTGGCCGAGCTGCAAACCATCTTTGCCGAGCTGGGCAGCGGCATGGCCAATATTTTCAGCTCCAGCATGGAAAGCGCCTTCCTTGAGGGCGACATGACGCGCTGGGCCGAAAACTTCGACAAGACCTTCGACGAGATGGTGGGCAAGCTCATCATCAAGACGATGGTGGAAGCAGCCATCCAGCAGGGGGCTGTGGCGAATGACCTGGCGGCGCTGACCAAGGCCATCCAGGAACAGCGCTACGGCGACATCCCCAGCATCCTGACCAGCATCAAGTCCAACGCCCGGCTGGCGCTCCAGCCCATTGCGGACGTGGCGCCCAGTCTGCCGGGGTTCGGGTCTGGGCGCACCGATGAGCAAGGGCGCCCCCTGGAGGGCGACCTGTTCGGGGCCGCGCCCAGCATCCAGCTGGGTATCCCGCGCATCGAAGTGCAGCTGCCCGCAGTGATGCAGCAGGGCATGACCGACTTCGCCGCCAGCGTGCCGGAGTTCCGGGCCGGAGCCCGTGAGCTGCTGCTGGGCGCTCAGGAGCTGCGGGCCGCACTCCGGGGCAACGGCAACCCACCAGCACTGACCGGATTAGGAGCCATGACATGATCGAAAACTGGGAACTGCGGGTCTGGTCCCCTGCCGGGCCAGGGCCGCGCATCATCCCCCGCGATGAGAGCTATATCCGGGCCACCGGGCTGCGCATGCAGCTCACCCCGGAGCAGGACTGCCGTGAGGCTACGTTCGACGCGAAAGGGGCCGGATTGCAATTGAAGCCCCTGGACTGCGTGCAGATCGTTTACGGCGGCACCCCGCTGTTTTACGGCGAGCTGAGGGACGGGGGCAACGTGCGGGACGTGCATGGGCACCGGCATGTGCTGCGGAGTGCGGCCCTGGCCCTGAAGGAGGTGACACTCAGCCCGGGCTTTAAAACCCCTCAACAGCCCGCGCACCTGACGGTGCGGACCATCCTGCAGGACGTGATCGCCAGCGGTCAACTGGGCAGCCCCAGCGTGATCGGGTACGACGCGGCGCTCTGCCCCGACCTGGGCTTCGACTGCCGGGCTGTCGTGGATGCCGCGCAGCAGACGGCCTACGCCCTGCTGGAGCGGATCGCCCAGGACGGGGCAGGGTACGGCGTGAGCGTGCGCTTTGGCGTGCGCCCTGACCGGAAGTTCTTCTGCCTGCCTGCCCAGATCACCACCCGCGAAATCCAGGAAGCGGAGCTGGCGAGCGTGACCTGGAAGCCGCCTGTGACTGAGGAGCCGGTCACAGCGGTGCTGTGGCATGTGGCAAAGAGCAACGATGGGCGGTGGGTGACGCATCTCAGCGTCAGCCCTGAAGCGGCCCTCTACCGGCAACGGGTGAAATCCGTGGCGCTGAATGAGGGAGTTGATGTCTGGATCACCGCCAACGACGCTCATTACGCCGCCAGCACCGGCACAAGGGTGGACGTTTTCAAATACATTCCCGAATCCGACGAGATTGAGATCACACACGATCTAAACGCCACAGATTCTCTTCGAGACGGCGTGGGCTTTGAAGACCGCACCATCGCGGGGGCGAGGGTCTACCTCGCTGGCGGAGAGTACGCCAGCGAGGTGTCGCTCACTGTCACCGCAAACGCTCAGCGCCTCGTGTTCCACAACGAGCACGGCTTTGTGGGGGACGAACCCGTTGGAGAGACCGGGCGCAAATACCTGGGACGTCAAGATACCTGGGCAGGTCTGCAGGTTGATGGCAAAGACGTGACCACGGTGCTAAGCAGCAGCCCCCATGTATTTACCGGGGCTTTTGGCACGGCCAAGCTTACCCTCAATCTGGCTGCCAGGCCAGAGCCAGCAGATTACTGGACAGCCAACCTATGGTTGAGGGAGGTGCGGGCCGAGCGGGTGGACACTGCCTTACTCGACAAGATGGCCCACTACCACTACAAGACCCCCCACCCCGAACCCGCTGACCTGGAGCTGCGGACCTTCATCCCACCTGCCCAGCTGCCTAAGTACGTCACCCTGGGCACGTACCAGAGCATCGTGGACGGGTGGGAGTACCGTATGTCGGCCCAGCGCGGCATGACCCTGGCGTGCCTGACCGGTCAGGCGGAAGACCCGGCGGCGCTGGCCCAGGCCGAGCTGATTAAGGCGCGGGACGGGCAGGCGGTCATCACGGCGATTACCGCAGGAGGCACATGATGAGATTTCTGGAGCCTCAGAGCTTCGAACTGCTGCGGGAGGGCACTGTACTGGTGGCCCTCCCGCCAACATTGGGCTTCCGTGAGCCGCTGGGCCGCGCAGACCCTTTCGAGTGGGACCACGCTCCCGGCAGCGCCGTGTGGTTCCCGCTGGGTGACGGCATCCCGGCGGCGCGGCCCCAGCTCACCATCGGCGGGACCTGGATGTACGGCAGTGACGACGCCGCTATGGTGGCTGCCTCGGAAATTCACCGCGCCTGCCGCCGGGCCGACAGCGTGATGTTCCGGGGGCGGCAACTGGCCGACCTGCGGCCGGACCTGCCCGGCACCTGTCGGGCCAGCCACGGCACCCGCTACCGCGAAGTGACCTACACGCTGACTCTAAATCTGACCGAAGCCCTTGACCCTGAAACCATTGCGGAGGCGCAACTGTTATGAGCTATATCCGAGGCACACCGCTCCACATCAAGCCTGGAGCAAAACTGACGGTGCAGCTGACACGCCCGTACCAATCCGGCACGCAACTGTCCCAGGCCCGCTATGAGGCCACCTGGGACGGCAGCAAATGGGTAGACCTGTTTACCCAGGCCGAGCTGAACATCCCTATGCCACGCCAGGGCAAGGAGGGCCCGCAGGCCAGCGGTGACGTGCATATCTACATCACCCAGGACCCCAACAGCCGGGATACGCGCAACGTGGCGCGGCTGACCTATGACGCCTCCACCTGGGGAGAGACAGCGCCGGGAGAACTCAATCTCACCGTCAACCCGCGCCCGATTGCCTGGGTGGCGACGGCGGGCCTGCTAGAGCGCCTCAATAGTTTTGATGGTACGGCGCAGGCAGCCATCAGTGCCGCCGAGCTGGAGGCGCAGCGGGCGGAGCAGTTCGCGGCGGATGCAGAGCGGGCATCGTGGGATGCCGTAGCGCTTGCCGCCACTGGAGCTGGCCGAAAAAGCGCCGTTAGCCTGGCCGAAATGCCAATGGAGGCCAGTGTTTACAACATCATCAATGGCGCAGAAGCGGGCCAGACCTGGGAACGGCTGGCCGATGGGTCGCAGGTGCGGAGGCCCGAACTGGAGGCGGCGAGCAAAACGGCGCTGGATGAGGCCGTGACCGAGACGCGCAGCGAGATTGCTGCTGTGGACGCGGCGAAGGTGAGCGTGGACGTGTTCCAGCAGCAACGCACTGCTATTCCGCTCATCGGTCTGAGCAGCAGTGACCCCACCGGCGACTTCCAGCAGCGTGTGGCGGACGCGCAGGCCACGAAAAAACCCTTGGACGGCGCAGGGGGAGTGTATGAAATGGCCCTGAGCAGCGCGGTAGACATGACCGGGACCGTCATCCGCAACGCCAGCCTGCGCGTGGATGGCGCGGTCAGTGGCGGCTACCTGCGCCTGGACCTGCGCTCGCAGGTGCAAACGCTGACCGAAACGTTCCAGGGCACGCTGGGAGCCAGACAGATTACCCTGCCCGGCCACGCCTGCCGCCCTGGCGACCTGCTGTATATCTACGGCACCGAGCAGTATTCGGTGGGCCGCCCGGAGTACAAAACGGGCGAGGCCCGGCGTGTGCTGTACGTTGCAGATGCCAACAACGTGATCGTTGACCGGGGCCTGCAATTTGCGTATACGGCACAGTACCCCGGCAAAGTGGTGCGGCGCGGGCGAGAACTCCATACCGGCGGGTTTGACGGCACGCGCCTGGAGTACATCGGCGCAGGCAACCGCCGGGGGGTAGAACTGTACTACGGAGACGGACAACTCGCCAGCAACGCCGAGTTTGTCGGCTGGCGTGAGCGTGCGCTGATGATGACAGACACCCACGGCACGGTGAGCGCCACCCGTATCCATGATGGCTATTACGACGGCACCAACAACTCCTATGGGGCCAGCGTCGTGGCGCTGTCAGACGTAGATTTCGTGGCCTGTCACATGAGCGCAGGCCGCCACAACATCGCCGGGGGCGGCGGTTATCCGGGTATTTACCGCGTGACAGGCGGCAGCTACCGGGGTGGACACTTGGCAGGCGGGCCAGCGCTGGACGCTCACGGCAATATGTGGAGCCTCAGCATCAATGGCGCTGAGGTGTACGGCGGCATCAGCACCAATGCCATGCACTCCAAGATCACCAATAGCCACATCACGGCGGGCGCATCCGGCTGCCTGTATGCCCTGGACGAAGCCCCTGCCGGGGCCAGCATCAGGGCTGCCAACACATCGATGTTCCGCGCCGTGGGTCAGCCCGCCGCGCCGATGATTCGCCTTGTGCGGGCCTGGGCACAGGACAACACCACCAACAGCATTCCAGACGTGCGGTACGGCACGGTCAGCCTGGTCAACGTGGATTGCGAGTACCACGGCGGCAGCCAAAGTGAGGAGATCATCCTCGACCTCAACGCCAGCCTGAAAAAGCTTGAAATCCAGGGCAGCACCTGGCTGCGGGTAGGTAACCCAGGAGCGCAGAAATCCAGCATCTCGTACAACCGTATTGAGCACATTGATATTGATGGGTTGGTGCTGGGCGGTGAGCGCCTCGTCACTGCGCGAGCCACGAAGGTCAGCACGGCTACACACCCAATTCTGGAGGCGTCGCCCAAATCGGCTCGGTTCCGGGTGGTGCCGACAGGCGTGGGCGGCTACGCGGCGAGTGGCGCGCTGGATCTGGTGGCCGCGGCAGACCTGCCCTGGGGTGATCTGGAGGCAGACATCACCGCCAAAGATAACCCCAGTTTGCCGTTGCGGGTGCGCTACTTTGGCCGTCTGCGCCTGCGCCAGATCAGCAGCGGCAATGCCTATGGCGCTGAGGTCACGGCAGGGCAGTATCAGGTGGGGGCCTGGATTGGCGACGGCACAGAGCTGCACGTCAGCCCCGACACCATCATTGATGAGACGGTAGACCCCGCCCGGTTTGGTCTGGCGCTGAGCAACGTGGGCCGGGTCGTTGCCCCCAGCGCCCGCGTGCGTGGACGACTGGGCAGCATTTATGTGGCTGCCGGGACGCCTGTCTGGGAGCGCAGCAATCTGCGGGAGGCGACAGGCGCGGCAGATTGGCCTACGCTCACGGGCAGTCTGGACAGCACGGCCAGCGTGGCAGCCAGCGCCACCAGCACGTTTAGCATCCCTGTTCCGGGGGCGGCGGTGGGCGATATTCCGCAGATCAGCCCACCCGCCAACCTGAGCGCCGATGTGTCGTTTTTTACTCGCATCGCCGCTGCTGGCAACGTGCAGGTCGTTGTCCGCAACCACACGGCGGCAACGGTGAGCATCGCCGGGACGTGGCGGGCACGGGTGAGTCGAAGCTAGTTCAGAGTGAAGTTGCTTAGCCATACCCGGCGAGCAGACGTCACCTTAAACGCCGAGCCATTGTCCAGCGTGAGGTAGATCGGCCCGCGCTCTATCTCTAGGCTGACTTGCCTCGGTTCCTGGCCGACTTCGACGGTCTGGAGCAGCTCGGTGTCCTGCCAGATGCTGAGCAGGCTCGCGCCATCTTGCGCCTGCTCAGGGTCGGGTGAGGCCACCAGGCTCAGGGTTCCGGGGTCACAGGCCATGAACTGAATGCCACTGGTACGGATGAGCCGCCAGACGCCGGGCTGCACTTCCACAGGTGGATTACGTGATTCTGGAAGGGCAGACCATATCCCACATTGTTCAGGGGTATTGGAGGGCTGGACGGATTGCACGTTCTGTCCCCGCTCAACCTGTGCAGGAATGTCTCTGATCAACCACAGGGCAGCCCAGAGGCTGGCCGCCAGCAGGAGCGCAGCCATGACATAATTCCACCGACTCACGCTTCATTCTCCCCGGTGTGATGTAGGGCCAGAGCGAAGAAAAGCATAAACCACCGCATACTCTCCAGGCCACCGCTGAGCTGCAAGAAGACCAAAAAGTACAGGCCAAGGTATTTGAACACGGAGTTCCTTGCACTCAAAAGCAGGTAGGTCACGTAGCCCATGACCAGGAGGCCGAGCAAACCGTGCTCGTAGAAGAACTCAAGGAAAATGTTGTGTGGATAGCCCTCATCGCTACTGAGGATGTTGGCAGGCCACATTCCAGTGCCATGTCCAAACAGGCTAGAAAAGAATGTTTGAGGGGCGTCCAAAGTCAGTTGCCAGAAGTCCAGTCTCGCCAACGAGCTGCCATCCAGAGTGTCTTCTGAGAGGTAGGAGAGGCGCTGGAATAGGCGAAATTCCGTGTAATCCACATAGGTCAGAGCAATCGCACTTGCAGCAGCGATGAGTAATAGGGGACGGGCATCGCGATTAAACAGCGATTGGTATAACAGGACAGCGCCTACTCCAAGGAGCGGGGTACGTGAACCCGAATTGAGGAGCACGAAAATATTGAGGGCAGCGAGCGCGGCTCCCCACCAGGTCAGTTTGTCTGTGCGGTTCAGCCAGTACACCGCACAAAAGCCCGCAATGAGAGAGAGGTACTGGTACGTTTCTCCGATCAATATCCAGTCCCGTGATCCAAAGACAGACAGGTACTGAAGCAGCAGCAATCCATTGACGCCGACCATCGCCAGTAGCATCTCTTTTGAATTCACTCCGCGCAGAGCTGCCAATGTACCCATAACGACAGCCAGGCCGAACCAAGTGATCTTGTAATCTGCATAGGGCACATTGGTGGTTTGGAGATAGCCGCCCAGTATGAGCATCGTCAGCATGACCAGAAGACCCACATAGTCACGTCTCAGCCGCCTCATACCTCCGAACAACCTGTTTCCACTCGTAATGAGTGTCTGCAATGCGACTCCCCCAATGACGCTAGCACTGATGACTGCGGCACCTCCCAGGGCGAAACTTATTCCCTGCGCTGCGATATACAAGATGAGTGCCAATGCCTGTCCGAACACTCAAAGAGAATAGAGCAGCAGCGTTACAAAAATTCCATTAGGGCAAGTCTGGTGCCGCACGTACTTTAGCTCAGCTATGATGCAGACATGAGAAAAGCCCTTTCCATTGCAGCAGGTAGTCTGCTCTTAGCCCTTTCTACTGCCTGCGGCGCTCAAGCTCTCCCGGCATCTTCCCAGCCCACCTCACCAGCCGCGTTGGGCTTCGATATTTCTACCGCCGAGGTACGTGCGGAAGTGCAAAAAACACGTGATGAGCACTTCAAGGTCAACACAAAAGTGGAGTGGTCCTTCGTGCCGGGAGGCTATACCGCTCGTGGCAACTACCTGAACTACGCCATCAAATTCCGGGATAGGAAATACGACCATATCCGATATGACGAGAATGGCCTCCCAGAGCGTATCTATGGGGACGCTTACTACAAAACACCCGTTTTGATCGCACAGCATGGCCTGACGGGTCACGCCCGCCTGGTCACCAACACGCCAGCAGAGCAGGCACAGTACGCCAAAACTGATTACCGTGACATGGTGAATAGTGCCGACTGGCTGATCACCTCACAAAACGCGAAGGGCTGTTTTGAATATCACTCGCCCTTCCGCTACTACCTGTCCAAGACGGCATATGAGCCAGGTTGGATCAGTGGCATGGCACAGGGGCAAGGCATGAGCTTGCTGGCGCGGACGTTTGATGTCACCAAAGACGTCAAATACATCAATGCAGCCAAAAGGGCTATGGACTGCATGGTGCTATCTGTGGACCAGGGTGGCACTCGAGAAGACCTTGGCGCTGTGAAGCCAGAGTGGTCTAACAAAGTGATTTTTGAAGAGTATTTGGCGGACCCTCCCGGTTACACCCTCAATGGCTTCATGTTCTCTCTGCTTGGCCTGTACGACCTGAGTCAAGTTGCTCCTGATGCAGCCGTTCGCAACCAAGCTGCTCTGTGGTTCCGACGCGGCACGGACACTTTGGAGACGATATTGCCGCTCTTTGACATGGATGGCATCAGCGCCTACGACTTGGGCTACCTAACATATGACCGCCCAGTGCCTCATATGAGCGCTTCGTACCACATCGTCCATATTTATTTGCTGCACGCCATGAACGATGTCACCAACAACGCTGTGCTTGAGAAATACGAACGCATCTGGCGCGAAGACATCAACCAGTAGTTCCAGCCTTAAAGCCCCACGCCACCCCGCCCCCAAGCGGGGTTTTTTCTTACCCCCACACCCTCCCGGCAGGCGTGGGGCCTTCGCTTATGCCGGGGCTAAGGAGGTGCTTATGCGCCTATATTTCACCCTCGCGGCCCTGCTGATTCCCAGCGGGGCCGCTGCCATTCCGCCTGTGCCTGCCTTGCCGCCCCCGACCGGGCTGATGGCGCAGGCCCGCCCCGCGCCGTCCCTCTGCCGCGTCACCGCCAGTGCCCGCGAGACGGTGCTGCCCGGTTTTTATCTGGTCACCGTCCGCCTGCGCCCCGAGTGCCCGCCAGGCACCGTAGCCGACGTGCGCCTGGAGAGCTACATCGGGGGGACGTACCCACGTGTGGGCTTTCAGCGCATCACGAAGGCTGCCCCCTTGATCCGCTCCGGCATCCCCTGGTGGTGGCGGGTCGGCTGGCGCGCGCAGTCTGGCACTGTCTACCCACTCGTGATCCCCGGAATGAGGCCACCCCGATGAACAGGAGCCCCCATGCAGCAACCCGACACCCCTCCGGCCTCGCCGTTCACCGGCCTGGACCTGCAGGTCGTGGCCTACGCGGCCTTCATGTCCACCCTGGTCAGCATCTTGATGACGGCACGGACCCGCAACGCCCAGAGCGCCAGGGGCCTGCCACTCACTCCCTGGCGCACACTGATCCCCGACGTGCTGATCGGGACCATTACCGGCACCCTGCTGGCGCTGGGTCTGCCACCCCATTTCCCCTGGCTGAACAATGTCAGCGGGATTGGCTTTCTCGCTGGTGCCGGCGGTGTGCTAGGTCCCAAACTCTGGGATCTGATCAGCCGCGACGGGATGGGGCTGCTGCTGGGCTATCTCAGCACCGCTCTGGCCGGCCCCCTCTCCACCCTGGCCGAAGCCGCGCAGGCCAAGGCCACCCCCACCACCCCTACGGAGGCAGGTGACCATGATGAAGACCCACAACACCGCCCACCCCCAACCGCGCAGTGAACGCCTCAGTGGTTGGGCCAGGGCCTATCAGCCCAACGACCCCCCCTTTACCCGCTGGCATGCCCTGGGGCTGGTGGTCGCCCTGCTGCTGGCCCTGGGCACGCAGTACGCGCCTGGACTGCTGGCAGACGTGGGGCGCGTCCCCGTGCTGAGTGGCTTACCCGACGCCGCGGTATACGCCCGGATGACGACCCTGTTCCTGATCGGGGTGGCGTTGTTCTTGGCCCGCTCGATGCATGGCCTGACAGCCGTGATTCTCTGGGGTGCCTTGATCGGGATCAGCCTGCGCCTGGGCGAAGTGCGGATGACCGGCGAGCCGCTGACCGTGGCCTTTGCTGCCGTGCTGCTGGCCGTGAGCCTGATTGCTGTGCGGGTCATTCTGCGCCCGAATGAGACTGACACCATTGCTGAGCAGCGCCGCCGCATCGAGCAGCTTGAGGGGCAACTGCAGCGGTACGGTATCCAGCCCCCCCAGGAGGACTCCCATGATCACCGCTGAACTACTCCGGCAACTCAACCCGAAGCTCACCGCTCAACAAGCCGACACCGCCGCCCACGCTCTCCAGCAGGCGGCGGTTCGCTTTGACATCACCACGCCCCTACGCCTGGCGCACTTCCTGGCGCAGCTGGGCCACGAGTCCGGCTTCCTGCCCCAGGGCGAGAACCTAAACTACTCCGCCAGCGGTCTGGCCAACACCTGGCCGCACCGCTACAGCAACGGCAAACGCGATGCGCGGGGCCGGTGGCTGCCCAATAGCCTGGCCCTCCAGCTGCACCGTAAGCCTCAGGCCATTGCCGACCACTGCTACGCAAACCGCATGGGCAACGGCAGCCCGGCCAGCGGTGACGGCTGGCGCTACCGGGGTCGGGGCCTCATCCAGCTGACGGGCCGAGCCAACTACGCCGAAACCGGCGCCCGCCTCGGCATCAACCTGGTACAGGAACCGGACCTACTGCTGCAGCCGACCTACTCCGCTATGGCCGCTGGTGACTTCTGGACGGCGCGGGGGTTGAACGCACTGGCAGACCGTGACGATGTGCTGGGCATCACCCGGCGCATCAATGGCGGTACCAATGGGTTGCCACACCGCCAGCAACTGCTGGCAAAGGCGAAGAGGGTGCTGGCCCAGCAGCGTGAGCCACAGGTGCTGCTCGTGCCGATGGGCGGCGGCGACCCGGTCCTCTGGGACGGTGCAGCGCAGTACGCCAGCCAGGACCTGCGTGAGCTGGTGCCGCAGCTGCGGCAGGTCTACCCCTCGCCCGGCGGCCCCTGGGAGTACGGCGGCGTGCTGCGGGTCTGGGTGCGGCAGAGTGGCGACCTGGTGCTGGAGCGGTTGCCGGTGGACCCGACCAAGGATGTTCCAGCGCTGCCGCCCAAAAAGTGAACTGAGAAAGCCCCCACCTGCTTCCGGCTTCGGCCTGGGCAGGTGGGGGTTTTTTTGTGTCGTCCTCAGATGCGCAGGCATCCAGCATTGCTTTTCCCTATCCTGTCCCTATGCGCCAACTCATGCCCCTTGCCGCCCTGCTGCTGGCAGCCACCGCCTCTGCCCAGGCACCCACCATCGTGGGTATTGCCACCGTGACCGACGGAGACACCCTGCAGATTCGAGGCACCAAAATCCGCCTGTTCGGCATTGATGCGCCGGAGTCCTCTCAGACCTGCACCCGCAACGGCCAGTCCTACGGCTGTGGCCGCGAGAGCGCCAATCAGCTGGCCGCCCTGATTGCCGGTAAAAACGTCAGCTGCTTCCAGAAGGATATTGACCGCTATGGCCGAATGGTCGCTGTCTGCCGGGTGGGCAACACTGACCTCAACCGCCTCCTGGTCGAGCGCGGCCTGGCGCTCCCGTACATCGAGTACGGAGGCAGCATCTATGCAGATGCCCACCGGCAGGCGGTCCAGCAGGGCCGAGGCTTGCACGCAGGCACCTACCAGTTGCCCTGGAACTACCGCAAAGATCCGAACACCCCGCCCACCAACGGGACCGCGCAGCTGCAACCGGCCAAGCCTGCGGCTGCACCCGTATCCGCTCCTAAGCCTGCGGCAGCGGCCCCGGCACCCGCTCCGAGCAACGTCTACTACGCCAACTGCTCGGCGGCCCGTGCTGCTGGGGCGGCGCCACTGTACCGTGGTCAGCCTGGATACCGGCCCGCGATGGATCGGGACAATGACGGCGTGGCCTGCGAGTAGGGCTTACTCCTGATTGGGGTCTACCTCCACCCGGTATTCCACTTCGTCATCCACCGCCACCCACTCCGTTTCCTCACGCTCCCAGACCAGCCGCCGCCCCAGCTCCCGTGCCAGTTCGCGGCGGGCTTCGGCGGCGGTTTCATATTGGCGCAGCTGTACGTCGCCGGTATTGGTGTCGATGATGCGGGCGGTGGGCATGGGGGCAAGATAGGACAGAATCAGGAGACACTAAGATAGTCCCAAACCTCAGTAGGTGACAACTTCGTCTAAAGGCGCTCCTGGTGGGCAAAAGGGCTGGGTCAACAGGTCTAGGACAGCCATGAACTGTTTGGGTTTCCACCGTAAGGCATCCACGAGATGCTGAGCACCGTGCCGCACCAGACTGACCGCTCTACGACCATGCTTGAGAACGGGGATGGGCTGGGTCTGGCCCAGCCAGACCCCCAGGCGCAAGCAGAACACCCAGGCCAGTGTCACCAGGCCAAAGAGCCGCTGTAGACGGCTCCTTTCCGTCATCCCAGTCCGCTCCAGGTCGAAGCCTCGCATCTTGAAGCTGCTGAAGGTGCACTCGATTGACCAGCGCTGCTTGTACAGCTTCCAGGTCTTCCGAGCGCTGAAATCTGTGGCAATGATGACGAGGTCACCTGTGGATGACCTCGTCGCGACCACCCGCATGAGTTCGCCAAACACGAACACCTTTTCGTCGATTTCATGGAAATGACCGTGCTGGACGTGCTTAAACCATTCCTTCCCATTCGTGTCGTCCAGCATGTCGCTGTGCCGAATGCGGATCGCCCGCTTGATGCCTTGACGACGGAGAAAACGGAACCACTCCGCACCGATGAACTCACGGTCAGCCACCAGGCCTTGCCAGCGTTTCGCTGGCAAGACGCGGAGGAGCTTCAATACCAGCCACATACGGGCATAGGTATGGCTGTTCCCAGACTCATCAAGAGGAACCCAAATCAGGGGCAGGGTGAAGCCATGAACCACGGCTCCAAGCACCAGAAAATTGATGGGCGTTTCCCCATGCTCCCAGTTGGTGCGGTCCAGACTCAGCAACACCTTCCCCGGTGGAAGATGGACGACGAGCAGAGCGATGAAAAAGTCCATGTCCAGCTGCTCATCCCGGAAGGTTCGGTCCGCCCTTCTTTTCTTGGCTTGCGGCGTGCTGATACCGGGCATGTGAGGACTCAGGTCGTGATGATTGATGCTCCTCGCGGCAATCATCGCCAGAAGCACATCGATCAGCCGCTGAAGGGTGTCAATGCGGAGGTGACTCGCGTGTGCTTTGAAGTGGCGGGTCAGTACGGTAGCCTGCTGGGCGGCGGATTCTGTTGTTTTCACACTCTCAGGAAACCGTGAACAGTCGGCCCCATCAAGCTTGATGGGGCCGACTGTTGGTTTTTGCCGTCTAGGACAATGTGAAACTGAAGTTGTCACCTACTGAGGTCCCCAAACATCCCAGGGCTTTAAAAAGTCTAAATCGGCTAGTGTGATTGTCTCCTTTGACTCTAATCTTTGATCGGTTACGTCTATGCCCGAACAGGACTCAAGTAATTTCGAAACTGTAGCCATACATGATTCTGCCTGAAGATATCTTTCGTCCCCCTCTTCAATATCTAGGTGAAGGCAGCCCACTAACGTAATCTCGTAAGACTTATCCTCACTAAGCTCCTCCATACTGTCGATTGTTAAGTATATCGCTTCAAAGTATTCCCCCCTTGCTTTTAGCTGCTTCTTAATAGGATCATTTACCGCTCTGCAACGATCATTGAATGCATCGGGGAAGGATTCTCTAGAGTATCGCTTCGCAAGCCAGAGGCGTACTGTCCTCACTATCTTTGGAGTGAGAGAGATCGTCTCTAGTGGTCGAAAACCATTTAACAGATTTCTAGGTATACATTCCTTATCATGAACTGAACATTCGTATATATCGGAATCACTTGTCTTAAACTGAAGCTTTCTGGGATTTTTGCCATCCATGAAATTCCCTTGTTCCCTCTGTACCTTTTGGAAACGTAGAATTTCGCAATATGGCTCAGCTGTCAAGCTTCTATTCACTACATCGCAATCTTGACTGATTACGAAATAGCCCTCGTCCTCATTCACGTCAGGAATATAGTTTTCGCTTATCAACTTTCCTATAAGCTCTGGAGGCAGTGCGGAACCCTGTCGCCAGCCGAAACCCTTTATATTTTCGGTCCCTGGGTCTGCCATCTCCTTTATCCCTTTGTTTCCTCTAGGTACCCTCTTCCAATAAGAATATCAAGAGTATCTTGGGCTTTTTCCAAATCTCTCACTGCGCCTGTGCGCATTGCCGAATGTTTCAGGTCAAGCTTTGGACGAGCATTAATTTTGTGAGTTTGCGCAATTGCTGCTTTTGAAACTCGATCTAATTCTCGTTCGATTTCGGCTTTGGAAATCTCGGTTTTTGAGAGGAGATTCACCAAGTCGCTCTTGTTTAGATGCGATACAAGAGCCTTTTTGCTAGTGCCAAAAAATTTATCCTTTGCTACAGCAGCAAATGTATGGATTTCTCTAACTCTTAATGAGTTCTCCTTAGTTACATTTTCCCCGGCGAGCCATGCATATACAGATTGCCGCTGGACACCAAGAACAGTCGCTATGTCCTTAATCTGAGGTATTAGGAATCTTTTTATCTCGGATAACTGGTCTGGAACAGTCTCAGATATCCTTTGCGTTACGATCACATGCATACTACCGGTGTGAGAGTCGTTGATTAAATGATAATTCCTATTGATACTGCCTCCGCTGCCAATAATCGCAGAGAGGGCTTGATAGTTTTTTTGGTTGATATGAACATCTTTTGGGGCACTCCCAGAAATGACAACTGATGGATTAGATGACAAAGGGTATGTAGGAATAGAGTGCTGAAAATTAATATTTACTTCGAGTAGCATATTATCCCTCCCTCATTGATGCAGACCACTTGGCATATGCCCCGGCTTTCAATGAGCTTTCAAAAGCTCTGCCTATGGTTTCATGTAAGCGCTCAAGCGCCGTTAGAATTCTTGGAACAGCAAAATCCTCTGATATTACAGCCGAGCGGTGATCGAGATCGAGAAGTCTATACCTTAGGCCAGGTATAAATAAGTTGTCGCCATCAATCATCATATTTGTGGCCAAATCCGCTGGAACTTGCAGCCTCATCAGCTCCGCTCCATCAGTCGGGAGTGGTGCTTCGTGTATACGTATTGATAGCTGACCCTCGTCGGTTTTGCCTACAAACGCAGCACTAAACATTGATTCGCTAAGTTCGAGGAAATCGTCATCTAAGCCACTTAGTCTATCGTGTAAATAGGTTCTAAATGTTTCGCCTGCACGAGGCTGTACTAGATTTACATAGCGAAGACCGATGCCCTGGACGCCCATAACTCCCAAAACCTCATGTAGTATTGCGAGAATCTCTCTTACCTTGTTGGTAAAATCCTCGAAACCCTGATAATCGGTTGTCTCAATTACGAATCTAGAAGCAGAAACCCTAATACTAAAGTTTCGTCCAGAATTTTGGAAGTGCCATTCAATAGAATTTTCTATGCGCACGCCATCTGGAGAAATGAATATTTCATCTGATCTGCTGGCTTCATTAATTGGGTAACCTGCCAAACGCAGTCTACCTTGTATCTTCGGGATGTAGTCCGTAATATCCGTAATAGGGGCTATCCCTATTGCTGTGAGCATAAGCAGCAGCGCTCGTGACTGCTGAGGGGTAGCGTCTGATTGCTGCACTGCTCTATCCATGTCATAACTTTACACTCCACTTGACACTCGGCACAATAAGAAGTAGCGAATAGTGAAGCTTGCGTTGTAGTCAACAGCCTCAGCACCTGACAGGTTCCTCTAAGAGCCGTACAGGACGATGTTTTCTTCCCCCTAGCATCATGGGGCGCACCCTGATCGGCTATCGTCCCGCCTTTCTCTAAACAATACGGCCGCTGAGTGGCTTGAATGCAAGAGAGCGCGGGAAGTGACCCCCCCTGTCGTTGCCATTCTATTGATAACGGCACTACTTGGAGTTGGCATGGTTAGCCAAGCGGTGTGCTGAAGGGGCACGATACGTCTCTGAGAAGCTTCAGACCTACGCCGTTCTCAATAGTTTATTTTGATTACTCTGTACACGGGTGCCCCTGTGGACACTTGGGCGATCCTGAAAAGGCCTGTACCTGCACCCCCGCGCAACGAACCCGCTACTTGGCCCGACTCAGCGGCCCACTTTTGGACCGCATAGATTTGGTCACGCAGGTGCCGCGTCTCACTGTGGACGAGCTGACCCGCGCACCCGTGACTGAAAGCAGCGACCATGTCAATAAAAACGCTAATTGCGACTCGTACAAATTAGGTGAGACTGAAGTCAGGCGGGCAGCCTGATGAAAAAGTGGCCGCAGTTGAATGCCCTTCCAGAAGATAATCGTCTCTGGGTACTCACTTGGCTGGGACCACTTGAACCCAGGCCCGGAAACAGTCAACCAGGCCTACTCGCCTTTCTGGCGGCTATTCCATACTCTGCTCGCCGCTCACCCGCACAGGTCAATTATGGGCGGTTCCCTCAGAGTTTTGATCTTGAGCGCGTTCTGCGCGTGGAATTCAGCCTCGGGGACCTGCCTGCTCTACACGTTGGCATGATGTTCCGTAATCGCAAGCTGGTACGTAACCGCCGCCCACTCACCATCACTGAAACTTTCCTGGCTGACTTCGACAGTCAAAAGGCCTTGCGACTCACCGAATCCCCTGACCTGAATCCCACCAACACCCTGACTGGTAACGCATGGGACATGCTCAGTCACAGCGGATACGTTGCCCTTGAAACCCAGAGCCGCCGACTGCTCGTTCCTGCCCTTGAACTCATCCGCTGGGGTTACGGCACATCTTCCCGAGTCCTTCAGAGCATCGTTTCCGGTGAAATTGGCTCAGTTCTCTCTGAAATCAGCCAAAGTGGTGTCCTGCAAGATGGCATCTACAAATATCCCCTCCCAAAAGGCTTTCCAGCCACCGATACCCCTCAACTGGCCTGGCTCACCCTTGACCCGGTAGCCCGCAAAGCTGCCCTTCAACTGGCGAATGAACTTTCTGTAGGTCAACGCCACACCTCACAGAGCCTGTTTGTGTACCCCAAGATTGCTTTCCCATATCGAGGCCTACGCCGTTTCACCTGCCAGGGCCGCTACCTCGCAGGCAGCTTCCTGGTCACTCGAATCATTGATCTGGACCTCTCCTTGCCCT